>NZ_JAGFVL010000004.1 GCF_017599345.1 Gracilibacillus suaedae
CTCAATAAAAGTTGACTTGCGCTCGCTTCTATAAGCTAGCTTGTTTCATGTTTATAATCATACTGGTTGTTTTGTTCAGTTTTCAAAGATCAAAGGTTGCTGTCTTTTTTTGCGACAACTTTTATATCATACCATCCCATTCATTTAATGTCAACAACTTTTTTTATTAGTTGTATGAGATGTTTTTTGTCATGCCGTTTTCAGCGACAATTAATAATATACCACGTCACAGATTAACTTTGCAAGAGGAATTTTAATAGAAATATATTCCAAGGAGATGTTGTCCTTCTCCTTGGAATATGGAATTAAATTTGCACCCAGGTGTATTTCTCTCCCCAGCTTTCTCTAGCTAACTTCTCCACTTTTTCGACATACTGATTGTCTACTGCGTATGCATCTCCTTGTTCATATGGATTATAATGAAAAGCATACAACCTTGCTACAAATTCATGGAATGGCAGTGAAGACTCACCAGGCAACTCTCCATGTCCTTTTACTGTTGGAGTAATCCCTTGCCCCCAAACTTGTGCACTATCATTGTTTGGATTATAAAAATAGATACGGTATTTACCGTCAGAATCGCGAGCAACACGTTGAATCGAAACAGCATGCAGTCCTAATAGGTTTCCAAACGAATTGGTTATAAAGATACCAACTGGGTTTGGATAAATTAACTCATAGCCATTATTGTAATCTGGATGATGCGTCGCATAAAAAAGACGGACAAATCCAGGATAATCTGCAACAGAACCAGTCAATGGATCAATCGTTGAACTGAACCCTCTTGAGATCCAATCTCCATAAAAGGCTGGATTGACCCATTTATGGACGTCATCCCCTCTAAATTCCGATCTTCTAACTAATTCACCATATATACGATCAAGATGTGGTACTAAAATAAGTGATACAGGATCTAATTCTTCATGTAAATCTTGCACTAATCCTTCATGTAGGTTTTTAGAATGGATAGTCTGTCCTTCGAATTGCACATCAATATCGCCATCTCTTGCAGCTCGAGGAATTAATTCCAACAAATAACCAGGGGCATGTAAAGACCACAAGCTTATACCACGAGCAGTTTGACATGTAGGATTCATCCCTTGACCAATTCCAAGTGGTTGTCCGAGGACGCTAATCACCCCTGCAAGCATAATATCATTTGCTGTTATCCCTTCATTATCATTAATTGAATTCAATAATACTTTTCTAACTTCTGGCTGTAAATCAAGCTCTATCAATCTTTTTAAACCAGGTATAACTGGTGTTGAGGACAATACCCCCCTCTCCAGCATACATGCCAATCCATATAAGGATTGGCGCATTGGCAAATGAATAGCTACTGTAATTAAATTGCTGACAATCTCGATATGTTCTTCTAAATTTGCTTTCCCTTTATTATTCAATTGCATGGTAGTAGATAATAACTGTTGATTATTCCGATTTAAATAACGGACAAGGACAACGTGATGTTTGGATACGAGACCTGTTTCGCGCATACTTTTAGCAAAGATTTTTGCTTCTTCTTCCAATTCTTGATCTGACATTTCCTTTAACTGTTTGCGATAATCACATGGTTCTTGGTATTTTTTACTTTTCTTTGTTGGACCTGACAATGCATTTACATATCGTTTAATCGCCCTTTTTTCCTTCTCTTCTATCGTTTGTTTCAATAATTTCTTGGCATCCTTAATCATACTGACAATACGATTAACCATAATCGGACGTTGAGCGATAAGGTCATCAATTTCCTCTAATATCTTGCCAGAAATAGAAGCTAACGATAATTTATCTGCTAAAAATTGAAAAAGTCTTTCTGCTCTGTTTTTTTCTTTTTGTTTTCCTTCAATTCTTGCGGCTTCCGTCTCTTCCGGAAAAAGTATATCTACATTTAAAGCCATTACTTCGTTTAAAAAATGTTTCGCATCATCCTTAGATACCTTCTCATGCTTGTACTTCTCTTTAGCAATAGCTACCATTCGCAGTTCACTTAAAATTTCCACGATTGATGTCATACCACTGTCCATTAAGGATCCTGAAACCAGTCTTGGTTCCAGATTCGAAGGCTCTGCCCATGGTCCTCCCTCAAAAACCCCAGCTTTATCAAAGCGGTCCGCATGTTGATAAAGCGTTTCCATTCCATCCTCTTCATCCATTAATCTTGCAGCAGCCTGCAAAACATCTGACTGATACATTTTTTTCGCATATGGTACTGCGTCTTCCATCACCTGCAATGCTTGTTTAAACGTTTCCGTTTGATTTGTCTCTACTTCCGTACTCATTCATGACACACTCCTTTACATTAGAAAAACTTGAATTACATTTAAGCTTTCGTTTTTTTAAAAACTTTGATCTTGCAAAATTTTTACTCCGTCGAGCTTTTTTACTTCGCTAAGCATATTGATTTCTTCTTAATGAAAAAAATCATGTTCGACATAATCGGTTAGTGGCTGCTTTACATGTTGGTGATCTTCATGGTGGAAAAATACAGTCCCCAGATGATTTCCATATCCCTCCTGATCCTGTACCTTTACTTGCATCGGCTTAAATAATGTATGCTTATCAAAACCTGGATGCTCCTCCAATTCGTCAGGAATATTGACGCCTTGTACTTTATTTTTCTTCGGGTAGACTAAGAAGCTACCAGCATGTCCATTCGATTGATCCTCCTTCGGAAAGAAATCCTTCAATTCTTCCTCCGGTGTATTCGGATCACAACAAAGAATGTGTCCTTCATATGGATTAAATCCATATGTTTTCTGCATAAGGTCAAAAATATGACCACCTGGAATTCGATATGCTACTTCACCAAAATATACTTGTTCATCATCAGTAATAAAAAACTCAGGATGAATAATACCGTATGATATATCAAATGCATCCACTAGTTTTTGTACTTCTTCACGAATGGCTGGACGATATTTTTCTATCTCTGGTGATGGAGGTACCATCATCGAGTAACCAAACACAATATACTCAGTAATGTTTAAAAACAATAATTCTCCTTGATGGATAAAGGCTTCACAGGATACTTCCATTCCTTTTAAATGACTTTCCACTAAACTAGGAAAATTATCGTCGGAAAGTTTCGTATCGATATCTTCTTCTGATCGAATCATTCGGTGACCAGCAGCTCCCGCTTTATCTAAAGCCTTCACATGTATTGGATCATGATCTTCTTCATGATGACGTAATAATGAAGCATTGATTCGTTGGAAAAACTGACGAACCTGTTCTTTGTCGTTTACTTCTTCAAACACCCCAACTTTAAGTCCACCAATATGAGCTCTACGTTTCATCATTGCTTTATCTCGAAACAGAACGGAATGATGAAAAAGTTTAGGCTCTTGTCTAAAATAAGCATTTAAAGCACCAGCCCATTCCACTGTTTCCTCAAATAATGGAATAGCATGATCGACATCAAGTTGCTGTAATGCTTGAAAAAGTGGCTCTGCTTTCTGATATACTTGCTCATAATCGATATCCTTATCAAATTGCCAAGCATAAAAAGGAATCTGATGTTTTTCGGCATAGTCCTGAAACTCTGGCAAACTCACCACAATATATGGTCGTTGGATGCGATCCATCGCTTCCATTGTTGGAATACTCCAACCAATAAGTGCTATTTTCTTCCCTTTAGCAGGTTTCGCATGCTTTAGTTTTACCGGTCCTGTTTGTTTTTGTTGAATCATTTTACGATCCTTTTGATCATTTACTTTGAATGAAGTGTCTTGAATTGGTAAATCAAATGTCATGTTTAATCCTTTCCTTTCTGTCTCTTCTATGATGAGTGTTTGATATTAAAGTGTTTTGTACCAGATATTCATATTTTCCATGCTTCCGGCAATGTTACTATTTCGAATCATTTTGCCTCCATATTGAAATCCATGTTTTACATTTACTAAGTTCATTCCTACTGAAACAGAACGTGAATACGAAAATAATACATTAATTCCTAATTGCTTAACTCGCGGTATCAAACGGGATACTTGATAGGATAACAACTGTTTGCCGCGATGATTCGGATATGTTGCACAGTCAGATAGTTCAGCTGATTGGTATTCAGGTAATATATCTGCTGAACAGGCACTGACAACAGATCCCTCATTCTCAACAATCGAGAAATAGACCTGATTTTG
The DNA here is from genome assembly GCF_017599345.1 of Gracilibacillus suaedae. Lineage (GTDB taxonomy): Bacteria > Bacillota > Bacilli > Bacillales > Amphibacillaceae > Gracilibacillus > Gracilibacillus suaedae. Next base: position 4,137 of record NZ_JAGFVL010000004.1, read on the forward strand.
CATCATTTCCTTAATAAACTCAGGATCATTCATAGGCGTGGGATACGATTTAAATACGGTTTTATACAATAATGCCATTTGAGAGGCATCTTTTTTCTTTGCCCACCTCATCGAATACCCTTCTGGTAGACCAAAAGTGAAACCCTCTTGTATTCGTTCTTTAATATTTTGCATGACTTGTTTCTCAGCTTCTAAATTCTCTGATTGTTTGCGATCAGAATTTAAAAAGATAGCATAAATAAGAGCTGTATCACCATTAAAAAAACCTTGAATCCTCCCCTCATAATCAGCATTATAAGAACTCATCACCTCTTGATTATCAAGTAATACATAAAAAATTAATTTGTCGCAATGTGTTTCTTTTGAGAGCCTTTTTAAACGATCCATAAAAGTATCCATATTTTTTGCTGGCGGTAGTTGATATATCTTTATTCGCCTGCTAGTGGGTTCTACAGTTATATGTTGACCAAAAAAAGTGAGGTCATAAGCTGATTTTTGTAACATTTTCATACACACTAGTTCCTCCTTTTATTACTACGGCTACTCTAAAAACCTAAAACTTATTGTATTAACTTTAACCATAGATATACGTATCAAAATTATGTAATTTTTGATGTATCAAATAAACTAGCCAACCTTTTTATTCACCTTAGATATATACTGCGAAGTAGTGAAAACTCTGTTTAGTGAGCTTTCTTCCATTCTTCTGAAGTGGAGTGCTCATTCGTCGCTGCGGAAAAACACTCCCTTTC
>NZ_JAGFVL010000005.1 GCF_017599345.1 Gracilibacillus suaedae
CTCAATAAAAGTTGACTTGCGCTCGCTTCTATAAGCTAGCTTGTTTCATGTTTATAATCATACTGGTTGTTTTGTTCAGTTTTCAAAGATCAATGGTTGCTGTCTCTTTTTGCGACAGCTTTTATATCATATCATCTCACTTGTATTATGTCAACAACCTTTTTTTAATTCAAGTTGTGTTTTTTAAGTGGTGATGGATGATTTGTTGTTATGTCGTTTTCAGCGACGATTAACAATATAACACGTAATCAGATTTAAAGTCAACAACTTTTTTCGCTTTTTTTAATAAAATACCTATAATCGGAATACTTTTATAAAAAGAACCTCGACTAAGATTGTCAAGGTTCTTCCATACTATTATTTATTACGCATTTGTGGGAAAAGTAAAACGTCTCTAATCGACGGAGAATTAGTTAACAACATAACAAGTCGATCAATACCTATACCTAAACCACCGGTTGGAGGCATACCATATTCTAGTGCTTCCAAGAAATCCTCATCCATTTCATGCGCCTCATCATTACCTTGCTCTTTTTCTTTAACTTGTGCTTCAAATCTTTCTCGCTGATCAATTGGATCATTTAACTCCGAGAATGCATTTGCGTGCTCACGTCCAACGATAAACAATTCAAAACGATCTGTGAAACGTTCATCTTCCTTATTCTTCTTAGCTAAAGGAGATATTGCCACAGGATGACCGTAGACGAAGGTTGGCTGGATTAGCTTCTCTTCTACCTTCTGTTCAAAAAATTCATTAACAACATGTCCAAATGTCATCGTGTCTTCAACTTCTACCTCATTTTCTTTCGCTAAAGCTTTTGCTTCTTCATCCGTCATTTCTTTCCAAAAGTCAACGCCTGTATGTTCTTTAATCGCATCTACCATATGAAGTCTTGTCCATTTTGGTGCTAAATCAACCTCATAATCTCCATAAGTAATTGTTGTAGATCCGGTTACTTCTTTGGCGATATGAGACACCAAATTTTCAACAAGTTCCATAATATCATGATAATCTGCGTATGCTTCATACAATTCAATCATAGTAAATTCAGGATTGTGGCGAGTGGATACTCCTTCGTTGCGGAATACACGGCCAATTTCATATACTTTTTCCATACCACCTATAATCAATCGTTTTAAATGCAACTCAATGGCAATACGCATATATAAAGGAATATCGAGTGCATTATGGTGTGTTTCAAACGGACGTGCAGATGCACCACCTGCTATACCATGCATCATTGGTGTTTCAACTTCCAAAAAACCTCTCTCATCTAAGTATCGACGCATGGACTGGATGATCTTACTGCGAAGAACAAACGTATTTTTACTTTCCATATTAGTAATTAAATCTAAGTACCGCTGACGATAACGTTGTTCTACATCTTTTAGACCGTGGAACTTTTCTGGTAAAGGACGGAGAGATTTCGTTAGCATTGTAAATTCGTTTGCTTTAACCGAAAGTTCCCCTACATTTGTTTTGAATACTGTACCTGTAACACCGACAATATCTCCTAAGTCTGCTGACTTGAAGATTTCATAAGCTTCCTCTCCGATTCTATCTTTCCGTACATATAATTGGATTTGGCCACTTAAATCCTGAATATGTGAAAAACCAGCTTTACCTTTACCGCGCTTCGTCATAATTCGACCTGCCACTGTCGTTTCAATTGCTTTTCCTTCTAATTCCTCTTTAGAGAACTGATCATATTGTTCTTTTAATTCTTCTGCCAAATGTGTGCGAACAAATTTATCACCAAACGGATCAATTCCTTGTTCACGATAACTATTCATTTTATCCAAACGTACACGCATGTGTTCATTCAGTTCTTCACTCATTCTTGTTCACCTCAATGATTAATAATTTATGTAATATATATCAAAAAACTGCCAGCATCACACTGGCAGTATCACATTCATTCATGATTAGTATAGAAAAGGAACTCGTCTGTGTCAATGTTTACACACACTACTTAGGAAACTCTTGCTTATTGTTCTAGTTGTTCTACATAATTCTTGGACTCTGTCTAGTTAATTTGATTACGTACTTTATCATTTCCTTTGAACCCTTTTAAATACCATCCAGCCATTGGCGTTAATACAGCCTGGTTTCGGATGTTAGTATCACCTATGTCCCAACATACCGTTTCTCTTCATTTCCTTCTACCTTAGGTTGTAGCTCTTCTAATGAAATATCGAGCTTAGCTGCAATATATTCTAACTGATCCTCTGTAGGAATTCTTTTACCTCTTTCAATTTCTCCTAATTGCGAAACAGATATTTCAAGCTCATACGCAAATTCAATTTGCGTATAACCCTTCAACTTCCGAAACGCTTTGATTCGCTTACCCCATTTGTTTGTTGCCATTTAACTACACCTTCTTTATCTTCTGCAGGTATGCTTGCTAATAATTCCGTTATATTCTTATCGAAATGTGCTATATACAAAAATGGATTGATTTCTGCTAATGGTATTAAAACAAATGCACGCTCATGTAATCTTGGATGTGGTAAAATTAATCGCTTTGTTTCTATATTTTCTTGATTATATACTAAAATGTCAAGATCAATTGTCCTCGGTCCCCATTTTATTTCTCGTTTTCTGCCAAGATTCTGTTCAATACTTTGGCAAACATCCAAAAGAGAATTCGGATCTAGATCTGTTTCGACTTCGATCACCATATTCAAAAATTGATCTTGTTCTATAAAACCAACTGGGTCTGTTTCATATATTGAAGACTTATCTCTGATTTCTATTTTATCATGCTCAGCTAATTGTTCCATAGCTTGATTTAAATAAGTTAATCTAGGTCTGATATTAGATCCAAGTGCTATATATGCTTTTTTCATAAAGATTTCTCCCTGTAAATTTCAACAGCAACTGACTGATAATAACCAGGAATAGGTGGATCAGGTTTCACTACCTTAACAGTACATGCTTGTAATGGATCAAACTGGGATAAAAGCGCCTCTGCAACCTCTTCAGCTACTGCTTCAATTAAATTTTTAGATCTTCCTTCAACAATTTGCTTCGTCAATTGATACACGAGACCATAATCAATCGAATGCTGAAGATCATCTGATTGACCAGCCTGTTTCAAATCTGCTTCCAATTCTACATCTATTAAAAAGCGTTGCCCTAACTTCTTTTCTTCAGGAAATACACCATGAAACCCATAAAAGGTCATTTGATTAAGATATATTTTATCCACCTTATGCACCCCCCTTACCAATCAGCTTGTCCATCATCTTAACCATTCTTACATGCATCTCGACATTGTGGACACGGACTATTTCACAACCCTTTGTCAAACCGTAGCATACAGTTGCCCCAGTTCCTTCATCTCGCTCATCAACTGGCAAATTTAAAGTTTTAGCAATAATGGACTTTCGGGAAGTTCCGAGTAAAACAGGATAATCTAATTCTCGAAGCCGATCCATTTCTTGCATTACTTGAATATTTTCTTCATACGTCTTAGCAAATCCAACGCCCGGGTCGAGAATAATCTGGTCTCTTTTCACACCAGCTTCTATCGCAATCTGGATACTCTCTTTTAAATCAGATAACACATCTTCCATCAGTACACCATATGTTGGGTTTTCGCGATTGTGCATAAGTATAATTGGAACATCCAATTCTGCTGCTACTTTTGCAATATCTGGTTCTTTCTTTGCCCCCCAGACATCATTAATAATTGATGCACCTGCTTCTATTGACAGCTTTGCTACCTTTGCTTTCCATGTATCAATGGAAATGGGAATATTGATTTCATCAACAAGTGCTCGAATCACTGGAATCACTCGGTCTATTTCATCCTTTTCAGATACCGGTGTGTGTCCAGGTCTTGTTGATTCACCACCAACATCAATGATATCAGCGCCTTGTTCTTCCATTTTTTTAGCCTGGTGGATGGCTGCTTGGATATTATTATATTTACCCCCATCAGAAAAAGAGTCTGGTGTTACATTTAAGATACCCATGACTAATGTTTTCTCTGGGTAATGATAGTCTTTAATTTTTGTTCGTAACCACTTTTCCATGATACCCCGTCCTCACAAAACGAATTCTATAATCTATTCATAACAAAATATTATACCACAAATAAACAAGGAAAGTTTAGGACTGTTGAAAAATATTCTCTACTACTAGCTCTACTTTTATCCTATAGAAAAAAAGATTACGATACCTGCCATGTACCTAAATGTTTTATTAAGCGGACATTTAGTTCGTTATTTGATTGAAAATCACTTGTTTTTCGATGTTTGCGGACATTGAATCCCTTATTTGGTTCACTTCGGCTTCCATTAGTACTATTTACAATGAATAGCGGAATAGATGTCCGCGACAATCCTAAAAACGGCACTTTTGTCACAAATAGCGGAACAAATGTCCCCACTCAGCCCAGATTATTTGGACGTTACTTCGCAGTTTATGTTTCTACGATGTTTATGCAAAATAAAACCCCGCTTCAATATGAACTGAAACGGGGTTTGTGCTTATTAAATAGTTTTATTGTTTATTCTTCGTCAAATTGATAAAGAGGAGTTGATAGATAGCGCTCTCCGTTACTTGGAAGAACTGCAAGAACTTTTTTGCCTTTTCCAAGTTTTTGTGCTACTTGTTTAGCTGCGTAAATAGCAGCACCTGAAGATACACCACCTAGCACACCGTCTTTGCGAGCTGCTTCTCGAGCTGTTTCATAGGCTTGATCATTAGTCACCGTAATCACTTCATCATAAATATCTGTATCAAGAACTTCTGGTACAAACCCTGCACCAATTCCTTGAATTTTGTGAGGACCCGGTTTACCTCCAGATAATATAGCTGAATCAGTTGGTTCTACCGCATAAATCTTAATATCCTTGTACTGGTCCTTCAAGACTTTACCTGCACCAGTGATTGTTCCGCCAGTTCCAATACCCGAAACAAATGCATCTAGTTGATCACCCATTTGTTCGACAATTTCTTTACCAGTCGTACGAGCATGAACAGCAGGGTTTGCTACGTTATTAAACTGTTGAGGCATAAAGTAGCCATTTTCTTTTTGTAATTCTGTCGCTTTTGCAATTGCACCTTTCATACCTTCTGCACCTGGTGTTAATACTAACTCAGCACCGTAAGCTCGTAATAGATTACGTCTTTCCATACTCATTGTATCAGGCATTACTAAAATTGCTTTATAACCTTTAATAGCAGCAACTAATGCTAGACCAATACCAGTATTACCACTTGTTGGTTCAATAATGGTATCTCCGTCTTTTAAAACACCTTCTTCTTCTGCCGCTTCAACCATGGCTAGCGCGATACGATCCTTTACAGAGCTACCAGGGTTCATAAATTCCAACTTCAAATAAATCTCTGCACCTTCAGGATCCGCTGTGCGATTTAATTTCACAATCGGTGTATTTCCAATCAATTCCGCAACATTTTGAGCTACTTTCATTCCAGTTCCTCCTCAAATCCAAGTAAAATTATTGGTTTTATATACAATGTACATGAAACGGCATACAATGTCAACCCATAAAATGGAAAGGGTGTGTTAATTTTTTTCATTTTTATAATTTAACTTTACTTCTATTTGATCCCAAAGAGCTGAAGCATCTACATCAGATTGTAATTGATCTAAGGCAATATCTTGACGCACTTCTTCATAAACTTCATCATAGCTCAATTCTATAGCAGGGAGATGTTGATGATGAAAAATAACGGCATACCCGTTATTCACTAATATTGGTTCGCTATATGTCCCCGCTTCTAATGAAATCGCAGTGTCATAGTATTCCTTTGGTATAAAGCTACTTGTCTCAGAATAAAACCCTAAATATCCTCCGTCCGCTCTACTTTCCTCATCAATAGACAACTCTTGTGCAACCTCATTGAAAGGCTCTCCATCATCCAACCTTGCCATCGCATATTCTGCTTCTTGTTGTGTCGAAACAAGAATATGTGACAATTGGACCATATCATCAAACTGGTATTGGTTCTGATAAGATTGATAATACTCTTCTATTTCTGCTTCTGAAACACTAACATCTTCACTTAAAAGTTGTTGTAGATAATAACGATATTTAATTTGCTCTGTCCATTTTTCAATTTTTTTCTCTTTTTCCCCTTCTGATAGCAATCCTTGCATGACCATCATTCTCGATAATTCTCGATCCACTATTTTCGGATGGATCTCAAGCCCTTCATCCTCTGCCAACTGAAAAATTACTTTTTTATCAATCAAATCATGCAAAACGGATTCTCCATATTGCTCAATTAGTTCGCTCATCCAATCTTGATATAAAACTTCGTCATTCCCGATTTCTGCTAACGGTTTATTACGATCCACCGGAGTCTCATCTAATACTACAAATTCATCTGAGCTGTTTTCTCCTGAAAGAATAAAAATGGTTGTAATATTTGTTATGAGCAATAGTAATATAATAGACCATAATACCAGACGTGATACCCTCAACTATTACTCCCCCTATTACTCTGTCTTCAATTCCCGCAACTCATCGATCGTAAATTTGTATATTTCATTACAAAAATGACAAGAAGCTGTAGCACCGTGATCTTCTCTAATCATCGCATCAATCTCTTCGTTCCCTAAACTCTGAATTGCTGTTTTCAGCCTTTCTTTTGAGCAAGGGCAAGAAAATTGCACTGCTAAACGCTCATGTACCTTTACATTTCCTTCACCTAATAAAAGCTCTAATATCTCCTCTGGTTGCTTCCCATCTTGGATCAGTTTTGAAATAGGTGGAACATTGGCAACCTTTTCTTCAATTTGGGCAATTGTTTCCTCTGATGCTCCTGGCATCATCTGTACAATAAATCCTCCAGCGGCTAAAATACTATGATCTGGATTGACTAAAACACCTGCTCCTACAGCAGATGGAACCTGCTCAGAATTAGCTAAGTAATAGGTGAAATCTTCACTTATTTCTCCAGATACAATGGGAACTTGACCAGTAAAATGATTTTTTAAGCCTAAATCTTTAACAATGCTTAATGTTCCCTCCGTTCCAACTGCTCTTCTTACATCTAATTTTCCTTGTGCGTTTGATTCAAAATCCACATGAGGATTTCCAACATAGCCACGTACTTCCCCCTTGGCATTTGCATCAGCAATAATTGCTCCCATTGGACCATTTCCTTCCACTTTTACCGTCAACTTGTCTTCACCTTTCAGCATCGCACCTAACATCGTGGAAATGGAAAGTGTCCTTCCTAGCGCTGCCGAAGCTGTTGCCCATGTATCTTGGCGGGTTCGTGCTTCTTCTACTGTATCTGTTGAATTGATTGCGTATGCTCTCACATCCCCTCCAAATGCTGTTGCTTTTAATAAATAATCACTCATTTATAAACGTCCTTTCTTTTATTCAAAATCTTGCTCATTCTTTTGGTATATTTCATACAAACCTTTTAAGGTTAGATAAGGGTCGACGATATCAATTACAGAGGAGTCTTTGGCGATTAATGTTGCTAAACCTCCTGTCGCAATCACTTTTGGTGATCCTCCAACCTCTTTTTTTATCCGGTTAACTACAGCATCTACTTGACCGACGTATCCAAAATAAACACCCGATTGCATTGCTTCTACCGTAGATTGTCCTAAAACTTGGTTTGGCTTTTTCACTTCTATTTTGGGTAACTTGGCTGCGTTTTGGTATAGAGCTTCTAAAGAAATATTAATGCCCGGAGTGATTACACCACTAACATATTCATCCGCCTCATTAATGTAACAATAAGTTGTAGCAGTCCCGAAATCAATTATAATACTTGGGGAACTATATTCTTTAATGACACCTACTGCGTTGACAACACGATCAGCACCTAACTCTTTAGGGTTAGGGTACTTCATTTTTAAGTATGGATTCACTTTTTCATCACCAATTATCATTGGATTACAATGGAAATATTTATCAGCCATTCGCTGCAGTGCAAATAAAATCGGTGGGACTACAGATGAGATGACAATGCCATTAATATCAGAAAAGGTTAATCCTTCATGCCCTAATAGGGATTTAATAAACATAGCATATTCGTCTTCTGTTTTGTTTTTGTCTGTTTGCATGCGCCACTGATATGTTAATTGGCCGTCATTAAACACTCCTAATACAGTGTTTGTGTTACCAACATCTAATACAAAGATCATAATATCCTCCACAATATCCTAAAAAATTTGTTTACTTATTTTCATATTGTATAGCTTGCAAGCAACAAGTCGCAAGTTTTATGGTTGTAAGACCTAACCCACACCAGATATATCATACACTTGGGAAAACACAAATATTTCAATCCAAAAACAAAAAGGCCTGAAATAATAACTAAACACAGTAGATATATACTGCAAAGTAGTGAAAACTCTGTTTAGTGAGCTTTCTTCCATTCTTCTGAAGTTGAGTGCTCATTTGTCGCTGCGGAAAAACACTCCCTTTCCGGGGGCA
>NZ_JAGFVL010000006.1 GCF_017599345.1 Gracilibacillus suaedae
GCGAAGTGGGCAAGCCGAAGCGGTTGTTACGACTATTAATCATGTCAAAATAACTACTTTGAACAGGACCGGGTGGGTTTTCCCGGTTTTTCTTAAGTATGGAACCTATTTAAACAAACTAAATAAACTTGTAAAAGCGAAAAATATGCTAGAAGTTGGTGAAATAATGGTAGATGTAACAGCATTAGGTGAGATGATAGTAGATTTTACACCAAACGGAGTTAGTGAGCATGGGTATCCAATATTTACAGCCAATCCAGGAGGAGCTCCTGGTAATCTATTGGTTGCGTTATCTCGATTAGGTAAAGAAACATCATTTATTGGCTCGGTTGGGAATGATCAGTTTGGAAATATGCTTAAAAATACATTGTATGAAAATCGGATTATTACATCTGGGATGGTTTTTTCCGATATACATACTTCACTCGCGTTTGTTCATATAGATGAAAATGGCGAGCGTGCATTTAGTTTTTGCAGAAATCCTGGAGCTGATACCATGTTATCAAAAGAAGATCTAAAACCTGAATCGATTGCTCAAACGAAGATATTGCATGTGGGATCTCTTTCTATGACGAACGAGCCATCTAGAGAAGCTACGCAAACAGCTTTAAAAATAGCTAAGGAAAATGAAATAATCATTTCATATGATCCGAATCTTAGACTTGATTTATGGGATTCTTTAGAAGCGGCAAAAAAGAGAATAGTAGAATTATTATCTTATGCAGATATAGTAAAACTATCAGATGAAGAATTAACTTTTATTACAGGTACGAACAATGTGGAGAAAGGTGCTAAATTGATATTTCAGCAATATGGTGTAGCTTTACTTTTTATTACGGCTGGTAGTTCAGGGAGTTATTGTTGTAAAAGGGATTCTACTTTGTTTGAACCAGGATTATCGATAACTGCTGTAGATACAACTGGATGTGGAGATGCTTTCTTTGCGGGGGTTCTTTACAAGATATTAGAAAACAACATGCAATATCAAAGAATTTCAGAAAAGACTATGAGTGAATTACTTCTCTTCGGAAACGCTATGGGTGCATATGTTGCTCAAAAACAAGGAGGTATTCCAGCGCTTCCAAATTTTTCGGAAATAAATAAGTTTATATCAGAGTTAAAAGAAAAGTAATTACTTAAGCTAGTGGGACACTGAATTTTTGTCATTTAAAAACAGCTCTCAGAATTAACCAACTAAGAGCTGTGTACATTAAACTAATATCACATTAAATCATATACAGATTCCTCGAAATAGAGCCAGTGAAAATATTCTATTTGTTCGTCTGTCATGTTGAAGATTGTTTCTTCAGTGAATTTATTTTTCTCTAGTAGTTGTTCTATTTTGTCGTTTCTTTCTAATTGGCTCATATGAAGTCCTCCTCATGCTCTTGTTTCAAAGAGTTATGCATTAATGAAGCGTTTTCATGTTGTTATCTTTATTGTAAATCGCAATTCGAGATAATACAAATATCAATTTGAGAACGATTGGACATGAAGTGATGCGAGGTTGTTATAGTTAAGAGAATTCCTGTGATTACTAGGCCAATTGACAAATTAGAGTTGACAACTTTTCTAAATTTAATACAATATAAGTTGGCTCTTTTATTAGAGCGGGTCGGGAGAGGGATAATTGAATAGAAGGAATTACATTGAGAAAAGATATTTTTCAATTAAAACAACATGAGACGAGCGTAAAGCAAGAATTGTCTGCAGGATTAATCGGGTTTTTCACGATTGCATACATTATTGCAGTGAATTCCTTGATTTTATCAGAAGCAGGTGTTCCTTTAGAGGGAGCGGTACTAGGAACAATTCTTACTTCTTTTGTCGGTTGTCTGATAATGGGGCTATATGCTAATGCGCCAATTCTAGTTGTTCCGGGAATGGGTATCAATGCGATGTTTGCCTACACGCTTGTACAGTCCATGGAGCTAACGTGGCAGCAAGCTCTCGGAGTTACCACTGTGTCTGGTCTTGTTTTCACGCTGATTGCCTTTTCATCGCTGACAACGGTGATAAAAAATGCGATTCCGGAATCGATTAAGCTGGCGATCAATATCGGAATTGGACTATTTCTTATGTTGATCGGCTTAGAGAAGGGGCATCTAGTTGAGCGAGGCGATCAATCTATTATTGCCTTAGGAGACTTCAGTGAGCCTGCTGTTTTTGCGACGATTCTTACGTTTATCATTGCGTTAGTATTATTTGTTCGCAATGTCAAAGGTAACTTCTTATGGACAATTCTGTTTGGAACTGGAATTGCTTTTTTATTAGGAGTACTACCTTCTAAAACAAATGAGTCATTCTCGTTGCAAGGATATCAGGAAGTATTGGGGGCTTTTTCTTTTACCGGTTGGTCAACATTACCCTATTTAGTTGCGGTATTTTCGATTACTATGGTTGTGTTATTTGAGAATGTTGGTTTAACGTATAGCCATGTAGTTGCAACGAATCGCCCAGAGAAGTTTAAAAAAGCTTTTCAAGCAAATGGAATCTCGGTAATGTTATCTGGTCTTTTTGGCTCGAGTCCGACCGTATCAACTGCGGAAACAACCGCAGCTATTACTGCAGGTGGCCGTACAGGATTAACGACGATTACGACAGGATTCTTGTTTTTAATTGTTACGTTTTTTATTCCATATATCCAAATGATTCCTTCCAATGCGATTGCACCGGTGTTGATGATCATCGGGGGACTTATGATTCAAGATATAAAGAAATTAGATTTACGTGATCTAAGTGAGTCTTTCCCTGCGATTTTTATTATTGTGATGATCCCTTTCACCTATAGCATTGCAGATGGAATTGCGATTGGATTTATTCTTTATGTGATTTTGAAATTAAGTACAGGGAGTGCACGAAAGGTATCCTTCACACTTTACGTGATCGCTTGTCTGTTTTTACTTCATTTCATTATTCACTTTGCTGTTTGAGTCTTTGAATTTTCAAAGGCTCTTTTTTTATAGTAGAAAGCATTACTATAGTATAAAAAAAGGAAGGCTATTCGCTATGCTTAACGATAAGCCTTCTTTTTCTTATGGATATTGTTACCTCGTATACGCTTTTTGCAACTCCACCAGATCAAGCTTCTTCATTTTAAGTGTTGCTTGATTAACACGGTCAATTTGTTCAGGTTTGCCTTTTCTCATGATTTCGTCCATTTCTGTTGGCACTATCTGCCATGAAATTCCGTACTTATCTTTTAACCATCCGCATTGTTCGGATTCAGGAACCGCAGACAGTTTGTCCCAGTAGTAATCAATCTCATCTTGTGTGTCGCAATATACCATGAATGAGACTGCTTCATTGAAGCTGAATGCATGATCTAGGGCACTGTCCATTGCTGCAAACCAATTATTTTCAAGCATGAAGTCAGCAAACATAATTGTTCCTTCCTTGTCAGGCTCCATCCCTCGAGGATAGCGGGCAATTTGACCCTGCCGTGAATGTTTAAATAAGGACAAATAAAAATGAATCGCCTCTTCTGCTTTTCCGCATTTATCTCCAACAAACATTAGCGATGGAACTATTGTAGGGCGCTCTTCACTTACTGGATCGGAAAGGATTAATTGCCAAGATAAACCATACTTGTCTTGAATCCAACCATATTTCTCGCTAAATAGATATTTATCAAGTGGCATTAATATGGTGCCACCTTCGGACAATTGGTTCCAAACCTCATCTAATTTTTCACTCGCGTCCTTCACGCTTGAAGGATCAAAATTAACCATGAAAGACACCGACGGGTTGAATGTGAAATAAGGCCCCGCACTAATTGCCATGAATTGGTGTCCCCACAGCTCAAATGAGACTAAATCAGCGTCACCTGATGGTGTGTCTTTAAGCACTACACGATTCGTAATTTTGGAGTCAGGAAAAATGGTAGTATAAAATGCTGCTGCTTCATTCGCTTCTTTGTCAAACCATAAGTGGGGAACGATGCTTTGATATGGTATCGTCATACTGAACCCTCCTTTTTTTTGTTTAGTTTACCATCTTGATTTTATTTAGGTTTCTTATATATTGCTATATACAACAGGTCTTAAATTTACGTTTTTCTTACTAAATGTTCATGTTGCATTAACATTAGTAAGTTATCCTTAGCGTAAGGAGGGATTAGATGAAATTTGCTGTAATAGGTGACTTGCATTTTCCAAAAGTTGATTCGAGTGTTGAAGGATTGGAAGAAGCGAAGGGGGATTTCTATCGTTCTTTTCTAGAACTTTTTCTTGGTAATGAAGCGGATCTACATATTTCACTAGGTGATTTAACCCATTATGGTACTACAGATGAGCTTGAAGATGTTTATCAGATCATCAATAGTCAAGGTAGAAATTTCTATCATGTATTAGGTAATCATGATTTGTATGCACAATCTATTGAAAATGTCTTAAAAATAACTGGTCAGCCATTATATCATACCATTGCTAAAGGAAATGCGGTTTTTGCCTTTTTGAATACTGCCAAAGAAATGGACTATGAGGACTGGGGTGGTTCGATCAATCAAGAGCAATTGGCTTGGCTGGAAGAAGTCGTCGAAGCATCTGGAACAAAACCACTATTTGTCTTTGCACACCATCCGGTATACAATACAACCTCCCGCTCTGATATCGATAAATTATCTATCGACTCCAACATAGATATGTGGCGTGTCTTAGAAAAGAAAAAAGGGCAAGCTGTTTACTTTAATGGTCATAATCATCAAAACTCTATAGTGCACCAAGGTAATTGGACATTTGTTCAAATTGCGGCATGTTTAGATGAGCAAGCATGGCGCGCGGTAGAGCTCACAGATAATTACATCATCATTTCCCATCATAAAGTCTCTAATCCTCTAATGTCGAACCAAGCAGCATTTGTGTCCGAGCATATGAATTATTTTCATCCTTCCTCGGAAGCGGCAGGTACAGAGAAAGATATACAATGTGTACTTCCTGTTCATACAGTTAGTGAAATAACATCTTAACATGTATAAATAATATATAGTGCTAGTTAAAAGGGATTGTCCTAGGTCTATCAAAGGCTTAAGACAATCCCTTTACACGGTGCACATTATCTTTCGAAATCGATTGTTTCTTCTGTATCTAAATAAATAGCAGTTTCTCTTGGTTTCGTGCCTGCTAGTTTTACACCATTTCGATAAGATGCTAACACTTCTGCTTGTTTTCGAACCGCATCATAAATATTGTTAGCATTTAGGATGATGAAATTAGCTGGTTTGCCAACTTCCATTCCGTATTTATCTTGGATATCTAATGTTACCGCACTATTTTCGGTAATGAAATTAAAGGCATCTATAATCTGATGGTATCCCATTAAATGTGTCACATGTATTCCCATATGTAATACTTGTAGCATATTCCCTGTTCCAAGAGGATACCATGGGTCAAAAATATCATCATGCCCAAAACTAACGTTAATTCCTGCTTCCGTTAATTCTTTCACACGCGTTATACCACGTCGTTTTGGATAATCATCAAAGCGCCCTTGTAAGTGAATGTTAACAAGTGGGTTAGCAATAAAATTAATATTAGCAAGCCCAAGAAGCTTCATCAATTTCGATACATATGCACTATTATAGGAATGCATAGCAGTTGTATGGCTAGCTGTAACTCTACTGCCTAAGTTACGTTTATATGCTTCTGCAGCGACAACCTCAATAAATCGAGATTGCTCATCATCGATCTCATCACAATGAATATCGACTAAACGATTATATTTTTCTGCTAAATCGAACGCAATTTTCATCGATTCCACACCATTTTCACGAGTGAATTCAAAGTGTGGAATGCCACCAACGACATCTGCACCCATTCTTAATGCTTCCTCTACAAGCTCAGCACCATTTGGATAAGATAGATAGCCTTCTTGAGGGAATGCAACCAACTGAAGGTCAATGTATTCCCTCATTTCCTCTTTTACTTCCAACAATGCTTTCATCGCAGTCAACGATGGATCACATACATCGACATGTGTTCGAACATGCTGGATACCTTGTGCAATTTGCCATTTTAATGCTTTTGTCGCTCTTGCTTTGACGTCTGCAATAGTTAGTGATTTCTTTCGTTCAGCCCAAGTAGAAATCCCTTCGAAAAGTGTACCACTTTCATTCCATTTGGGCTCACCTGCTGTTAATGTCGTATCAAGGTGAACATGGGGTTCAATAAAAGGAGCACTCACTAATTTACCCTCTATATCTAGTGCGCCTTCTATGTCTTTTGCTTCTTCTATTTTCGAAAACTTTCCATTTTCGATATAGATATTCCATAGCCCTTCTCGTTTTGGCAATGTTGCATTTTGAATAATCACAATTTATACCTCTTTTCCTAACACTATACTTTTCTCTGTTTTAAATACTTTCTCTGTGACTAGTGTCAAACCTACATATAACATAATTGCACCGATAATACCATTTAATGGTGGGATTCCTGGTAACCATTGTGCTGCTACAAATCCACCTATCCAAGCAATAATAGCAGGCCAACGAATCACTTGAAACGTCATTTCTTCTATTGCCGGATAGCGACCTTTTCTTAATAAGAAGAAGTCAGCTAATAGTATAGCACCAATGGGTGGAAGTGCTGCTCCAAGTAAGGTTAACCAACCAACAAAATTATTATATAGCCACATCGCAAAGATAGTCCCGACAATTCCATTGAAGATGACTACTTTACTTTTCTTAATTTTTGTTATATTGGAAAAGCCTAGGCCTGAAGCGTATAAGGAATTATCGTTTGTTGTCCAAATATTTAATCCTAATACGATAATGGCTGGTACAATTAAGCCTTGGACAAACATTACTTCTGATATATCACCGAGACCAGTTGAAATGGCACCTACCGCACCGAAGAGAAACATTAATGAGTTACCGATAAAAAAGGCGATTAAGGTTGTGATAACTGCAGTCTTTTTTGTCTTAGCAAAGCGAGCAAAGTCTGGTGTTAATGTCCCACCACTTGCGAATGATCCTACACAGATTGTAAGTGCTGCAGCTAAGCTTATCGTTGCTTCCGGTTGATAGGCAAATAATGCAGATAGCCCACCTAAATCATTTATCGCAATACCAACAGACACACTTCCAAGGATCGCAATTGCTGGAACTGCGATCAAGCTTAGAATGGCTAATGCCTTCATTCCAAAGAAAGCAGAAAAAGTCATGACAATTCCCGAAATAATGATTAATGTTAACATATCAATTCCAGTTACTTTATTAACTGGTACGGCAAACATAGCTAATCCAACACCAAACCAGCCTACTTGTGTGGTACTTAATAAAAAAGAAGCTAGATAAGATCCTTTCTCACCAAAGGCATAACGTGCAAGTAAGTGAGTAGATAAGCCTGTTTTAGCGGCTATATAAGCGAGTCCACCTGTATATAATCCGAGAATCAGGTTTCCAAGTAAAACCATCCATATAAATTCTACCATCGTTAAACCAAGTCCTAATTCTCCGCCAGAAAGCATACTTGCAGAGAAGAAAGTAAACCCGAGCATCACGACAAACATTTTTAAAAAGCCATTTCGATAGGATTGTGGTACAGCTTGAAGTGAAAATTCTTTATCCATTATAAGTTCCCCCTTGTCCTGTTACTGGTACCAGCGTCGAGCAGTTAATTCGATAATAAGCTAAGTGGAATTCTCATACTAGTAGTTTGGAAGATTTCCGACCAAGCTTCATATCAAAAAAAGCTTCCTGCCCGACTGACAAGAAGCTTTTGACAAATAGATACGTGTGTCTTGTAAATATATACACATGTAGCCTATTTTCAAATCCGTTGTCCTTGTCAGCCTCACGGGACTGAATTAAAGGTACCAATATTTAATTGCAGTTATTATCTCAAGATTGTCGAGCTTTGTCAATAACAGAGAATCATGGATTATCCAGATTGCTGATCCGTATCATCATGTTCTTAGTTCATGCTATGTTTGTCTGCATGCTATAATAAAATCATAAAATATAAACGCTAAATAAAATCTCCAGCATTGAAAAGTTATACCGACATTAATAGTGTTTTTACATTTTTTACCGAATATTAATGTTGAATTAATATAACTGTGGTATCCTATGAGTAAGAATAAATGAAAGTAGAGCGCGTCCAACGTCAAAAACTTATCACCCCGAGATATAAAAACTTCCAATAAGAAATAACTTCATAACATTGATTTGTTCCTTCTCTAGAATGTCAATCCTTTGTCATGACATAACACAATTCTTATTTACTTTTTGTTTACATCCTAAACTTAGGGTGTGACAATAGATGGTTCCATAAATAAACAACAGGGACTACAAAAGATATATGGAACTTTCAATTAATGAAGAAAGGAGGGTTGCATTATGACTACTGCTATAAACAAATCATCTCTATTATTATTTACTGTATTATTGGATTTTATTGCTAGAGTATTAAATGTAGGTCAAGAATTAGCTGCTTCAGATAAGGTTCAAAAAAATGCAGGCTGGTGGGTTGTTGTCTACATGGTTGTTGCAATTGTAGGTATAGCACTTTTAATGTGGGTATGTCAAACATATGGTAATGGTGCTGATTATGGTGGAAAATTCAAGATAGGTCCGGTATCCCTTTCAGTGTGGTGTAAGTAATCCACCAGAGAGGCTAACTATTGACTTTATATAGTTAGCCTCTTTCCAAATTACCGCATTAGGAGTGTAAAATATGATTTCTTTATATATTAAGAAAAAAAAATACAATGCTTTTGAACTAAATGATATATCAATGGAAATTATACCTGGAAACATTAATCTATTGTTAGGACATAATGGTGCAGGTAAAACTACTATTATTAAATCATTGTTTGGTCTTATTGAGTTTGACGGGGAGCTTATAGTAGATAATCGTCAATTTTCCTTTGATTCTCAAGAAGATGTAAATTATTTTAAAAGTCAAATTGCCTATTTACCGGATAATATTTCTTTGTTAGATTATTTAACACCGACGGAATATTTCCAATTAATGAAATCTTCAAATGGAGTTGAAACCACTAATGAGTACTTAGAAAATTTAATTGAAATTTTTAATTTAGAAAAGTACATGAACGTTCCAATTAGGAACCTTTCACATGGAAATAAAAAGAAAACACAAATTGTATCTCAATTGTTTAGAGGAACTAATTTTCTAGTTTTTGATGAACCGACAAACGGTTTGGATCCTGATATGATCATCACACTAAAGCGGGTATTAGATAAACTTAAATCTCAAGGGGTAGGCATTCTCATCTCGACACATGATTTGAATTTTGGTAAAGATTTATTTGATCATATTGTGATATTAAGAGATGGGATGATGAAATTAAACAGTACGAAGGAAGAAGTAAAAAGTAAGTTTGGTAATATTATGCTAGAGGATTTATACACAAAAGTAAATAAAGACTATTACAAATATATTGAGAGGTTATTAGATGAACTTAATATATCAGGTAGTTAAGAATGTCGAAGTTAAGAAAATTACTGAAAAGGTAAGATCCTTCATAATCAATAATCCATCCCATTCGCTATTAATAGCTTTAGGTTTAATCCTACTCTACGCAATATACGGGGCGGCATCATTACAAATAATCACACATCTGGAATTAGAGCTAAAAGTAATTTTTATTAATTTAGTTAAGATAAGTTTAATCGTAAGCACATTCTTTGTCATTATATTTAGAAATATATTTAAAACAAATGATTTTGTGTTTTTCTATTTAAATACAAGGATAAAAGCTTATCAAATTATATTAAGTAGGATCCTATTACCATCCGTTTTCTACTATATTTTATTAGTTTTGGCCTCACTACCAGTTATGATCAGTGTGATTATCAAAGACTACACTATTGATCTTGCCTACTTATTATTGTTACTCGTAATATTTATTATTAGCTATTTTCTTTGCTTTACAATTTGGATGGTTGTCAATATTTTTATTGTCAAGTTCACGGGTGTGAAGGAAAGGTTTTGGTTAAATACTTTTATAAAAGTAGCTGTAATAGCGGGTCTAATTATGATCATTAACCCTTTAGAAGTATTATTAGGGGGAAATTCATTACTTCATTTCATTGTAATCATTTTGTTAGGCATCAGCGTTTCTTTTTTATTCGTTAAACTCTCTTTAAAATTTTTAAATAATTGTTTTATGCAAAAAGATGCAGGCACCCTTTCACCAAAATACACTCCAAAGAAATTAGACTATAACAGTAAGTTCCTACTTCAAAGCAAACTAGAAACAATACATTTCTTTCGTAATCAAGTTTTTGTGGAGCAAGGATTTTTCTTCATTATTTTAATGGTTCTGGTCATCGGTCTTTATTATAGTTTAGAATTAGTTAATTTTTCACTGATTTATTCAATGTTAATTAATTTTGGTTTGAAAGAAATCATGTTGCTGTTGCCGTTAACTATTGGAATTCATTTTAAAGAATATATGCAAGCAATTTATTCGTTGAATATCGGGAAGTATCAGTATTTTTTATCGAGATTATTGATCATTTATCTATTAAACTGCATCACTTACTTTCTATTTATAATGATTAGTTATACTGTTACTAGAATGGAAGTGTATGGGATACTTGAAACTTTTATTAGTATAGCGTTTATTACGATGTTATCTACTATGGTTGGTTTTGTAATCAAAATAAATGAACTAAACAAAGTATACGTCATCATTATATTATTAATTTCCGTAAATATTTTTGACATGTTTATAAAACAGTTATTGAATCATCCAATCCTTGTCCAGTTTACATATATATCACTTGCTGTAATGTTATTTCTTATCATCGAAACTGTCTATTTAAGGAGACCAATAGTGAAATGACGTTATTAACGTTTTTGATACAATTAATGCTTGCTACATTACTCGTGCTGATTGTACATGAAATAGGACATATTATTCCCATCATGCTATTTAATATTTTGGAAGGGAAGCCGTTCTATTACTTTGGTATTGAAATTAATCTTAAATATTTTTATGTTACTCACGAGAAGTTCGATAACATCATTAGAAATTTAATTGTAGCCATTTCGGGTTGTTTGTTTCCGATATTTGTAGCCATTTTATTGTTTAATATTATTGAAACACCTTTTACAAGTTTGTTCATATTATTAGCTTTTGGTAACTTGGCAATGCTACATCCTAATTTACCAGACGGAAAGAATATTATAAATATCTTAACAGAAATGAGGGATAATAGTGGCAAAAATATTTAAGGCTATATCGAGTGGGTTGAGTGTTACATTTTTATATGTTTTAGTTGTTTTTATTACACCGATTATTCTATTGTTACTAGAATCAAATGTCTCATCTAATCCTACAATTTTTGGCTTATCTCTTTATAATATTGAAGTAGAGGACACTACATTTACTACTGAAGCTACATTTTTTGGAATTTGTATATCCTTTTTATTAGGGTTAATCATTCACTTTGCAATACAGTATTTATTCGGATCTAGGAAGTCTGCAATAGAATAATTATTTAAGAGGATTGTCAGCGAACCGGTTTAAAGGGAGAAATATTGCATAACAGTGAGTCAAGGAGTTCAAGTCTATATTTAGAATAATAAATAAACAATAGCAAAATAGATAGCTCGTTTCCCCTGATTAATTCGTAAAAAGTTGAACAGGGGTTTTGTGTTTTCGTAAATCTACTAGGAGACAACGTTCGCTTTATTGATTAGTTATTTTTAAGACTAGTGTTCACTTAGTGAGTAGGAAAAGCATTATATCTATACTAGTCATTGTTTTGTATGTTCTTTACATAATCTATTTCGAGATTTTTTCCTTCGCATAACTTCTTCCTCCATATGAGGGTTATCAGCTTCACCAATACAATTTATCAAATATCGACTTTATTGTTAGTTCCATACCAATACCAGAAAAGCTACCAGTACAAGTAATAGAAGTGAATGCGATTTTAGGAGATCAAGATATAAGTAGAATTGAAAAGCTTGTGCTAGATGAGAACCAAATGGTTGATGCTTATATAGATGAACAGATGATATTTATTCAAAGACAAGATCTACAGACGAGGGAAGCAGTATTAGTGTATATGGCAGCACAATTAGATTCTATGGACTTGGTAGAGGAAGGATTTTTAGATGCCGTGTTAGAACGTGAAGAGATAGCGCCAACTTCATTTGGTAATTTGGTAGCAATACCACATCCAATTACTCCAAAAACAGATAAAACGTTTATCGCTATTTGTACATTAGAAAAACCGATAACATGGGTGAATAAACAGGTACAGTTTGTCTGTATGCTCTGTGTAAAGAAAGATAGTCAAGAAGATTTATAAGCGATGTATAAATGGTTAGAAAAAGTAATTGATAGCCGTTCTATCGTACAACGATTAGTAAAGGCGAAATCATTTGATGAGATATGAGAGATTTTGTTGTTTGATGATAAATAATGTTTCGGGGAATGAACTACCGGTAAAATAAGCTAGAGAAAAGCAATGTAAAGTATGTTCCATCCTTCTATTGTACTTCACATTGCTTTAATTGTGTTTTTATTGAAAATAAATCGGATTGGTGAATGCGATTAATTTTTCTTGCTTATTATATAATTCCCCGCGTATCCATGTAAGTGAATCAGCATCAAGTGGCATTTCCATCACATCTTTATTAAACTTTCCCTTCATGATTAATCCTTTATTAGAAACAAGCTTATACCATGCATGCTCAGGAGCTTCTTGCATTTCTAAGGATAATTTTAGTGGTGATGAATTCTTTCTCACAGTATCACCGATTGTATAAGTCGTTTGTGCTTGTTTGATTTTTAACATAAGTACCGCTTGATAGGAAATAGAGATTCTTCCTTCACGAATCGATTGTAAAAAGTCCTGGCGAAATGTATCCGAATTTTTGGGCATATGGACATATGTAATAGCGTAGTTTGCATAAGGATCATTGTTGTGGTGCCAATCGCGTCCCGCTGTTGCTGGCATACGGTATCCTTTGTTTAGGAGAGCTGTCCAAAAGTCGAGCGCTTTTTGATTATAGAAAGAAATACTCGGATGATTCCCATTCCAAACCTCCATAAAATCAAAATCATGGATATCTTCTATCTGAAACTCCCAATGACAGCCTGTTCCTATAGGGTTACCGATACGAAACGGATGAGCAATCCCAGCGATTGCCCCAAGGTTATGTATGTGTGCTAAACCTTTATGAACATCGGTTGGTCCGATTTTACGCCAATCTGTGTAGGTAAGCGTTGAATAGCCAAATGTTAACATATGACCGAAGAAAGTGGTCCACTCTAGCCCATATAGCAGTTGAAGCGAAGTTTTGTTTCGTTGCTCTTCCATTTCATGTAGGGGACTTGTTGTATTATGGTCAGTAATCGCAAGTACATCTAAGTTTTGTTGTTCTGCAATCTCGACCATCTCAGGAACGGTTTGCTGTCCGTCACTGTGAAAAGTATGGGCGTGTAATTCAGCTGCTACCCACTTATATTCTGATGCTTTATGATTGATTGATTCACCACTTTCTTGTACTAAATTCTCCGGAATATTGCCGATATGCATTGGATTCTGCCAAGGTATATGTATCGGGTTTGTTGATTGCCTTTTATCAGTCTTAATCGTTAAAGAAAATTGACACATGTCCGTGACAATGGCATGAACACTGATAGTAACTGACCATAACCCAGATGGTAAGGAGCCATTCAACATACCTGGAGAAGAAGCTTCTTGAGCAATCAAGACATGTTGGGTTGATGCATGACAATGCCTTGCACCGCGAAATCCATTTGAATCATCGACTGACAATGTAAGTAAGTTTTTTAATGGGCTATATTTATCAAAAAGCTCGTCTGTCTCATTTTGTTCTGGTAATAGGTTATAGCGTGTGAAAGCTTCTGAAATAATAGCTTTTTGTTTTGCCTCATTATTTTCCAATGTGTCAGGGGAGAAGTGAAAATCAATCGAAAGTGCTTCAGATTCTTCTGGTACATAAAAAGTATAGGTTAAATGGGAATGTATACTTGCTTGTGTAAGTTCTGCTTTCGTTTGAAATAAAATGGTCATACTAATTACTCCTAACTATCTGTGCCAAATATTATGTTCTGTTTGATGTTGATTAAGTGAATAGGTTTCCTGTTTATGAAGACATGTTTGTAATCCTGTTTCTTTGTGATAGGTAAAAACCTTTAACCCTTTGACAGTGACATTCTCTATTTCTTTATTAATAAGGCGAACATTGATTTTAGAAATCTGAGAGAAATCTACGATGAGTGGTAGATAGATTGCAACAGTAAAATGATGATCAGGACCTGTGTATGCCGCGTCAAAGGGTCCAAGCTTCATTTGATGATAGGAACTGCTATACCAATGATCGTCTCCTTCTAATTGACAAGCAAAATCAATGGTTACCTGTCCAAGTGGAACATCCCAAATGGATGATTGAATAAATAAGAAGGAAGACAATGTTTCTAACTGATTATATGGTGGCTGTTTATCTGTTAGCTGTCGTTTTGCTTCCCATTCCATCACATCATTCACATATGGAAAACGATCCATTACAAATTCTCTTGGTTCTTCTTTTGGCTTCCATTGTCTAGGCAGGAAGGAGAAGTGATATTGACTGGTAATTTCATCTGTAAAATTACCATTACCTGTAGCAGTTTGCATAATCGGGCGCTTTCCGTTCTTATAAGCTTTCGTATATTTTGTATCAATATGGTGTGCTCCTTGATAAATAGCATGGTCAATTGAATTATCTTCAAAGAGATATACTCTTATCATATATTCAATATCGAGCAGTCGGCCCCATTTAGCCATTAACATCATAGCAGGAGTTCCTTCATCTTCATGACTAAACACCATATGATATTCGATTATCTTTCCTTTCTCCCATTCGTCGATACGATAAAGCATTTCTAATGGAGTATCTGTATATAAATTGTCATATTTACCATAAATTTTCCTTCCATGCAAAATAGGGGCATGCTGAAGTGCAAGTAAGTCATTGCCTGTAGGTGTTAGCCTTTCTATTTCGATCGCTTCAATTAAAATCGTATGCTCTTCAGTGAAAGGTTCAACTTGAAGTTGATAACTTCCTGCTTGCCATTCCCCTAAATACCGTTCATATCGGAAACTTTCATGTCCATAAAAAAGAATAATGTCCTGGTGATGCAAATCATCGATCCATAACCGAACCATTGCTGCTTCATTTCCTTCCTCAGACCATGAAGTTGAACTACTAACGGTTAATGTTATAGAGTAGAATCCTGAATCAGGAAGATTAACAACAAAAGTCTGTCTTTCTGTTAATGGAGCAGGCCTATCAAGTAGTTGAATTGTCATAGTAACCTCCTAATAAACATTTACTTCATTTCTTTCTTGGATTCTTTTATATTACTGTAAATATAAAAGTAACCAACAATCGAACATAATAAAAACATAAACACGGCTAAACTGCTTGATTGCTCGATCTCGTTAAAAACAGAGAAATGTTGTTGCATAGAAACACCAAGCATTTGTGGCGCATTTTTATCAATTAAGAAAGGTGCTGTAAAACTTCCGACAATTCCCATAAATAAAAAGGTAAGTGCTACGAGCATCGTACGATAGGACAAAGGTAAAATAAAGTGCCAAAATAACCGCCATTGATTGGCACCAGCATCCTTTGCGCCTTCAATAATCGAATTTGGGATCGATTGTAAAGCTGAGATTAATAGCATCGTTGTAAAAGGGATATTAAACCAAATGTTAATCATTAATAGACCTTTCACATTATAAATAATAGTAGGCATATGTTCATCACCAATAATTCGAGCTACCCATCCATTATCTCGATAAAAGTTGATAAAGCCATATACAGCAATAACTCCTGGTATAAACATTGGAATCAAATATGTTTTGTTTATCCATTTCGCGACAGTACTTTGACTGAAACGCAAGTAGATGGCAATGGAATAAGCAATTATTAATACAAAAACACAAGAAAGGATTGTGACCGTTAAAGTATGGCGAATATTAGTTAAAATAAGTGGCTCTGTAAAAATATAAATATAATGTTCGAATGTAAACTGGCCGTCTTCACCTGTAAAGCTTGTTTTAATAGACGACCAAACAGGATACATCACAAGAATGAGCAAGATTAGGAAAGAGGGCATAACAAGCCCTATTCCTAATAATGTTGCTTTCCATTTCTTACTCATTGTGCAGCGACCTCTTTTTGCCATTGTTCGGTTAATTTACTACCAAGTTCGCCACCATTAAAAATACGATAACCATCCATCACATCAGCAAATTTCTCTTGATCTTCTTCAGATAAGAGATCCCATTTGATTCCTGGATATCCATACATTTGATCCATCACAATTTCTTGTACATCTAACGTTAGTACATAGTTTAAAAATTCTTCGGCAGCCTTTTTCCGTTCTTGATCATCGTTATTCGCTAGCATTAGATAAGCAGGGCCACCTGTAAAAGCAGGTTGTATTTGCTTTAATTTAATAGTTTCTGGTAAGAGCCCTTTGTTGATTTGTTCTAATGCCATGTCTGACCAAGCAGGAATCATATCTACTTCACCATTTGCCAATAAATCTAAGGTACCTTGATTTTTCTTCGGATAGACACCTTCTTGGTACATGTAAGGGCCAAGTTCATTTAACAAATCAAAGCCTTGATCCCAATCTTCCATAATACTTTCATCTTGAATATTCATAGCATCATCTTCTAGTTGGTTGTAGACAGTAGTTAACACAAATGAACTACCAGACCCCCCCGTAGTAGGGTCATTATATGCAAAACGACCTGGATGATCTTTAATCCATTGGTATAGCTCTTCTGCAGTATCTGGTACATCTGTCACTTTGTCTTCATTGTATGCAAGTACAACTGAAGAAGCGCGATAGGGAACAGCTAGATCATTTGCACCTGCTAGATTTTCTTCTTGAACATTGCTTAAATTTTCCACATTATGAGATGTTAAAGGATAGAAAATATCTCCCGTTTCCTTACCGCGCAGAATATCTTCAAGTGATCCTTCATAAATATCAACCTCAGAATCATTACCGGATTCTTTCGCTGCAAGGATTCGGTCCATTGTTGATTGTCCTCCTGTCCCTGAAGGAACAAAGACAAATTTCACATCAATATCGTCATGTTCTTCTTCAAACATCGGAACAACGGTTTCCCAGAATTCCTCCACATTCTTTGAACCTGAGCTGTATAAGGAGATTTCGGTTTTTCCTGATGCGTCTGCCTCATTCCCATTACTACAAGCAACTAATGATAATGCACTGAAACCAATGATTGCTCCTGCGGCTAACTGCTTTACTCCATTAAATATTTTCATATACTTCCATCCTCCTATTATTTAGTACTTCTCCCGTTTCCTTAAAAACTAAAAAGTTATTTAATTGAATGGGAATGGTACTTTTTAATACAAATTGCTCCATTTGTTGACGGTCTACGAACATCTTGAGTGAACCAATCATAGTCTTTAACGTTATTTCGGCAAAATGGCCAAGCATCATGATTTTGTCTATTTGTGCTTCGATATTCCTTGTATTGGCAGTGGCAAGTTGTATGTCTTCTGGACGAATGCCGATTGTGACATCTCCTGTATACGCATCATTATGGATAAAGGTTAAATCACCAATTTGTATCGTGTTATTTACCGACTTTCCTTTGATGAAATTCATTCTTCCAATAAATTGTGCAACAAATAAGGAATTAGGTGCATTATAGACTTCTTGTGGATTATCGATCTGTTCAATGTGTCCATTGTTCATGACGACAATTTTGTCCGAGATCGATAATGCTTCTTCTTGATCATGTGTAACAAAAAGCATCGTTAAATTTCGTTTTGATTGTATTTCTCTTAATTCTTCCCGGAGTTCATGACGTAGCTTTGCATCTAAGGCACTGAAAGGCTCGTCCAACAGTAATACTTCTGGTTCGAGTAATAGTGCACGTGCTAAAGCAATTCGTTGTTGCTGACCACCAGATAATTCACTAGGATATTTCTTTTCCATCCCTGTTAAATGAACAAGTGTTAATACTTCTTCTACTTTCATTTGTATTTCTTTCTTTTTTACTTTTTTTAATTTTAAGCTGAAAGCTAAATTATCGAATACGGTCATATGTGGCCATAAGTTATAACTTTGAAATACCATAGCACTTGGTCGTTTTTCTGAAGGTAAATGATGTACTTCTTTGTTACTGATTTTGATCGCACCACTCGTTGGATCAATAAAACCACCAACACTTCGTAATACGGTTGTTTTTCCACATCCAGAAGGACCTAATAGCGTAACGAGCTCACCTTCATTAACGTGAAAATCAATATTTTGAACACCTTCACCAGTAGGATAAATTTTAGATAAATTTTCGATTGATAGTTTGATAGTCAACCATCCATCACTCCTTTATTTCATTTTAAATCCATTTGCAAAAGTATCTGCACCAACAAAACGTCTTGCTGCAAATAATAGAATAATTGTTGGTAATGTCAGAATGACCGAGAAAACTGCCCCAGCTGTACTTGGATAATCGGCAATGATTGAATACATGATGACAGGCATTGTTTGATAGTTTGGAACCCCGACTAAAAATGTTCCTTCTGCTTCATTGAGTGAAGATAAGAAGGTGAATACGCATGCTACAATAATGCCAGGTTTAGCCATAGGCAAAGTAATGTGCCAGAAAACACGAATTGGTGAAGCACCAGCATCTCTTGCTGCTTCTTCTTGCGACTTATGTACATTTTCAAAAGCAGCGGAAGGTATCCATGTCATAAACATCAATGTGTTGATGATATGAATCAGAATAATTCCGGTGAATGTATTCATCAAATTCATTTGGTAGAAGAGTACTGCAATAGCAACATATAAGCCCATTTTTGGAAAAGCATTTGTTAACAAAAAGGAAAATAAGAAAAAACGGCGGAAAGGAAATTGGATCCGAGCAAAAGCGTATGCTGCTGGAATACAGATTATTAAGGAAATCAATGTGACAATTGCTGCGATAAGAAAAGATAACCACATGGATCGAACTAAAGAGTCATCCTGCAAAACGAATGACCACCAATCGAGCGACCATACTTTCGGAAGTATGTCAGGGTATTGCCATTCACCTGCAAATGCTAGCAAAAGAAGGTTGAGCAATGGTCCGAAGAAAAACAACATGAATAAACAAAGGAAAATAAACTCGATGATTTTTCGTTTGCCAAAAGTTCGTAAATACCACACGTCTACACCTCCTTTTAATAATAATAGATAAGAAGTATAGACTTTATAGGGGGATAATGGTTTCTGATGAAGGAAACCAATTGTATTTCTATTGAGAAGTCTATACATCTTATAGTGATACTTTAACATGCGATTATTAAGCGAAAATTATAGTATTGTATAAACTTTGTAAATTATAAAAAAGTAAAAGCCCCTCTATGAGCGGCTTTAACAAAAGAGAAGTAGTTAATTTTTGGTTCTCGTAATAAAAAATTTAAAGACATCATTGCGAAAATAATCCAATGAATAGAGAACGGGTGTATGATGCTGATCATAATGTATCTGTTTCAATAATAGAACTGTCGTAGCAGGGTGAATTAGTAGCTTTTGACAATTAGGATCAGTGTGTAACGGAACAACGATTTCGGTAGAAGCATTAGTAATTTCAATATTATGTACATTTTGTAAGTATTGAAAGAGTGAACCAATTGTTTCTTTTTTTAATATAAGATCTCCAACTAAATTGCTAGAAAGAACATTTTTGGAAAAAACAACAGGCTCATGATTCGCCGTTCTAATTCGTTCATGAACAATTACCTGCTCTTCTTGTTGTAGTTGTAACAATTCTTTCCATTCATCAGTAGGAATTTCTGTTCTTAGTTTTTCCCTTCTTTCGCCGTCCTCTAATCCAGCATGCATAATCATCGATGTTACACTCATAAGATTTTCTAAACTGTTTGGGAGTGAGGGGAGAGGATTGACTACAAATGTACCGACACCATGACGGACAACTACTCTGCCTTCTTGTTCAAGCAGTTTAATGGCGGAGCGAATGGTTTCTCTGCTTACTTTAAATTGCTTAGCTAAGGTCATTTCTGGTGGTAAACGCTCCCCAATTGGATATCTGCCGTCTTCTATAGCAGTTTTTAAAGATTCTTTAATTTCTTGATAAATCGCCATTGAAAATCCATCCTTTTAGAATATCTGTTGTCTAGACTTTATGTTTGATTATATCACAGTATCGACAACTGTCACTGATCGAATCGAAATTATTGAGAATGTAAAACAGTCTTAAAATAGAAAGTTTTCAACTACTTCCTTTTTAAAGAATTGTGTTATGCTCGTCATTGGTGGATAATGGAATTGTTGAAAATCTTACTTTATTTTGAGGATGGTGATCTTTCTTCATCATGATTGATTTTTTTCAGAATTTTAATCCAATCATACAAGCACTTATTGCTACTTTATTTACTTGGGGAATGACTGCATTAGGAGCGAGTCTCGTTTTTGCAACGAAAAGTATCAATCAACGATTAATGGATAGTATGTTGGGATTTGCTGGTGGTGTCATGATTGCTGCTAGTTATTGGTCTTTATTAGGCCCATCGATTGAATTATCTGAAGGAAACACTATTGGAGCATGGTTTCCAGCAGCTATTGGTTTTATGTTAGGTGGTGTTTTCTTATGGGGGATTGATAAGATTTTACCCCACCTACACCCTAATACCCCTGTTGAGGAAGCGGAAGGAATTCATCAGAAAAAAAGAAAAAGAAGTACACTGCTAGTTCTTGCGATCACGTTGCATAATATCCCAGAGGGTTTGGCAGTTGGTATTGCTTTCGGTGCCCTTGCAAATGGCGGAACAGAAGCTTCTCTAGCCGGTGCTATGACATTAGCACTTGGAATTGGTATTCAAAATTTTCCTGAGGGTGTAGCAGTTTCGATGCCATTAAGAGCAGAAGGCATGTCCCGAGCTAAAAGCTTTCAATATGGCCAATTTTCGGGAATGGTCGAACCGATTGCCGCTGTCATTGGTGCATTTGCTGTTTCCTTTATTGAACCGTTATTACCATACGCATTAAGCTTTGCGGCTGGTGCGATGATCTTTGTCGTAGCAGAAGAAGTGATTCCGAGTTCACAAGAAAAAGGTAATAAAGATTTGGCTTCGATGAGTCTAATGATCGGGTTTACATTAATGATGATTCTTGATGTGGCATTAGGTTAATTGATTCTTCCCCCAAGAACAGAAACACGAGCATCCATCTTGATGTTCGTGTTTTGTCATAGTTAGCATGCTATAGGAGCTTGTAATTTCGTTCTTATAGATGGATGTATTTTTTATGGATTATAAATTATTGGATATTATATTAACTTTGTTGGATTTTTTAGATTGATAGGATGTGAGATAATCCTTTTTGAAAGCGATAACAAAATGGAGGGTTGATTTATGAGAAAGTGGAGCAATCGTGTATTTTTAGGAATAGTTATTCTATTTATTAGCTTCTTAGCAGCATGTTCAGGAGATAGCGGAGAGGAAACGTCATCTGATGATGGAGATAGTAATGCAAATGGCGATGCTGTCGAATTGACATTTTGGAAGTCAGAAGATGTTGGTCGAGCAGATTACCAAGCATTTATGGATATCGTAGAAAAATTTGATGAAGAGCATCCGGACATTGATCTTCAGGTAGATACGACACCTAATGCAGATTACCGAACTCGCTTAAATACCCAGGCTGCTGGTGGACAATTACCTGATGTGTTCCAAGTATGGCCGGGAGCTGAGTTAGAGCCGCTTGTTGAGGGTGACGCCGTTCAACCCATTGATGACATTGTCAGCTATTGGACAGAAGAAACAGGATTATTGGATGAGGAGGATTTTGAAGACTTTTCGGTAGATGGTGCTCCTTATGCTGTACCTGCTAACACCAATCCAACACATATGATCTTTTATGATAAAGATATGTTAGCAGATGCTGGATATGAAGAGTTTCCAACAACATATGAAGAATTCCTTCAACTTATAGATGACCTAAATGCAAATGATATTACACCAATGGCATTAGGTAACTCAGATGCATGGGTCTTGCAATCGGTTTATATATCTACGATTGCTGACCGTTTTACTGGAAATGATTTCTTAGAAGGTGTGGCTAATGGTGAAAGAGCATTTACAGATTCTGATTTTGTGCAATCATTGGAAGTAATCGATGAACTAGTGAAAAAAGAAGCATTTAATGAAGATTTGAACACAATAGACAGTTCACAAATGATTGACTATTTCCTTCAAGGAAAAGCAGCCATGGTAATGGACGGTAACTGGGGGATTTCTGCCATTTTAGAAAATATGCCGGAAGATAAAAATGTTGGCGTTTCGATGATTCCTTTAAATGACAAAAAGACAATGTCAACGGTAGCGGGAACAGGTGTTGCGATCAACAGTGAGTTGGAAGGTGAAAAGTTAGAGGCGGCACATACATTCTTGCAATATGTTTACAATCAAGATTTGTGGGAAGAACTGATCAAGGTTGGACGTCCGATTATAGCAAATGTAGAGGTACCAGATGATGCAGAACTTCATCCACTACAAGAAGAGATGCTCGACTTAATTGCAGAGTCTGATCCAGCACCAGTTTATGATGCAACATTGATCCCTGCAGTGAACGATCAATTAGAAAATGAACTGCAATCGATAACGGTCGGTGGTTCGACTCCTGAAGAAGCAGCTGAAAATATTCAACGTGTACAAGAAAGTGAACAGCAGTAGTTGATAGCATGAGCAAATAAGTAGAGTGTCTTACGGGATACTCTACTTTTTGCGCATATGAAAGTGTTATACTCTACTTATTACTAACGATAGAGTAAATAGGAGCAATTAAACATGCAATTTATTGAATATATTAAAAACAGCTTAAAATGGAAATCGGTTATCATTTTTCTTTTGCTTGTCACCATTCCAAGTGGACTAATCGGATCAATTGTTCTCTATCAATCTAACAAAATATTAAAAGAACAGATAATCACGACGACTCATCGGAATTTGAATAATATGGAGTCCCAACTGAATAATGTGATCGATGAAGTGGAAGAAATTTCAAGGTATATGATTTACAGCCATGAATTTCGTGACTTTATGACGTCGCCGGCAGTTACAGGGGAAGACTATAACCACTTAAATCAAGTTCGTAGCAATCTCAATGGTTTTTTCGTTTTCCACCAATCGGAAAAAGATTACTTTCATTCTGTTGAAATTGAAGGGCAAAACAAGCAGGTGCTGTCCGTTGGTGAGACTGTCGAAGGAAATGAAGCTCGATGGATTGATCAAGCGAAGAAGAGAGAAGGAGAAATACTGTGGACCACACCTTATCCTTTGTATAATCAACGAATTAGTCAAGATGAAGAAGTGATCAGCCTCTATCGAGTTATTAACAATCTATATAATATTAGAGAACCGATTGGACTTATCCGCATCCGTCTTGATTTGCAATCACTATATCAACATGTGACAGACGGTTTTACAACTGAACAGCACCAAGCATTTCTCGTTCATAACCAGAAACAAAATATTACGTCTTCAGATATCGGACCGGAATTTAGCTATCAAGCATTTATAGATCATATTCATGCAGAAGGAGAAAGTTTCCAGCTAGAATCAAACGGTGATGTTTATTATGGTGTTTCAAGATTTATCGAGCCAATTGATATGCATTTGGTATCGGTAGTCAGTGAAACCTATATTTTATCAGAAATGAAAGAGATTCGCTCTACTTTTGGTTATATGATTTTGATCGCAGTGTTTATGGGATTAATGACATTTGCAGGGTTTGTATTCTTTGTCGTTCGTCCGATTTTGGAATTAACAAGAGAAACAAAACGGTTGGAGCTTGGCGACTTTACTGCACAGGTGAAAGTTCGATCAAAAGATGAGGTTGGTCAGCTAGGATATCGATTTAATTCAATGGTCGAGCAAATTCAGCGATTAATTGACAATAAATATAAGCTTGAAATTCAAAATAAACATTCAGAATTGAAAGCGTTACAAAGTCAGATTAATCCCCACTTTCTTTATAATACACTAGACATGATTCGTTGGACAGCTCGATTAGAAAAGGCACCGGAAACGAGTAAAAGCATTGAGGATTTATCGACGCTGTTTCGGATTACACTTAGTCAGGGCAAAGTATGGATTCCATTAAAGGATGAGCTAAAATATGTCCAAAGCTATATGGAGCTGCAAAAGAAACGGTTAGGTAATACTTTTCAGTATGCCATTTTTATCGAGGCAGGATTAGCCGATAGTATCGTTCTTAAATTAATACTGGAACCACTTGTAGAAAATTGCTTTAAACATGGTTTTCCTCAATCACAGGAAAATAAAAATATTACGATCCGTTGCTATCTGAACGATGATGTATTGATTGTTGACTGTTTAGATAATGGTAATGGAATAGATACGGAAAAGGTTAGGAAGTTGCTTCATGCGACAGAAGAACAAGACAGTTATGCTTTAAAAAATGTTCATGATCGTATAACCAATGCTTTTGGTCAGGATTACGGGATTGAGTTGATAGAAGTGCAAGTAGGTGCATGTGTCAGATTAAACCTTCCATGGATAAAAGATGAACGTATGTTGAACCAGCTAATAGAAGGAGATGACAGAAGAAATGACATTAAAGATGTTGATCGTAGATGATGAACCGTTAATATGCCAAGGATTATCCAATACGGTTCCTTGGGAGGAAGCGGGTATCGATGTGGTCGGGGCTGCTCATAATGGCAAGAAAGCATTGGAAATAATGGAGAAAGAGAAGGTTGATATCGTGATTACGGATGTCTATATGCCTGAAATGGATGGCCTCCATTTATCGAAAGCAATTGTTGATTGTTTCCCTGAAGTAAATATTATTATGATTAGTGGTTATGAGGAATTTGAGTATGCGCGTCAAGCACTTCGTATTGGGGTCCAGGATTATTTATTAAAACCGGTTGATATTGATGAATTAATGGCATTAGTCAAGCAGGTAAAACAACAATTGAAAGACATTAGAAAGGAGGAACAGGTCAAGCAAGAAACATTGTTAACCAACTATTTGACTCAGCAACTATTTCAGCTCCCGGATACCTATCATCTCACAGAAAAAATCCAGGACCAAGTATTTCCGTTTCGTCTGATGTTGCTTGAGACCATAAATTATTATAAAAAGAAGCAATCATTATTATCTTCAAAGCATGTAAAACATGTTATGGATAAATGGGAGGTTTCTTTTATTTCTATCGAGACACATGAAAACCAACTTTTCCTGTTTCTTTATGACGAAGAGGAAATCTCGGATCAAACAATCAACAATCTCACTTCTTCTATTATGGAAACCTTGGATAATGAAGTTTTCATGGCTATATCCTCTGGGTGTTATGATTTATATCAGGTATCCAATCTTTATCAAGAATTAAACAAAAGATTAAGCTATTATCGAGGGACAACCAGAAAATTAGTGACTGATTTAGAAGCTATCCCGTCTGAAAAAGATTACGATTTGAATAAACAATTAGTTGCAGAGATTAGCAATGCGGTTTTTCAACAGGACAAAGCAGAAGCAATGAAAAAGGCAACTCAGCTCTTTACTGAATTATCGCAACAACAATTAACCCATGGACAAATAAAGAAGGCATGTCTGGATCTGCTAGATTCTATCAAAGCAAAAGGTCAAGAGACTACCTTTGAGCAGCAGACTTTTAGGCTGAATAAAGAAATCGATTTACTTGTTTTTAATAGTGTAGAAGCTCTTCAAGCTTTATTATTAGAGGATTTAGGAGAAATGATCGATTATCTACAGAGTTGGTGCGACAATCACTGGATCATTCAACAAGCTAAGCAATATATCGAGAAAAATTATCAGAAGGATATTAAAGCAGTAGAAGTCGCGGAAGCTCATTATATTACCCCCAATTATTTCAGTATGCTTTTTAAACAAAAGACAGGTTACAATTACTCAGAATATCTCAATACAATCCGGATTAATAAGGCGAAAGAATTGCTCACCGAAACCTCTAACAAAGTGTTTGAAATAGCGGAGTATGTTGGCTACAGAGAGTATAAATATTTTGTTCAAGTATTTAAAAACTATGTCGGGATCACTCCTACTCAATTTCGTCGGCTCCATTCCATAGAAAAGTAGATATAATGTTAACTTTATAGGATTTTAGAAAAATGTAAGCCCTTTTATAATGGAGAAAAGTTAGTAGTTGCAGGGAGTGATTACATGCATTTATTAAAGAAACCGTGGATAATCGCGGTGGGTGTTATACCAGCTTTGACTATTTATTTGATTTTCAGCATTGTTCCAATCTTTATTTCTTTCTATTATTCGTTTATGTCATGGAATGGCTTTTCGGAAATGCAGTTTATTGGTTTAGCCAATTTTAAAGAAGTATTTCAGGATTCCGTTTTTTGGGTATCGGTACGGAACAATATATTAGTTGTCCTTGCGTCTGTATTTGGCCAAATTCCGATTGCATTAGCATTAGCGCTATTGTTAAATCGAAAAATTAAAGGTGCTAAATTTTTTCGAACGATCGGATTTATGCCAGTCGTTATTTCTACTGTTGTTATTTCGATTACCTGGCGTATGATCTACAATTCGGAATATGGTATGATTAATAATTTTTTGGAAGCAATAGGTTTAGGCTTTCTTCAGCAAAACTGGCTTGGTGATCCAACCTGGGCAATGGTTGCTGTTTGTATGACGATTATTTGGCAGTTTGTTGGTCTTTACTTTATTATTTTTCTATCTGCTTTGCAAACGGTGCCAAGCGAAATATTAGAAGCAGCCGATTTGGATGGTGCCTCCGAATGGCAGAAAACTATTCATGTGGTGCTGCCCTCGATATGGAATATTATTTTAATTTCGATCGTTCTGTGCATCAGCGGAAGCTTGAAAACCTTTGATTTAATTTTCGTAATGACTTCAGGTGGGCCAGCCAATTCAACAGAGGTCATGGCTACTTATATGTATGGCAAAACCTTTGAGGGGCTTCGTTATGGGTATGGTAGCGCGATTTCTGTATTAATATTTGTCTTTAGTATTGCCCTTATCCTGATAACAACTAAATTACTCCGTAGAAGAGAGGTGAGGTAATGCGTGAATCAGCGGTTCATTATGATACTGTTTCTAAACAGGCACGCAAGAAAAAAATCGTCAAACGCAGTACGATTTATTTGATTTTATTTTTGTTTACCATTGTCAATGCTTATCCGATATTTTGGATGATTATGAATTCGTTTAAAACAGGTCAGGAATTTTCTTTTGATCCATTTGGTTTGCCAGACGAGTGGGTGTTTACCAACTATGTGGAAGCATGGGTAACTGCCAACATTGGTTCATATTTCTTTAATAGTTTATTTGTCGGGATTGTCGCTTTACTTATTTGCATATTAGTGGGTGCATTTGCTTCGTACTTCTTGTCTCGCTTTCAATTTAGAGGAAGAAATATGTTATATGGTTTTTTTGTTGTCGGTTTATTAGTGCCCATTCATGCTACATTGGTCCCGATGTTTATCTTAATGCAAAAGCTCGGCTTCCTCAATACACATTTGGCACTGATTTTTCCTTATGTTGCATTTAATTTACCGATTACAATTTTTCTTTTAACTAGTTTTATGAGTTCATTTCCGAAAGAAATTGAAGAATCAGCAATTATGGATGGTTGTGGTCCTTTTCGAATTTTTTGGTCAATTATTTTGCCAATGAGTCGTCCCGCTCTAGCCACTGCTGTTATCTTAAACTTTATTAATAACTGGAATGAATTCTCGTTTGCCTTAGTATTGATTAATGATAAAGCCTTAAGCACATTACCACTAGGCTTAGCGAATTTTGCGGGTGAGTATACAACAAATTATACTGCACAAATGGCAGGGTTAACGCTCGTATTAATTCCAACGATTTTGTTCTATTTAATCATGGAAAAACAAATCGTAAACGGCATGACACAAGGAGCTGTGAAAGGTTAGAGGAGGATTATTGGTGACAAAGACATTGGTTTTTTATGATGAACGATTTCCATATGATGGTGTCAGACCTTCTAATAGATGGTTGCAACAATTAAATGATTCATTTGAGGTGGTAAATGCAAAGCAATTACCAGAAGCGTTAGGTGATCATCAATTCAATAGTTACGTGCATTTACATGGTCCATATTTTCCAAAAGAAGCATGGCCTAATTTATTTGCCTTTTTCAAAAAAGGGCATGGTTTACTTCATATCGGAGGTGCTCCGTTTCGTAAACCAGTTCATATATCAGAACAAGGAGAATGGGAAGTAGAAAGAGCACAAACAGCTTATCATCGACAATTACAAATACATGAAGTATTACCGGTTAATGATGCCCCCATTGAAAAATTAGCTGCTGATAAGAAAATACCTGTAATGGAAGGAAAAGAGTCACTTTTTTCGGTTGAGTCGACACATAATCTGATCCTACATGTAACACGTTATCGAGATCGACCAGAAGAGAATGGCTCCAGTGGCCCGATGGATGTTCATATTCACCCACTACTGAAAGGAATTTCTCAAGATAATCGAGAAGTAGCTGCACCGGTAGTATTATTAGAAAATACGAAGGGTGATTTTGCTGGGGGCAGGTGGTTATTGATTAATCAGACGGTTGACGATCGTTTCTGGCACAATGGTGGATTAGAAGCAATTGCAGAGTGGGCAACTTTCACTGAAAAAGGTGTAACAGAAATCTGGGTTAAACCAAATTATGCAACATATGAGCCGGGTGACAAGGCGTCCATTACGATTCAAATCGAAAGAATGGTTCAGCAAACAGAGGAATGGCAATTTGATATGACAGTCACACACGAATCAAAATTAGTCTGGTCAGGGAATGAAACAATAACAGCTACGGATGAGCTGCAATATTTGCGAATACCAGTAGATGTAGCTATTCAAACAGGACAGTACCTGATTGAATGTTTTGCTTCTTCTAAGTCAGGTGAGAAGCGTATGTATACACAAGGATTCTGGGGAAATGATTCAGAGTTATTACAACAGGGAAGTGTTATGGAAGCTAGAAGAGATTACTTTTGGAAAGATGGCAGACCTTTTCCGATTGTAGGGCAAACCTATATGACTTCTGATGTTGCACGTAAGTTTATCTTTATGCCGAATGTAGCGGCTTGGGACCAGGACATGGCCACTATGAAAGAGGCAGGGATTAACTTTATTCGCACAGGACTTTGGACGGCATGGCGCCACCTGATGTTTATCGATGGTCACCCATCTGAAGAGGTATTGCGGGCAATTGATGCTTTTCTACTTACTGCTAAAAAGTATGATATCGAAGTAACCTTTAATTTTTTTGCCTTTACACCAATTGCTTATGAGGGAGAGAATCCGTACCTTGATCCTCGTAGTGTAAAAGCACAGAAACGGTTTATTCGTGCATTGGTACTAAGACATGCAGAAACAACTAATGTGCAATGGGATTTAATTAATGAACCATCGATGTTTGATCCGAAGCGCTACTTCCAAGGCCCACGCTCGGCACAGGATCGTTTTGAGCATGCCGCATTTGTGAAATGGTTGCAAGAAAGGCACGAATCGATTACGAAACTTCAGGAACGCTGGGATAGGACACCAGAGGAATTACCGAACTTTGAGTCCGTTGTATTACCAGAGCAGGAAGAAATCAATTTTGACATCGAGGATATGAAGCAACCGAAGCAAGGTCTATGTTGGCTAGATTATACGTTATTTACGATGGATATGCATAATCAGTGGGCACAAGAATTAACAGCAACGATTAAGTCGATAACTTCCAAGCAATTAGTAACAGTTGGTCAGGATGAAGCTTTATACAGTCAACGACCAACCCCGTTTTTCTATCAGGAAGCTGTAGATTATACGACAGTCCATTCGTGGTGGTTGATGGATCAGCTTGTCTGGGATGGTATCTTTACAAAAACACCATTTAAACCGAATCTAATTCAGGAAACAGGTATTATGTATGTGGAAACAGCGGAGAGTAAAGCGAAACGTTCAGAAGAAGAATTGCGTAATATTTTGGAGCGGAAATATACCTACTCCTTTTCTACTGGTGGGGCTGGTGCTGTACAGTGGTTATGGAATACGAATTTTTACATGAATAATACCAATGAATCCAATATTGGTGCACTTCGAGCAGATGGCACACAAAAACCGGAAGCAGATGTCTCGTATGATTTTGGAAGGTTTATCGGTGAAATCCGTGATTTGTTTGTTAATCGTCAATTAGAAGAAGTTGCCGTCGTGTTTCCATATTCAAATGACTTTTCCAATCGTAAATTTGCTTTTGACGCTACTACAAAATTAACGAGAGTGCTTGCTTATCAAATGAATGTACCATTTCGAGCAATGGGTGAGTATCATCTGGAGGCATTGGAAGAACAGCCGCCGAAATTATTGATTGTACCTAGTGCCCATAATTTTAGCAAGGAAGCAGCAGGAGAAATATTTCACTATGTCAAGAAGACTGGCGCGACTCTTTTATGGACAGGACCATTAGGGCTTGATGAGTACTGGGAGCATTCACAGAAGTTAGGAGATTATCAGTTATCTAATGTAGTACGTGAAGAGATCTTAAAGATTGATGGCATCAATTATCCAGTTTCCTTTGGTGATCGTCGAATCGGGGAAGTAAATAAAGAAATAGTAGATAATAATTGTCTAATAGAAAGAGAACTGGGTAAAGGTAAATTGATTTGGTCTCCACTACCAGTTGAATTGAATGAACGTACTGATGTGTTAATAGCTTTATATCAAAAAGCAATTGCTAGTGCAGGTGTAAAATCGGAAATAGAATGGCTCGAAGGTGGCGATCTTCCGGGGATCTATGGAAGGAAATTGA
Organism: Gracilibacillus suaedae; assembly: GCF_017599345.1. Lineage (GTDB taxonomy): Bacteria > Bacillota > Bacilli > Bacillales > Amphibacillaceae > Gracilibacillus > Gracilibacillus suaedae. The sequence continues at coordinate 30,842 of NZ_JAGFVL010000006.1, forward strand.
CTTTCCAAGATGGGTATCTGTATACATTTGTCTCTGAGTATGCCGTTGATAATCACGTAAAAATAAAGGAACCTGAAACTGGGCGAATATATCAGTTTACGTTGGAAAAAGAACGGTCTGTTTTATTTGCAACAGATAAGCAAGGTAATATTAAAGCATCCTATCGGGAATTGAAAATAAAGACTTAAAGTTAACGACCCCATCCTAGTGTAGGCTGGGGCCTTTTTATTATATAATAACGATTGAATAGTAAGATATTGTTGATAAACAGGGATAACCAACAAATCCAATAAGCAAGCGGTAAGATTTGTAGAATAAATGGAGATAACCAACAAATCTAATAAGCGAGCAGTAAGATTTGTAGAATAAATTAAGATAACCAACAAATCTAATTAGTAAGTACTAAGATATGTTGAATAAGTAGGAATAAACAACAAATCAAAGTGTTCTTCCTATGTTTTGTCGCAAAAATAACTAATCATTCTCTTTCTGAAAGACATTAGAAATAATGACTAGAATGATGCCAATGATTATCGCAGGTATAGAGAAGGAATACACACTCGCAGGAACATCTTGAATGATACCTAATGTTTCGTTAAACATAAAGCCTAGAATAAATATGAGAAAACCTAACCAAAAAAGTACTTTGCCGAACAGAGTATGTTTTTTCATCAAATTCTCCTTTATCATCGCAAACTCATGTCTAGTTTAACATATTTCGATGTATAAGAACTTGTCCTCTGTTTTTTAATCATTTTCCTCTGATATTTGGAATTACTGAATCTGTTTTCTCTGTTATAATCATGTTCACGAAGGGAGGCAAGTAGGTTGAGCTAAGTAAACTTTCTTACACCAAAAAAATGTAAGCGTTTACTATATGCTGTGAAAAGTTTCAAAAAATTAGAGGAGTGATTATTTGAGCAACCGATCGTTCACGAAAAAAGTATTTAGTTCAATCACAGCCATGACTTTACTTCTATCAGGTGCAGCAAGTGTATCAGCAAATGAACATAACCCAAACGAACAAACGAATGTAATGGAAGGTATTCAGCTAGAGAATTTAGACAGAGGATTAGTAGCTGCTTCTACCTCTGAAGGTGTGTTTTTAAGCTGGCGACTTCTAGCAAATGAAGTATTCGGATATTCAGATAATGGTTTAACAGGTGTGGATTTCAACGTTTATCGAAACGGTGAAAAAGTGGCAACTGTTGAAGATAGTACTAACTATTTAGATACAACAGGTTCCTCTGATGATCAATATGTCGTCCGTGCTACTGTAGATGGGGAAGAAATCGATGAGAGTGAAACAACTATACCTTGGGACGAAGGGTATTATGATTTACCTTTACAAAAACCAGCGGACGGTGAAACTCCGGTTGGGGAGTCATACACGTATCATGCAAATGATATGAGTGTTGGCGATGTGAATGGTGATGGTCAGTATGAATATGTCGTAAAATGGGAACCAAGCAATTCTAAAGATGTATCACAGGTGGGTTACACAGGCAGTACCTACTTAGATACGTACACTTTAGATGGAGAACTACTTTATCGAATTGATTTAGGCGTTAATATTCGCTCCGGAGCACACTATACGCAATTTTTAGTTTATGACTTTGATGGGAATGGAAAATCGGAAATCATGTTTAAAACCGCTCCTGGAACAAGGGTAATCACGTACGATGAAGATGGCGAGGTAGCTTCAGAAGAATATATTACCATGCCTGAAGAGGACATCGAAGCAGGATTTAGTCACAGTGACGATTATCGAATGAGTAGCGATGATTATTATGAGCATGTTGTTGAATTATTTATGAGCTGGCATGAGCAGGAAGAAGTTGAAAAAGGTGACTGGCCGGCTACATTGGAAGAAGCTTTTGACTTGGAACCGCAATATGATTATCCCTTATCTAGAGAGAATGCAGAAAGTTTAGCTGATTACTTTATGGATGAGTATGCCCCGTCACGAAGCGGTAATAATGATCTTAGAAACTTCGAGGGCTTTATTTTAGAAGGACCAGAATATTTATCCGTGTTTGACGGTGAAACAGGAGACGAGTTAGAAACGATTCATTATAAACCAGCACGTGAGGACGACGGCTTGCGATGGGGAGACTATGCGATGGCTAGAATCGAACCAGGAAATCGTGTTGATCGCTTTTTAGCTGGTGTTGCTTACTTAGATGGACAAAATCCTTCGGCAGTATTTGCAAGAGGCTACTATACTAGATCAACCATTATCACCTATAATTGGGATGGTGAAAGTTTAAGTGAAAATTGGTATGTAGATAGCGGATGGACACCAATGAGCAACCCATTTAATGATGGGCCTCATGGTGTAGATGGAACGGACGAAGAGTTTGGTACGATAACAACACAAGGTTTTCACTCTTTAAGTGCAGCAGATGTCGATGGAGATGGTAAGCATGAAATTGTTTATGGTGGTGCAACAATCGATCATGATGGATCATTGTTGTATAGTACGTTCGCTGAAATGCCAGAAGAAGGAGCAGCGGAAGGTATGGCACGATTAGGCCATGGTGATGCGATGCATGTAGCTGACATTGATCCAAATCGCCCTGGATTAGAAATGTTCATGGTATTTGAAGGTGGAGCTTGGGCGCCTTATGGCTATGCACTCCGTGATGCAGCAACTGGTGAAGTGATTTATGGTGGTTATACTGGTCGCGATACTGGTCGTGGTATGATTGGAGACGTTCTCCCTGATGAACCAGGATTAGAAACATGGGCAGTTGGCATGCATACAGCAGATGGAAGAGAAATTGCTGATAATTGGCGAGATATTCCGGGAACGAACATGAGTATTAGGTGGTCGGGAGATATGACAACACAAATTATTAATGGCTCCAGAGATCAAACACCAACAATCGACCACTGGCAAAAGGGAACGGTGCTAACTGCTGAAGGGACGAGAACGAACAATTGGACAAAAGGAAATCCGAGCTTAGTAGCTGATATATTTGGAGATTGGCGAGAAGAGTTACTTGTAAGAACAGAGGATAGCTCATCAATTCGAATCTACTTAAGTACGGAAGTGACGGATCGCAAGCTTTATACGTTAATGCATGATCCACAATATCGGGCAGAAGTGGCTAGACAAAATACGAGCTATAATCAGCCGGCATACACGAGCTTTTACCTTGCCTCTGACATGGATTGGTCTCAAGTACCAATAAGAGATATGTGGATGCCAACCGATACATCAGCTCTACAGGATTTAATGGATCGTTATATTGATTCAGGCGATTTAACAGGTCCATTAGCGAAGCTATTGACTAACACGTATCGCCAAGCAGTTCATCATTATGAAAAAGGTTCAATAGATCAAACAAGTAAGTTTATTGAAAAGTATTTGACTCAAATCGAGAAACGATCGATGCAGAAACATATAACAGCAGATGCTAAGAAGGTATTAGTGAAATCGGCTGAAACTTTTCTTGAGCGATTGAAATAGTAGAAGGAGATCGCTAGTGTCAACAGTTCTGCGGACATATATTCCGTTATTTCAGATAAAAATAATAATTTGAAGGTGTTCATGGACATCTGTTCCGTTATTTGTTTAAATAAGTGCTCATACAACGTTATTTGCACTTCATAACGGAATAGATGTCCGCTAAATTTTTCAATAAGCAAACATTAGGAGGAATAGCGTACTAAATGTCCGTAATGATTGCAGTAGGGGATGATAGATAGCTTCTATTTAGCGATATCCATCGGGAAAAGTTAGGAATTGTATACCATCAATTTTATACCTTCCTCAATCCTTATAATCAATATCAAACCTATCACAAAATTCAATTGCGTATTCCTTATAACACTGACTACGGTAATCATACCATTCTTGAGATAAGCCAAATGCTGAGATAGTATCTTTAAATCGGCGAAATGCACCACGACCTTTAATCTTATCTAGTAATACTTCTCGTTTTTGGGAATCTTTAACTTGCAAACAGAAATTTTCAATCATCTCGTATTCATCGATTTCAAATGAGGAAGGTAAAGCTATATACTTATCCTCTTCATCTTCTAAAATATCGATGGCGAGTTCGATTTGTTCTTGATGCCATTCAGGTAAATCATCATATTCCTCGATATTTTCAGCTTTACGGAAAAATTCGTTTAGTACAGAAACAACATTCCCACTCGATTTGTTGACGAAAAATCCCATTTCGTCAGAGTTAAACTCCAATACATCGACTAGCTCTTGTAACGATACTTTGCTCATCAAGTTATCCTCCTTTTTAATTCATTGCTCAGAGAGAATTTTGTTTTCTATCACGGTGCTGACCGTTCTATTAATGTAATCTTCACTCCATGATAACAATTTTATCGTGAACCTTTCCAATGATAATGAAAAAATGAATTACTTTGACTGAACCGTATCAATAAACGCGTTGACACTTCGCTTATTTTTTAATTTATTTCCAGATAACATCAATAAGGTATCTGGGAGAGTACAAAAGGAAATAGAAAAGTTTCTTGAAGAGAAGAATATTGAAACGAAAGCATTTGGTCGTGAGTAAAAACAAAATGAGATTATACCATGGAAAGAAAATACATTTGTAACTGCTAGACTAAACTAGACAGATTATAATTGATAGATTCGAACTCTATTTGATCCCCAATTACCTCCTATCTGTTAACGTTTGTAAGCCCCCACTTTAAGCTCAAGGAAGTTAAAGTGGGGGATAACAGATGCTAACACCCCGCAAAGTTTCGCTAATAAGCAGTAGGGGTTGAAATATCCACTGATTAAAGTCTCACTTTATTGAATAAGGTTATCAAGGATATAATTTACGGATCGTAACCCATCTAGAATGATGTTCAAATCATTTCTCTCACTATGGAAAAAAATATATTTTTTTGCATCGATTGTTCTCACTAATTCTTTTAAGTCTTTACGATCAGGATGTGATTTATAAAAAGGTGATTTTTCATCCTGATAAACAGCAGTTTTTATTTCATGAAAGCCAGCTGCTTTATCTAATAATAGATAGATCCCCATTTCTTTTTTTCCCTCATAGATGGTTACACGCTCACTTTGCATCAGTGCATCTAATTCATTGATTTTTTCTTTACGTATGTTATCAGGATTTTTGAGATAACACTGTAAATGCTCCATTAATCCATGATCGATCACAAAGTTTCTATCAGGAAGTGCATGAAAGAGCAAAAATAAGAGATCACAGGCTTTTCCAGAGATTGTAATCGGAATCAGATAGCTTTCAGATGGATCTTTTAGTATCGACAAGATATTGTGGATACTTTTCTCATAAGGCATGGTTTGAGCAGCATGCCCACTATCTATCAATGCGACATCATAAGAAAGCATAGCAGGTGTATCTGTTACTAATAGCGGGGAAGAAAGTGCGATATCCCCGGAAAAAAAGATAGATCGCTCATTTATATAAAGGCTGTACCATACACTTCCGAGCATGTGCCCACTATAACCCCAAATAAATGAAAGATTTTCTGATAAAGTAATCAGCTTCCCTCTTGTATGTTTGTCAAAAGAGCGAAAACGCAAAGCATCTAGTGATGTAGTTTGCCATTTTGGTATGATGTTTTGCATTTGCTGTAGACTGGTTTCACTCATCCATACGTCACCCTGGAAGCCCTTTTCCGCTAATAAGGGTAGTGCACCAATGTGATCGTTATGAATGTGAGAGATAAATACTGCTTGCATCGATTGTGCTATTTCTTCTGTAATGACTGGATATACTTCTGGGTTTCCATTTCTTACGCCGCAATCGAGCATAATGCGTGTGTTGGTTGCTTGGTCTGTCACTAAAAAGCAGTTTCGACCATATTCTCGTACTCCTCCAAGCACGGTCACATCTATCATTAGTTTGTGTGTAACGCCTTTCGTTGTAAGAGTTCAATGAGAAAAATGCAAAGCACCGTTAATAATACCGTGATTACTGCCATTGCCATTCCTTTTGATACATCACCTTGTTCAAATTGGCTATAAATAAAGGTGGCACTAGTTTCCACTGATGGAGGGAGAATAAGTAAAGAACCAACTAATTCACGCATCGAAATAATAAATGTCATCATCCATCCAGCTAATATCCCTTGTCCCAATAGCGGTAACCATACTTTTAATAAAATCATCCAGTAGTTGTGAGCGAACACTGCATTGGAATGGTGAATAGATGGATGAAGCTGGGACAATGCTGATTTCGTATATTGAACAGAATAAGGTAAAAATAGCACAATATAAGTAATGATTGGCATCCAGTTAGTATTATAGATGGTTGCTGGAAGCCATCCTGCATTCCAGAATAGAATCAGGCCAACGACAAAGACAATACCAGGAATAATATTGGACAATAGACTAGTAAAATCAAGGAACTGTTGTGACTTCTTTTTGGCATCTTTAATATATAGTGCAGCACAAAATCCGATAAGAGCGGCTATAGTAGAAGCAACAAAGGCAAAGTTAATACTATTCATAAGCGCTGTGAAGCTAGATGAACCAACAGTGAATAGCTCAGCATAGTGACTGAGTGTTACATTACTTAAACTAAGCGGCTCTCCGCGAACTTTTAATAGGGAAGTGGCAATGATAGAAAAATAGGGTACTCCAATCGATAGTCCGATGATAGTAAGAACATATCCGCTAGAAAAGATCCGAATAAGCAGTGAATCTTTCAGTTGGTTAGAACTCATTGATTTACCAGAATGGGTGCCATACGTATATTTACGACTAATAACATTTTGGATATACCAAATCACCATACAGACGCTAAGCAATAGTAAAGATAAGCTGGTGGCTGCGGATATATTAATCGGCCAGCGTGATAAATAGGCATGAATCTCTGTTGTAAAAACGTCATAGCCAATTCTTTTTCCAAAAGTGGCAGGTGTTCCGAATTCAGCTAATGTTTTGATGAAGACGAGTAATGCTGCCATCACATAGCTTGAAATCAGTAATGGTAAAATCACTCGGATCCAGTTCAAGACAGGGTTACCACCATAAATCATTGTTGCATCTTGAAAAGAACCGTCAATTCTCATCAGAGCATTTTTCAGCATTAAATAAAGAAAAGGATACAGATGCATGCTCATAATAAAGACCATTCCAGCTACACTGAAAAAGGTGAATGGTGCCTCTGTAGCAAAAATTTGCTCATAATAACCATTGTGTTGCATAAACAAAATCCAACCCATTGAGCCAATATATGGTGGTGTCATAAAAGGAATGATAAAGATGATATCTAACCATTCACTTTTGACCAGAAATGTTTTGGTTCTGATAATAGCAAGCGGAAGTGCTATACATGTAGTAAGTGCGATAACATATACACCAAGTAATAGTGAATTTTTCATGGTTTGGACAATGCTATTATTTTGTAAAACGGATAATAATGAGTCAAATGACAAAGTGCCATTCTCAAAAAAAGTATAGCCGAGCACCGCAATAAGTGGTGCTACAGCTAAGATAGTAAGTATGATAAACAACGCCGTAAAAGGGGCATGTCTACGTACAATCATACGTATTCCTCCATTATCTTACGTCATCACGTAGAAGTTTTAATTCATTGATGAAAATTTGTTTAATGTTTCTATCTGTTTTTCCTCGATATTTTCCAAGTCTAATGGAAGTGTCGGTATATCACTTAAAGGAGCGCGGTTATTCAATTCAATCTCATCATTACTAGGTAAAATATAAGCATCTGCAACCAATTGTTGCGCAGTGTCAGATAAAAGGAAGTCTATATATGCTTGCGCACCTTCTACATTGTGGGCATCTGCTAGTATACCTGCAGCACGTGGGCTGATAACTGTACCACTTTCCGGATAGTAAATATCAACTGGTTCACCACTGTCTTTTGCTTTATAAGTCATATAATCTACTGCTGAAACAACGACATCATTATCCCCTGTAATGACAGAGTTTAATGCTTCTTTGTTAGCGCCTGCTATGAGTAAATCGTTGTCTAACCAGCTTTGGACCGTTTCCCAACCATTATCATTTTGATTCGTTAAGCCAAATAGAAAATCGACAGCAGAACCGGAAGAAGTTGGGTCAGGCATTGCGACACGTCCTTGCCATTCTGGATCACTAAATTCATCCCAATCAGCATTAAGTGACTTTACTTGATTCGTGTTATAAGCAACACCAAGAGCAGCAGCACTGTATCCATAATAATAATGATCAGAATCGCTCCATTCAGGGTTCGTGCTTTCACCGTTTTCCGATTTATAAGCTTGTAGTTTATCTTCAGATTTTAATCCTTCCATCGACGGAACAGAAGCAAGTACAACAACATCTGCAACTGGATTATTTGCTTCTGCTTCTAAACGAGATAGAATTTTTCCTGTAGTACTTTGGAACATTTCAACCTTAATACCTGTTTCTTCTTCGAAAGCTTCTTGAATATTTTCTGCAAGTCCTCCTGGACCAGCAGAATAAACGGTAATGGTATTTTCATCAGTAGAAGTGTTGTTTTCTGCACCTGAAGCTTCCTCAGAGTCAGCTCCACAAGCACTTAGAAGTAATGTGGAAGTAAAGATACCTGCCATCGCAGTTCGTTTTAATTTTTTCATAGGTTACGCCTCCTGTTTTCTTAGAGAATGAATATTATTTTCTTCAACATAAAGCTTAATTTTAGCGCCTTGTTTATGAGGATGATGATCATAAAATTTCCACAACTGACCATTTGTCTCGACAAAGATGACATAACGGTCACCTTCATACGTGCTTTTTTTCACAACCCCCGATCTTAATGTTGTATTTGTATGTGGATAAAGATGAACATTTTCTGGACGAATCATTTTCTCTTTATCCTCAACCCAGTTGGTCTTGCCAATGAAGTTCGCTACAAATGGATTTGCTGGAGTATGATAGATTTCTTCAGGTGAACCTGTTTGGACAACTTCTCCAGTATCCATCACAATCATGCTGTCTGACATCGCCATTGCTTCTGTTTGATCATGCGTGACAAAGATTGCTTGTGCACCAATCGATTGGACGATGGTTAGAATTTCCTCACGCATCTGTTCACGTAAGATTGCATCGAGTGCGCTGAGCGCTTCATCGAAAAGGATAAGTTTCGGATTAATGGCAATAGCTCGAGCCAATGCAACACGCTGTTGTTGTCCTCCTGATAATTCCCCAGGTTTCATGGCTGCCTTTGCATCTAGTTTTACTTTTAACAGGGCATCATGAACGATATCAGCTCGTTCAGGTTTGGGTAGTTTTCCTCGAAGACCGAATGCGACATTTTCAAAGACTGTCATGTGCGGCCATAGCCCAAAATCTTGAAATACCATGGCAATTTGGCGCTTGTTTGGTTGTACATTGATTTTCTTTGACTTTGAAAAAATGGTCTTGTCATCGAAAGAGATGTCTCCAGCTGTAGGTTCTGTCAGCCCTGCTAACATTTTTAATAGTGTTGTTTTGCCACAACCTGATTGACCAAGAATCGTAACAAAGGTATCTTCTATTGTTAAATCAATCGGTTTTACTGCTTGTATATTGCCGTATTTCTTCTCGATGCCTTTTAAGCGAATAATCATGTTATCCTCTCCTCATTTTCTCCTCACAATTAAGTGTAGAGAACAATTGTTTAGAGAATATTAACTAACTGTTAACATTGAATTAAAAAGAATCTGATAGAATCAACATATCGTTAGAAAAAATCTAAAATACTTTAGGAGGATAAAGTGAATATTCAAAAATTACATGTATTGATCTCATTGGTAGAAACGAGGAAAATGACAGATACAGCCAATTTACTAGGTTTATCTACACCTACTGTATCTTTCCATATTAAATCATTGGAGGAAGAGTACGGCATTAAGCTTTTTCGCACCAATGCGGGAGGGTACAGACTAACGGATGCGGGAGAGATGCTCTATCACTATGCCAAGCAATTGAGTCAAATCAATGATGCGTTAGAAAAAAGTGTGGAAGATTATAAGAATGGGAAAAACGGATCTATTAAACTAGGGGCAAGTGGTGTACCTGCCCAACTTTTTATGCCTGAATTAATTCACCAGTTGGCTGAACGGTATCCACGTATCAAGGTATCATTAGATGTTAAAACAGCCCCAGAAATAGAAAAAAAACTACTATTTCAAGAACTAGATTGTGGGTTAGTAATGGAAACGGGAAATAAGGAACCAGACCTTGTATATGAACCAATCACGAGTGACAAAATTGTCTTGGCGTTTAGCAAGACGCATCCTTTTGCTGGGAAGGAAGGCTTAGGCGAAAGTGAATTATCTCATCAAACATTGCTCGTGCATAGGTTATCAAGTTCAACAGGACATTTCTCCAAGTCATGGTTGCAAGAGCAAAAGTTACAAATGGAAATGATTCAACTAGATTCTGTTTCGACGATTATTAAGATGCTGTCTTACGGAAAAACCGTAGCACTGATTTCGAAAAGATTAATAGAAAAAGAAGATCATTTAGCTTATATTGAATTTGAAAATCCAGACTTAGAAAGGCAAATTCATTTTGTGTACCATCGTAACTTATGGATAAGCGGTCCGTTTCGGTATTTTCAGGAGCTTGTTTTGGGGGTGAGTGAGAGTTCAGAAATCACGAACTGATATGAACTTGGTCATTCAATTTTAGACCTTCAATAGACGGTTTGGTTTAGAAGGTACAAAAAAGACGGGAACAGCCCTTCATCTCCCGTCTTTAATCATATGTCAAAAAATTGTTAATATAGTCTGTATGTTTTGTAAAATCATATTGTTTGTATAGCTCACTTGCTAATCGATTCGGGCTTCCGAGAAAAAAGCGTTCATATTGGGTCTGTCTACTGCCAAATGAACTCATTGTGGCATCCCAAGCTAAACGAAATAATTGGACACGATTTTTTGCTTCTAGTGTGGCACTTTGCAAATATTGATCTAGGTCGTCTCTAATCTCGGACTCAAAATCAGCTTCAGTTGGAATAGATACCAGTCCGCTAGATCCTAGTAATTGAACAATCTCCGTTAGTCGAGCATATACTTTTTGAAAAGTAGAGGTCGCTACTTGTAAAGGGGTGAGTTCTGGACGCATTAGTTCAAATTCGTCTCTTTTTGCATTGGCTTCTGCTTTGATTAATAAGGCTTCCATAGTTTCTAGTGCTGTTATCATTTCAGCCATCATTTCTTGAACATGGGGATATTCACTAATATTAATCGTATTGACAATAGCCTTTGCCAATCCCACCATGAATTCTGTTTTAATAACCTGTCTGCTAACTATTTGATGCAAGGTAAAGGGAGCAAATGCACTTGCATTCTTAAAGGTGTTGGATACTTCTATATTGTTATAAAAGAATACTCTTTCCCATGGGATGACTACATGATCAAATACCACCAAACTATCTGATTCTTCAAACCGAGAGCTTAGAGGATAATTGTAAGTTGAATCACCATCAACAAAAGAATCGCGGCTAATGAACTTTAATCCTTTTGTATCACTTGGAATAGAGAATGCAAATGCGAATGCTTGATCAGTGATGCCTCCTGGGGAAAATACAAGAATTTCATCGGTGATGCCGCCTTGAGTGGCTAGTAAGCGAGCCCCTTTTATTACGATTCCATCTTCTTTTTCTGCTACGACTTTCGCTGCGATCGGATCTTTGGAGTCCTCAAAGTATAGTTGTGAACGATTAACCTGTGGATTTATAAACGTATGTGTAAAAGATAAATCCTCTTCTCTTGCCTTTTCATAAAAATTAATCAAATGTTGGGGGAAGCAATTTTCTTTATCATTCAATAGTTGAGCCGAAGCAGCAAAAGTCATTAAAACAGTATTCATATAATCAGGACTCCTGCCAAGCATACCTCCACTTACCTTCGCCCACTGTTGAATCATTTTTCTACGCTTCATAAGATCTTCCGTTGTGGTTGGCTGTAAGTAAGAGGTACCAACTAAATTTCCCGTTACAGGTGAGGGATAGGTCATGATGTCTTTTTTATGTTGTAGATCGTAAAGGTTGGCCTGACTATTGATGACCCCTTTAAAGGAAGGATGTTCAAAGATGTTAGTAACTATTTCACCATTGTGCCAAAGTTCGACTTGTCGTTTCTTTATTCGATTTCTGTATTCTTCCCCTGTTATTGCTGGCATACTTCCGCCCCCTTATCACAAAAAAATAAACTCATATTAGTATATTTTCGAAGGGGGAATATGTTCCGGTTGAGCAAATAGATGAAACAGGTTACGACACAATTGAGAAAAAGGGAAGGAGCCCGCGTAATTGATGTGATACGCAAATATAGTAAGTGTTTAATGTCCCGTTACAAGTGAAGGTAAACGAGATATTTCCTTTGTCATACTCACGATTTCAATACCTTAGACTTAGGTATTATTGCACTTCCCCTATGATGGGGAATTCGATATGCTAAACTTACTTTCCGGAACAAAAATGGAGGAGGGATAGTCTTGGTAGAGAAGGTAAATGTGTCTTTACGAAATCGGTCTTTTTATATCGATTATTCCCGTGGATATGAGAATAGCCGTGATATGCAACATTATCATCTTCATCAGGATTACGAAATTTTTTATTTGCTTGAAGGGGAGAAAGTTTTCTTGATAAATGGTGAGAAATATGTAGCAAAAAAAGATACTTTGATGCTGATAAATAAAAACATCCTACATAAAACTATTGTTAATGATCATAACTATCAACGAATCGTCCTGAATTTCCGAGATTGTTTTCTATTGGAAAATGACCAAACCCTTCTTTCTTCTTTGTTTAACAATGGACCTCACCTGCTCTCGGTTAAAAATCCTACCATATTTCAAGCGATATTAGATAAGATGTTAGAAGAATATTTTCTCGATAATCCTGACAGTGATCGTTACTTACAGTTACTTCTGTCACAACTACTTATGGAATGTGATCGTCTGATTCGAAGTCAAACGTCCATGGAACATACAACCGCTAATCGTCATCAACACGCATTAATAGATGATGTGATCACCTATATAAATGAACGCTTTTACCAAGATATCACGTTGTCCATTCTTGCTGATACGTTTTTTCTCCATGAGCAATCGATAAGTAAATTATTTAAACAATCTATTGGATGTAGTTTTACAGAATACTTGAATGCGGTACGTATTACGGAAGCGAAAAGGCTACTAACAGAAACAAAAATGAAAATCAATCAAATTACGAGGAAGGTTGGCTACACCAACCATGTTCATTTTTGGAGAATCTTTAAGAAGTTCACTGGCATGTCACCAAATAACTATCGAGAACAAGAAACAGCAAATTGTAAGCGTTTTATAAATAAAACATAAAAAAATGTAATGAAGCGACTGGTAAAATTAAACTAATAAATGATGGAGGTGAATACTGAAATGAAACAGTTGAAGCAGATCAGGCGCATGTGGGTGATTGCAATCATCATGATCTTACTGGTCCTATTGATGGAAGTTGAAATGGTACAAGCAGAAGAAGCTGAGGACGAGAAGGTACTTGCTTTCCCTGGAGCAGAGGGCGGAGGAAAATATACATCTGGTGGAAGAGGGTATGACGTATATGAAGTCACCACAACAGAGGACTATGGTGAAGGGGAAGAGCCGATTGAGGGATCACTCAGAGATGCGGTAAGTAACGATAATCGTACAATCGTTTTTCGTGTGTCAGGCACCATTCATTTGGAACAACCATTACGAATTAACAGAAAAAACCTGACGATCGCGGGGCAAACAGCACCTGGGGACGGTATTACCGTAGCAGGCTATGGCACAGACATTAGTAACTCCGAAAATCTCATTATCAGATATCTGAGATTTCGCCCGGGGAGTGCTAATATTCACACGGAGTTTGATGCATTTGGTGGGCGAGATATAAAAAATGCCATTATTGATCATGTTTCTGCAAGCTGGGGGATTGATGAGGCTTTTTCTTTATATCGAAATGAAAATACAACAGTACAATGGAGTATTATAAGTGAAAGTCTGTTAATCTCTGGTCATTCGAAAGGCAGACATGGTTACGGTGGAATCTGGGGCGGACATAATGCGACATTCAGCAATAATTTAATCGCAACCCATATCAGTCGTACGCCTGCACTTGGTAATAGTGGCAATACGATTCATCCAGTAGCCAATGATGAGCTGGTTAATAATGTCATTTATAATTGGGGATTTAACTCCATGTATGGTGGGGAAAACCAGCGAAATAACATTATGAACAACTACTATAAGCCGGGGCCGTCAACTTATGACAATGTCAGCCAGCGAATTATCAGTCCTGGCCGTGATGGTGAACCAGGCTGGTTTTATATTGATGGTAATGTGATGCATCATAATGAAGCTGTCACGGCTGATAATTATTTAGGGATAGAAGATGTTAAAGAGGATGTTACCTTTGGAGACGAACCTTATCCTGTTGCCTATCAGGATGAGTTAAATGTGAAACCGGCAGAAGAAGCATATGAGCTTGTGTTAAAAAGAGCGGGTGCAACTTTGCCGAAAAGAGATCCAGTAGATGCACGTATCGTTAATGATGTCAAAAATGGTACAGGTCGTATCATTAACAATGAATGGGAGGTAGGTGGCTTACCAGAAATGAAATCAGAAGAAGCACCAGTTGATAGTGACCATGATGGAATACCGGATGCGTGGGAGATTGAAAATGGACTTGATCCTGAAAATCCAGAGGATGGAAAGGAGATCACGGAATCTGGATATTCCCACTTGGAGCTGTATCTGAATGCCTTAGTAGATATGGAACACGAACCAGGAAACCCGGATGTAGCGTTAGTTTCTCCTCGTGTCAATAGTATTCATGAGACAAATAAGGATATCACTTTTAACGTCAAACTGGAAAACAAAAAAGACATTGAGAAAGTAGAATACTATCGCAATGATGAAAAAATGGGAGAAAGTTCAGGAAAGTCATTCTCTTTCACATGGGAAAATGCTCTCGAAGGAACATGGTATGTCTCTGCTAAAGCAATCGATAAAGACGGAAATGCTACTCAGACTACATCTGCTCCCATTTATGTTAATACGAAAAATCAATCTGGTGAATGGAAATCGAAAGACATCGGAGGAGTTGCAGTTAAAGGTAACGCTAGTCTTGAAGATGATGCTCTAACAGTAAAAGGCACCGGTCGTATAATCGGAGATAAAGATGAATTTCAATTTACTTATCAAAAATTGAAAGGTGATGGGTCTTTAACCGCAAAAGTTTCTGATATAACCAAATTAAATAACAATGCGATATCTGGTTTAATGGTGAGAGATCAACTATCACCTAATGCCAAAACAGCGATGATCAGTACTTCTGTTGTAAAAGCAGACCGCCAAGATACTTTATATGCGATACATTTTTCATCGAGAGATGAGAAAGGAGCAGATATCATTGCACCGGGTGAACACGATAGACCGGAAGAAAATGGCGTTCCGTCCCTATTAAACACTGATATTCCTTATTGGTTAAAAATCGAACGAGAAGGTAATCAGATGACAGGATATGCATCTGAAGACGGAGAAAACTGGGTAGAAGTCGGTCAACAGCAAATCAATATGTCCGACAACATTTATATCGGATTTGCAGTTGATGGATCACAAAACCCTAACCAGTTGATTCACTATACTACGGCAACCTTTACAGATATAGAACTGGTAAAACAGTAGTTGAATCAGAGTAAAAACCACGCCACTTCTAATTGATTTTGCGCCGACGTTATTAGATGCAGCTGGTATTGATGTACCAGAAGAACTGTCAGGAAGATCCTTTTTACCGTTAGTTACGAATAAAGCTACAGATTGGCAAAATGAAGTCTATATTCAAATTAGTGAATCACAAGTAGGCAGAGTAATCAGAACCCAAAGGTGGAAGTATAGTGTTTCCAATAAGTCAATCGATCCGGTTACCGTATACCAAGAAGAATTTTTATATGATTTGGAAGCAGATCCTTATGAATTAACTAATTTAATCGAGCTTAAATCACACAGAGAGGTCAAAGAATATTTGCGTGAGAGATTATTAGACTACATTCGGAGAGTAGAAGGAGAAACACCAGAAATTAGAAGTGCTGCTGAAGTGGAAAGTGGTCAGCGGAAGGTGTTGCCGGCGGACATGGGTTATTAATCAATTATATTGATAATGTTAATTTCTTTTGTTCCAGGATACCATATGATAGAAAAATGAAATCACAAGTACAAGATTGTAAAAAATAGTATCTGTCATTAAGTAAAAATAATGAAGCATTTTGTTGAATGACAGATACTTTTTGCAATTTAAGCTATATTGCAACCTGTTCATGAGACAGTTTAATGTGGTTTAAATTTAACCTTATTGATTTAGCTAGAGGTGTAAATGACTTTTCCAAATTCGTCTATATGCTCTCGTAATAGTTGATTTTCTAATTGGTCATAATGAACAATATCGAAGAAATAAGGAAGTGGATATCTTTCTTCCAATAGGTCATGTAATTGTAATAATGTAGATTGACTGATATGATCTCCAACTACAGCTAGATCTATATCAGATCCTTTTTTATAATTTCCTACTGCTCTGCTACCAAAAATGATTGCTTGCTCTATCTCGGGGTGTTGTTTTAATGCTGCTATTATACATTGTTGATCTCTTTCCAATAAACCAAACATATACTATCTTTCCTTTTTAATCGCTCATATAATTGGTGTAATATCGGGACAAATTCACTTCTGATTTGTTCGACTAGTTTAATCACTAATTGTTCATCGTAGGTATGAGTAGTTATGTTTCTGTGAGCGAGTGCATCAATCCAAGTATGCCCAATATCAATTAGTTCAATGATATGTATTTTCTGTATATACTTCATCACTTTCCTCTTGTTCATTCTCACTATCATTGCTACATTTATCATTAACTGAGTTTTATATACATATATTCCACTTTATCAACTGTTGTATCAAAAATACCTTTGATACAACAGCTTCTGCCTATCAAAGGTATTTTGATTATTTGACTTAAGATGCCGATCTTATATGGCAGAAAAATCTTGAGACAAGCGCTGTTACTTAGCGATCAAGTAAGTTTTTCCATCACGCTGTTCAATTTTCCTTTCTTTCATTAACTTGCCAAGTGCACGTTTGAATGCTGCTTTACTAATGTTAAATGTATCGCGGATATCTTCAGGATCACTTTTATCGGAAAACGGAATCACGCCACCACTTTCTTCTAAATTTGCCAATATTGCATCAGCATCTTCACCCATACTGTGCTGTTTTAATGGGCGTAGTGATACATTTAATGTTCCGTCATGCTTCACTTCAATTACGCGCCCCTCTACTAGTTCACCTAGCCGTGGTTCTTCTTTCCGCTCGGTGTGATGGATAAACCCACGATATCCCTCTTCTGTAATGCATACAGCACCTTCTCTATCTGTCCGATAGATGCGACCACTAATGGTTTTATTTAACAAACCATCCGGTGCAAATTCAAATTTCCTTTCCAAAACTCCTTCTGTTGCAGGAATTGCGAGAAGGCGTCCTTTACGATCTTTTCCTAATGTAACATAAAGCTTGTCGCCTACTATTGGCCATACGTCTTCAAACAATGGCAGATCATCTTTTGATACGAGAATTTCTTTTGATGTTCCAATGTCAACAAATACACCCAAGTGCGTTAATACCGCCACAACTTCTGCCCAGTCGTACGTATCGATTTGAACAGTTGGTAGTTGTGTAGTTGCAACAGTTTGTCCTTTTTTATCTAGGTAAAGAAAAACATCAACAGGTTGTCCGGCTTCACGTTCTGAGTCTGTTTCATTATGGTGTAAGAGTATATCGTCTTCTAAAACATAGCCGGTATCGATTTTTCTTAGTACCTCCAACGTTTGGATCGTACCTATTTGCTTATTCATTTCAAGACCTTCTTTCTTCAGTTATATGTATTGGAAAAGGGGTACTCTTACTATTAAGAGTACCCCTTTGATTTCTAAAGTAACACATAAGATTTTTTATTTTTTAATATCCCTATTTACTAGGGTGGGAAATTTCATTTTTTGAATTTCACTTAACCGCGGTACATGTTCCACTGGGAATTTTCTAACTTAAGCAACATAAGCCCTACCTGCTCTTACGTCCTTGCGACCCCTTAGTCGCGCCAGTGTGAATAAGCATCTTCGAAAAACTTTCCATAGAATGCCAGATACACTTATTTGTTACTTCACTTTGTTAACTTAACTATAATCTCACAAATAAATAGGAATGTCAACTACTTAAATCCGTTTTCTCGGGTCTATGTCTATATTTTATGATTCTTTAGTAGCCTTTCTTCGCTGCTATTTTATCACAGGCGATAACCAATCCTTTCATTAGTGGAAGTCTTACTTTTCTTGCAAATTCGCCTATTTTCGACGTTTTATGGACAATCATGGATTCCAAAACCCTCAGATACTCATAGCTTGTAGAAAAAGTAGAAATGAGGGGATAATTTGTTTGGATATTCTATGATTCAGACGGTACGTAACCATGCGAGTAAACTGGATCGTCCTTTGCGTGATGAATTAATTAATTTATATCGTCCTTTTAAATATACACCGTGTTTTTTGCATCGATTAGCTGAGAAAAGGTTAAAGCGAAAGAAAAAGCTGTCGGTTATTGTTCAGTTTCATCCAGAGGCTTTTGAATCGGGCTGTCATCAAATAGAAGAGATTACCAAAAAATATAGGAAAAATAAATTATATCATTATCATTCAAGAATTACCTGTTGTTCCGCTGATATGACCCCTGACAGCTTGGATGAGATACTATCGAAATGTAAGCATATCAAAAAGATTTATAAGAATAAAGAAGTTCACGCTTTATTAGATGTTGCGGTTGAATCAGCCAACGCGAAACAAGTAGTTCGAAATAATACAACATTAACTGGACAAGGGACCAAAATTGCAATAGTTGATACAGGGGTATATCCTCATCAAGATTTAACAGGGAGAATCACTGATTTTGTGGATTTTGTCAATAATCGCTCTGAACCATATGATGATAACGGTCATGGAACACATTGCGCAGGAGATGCAGCTGGTAATGGTTCTGCTTCTTCTGGAGCTTACGCAGGACCAGCTCCAGAAGCAAACATTGCAGGTGTAAAAGTATTGAATAATGGAGGATCTGGTACTTTAGATACGATTATCCAAGGTGTTGAATGGTGTATCCAATATAATGAAAATAATCCGGATACTCCGATTGACATCATGAGTATGTCCCTCGGAACAGAGCCACAGGATTATGGAGAAGAAGATCGGGATCCATTGGTTCAAATTGTAGAGGAAGCATGGAGGAATGGGATTACTGTCTGTGTTGCAGCTGGTAATAGCGGACCTGACCCACAAACTATTTCAAGTCCAGGTCTGAGTGATCGTGTTATTACCGTCGGAGCATTAGATGATCGTGATACCGCAGATACTCGCGGAGATGATGACGTAGCAAGTTTCTCCAGTAGAGGGCCAACGATTTATGGTGAAGTAAAACCAGATATTCTAGCACCTGGTGTAGATATTATATCATTGCGTTCTCCAAATTCTTATATGGATAGACTGCAAAAATCAAGTCGTGTCGGAGAGGATTACTTTACCATGTCAGGTACGTCGATGGCGACACCAATATGTGCTGGAGTTGTTAGTTTGATGAAGCAACAGAACCCAGAATTAACACCTGAAGAGATAAAAGAATTATTGAAAAACGGAGTGGATTTGTGGGAAGACCGTGATAGTAACATCTATGGTGCTGGTTATATCAACGCAGAAAACTCTATACCACAGTAGAAGTTGAAGTGGAGCGGTAAATGGGGACATGCCGCTTTTAGATGAATGAAATGAATTAAAAAGGCTACCATCTCGAGTTATCATTTTATATCTCGGGTGGTAGCTTTTCATCATTGATAGTAGAACAATTCTTATTCTCTAACATATGCTTTATTAAGGTCATTAACAACCTGATAAGAGTTTTCTAACCATCAGTGAGGGGCAAATAAGCCGTTGTGATGGAATTTCTAAAGTGTGAGAATGGGGCGTAAGTATGATTAGAAAGGCAACGAATAGAGAAGTGCAGTTTATTCTATCCAAAGCGAAGGATGCAGCAAATGAAGGTACGCTATCTAAAAAAGCTATAAGTCAGGAACAGGCCGTGCAAATGGCGTTATTGACACTTGAGCAAAACGGATATTATTTAGTATATGAAAATGTGAATCGAGATATTGCCGGGTGGATTCTATTGGGAGAAAATATAGATTACATCACAAATTTACCCCATGCATTTATTTTTGAACTGTATGTTTTACCCAAATACCGGAATTTAGGGATAGCTAAGCAATTATTACAAGCTTCGATAATGGAAAGTAAGCTTTATGGTTTTAAAGAAATTCGTCTCAACGTATTTGCTAATAACTTCGCAAAAGAAATATATAATCGAGTCGGTTTTCAAGATTTGAATACAATTATGTATAAAAATCTGTAGTTAATGACAACTGAAATTGATGCAGCAATTGAAACTACTGTTTATTACGGTTCTAAACGTCTGTAAGCTACGTATTTTATGTTTCAAGTAGTTTAGGGATAACAGACGCTAATACTCTAATAAGTCTCGCTAATGATCAGTGGGGATGAAGCCCTCACTGATCATAGTTTATATGTTGACTTTGCATTAACTACAACTGTTGAAGAGGCTACTAAACATAAATGGGTATTAGAAGATGAGCTATCATCTAGTGAATAAATGATGATAACGTAGAAGAGTGTCTTCAATTGGAATATCAATTATTATCGAAACTATATTCACCAGACCAATGGCTATGTAGCATTCTATAGTTATAAAATGTTGTAATAGAGAAGTAAGCCTTTGTGCAGGAAGGGAGTATTATCGTGAAGAAACTTATGTTAGATTCAAAAGAATTTAAGAGAATGATTTATAATGTACATATCCAATAGCTTCATTTATATTCTCCCTTCAAGTGCTCGAAAAAGCATGGAAAAATGGATAGGTACAACCTAATTAAAAAATGTTAAATTTCTTTGGAGGGTTATTCTGTTAGGTTTATCTGTAACCGACTTTACCATCGCTTCTAAATAAGCTTCCCTATCATTCTGTCATATTCCAATTATATCCAATAGTCTAAATCTATCGCATGGAGGAAGATTCGAATAGTTCTTCCATTAATCCATCATAAAGAGCCTTATTACAAAATTACTACTAAGGTACTATTAGTATTTCGGTTCTATAATCGGCAGTGGGCGATTGACAAGTTTAGGAGGGAGTGGCGTTATGATGCAAAAGCAAGATAAATCAACCATTATACGTTGATCTGTTTTTTTTATTGAATAAACATCTTGCATACAATCGGTAATACATCCATCCATATCGTAGGCTTTTAGTAAAGTTAAGCTGGCACAAC
Organism: Gracilibacillus suaedae; assembly: GCF_017599345.1. Taxonomy (GTDB): domain Bacteria; phylum Bacillota; class Bacilli; order Bacillales; family Amphibacillaceae; genus Gracilibacillus; species Gracilibacillus suaedae. The sequence continues at coordinate 52,219 of NZ_JAGFVL010000006.1, forward strand.
AACGATCACTTTCAATATCTTCTATTCTAAATATTGATGTAGAAAAGCACTCATTCTCTTCAACTCCGAATACCCGAAAGCTGCATAGATGAGAGTTAGTTAACATAAACGGAATAGTATCCATACCATGAGGATTACAAACAAATTGATAGGATTCACCAGCTAATTGCTTTTGTTCTTTCAAGAGCTTTTCCAAGCTATTACATATGCAGTTTTTTCTTTTACAGCTCATGCTTTACCCTCCTTACTTGTTTAGTTTACTAATATTCTATTTTTGGAAATTGGTGTGGGTTTTTGTTGCAATATTATTCATCTAGTGGCTGTAAGTAAAATCGAATTTGACTGGCTGCATGAATGGCAATCGCTTTTGCTTCCCCTTTCGTATTGCCTTCCGACATGACATATCCGTAACGGTTCCCCATAGAACGTGGCGGAAATAAGAGTTGACCTTTTCGTGGTTTTATAAAAACATCTAAAACACCATTATGCTTTTTGGCACGATTTTTACCTGTAACTTTTAATAAATTTCCCACAGAATGAACAATAATATAGTGTGTATATATACATTTTTCAAATGCCTTTGTTAGATCTGGAGCTTTCCCTAAGTATAGTCGAATTGTTTGTTCAACTAAGTTAATTCCATAAGCTTCTTCAATCATACGGTTCATGGCTCCACCTGAAATTCTCGGATTGGTTTCAATCAGTTTCCATTCTTCATTAACGTGCCGTAACTCTATATGACAAGCTCCATTTTCCATTTCAAAATCCGTTACCACCCGTTTTACTGTCTTGATTAATCCATCAAAAGTCGAAGGTTCAATCTCTGAAGATATACTGTAACCAGTAATAATAAATCGCTCACCAATGGTAATATCTTGTTCGATAACAGCAACAATATGAATTTCCCCTTTATGAACGATGACTTCAACCAAATATTGCGGCCCAATGATGTATTCTTCAATCAGTACCGGTTGATTGGGATAAATTTTTCGCAAGGATCTTATTCCTTGCTTTAACTCCTTTTTATTATTAACTAAAACGACATCTTTTGAGCCTGTGGACTTTGGAGATTTTATAATAAGTGGAAGTTCTTCCTTATATGCCTCAATCCAATTATCTACTGAATCATCTTCATTTAGTTCAATAAATGAAGGGGTGTATTCCTTTTCTCGTAATAACCGTCTTGTTAACATTTTATCTTCCATTGCTTTGACAGCATCTAATGAAATAGGATTCGTCTTACAGAATTCTTTAGATAACTGAGAGGCTAAGTATACATAAGAATCAATAAAGCTAGTAATGCAATGAATTTCTAAGCCTTCATTTATCTTTTTGATTACTAACTCCCGCATTTTTTCTCTATTTGTGAGATTAACAATGAGAATTTCATCTATATCTGGAAACTCTTCTCTTTGATTTAAAAATTTCTTTCGTCTTGTAAACAGCACAACAGAATAACCTAAACGCTTCGCTGCCTTTATTGCTTCCCGGCTCGATCCCGATTTATTTGTATCTAGAAAAATGATAGCTTTCTCCATCTTACCGAACACCCTCTCAGCAAATAACTACATCCATTTATCGTAGTGTAACTGGCTGTAAGACTCCCACTTCAAGAAATAAGGGAACACGTCATGTCTAAGTGGGAGATCCAACAGCCAGTAACGGCCCGATTGGTTCAACTAACGTTCAGTGCGGGATGGAAAAAACCCCCACTGAACGAAGTTTCACTTTATATTTAATATATTATGCAATAACAACTTAACGTGTATTTTATATAAAAATAATAGATATATGCCTATAGAGAAAAGTGCTAATCAAAAAGCAGCCCCAATAATTAAATTTCATTAACTTTTTGTCGATGAAGAGAACTACCCATACATTTTAATCAATTTCTAAGTACTATAGTAAAAGTTAACACTATATTTTTAATGAATAGGTGAGTGCAACTATGAAGTCCATTGTGTTTTTGGGATCAAATAAATCGGGATCAAGTCGGGAAGCGATAAAAGCTGCGGAAAGGCTAGGGTATTTTACCATTCTTCTTACTGATCGAGAAAAGTTTTTAGAACAGCGAACAGAATTTCCCGACGTTCACAAAATGGTGTATATCGACGTACACGACAATGAAGTCATTCAACAAGAAATTAAAACTTTTCAAGAACTTGGTCTACAAATAATAGCTATTATAAGCCTTATTGAACCTCATGTTTATCAAGCTGCGAAACTGTCTGAACAACTCTGTAATACTAAAGGTTCGACAGAAGCTATATACTTAATGGAGGATAAAATTAGGACACGAGAGATTTTAAAAGGGCATCCTGCATCTTTCTTCTACTCGGTATTTACTAAAGAAGATAAACTTGATCAGTTCACTAAAAAATATATTAGCAAACTTCCTCTTATTGTTAAGACACCTAACTCAACAGGGTCCAAAGATGTCATTCTAGCAACGAATGAACAAGAGTTTAAGGATGCAATCGAACAACTATTCCAACAAGGCAATCAATCCCCCATTTTAATCGAAGAATATTTAGAAGGCCCACAATATTTAGTGGAAGTACTGGTAGAAAATGATAGTGTTCATATCATTGGAATAATCGAACAGGTCATTGAACAGGGAGAGCGATTTATTATAACTGGCTATAGTTTACTACCGACTTTGGGGAGAGAACAACTAGATGAGTTGTATGATGTAATAGATTCAATTTGTAAAAGAATAAAACTAAGGGATGGAGCAGCTCATTTTGAATTAAGAAGAATAGAAGAAAAATGGAAACTTGTTGAAGCGAATCCACGGATATCAGGTGGAGTTGTAAATCGTTTAATCAAGGTTGGAACTGGATTAGATTTATGTGAGGAAACCATTAAACTAATTCTCGGTGAAAAGACAAAGGGCTCCCCTCTTTTTTTACAATACGCACATGCCCAATATTTGACAGTAGACAAAAAAGGAAAATTGGTAAAGGTAACAGGCAAGAATCGAGCTTCTAAACATGATGGTGTGGTGGAAGTCTATATCAAACCTCGTAAAGGCCAAAGATTACAGCCACCAATGTCAATGGGGCACCGTTATGGTTATGTACTGGCAGTTGCTGAAGATAAGGAAAAGGCAATTCAAATAACGCGTGAGGCTGCTAAAGAGATCTCGTTTCATCTTGATTGAATTAAAAATGAAAGGACGTGAACTCTATTGATTACGCTTGGTATGCTCCATTATCGTAAAGATCCCCAAACAGTATTTAAATCCTACACGTATGCGGCTGCAGCAAAAATGGAAGATTGTAATTTTTTTTATTTTACCCCTGGTATGGTAGATATGGACAAAGAAAAAATCAAAGGCCTTTTTTATGAAAATGGAGATTGGATAGAAAAGAAAGTGCCATATCCTGATGTCATATATAATGCAGGTGGTGCCAAAACAAAGATGCAAATAAATGTACACGATCACCTTAGCGAAAGAATTCCTTTCACTAGTCATCCAATTGGTGACAAAATGTCTGTCTTTAACCGTATAATGAAAGGTAAAGATTTCGCACAATATTTAATACCCTCGGAAAAAATTCTTAGCCATCGACGTGTCTTTGAGTTAATTGACAAGTATAAGGAGTTAGTGATTAAACCAGTTGCTGGTGCGCAGGGTATAGGCATTTTATCAATAAAAAAGAAGGATAATTTATTTGAATTAGAAGAAAACAAAAATACAATTACATTATCAAAGACTGATCTTGAAGATAAACTTACCGATTTATTAATCCAAGATGATGCCTTTTTAGCTCAACCATATATTGAAAGTAAAACAACAGACGGATTGTCTTTAGACTTACGTTTACATGTGCAGAAAAGTAGGGAAGGAATGTGGATACTCACGACTATTTTCCCTAGAATTGCAGCTAAAGGGATCGTTACGAATATTCATAGTGGGGGATATGTTAGTGATTTTACTATTTTCTTAAAGACACAATTTGGTGATGAGTATTATAATATGAAACGCTATTTAGAACGATTTGCTGTCCTCTTTGCTAATCATTTTGACAGCCTATATGAGGAACCTTTAGATGAATTGGGTATAGATGTCTGTTTGGATAATAAAGGTAAAATATGGATATTAGAAGTGAACTGGCGACCGGGCATTCCCATTTTATTCCGTGGAGAAATAGATGTAGCCAAAAATACTATTTTATATTGTAAATACTTGGCGGAACAGATGGAAAATTGAGTATTGTAAATGGGGGATGAAAAAGAGTTATCCATTCATATAATCTTACGAAAGTAACAACAGACAGGAGATCACAGCAAGAAAAAGATTCTAATAAAGAAAATAGTCAAACTAAAGATAATTTTGAAATAAATTAATGTTAGAATCAACGGTACATCTAAACACTATTGTAAAAATTAAAAGGCTTAACTGATTCTAGATGATAAGCCTTTTAATTTATAATGAAACGCCCTTATACAACTTAATTCATCAACTTTTCTTTTTGATAATTTGATCGATGATCCCATATTCCAAAGCTTCCTGTGCGCTTAAGAAATAATCACGCTCTGTATCTTTTACTACTTTTTCAACGGATTGACCTGTACGCTCGGAGATTATTTCGTTAATGTGACTTTTGAGTTTTAAGATTCTTCGAGCCGTAATTTCAATTTCTGTTGCCTGCCCTTTTGTTCCGCCAATAGGCTGATGCAGCATTATTTCACTATTAGGAAGTGCATATCTTTTTCCTTTCGTCCCCGCAAGCAGCAGCAAGGCTCCGAAAGATGCAGCCATTCCTGTGCAAATTGTTCTAACATCTGGTTTGACAAACTCCATTGTATCAAATATGGAAAATCCTGCAGATGTGGAACCCCCTGGGCTGTTAATATAAATGGAAATATCCTTTTCAGAATTATCAGCTTCCAAAAACAATAGTTGAGCTGTTACAATATTCGCCACCTGATCATTAATTTCATCGCCAATGATAATAATTCGATCCTTTAATAAACGTGAGTAGATATCATAGGAACGTTCTCCATGACTTGATTGTTCAATGACATACGGAATCGTAGCCATATCATTTCCTCCTTTTCTATGCGGCCATAGAATATATATTGAGAGGCGAATATGAGTGCGTTGGTTTCGCAAGCATAGGTGTTTCTGCCAATGAATGTAAGGTGGAAATACAATCAATCAATATAACCGGATCATCTGCCCGAAGTGATTGGTATAACAAGGCATACAATTTCTCTCTCTCTTCTTCCTGCCAAAATGAATCGATGGACTGAAGGGAAGTGCTATTGTTTAATCTCTTTCTTGCTCTGTGCAGGGTTGATTTGACTGCCATTTCTGTTGTATCCAGTAAATCAGCTATTTCCTTTGATTGATAACTGAATGCTTCCTTCAACATGAAAATAACTGCTTGTTTTGGGGTTAGATTATTCACTAATAACTTCGCTAAATCAATCAATCGGTCTGCCTTAAATGCTGTGTCTTCTTCTGATTCATCTTCTAATGTTTTAAAAACCTCAATCTTTCTTTTTTTTACGGTATCAATCCATTCATGATAAGCAATTTTGTTTAGAAGTGCTGCACTTATTTCAGATGAATCGTAATATTTGATCGCTTTAAAGAAAGTTTCTTGTATGAGATCCTCGGCATCCCATTTATTTTTAGCTAGAAAATATGAATATTTCTTCAGTTTTGGATATAATTGATGAAATTGTCTTTCTACTTCCACATGATAACCTCCTTCATTGGCAGAAAGCTTATGTTGACATGCAATTCATTCACTCCTTTTGAACCTCTCTACTTATATAACTAATTTGGAGGATAGAAAGATACGGGTAAAACAAAAATTTACTTATATTATATCTCAGTTTAAATAAGTAATGATTCAAATGCCAATATGTTAGTTTAATCAATTTCCAAAATTATGATAAAATCTTAGTCGTTATTTTTCATACACTATAATGAACCGAACATGATAAAATGAAAAGTACATGTTATCGTTAACGAGAGGAGTTAATAGGATGATGAAGGAAAGAAACTTAGCTATTGCATATTTATTATGGTTTTTCTTCGGACAAATCGGTTTGCATCGGTTTTATACAGGTCGTGTAGGGAGTGGGATCACCCAACTATTACTCGGCATTGTTGGATGGGGTACTACCTGGCTTTTAATTGGTTGGATTCCATTAATCGTGCTATGGATTTGGTTATTTGTAGATATTTTCTTAATTCCAGGAATGTGTCGGAACCCAAGATAAAAGCGGAAGTCTATTGTGTCACTTTTAGTGATATAATAGGCTTTTTTTACGGTTTGATGTAGCCTTTCATTTAGGTTAGGGTAACTACGGCTCTGGTCACGCGAGTCATTTACTGACAGAAAAAATTTACTTCACCTGTCGTAGTAATTGTGATAAACTGAAATTACTACGACAGATGAAGTAAATGGGAATATGGAATGTGGAAAGGGGGATCAACTTTTTGATTAGTAGTGATGTAATTCGGGGCTACAATGATACAATTATTCTTTATTTATTGTTAGAAAAACAGTCCTATGGATATGAAATTTCGAAAAGAATCAAAGAGTTATCCAATGGTAAGTATGTCATCAAGGAAACCACCCTTTATTCAGCATTTAACCGTCTTCTGAAAAAGGGTTATATTGAATCTTTTCATAAGGAGCAAACCTTTGGAAAAAAACGAACGTATTATAGAATTACCGAATCAGGGTTGCTTTATTATCAAGAAAAGTGTCGAGAGTGGGAGTTAACGAAGGAAGTAATTAATCAATTTATTAGGGAGGATTATCTATAATGGATACAATTATTAATTACGTCGATAATATGTTTGCTTCATTACCGAAGTCTACGGAGATGAGGCAGTTAAGGGATGAACTTCTGGCTAATATGGAAGAGAAGTATCATGAATTAAAGCTGGCTGGTAAAACGGATAATGAGGCAATAGGGATTGTTATTTCTGAATTCGGTAATATTGATGAAATCATCGAAGAGTTCGGAATTTCGCAAGAAGACGATGTTGCGACACAAACATTCCTAACGGAGCGAGAGGTGGAAGATTATCTTCAGGTAAGTAAAAAATCGGGTCAATGGATTGGAATCGGAGCGGTATTGTGTATTTTCGGTTCAGCCATGTTTGTGCTTTTGTTAGGTTTATTTGAAAAAGGAGTCATGAATGGCTTGACTGTGGAAACAGGAATGTATATAGGAGTAATTTTACTATTATTATGTGTAGCGGTAGCGGTTGGTTTATTTATCTATGCGGGAATGCAATTAGATAAATATAAATATATTAGTGTAAAAGGGAATTTTGAGTTATCAATAGATTTAAAAAGTAAGATTAAAACAATGAAAGACGCTTACCAGCCAACTTTTACGCTTTTCATGATTGTTGGAGTTGTTCTAATTATATTATCTCCCGCTGTCCTTCTTACCATGATCTTTTTTAATGAGCATTTAGCTAATTTTGGTGTGTTTATTATGTTAACCCTTGTCTCGGTTGCAGTATATTTTTTCGTATATTTTGGTAATATGTACGGTGCATACGATAAACTGTTAAAGGGTAATGCACAACGAACAAAAGAAAAAAATGAAGATCGTGTCATTGGTGCCGTAGCTTCGATAGTTTGGCCATTAGCCGTAATCGTGTTCTTGATAAGTGGTTTCATTTATGGTCTGTGGTATCTTAATTGGATTGTGTTTCCTATTACAGGGTTGTTATTTGCTATGTTTAGTGGAGCTTACTCCAGTTTGATAAGAAAAGAAGAATGAAAAATATATCTTTACCATTTTACATTCACCTAAATGTATCGGAATAATAAAAAATGATTTATCTATTAGTTAGATGAAAAAAACATGCATTTCAAGATCAACTCTTTTTACAGAGGAATCTTGATATTGCATGTTTTTTACAATTATCTACAAACGATGTGAAATTGTTGCTATTGCAACATCTACTATATTTTACGGTATTATGGTTGAATTATTTTTCGGGCATTACTTGATATTTCTAGCTTTTATTTTGATTCTTTTAGAATTGTCACTTTTATAGGTGACATCACCTATAAAACATTGTATTTACACGCCTAAACATCACTCATATAATGAAAACGTATTCAAAAAGGGCCCTTTACAAGATTTGAAGGAGGATCAAAAGTGATGAAATTAAAAAAGTATATTTATTTCACTATTTTTGTATTTTTATTTCTTTCTTTAATTGCATGTTCAACTGAGAATGGGGAAGTAGATGTTGCAAGTGAGAATAATGAAAATATAAATCCAGATGTACAAGAGCCGGCTCCATTTGATGGTTGGGTCGAAGGATTACCTCAAATAACAGCGCCAGAAGGATTTGATTGGAAGCAATTTGAAGGTGTGGAATTAAACTTTATCTCAGAAAATACACCACCTTCTTCAGCTATTGCAGCGAATATCGAATTATTTGAGGAAGTTACAGGAATCAAAGTGAATATTGAGCAAACGGATTTAGCTACTGTGGTGGAAAAAGTAGGACTTGACTTTAATGCACAATCAGCGAAATACCATTTAATTTATGCAGATCCATATCAGATATTAGCGAAACAATCAGAGCATTTCTTTGACTTGAATCATTTTATTAATGAGTCAACGATGCCACAAATACCAGGGGGATTAGAGGATTTTTCAGCTTCCCAGTTAGAAGCAGCAGGTTATATGGGAGATAAAGAGGAATTATATGCCTTACCTTATGATAATCCGACTATGGTTTTAGCTTATCGTACGGATGTGTTTGAAAAGTATAAAGATCTGTTTGAAGAAGAAATGGGTTACGATTGGACACCTGATGAAGATATGACATGGGATGAGTATTATGAAATAGCAAAATGGATCACTGAAAAAGCCGATGAAGGTGTTATTACAGAAGTGGAGTATGGAACAGGACATCAAGCAAAACAACATGATTCTTTAATGGCTGATTTTAGTAACATTTTAGCTGCAAATGGTGGAGATTATTTTGAAAAAGATGACTTAGGGACAATTGGTTCTACTGATCCGGGTGCTTCTGCAATGGATTCAGATATTGCAATAGAATCAGCAGAATTTTACAACAAGTTACTTCAGGTAGCAGATCCAGGAAGCTTATCCTGGGATTGGACTGGTGTAGCAGAAGGATTTGCCTCTGGTAACATAGCGATGATTCCCGAATGGCATGAATTTAGTGCAATGTTTGAGGATGAAAACAGCTCTAATATAGTCGGTAATGTTGCATGGACGACAATGCCAACGGGTAAAGAAGGAAAAGCTCATACCTATGGTGGAACAGGTATTGGAATAAATAAATATGCCAGTGATGAAGAAATTAAGGCGGCATGGTTATTTATTGTTTGGTCTACTTCTCCACAAGCACAGTATATGATTTTAAAATCAGATGAAGGTGGATCGACACCAACAAGAAATTCTGTTTATGAATTAGAAGACGTTCAAAAAGGGATGGAGCCAGGTACACCTGAATCAGAAGAGATGCCAAACCTATTAGCAATGAAGCCTACATTGAAAGCATGGGAATCAGAAAATGCTTATATGCGTCCAAAAATTCCGCAATGGCCGCAGGTTGATACCTTTATTTTTACAGAGCTTTCTAAAATGTTAGCAGGACAACAAACACCAGAGGAAGCAGTAAAAGAAATTGCTGATCAGACTAATCGCTTAACCAATAAATAGACATTGGAAAAGGAGTACATGCTCCTTTTCCGATTCTTCAAGAATAGAAAGGTGGTGGAGACGTTGCAAACAAATGTAGATAAAGCTTGGAAAAATAAATTAGAGGCTAAAAGAATCAAAAAGAGGTTTAGTACGGAGTTCTGGATGCTTCTTCCATCTATGATTCTATTAGCTATTATTAGTATCTTTCCATTCTTATATCTGATTTATGCTAGCTTCATGGATTTTTCCATTTCCTTTGAAAACCCTGAATTTATCGGTCTTGGAAATTGGAAATATGTATTATCTGATACCCTTTTTTGGAGCTCATGGGGGAGAACCATTCTTTATGTAGGTATCGGTTTAGTATTACAACTTTTCATTGGTGTTGGGATGGCATTAGCCATTTTTCATTTGCCAAAAGGAAAGAATATTGTCGTCACGTTATGGATGATCCCTGTGTTTGTAGCACCAGTTGTGGCCGGATTATTAGGAAGGTATTTATTAAATTCAACGTATGGTCTTTATGACTGGTTATTAAGTCTATTTGGTATGGAAACACAGGTATTAGGTAATATATCTACGTCTATGCCGGCCATTATTCTTATGGATGTCTGGGAATGGACACCATTAATCACTTTAATTGTATTAGCAGGATTAAACTCTTTATCATCGGAACCGCTCGAAGCTGCAGATGTTGATGGAGCAAATTATTTTCAAAAATTAACCTATGTAATTTTGCCATTAATCGCAAAGACCATTGTGGTAGCTTTGTTAGTTCGTTCCATGGATATTTTGCGTTTTGTCGATAAGATAAGAATCGCAACAGAAGGCGGTCCTGCAGATTCGACGAAGGTTGTTGGCTATTATCTTATGGAGGTCGCCTTTAAATTTCAAGACTTTGGATCAGGTTCCGTACTAGGGCTCACGATGTTGGTTGTTACGATTTTCTTAGGTCAATTTTTTGTGAAATTTATGATGGGAAAAGAATAGCTACAATTCTGTTGGGAGGTAATAAATATGAAGGTCTTCAAGATGTTTCAAATGGAACATAAAACGTCGATTGTAACAGGTGGTTCAAGAGGACTTGGTAAGGCAATGGCAGAAGCTTTAGCAGAAGCCGGTTCTAATATTGTTATTGCAGACATCGATATTGAAACGGCTGAAAAAACAGCAGACGCAATAGCAAATAACTATCAGGTAAAAACCTTAGCAATAAAGGTGGATGTTACGAATGAAACAGATGTTAGCCGGTTAATAGAGGAAGTAACCAAGCGTTTTCCAACCATTGATGTATTGATCAACAACGCTGGTATAGCACTTTTGAAGAATACAGAAAAGGTTAGTATGGAGGAGTGGAAAAAGGTTTTAGATGTCAATTTAAATGGCGTATTTTTGATGTCGAAAGCAGTAGGAAATATCATGATCAAGCAACAATCTGGATCGATTATTAACATAGCATCGATGTCAGGCATGATCATCAATACTCCTCAAAGTCAAGCGGCTTATAATGCTTCCAAGGCAGCTGTTGCAGCACTGACTAAGAGCCTAGCTTCTGAATGGGTAGAGCATTATATCCGAGTGAATGCCATTGCACCGGGATATATGAAGACAGAAATTACACGACCTTATTTTGAGGAGGATGGTGATATGGTAAGAAGGTGGATGAACTTTACACCAATGAACCGTCCAGGAGAACCTGATGAATTAAAAGGGGCTGCATTGTATTTAGCATCAGAAGCTTCTTCTTATACAACAGGATCCGTACTTGTAGTAGATGGGGGTTATACAATTTGGTAAAGCAAGTAACGGAGGGAGGATAAAAATGATGAAACAGAAAAGTAAGAAAAAGGTGTTAACTTACACTCTGTTATATTTAGTTGTTTTGATAGGACTTACATGGGCGTTGGTCCCAATTATTTGGATGGTTTTATCTTCTTTGAAGACACAAGCAGGGATGTTTTCCATGCCGCCTAAGTTCTTATTTAAACCGAATTTTGACACTTTTCAATATATGTTTTCAGAGAGTGGAGGTTTTCTTCATTATTTACGAAATAGTGTCGTGGCGGCTGTCTCCTCTACAGCGATTTCCTTAGTATTAGGAGCGCTTGGGGGATATGCACTTGCAAGAGGTCAATTTAAGCAAACTAAGCATATAGCATTCTGGATTATTAGCACAAGAATGGCTCCAATTCCTGCGGTGATGTTACCACTATATTTGCTTTTTACACAGTTAAATTTAGTAGGGACGATGACAGGTTTAATTTTTGCCTACACAACCTTTAATTTGCCCTTTGCCTTGTGGATGATGATGATCTTTTTTAAGGAAGTTCCTGAAGTACTTGAGGAAGCAGCTATGATCGATGGGTGTAGCAGGTTTCAGGCTTTTTTAAAGATTGCCATTCCTACAGCAACAACAGGACTTGTTGCAACTGGCATATTATGCTTGATGTTTGCATGGAATGATTTTATGTTTGCTTCTATCTTTTCAGGACATCGTACACAAACAATTCCTGTTGCTGCATCTATGTTAATTACACAACAAGGAATTGCTTGGGGGCAAGCAATGGCAACTGGTACTGTGATTATTACTCCAATGGTAGTGGCAGGACTAGCAGTACGTAAATATCTTGTGCAGGGACTGTCAATGGGAGCTGTAAAATAACTATATTATAGGAGGAATGTGTAATGTCACGTATAACAGACATACCCTCAACCATGAAAGCAGCAGTGATGAATAAGACTTTTGATATCGAGATCAAAGAATTACCTATACCGGAAATAGCGGCTGATGAAGTGTTAATTAAAGTGATGGCAGTAGGAATTTGTGGTTCTGATATCCATTACTACGAGCACGGAAGAATTGGACCTTATGTGGTGGAGAAGCCAATTATATTAGGGCATGAGTGTGCAGGGGTTATAGTGAAAAAAGGTGAACAAGTAGAAGACTTATCGATTGGGGATCGAGTAGCTATCGAGCCCGGTATTACTTGTGGAACATGCGAGCATTGTAAGGAGGGACGATATAATTTATGTCCGGCCGTAGAATTTTTAGCGACTCCACCCATTGATGGTGCTTTTGTACAATATATAAAGCACAGACAAGATTTTGTTTATAAAATTCCGGATCATTTAAGTTTTGAAGAAGGAGCTTTTAATGAGCCTTTCTCAGTAGGCATTCATGCTGCTAACCGAACAAAGCTTAAGCCAGGCTCAACGGTTGCGATAATGGGCATGGGACCAGTGGGATTAACTGCAGTAGCAGCGGTTAAAGCATTTGGAGCAAAGCAGGTTATCGTAACGGATCTTGCTCCGATCAGATTAGAAGCTGCCAAACAAATGGGAGCGGATTATGTTATTAATGTAAAGGAAGAAAATCCTGATGAAAGAATTCGTGAAATTACTAATGGGGTAGGAGTGGATATAGCGTTTGAGACAGCCGGAAATTCAAAAGCATTACAAACGGCATTAGCTGCTGTACGGAGAGGAGGAAAACTGGCAATTGTTGGTCTTCCACCTCAGAGTGAAATACCTTTAAATGTCCCGCTTATAGCAGATAATGAAATAGATATCGCTGGAATATTTCGTTATGCCAATACGTATCCGAAGGGCATTGATTTTCTTTCAGCAAAAATTGTTAATATGCATGATTTAATTACGGATCGATTTGAGCTGCGGGCTACAAAAGCTGCCATGGAAAAAGCTCGTACCAATAAAGAAGAAAGTATTAAAATAATGATTTATCCAAATGGTTTTATTGAGGATGAGCAATAAATGAGCAGAGATGTAATAAAGCCGATGCACGCTTTTCTGTATGCTTTGATATTAGGCATACAGATGAAACGAATCGACGGAGAAAAAGCGTGTATATCTTGAGGTTGGCCATCCTTTGGAATTATTGGAAGCAGTCATGTAATCGAATGGGGGTAACCTGCAAATGGTGAGTATGAAACAACGTACAACTCTTGTCGACGAAGCTAAGAAAGCTTTTTTATCGATTAATGAGGAAGACATTGAAATGTTTGCACAACATGTTTTACAGGCCAGAAAAATATTTATTTATGGTTTAGGAAGAGAACGATTAATGTTGAAGGCTTTTGCCATGAGACTTATGCATTTAGGCTTTGATGTTCATATGGTAGGGGATGTTACTACACCTAGAATCACAGAAAAAGATCTATTTATTACGAGCTCCGGAACGGGTTACTTGTCTACAGTTGATGCGCTATTAAAGATAGTTAAGAATAGTGGAGCAAAGGTTGTCTATATGACTGCTGACAAGACATCTTCTTTAGTAGCATATGCTACGCAAGCTATAGTCATTGAAGCACAAACGATGAAGGATGAGATTAGCAATCGTCAGTCGCTGCAGCCAATGGGAGCTGTTTTTGAGCAAGCTCAATTATTCTTATTTGAATGGCTGATTCTTGTTTTAAAAGAAATCAGTAATATATCAGATGAAGAAATGGAACAATATCATACCAACCTAGAATAAAAAGGAAGCGCTTAAATTTTCATAGCTTTCTATACTTCCCCTTGCTATGATAGATAGAAAGCAAGTAAGGAGGATGGCTAATGAACCTACCTAGCTTTAGTTTTAGACAAAAGCAAATATTACAGATCTTACTGAGGTCAGATCATAACCTATCGTATAACGACCTTGCATCAGAATTAAATGTCAGTAAGCGTACAATACAACGAGAAATGTCAAAACTTAAAAAACAGTTAAGGCCATTCTATTTAAGGATTAGGAGTAAAGCGGGAGTCGGGATTGAACTAATAGGCAAGCAAAACGATAAGGAACAATTTCAGCAGTTTTTACATCAACAGAAGGTGAAATCCATATATAGTATTCCTGATCGTAGAGTGGCTATTATTTATGATTTGTTGACTTCGAAAGAACCTATAAAACAATACGCTTTGGCAAGACAATATGATGTTACAGAAACAACCATTGCTAGTGATTTAAGTGAAATTGAAGAAAAACTAAGAGCGGAAGATATTATATTATTTAAACGACCAGGTATCGGCATTTATGTTAAGGCATCTGAACAGAAAAGGAGGAATTATTTATCAAAGTTACTTCATAAAGACGTTGCTTTTGAGGAGTGGTTACAGTTATTTCATGGAGTAAATAAAGATGATGGAGTCAATTCATTAATGGATAATATGATTTATAACCGATTATTAAAAATAGCAGATAAAGGTGATATTAACGCCATTGAACAGATAGTACGCAAAGTGCTGTATGAATATAATGACATCGAATTAACCGATAAAAATTACGTTAATTTGATTGTTCATATACTGTTAACAGTAGAAAGAGTCAGGTCTGGCAACTTCGTAAACGATGATCATTTATCTGTATCCTATCAGGAAGATTTAGTATTTTACGAGTTAGCAGATAAAATTGTCGAAAGGCTGGAGCTACAATTTAACTTACCTATTCCTAAGATTGAAATTGAGTATATTGCTTTACATTTGGCAGGTGCACGAGTATCAAAGACAAATATTGTGACAAATAGTAATGAGGAATTAACATGGATAGAATTAACCGATTTATTCATTAATGAAACGGAAAAGCATCTACACTCCTCTCTTCAGGGAGATGAAGTATTAAGAGACGGACTGATTGCTCATTTCGCTTCTGCCTTTAATCGCTTGAAATATGGTTTACAAATCCATAATCCGATGCTGGATAGTATAAAAACAAAATATCCTGAAGTATTTCAAGCTTGTATTATGGCGAGTTCTTTTCTTGAAGGAAAATTAAACATAAAAATCCCTGAAAGTGAAGTTGGTTATTTAACAATGCATATCGGAGCTTCGAAAATCAGAGTGGAAGAAAAAAGGCTACAGCAATACGATGTCCTTGTTATTTGTGCCAGTGGATTAGGAACATCTGCTTATTTAGCTACTAATTTAACGAAAGCAATGCCTGAATTAAATATTAAAGATATAGTTTCATTGCAACAGTTACAGGCCATGTCTAATGATCATTTAGAAGTAGATTTCATAATTTCTACGATAGAACTGCCTAAAGGAGTAAGGCGTGGCAAAGTGGTCGTTGTCAGCCCATTTCTAACAGAAAATGATCAAAAAAATATTAAAAACAGTATTGCAATGCTAGAAAAACATACGTATACAAAGCCCAATATCAAAGAAAATGTGCATTCCTTAGCTAGGTATGGTGCTGCAATGGTGGAAATCATGAATTATCTATATATTACAGCTTTTTCAGCAACCAAAAAGGTAAGTTTGGAATCGTTAGTAGATCAATTGAAAGATCATGAAATGGTTAGTGATAGACAACTTCTATTAGGTGATTTATCGCAACGTGAGAAATTGGGTGGTTTTGTTTTAGATGAAGTTGCAATGATTCATGCCAAAACAGCTGGAGTCAAAGGACTGTTCGTTGGTGTATTTCATCTGGAACAGTCTTCACCTTGGTTGGATGATACTGGGCACGATGAAATGATTCAAACCGTTTTGATATTAGCAACTCCTAAACAAGTCTTACCAGAATACAAGAAAATGATTACAGAAATAAGTGCTGCTTTAGCTGATGAGGAATTTATCGATGTTTTACATTCTAAAAACGAGCAGAAAGTGAGAGAAGTGATCGAATTTATTTTATCTAATGCTTATGAGAAAAAAGCTAAAGAGATCATGAAAGGCTATCAATCATGAAAAAAATTGGACAATTAGTAAGTGCGATGATTGCTCAAAATATTTTAGTCATTATTTTGGTTGGAGTGATACGTGAAATATTTGGAGTGTATGGTTGGTGGTACAATCATCAAATTTTATTACTAGTTAATCCTATTTATGATACTTTATTACCGGTGTTAATTGCATATACTGGTGGAAGGTTATTAAGTGGACAAAGAGGAGGGGTAGTGGCCTCCATGCTTACCTTTTCTTTAACTCTCGCCAGTTCAGCGCCAGCCATATTAGGAGCAATGGTAATAGGTCCCTTAGCAGGTTGGTTTGTTAAGTGTACAGATGACCATATTAAAAAGAAGCTACCGATAACAGGATATGAACTGTTAATTAGTAACATTATTTTAGCCATTCCCACTATAGTGTTATCTATTGTATGTTTTTTATATATTGGGCAAGTTTTTTCGAGCGGGGTTGAATGGACCATTCTACTAATAGAAAATATTATTTACTCTCCTTACCTACCATTAGCTTCATTTATTATTGAACCAGCAAAAGTATTTTTCTTTAATAATATTTTAAATTACGGTGTTTTTGGGACATTAGGTATTCACCAAGCAAAAGAATTGGGAAAATCTATTTTTTTCTTACTAGAAGCAAATCCTGGTCCTGGTCTTGGTGTATTATTAGCCTATTGGATGAAAACGAAGGGAGATCGCAAAAAAGGTGCAAAATTAGCTTCCTTTATTCATTTTTTAGGCGGTATTCATGAAGTGTATTTTTCTTATGTATTATTAAATCCTAAATTGCTAATTTCTGTTATGTTGGGTGGCATGACTGGCGTATATTTCTTTCAGCAGTTTTATGTCGGCTTAACGTCAATTGTATCACCAGGTAGTATTTTCTTTGTAATTGGGCTAGCACCGAGAGAAGATATGCTTTATATTGTCATAGGTGTTTTAATGTCTACACTGGTCTCGTTTCTTATTAGTATTTTTTTAGTGAAAGACTCGGTATATTCACCTTCTGCTTCAGATAGTAAAAGCGCTTTGTTTGGATTTAATAAGTTACAAACGATGGATCGCATTCTTTTAAATGAAGATGATAATACAGATCCAATTATGCGTGAAAAGGCAAGTATTACACCTCAGCGTAGCATAAGAAAAATTGTTTTTGTATGTGAGGCAGGACTAGGATCTAGCGCTATGGGGGCAAGACTGTTACACAAGAAATTAAAAGAGGCGCAATTGGATATAGAAGTTGAAAATGCCGCGATAAATGAAATACCTGCCGGAACAGACGTAATTATTTGCCACCAACAACTTGAAAAAGAAGTGAAATCTCAAACATACGGAATTAAGATTATCTCACTTCAATCTTTCACAGATAAAAAAGCCTACGACCAAATTATACAAAAAATTCAAGTCCAAAAGTAATTGTTATATACCAAGAGAGCCCCACCATATTTGAATATAGCTGATCAAAATAGGTGGGGTAAATATCTATTATATATATCAATTCAGCATTTTATATAAAACCTTTTTTATCTGCTCTTCCTTGCGTCCTTGAAAAGATTTTGAATCACATTTAAGTTTTTTTGAAATGCGAAGATAATCTGGACTGGTAAAAGCATTAGAGAAAAATCCTTGGTTTTTCTTCAAAAGGAAAGAAAGTATAAAATCAGCGCAATGACCGTGTTAATCGAAGTAGTTATGTTGAAATGTTTGATGTATATTGTCAAAGCTCCGACTAATTACTTCGCTTTCCACGGGCACGGCCTCCACTAACTTTGCAAAGTGGATTTTCGGCTCGTGCTATTCCCCCAGGAGTCTCCACTATGAAGAGGTGCAACAACCCTTGTCATAAGTAATAGGTTGACTTTTACAATGGACAAAGTGAAAATTGCTATTTGTCATTATAAAAGCAACCGTATTACTTCATGCTAGCGTTGTAGAGCAGATCTTAGCGGAGGCCGCCCACTTTCACTCCTGTGGGAATTGTTTGACCTGAAGATCCACTTTTTTGAGCGGGTTTTGCTCGAAAAAGTTAGCTGAAGGACAAACCCCACGGAAAGGAAAGTGGGCAGCCGAAGTGGTGGTCATACGGTTCATATATTTCATCATGGCTACTAGAGGATCACAGATCTAGCATTTAGTAATAAGGACTGAGCGAAATTTTGCTCAGTTTTTCTTAATGGGAATTTCATGTCAATAATATGTAAATGTGAATCCAAGATTTTCAAGTATCTCTCCTTCAAACAATTTATCTAAGTGATTGATTAAAATCCTTAACTTATTATATAAAGTCTACATTTTTACAGGATTTTCTCATACAATTCTCTTAGAGGTGATGAAAATGGCACGAGTAAAATATACAGACAGTGACGTAGCTTTAATGGCAAGGATGATGAGAGCAGAAGCAGAAGGTGAAGGAAAACTAGGGATGCTTATGGTTGGTAATGTAATTGTAAATAGACTAAAAGCTAACTGTTTAGATTTTGAAGGTTTAAGGACCATACCGAATGTCATTTATCAAGTACAAGGTGGAAATTATTCATTTGAAGCAGTACAAAAGGGAAACGTTTTTTATCATAGAGCAAGAAGTGTAGAAAAGCGTTTAGCTAAAAAAACCTTAGACTACTGGAGAGAGCATCCTTCTAAACATGCGCTTTGGTATTTTAATCCATATGGTGAATGTCCTTCTTCATGGTATGGTCAACCATTTACAGGGCAATACAAACAACATTGCTATTATGAACCAGAGGCTAATACTTGTGAAGGTGCCTATAGATGGTGAAAAATCACAAATTAGATAGATTTTTTGATCCATGGTTCTTTTAGTCAAATTTTATAATCAATTTATCCTCACTACATTCAGTTAATTCCTTTCCACGCTAAATATTCTCGAACACATTCGCCCGAATAATTAAGTTTCAATTCTATTAATGGGAAGATGGATTTGAAGAATAAACCAATCATTATTAATCTCTCTCTGCATCCATTTCTCCCACCAGTTTTTTAGACAAATACAGACCAGTCCCACTTGCTTCTGTATTTGTTCTGCTAGTAATTTCTGTATAGAAGCGCATAAATCCTTTTTTCGCGGCAACTTAGCTATCTAGATTGATGTCATTTTTTACAATAAAGACGATATAGTCTTCTTCGTTTCTATAATGGATAACCGCTTTACTTTTGGCATAACGAATGATGTTTTGTACGATATTTTGAATAACGCTAGTAAGCATTAATGGATCGGCAATAATTTGTCGGTCCATTATTTGTTCAGGAAAATAAGTGGGAGGTATAAATAATTTAACTAGAAAAGTATAAAAAAGTGTAAAAAATTAATTGTAAATTTATAACTTATACTACATCGTCAATTCAAAACAGAGAATGATTTTTAATATCCTTCAAGTATATTTTCTCTTCCTTATACATAATGTTTTAAAAATGTTCGATTTAAACAATAACGAACAAAGTGAGGAATATATATGGAAAAATCGTTGAATCGAAGGCAATACAAGATCTACAACCTATTAAAAATAGAAGATGATGTAAAAGTAAATGAATTATCCCAAAAATTTAATGTAGCAGAAATGACAATTAGAAGAGATTTAGAGAAATTAGAAGAATACGGCTTAGCAAAACGCATATTTGGAGGCGCTATCTTATCTGCTAATACGGATATTACCTTTAATCGCCGTAATGTATTACATGTTAAAGAAAAACAATCGATTGGCTATGTTGCAGCACAATATGTTCAAAATGGTGATTCTATATTTATTGATGCTGGCACAACAACTCCACATTTCGCCCGTTATTTATCAAGTAGTTTGGTGATTTCGCTTGTCACAAATGGAGTGAATATTGTTTCAGACATTCATGATTCGAACAAAGAAACGATTTTGCTAGGCGGTATCTATCGAGAATCTACGAGATCTTTAGTTGGGCCAATTACCCAGTCTCACCTAGATAATTTATATTTTGATAAGGTATTTCTATCTGCTTCAGGTTTTTCTGTAGAGAAGGGGTTTACAAACTCGAACAGCTTAGAAGTTCAAATAAAACAAAAAGTGATTAAACAATCAAATCAAGTTAATCTTCTCATAGATAGTTCTAAATTTGAAAAAAATTATCTTCACAAAATCGGTAATTTACACGATATTCACCGAATTTTCACAGAGAAAGTACCACCAGACAATCAGAAAAAAGCCATAGAGCAATCAGGAGTAGAACTTGTCATATGTGACACCTTCTTACAATAGGATGGATAACGTTAATAATCACATGATGTGATTGATTAAAAAATGGATAAGGGAGAGGTCAAGCTATGAAAAAGAAAGGCTTATTACTGTTGTTATTATCGGTCTCATTCGTTTTGTTGTTAGCTGCTTGTAATGAGGAGACCGAAAGTGATGGAGAGAATGATTCGGGAAATGAAGCTGGCGAAGAGAACTCTGATCGCTATACTTTCGGTTATACTTCCATGACACAAAACAATCCTTTTTTTCAAGTCTTAGAGGAGGCCATTAGAGAAAAAGTGGAAGCAAATGGTGATGAGTTAATTACAACCAATCCAGCGATGGAGGTTGAGTTACAAATTAATCAGATTGAGGACATGATTGCTCAAGATATTGATGCAATTTTTCTGAATCCGGTTGATTGGGAAGGAATCAGACCAGCGTTAGCGATGTTAGAAGAAGCAGATATCCCAATTATTAATTATGATACCGAAGTTAAGGATTTTGAATATGTGACAGCATATGTAGGGTCTGACAATAAAAATGCAGGAAAAGTAGCAGGTGAAGATTTAGTTGAAAGGTTTCCTGATGGCGGTGAAATAGCGGTTCTAGACAGTCCAACGATGAACTCGATTAATGATCGTATTGAAGGATTTATGGAAGCAATTGAAGGACATAATTTTGAAGTTGTTGCCCAACAGGATGCCAAAGGTGATTTGGAAACTGCGCTTGATATTACGGAAGATATTTTGCAGGCACACCCTGACATCATTGCGATAATGGGCGGGAATGATCCAACTGCACTAGGTGCTTTAGCAGCGACAAAGTCCAATAATATACAAGATATTGCGATCTACGGTGTAGACGGTTCACCAGATGCAAAAGCTGCGATCGCAGAAGGCGGTCCATTTGTAGGTACAGGTGCTCAATCCCCGATTTCAATCGGTGAAATGTCTGTCGATGTTGCGTATCAAATCTTAAATGGTGAAGATTACGAAGAGAGAACACCGGTAGATACGTTTCTAATTAACGAGGAGAATGTGGAGGAATATGGGTTAGACAGCTGGCAATAAATAAAGCAGGTTTACCAAACAATCGGGTTCTTGTCTATCTCCAAGCGCAAGAAACTAGGCGAGTTCACGAAATTGGTTTTAACCATTATTAGTGATTTCTCATGTTATATCTATTGCATTTCCACTGGGATAATAAACCATGTTGCTAGGTCTTACAAATGTTGTAGCACAGGTATAAAGCGAAGGTCGCCCACTTCCACTCCTGTGGGAATTGTTTGACTTAAAGATCCACTTTTTCGAGCGGTTTTTGCTCGAAAAAGTAAACCCGCGGAAGGGATGTGGGCAGCCGGAGTGGTGGTCAAGTTATTCAAGTATTTCATCATGGATGCTAGAGAAATGGTAAATCTTTAGCTTTTAGTCATAAAGACTGAGCGGGTTTCTCAGTTTTGCTTAAACAAGATCTAGAAAAGAGGTGATGGTATGAGTGCAAAGCTATTAAGTATGAATCGAATCACCAAGTCATTTCCAGGAGTAAACGCATTAAAAGAAGCTGGGCTACAGCTGGAAGCTGGAGAAGTGCATGCATTGTTAGGAGAGAATGGTGCTGGGAAATCAACATTGATTAAAGTTTTAGGTGGGATCTATCAGCCGGATGATGGTGAAATTTTTGTTAATGGAAAGAAAGTAACAATAGAGAAGGTTACGGATGCTCAAGCAAATGGGGTCAGTATTATTCATCAAGAAATAGTGCTCGTTCCTTATTTGTCGATTGCAGAGAATATTTATCTAGGAAGAGAACCATTAACTAAAAGTGGATTTGTTGATTTGGAGAAAATGATAGTGGATTCGAAAAAATACCTAGCAGATTTTGGTCTGGATTTGAATCCGAAAACGATCATTAGAGAATTGACGGTAGCGCAACAACAAATGATCGAGATTATTAAAGCGGTATCATTCGAAGCGAAAATTATTGTGATGGATGAACCAACATCCTCCTTAACAGATAAAGAAGTAAAGTCATTATTCCAGACCATTCGCAGTTTAAAAAAGCGACAGGTAGGGATCATTTATATTTCCCATCGAATGGAAGAGTTATTTGAGATTACCGATCACATTACTGTTATGAGGGATGGTGAATATGTTGGAACTGTCAAGACGAAGGAAACAACGCATGATCAATTAGTAGCGATGATGGTAGGTAGAAGCTTAAGCAATATCTATTATCGTGAAAAAGGATGGGAGACTAGCGAAACAGTATTAGAGGTTCATCATCTATCTAAGCAAGGTGTCATCGAAGATATTAGTTTTGATTTGAAGAAAGGTGAAATTTTAGGTTTTTCAGGTTTAGTAGGGGCAGGAAGATCAGAGTTAATGCGGTGTATATTTGGTATTGATGACTATGATAGCGGGGAAATTCTGCTGAATGGCAAGCATGTAAAAATTGAACAGCCTAATGATGCGATGAATCAAGGACTAGCATATGTACCGGAAAACAGAAAGGATCAGGGTTTATTCCTGTCTAAAGCAGTGGATTATAATATGTCGATTAAAATCCTCGATAAATTTATAAAAGGCTTACGTGTAAACGATAAAGTCGAACAGCAGCAGGTAGATCACTATATTAATGAATTAAATATCAAGACACCCCATGCGAAGCAGACGGTAAGAAATTTAAGTGGTGGAAACCAGCAGAAGGTATTGATATCTAGATGGCTTGCGACGAAACCAGATGTATTAATTCTGGATGAGCCAACACGAGGAGTAGATGTTGGCGCTAAGTTTGAAATTTACTCCATCATGCAAAAGCTGGTTGAAGAAGGTGTTTCGATCATTATGATTTCATCCGAATTACCAGAAGTTATTAACATGAGTGATCGAGTAGTGGTGATGTATAAAGGAAAAGTCGGAAATATTTTAAACGGAAAAGAAATCAAACAAGAACAAATCATGTATTACGCTACAGGAGGTGGGAAAAGATGACTCCATTAACTTATGAAAATGGTAAAGAATCGATCTGGTTTAAAATCAGTCATGCTGTTACGGGTTTTGTTAGAGAAAATATGGGAATTTTAATTGGATTAATTGTATTATGTATCTTTATTTCGATTGTGAATCCTGATTTTTTGTCTTCTAACAATCTCATGAATGTATTAAGACAAACCTCTACCAACATGTATTTAGCGATAGCGATGACTATGGTGATTATTTTAGGAGGTATCGATTTATCGGTAGGCTCTATTATTGCAGTAACGGGCGTTGTAACAACGCTATTAATTGCAATGTTAGGTTTCCCTGTCTGGGTGGCAGTTGCGGCAGGATTGTTAGTCGGCATGCTTTTCGGTGCATTTAACGGCTATGTGGTTGCCACTACGATTATTCCTCCTTTTATTGTCACCTTAGCGACAATGAATATTGCCAGAGGAGCAGCCTATGTCTTTAGTGATGGAAAACCGGTAAGGGTTATGTCAGATTCATTCAATAACATTGGTTCTGGTTATATCGGCGGATTTTTGCCAGCTCCTGTCCTTTATTTAATCATTATTCTTATCATTGCTTATATCATAATGAATAAAACGAAACTAGGAAGATATATGTATGCGGTTGGTGGTAATCCAGAAGCAGCTAAATTTGCCGGAATAAATATTAAGAAGATCAAGATCCTTGCTTATACTTTTAGCGGTCTGATGGCAGGTGTTGCGGGGATTGTTTTATCTTCGAGAATGTTCTCTGGCCAGCCGACAGCAGGTGATATGGCGGAGTTAGATGCGATTGCCGCAGTTGTATTGGGTGGAACAAGTATGGCAGGTGGTTCAGGGAAGATCGGTGGAACAGTAATCGGTGCGCTTATCATCGGTGTTTTAAGCAACGGTCTCAATTTAATGGGAGTCAGCTCTTTTTGGCAATACATTGTAAAAGGTACTGTTATCCTTATCGCGGTATACGCTGATGTGATTAAGAAGCGGAATCAATTGTAAAATGGTTCATACAGGCAGGGGGGGTATTTTTGCGCGAGGGAATTGCAATTGCCGGTACGGTAATGGTTGATGAAATTAAGTCAGTGAGTGGATACCCAGCTAAATCAGAATTAACGACAATTGAACAAAGGAAGCGGTCAATGGGTGGGGCTGTTTCCAACTGTTCGCTTTCTTTGGCTCAAATAGATCCGACTCTTCCGATTGAAATTATTGCTTATTTTGGAGAAGACGAGAAAGGACAATATTTATATGAAGGCTTTTCAGAATATAAAAATATTGATTTAAGTAAGGTTCAGTTTACAGGAGAAACGCCATTTACCGATGTCATTTTTGATGAATCTGATAAAACAAGAACCTTTTATACTTTTAAAGGAAACTCTACCTCTTTTAACGAAGGTGCCTTCCCATTTTCAAATATTCGGGCGAAAATATTGCATGTTGCTTATGTCCTTTTGTTAGATGCTTTAGATCAAGAGGATGAGCAGTACGGGACCAAGCTAGCTAAACTATTATATCTTGCCCAAAAAGAGGGGATTCAAACTTCTATTGATGTCGTAAGTGAAAATAAAGATAGATATGAAAAGGTAGTACCACCTGCATTAAAATATACGAACTACTGCATTGTGAATGAATATGAAGCAGGGAAAAGTACTGGGATAGCATTGCGTGAACAGAATGACAGATTAATAGTGAACAACATAAAAAATGCATTAACTAAGATGAAGAGTATAGGTGTACAAGATTGGGTAGTCATCCACGCACCTGAAGCAAGCTTTGGGTATAACGGGGAAGACTTTTATAGTTTACCATCTTTATTGATTGATAAAGAGAGAATAAAAGGAACAGTTGGAGCAGGTGACGCATATGCAGCTGGTATTCTCTTTGGCGCAGAGAAAGGTTATTCATTATATGAATCGATGAAAATCGCAACCGCTAGTGCTGCTTCCTCTTTGTTAGAAGAAGACAGTGCTTCTGGTGTGAAAGATATACAAACATTAAAAGCGATGTATGTTAACTGGAAGAAACGCGATGATGCTTTTCTTCTATAAGGGGGATAAACGATGTTAATTACACTTAAAGAAAATCTGAAAATGGCGGAGAAAGGGAATTATGCAGTTGGTGCTTTTAATGTTCCTACTGTGGAATCGGCACGAGCAGCACTGGAGGCAGCAGAGGAGTTAAAAGCTCCGATTATTTTAGCGCATGCCGAGGTTCATAATGAGCTAATGCCACTAGAGTTTATTGGACCAATTTTGGTAGAATTGGCAAAAAAGGCAAGTGTACCGATTACGGTCCATCTGGATCATGGCTCTAGATTCGACTTAATCAAACAAGCGATTGATATAGGCTTCACCTCTGTCATGATTGATGCTTCTCATTTACCTTTTGAAGCAAATGTTAGAGAAGTGAAGAAAGTGGTAGAATATGCAAGGAAACGAAATGTTTCGGTGGAGGCAGAACTAGGAGTGATGACAGATTCGACAATAGGTAGTGGTGAAAGCTATGAAGATTCCGACAAAGACGATGGCATTTATACGGACCCGGAAATGGCCACAGCATTTGTAGCAGAAACAGATATTGATGCACTAGCTGCCGCGTTTGGTACCGTACACGGTATATATTTAGAGGAGCCTATGCTTGACTTTGATCGCTTGCAACAAATCTATCGAAGAACAGGTAAACCAATTGTCATGCATGGTGGTTCCGGCCTTAAAGAAGAGGACTATACTCAAGTGATCAAGGCAGGAGTAAGGAAAATCAATTATTATAGCTATGTAGCAAAAGCAGGTGCAGAAGCAGTAAAGCATTATGTTAACCATAAGGAACATATTTTTTATCATGATATAACTGCCGTCGCAAAAAAAGCGATGAAACAAAATTATCAACGCGCTATCGAAATATTCATGAATTAATAGTAGAAAGCTTGCAAGCACCTGAACAGGGAGTTGCAAGCTTTCTTTTTATAAGGAAAAAAACATATAGCCGTTAGTATCACAAATTTATTTAGAGAATGCATGCTATATTCTAGCGCTTTTATGGGATAATAATCCAAGTTTCTAGCTCTGACATATGTTGTAGAGCAGCACTTAGCGAAGGCCGCCCACTTTCACTCCTGTGGGAATTGTTTGACCTGAAGATCACTTTTTCGAGCGGGTTTTGCTCGGGAAAGTAAACCCCACGGAAAGAGAAGTGGGCAGCCGGAGCGATAGTCAAACAGCCGATATATGTCATAATGGATACTTGAGTAACTGCAGATCTACTTCGCATTTAGTAATAGGATTGAGCGTTTTTTGCTCAGATTTTCTTTTCGTGAAAAATTCCCCTGTAGTACTCCTATTAATAGTATAATGGATAAAACATTGTATGTCCGCGAGATAGCTTCTATTATTTCGCAAACAGACTCACGCATTAATAAGGAGGATTTATATGCAAACAGTTGCTACAAGGAAACAACGGTTTATTGCTCTATTGATTGACTGGCTATGTATCAGTGCATATCTCATCTTACTCTTCGGCATCATGCAATTAGTCTACCTGGTCGCTTTTAATGGAATTCCCGCTTTTTCAAATGGGCAAACACAATTTATTGCAATGTTAACCTCTGTGCTTCCAGTTATTATTCTGTTTTCAATTATGGAAGGTGGCTCTCGTGCTGCCACATTTGGTAAAAGAATTAAAAAGATAATAGTTAGCTATCCTGATCACCCCAAAATAAGGAGTACGATACGAAATATAGCGAAATTTTTACCGTGGCAGCTAGGCCATATGGGAGTTATTCATGGAATGTACCATGATTTTAATTGGCTAGCAATGGTTTATATCAGTATTTCGATGTTTTTAGCATTTCTTTATATTATCATGGTTCTTGTACGTCGGGATCATCGTCACATAGCAGATTTATTAGCTGGAACAACGGTAGTAAAAAATAAAAAACCCTTAAATCCTGGATGTGGTGCTTAATGAATATATAGTATAATGAGGGCAAATAGGATGATCTTACATTCGAAGGGGTATTTCGTTATGAATAAAACATATTTTATGTGGATCGCTATTCATTGCCTTGTATGGCCATTTGCATTATGGGGATCGAATCTAGATTTATCTTTGCAACAGCTAGCGAGTCTTTGTTTATTTTTGAGTATCTTGTTCCTTTTCCCGCTTTTTTCAGACAAACCACTCTTACAAACGCTATTATTCACCATGCAGACACTGACGCTATTGCAAATTTTTTACCCTGCTAATCAGGAATTCAATCCGTATTTAATACTTATACAAGCGTTGGTATTGGCAGAAGCAGTTTTTAGATTATCCTTGTTACAAAGTATGGTTGTACTGCTGGTACAGTTTGTCGGGTTATGCTTGATTCTGATGCAAACTATTCTTTCTACTAACCAATTAGCTTGGATTGTGCTATTTTACCTTTTAACCATTATCGGATTATTGTACTTTCAGCTTGTAAAAAGACGTGAATTAGAGGTCAGGGAGAAGAATGATGCCTTACTAGGTGAATATAGAAGGATGAAAAGACAACTGGTTGCAGAGGAAGAGAATGCCAGACAGGATGAACGGATGCTGATAGGGCATGAAATTCATGACTCTGTTGGTCATAAACTAACTGCTTTATTAATGCAATTGGAGGCATTTCGCTTAACTGCGGATGAAAAAGATAAAGAAACGGTTGCGAAACTGAAAGAGCTGGCAGAACAGAGCCTGGAGGAAACAAGACGAGCCGTCAAATCCTTCAAACAAAATGAAGTCGGTGGTTTACAAGGTCTCATCCGTTTAATTCGTAAATTAGAAGTGGAAAGATTTATGAAAATCAATTTTTCCGTGAGACATGGAGCATTTGCCGCATCATTGACAGGTGAGCAGTCATTTGCGATTTACCGTGCTGTACAAGAAGCACTAACTAATATTATGAAGCATAGTTCTTCAAGAGAGGCTCACATTTCTTTTGAAGCACCGGGCGGAAGTATTTTTCGCTTTGAAGTAATGAATCCTGGTAAAACGAGTCCCTTTTTTGAAGAGGGGTATGGGTTAAAAGCGATGCGAGAACGTTTGGAAAAGGTGGGCGGTTCTCTAGTAATAGATCATGATGAGCGGCAGTTTGCGGTAAGTGGCAGTATTCAATTAACGAAAACGGAGAGGATAGAATGATAAAGGTTTTGTTAGCAGAGGATCAGGTAATGGTACGACAAGGATTAAAGGCCATGATCGAAACCGATGAAGAAATCGAAGTAACTGGGGAAGCGGATAATGGTAGACAGGCTGTAGCGCTGTGTGAAAAACAGTTATTCGATGTCGCGGTGTTAGATATTCGCATGCCTGAGATGGATGGCATTGAAGCGGCAAAAGTAATACGGTCCCGTTTCCCCCATATGAAAATATTAATGCTGACAACATTTGATGATAATCAGTATATTATGGATGCGTTAAAAATGGGGGTTAGCGGTTATATGCTGAAGGATGGAGATACCGAATCCTTGATCCGTTCGATTAAGAGCGCTCTAAAAGGAGGGCTTTCCCTCCAAGATCAGGTGGCGGCAAAAGTGGTTCCAGAATTATTGAAAACCGAAGAACAAGAGACAGTTGATCCAACGTTAACACCGAGAGAAAGAGCAATCCTGAAATGTATTGGAGAAGGACTGAATAACAAAGAGATTGCAGAACGATTAGGACTGTCAGTAGGTACGGTAAAAAATCAAACTAGTCAAATACTAGATAAACTAGAATTACGAGATCGTACCCAATTAGCAATATATGCCATTCGTCACCGACTAGTATGATTGCAAAAAAAATGACTAAAGTAATATATGCGAGGAGAGTAAATGACCAGGGTCAGTAGTGACTTTGGTTTTTTTCATTTACGATAAATAATGAGGAAGGAAAAAAGGAGGTAATCACATGCTTGAAACAATAAATGTTAGTAAGTCATTTAAGGGGAAAAAGGCGGTGCAAGACGTTAATTTATATCTTGATAAAGGAGAATCGGTCGGCTTGCTAGGTCCAAACGGTGCCGGTAAATCTACCACGATTTCCATGATATCGACATTAATCAAGCCAACTTCCGGTGAAATAAAGCTGAATGGAGTCAATACAGTAAACAAACCGAGAGATATTAGAAAAGTATTAGGAGTGGTACCACAAGAATTAGCGCTCTATCAGGAGCTTTCTGCTTATGAAAATCTAAAATTTTTTGGCTCAATTTATAAATTGAAAGGCAAGGAATTAGAGGACAGCATTCAATATGCCTTGGAAATTGTCGGGTTGAAGGATCGTCAAAAGGATTTAGTGAAAACTTTTTCCGGAGGGATGAAGCGAAGAGTCAACATTGCTGCTGCATTGTTGCATAAGCCGCAAATATTGATTCTCGATGAGCCAACAGTCGGCATTGATCCACAATCAAGAAATCATATTTTAGAAACGGTACGATCATTAAATGAAACAGACGGTACGACGATTTTATACACGAGTCATTATATGGAGGAAGTCGAACAGCTCTGTGATCGTGTATACATTATGGATCATGGCGAGGTGATTGCTGCTGGTAGTAAAGCGGAGTTACTCAGTATTTTATCGTCCGAAGATACTATTAAGCTGGAACTAAGCATGATCGATGAAAATTTTGTGGAAAAGGTTAAAATGCTGGAAGGTGTTCGCAAGGTGGAGGCAGCTAGCTCACAGCTTAAGATCATATCAAAGAAAGGAAGTAATTTGATCAGCGAGCTTGTTTATCTAGCTGACAGCCATCAAATTCAATTGCTAAATTATCAAACTGAGACACCTAGCTTGGAAGATGTATTCCTTCATTTAACTGGTAGGACGTTGAGAGATTAAGGAGGTGTAGTCGTGCGAAGTTTTATCAAAAAGGATATATTTTTGTTTTTACGTGATCGTAAAGAGCTTTTGGTCGCGCTTTTGCTCCCTATTGTAATCATTTTTGTACTAAATCTTGCTTTTGATGGCTTGTTTGACAGTGATGAGGAAGCAATAATCGATTTACACTTGGCCGTGGTTAATCAAGATGATCAAGAGAATGTAACGGAACTATTACAGGAAAAGTTGATTGAAGAGGGCTCTTTTGACGAGGTGGAGGCAGCTGCGGTTGCAGAACAAGCAAGCTATGCAGGTCCGGTAGAAGCATTGTCTAATTTTCTTGAAAGTGAAGACTTACAGGATTGGGTAACCGTACACCATTTAGATGAAGCTGAAGCGATAGGTCAAGTAGAACAAGGTGAAATTGATGGAATCTTGGTAATCCCGAATGGCTTTACCATTGAAAGTCTATATGCTGCTTTAACCGGAGAATCGCCGACAGTTTCGCTTTCCTATAAAATGGAAGAGGAAACGACCAATAACGGGACAATATATGACATCATTAACGGATTTATTGATGATTTGAATTATCAATTTGCCATGCAGCAAATCGCTGGAAGTAATGAAGTGGAGGTAGTGCAACCACAAGGTGGTGTGGAACAATTAGGAGAAGGAGAAACTTTTACAATGTCCCAATATTTCACGCTTGCAATGGGAATTCTGTTTGCATTATTCCTTTCGATTACGGTAGCGGCTAAAACTGGTGAAGAAATTAGACAACAGGTCTTTGATCGAATTTTAGTAACGGATAGTCGTCCGATGTTATTTTTGATCGGGAAAATGGTATCAACTTTTATTTTAGCATGGCTGCAAATCAGCATCGTCTTTGTTTTAGCGCATCTCATATTAGATGTATTTCCTGGTCGTGCTGTCGACTTTTGGCTAGGAGTTGCTGTTATTACTTTCCTGTTTGCACTAGCGGTTGCTGGTTTAGCGGCGGTATTCACCTCTATTGCTTTACAAATGCACAATGTGGATGCTGCCAATGGTGTGTTTAATGTGGTAGCTATGGTATTAGCAGTACTTGGAGGGAATTTCGTACCGATTTATATATTCCCTGACTGGATGCAAAAGGTTAGTGAATGGACACCAAATGGCTTGACACTGTCAATGCTGATCGAGTGGCTTCAATACGAACAAGTGTCTTCTTTAATAATGCCTAGTTTAATGCTGATCGGATTCTTTGTACTATGTGCGTTAATTGGATTGGCAATGTATCCTAAAAGGGGGGGAGCAAAATGAAGTCTGTTTTATGGGCACAATTCTCTAAAGATAAACGAAACCCGATCTTAGTTCTTGCATTGATTATAGGAAGTATCCTTGCAACCCTCTTTTTTGCTGGGGGCATACAAACGCCTACAAAGGTGGTTATTTTCAGTGAAGAAGATAATGCGGAGGAGATCGAAACAAAGTGGGAAGAACTCTTAAATGTTGATGATTCCTATCATTTTGTTGTAACAGATCCTGATCAGGCACGTGAGGAAGTACGTGATGGTAATATCGATGTGGCGGTACAATTAATGGAGATGGATTATAGATTGTTAGTTAATTCTGAGCTCCCAACAGTTTCTATGGTAAGGCAACATGTTGATAAGGTATTTCAACAGGAAGCACAAATTAGCTCACTGATTAATGCTACAGGGAATGAGAACATCCGAAGTGAGATCGAAAATTATTTAGCAGATGCACCTGTTCAAATCGAAGCACAAGGATTAGATAGTGGAGAGGTGCCAAATTATAACATGAATATTCAGCTTATGTTTGCTTTTACCTTTCTGATCTCCATGTTTCTTGCAGGATTTAAAGTCAATAATGTCACAAATGATAAAGTTTCAGGTGTGTGGAATCGGATGATTTTGTCACCGATCAGTAAATCGAGTATGTATATCGGGTATATTTTGTACAGCTTTTTGGCTACGATGTTTCAAATTGTTGTAGTTCTTATTGTCTTTAAGTATGGGATGAATTATGAGTTGGGGGATAGCTTGTGGATGCTTGTAATCATTTCTGCTCTTTTTACATTCAGCATGATAAGTATTGCGATGCTGTTAACTGGAATTGTAAAATCACCAGAGCAATTTTACGCTATCTATCCGTCCATCATTCCACTTATTCCATTAGTGAGTGGAGCTTATATGATGCCGGGTACGATCACAAACAAAGTTTTGCTGTTTATCGGAGATTTATTTCCAATGGCACACGCAATGGATGCGACGATGTCAGTTATCTTCTATGACGCCAACTTCAATGAGATTTTAATGCCACTGTTATTCATGCTCCTTATTGGGATAATAGCCATGGGTATTGGTATTAACCTAATCGAGAGGCGTGGATGGAGTGCAGCTGCAAAGTAAATGGAACTAACACAGAAGTTTTTATCCAGGGAACAGAGGATCTCTTCCGAGGATATCCACCTGTCTTCCCTGGATATAATTATTTATCCCGGGAACAGAAAATCTCTTCCGAGGATATCCACTTCTCTTCTGGAAATAATCATTTATCTAAGGAAGAGAAATACTGTTTCATTCGTAAATATAGGAGATGACCTCAATAGCTTGATCAATAGTTTCAACAGTTACATTCGCTTTGTTGGAAAGCTCTTTTAATGGATGTATAAGTGAATCTGGTCTGACAATAATGGTAGGTATGTTCATCGCAATCGCAGTGCTTGCGTCCATTGCGGTATTCCATTGCTTATATTTTTCCCCGAAAAGCGCAATCACCATATCAGATTTTTTTATTAAGACTTGTGTTCTGAAATTGTTTATATCTGATGCTGCATCATCTTTATAAAGATTACTAGGTTGTTTACCTAAAATATCCTCGCCAACATTATCTGAACGATCATGATTTGTCTGAGGACCTACAAATGTTAAAGGAAGTCCTTTTTCCTTGGCTTTTTCTTCTACGTCTTTTCTCCAATCATCATGAATCTGTCCTGCTAAATAAACAGTTAACTGCATATGTAATCCCCTCTCTCTTATTATTACTTTCATGATATAAAAAAAGGGTCCCATTTTCAAAAATAGAATACTAGTGTATGTTTACTGAAATGATTGTTAACTTTTGTTAAAGTATATGTTAACCTTTTATCAGGAAATAATTAGGAGGAACTAAATGTGAAAAGTAAAACCCGTGCTATTATCACTCTTGTATGTAGTTTGCTTATTTTTGCTGTAGGTTTATGTAGACTACTGACCGAGTCACTTGTATCAACACATTTGGTTGTAGCATGTATCTTTGTATTCACTGGATTAATCGGAACTGTTGCAAACGGAATAATCTTAATAAAGAAACCGAGTTCTTGATAATTCCCCTGCGAAATATTGGTTTCGTGAAGGAGATAGCTCCTGGTCTCTCGCTGGGAAATGATATTGAAGGATGGTTATGCGAAAATGATAATAAATATAGTACTTGGTGTCGGTGTTGTTTTACTATTATTATTTTTATTTATAGTTTTTAACAGTTTTAAGAATAGGTGATTTTTGGGATGAAGGGAGAAGTGCTAATGTCTCCAAATAAATCTTTTAACGATGTCATAGAGCATAAACAGAAGGTCGAAGGTGCTCCTCTAACTAGAGGTGGTCGCCTACCACTCCCAATTAAAATAATCGGGTATTTCCTATTCGGTGGAATGGCGATTATGATCGTATTAGGCATGATTGTCAATTTAATATTTTAAAAATATTGATATTCTAGATTGAGGAGTGTGGATGATGGCGACACCAAAACATATCGTTTCAGCTTCTACTTGTGTTTTAAATGATAAAAATGAAATTTTGTTAGTAAAAAGCCCAAAAAGAGGTTGGGAAATGCCTGGAGGTCAAGTAGAAGAGGGAGAATCAATTAAAAGCGCGGCAATTAGGGAGACAAAGGAAGAGTCAGGTATAGATATTGAAATAGAAAAATATTGTGGCATGTATCAAAATGTAAGTCGCTGTATTTGTAACGCATTGTTTTTAGGAAAAGTGATCGGTGGAGAATTAACGACTAGTCATGAAAGTATCGAGGTAGGCTTCTTTCCCATTAACCAAGCATTAGAAATGGTTACTTGGAATACTTTCAGAAATCGAATGGAGTATTGTTTAAATGATCATCTTCATCCATTTTATGTGGAGTGTTAAATGAGACGATCACTGGACGGGTCGTCTTGTAAAGGTTTCGAATCCATTAAATATTATTTTCTGGATTGGTATATATGGATCGATTTTGACAGAGACAGTTCATACAATTGGAAAGCAACAGGCACTTCTGGAATTTATCGGAATAATGATTTGGGATGTTTCCATGGCGGCAATAACCCATTTCAGCCGCAAAAGAATTAATAACAAATCTCCAAATAGATTTCTATCATAGCTGGCATTGCATTATGGATATTCGGATTAAACTTTGGTTATCAAGCTATCATCACTTTGATGGATATTTATTAAATGAAACTTCCTTATCCATGAAGCGTGGTGATGGGAGTAGGTTCTTGGGTTGCCATTAGCTGTTGCTGTAGCTATTGCGATAGGAGTATTTGGAAGGTCAAAAAAGAAATAACATAATAGAGATATAGGTTTCGAAATAAACAAGTACAATTTCGCAATAAAGGAGCCGGATTTCGCAATAAACGAGTGTAATTTCGCAATAAAGGAGCCGGATTTCGCAATAAACGAGTGTAATTTCGCAATAAAGGAGCGGGATTTCGCAATAAACGAGTGCAATTTCGCAATAAAGGAGCGGGATTTCGCAATAAACGAGTGCAATTTCGCAATAAAGGAACCGGATTTCGCAATAAAGAAGCTGAATTACGCAATAAACAATTGCAATAATGATATAAAGCTAACTCCTTACGCGGAAATCTGTTCATTTGCATGGACAGATTTCCCTGTAAATTCAATTTTACAGGGAAATCCTAAAGGTTTACTCGTAAAACTAATAGTATCTCAGTTGATGCTAATGACTAATTTTCAAATATTTCTATCTCTTTTGGTAACTCGTCAGATGCGTCAGGTACTTTGCGTGGAGTGTATTCCACTAAATCAGAAGAGTATATCTTGATGATTACTTTACCATCAATGCTCTTAGAACGAATAAGCAATGGTTGATTATAATTATTTTTGAATGTGAAATCAGGTCCGTACCAGCTAACTGTTGCATCACGTCCTGGTGGAACATAAGGAACTTTCCGACTATGAGAATATCGCTCGATAATTTCTACCCCAGCACGATCAACTGCATTAAATAGAGTGGAGGACACCTGGCAAATTCCCCCACCGATACCTTCTGTTAATTCCCCTTTTACAATCTCGGGAGCAGGCAAATATCCTTTTTCTTTCGTTCTTTTTCCAACCACTTCGTTAAAAGAAAAGGTTTTACCTGGAAATACAACATGATTATTAATTGCTTCCGCAGAAAGAAAAATATTATGAGATCTTTCTTCATTATTTGCATTAAAATAGGTAATATATTGTCCTATTTGTTGTGTTCGAATATCGGCGAGTAATTCACTGTCTACTTTAGGATGCAATTTAAGTATGGGAGCTTCTATCCTGGTAGCATCCTTATCCAATAAACTGGTGTAAAACAGTTCTTTGAACTTTTGGCGGTGTAATGTATATCCGACTTGCCCAGGGACAATTTCTCCATTATTGTCAATTGTAGCATCTACAGGTTCTTGGGAGATTTTTTCATCAAGTTCTTTTGAAAACTGTCTAAACTCAGATTCATCGATTAGCGGATCGTCCAAATAAGGAACCATCAATTCAGCTTGATCAATACTTGCAATTGGTTCACCTTTGTACGTCACCACCAAGTCATGCGAAACACTGGTATGAGTGAAAAGTAAAAAAAGGATTGTTAAATACGTCATTTTCATATGCTAGTTTGCCTCCTAACTTTAGTATGTTTCAGAGGCATGATTTCATGTGATAAATTGCAAATATAAGTAGAACATAATAAAAAAATTGAGTAAATATCTTGTGTTTTATCTTAGCTTAGTTTAATATCAATTACAGACAAAAAAGATCTCTAATATATCTATGAGGTGAAAATGCAATGAAATATTCTCGAGCGACAAACTATGCACTACACACAATGGCCTATTTAACGTTAGCACCAAAGGGAAAATCTCTTGGGGTAGATCAATTAGCGAAAATACAAGATCTTTCACCAACGTACCTATCCAAAATTTTAACAAAACTTGTCAAAGCAGGTCTAATTGAATCAACTCCTGGTGTTAATGGAGGATATAGTGTAATAAGACGATCACGAGAAATTTCCTTTCTGGATGTTATTCATGCTATTGAAGGGGAAACAACCTTGTTTAGCTGTTCGCTTGAACATGAAGAAGATAAAAATGGCGAATGTTTAATTGAAAATGTAATGATTGAAGCAGAAAGAAAGATGAAAGATGAATTGGATAAGAAATATATAGTTGAAATTGCAAAACAAATCGAACAGCAAAAAATAGTAAACGAACAGTCATCATAATTTTTTTATCTCAATTATAGATATTAAGAGTCTTTAATGTACTTATTTGATAGGAGGAAAATATATGTTATTAGATTGTGCCATTATTGGTGGAGGGCCTGCAGGACTCAGTGCTTCTTTAGTACTTGCAAGGGCTAAGAAGAATATCATTCTGTTTGATGAAAATAAACCTAGAAATGCTGTAACCCATGAATCGCATGGCTTTATCACAAGAGATGGGATCCAACCTTTAGAATTCAAACGAATTGCTAAGCAGGATTTGGAGAAATACCTGACTCTGTCGATTGAAAATCAACGAGTAATAGATATAAAAAAAGAAAATAAATTCTTTATGATTTATACAGATGATGGAAGTTCCTATCGTTCGAGAAAGGTTATTCTAGCAACTGGACTTCAAGATGTATTACCAGAAATAGCCGGAGTTCAAGAATTTTATGGCACGAGCTTATTCATTTGTCCATTTTGTGATGGATGGGAATTGAGAGATCGCCGACTAGTTGTTATTGCAGATAACGATCGTGCTATGCATTTAACAAAAATGGTTTCTAATTGGAGTAGTGATCTTGTTGTTTGTACAAACGGAAAACAGGTTTTCTCTAAAGAAGAAAAGCAATTATTAGAAAACAAAAATATCCAGGTTGTGGAATATGAAATAGAGGCTTTACATGGCGAAAATGGCTACTTACGAAAAGTGAGGTTTATTAATGGAATAGAAATAGAGAGGGAAGGTGGGTTTGTAGCTGGCGAATTAAAGCAAGCATCATCTTTAGCAAAGACATTAGGATGTAGTATGACTGAAATGGGGGGCATTGAAACAGATGATTTTGGCCGGACGAATATAGAGGGAGTCTATGCCAGTGGAGATACTACCTTCTCCATGCCTCAATTAATTGTTGCGGCAAGTGAAGGTAGTAAAGTTGCCGCAGGGGTAGTAAGTGATTTAATTAACGAAGATTTTTAATACGTTTATCATGTGCTAACCGTTTGTAAGTCCCTACTTCAAGCTTCAAGTAACATAAAGAAGCTAAGTAGGAGATAACACCTATCAGCGGGAGTCAATCCCAACTGATCATAGATAGACTTTATTAAAAAGGAGATTGATGGATGTGAATAAAAAAGAGTATGGTTCTGAAGGAATGGCACATTTCGCAAAAAAAGTTGAATTTCTTGATAACCCTGAAAAAAGAGGAGATATACCACCAGAACAGCTGCTGCGTATGGTTCCTGTTGATACAAAGGATACTATTTTAGATTTAGGAGCAGGTACAGGATATATTACCATTCCAGCAGCTAGAATGGTGGAAGGATTAGTGTACGCATTAGATATCGATGCTAAAATGTTAGACTTTGTCAATACTAAAGCAAAGAAAGAAAATATAACAAATATCAAAACGGTGAAAGGAAGTATAAATAATATACCACTACTTACTTATGCCGTTGACATCGCATTAGCTTCAATTGTTTTACATGAGGTGCAAGATTTGTCTGCTTCATTAAACGAAATTAAGCGAGTTCTTAAACCTGGCGGATATTTCGTTTGTGTTGAATTTGAAAAGAAAGAAAAAGAATCTGACAAGCATCCGAGAATTTCTTCATCACT
Source organism: Gracilibacillus suaedae (assembly GCF_017599345.1). Classification (GTDB taxonomy): domain Bacteria; phylum Bacillota; class Bacilli; order Bacillales; family Amphibacillaceae; genus Gracilibacillus; species Gracilibacillus suaedae. The sequence continues at coordinate 90,739 of NZ_JAGFVL010000006.1, forward strand.
TATGGAACAAGAAATTAGGAATACAGGGTTTGAAGTAATACAGAAAATGAAACCGACTGATGATCTGTACATTATTATTGCTAAGAAGTAAAAAAATGAAGAGCGCGTGAAAAAGAAGACCAGGAAATTAAAAATATATGATCAAAAAAGGGCTGCCCATATATAAGTTGTTAAAACTTACGGGACAGCTCTTTGTTTGTCTCACTTTATCGTTGTTCAAGTTTTGCGATACGATCTTCTAGTGGTGGGTGAGATGATAGTAATGCCATCATGCCGCTTTTTCCACTGATTTTCATCGTTTGGATCGCGGAATCGTCGGTACGATCATCAATTTTTGCGCGATCAACATACATTTTTAGTGAGCGTAATGCATGTGCCATTTTGTCACGTCCCGCTAGATCGGCTCCACCGCGGTCAGCGTGATACTCTCGGTGTCGTGAGTAGGCACTGACGACAAAGCTTCCAAGAATAGAGAATAAAATTTGGAAGACAATTATCGCTACAAATTGTACGATCCATTGAATTTCTGAACGGACAAATCGCGATACGATAATGGCTGCGATTCGGGAGAAGAACACAACAAATGTGTTAACAATACCTTGTAAAAGCGTCATGGTTACCATGTCACCATTTGCAACGTGTGCTACTTCGTGTGCGATAACACCTTCTACGGCATCATCATCCATTGTATCTAACAATCCTTGAGAAACAGCAACCAGTGAACGTTTTTTCGTTGGGCCAGTCGCAAAAGCATTTACTTCTCTGGATTGGTAAATTCCAACTTCCGGTGTGTGTGTCAGTCCAGCAGCACGGGATAATTTCTCTACCTTTTCATATACAGCACGCTCTTGAGCTGATACAGGTCGGCTTGGATCAATTACTTTTACTTTCATCATCATTTTAGCCACCCAACGGGACATAGCTAATGAGATGAATGCACCCGTAAAACCAACCACCAAACTAAAGACCATGAGAGTAGTATAATTGATAGTTTCGCCATTATAATAGGAACCACCAAGATTTGTGTATCTAGTGATTACTGACCATACAATAACAATCGTCGTCATCACCAAGATATTTGTTAAAATAAACAGTAACAACCGCTTCCCCATTTCGTAACCTCCAATTCGGTGAATTCTTCATCTTATATCATATCATATTTTTGCCTCTAGGAAACAATTTTGATTATTAGATAAAATAGTAGAGTGCACTGTTCTTAGTAGAACCAAGCCTTATTGTCATATAACAATAACGGTAATTATCTTAACAATGATTCTGCACCGTCAATAAACAGCTCAGTCCCAGTGATATGATTTGATTGATCGGAGGCGAGGAAGGCAACTAGGTCTGCCACTTGCTCCGGCTTTCCAGGCTGATGTTCTAGTGGTTTATCTCCTTCAGCGTACTCAACGGGAATATTAATTTTATCTATTTCAGGTGTTTTCTCTGTGTTTTTACCGATGTTAGTTTCAATAGCACCAGGACAAATAATATTGACTCTTATTTTATATTTGGCTAATTCTAATGCTGCCATTTTACCAAAAGCCATTTGTCCTGCTTTTGATGTGCTGTAAGCCGACATTCCGAAGTTAGAAAAGATTCGATTGCCATTCACCGAACTAGTAATGATCACACTGCCGCCTTTCTCTTTCATAAAAGGTATTGCATATTTAACCGTATGGAAGGTTCCTTTTAAGTTGGTATGAATCGTTTTGTCCCAATCTTCGGGAGTTAAATCCTCAATTGGTGCAAGCACACCGTTTATTCCACCATTGGCAAAAATGATATCGATTCTTCCCCAAGTATTAATTACTTCTTTCATGCCTTTTTCAACTCGTATAGGATCAGATAAATCAACATCAGTAATGAGTGCTTCACCCCCGTCTCTTTCTATTTCTTTTTTTACCTTTTCTGCTTGTTCTTCCTTTAAATCCATTAAGCAAACTTTTGCACCTTCTTTTGCAAGCTGGATGGCAGAAGCACGACCAATACCCGAACTCCCACCGGTTACTACAGCTGTTTTATCTTTAAGTCGCTGATTCAAGGGTATTGCCTCCTTATGTTCCTTTTTATCTAAACTTTCCCTATTTATCTCCTTCTTACACATACGATTGGTGAAAGAGGAAAGCTACAGACAGTAGCATTGTCTGTAGCTTTGTTGATGGTTCTTGTCACAGCACTTACCTGTTTTGCTGTGTTAAGTCTTGAAAAACTTGTTGTTGTTGCACTAATTCTTGACGAACTAAGTTTAGCGCATTTTGATCATCTGTAACGGTCTCTGCTTGAGTTAATGAACGCTCTGCTCTGTCCATGGAATGTTTGATTTGTTCCAGAATATCTTCATTCATATGACTTTTAGCCTGGTTAATGGCTCGCTGTAAATGCAGAATGGACTGTTGAGCTTGCGCAAGCTGATTTTGATCTTGCAAACTGGAGATATTGTTCCCTTTTTTCAATGTTACGCCTCCTCTGTAATTCCTCACAGTTATAATTTGCAGAAATATTGCTGTAATTATGCATGGGGAAGACAATGAAAAAGGCGAGAGCAGATACTCTCGCCTTAATGGTAATTACTTATTTTTTTCTGGTCCAAACAATTCATCACCTGTTTCAATCGCAGGGCGTGGAGGCTCCTCCATATTGTAACCTAGGAAAAAGCCGGTATGTGGTGGCTGATTATAGGCCACATTTTGCCATGCGATTGATAGACGGTAAACCGGGTCATGCATTAACGTATATATTTTTTCTTCTGTCACGTCAGTTGTAGTGTAAAGTCTTAATTCTTCACTGTCAGCTGATGGCCAGATTACTTCTTCACGCCAGTCACCAACTAAATCCGCTTGTAAAGTTGGATTACCTTTTGTCCAGTTGTTTGTGCGTGTTCCTTCTGGGGTTAATAGATTAACGAGCTCTTCCTTTTCATAATCCCACTTATCAATTCGACCAACTCCGTGTGGATCAGTGTTTGAGTCGAAATCATGATCAAGCAACTCACGACCAAGGTCACCATCCCACCAGATAGCGTGATTAACAGATCTAGGAGTATGCTGTGAAATCAGTTCTCCATCGACAGCGTGAAGACCATTTCCTGCACTACCATCCCAAGCACCAGATGCCCAGAATTCCGCACCATCATAGCGCGGATCGATATCTGCTGCTAATCCTCGACCAACATCTGTTCGAAGATCAACACCAAACAGTTTTTCTCCGCTTGCAGCATCCCGAATCCCGTAACCAATTGGAATTGAAGTATTTTCATGAACCTGAAAGATTTCCAGACCTGGTCGATTAGGATTTAAATCACTAACATGTTGTGCATCTCCATGTCCCCAACCAGTTGTATGAAGTCCGGTACCATCGTCATCGATAACAGCTGCACCATAGATGATTTCATCATTACCATCCTGATCTACATCCGCTACCGAGAGGCTGTGATTCCCTTGTCCGGCGTAGTCTTCATTACCTTCATCATCACTATCAAATATCCACTCTTGTGTTAGTTTACCATCCCGCCAATTGTAAGCAACAAGTACGGAACGGGTGTAGTAACCACGTGCCATTACAATACTTGGACGTTCTCCATCCAGATAGGCTACACCTGCAAGAAAGCGGTCAGCACGGTTACCGTAGTTATCTCCCCAATCATTAAGGTTGCCACGAGCAGGAGTGTAGTCTGTAGTTGTCAACTCTTTACCTGTTTCCCCTTCAAATACGGTGAGATATTCAGGACCTTCTAAAACAAAACCACTACTATTTCGCCAATCAGCCTCGGGATCTCCAATCACATTACCTTCGCCATCGACGGTACCATCCCCAGTTTTTAAAACAACTTCTGATTTGCCATTACCATCAAAGTCGTATACAAGGAACTGGGTATAATGAGCACCAGCACGAATATTTTTCCCAAGGTCTAAACGCCACATTTTGGTACCATCCAGCTTATAAGCATCTAAGTAGACATTGCCTGTATAACCGGAATGGGAATTGTCTTTTGAATTGGATGGATCCCATTTTAAAATAATTTCATATTCACCGTCTCCATCAAGGTCACCAACACTAGCATCATTGGCACTATACGAATAATCGACTCCATCTGGTGTTGTACCACCTTCAGGCTTATCTAATGCGATACTTAAGTAGTTTTCAGACCATACGTTAACTTCTTTGGTAATTTTATCGCCACTACCTTTAATAATTTTTACTTGATAGGTAGAATCTGCAGTTCCATCCTCATCAAAAAAGTTGGTACTGTTTTCAATTGGTTTCTTGTTTACTTTTTTGCCGTCTCGGAACAAATTGAATTTGACGCCTTTCGGATCGGTGCCAAGCATCTTCCAGCCGACATAAACACCATCGTCTGATTCAACTGCCACTAATGCGCGATCCAGTTGTTCCATCTGGCGTTTTTTTACTTCGGTTACCGGGGATTCTATGGTGTTCGATGGATTTGAAATACCACCTTCATTTACAGCACGAACCTGATAATAGTAGCTGTTATACGTTAAAATCGAGTCATCGGTAAAGCTAGTATCTGATGTGGTGCCGATTTTTTTAAATTCGACAGCGCCATCTGGATAATCATCTGGGTTAAAATTAGCGCGATACACATAATACAGACTAGCATTATCGACAGCATCCCAGTTTAATGTGATGTTATCAAGCTCAGCATTGCTTACAGACAAATTACTTGTGGGTTGAGGTGTCTCTGCATCCTCATTGATAATCGAAGCAGATACTTCATTACTTTTCTCTGATTCGATACCTGATGAATGCACAAGTGTAATGGCATACGTGTAACTGTAGCCTAATTCTACGGTAGTATCGGTATAATTTGCCTCTGTAGTTTCATCTATTTTCTCGAAGTTTTCGTCATTTTCTCCTTTGCGATAAATATTATAATGATTAGCGTTTGGATCACTTTGCCATGACAAATCTACCTCGCTGTCTGCTGAATAGGAAATTGAGTCTACTTTCAGACTGTCAATCTGAGTCATAGAAACAATCTCGAGCCCATTAATTCGTCCATTTTCTCCGATGTCAATCGTTAATTTTTCATCAGTAATTGTTACGTCAGTTGTTAACTCAGCATATTCACCACCATTGGAGGTAATATTGCCGTAATCTTCACCATTGATAGTAAAGCTTGAACGGTTGAAGGCTATATCATCGCCAGCAATAATACGTACAAAATAGTCTCCGTTTGGAATGTCAAGGATAAAAGAGTAATCAGAGTCAATTACGAAATCGCGGCGTAAATCATCTGGGTTACCACGATCACGGTTAGCAACAGATTTACTTAATCCATAGCCTCTTTCTTCATCATAAAGTAAAGTGTTGGTCACCTGCGTGTAGCCATCAGCAACAGGGCTATCGGCTGAGCCAAAGTCAAATAAGTAACCATCATTTGTTTCTGCATCAATTGAATTTGTTAGACTGGTTGGAAGTAGACTAACCACTAATACGGTAATCAGGACGATGGAAATTTTCTTCATCAAAAGAATTAACCTCCTATATTTGGATTGTTTTAGATTACTTTATGTGGGGTTCTATGCTGTTAGCGAGGAAGAGGTATGTATCACCACCTTTATTGAATTTTTAATGGGTCCATAAGTCATAGGTCTAAATAGTGATAACGCTTACATTTTTTCTGCAGAATAAATAAGTGCGTGAACTTCAATCAAGGATCCGGATTTCTTGATTACGTTTTAGATTAGAGAAGTAGAATAGATTCGTCAAGGAAATGTCTGGTTTTTATACAAAGATATCTGATTTTTGGTGAATGAGATATAGAGGAGATAAGATAAAAATCGTTAACACATTAATGGATAGTAAAATAGATCTAACATTAGTCTGATGCGATAACTCAATGTCGTTTTTATTACGGTGCTAAACATCTGTACAATCTCCACTTCAAGCTTCAAGTGTTTAGGGATAACGGACGCTAACATCCTGATAAGTCTCGCTAACAATAGTAGGGGCAAAACCCCTCTGATCATAGTCTCACTTTATCAAGGAACATACAATAATGCAGCTTCAGCGTATACATTTACACTGAAGCTGACTAGCAATTATCGTATCGACTCAATAACAGTCTGAAGCCGTGCAGATCCATCGCCTGCTTCAGGATCGGACTGCTCGTATTCAATTACGAGTACATTTTCATCTATCTGATAAAGATAATATTCTTGTGAACCGGCATTTTGAGTTAAACCGGAATAGGGATTTTCGCCATCATTTGGTTCCCTAATCTCACCTACATTGTCGAAGTTTTCATTATATTGTGCATCAAATTCATTTGCTAGCTCTTCTATTGTTGCGTTTTCCTCGACGTATAATCGAATCGATGCAAATTCATCATTCTTGTCATGGTGCCTTACTGTATTTTCCTCGATCGCATATCTGCCATAATAGGTGTCAACCTGATACTCAATACCATAAGGCTCCATGCGATAATTGTATACATATGTTTCTTCTTCTGTTCCTTCGATTGAGATCGTTCGCGTTTCTTCACCTAATCGATCTACTTTAAATTCCTGTTGATTAACTCCTTCACCACTAGGGTCATCTTCTTCCGGTGTTTCCTCCTCTTCTCTTCCTGAGATATCATCGTCATCAGGATTTTCGACACCTAATCCTTCCATATCATTAGGGTCTTTTGCATCCTCTCCAGCATTACCAATTTCTTCGCTTTGCTCGTTATCACCAGTAGGGAGCGTGATTTGATCACTATTTATAAATGTATACAGGATTACACCGCAAGCCAAAACCGCAGCAGTACTCGACAACCAGATGAATGTGTGCTTGGCCTTTGATCGTGACCGCTTTTTCTTGGCATGATTTTGTAGTGCCATTTTCATCGATTCTTTTTTTTCTGGATCTAACTGGGCATTTGTTTTCAATTCTTTAAGCTCCTTTATTAATTCGTCCTCGTTATGACTCATAATAAACCTCCTTCACTTGCAGTTTTAAAGCTTTCAAAGCACGGTGGAATGTAACCCTTACCTTCGAATCAGACCATTTTAAAATATTTGCTGTTTCTGTTACAGATAGCTCCTCGATTCCACGAAGAATAACAACATCCCGGTAATCCTGCTTGAGTTTTGTGATTGCTTTGTGTAGCTCCAGCTTTTTTTCAGTTAAAAGGTGTTTATCCTCAGGAGATATGTCGATTTTATGCTCATAGGTTTTAATCAGTTTGCGCCAATCTTGTCGTTTTTGTTTTCTTGCTTCATCTATCGCTAAATTACGAGCAATGGAAAATAGCCAGGTTTTAGGACTGGAATCCCCCTTGAAAGAATCATATCGATCGATTGCTTTAATGAATACCTCTTGTACCAAATCTTCGACATCTGATGTGGACGTATAATAGACCAGAAATCGATAGATATCATCAGCATAGGCATCAAACCAATCGGTAATTAACTCTTCATCCATTTCGTGACCTCCCTGTTTGTTTGTCTTTGGTTGTTCTTTACTTATTAGACGACGTTTATACGAAAACATTACACTTTTCGCATTAAAAAAGAAAGGTCCTTATGTAAAGAACCTTTCTTGTAAGGTATATTTAATGTGCCGGTTTTATCCACTTCTCGGCAATTTTGTGGCTGATGAGAAATCCAGGTACTAAAAGAATCATCACAACTAATGCGCCAGTAATCGTGTTTACTGTTAAAATACCGGCCTTGTAGTAATGGTAGAAAAACAGAATATTATAAGGAAGAATCAGCAATATTGTTGTCCAGACACCTGGAGTGTAACACCTTAAAAACAATGATTGTAATGGGTGAGTAAACATATTTAAAGCAAAAAAGAGGTTTAGCCCTAAAAATATAAAATAATGTTCTGTTATGACAAAGAGTAATATAAAGATAGAGATAATAACGGAAAACACAAAAACAACGACAGAAAACTGGGAGGATGTAATGTCTTTATACTGGTTGAGCTCCTGTTGAACAAATGCAGGAATCTTCTTATTAACTCGAGGGTAAGTTTTTTTAAACCAGCTTTCGATCATGATAATCTCTTCCAGATTATGAAGCATAAATATGATTAAAAAAGACACGATCCATACATAAATATCCATCCCTTTCCTCCTCCTTCATTTTTAATTCTTATGACATGTCTCAAGTCTTATATGAGTTAATATTGTCATTGCACTATTAATTTACACAAAATCCCAGTCAATAATCTTACTTATCTAGCCTTCCTATTCCTATAAGAGTTGGTTGTTGAGATCGTTCAAGAATGGTATCAGCATTTTGTTAAAAAATCACACTCGTGATATGATATGTGAAGCGAAATAGATAGAGTAGGAGCGTTTATCTTGAATACACAAAAAATAGTTAATACGTCGATGGAAACGATTCAGTGGTTTATCTTTCTACTAGCAAGTTCTGTTGCTTTACCAATTGTAATAGGTGGCATATTTGAAATGAGCTTTGCTGAAATAGCTGGACTGATGCAACGGACTTTTTTTGTAGTAGGGCTTGCATCTTTTCTACAAAGTATCATTGGACATAAAATGCCGATCATGGAAGGGCCTGCTGGGATTTGGATTAGTATTTTTTCGGTAATGGCCGCTACAGGTTTGCAAAATGGTACATCACTTGATGGAACACTTCAGTTATTACAGACAACGATGATATTGACTGGCGTATTTTTGTTTATATTCGGTATCTTTAAGATTTCTCAATTCATTTTACCTATCTTTACACCACTTGTTACAGGTACTTTTTTCTTCCTGTTAACGGTGCAGTTGAGTGGCACCTTTTTAGAAGGGATGCTAGGTTTGCAAGGTGAATCGAGCAATATTCAAGTTAAAGAAGCATCGATTGCTACGTTTATCTTTTTAGTAGTTTTAGGTTTATCCTTTTTTGCTAAAGGGTGGTTGAAAAATTATTCGATGTTCATTGGGATCTTGATTGGATGGATTATTTTTATTCTTGTCGAGGGGGAAGCACCTGCTATTGGGAATGTACAGCTGTTTGCATTGCCGGAAGTGTTTGCTTTTGGTATACCAAGCTTTAATATTAGCGTGATTCCAATTGCATTACTAATTGCAGTCATCTTACTCTCAAATATGATTGCCTCTGTAGTTGCGGTTGATCAAGTATTAGGAAATGAAGGAAAGGACCGTAGGAAGGAAATTAATCATGGGACAGCAGTTTTTGGGATCAATCACGGATTGTCAGGAGTATTCTCCTCGATTGCTAATGTGCCGTTGTCCACCTCTGCTGGATTTATTGGCTTAACAGGGCAAAAACGAAAAGCACCGTTTATCTATGCATCTTTTTTGTTAATGCTGTTTGCCTTTTTCCCGCCTATTGTTGCTTTTATCTCGGCGATTCCGGCACCGATTGCAAATGCTGCATTAATGGCCTCTTTTGTTCAGCTTGTTGGGTTGGCGATACGCAATGTTACGATCCAGCCATTGGACAACAGAAGAATGACTATTTTGGGAGTTGCTTATCTGATCGGAATGGGAACCATGTTTCTACCATCAGAGGTGTTCTCAGAATTTCCGCTACTTATACAGAACATAATGAGTAATGGTCTCCTTGTAGGGACTGCACTTGTTATCATTCTTGAACAATTATGGCGTGAGTAGAAAGGGAAAAGGACGAGACTACAATCAAGTATCTCCGTCCTGTAATCCAATTTTTTCTTTGAAGTCTTGAATCCTTTCATTTGCAAGGACTTCTTTTCTTGGAACTTGGTAAATGTCTGTTCCTTGTTTGACTGTTCCTGGAATGACGGTAAAAGCCATATTAAAGTCTAGTTGTTTGAATAGCTGGATGTTTTCTTTGTCAAAGGCACCATATGGTGAAGCAAATGCTTGCGTATTCCCATCAAGATTCACGATACTGGCTTCTAAATCTTCCTGTACAAGCTTATCTGGTTTCCCAATTAAATAAGGGGTGTTATCTTCCATTCTTTTATGGAAGTTATAAGTATGACTTTCAAATTCAAAGACATCACACGTATTATGTAAGTCATCAACACTAAAGTATTGATATTCACCTGGTTTATATGCTGAATCATACATATTAACTGCTCCAGTAATAACAAAATTGGCCGCTGTGAAGCCATGGTCACGAAGTACTGGGGCTGCTTCTATTGCATTATCTTTAAAGCCGTCATCAAAAGTCAGGACAATACTGCGTTCCGGCACATCCAAATTTCCTTGAATGAACAGTTCTAATTCCTTTAAAGTAAGTGTTGTGTATCCAGCATCTTGCAAGATTTGCATCTGTTCATCAAATTCAGATTTTAGAATGATGGTGGAGAAAAGGTCGCCATTTGCTTGAACATGTGTATCATTAAGTTGATCTTCTGGTATAACACGGTGATACATTAATACGGTAATTTGTTTTGCTTTATTTTCATTTGAAACAACGAATTGGCGTGTATCGTCTCGCCAACTTTGACAAGCTTGTAAGTCAAACGATTTATCTGTCGGAAATATAGCTGGATCATATAATGCACGCGAAACATCATCATAATAAAAGCTAATGATAAGCGAAAACAATCCGAAGAAAATCAGAGTGAAGAAGATATTAAATAAATGATTCCTAAGCATTTATGAACACTCCTATATGGTATTTTTATTCAGTGAAATTTTCGATACAGTTGGCTGTTGACTATGTTTAATACGCTTAGAAACATACCAGCTGTTTTTGTTTTTGAAATAAAGAATTGTCCCCGTTGTGACAAACAACAAGCCTAACAACCGATAAGTAATTGCCTCGAAAGGTATAAATAACAGTACTTTTAATAACTGTCTACCGGAGTAGTTCATTCCAAACCTTGCTCCGACTATAACCATTACAATACCTTGATAGATTGCTAGAAAGATGGCTACAGTGAAAAGCGCGGCTGCTACCATATAACCATTAATGTAAATAAGCAAAGTAATCGGGATGAGTATGGTTGGAAATGCACTCAACGTCCCTAACAGGAACGAATCAAAAATCAAAAAGAAGGATGCACTAAAACCCAAATGACGAAATAAAGATTTCTTAAAGTGCAAGATACAATCAATAAATGCTTTTTGCCAGCGAATTCTCTGATTATAAAGGTCTTTAAATGTTTCTGGACATTGGGTGTAACAGATTGCTTGTGGGATAAATGTTAGTTTTCCTTTTTTATACCTATTATTCGTCTTCATTAATTTGTGAATTTTTAACGTAATGTCCATGTCTTCTCCAACCGTTTTACGATAACCATTCGCATCAAATAGTGCCTGCTTTCGAAATGCTCCAAAAGCGCCAGCAATAACTGTGATCGAATTGAGTTTTGCCTGTGTAAATTTATGGAGATAAAAAGATGTCAAATATTGAATAATTTGGTATCGGACAAGACCTCTCAACTTAAAGGTTGGTCTCGGTTTAAGAATACTGCCACGAAAACCTTGTTGGATTTGTACTAATCCACCAGCAGCAATAATATTCTTATCTTCAAAGGATGAATTAATGGCGCTTAGCGAATCTGGATCAAGAATACTGTCAGCATCCAACGTTACTACAATTTCTTTCGCAGCATATTCTATGCCTGCGTTCAATGCATCTGCTTTGCCGCCGTTAACTTTATCAATTAGGTATATTTTTGGAAATAGTTCAGAATGGTAGATATCTTTAATCTCTTGATGTGGGATTTTGACAGCAGGTAATTTTTTGAATGTTGGTCTGAGGTCTAATTGATCATTTAAGATTTGTAAGGTTTTATCTTGCGAACCGTCATTTACAAAAATAATTTCGTAATTGTTATAGTTTAAATTGATAATTCCCTGAAGGCAGTTCAAAATAATAGCTTCTTCATTATAAGCGGGGATTACGACACTAATTCCCTTTTCTCTTTTTAATCTAGTTCCTTTGTTTGTTTTGTTGACTGCATAAAGAGGATAGAGAATATAAAGTAATTGAAAGCAAATAAAAAAAATGAATAGAACAAGGGTGATTTTTAATAACATGATGGCTTCACTCCCTTTTGTTGATAAACTCTCACGTAATCTACTTCAAATACTTGTGGGAAAACCGTTGTATTATCAGGACTACCAGGCCATTCCCCACCTATAGCAGTGTTCAAATACAAATACATTTGTTCTTGAGGGATCGATTGGGTGGTTTGGAATCGCTCTATACCATCAATGAACCAGGTGATCGAATCGGGGTTCCATTCGATCGAAAAAGTATGGTAGTCTTGTGAATAATCATCACCTATAAACTGGTCAGAGTTACTTTTCAGCTGTTGATCTTCATCTAACCAATGTTGTACCATCCAAATTTCATTCGGCTTGTGTCCCAGCATTTCCATAATGTCGATCTCAGGTAACCAGGTGTTGTCGATATTTGGCATCATCCAGAAAGCAGGGAAGATACCTTGTCCACTGGGTAGTTTCGCTCGCATTTCAACTTTTCCATATTGGAAATAGAATTTGTCTTTAGAGTGAATCGCTGCCGATGTGTATGATCGCCCCTTATATCGTTGTTTTTTACTGACAAGTTGTAATTTATCATCTGAAACGTTGATATTATGTGGTGTATAAAATTGTAGTTCATTGTTTTTTTGGGAAGCCCAATTTTCGCTGTTCCAAACATCCGTATCTAATTGTTTCTGATTAAATTCGTCTTGCCAAACTAAAATCCAACCATCCTCTTTGTATTTGTTTTTTATTGCTAATTGTTTGGTGAAAGTGTCGATCAGGTTTGGCTTATGAGTGTTTAATCGATAGTCATAAACGGATGCTTTGGTCGTCTTAACTTGTGAATAATGATTCGCTGATGGAAGGCCTGGTAGTATAATTAGCAATAGAAAGAAAATATAAATGGTGAATCTTTTCATCGTTATCACATCCATATTGACATGTTATATATAGAACTGTCGGCGAAATAATTCACGCTTATGTTCTTTATAAAGAACTGCATTAAGTATAGTCTATTTTACCTACAATGAAAAACGTCAAAATTGTTCTTTTTAAAGAATTAGTGGTTGTTTTTGTTCTTTTGAAAGAACATATCGTTCACTTGCTTAAGATTCCATCAATTTCTGTCATTTAAAAGGTTTTTTCTGTTATTCTGAGGAATATTTTGTGTACAATAGGGAAAATGATTCGTTTGTTACGGTACTAAAAATCCATAAAATCCACTGAGAGAATTCTCACTTTTTAAGGAGCGTGTTGTTATGTTTAAAGCTATTCATCATATTGCGGTAATCTGCTCTGATTACCAGGTTTCGAAAGATTTCTATGTTAATAAGTTAGGACTATCGATCATAAAAGAGGTATATCGGAAAGAACGTAATTCTTATAAACTAGATTTGGCTTTACATAATAGATATGTGATGGAGCTTTTTTCTTTTCCGGATCCACCTGAGCGTCCAAGCTTTCCAGAGGCATGTGGTTTAAGACATCTCGCTTTTTCAGTGGAGGATGTAGAAGAGACTGCAGCAGTTCTCGAAGAAAAGGGGATACCAGTAGAAGAGATAAGAGTAGATCCAATCACGAATAAACGTTTCACTTTTTTTCAAGATCCGGATCAGTTACCTATCGAGATTTATGAATGTTAGCGAAAAAACGCATTACTTTAGTGATGTGAGGTGCATGAGGTATAATATATAATGTATCTTCTAAAGGTACAAACTGGATAATAAGGAGCGGTCATATGAAGTTTCTTTCACGAATATTTCGCAGGGAAAATTGTGGTGTTTGTGGGAAGAAGCCTGTTAAGCCAAGTTATTACTACAATGACAAGGATGAAAAAATCCCGGTTTGTTATAAATGTGTAGAATATGCAGAACGAAGAGCATATCGAAAAGCGTAGAGTAAGCTGCTCTACGCTTTTAAAGTAACCTTGACAAGGAGGATAAAAATGAAAGGAATTATAGCGAAAGAACCAGGTGGAGCAGAGCAATTAGTTTATAAGGAAATGCCAGAACCGACATTAGAACCAGGAGATCTATTAATTAAAGTGTACGCTACAGCGGTAAATCGAACGGATATTTTAAATCGTGAAGGCAGATTAGGTTATGCCAAAAATCCGATTATAGGTGTAGAGGTAGCTGGTGAAGTTGCAGAACCTAACGGTCATCCAGATTTTAAAAAAGGTGACAGAGTCATGGGATTAGTGAATGGTGGAGGATATGCTGAGAAAGTAGCTATGCCAGCAGACCGAGCGATGAAGATTCCTGATACCTTAAGTTTTGAAGAAGCAGCTGCAATTCCAGAAGTATTTTTAACTGCTTATCAAACCTTATATTGGATCGCTAACTTACAAGAAGCTGAAACAGTTTTGATTCATGCAGGGGCAAGCGGAGTAGGAACAGCTGCCATACAATTAGCTAAAGTGATATCCAATGCACAAATAATTACAACGGCTGGTTCAGCAGAGAAATTGGATTATTGCCGCAAATTAGGTGCTGATACAGTGATCAATTATAAGCAACAGGATTTTGCTGAGGAAGTATTACAAGCAACTAACCATAAGGGTGTCGATGTAATCCTCGATTTTGTTGGAGCAAGCTATTGGGAGAATAATTATAAGAGTATCGCTGTCGATGGCAGATGGGTACTGATTGGTGTACTGGGCGGCAGTACAGTAAATCAGCTTTCTTTAATGGATTTAATGGCAAAAAGAATTCAATTAACAGGGACATTACTGACGCCAAGAAGTGACGAATATAAAGCAGAACTAAGCAAAGATTTTATCAACAAGTTATTCACCTATTTTGAACAAGGAAAAGTCCAACCAGTAGTCGACATTACTTTTCCGATTACTGAAGCAGCTGCGGCTCATCAACATATGGAAGCTAACAAAAATATCGGTAAAATCATTTTGAAAGTCTGAGTTATAGGACGAATTTGTGCCACAAGTATTTTTTATAAGTTAAGAAAGTCGCGAAGTAGTTTTTGAAATGTTTGATGTATATTTGTAAACGCTCCGACTAATTACTTCGCTATGAGCAGGTCCAACAATTCTTGTGATAAGTAATAGGTTGACTTTTTTACAATGGAAAAAGAGAAAATCGCTAACCGTGAGTATAAAAGCAGCTGTGTTACTTCCTGCTAGTGTTGTAGAGCAGATCTTAACGAAGGCCGTTCATTTCCACTCCTGTGGGAATTGTTTGCCCTGAAGATCCACTTTTTCGAGCGGGTTTTGCTCAAAAAAGTTAGCTGAAGGGCAACCCCCACGGAAAGGGAAGTGGGCAGCCGGAGTGGTGGTCAAGCAGTTGATATTATTCCATAATAGCCACTAGAGGAAGCGTAAATCTTGAACAATTTTGTGATAAGGACTGAGCGAATTGCTCAGTATTCTTATTATTTGTGATTCCATATCATGGAAAGGTGCTTTTGTTTTGTGAAAAATAGATTAGTGAAGTGAATGACTGATAAAAAAGTTCCAAGTATCGGAACTTTTTTGTGTTAGATCAGAAAGATCATAATGGTGCAATCATTGACTTCGAGTAATTAAATATTTATCACAAAAACCTAGCATTTTCATAGATATATTTCCCTGTTAATCCACCTTTACAAGGAAATCTTATAGTTTCATCTAGCAGTTTTTTTGATTTCATATTTCTAGTTCGGTATTAATGGTTGCGATTTCATTTCGGGTATTGTATATTGATAAAGAAAACGTTTGCACTAATTTTATTAAAATTAAGTGCAATATTTTTTGGAACAATAATGCAAACGTTTTCGTAAAATTGCATTATTTTTGCGCAGATATTGCACAAAAAAGAGGAGGAATGATTTGTTGGCTAGTAAAAGAGCAAGAAAACCGTTAGTGCTTTTGATGGTGGTAGTTATGTTTTTTAGTTTATTTACTGGGTTTGCACCGAGTCAGTCACTTGAAGCAGAGGAAAATGATTCAAACTCCATTGAGGATGGTCACTTGCGTATTCATTATGATTATGCTGACTATGATCTTAACAACATTGGCGTTTGGTTATGGGGAGATGTAACAACCCCATCTGACGAGGCAAGTGAATGGCCGAATGGGACTTGGTTTGAAGATGGTGGAACAGATGATTATGGCGCGTATATAGATGTTGAAATCAAACAAGACGCAGCAAACATCGGACTTGTCGTGAATAACCGAGCAGGAGAAAACTTGACAGATGACATCTCGATCGATATTATATCCGAGCACATGAACGAGGTATGGCTTACAACTGATGGTCAAGTGTACTTTTATGAGCCGGAAGATTTAGAAGAAAATGTATTAAGAGTTCATTTTGCAACAGATGCAGACTCCTATGAACCATGGGGAGTATGGACTTGGGGGGACGTAATCGATGCGTCGGAAACATGGCCAACGGATGCTCGGCCTTTTTCAGATCAACAAGTTGGACCATATGGAGCTTATGTTGATATTCCACTGATAGAAGACCCTAGTTCCATTGGCTTTCTGCTTGTGAAAAGGGATGATTCGGGTGAGCAGACTACTGATATGAGCTTTAATGATCTGAACAATCATCGTCAAATTTTCTTAAAAGAAGGTATCGAAGGATATTTTACCAATCCTTATTATGCCTCGACAGAAGAGGTGGAAGAGGAACCGGAAGAAAGTGAGGGTGAACATGATATCAGCGTAGAAGGCTCGGTAAATCGTGATTTTACGTATAATGAACATGCGGTCCTTTCGCTAGATATTACCAATAATTCAGAGAAAGAAATCGACTCGATTTATGCAGATACGACAGCTCTAGGTGGCGAGGAACGTCTTACGATTTCACCAGCGTTAAACGAAGTCACATTATCTGTCCGGCATGATGTCGAACCTGGTGAAAAAACAATCCCAGTAACAGTAGTAGACGAAGATGGTGGTGCTTATAAGACAGAAGTAACTGCTACAGTTAGTGAACGAGATGTTTCAAGAAGTAATCTCGATTGGGATGAATCAGTCATCTATTTTATGTTAACAGATCGATTTTATGACGGTAATCAAGCAAATAATGACCCTTATGGTTTAAACTATGACAGTTATGATAATAATCGTGGGACCTATCAGGGTGGCGATTTTAAAGGAGTTATGGATAAGTTAGATTACTTAGAGGATTTAGGTGTCAATACCATTTGGATTACACCGATTGTAGAAAATATCGGATATGATGTGAATTATAATACATCTGAAGGCTCCTATTTCGGATACCACGGTTACTGGGCGAAAAACTTTGAAGAATTAAATCCACACCTTGGAACATTAGAAGAATTTCATGCACTTATTGACGCAGCTGCTGATCGAGATATGAAGATTATGGCAGATGTTGTATTAAATCATCCTGGTTATGGCTTAAAAGAATCGTTAACAAATGCGCCTCCTGGCTATCCAACTGATGAAGACCGAGCTCGTTTTGATGGAATGTTACGTGATCGTTCCGGTTCCGGTGATGAAAAAATGGAGTTATCTGGATTACCGGATTTCAAAACAGAAGAAGTGCAAGTTCGTGAACAGCTTGTTGAATGGCAAAGGAATTGGATTTCAAAATCTACAACAGCAAATGGAAATTCATTAGCCTATTATCGTGTTGATACGGTGAAACATGTCGATGGTACAACATGGCAGCATTTCCGTAATGAATTAACCAAGGAAAAGCCAGATTTTCAACTGATCGGCGAAGCATGGGGAGTGGGTCAACACGATGATCAAGGTTATCTTCGTTCCGGAATGATGGATTCCCTATTAGACTTTGAATTCAAAGGAACAGCTACCAATTTTGTTAACGGTAATCTGGAAAGTGCCAACGAAACACTTATCGCAAGAAATAAAACGATTGATAACACTGCGATGCTTGGTCAATTTTTAGGCAGTCATGATGAAGACGGCTTCTTATACAGTCTTGGAGGTGACAAAGGCAAATTTAAGGTGGCAGCGTCTTTACAGATGACAGCAAAAGGACAGCCAGTTATCTATTATGGAGAGGAATTAGGTCAATCTGGAGCAAATAATTGGCCGGAGTATGATAATAGATATAATTTAGATTGGAAAAGTGTGGAAGATAATGAAATACTGGCTCACTATCAATCGATTTTATCATTCCGAGAAGATTATTCTGATATTTTTGCTAAAGGATCACGCCAGAAAATAACGGGGTCTGATCAGGAACAATTCCTCGTATTTGAACGTGCTTATCTAGATGACAATGTCTATGTTGGTCTAAATGTTGCGGAAGAATCACAAAGCGTCACACTAAAAGTAGATCAAGCATCAACAACCATAACAGATCATTATCAAGATAAAACATATCAAACGACAGAAAACGATGCAGGTGAATTTGTGATTACAGTAGATATCCCTGCAATGGATGATGGTGGCACGATTTTGCTAACCGTCAATAACGGAAATATTCTATCGGGTGAAGCAACGGAGAAGCCAAGCGAACAGCCAGAAACAGAGGAAATACCAGAGGGGCATTTACGTGTCCATTTCCCGGGAAATAACGAAAATTTTGACGAATTAGGATTATGGGTTTGGGAAGATGTAGCAACCACATCAGAAGATAGAGAAGCTTGGCCGAATGGAGCTTTGCCGTTTGAAGAGGAAAATCAAACAGAATATGGACGATTCGTTGATGTGGAATTGGCAGAGAACGCAGAACAAGTGGGAATGCTGATTAATCATACAAATGGTGACAATTTATCTGGTGATATCATGGTTGACATTCTTTCATTGGATATGAACCAGGTTTGGATTACAGAGGATTATCAAGTTTTTTATTATGAACCACTTGATAATCAAGGGGAGATTCGTGTGAATTTCTATCAGGAGGAAGGTTCTTATCAGGATCTTGGCCTTTGGACGTGGGGAGATGTTACCCAACCTACAGATAATTGGCCGGATGGTGCCCATTCTTTATCCGATCAACGAATAGGAATGAAAGGATCTTATGTAGATCTTCCCTTAATAGAGAAGCCGAGTCAAATCGGCTTCCTTTTCTTAAACAAAGAAACCGATTGGCAGTCTAAAGATTTTACGTTTGAAGATTTGGCTGATCATAGTCAGATCTTTGTACGAAAAGGCGATAATACCGTTTATACGAATCCTTACTTTGTTAAAGAAGAAGGACTAGTAAATGCAGAGGTATTGTCAGATCAAAAGATTGAACTCAGATTTACATCTTTGGCTGGCTTATCAGAAGAAGCGTTAGTTGAGGATCTAGAAGTTAAAGATATAGAGGATTCGGAGGTACCGGTAGAATCGGTTGATATTTCTGAAGGAGACAACCTTGTTATCGTCAACGGCGATTTTGACCTAGAAAAGGCACCTTTTACTATCACACATCATAACCGTAGTGTCATTGCATCAATTGGCTGGCGCTTAAAAGATGAAATGTATGGTTATGATGGTGAGTTAGGCTTAGAAGTTCAGGATCAATCCAATGTGACCTTGAGAGTATGGTCACCAAGTGCAGATCAAGTCTCTGTTGTCCTTTACGATAAAGACGATCCGAAGCAAATCATAAAAGATGATATCGAGATGACACGTGGTGAAAAAGGGATATGGGAAGTAGAGTTAAACCAAGACAATACACATTTAGATAACTTAATCGGTAACTATTACCATTTTGCCATCGAACGAGACGGTGAAACGGTTTTAACATTGGACCCATATGCAAAGTCCATGGCAGCATGGAATAGCAGTGATTCGGATAGTGGTGTTGGTAAAGCTGCCATTGTAGATCCAAGCACTATCGGACCAGAATTGGACTATGCGGATATTGAAGGATTTGACAAAAGAGAAGATGCAATCATTTATGAAATCCATGTTCGTGACTTTACTTCCGATCCAAGTATCGATGAAGAACTGGAGTCTAAGTTCGGAACGTTTGCTTCCTTTGTCGAAAAGCTGGATTATATTGAAGAACTTGGTGTGACTCATATTCAACTACTGCCTGTCATGAGTTATTACTTTGCTAATGAATTAGATAAAGATCAACGACTACTAGACTATTCTTCAGAAAATAATAGCTATAACTGGGGCTATGATCCGCACAGCTATTTCTCTTTATCTGGTATGTATTCCGAAGATCCGACAGATCCGGAAAAGAGAATAGAAGAATTCAAGCTGCTCATTGATGAGATTCATAGCCGTGGAATGGGAGTTATCCTAGATGTCGTTTACAACCATACAGCACAAGTTCATATTTTCGAAGATTTAGAACCAAATTATTATCATTTTATGAATGCAGATGGAACACCACGGGAAAGCTTTGGTGGTGGCCGCTTAGGTACAACACATAAAATGGCTAGACGGATTTTAGTTGATTCGATCAGCTATTGGGTGGATGAATTTAAAGTAGATGGCTTCCGTTTCGACATGATGGGGGATCATGATGCAGAGAGTATTCAAATCGCATATGATGAAGCTAAAGCACTTAATCCGAATATTTTGATGATTGGGGAAGGTTGGAGAACGTTTGCTGGAGACGAAAATTATCCGGATGTTCAGCCTGCTGATCAAGATTGGATGCAAGATACCAATAGTGTGGCATCCTTCTCAGATGAATTCCGTAATGAATTGAAATCTGGCTTTGGCAGTGAAGGACAACCACGTTTTCTTACTGGTGGAGCACGACATATACAAACAATTTTTAACAATCTAACAGCAAATCCAGGTAATTTCATCGCTGATGATCCAGGGGATGTCGTGCCATATATTGCAGCACATGACAATTTAACCTTACATGATGTCATTGCCCAATCGATAAAAAAGGACCCGAAAGATTATGCCGAAGAGATCCATAGTCGTATTCGATTGGGAAATCTGATGGTTTTAACTTCACAGGGGACACCTTTCATTCATGCTGGACAGGAGTATGGACGTACCAAACAGTTCCGCCATGAAGATTACCAAACAGAAGTAGCAGAGCCGCCATACAAATCAACATTCTTAACAAGTGAAAATGGTGAACCTTTTGAATATCCGTATTTTATTCATGATTCCTATGATTCGACAGATGCGATCAATAAATTCGAATGGGAAAAGGCGACAAATCAAGAAGCATACCCAATTGAGACGACAACAGTAGCTTATACGAAAGGTTTAATCGAATTGCGTCGTTCAACAGATGCATTTCGTCATGCGACAAGGGAAGAGGTTCGTGATAATGTGTCACTGGTCAAAGCTCCGGAAATAGCGGAGGAAGACTTGGTAATTGGATACCGTGCCGATGATTCAAGTGGGGAAGAAACGTATTATGTTTTTGTTAATGCAGATAGTGAGGAACGACACCTTACATTAGCAGAAGATCTTACAGCAGGTGAAGTGATTGTCGATCGTGCTCAAGCAGGAACAACGACCATTACTGATCCAGAAGGAGTATCTGTTAATGAAGATAGTATTAAACTTGCTCCATTAACTTCAACAGTAATACGGATTACCAATCAAGAAGAACCACCAACCGAAACAGATCAAGGGAAGCAGGCTGATGGAAATGGTTCTAATGATGAGTCGAATTCTTCAGCACCTGAAATAGATGAGGAATCATCTGAGGATTCTGGTGATATAGATCGATCAGAACTGCCAGACACAGCAACCAGCACATACAACTATCTTCTATTCGGACTAATTCTACTTCTGTGTGCAATAGGGATCCTAATTTATAAACGGAAAAAAGACTAGATCGCTAATTTACATGCTAAAAGATTAACAAAGTGTAGCAAAAAAGGATGCGAGAAATGCCAGAATGGCAGCTCGCATCTTTTGAAAAGAAAGCATTTAACTAGCTCTGATAAATGTTGTAGAAAATAATTCAGTGGAGGCCGCCACTTCAACTCTTGTGGGAATCGTTTGACCTGAAAATCCACTTTTTTGAGCGGTTGTTGCTCGAAAAAGTTAGCTGAAGGACAAACCTCACGGAAAGGGAAGTGGGCAGCCGGAGCGATGGTTATACGGTCTATATAAATCATAATGGCTTCTATACGAGTCGCAGATCAACTTAGCAATTAGTGATAAGGTCTGGGCGGGTTTTTAAACATCAGGATAAGTCCCTATAATGATGCTCCCCCATATAGAAGAACTTCAAATTTTTGTTTTCGTTCCGCTCTTTCAACGTATTCATATGTTAAAATAATACAATAAAGGGGGAATGAAAATGATTGGTTATATGTTGTGGAACAATGAAATAGTGGAGCGTAAATCAGAAAATGCAATGGTTTCTTTTGAAGACCGTGGCTATCAATTTGGTGACGGTGTTTATGAAGTTATTCGCATATATGATGGAAAGCTTCATGCTTTGGATTGGCACTTAGATCGTTTGTTTTATTCGATGGAACAATTAGCAATTCGGGCACCATTTTCCCGTTCAGAAATAAAGCAATTATTAAAGCAACTTACCGAAAAAAATAATTTTACGGTTGATGGCAAACTCTATTTGCAAGTAACAAGAGGTATGCAGCCTCGAGATCATGTTTATATGGAAGAATTAGATGCGATTTTCTATGCGACGGTTGACCGTTTTGATCAGCCAGTAGAAATGTGGGGAAAAGGGGTTAAGGTTACATTGCAAGAGGATATTCGCTGGCTCCGTTGTGATATTAAGTCATTGAATTTACTAGGTAATGTGCTTGCACGAACAAAAGCACAGCGCAATGGCTATCATGAACCGCTTTTTCATCGCGATGGCATTGTTCGTGAATGTGGTGCTTCTAATTTTTATATGATTAAAGATGGTGTGATACATACACATCCAACCAATCACTATATACTTGGTGGTATCACAAGGAAAAAAGTTCTGATGTTTGCTGAAGAATTAGCTATCCCTGTTGAAGAAAGAGAAATAGCAGTGGAGGAATTACAAGAGGCTGATGAATGTTTTCTTACGGCAACTCCCTTAGAAATAGTACCGATCACACAAATAGATCATCAGCCTATCCATCATAATCAGATAGGGGAAATAACGAAAAGATTGCAGCAATATTATCGAAAACGAGTATACGATTTTCTAGAATAACGGGACATTTCCACTGTCCCGTTGATCCAATTGATGGAGGTTTCTGATGCGTTGGTTCTTCTTTGTTTTGCTTTCGCTACTATTTATGGTTGCTCCTTTACAACAGGGCTTGTATTTTGATTCAGATTTTTATATGGTACATATTTTTATTTACTCGCTTACCTTTTTGTTGATGTTAAGAGTGTTGTATGATCGGGATTTCACTACTTGGAGTGACCTTTTGTTTATCTTAATTATTCCAATATGCTATCTCATCTCATTAATTCAAGCTAAGCATCCCGAAGGTGCGTTTAATATGGTCTTTCGTTGGACTACTTATATTAGTTTTTTCTATTTATTGTATTGGAGTATCAACAAACATCCTAAAATAAGACAGCTTGCTCCTTATATTTATTATGCTACTGGTGTCCTGATTACTGTCCATATGTTACTTAATCAATTCGGATTGTTAAATGATCCAGGGGCATTTATCAAAGATCGATTTGCTGGTGTCTTTCAATATCCGAATACGTTTGGCATGGTTATGATTGCTTTCTATATGTTTGGGTTAGTTATGTTGCTTAATAAAAGGCAAAATTGGCGAGGGATATTCTTTTACTCTTTTCCGTTAACTGCTTTTATCGCAGCTTTTCTAGAATCCTATTCAAGAGGTATGTATCTTATTTTTCCGATTGTCTGGTTGATCGGAATTTGTTGTTTCTCGTTTCAACATCAATTACGTTATACTCTATATACTATGATAACCATGTTGAGCGGAATGTTGGTATTTATCCTTTTACAAAAAGGAAATATGTTTCTGACGGGTATCAGCATCGTTGTACTGTCTTTACTATCCTTTTTGGTAATTTGGTGGATTTATCAGCTAGATTTAAACGTTAGACTGAAAAAGTTTCATCGAGGTATTTTACCTGTAATCGTCATTGTTTTTGGTATTTTGTTTGGGTTCGATCTAGCTAATCAAGGATTGATATATAAGCAACTGCCTGCCAATCTGCAAGAAAGGATGGCAAGTATTATTGATAGTTCGACGGCAAGAGAAAGAGTGCTTATTGTAGAAGATGCAATGGAAGCGAGTTTGGATGCCCCTTTGATAGGGCAAGGGGGAAAAGCCTGGGAATCTATCTATCGTAATTATCAGCAATTACCTTATCAATCTAAGAAAATACATAATGAATATATCGAAGTAATCCTAGATATAGGGTATCCCGGATTTTTAATCACGATTAGTATTCTAGCTTATCTCATCCTCCGCATATGGCAAACTATGCGTTGTGCAGATGATAGATCGATTTATCTTGCGATTTTATTAAGCTTAGCTACGATTTTGGCTCACAGCTTTATCGATTTTAACTTGGCTTTTGGATTTGTTGTCTTTATGATTTTCTGGTTAATTGCTATGGGTTTAAAAACAATTGCTGAACCAAAGCGACTGAAAAAATGGCCACTCTATTCATTAGGGATATATGCAGTCATTTTGTTATTTGCCTTAACCTTTGCTTATCGCTTTATGCAAGCAGATGTTTCATATCAAAAAGCTATGAATACCGATAATCTAAAAGAACGTGAACAGTATCTGAAGGAGGCAATAAGTTATAATCGATTTGATACAGAATACTGGTATAAGCTAAGTGATACGTTAACCAATCAAAAGGATCAAAGGAAGACAAAAAATGCGATATATCAAATGGTAGCGTTGGAACCGATGAATTCGCAAGTGATCTATCAATCCGGCGTATTACTAGAAAAAATTAATGAAAAGAGGGACGCATTACATCAATATAGGAATGCATTAGAATTGGACCCGTTTGATTTGAGAATTTATCAAGGGATTATCCACCTTTCTGTTGACTTGGCTGGGGAACATAAAAGTAATAGGTATGCAAAGATTGCGATCGAAACCTATGAAAGTATGTTAAATGAATATGAACAATTTGAAAAGAACCCAATTGGACAAGATCACAATAGGCGCGGATTTGAAATGACGGATGCCATAGAGGAAGATATAGTGAAGGCGAAAACTTTACTTTCTCATGAATAGCAAGTTATCTGTTGTGGAAGCGCGAATTAGAATATTTCTACACGATAGTATCACTTAACTAAAAGCATCGAGTAGTTATATCTAGTACATCCTTTTGTTATAGAGTTATTGTAGAAGCCTAATTCCCCCCTCTGGAAATTAGGCTCTTGTATTTTTGTGATATTCTTTTCGAAACCATACTACCTTGAATAAACATTTAAAAGATGCTATTGTAATGATACTTTTATGTAATCGCTATCATAAAAAGGAAGGTGGTATGATTTGAAACGATGGTTTAGTAGAGTGATTTCTTTTTTTGAGAGGTTAAGTTTGAAAAGCAGAATTTCTTTAGTGTTTGCTTTAAGTACTTTTTTGCTGCTCATGTTTACGATCATGTTTTCCTATCAATCGATGTCGAATATTCTAACGAATAAATTACATGCTACCTTCAATAGTAATTTACAACAAATCCGCTTATCAATGGAAAATACAATAGAAGATTTAAACTATGTTGCACAACAAATTGCTTTCTCAGAAAACCTCACCTTTAAGTTGGATGATTATTTACACTCATCTCCGTCCTACGATAGAGTCAAAGTTTATGAGGATATTAAAAATGAGTTGAATGTAATTCAGTTTAGTAATCCCAGCATTGGCTTATCCTTACTTTATTTAAAAGAAAATGATCAGTATCTTTTTTATAACCATGGCGTAAAAGATGAATTCTCTTTAGACCACGAACCATTATTGAATGAAGGATACAATATGCATACATATGGTCCGCATATAAGCATGGAACAGTATAAAGATATGTATGTCCTGTCTGTTTCAAGGAAATTGGATGTTAATTATGCTGATGACATTTATATTTATTTGGAATCAAACCTTGATTTAACGAATGATCTTTTAGATGTAGATAATGTATTGAATCACGCTGATTACATAATTTTAGATGATACGAGGCATATCATATATAGTGAAAATGATACTTTTCCATTCAATAGCTCTTTTAATGGTAATGATAAGGGGTATGGCAAGAATAATGGATTCTACTGGTTTGAGGAGCCTACGGAAAAAGGATGGAGTATTATCGCGTTAATACCTATTTCAGAGTATAACGAGGAAATGAATCAATGGGTCATTTTAATGATTTATATTGCGATTCTTTTTGTATTTATCAGTCTGGTAGTTTCACTGTTATTATGGAAAACACTTTACAAGCCTTTAAACGAATTCCGTCATGAAATAAAATTAATGGGCAACAACAATTTTCATTCGGAAATTGTTCATACCAAAATACCCGAGTTTGTTGATTTAATAAAGCGATTTCGTAATATGAGAGTACAAATTGTCAGTCTGATTCAGGAAATCGAACAAAAAGAAAGAAAACGTGCTGACTTAGAAGTGGAGAAATTAAAGCATCAAATCAATCCTCATTTTTTAATGAATACGTTAGATACAGCTAAATGGCTAGCTATTTCTGGAGACAAGAAGGAGCTTACCGGTTTATTAACCTCACTGAATAAATTACTCTATTACAATATGGGAAAACTAGGGGTACTGTCGACACTGGAAGAAGAGTTAGATTCGATGAAGCAATATTTAATGTTGCAGCAAATTCGGTATGATTTCGAATATGTAACACATATAAATGTCTCCGAAGAAGTCTTACAAGCTCCTGTTCCAAGGTTCATTCTTCAGCCACTAGTGGAGAATTCACTGTATCACGGACTTGTCGATGAAGGAATCATTGCAATTAGCATTCATCTTGAAGAGGAGATTATTGTTATCGAAGTCCGCGACGATGGCAGAGGAATGTCGAGAGAGAAAATGAATGAAATTTTACACAATCAATCATTTAAACAATCAAAGAATGGCATGGGGATTGGCTTGAACTATGTGAAGAGAATGATGGAAAGAACATATGGAAACTATGCAGAGATTGAAATGGATAGCATCGTTGGGAAAGGAACGGTCGTCCGGTTACGAATACCATATATAAAGGGGGATATCAAATGATTAAAGTGTTAATAGTGGAAGATGACAAGTTAGTTAGAAAGAGTCTCATCACTTCCTTTCAATGGGAACAATTTGACATGGAGATAGTTGGAGATGCGAAAAATGGGGAAAAAGCTTTGACGTTTATAGAAGAACACGCTGTCGATTTAATGATTACCGATTTAGCAATGCCCATTATGTCTGGAATCGAACTGATCAGGATTGTTAAAGAAAGATATCCAGAAATCTTTATTGTCGTACTTTCTTTACATCAGGATTTTGAGTATATACAAGAAGCTATGCGATTAGGAGCCATTGATTATATAGCTAAAATTGAATTAGACGGGAATGACATGGATGATATTCTCGTGCGTATTCAGCACAGGATCGAACAAGAGATGGTAAAGCAATCATCTATGTCAAATGCTGAGGAAGCAACAATCACTAGTGGATATGCTATGATTTCCACAAAAATATTTGCTGTAGAACAAGCATTAAATGAGTTTCTTAATAGCGAAGATATATGTAAATGGAATGATTATTGTCTACTGGTAAAGAGCGATACACTAACCCCAGAGAATATTATACAGCAAACACTGGATACGGAGTACGATATCCGCCCATTACTTCTTGTTTATCCAGAAACAGAAGCGGATTTCAACGACATGAAGGAATGGACAGTTCTTGATCACCAACAGTTATTATTTTATGAAGTGAGCCAGGATCAACCAATAGCAGTAAAGCCATTTCGCAATTTGTACAAACCATTAGAAGTAAGCAAGCAACAACTGGAGAGTTGGAAGGAAAGGATCATTTCATCAGATTGGATAGCAAGTAAACAGAATGTCACTGATTTATTAAGTGATTTATATACAACTGGCTTTTCGATCAATCAAATAGAAGAATTATTATCGTCGCTCGTTAACGAATATAAGCAGATTTATCGAGATGTTCTCCCTAAAAAGATCCATGCCCCTATTAAAGTAAAGTATTGGTCTGATGTGGAACAGTGGTTTAAACAATCTCAACGTGTTATGTATATAACTTTATTTAGCCCGGCGTATTCTCCTGAGACCAATCAATGTATTTTAAATGCGATAGCTATTATAGAACGTGAGCTTTCTTCACCTTTGACAGCCCAATATGTTTCGGAACAAGTAAATATGAGTAGGAGTTATTTTTCAACCTGTTTTAAAGAAATAATCGGTGAAACCTTTAACGAATATGTTCGGATGGCCAGAATTAGTAAAGCAAAAGATTACTTACTGTATACAAGAGAAAAGATAGCAGTTATTTCAGAAAAGGTTGGCTATACGGATATGAAATATTTCAGTAAAATATTTCGTCAGGAGACGGGACTCTTACCAAGTGAATATCGAAAATTAAACAAAAAGGGGTCAAATGTTTCTATGTTGTAAGGGAAATGTTGTTTCCCGTTATAAAGGAAAATAGAGAAGGTTTGGATAGTACAAATACCACCTTTTTTTCGAAACAACCCTCTTATTGAATACGCTTACATTATTGATATGATTATATTGAAAACTAAAATTCAAGGAAAGAGGGGAAAAGGATGCTAAGAAAGTACTTATTTTTATTATTATTTGTGTTA
The DNA here is from genome assembly GCF_017599345.1 of Gracilibacillus suaedae. Lineage (GTDB taxonomy): Bacteria > Bacillota > Bacilli > Bacillales > Amphibacillaceae > Gracilibacillus > Gracilibacillus suaedae. The sequence continues at coordinate 119,310 of NZ_JAGFVL010000006.1, forward strand.
GTGTTAGTCGCTTGTTCTGATGATGATGCAAGCTCCAAACCTAGTGATGGCGAAGAAACAGAGACGGAAACTTCTTCAGAACCAGCTGATCCGTTTGGTGCTTACGAAGAAACGCTTACAATTGCCATCGGTCAAGAAGTGGATCCTAGTGATACTAGTTTACAAGATGGTGATACCCCACTCGATAATCAGTACACGAGGCATGTTAAAGAAAATTTAAACATTGAAGTGGAGCATGCATTTACTGCTTCTCCTTCTAACTACGATCAAAAAGTAAGTCTTGCAATCGCTAGTAATGATTTGCCAGATGCGATGGTGGTAGGTCCAGTTGAACTTAGACAGTTAGTAGAAGCTGATCAAATTGCAGACCTGACAGAAATATATGAGAATTATGCATCTCCGGCCATAAAGGAAATTATTGATAGTTCAGATGGAGTTGCACTTGAGAATGTTACATTTGATGGAAAAATGATGGCAATTCCTAATTCACAAGCAAGTGCTGATGGTGTCCATAATTTATGGATCAGAAAAGACTGGCTTGATAATCTTGGTTTAGAGCCACCTAAAACAATCGAAGAATTTAAAGAGGTAGCAAGAGCTTTCGTAGAACAAGATCCTGATGGCAACGGTCAGGATGATACGATTGGTTTGGCTGGGCCAGACACCAGTAATAAACTTTATGCTAACTTTTTAGAATCAACCAACAATTTATATGGTTTTGATGGAATATTTTCAGCGCTCCACGCTTATCCAGGTTATTGGTTGGAAGGAGATGACGGGCAGCCAGTCTACGGTTCCATCTTACCTGAAACGAAAGAGGCTTTATCAGTATTACGGGATATGTACAGCGAAGGGCTAATTGATCCAGAAATGGGTGTTCGAGAGGACTCTGGCGAATCTGTGATAAGTGGAAATACTGGCATGTTCTTTGGACCGTTTTGGATGCCATATGGACCAATTACAGATGCTGTAACGAATAACCCAGAAGCAAATTGGCAATCATATGCACTCCCGCTTGATGCTAATGGAGAATATACACCACATTTAAGTACGACAACCACTCAATTTGTAGTTGTCCGAAAAGACTATGAACACCCGGAAGCTGCGATGAAGATTTTAAATAATTTATTAGCAAATGAATCAGAATTCGATCCTAGTATTGGTGGACCTGGTTACTATCCATTACGTCTTGTGTATGCGCCCGCAGATGAAATGGAAGTAACAACAGTAGCACTAAGAGAAGTGCTTGCAGGAACGAAAGAACCGGAAGATTTCTATGATATGCCCGCCTATAAATTGTTGAAATCTGATGTGGACACGATTCATGAAGTGAAGCTAGAACCATATGACAATATGGATATTGAATATTGGGATCCTGAAGCAAATCTAGGCCAATGGACGAGAGCTTACTCAGCGTTAGTTGGAACCGCTCCATTAGTTGATAATGAAATCAATGGTGTCATGAGCTTAATATATTCTCAGACAGAAACGATGGAGGACAGATGGGTGAACCTGAAAAAATTAGAAGATGAAACATTTCTAAAAATCATTATGGGGACAGAACCACTCGATTCCTTTGATCAATTTGTGGAAAATTGGAAAAGTCAAGGAGGAGAGCAGATTACAGAAGAGGTCGCAGAAGTTGTAAACCAATAATGAAACAGAAAAGGCGGCGAAGTGATTTCGGCGCCTTTCTTAAAAAGGAAGAGTGGACATTTGTTCCGCTATTTGTGACAAAAGTGCTGTTTTAAACCTTTTTGAGGACATCTATTCCGTTATTCACCCAAAATAAAGCAAACTTGTACCTAAAGTAGCTAACTAAGGGATTAGATGTCCGTCAACATCAATAAAAGGGTGTTATCTAAGCAAATAACGCACTAAATGTCCGCCAATACACGGTCTGCTTTTTAAAGAAGGGAGAGATTGTTCATGAAGTCAAAGGGTTTTGCTAAACATTATTATTTCATGCTGATACCTGGCTTCATCTGGTTAACCTTATTCAGTATTGTACCGATGTTCGGTATTATGATTGCTTTTCAAAGCTACAATCCCGGAGCAGGTGTTTTCGGTTCAGAGTTTGTGGGATTAGAAACATTCCGGTATATGTTTGAATTGAGCGATACCGTAAACGTATTTTTTAATACAATCTTTATTGCAATCATGAAAATTATTGGAAATCTTATTGTTCCTTTAGTATTTGCCTTAATGCTTAATGAAGTGAGATATCTGAGGTTAAAAAGGTCGATCCAAACGATTGTTTATTTACCCCATTTTTTATCATGGGTTATTTTGGGTGGAGTATTACTCGATATTTTTGCTTATGGTGGTCCGATCAATCAAATGTTAGGTGCATTTGGAATAGATCCGATTTTATTTTTTGGTAGGGAAGACCTTTTTCCTTTTCTAGTAGTAGGTAGTGATGTTTGGAAGGAATTCGGCTTTAACACAATTATTTATTTAGCAGCATTAACCGGTATCAATCCAGCACTATATGAAGCAGCGGGTATTGATGGTGCATCAAGACTGCGTATGCTTTGGCATGTTACATTACCGGGGATTCGCACTACGGCGGTATTGTTAGCCGTATTAAGTTTAGGAAATGTACTAAATGCAGGGTTTGATCAAATATTTAACTTATATAATCCTCTCGTTTATTCAACGGGGGATATTATCGATACATGGGTTTACCGGGCAGGTTTATTAAATTTGCAGTATGAATTGGCAACGGCTGTCGGCTTATTAAAATCAGTAGCAGGGTTTATTTTAATCAGTTTGTCATACTATCTTGCTTATCGATTTACAAATTATCGGATTTTCTAATGGAAGGGGGAAAAGCATATGTTAAGAAGTAAGTCATTATCTTCCAAAATAGCGGATGTTGTTCTAATTATCATCTTAGTAGCGATTGCGATTACTTGTATTTTACCTTTATGGTATACGTTATCTTTATCTTTAAGCTCCAAGACAGCTGCGGCGGCTGGTGCTGTTGCTTTATGGCCAATTGAATTTAATTTTAATTCTTATCAACAATTATTGCAGGATAGTCAATTTTTTAAATCCTTCTGGATATCAATTCAGCGCGTCGTTTTAGGGGCAGGACTAAACTTTATTATTGTACCACTGATGGCTTATCCTTTATCGAAGACTGTGAAAGATTTTAAAGGACGTAATGTATTAATGTGGACGTTAATTTTTACGATGTTATTTAATGGTGGTTTAATTCCTCTTTATCTTACAGTTAAAGCCTATGGTTTAATGAACAGTATTTGGGCACTAGTGTTAGTTGGCGGTGCACAAACGATTGTGTTTAATATTATTCTTACTATTAACTTCTTTCGAAATCTTCCTTCTTCCCTGGAGGAGGCAGCATTAGTAGATGGTGCCGGACCTTGGTATATTTTAACGAAGGTATTTATTCCACTATCTATTCCGGTTCTTGCTACCGTATCACTCTTTAGTATTGTTTATCACTGGAATGAGTTTTTGTATGGTTTGATTTTTATGACGAGAGAGGAATTCTATCCATTACAGACGTATATTCAACAGCTAGTCGTATCGGTGGATCCATCAACGATGACAGAGGATCAGTACAAACGATTGAGTGAGTTATCCAACCGTACGTTAGATGCTGCCAAAATCTTTATTGCGATGATTCCTGTATTAGTGGTGTATCCATTTTTACAAAGATACTTTATTCACGGTATCACGTTAGGTTCTGTTAAAGAATAACAAAGGAGAGTGACGGAATGGAGCGCGTGTACTATCTTGCAGATTTTGTATTAAAAGTTGTTTATTTAAATATACTTGCTTTTTTCTTTAGTTTGCTAGGCTTAATTGTTTTTGGATTGTTCCCTGCCGTGACTGCTAGTTTTTATATTGTTCGGAAATGGTTAACAGGTGATAGTGATATAAGGATAACAAGCAACTTCTATCGCATTTTTAAAAAGGAATTGCTCAAAAGTAATGGGATAGGGTGGTTGTTAACAATGATAGGTTTATTGTTGTATATTAATTTAACGATTGCTGAAGTGATCAATCATTCTTTTATACAAATAAGCTATTATCCAATTTTAACGGTTTTTATCTTGTTCCTTTGTCTATGTTTATTTGTCATTCCTGTCTATATCCATTTTCGAACTTCTTTTCTCTCTGTTTTAAAACATACTTTCTTGTTGATATTTGTTCATCCGTTGAATACATTGTTATTGTTGATAACGATTTCAATCTTTTGTATGATGATGAAGACGATGCCGGGATTTATTCCTTTATGTGGTCTCAGTGGTCTTGTGTTGATTGTTATGTATTTTAGTTTAAAAACGTTTGAAAGAGTTACATCTATACAAGGGGAGCGAAAGGAAGTCGCACTATGATACGTTTGTTTCAAAATCATAAACTAACAAAATATCAAGAATTAGATGGATTGTGGGATTTTCAGCCGATTGATGAGAAGTGTACGGTAAAGGATGTGGAGAAGTACCAATATCAACTGCCTGTACCTAGTTGCTGGGAGTCACATCCCTCGTTTGCCAATTATCGTGGAAAAGCAGCCTATCGAAAAAAATTTTTCATAAAAAATGACACACATTTACATTTGGTTTGTAAAGGAATTAGTCATACGGCGGAAATTTATTTTGATGAAAGCTATGTTACCTCTCATTATAATGCTTATACCCCTTTTTCCCATATCATTAAACATGTAAAACAGGGAGAGCATGAGCTGGTGATCCTCGTTGACAACCGTTTCACAGATCAATCTTCTCTGCATCTTCCTAATGACTATTATACGTATGGGGGTATCATAAGGCCGGTTGCGGTCGAATTGATTGATAGTATCATGGTAAATCAAGTGAAAAGCGTCCCAGTCAAAGTAGGGGAAAGTTGGAATTTAGAATTAGAAGTTGATATGGAATTATTAGACGATAGTTCGGACAGTTATTATGTAAAAGGAATCATTGCTAACCAAACATTTACGATTGATCTTAAGCAAACAGACAAAAACGGGAGGATTAGCCATTCAATAACAGGATTGGATGTGTCTGCATGGTCACCAGATAGTCCTCATTTGTATCAGTTAGAACTCCAAATAGTGAGAAAAGCGGATGGAGTGGCTGTTGACGATTATATCGAACGGATCGGATTTCGTGAGATCACTACAGCAAATGGAAAGATCCAAGTGAACGGGGAGGATGTCTTGTTAAAAGGATTTAACCGTCATGAGGATCATGCGATTGTCGGTGCTTCTTTTCCACTTAGTTTGATGGTAAAGGATCTGGAATTGATGAAGGATATGGGGGCTAATGCCGTTCGTACGAGCCATTACCCAAACGATGAGCTTTTTCTTGATTTATGTGATGAACTGGGATTTCTTGTTTGGGAGGAAAACCATGCTCGTGGACTAAGTTTAGAACGAATGCAGCACCCGCTTTTTCGTAAGCAATGTGAACAAGTAAACCGGGAAATGGTAGAGAATCATTATAATCATCCTTCTATTATTATTTGGGGTATATTAAATGAATGTGCCAGTAATACCGAACAAGGGCGTGCGATGTATCAAGAGCAGCTCGAACAAATTCGGGAGCTTGATCAGAGTCGTCCGCTGACTTTTGCTTCCCATCATCGAGCAGCGGAACTATGTTTTGACTTGGTAGATATCGTATCGTTCAATCTCTATCCACAATGGTATACAGATGAAGATCCGGGTGAATTGGCAGATCAGGCGAGAAAATGGGCAAATGAATCAGGTGGAAAAGGAAAACCAATGATTATGAGTGAGTTCGGTGCTGATGGACTATATGGATACCGGTCACCGACTGCAGTCAAAGGAACAGAAGAAAGGCAGGCAATGATAATTGAGACTAATTTAGATGCTTATATGAATAAAGATTATCTATCTGGCATGTTTATCTGGCAATTTGCAGATTGTCGAGTGACAGAGGAAGAGTGGTTTCTGACAAGAGCCGGTACGCAAAACAACAAAGGTATCGTTAATGGCTATCGTCAACCCAAACAAGCCTACCATATCGTTAAAAACAAATGGGCTAAGAAATGATCGGAAAGGAGGCATCAAGCAGTGTCAATCAAAGTAGGAATTGTCGGACTCGGTCTCCAAGGTACAAAATACGCATCACTTATTCATGATGGGAAAGTAAAAGGAATGGCATTAACAGCCGTCAGTTCACGAAGCGAGGAGAAAAGGGACTACGTACAGGAGCACTTTAAAGAGGTGTTATTTTATCAGGATTATCACGATTTAGTAAAAAATGAAGCAATTGATGCTGTTATCATTTGTGTTCCTCATTTTCAGCATGTCGCAATTGCTACGGAAGCACTTGCCCATAACAAACATGTATTGGTAGAAAAACCGCTCAGTGTACATACCAAAGAGCTTGAAGAACTAAATCAATTAGCCGAAGAAAAAGCGGATTTGTGTTTTGGTATCATTTTTAATCAACGGACAAAGCCAGCTTATCAAAAGTTGAAAGATTTATTGACGGATCATTTTATTGGCAACATTAGAAACTGGCAATGGACAGCTGCCAAAACATGGCGTCCGCGAGCCTATTATGAACAGAATGAGTGGCGTGCCACATGGAATGGAGAAGGTGGTGGTGTCCTAATCAATCAAGCGTCTCATCATATTGATTTAATCACCTGGTTATTTGGGATTCCTGAAAAGGTATATGCACATCTCAAATATGGATCACAACGAGAGATTCCTGTGGATGATGATGTAACAGCAGTCTTTACTTATACTAATGGCATGTCAGGTGTTTTTACATCACGTACTCATGACTTTTTCGGGACAGATCGGTTTGAGATCCTGGGAGACAAAGGCAAGATTATGATAGAAAACGGAGATTCCATGAACATGAAAGTATTTGATCAAGAGGAACAACTCTGGAGTAAGAAGTTAAGTTTAGCGGAGTTCAAGGCAATGGAGCAAAATCCCCCGTATTATCAAGAAAAGATTTTGAACTTTAGTGATGTTAAGCAAAATCCATATGTCAGCATCATGGAAAATTTTAGTGAAAGTATAACGGAAAACACTCCATTATATGCAACAAAAAAAGATGGCGAGCGTAATGTAGAACTGATTAATGCTATCTATTTATCGGATTGGCTAGAGCAAGAAGTATCTATACCTTTTGACCAATCGCTTTATCTTGAAAAATTACATGCCCTAATGGAAAAAGAAAGAGAAGGCTAGGTCGGATATGGTCTTCTCTTTCTTTTGGTGTTCCATCTGGTGATAAGTTCAGGCATAATCCCACTGCTTGAAGTCTTACTTTATTTTGATTTATTTTTATTTTGTGGCAACGTAGTATTCGTTGCTAAAAAATTACGTTCTGTATTTGCTCTAACATTTTTAAGGTTATATCTCTTCTTTGGCACAGTATTCAACTCCTTCTTATAGCATATTTATCACGAGTATAAACCCTTGATAAGTTTCCCTTTTAATATGCGCACCTGCTAATTGTTTATGAATGTTTGCAGAAAAAATGTTCGTTCCCTTTTATTTAATCAAGCAACCAAAAGCCAAACGTATCCATTATTCAATACATCTAAGATTTCTTATGTAGATCCTTACTTTTCTTTATTCAATTGAAAGGGCTTACAATATAAAATGAACTTAATTAAATATGAAAGGGGTTATTAGTGATGAAGAAGTGGTATTTATTTTTAGTTTTAGCATTTATTACTGCTTTGATGGTTGCCTGTAGTTCGAAACAAGTGATTGAAATGTACGAGGAGGAAAATCCTCATGTAACAATTGAGGCAGAGTACTCCGGTTTTGATGGGTATTTTGACAAATTAAATACACAACTGGCAGCAGGAAATGCGCCCGACGTTATTCAATTTGGTGGTAATTTAAACGATTTTGTAGCTCGAGACGTAATTTTACCATTAGACGATTACGTAGAAAATGAATTAGATATAAGCTTACATGATCAAAGTATGTTAGATTCGGCAACATTTAATGATCAATTGTATGGTGTGACACTTGGTACAACAGCATGGGGCTTACTATTAAACAAAACAGCGTTTGAAGAAGCGGGTATCTCTATGCCAAGTAAAGACTGGACTTGGGAAGATTTTAGAGAGATAACACCACAATTAACAGAGAATCTGGATGGAACATATGGTGCAGGGGATTTTGGAGAAGATGGTTTCGGTGTATTTTTAGCTCAAACAGATAAGTATACCTATTTAGATGGTGAAGTTGGTTTTGAAGCAGATGATGTTAAAGAATGGTTTAACTTATGGAAAGAGCTTCGTGAAAGTGACGGTGCTGCTATTCCGGAGGTACAAGTGTCAGCATCCCAAACTCCAGAACAATCCTTGATCGTGCAACGTGACGTAGCGATTGAATCTGTTGCAAGTAACCAGCTAGGTGCTTATACAGGTGCGACAGAGGATGAGTTTGAATTATATCCTTATCCTGCTAATTCAGAAACGGGCAAAAATGGTGTTTCCCTACGACCTAGTCAGTATTTTGCAGCATATAAGGATACAAACCATCCAGAAGAAGCGGCAAAATTTATGGATTTTTTCGTTAATAACATTGAGGCTACTGAAGTATTAGGTAATGATCGTGGCGCACCGGTTAATTCAGATGTACGTGAAAACTTGATTGATCAGGCAACAGAACTAGATGAAGCTGTTTATGCTTATATCGACTTAGTAAGTGAAACATCTGATGCACCCTTTGTTCCTAACTTACCTGGATACAATGAAAATACCCAATTATTCACGGAAACAGAGCAAATTATTTATTACGACCAAAAACCGGTAGATGAAGCTGCAGAAGACTATTACGAAGAATTACTTGCCAATATTGAAAAATACGAAAATGAAGAAGTTGAAGAATAAAGAGAAACACTGTCCACGATAAAGAGCTGGATAACAAAGTGACTCCTAGTGGGTCACTTTGTTCCATCCATGTTTTGAAGTCTTAGCCTGAAAAGAAAGCATAAAATCTAGGTATTTGTCTAGCTCCGACTAAATGTTAAGTGGATCTACGATTGTTTTAATAGCCATTTTGAAATATATCAATCGCATAACCATCGCTTCGGCTGCCCACTTCCCTTTCCGTGGGGTTTGTCCTTCAGCTAACTTTTTCGAGCAAAACCCGCTCGAAAAAGTGGATCTTCAGGCCAAACAATTCCCACAGGAGTGAAAGTGGGCGGCCTACGCTAAGATCTGCTCTACAACGCTAGCATGAAGTAATACGGTTGCTTTTATAATGACAAATAACAATTTTTCACTTTGTCCATTGTAAAAAGTCAACCTATTACTTATGACAAGAGTTGTTGCAGCTCCTCATAGCGAAGTAATTAGTCGAAGCGTTGGCAAATACACATAAAACATTTCAAAATAACTACTTCGCTTAACACGGTCACTGCACTGATTTACACTTTCTTGTCTGATACGATAAGCGCAGATAATGACTGAGTGAATTTTGCTCAGTTTTTCTCACCAATTTCAGGAATTCAGCGGAGATTGATTTGCTGAGATAAAGACTTCAACACGCAGAAAGATTTAGGAGGGGTGACAATGAAAAGTACAGAAGCATTAGAAACACCGATGATAAAGAAAAAATCGAAGGAAAAACGCAAGCAATATATTGCTGCATATGTGTTTCTTTTACCTTGGTTAATAGGTTTTCTTGGGCTGATATTAGGACCAATGATCAGCTCATTATATTTATCCTTTACACGTTTTGACTTATTAAATACACCTGAATGGATTGGTCTTGCCAACTTTCAGGCAATGTTTCAGGATGAAAGGTGGATTGCATCTGCAAAAGTTACCTTAACCTTCGTATTTATTGCAGTACCAACACAGTTAATCGCCGCTTTATTAGTAGCGGTATTATTGAATAAAAAAATGGCAGGTATCGGCTTTTACCGAACGACGTATTATTTGCCTTCATTACTTGGCGGAAGTGTAGCGATTGCGATTCTTTGGAAAAATTTATTTGAAATTGATGGGTTAGTCAATCAGGTTTTATCCTATTTCAACATTCAAGGACAAGGATGGATTTCACACCCTGATTATGCATTAGGCACAATCATAATATTAGCAACATGGCAGTTTGGTGCTTCCATGGTTATCTTCCTGGCAGGCTTAAAACAGATTCCGAAAGAACTCTATGAAGCAGCAGCAGTTGATGGAGGAACGAAGCGTCAGGTGTTTTTCCGTGTTACATTGCCATTATTATCACCAGTTATTTTCTTTAACTTAGTAATTGAATTAATTAAATCGATTCAAGTGTTTACTTCAGCCTTTATTATTAGCGAGGGAACAGGTGGACCAATTAACTCAACGTTATTCTACACTCTTTATTTATACCAAAAAGGTTTTACGCAATTCGAAATGGGATATGCCTCTGCAATGGCATGGGTGTTAGTGTTTGTTTTAGGTGTGATGACACTGATTATCTTCTTCTCATCAAAATATTGGGTGCATTATGAAGACGGGGGGAAATTGTAATGAATCAAAGTACGAAAACAAGCAAAGTTTTAACACATGTTTTCATTATCGTATTCGGTTTATTAATGCTATATCCGGTAGTATGGATGGTCGCGAGTTCGTTTAAGCCGGAAACACTTATTTTCTCGTCTCCGAGTATTTTTTCAAAAGAGTGGACATTGGATAATTATATGAATGGTTGGAATGTAGTAAGAAATGTTACATTTGGCCAGTTTTTTCAAAATTCGTTCTTAATAAGTATGATTGCGGTGTTAGCTAACCTCATCACTTGTTCCATGGCAGCATATGCATTTGCAAGGTTGAAGTTCCCATTGAAAAAGCTCTGGTTCGCATGTATGCTAATGACTATTATGTTACCAGCTCATGCAACGCTTATTCCACAATATACAATCTTTCATAATTTAGGATGGGTTAATACGATTTTGCCATTAACTGTCCCGAAATTATTAGCGACAGATGCTTTTTTTATCTTTCTCATGGTACAATTTTTTAGAGGGATTCCTCGGGAGTTGGATGAAAGCGCGATCATGGATGGTTGTGGTATTTATCAGATTTATACGCGGATCATTATGCCTTTAGCGGTACCGGTATTAATTACTACAGCGATCTTTACATTTATCTGGACATGGGATGATTTCTTTAGCCAAATTTTATATTTAAATACCGTTGATACGTTTACAGTTCCGTTAGGCTTACGGTTATTCCTAGATTCACAAGGGGAGTCCTCCTGGGGATCTGTCTTTGCAATGTCGGTGCTTTCTTTAATTCCGATAACTACCGTATTTTTCATTTTTCAACGATATATTGTAGAAGGCATAGCAACTACCGGTATTAAAGGTTAGTATTGGTTAGAAAAGAGGGGTATGGATGATTCGAAAATTAAAAACGATTATGGTTGTCTGTTTCGTTTTCGTCAACGCCCTCTTTCTTGCAGGTGTCAGCTATTCTTCTTATCAATATTTTTTTAATTTTACCTCTGATGAGATTAGTGAAGCAAAACTGACACTATTAAATGAAAGCGCTAATAAATTATCGGGTGTGATTCAAAACATTCGCGAGGCTGGAACGTTTATTGCAATTGATCGTACTGTTGTTGAGTTGTTCGAAAATACGGAAATCACGCCGTATGAGGCATTAGTGGAACGTAATGAACTGAAAAATTTGGCTAATAATGTAGCTTCTTTAAAACAAGAGGTTTATTCAGTTGAAATATATACGGATCGTTATCAGAAGTATGCTTATCTTTATGATTATAATGTACAGCCACAGTCCAACCTGACCGAGCAGAATTGGTTTGAACCTTTTATCAAGAATGTTGATAATGGCTGGGTGCCAAAACATACTGACGAGATGGATAGAGAAATGATTAGTTACGTTCACCGGATTTTAAACCAACGCAGTGAAACGGTCGGATATATAAAAGTCAATGTACTTGCGGAACACTTTTTGGAATATTTAGTAGATATGGATTTATATGATGAAATTAAGGAGCCGTTTATTTTATTAAATACTGGTGGAAGAATTATTGCGGAAACACACTCGCACGAAGAGTATCCGATACTAGATGATATTACCGTTCCAGTTGAAAGTGAAATTTATGAACAGTTAATTCCAGAATATGATGAATTAACGGACCATCATCAACTAATTAAAAAAGAAAACGAATATTACTTATTATTAATTTCTCGCCCGAATTATGAACAGTGGCGTCTCGTACAGGTTATTCCAGTTGATGATTTGTATGCAGAAACACAAGAACTTGGAGTGCATGTGCTAGTGATAGGGTTGGTTGCAATTCTTTTATCGATACCGATTGTGTACGGTATTGGAAAATGGATTACCAAACCGATCAGTCATATGGTTAAGGCCATGCGTAAAGTAGAAAAAGGACAATTTGATGTTCAGGTAAAAAGCCATTTCGTTGAAGAGTACGATATTTTAGGTAAGAATTTTAATCAAATGACGAACGAATTATCAGATTTATTGGAAAAGCTGGAAGAAGAAAATACTTATCGTCGTGAAGCAGAAATGCGTGCATTGCAAAGTCAAATTATGCCTCACTTTCTCTATAACACATTAGATATGATTAAATGGAAATCACTTGATCATGATGCAGAAGAGGTTGGAGAGATGGTTAATAAACTAAGTAAAATGTTACGAATCGGCCTTAGTGGTGGTTTGAAGTTTATTCGTTTGCGTGATGAGTTAGACCACGCCAAATGCTATATTGATATCCAAAAACAACGACAGCCACAAGCAATCGATTATAAAGTACGTGTGCCAGCCTATATGAAGGATTACTATGTTCCAAAAATTATTCTTCAGCCTTTTATCGAAAATAGTATGAGGCATGGCTATCACAATGCTGAATCTAAAAAGATGAAGATTACGGTTCTAGGAGAAATGTGTTCTAAAAACGATTGTATCAAGCTAATAATCAAGGATAATGGAACAGGATTACCTCACCATTGGAACTTTTCTGATGCGAAGGGGATTGGTATTCAGAATGTGAGAGAGAGGATTGCCATGTATTGTGGAGAGCAATTTGATGTTAACATTTATAATCATGAGCTGGGTGGAGTGGCCGTTGAAATTCGCGTTCCTATCTTCGATAAACAACCTGCTACACAATCTTAGGCAAATGAATCGGGGGAATAGATAGTGAAGTCCATTATAATTGTAGATGATGAATTATCGGTAAGAGAAGGCTTAACCAAGCATGTCAATTGGGAGAAATTACAGATACGAGTATTAAGTAGTGCCAATGATGGAGAACAAGCGTTAAGTATGATCGAAGAAGAAACACCAGATCTCATGATTACAGATATTTATATGCCTGGGATGGATGGTCTTTCCTTGATTAGAAGGGTAAGTGAAAACTATCCTTCTATCCGGATTATTATTCATAGTGGTTATAATCACTTTGATAATGCAAGAAAGGCGATTCAATATGGTGTCAAACATTTCTTTTTGAAACCTTCACCAGTGGCGGAAATTGAAACCGTGATTCAGGAAGTATTGCAGGAAATTGAGTCAGAAGATAAGCAGCAGGCCATCCTTGAAACGTATCGAGAACAACGCCCTGCCTACTTAGCCTACCGAAAAGATACATTTATTCGTAATCTCCTGTTTAATCGGTATCAATCAAAGGATTTGACTGTTGAAAGCAAGGAGCTTTTAGAAGTAGATGCAGATGGCTCCCAAGTTGTGACATCGATTATGATTAATCGTCCACCTTATTTAACGAAAGCACATGAGCGCGATTGGCAATTAATGAAGTTTAGTGTAGGCAATATTTTATCAGAAACCATACAGCAGTTCTCTGAGCAATATGGCTTCGTTACACATCTCCTTGATTATTCTGATTCTACCTATGTAATGGTAGTTTTTTTGTCCGGAAATGAAATTTATTTAGAGCAATTAAATGATAAGCTCGTCCATAAGATATTGGAGAATGTCCTCTACTACTTGAAAGTTTCCGTTATGATAGGGGTCAGCAATGTCAGAAAAAGCTTGCATCAGTTAACAGACGCATATTCGGAAAGTATGCAAGCTTTAGAAGTTGCGGAGTATGAAGAATGGAACAAAGTATTTCATTACCAGGAGACCAAGCAAAAAGGATCTGGTGATGCTTATGTATACCCCTTTGAAACAATTAAAGAAATTCATACAAAAATTAGCGATAAGGATTACGATGAATTAATAGTCATCTGGGATCAATTTGTAAACGGTTTATCAGAGGATGAATATTCTCCTTTTTATATGATCCAAACCATATCTATCAATATTTTAAGTGCATTAATGATGGAAGATCAGTCGATGGATCATGGTGAACACCAACCTGAAGAAAAGTCTTCCTTATTGATCGAAGTCTATAATCATCATACAACGAAGGATTTACTAGCATGGATGACAGTGCAATTAAAAACGTGGGTGGAGCATTCGAAGGAGGCACTAGCTGGAAAGAAGACGAGTAAATTAGTAGAGCGAGTGAAGGAGCATGTTCACCATTATTATGATGAAGAAATTGCCTTAGCTGAAATTGCTGATATGCTCTATGTGAATCGCAATTATTTATCTCAGTTATTTAAAAAAGTAACCGGTGAAACTTTTGTTAATTATTTGAACCAGTATCGAATCGCCAAGGCGAAAGAATTATTACGCGAAAAAAGATATATGGTCTATGAAGTGAGTGAAATGGTAGGCTATCAGAATTCCACTTATTTCAGTCAAGTATTTAAAGCCATTACAGGTGTAAGTCCATCTGAATATTTTTAGGGTGAGAAGTGCTTAAGGGCAAACGAAAGGCAAAAACAGAAAAAGTGTCATAAGGGAGAGGATTTAATGAAGGTAAATCAGGAAGTCCAGATTAGGGATCCGTTTGTTTTTGTAGATCGTAAGCAAGGAAAATATTATTTATTCGGCAGTACTGATAAAAATATTTGGGGAAAAGGTATTGGCTTTGACGTCTGGGTTGGTGATGATTTAAAACAATGGCAAGGGCCATATCCAGTATTTCGTCCAGATATTGAATTTTTCTCAGACGAGAATTTCTGGGCTCCGGAAGTACATGCGTACAATGGTTCGTATTATATGTTTGCTACTTTTTTGTTAAAGGATAGTGGTAAACGTGGTACAGCTATTCTAAAATCTGATTTATTAACTGGTCCATTCCATCCACATAGTGATGGGATTGTCACACCGGAGGACTGGTTTTCACTCGACGGAACATTACACATCGATAAAGAAGGTAAGCCATGGATGGTATTTTGCCATGAATGGGTACAAATTGGTGATGGAGAGATCTGTACTGTTCGTTTAAGTGATGATTTAAAGAAAGCTATCGGAAATCCGGTAACCCTATTTGCGGCATCAGAAGCACCTTGGCCAACATCGTTTCAACATAAAACAAGAAATACCCAAAAAAATTATGTGACTGACGGTCCCTACATATATAAAGCGGAGAATGGAGAATTAATAATGTTGTGGGCAAGTTTTGTTGATAATGTCTATGCCCAAGGGATTTCCCGTTCCACAACAGGGGATGTAACAGGTCCATGGGTACATGATGCAAAGCCACTATTTAAAAGTGATGGTGGTCATGGCATGTTATTCCATGATTTACAAGGACAATTACATCTGACACTGCATTCACCAAATAAAACACCAAACGAACGACCAATTTTCATCCGAATGATAGAGCATGATGGTGTTCTTAGGAGGGCCGACGATGAATAGAAAAAAGATCGTCGATAAACATTCTCCTGTCATGACCAAGATAGAACCAAGAGCACCGTTATCTATTGGCAATGGTGAATTCGGAATGTCTGTCGACTTTACGGGATTGCAAACATTTCCAGAACAATATGTGACACCATTAAGTACACAATCAAATTGGGGGTGGCATGCTACAGGTGGAAAAGGTAGCTACACATTAGATGATGTGAACGTGCAATATTACCAAGGGGTACCATACCCACTTTTTCCAGAAAATAAAGAAGAAGCATATCATTGGCTTAGACAAAATCCGCATCGTTTACAACTTGGACAGATTGGTTTTCTGTTCGAAGATACAACTGCTGAGGAGGTCAAACCTGTTAGGCAAAGGCATAATTTATGGTCTGGTGTGATTGAGAGTGATTTTATCTTAAATGGCGAGAAGGTTAAGGTGAGGACAGCTTGTGCATCGGAAGAGGACGTGATCGGAGTATCCGTAACCTCAAACTTGTTAAAAAAAGGCCAAATCGCCATACAATTAGCTTTTCCAAGTCCCAATATGATAGATCAAAAATGGGAAGATACGTCAGCATTGAACTGGGAAGAGGATGGACATCAAACAGAGGCATTTAAGCAGACTAATCAATCGATTAAGCTAAACCGCATAATGGATGATACGTCCTATAAAGTAAGCTGGAACTGGAATACTGGAGAAGTTCGGCAAACTGAAGCACATAAATGGGTATTAACATCAGATGCAGAAATACTGACATTTACACTGTCCTTTTCTGAAAATAAGGTGATAGAGAAGAAAGCAGAAGAAATATTTTCAGAATCAAGTGAGCATTGGGAGAAGTTCTGGTCTAACGGAGGTTTCCTGTCCTTTGAAGGAAGCAAGGATCCTCGTGCAGACGAATTGGAACGTCGAGTGATTTTATCACAATATCTTTTGGCTGTTCATAGTGGTGGTTCAGTTCCACCACAAGAAACAGGTTACATGTATAATAGTTGGTTTGGGAAGTTTCATTTAGAGATGCATTATTGGCATGCAGCACATTTTCCGTTATGGGGAAGAACGGCCATTTTGCATAAAAGTATGAACTGGTATCTCAATATTTTGCCAAAAGCTTATCAGCTAGCAGAATATCAAGGGTTTCAAGGTGCTCGTTGGCCGAAAATGGTTGGTTTAGAAGGAGAACAGACACCATCACCGATTGCACCGGGCTTAATCTGGCAGCAGCCCCACCCGATATGTTTAGCTGAATTATGCTATCAAGCAGATAAAGAGGAAAAGGTTTTGGAGTCATTAAGTGAAGTAGTTTTTGCTTCGGCTGATTTTATGGCATCATTCGCTACCTATGATGAAGAGCAAGATGTATATCAATTAGGCCCTGGACTCATACCGGCACAGGAGAATCACCGGATGGAAGATAGCATTAATCCACCGTATGAACTAGAATATTGGCATTTTGGATTAGGTATCGCGATCGAATGGTGTGAACGATTAGGCAAAAACATACCGAAAAAATGGAAAGATGTCAGAGAAAAAATAGCAAAACCACGTGTGAGTGACGGGCTCTATTTAGCTCATCGTGATTGTGAAAATACTTTTACGGAAAAAAATCATGATCATCCATCAA
This sequence comes from Gracilibacillus suaedae, assembly GCF_017599345.1. Lineage (GTDB taxonomy): Bacteria > Bacillota > Bacilli > Bacillales > Amphibacillaceae > Gracilibacillus > Gracilibacillus suaedae. The sequence goes on from NZ_JAGFVL010000006.1 coordinate 136,661, forward strand.
TGGTAGCGGCTGTTGGTGTATTGCCGGGGGAATTAATGGATAAGAAGGTTATGCTTGATACATTGCATAAGGTTAAAGAAGAATGGCAATGGGAAACCGCTTGGGGATGGGATTTCCCGATGTGTGCCATGACAGCTACAAGACTAGGAGAACTAGATTTAGCTATCGACTTTTTATTAATGGATCAAGTAAAGAACACCTTCTCTGTCAACGGACATAACTATCAACATGATGCTCTAACCGTCTACCTTCCTGGCAATGGGGCATTGTTGATCGCAGTGGCAATGCTCGCTACGAAAACAGGTTTCCCAGAAGGATGGGCGATCGAACAAGAGGGGTTAAAAGACATATACAGGTAACCTCGATGAACAGACTAATGGACAAATTAACAGGAAATCAGCTGAAAATGTCTGTAAGATCGAATCTAATGGACATAAGTAAGGAGAAAATGTCAGGAATGTCCGTAAGAATAGATCTAGTGGACAAAACGAGACTAAAAGGTGAAGAAGTGTCCGTAAGAACTGAGCTTACGGACAAAGCTAGATCAAAAATAAAAAAGTGTCCATAAGAAAGCATCTAATAGACAAAACCAAGAAAAAGTTAGTAGAACTGTCCGAACTTGATTCATCCAAATATGTTCAGTATTTCCGTTTCTTTCATCCATAAAAAAATAAGTGACAGATGCTTTGAAAATTGGTACACTATTTTAGTATATATTTCGAAGTGGAACAGTAATGGACTTTGTTCTATTGCTGTTTTTTTCTGTGTTTTATCACGGTGCTAACCGTCTGTAAAACCCCATTCTAAGCCAATGAAGCAGAGTAGGGATCAACGGACGCTAACACCTTGATAAGTTTCGCTAATCGTCAGTGGGGCAAAAATCCCCCATTGATAGAAGTCTCACTTTATGGACAGGATAGTAATAGTGGAGGTTATGTTTATGGAAGGTACAATATATTCTTTAATTCCGGCGGTTTTGATGCTGATACTAGTATTGACGACAAGGCGAGTATTATTGTCTTTAGGAACGGGGATTGTTGTTGGTGCTTTACTTATTCACAATTTTAATATGGAAGCAAGTCTTCAGCAAATCTGGCTCGTATTTCGAGATATTTTCTACACAGAAGATGGCTGGAATCTAGGAAGTATTTATTTACTTGTCTTTTTGTTGTTACTAGGGATTATGACGGTTGTGATGACAGCTTCCGGTGGAAGTAAAGCTTTTGGAGAATGGGCTATTCAGAAAGTAAAAACAAGGAGTGGTGCTCAGCTTGTACCATCATTTCTTGGTGTTCTCATATTTATCGATGATTATTTTAACAGTTTAGCGGTGGGACAAGTCTCGAGACCATTAACAGATCGATATAAAATATCCCGAGCAAAATTAGCCTACTTTATTGATTCGACTTCTGCTCCCATTACGGTAATTACACCGATTTCAAGTTGGGGTGCTTATATTATTGGGACACTCGGTTCGATTTTTGTTACAGCTGAAGTGACGGAATTCCAGCCTTTAGAAGCATTTATCAAAATGATTCCATTAAATATGTATGCTTTTGCAGCCATGCTTTTAGTATTCTTAGTGGCTGTGTTCAGTATTGATATTGGTGCGATGCGAACTCATGAGAAAAGAGCACTGGAAACAGGTCATGTAGTAGACCCTGCAAAACAAACGATGTCTGCGGATGTGAAAGAGAACACGGTTGTAAATGAAAACGGAAAGATCATGCACTTATTAATTCCGATAATTGTATTGGTAGTTGCTACCGTTGCGATGATGCTTTATACGGGATATTTGGAAACAGAAGGAAATGCAACGATCTTAACGATGTTTGAAAACACGAATGTCAACCTATCTCTTTTTGTTGGAGGACTTAGTGCGGTTGCAGTCGGATTAGCAATGTATGTTTTCCTAAAGGGGACTAAATTATCTGTGACGAAAGTGATAAAAGATGGTTCGATGTCAATGATGCCGGCGATTTATATTTTAATTCTTGCCTGGATGATTGGAGCTATCATCGAAGTTATCAATACCGGTGGTTATTTGGCTGATTTAGTACAGCAGTATTCGTTTAATGTGAACTTTTTAGCTCTGTTATTATTTGTGATTGCTGGTTTTATGGCGTTGGCAACTGGAACATCATGGGGAACGTTTGGTATCATGCTCCCAATTGCTGCCCAAATTGCTATCGAGTATGATGTCGATTTAGTACTCCCGGCAATGGCTGCGGTGCTGGCAGGATCTGTTTTTGGGGATCACTGTTCTCCAATATCTGATACGTCAATCCTATCCTCTACCGGTGCAGGGGCCAATCACATGGATCATGTTATTACCCAGTTGCCATATGCTTTTATTAGTGCTTTAGCAGCAGGAATCGGATATTTAATCTTCGGTTTCACCGGTGAAGTAATGATTTCGTTAACAGTTACATTACTATTTATTGTGATGATTGCTGTTTTATTTATTGTTATAAAACGGAATGCCAAGTAGTATAGAAGAAGCTGGGACAAAAGAGTAATTAGATAGGAAAAATCCGAACATTAAAGTCTGAGTACACATACCGCTTCGACAAAATACTTCGCCTTCCGTGGGCACGGCCTTAGCTAACTGTATGAAAAAAACACTTCACACAGTGGATCTTCAGGCCAAACCCCACTTCCCTTTCCACGGGATTTTCGACTAAGCTAACTTTTCCAAGCAAAACCCGCTTAAAAAAGTGGATCTTAGTCGAAAATCATCCCGTAGGAGTGGAAGCGGACGGCCTTCGCTATGGAGCTATTCTACAACGTTAGTGACAGCTAACTTT
>NZ_JAGFVL010000007.1 GCF_017599345.1 Gracilibacillus suaedae
ACACCTGTTCCCATGCCGAACACAGTAGTTAAGCTTTCCAGCGCCCATGGTAGTTGGGGCTCGCGCCCCTGCAAGAGTAGGACGTTGCCAGGCAAAAATACACAGGAGGATTAGCTCAGCTGGGAGAGCACTTGCCTTACAAGCAAGGGGTCGCAGGTTCGAGCCCTGCATCCTCCACCATTTCAGCCGGTCTAGCTCAATTGGTAGAGCAACTGACTTGTAATCAGTAGGTTGGGGGTTCAAGTCCTCTGGCCGGCACCATTTGGGAGCCATTAGCTCAGTTGGTAGAGCATCTGACTTTTAATCAGAGGGTCGGAGGTTCGAATCCTCCATGGCTCACCATTCAAGCGGGTGTGGCGGAATTGGCAGACGCGCTAGACTTAGGATCTAGTGTCTCTTGACGTGGGGGTTCAAGTCCCTCCACCCGCACCATACAATTACAATAATTAAATACATGCGGAAGTAGTTCAGTGGTAGAACACCACCTTGCCAAGGTGGGGGTCGCGGGTTCGAATCCCGTCTTCCGCTCCAGGAAATTAATCATTTAGTTTGCCAAATGGTTAATGTGTTATTCCTTGCCGGGGTGGCGGAATTGGCAGACGCACAGGACTTAAAATCCTGCGGTGGGTTTCCACCGTGCCGGTTCGAGTCCGGCCCTCGGCACCATTTAGCGCCCGTAGCTCAATTGGATAGAGCGTTTGACTACGGATCAAGAGGTTAGGGGTTCGACTCCTCTCGGGCGCGCCATTACGGGAAGTAGCTCAGTTTGGTAGAGCACTTGGTTTGGGACCAAGGGGTCGCAGGTTCAAATCCTGTCTTCCCGACCATTAAAAAAGAATTTTGTGGGGCCTTAGCTCAGCTGGGAGAGCGCCTGCTTTGCACGCAGGAGGTCAGCGGTTCGATCCCGCTAGGCTCCACCATTTTTATTGCTTTGATCTTTGAAAACTGAACAAAACAACCAGTATGATTATAAACATGAAACAAGCTAGCTTATAGAAGCGAGCGCAAGTCAACTTTTATTGAG
>NZ_JAGFVL010000008.1 GCF_017599345.1 Gracilibacillus suaedae
CGCAGCGATGGTTTCCTATACGGTTTATTTCAAAATGGCTACTTTGATAACAAATGCGTTGATACCGAGGATTATATACTTTCTTTCCTTATGAAGAAAAAACTGAGCAAAAAACGCTCAGTCCTTATGATTAAAAGTTAAAGAGTTACCATTTCTCTAGCATTCATTATGAAATACTTGAACAGCTTAACCACCACTCCGGCTGCCCACTCCACTTTGTAAAGTGTTTTTCTTTGCAAAGTTAGTTGAGGCCCTGCCCGCGGAAAGCGACGTAATTAGTCGGAGCGTTGCAAATACACATCAAACATTTCAACATAACTACTTCGATTAACACGGTCATTGCGCTGATTTTATACTTTTTCTATATAATAGAGGTGTAGTGGGAACACTACACCTTCTATTTATTTAAGCTGGTGCTTTATCAACATTTCCAGAACGGATTAAGAATCGGTGCAATAAGTATTCACATACACCTAAAATAATTGATACACCTAAAGCTCCTCCGAAAGAAACGTATGCACCTGCAAATATATTGGAAATAAAATAGAGAATTAAAAACGCTGTGATTAAATCGAGTACAACACTTGTCCACAAAGTTTCACTATTCAACAGTGCATATTCTAATGCCAAACCACTTCCTATTAATAGTAAAATGATCAGAAACGGTTGCCACATTGCCCCGTAATTAACATTATCCGACATAAACATAGAAATCAGTAACACAATTGGTACTGTAATTATTTTGACAATTAAGCTTATCACTCTATTCACCTCCTCCATTATTGTTTGTTATCTAAAAGCTTTTATTCGCACGCATAGTTTCATGTTAAATACACACAATAGCTATGTATCAAAACTCGAAAGGGTGACAAATATGCCTCATCAGCAACAAGTTCAGCAAGCATTACAACAAATTACACAAATTGCACAGCAACTGGAACAACAAGAACAGCAAAATGCCCAACAACTACAAGGACAGGCTCAACAACAAGCTGGAGCTAACATGGGTGCTGCTCAACAGGGAATGGCGCAAACAGAACGCAATGCTGCACAACAGCTGCAACAAATTCAGCAACTCTGTCAGCAATGCCAACAACAGCTAAATCAATAATCAAATGAGGGGTTTACTATATAAGATCCCTATTAACAAGGAGGAAAAACATGGGTATTTTATCAGGTGATCCAAAAAAACAACCATTACACTATGGTGAAATTGCAAGCATTTGGGCATATTTATTAGCTGCGAAAGGTAACTATGCCGCATACCAGACATTTCTGAATCATTGTGGAGATCAAGATTTAAAGAAACAGTTGGATGATGGTATTTCCTTAATCAAACAGGAAAGTGAACGAATAGAGGAAATATTAAAAGTAAATGGTATTGCCTTACCACCTTCTCCACCTGAACGTTCTTATGCAACTTTAGAGGACATTCCGGTTGGAGCTAGATTTAATGACGCGGAGATCAGTGCAGCAATCTCAGCAAATATCGCCAAATGTCTTGTAGCATGCAGTACCATTATTGGACAATCTACACGTGAAGACATCGCCATGCTTTTTGGTCAATTCCATATGAATCAGGCTCAAGCTGGAGCGAAAATGCTGCGATTAAATAAAGAAAAAGGCTGGTTAGTTACGCCACCATTACACACTAATATCCCTACCAAACAATAAAGAAACATCACACCCCCGTTTCAATCAAATGAAACGGGGGTGTTTTATGATTGACTACTTTCCTCTGTACTCGGTTTAATCGCAAAAAAGGTAACCAAAATCGCGATTGCACTTAGTCCTGCTAAAAAGTAATACATCCAGTCTGGATTTTTTTCAATAAAAATGGCGATTATCGGTGGACCAGCAGCAACTCCTAAAAAACGCATACTGCTGTATAATGATGTTACCGTTCCTCGCACATCTTTTTTCACACCTTCTGTAATCAATGCATCTAATGTTGGCAAGGAAATACCTATCCCAATCCCTGCTATCGACAACATGACCGAAATATACATCATGGTAACATCAGGTTTAATAAATAGTAGAGGAACGCCTCCTATTACATTCCCTACTAGAATAACCCATTTCATCACAATTTTATTTTTGCCAATTTTCTTCCCAGCCACATAGGATGCGATACATAAGAATAACAATGGTATAGCAAGGATGGAACCTTTGATGATTCCTTCCATCTGATAATCCTTTTCTAATAATGTAGAAAAATGAAACAAAAATCCAAATAGGACAAACATGTTGATACAGCCAATAATAAAAGTACTGATTAGCCATTTTCCGTTGTCATGAAAAACTTTCTTGATCAACTGTAAAAAGTGTTTAAATGTTTGTTTCTCTTCCTCGTCGTCTTCTTTTGGTGGTTTAACCAAGAACATGACTAACAGAACCGAAATCGCCGAAAAGATCGGGATGAAGAGAAACGGTAAATACCAAATGAAAATGGCAAGTGCTGCACCAATGATTGGACTTAAGACTTTACCAAATGTATTCGATGTTTCGATGATCCCTAATCCGGCACTTACATCCTTTTCATCGTCAAACATGTCGCCAACAGTCGGAATGACAACTGGAAAGGCACCGGAAGCGCCGATACCTTGTAAGAAACGGCCTATTAAAATAACCATAAAAGGATCTGCCATTTTCCATGCCGCAAAAGCAGAAATAAGTCCACCTATACCAGTAACAATAAGGCTAGGTATCATGACTTTTTTCCGCCCGATTTTATCAGATAAATACCCTGCTAAAGGAATCAAAAGAATGGCTACAATTGAATATACAGTTATAATCAGACTTGATTGAAAAGATGTAATATCTATTTTCTTTTCGATAATCGGAAGAATTGGGATTAACATGGAATTGCCCAATGTCATCACTAATGGTATTGATGCTAATGCAATAAGATCTAATTTTTTATCCTTCACGTTTTTCCCTTCCATCCAACGGTAATATAGTACTATGTCTATTTTTCACTTCCAATCGGTTTTCATACTTGGATTTTTCCGGAACTTTATTACGTAGTTAACCATCAGTGGTCCCTACTTATGGGGGTCTCACTTTATTTCACCGAAAATTGAGAAACTGTTATACTGAAGATGACAAATTTTAGAAGGAGTGTTTTTATGAAGCTTGGTGCTCGAATCCTGAAGACTGGCTTCGCAATCACTGTTGCACTATATATTGCCGATTTAATTGGACTTGAAGCTGCTACATATGCTGGGATTGCTGCAGCTTTTGCGATCCAACCAAATATATATCGTTCGTTTCAAACCATGCTTGAACAGATTTACGCTAATATTTTTGGTGTCGGTATTGGAGCAATGGTTGTGTTCGGGCTAGGCAATGACCCTATTGTTATTGGTTTTACCATTATTATTGTTATTGCTCTTTGTATGTATTTTAAGATGAATGAGAATACGATTGCCTTAGCCATTATTGCAGTACTTGCGGTAATGGAAACAACCGAAATGTTGTTACTGCACTTTGCTGGTGTTCGTTTTTCTGCATTAACATTAGGAATTCTCTCTGCGTTTATTGTCAATATGTTATTTCTACCACCAAAATATGAATTACGTTTATTCAAGTCGATCGATCAGATCACCTCTGATATTCTACAATGGCTACGGATTTCTACCAGACATTTATCAGATGATCCTGCTTTACGTACTGAGATTGTTCGGATTGAAACAGAAATACGTCATATCGATCATACATACTTATTGTTTAGTGAAGAAAGAATGTATTTCAGAAAAACAAGAATGCCGAGAATGCGCAAATTAATTATTTTTAGACAAATGATTAACACATCAAAAAAGTCATTAGCTACTTTAAACGCATTCCATCAATACGATGATAAAGTTGAAAATATCCCCAAAGAATTTCAAAATGTGTTAGTTGATGAATTAGATAAAATTATCTATTCACATGAACGCTTGTTATTAAGTGCAATGGGCAAAATCAAAAAAAACCCTACGAAATCGATAGAAGAAATTACTGATCCTGATATTCCACATCTTGTCGAAACACTTATACATGTATACGAACAAGATGATAAAGATAGGCTCTCTCTATTACCGCTGGCATCGCGACTGATGGAATATCATAAAGAAATTCTTCATCTCCAGCGAATTTTGAATAGTTATCAAAGATTTCACGAGCACCTCGACTTCAACTTTAAGAAAAAGAACAGAAAAATCCTTCCATATCCATAGAAAAAACCATCCGCTAGTTACGGATGGTTCTAGTCATTATCTAATTCTTGTACTTGATATAAATTATAATAATGGCCCTGCTGTTGCATTAACTGCTGGTGTGTCCCTTCTTCAACAATTTCGCCATTTTCAATTAAAACGATTCGATCAGCATGGGTAATTGTCGATAATCGGTGGGCGACGATAAAAGTAGTTCGGTCTGAAGCTAGTTTTTCCAATGCTTCCTGAATTAAGTGCTCACTTTCTAAATCAAGTGCTGATGTTGCTTCATCTAAAATCAATAATGGCGGGTTTTTTAAGAATACACGGGCAATAGCAATTCGTTGCTTTTGTCCACCTGACAGTTTTACCCCTCGTTCACCGACCAACGTATCATACCCATTCGCCAAGTCGCTGATAAAATGGTGGGCATTGGCAGCTTTGGCAGCCGCTATTACTTCCTCATCAGTTGCATCAGGTTTACCCATGCGAATGTTCATCGCAATCGACTCACTAAACAAAATATTATCCTGTAACACCATACCAATTTTATCCCTTAATGAGCGTGCTTGCACATCACGAATATCATGACCGTCAATAAGAATCCGGCCACCTGTTACATCGTAAAAACGTGGAATCAAGCTGATAATCGTTGACTTTCCGCCGCCACTCATACCAACTAAAGCGACTGTCTCTCCCTGCTTAACATCTAGAGAAATATCCCGTAATACCTTCTCTTCCTCTTCTTCATAGCGGAAAGATACATGGTCAAACTCGACTTTTCCATCGACTTTATTCAATGGTTTTGCATTCGGTTTATCTTTAATATCATATTTTTCATCAATAAATTCAAAAACACGATCCATTGACGCGATTGATTGTACTAGTACGGTTGACGAACTAATTAATCTTCGCAATGGACTATAGACACGATCCATATAACCAACGAATGCCGCGATTGTACCTACTGATAGGTCAGATGTAATCGCAAAATATCCGGCAAACCCAATGACTAATAATGGTGCCAAATCGGTAATGGTATTCATAACTGCAAAAGTTTTCGCATTCCATGCCGTATGATCAATTGCACGGTCTAGGAAATTCTGATTTTGTTTATCGAATTCTTTTTCCTCATAGTCTTCCAATGCAAAACTCCGTGTGACAGGTATTCCTTGAACACGTTCATGCAGGTGGCCTTGTACTTCAGCTAATGCTTGGGACCTCTGTTTCGTCAGACTGCGTAATTTGCCATAAAAGATCTTCACGGATATGGCATAGAGTGGGAATAACGCAATCGCTACAATTGTCAACCATACATCCATGAATAACATAATCCCAATCGCAATCAGGATCGTTATCATATCAAGCCAAATATTCATTAAACCTGTCATGACAAAATTCTTGGTTTGCTCGACATCATGTATTACCCTGGAAATAATTTCGCCAGTTTTCGTACGTGAATAAAACTGTAAGCTTAAACGTTGGATATGATCAAATAACTTCTCACGGATATCATATAAAATTTTGTTTCCTGTCCATTGTGCCAAATACTGACGATAGTATTCAATTGGCGGACGAAGAAAGACAAATAAAATTGCAGCGATTCCCATTAACCAAAATAATTGCGATAATTTTTGATCGGACGTTAATCCGTCAGCGCCAATAATATCATCGATTACATACTTCACAATTAAAGGCATTAAAAGAGGGATACCGAATTTCACGATCCCTATTAACACCGTAACTAAAATCTTCCACTTATAGGGGAAGACAAATTGCATATACCTTTTTATACTGTCCAAACCTGTTTCACCTCTTCCGATGTTGCGATTAGCGATAGGTTAAATATAATTCATACCATTGGTCCACGAACTCTGGTGAAAATGGTCCCTTTCGCTGTCTTACCCAGTGCAGAAGATGATCGACATTGTTCCATAATATTTTATCCAAAACTTTTGGATAATTCATTTGACTTTTATGCAACTCATATTCATCCTCATCCAATAGCGTATATGTCATATCTGGAAATACTTTTACGTCTAAGTCATAATCTATATATTTCACGGCCCGGTCCTCGAATACAAATGGCGAGCTAATGTTACAGTAATAATATATGCCATCATCGCGTAACATTCCGATTACATTGAACCAATACTTCGCATGAAAAAAACAAATAGCCGGCTCTCTCGTTATCCATGTGCGACCATCACTTTCTGTAACTAATGTTTTATCATTTGCACCAATCACGCGATTGCTTGTTCCTTTTAATACCGTTGTTGTATCCCAGACACGATGGAGCTGACCATTATGTTTATAGCTCTGTATTTGGATTGTTCTTCCTGGTTCAAGGCCATCCATTCGTATCTTCCTTTCTTTTATTTAGTAATACTAATTATAACGATAAATATTTACAATTGAAAATAATACAATTGGAATGGTGTATTTATAGTGGGGATAGGTTGTCGGTAGTAAGGGTGCTCGCAGGAAGTCTACTAGTTTTTGACAGTCAGGCGAGCTAAAGTTTCTCGAAGACACTTTTTGCTGTTTTCCCCTCTTTTTGTCCTCGAGAACGCTTCTCGAAGACACTTCTTGTTGATTTTCCCTCTTTTTGTCCTCGAGGGCGCTTCTCGAAGACACTTCTTGCATATTTCCTCTCTTTTTGTCC
>NZ_JAGFVL010000009.1 GCF_017599345.1 Gracilibacillus suaedae
CACTAACGTTGTAGAATAGCTCCATAGCGAAGGCCGTCCGCTTCCACTCCTACGGGATGATTTTAGACTAAGATCCACTTTTTCAAGCGGGTTTTTTAGCTTAGTCGAAAATCCCGTGGAAAGGGAAGTGGACAGCCGCAGCGATGGTTTCCTATACGTTTTATTTCAAAATGGCTACTTTGATAACAAATGCGTTGATACCGAGGATTATATACTTTCTTTCCTTAGAAAAAATCCAGAAGGTCTTCTGGCTTCTTTTAATACATTTTAATAAGATTTAAGTACTAGGTTTTAAAAGATACCCCTCTTCAATCTTAATCTCACCACCTAAAGCACGAAGTGAAATTACTTCACATGCTTTATCTGGATATACTAGACTTGTTATAGCAAACACTCCCCTGTTACCAAAGATCTCAATTGAAGAAGAATCAATGACAATGCTTAATTCAATTTTTTGGGTATCAGGTAATTTTATTTCTTGTTGAATAGAGAAATTATCAGAGAAAGAAGTAACTCCCGAATTATGACGATCTAGAATTAATAATTGTTTTTGTGCATCAATGATGACTGATGTTACATTCGATTTTGTATGATGAATATCCACTCTATATTTTGTAGCATCCATACTTTCGATATTGAGCGTTATCATTCCATACGGTTCCTCGAAATCAAATTGTAATTCCTTACCTATCCATTTGTTATGGATTACTTCTTTGCTAGTAAAATAATAATCCAATTCTTGTACAGGTTTCTGTACGATGGAATAGGAATCCTTTAGTTTACGAAGCCCTAGTTCCCTAGGTAATGTCATTTGACTTCTCCAACCATATGTTGGTACGTCATTAGCATAACGCCAGTTACTCATCCATCCTAAATAAATACGTCTCCCATCTTCTTCAGGTATATCAGAAAAGCTCACACCCGCATAATTGTCTTTTCCATAATCTAACCAATTTGTCTTTTCCTGTTCAGCCTTAAATACAGAACCATTAAATGACCCGACAAAGTATTGTGTACGTGAGCCTTTATCTGAATTAGGATTATCTCCAATACTCACAAAAAGCACCCATTTAGATTCCTCCCTGTTTTCTACTTGTAGTTCGAACAAGTCCGGACACTCCCAAACCCCGTCATGTGATCCCATGTTGTCACCGAACTCACTTTCAAAATACCATTTTATTAAATTAGGAGAAGAATAAATAGATATCGTTTGACCAGTTGCCAACATCATTATCCATTTATTGGAGGGGTGATACCAAAATACTTTAGGGTCTCTGAAATCAATTTTTGATTCATGCTCTAACACGGGATTATTTCGATACTTGATCCATGTCCTACCATTATCGTAACTATATGCTAAACTTTGTGATTGTTTTGGCGGCTTGTCTGCTCCGTTCTCTAAATGATGTGTAAAAATCGCGACAAGACCAGGCTCATCAGGAAAGAATCCTGTAGTATTATGCCAATCAACGACAGCACTCCCTGAAAAAATAGTGCCATATTCATCCGGATATAAGGCTATCGGTAATTCTTTCCATGCAATCAAGTCTTTACTGACAGCATGGCCCCAGTGCATGGGACCCCATTTGCTGTCATTTGGATTGTATTGAAAAAATAGATGATATTCTTCTTTAAAGTAAACTAAACCATTCGGATCATTCATCCAATTTTTTTGTGGTGAAAAATGTAAATGTGGTCGATACTTTTCTAGTTGGGACATAATTATTGCTCCTCCAAATTTCTATCATAGGCTGTCTGTTTGATTTCTAACCAATCCTGATAACCAAGACGGTCTAATTCTGTAAGATACTCCTCCCATTCATCTTCAACATTACCGTTTGAGATCCATTCTGCCTTTTTTCTTTCAACATATGGAAATAAATCTGCTTCAATAGTAGAAAGTTCATCTAACTCTTCTAATGTCATAAATACTTTTGGATAAATATTGTCATTATTCATATAGGGAACCAACTCTTCATGAAGTAGATCTAATCTCCACGCAGCATCATCCGGCATTGTTGTGACATCACCATAATATTCATCTAGAATCGCTAATGGGCCGCCAATCGAAGTTTCTTCACGCAATTCTACTGGCGCAGTTCCTTCTAGAGGTAAGTGTTTTAGCATATTTTCACTTTCAACATATTCAAAGATATTTTGTTTCTCTTCATCACCATATGTCCCCCAGTTATTTTGCACAGACTGATGAGGATCATATAATTGATCAATCCATTTCGCAGTTAATTCTAGATTTTCATTTGCACTAGTAATAACCATTCGTGCACGATCAAAGCCCATTCCATTCGAGCGAGCAACATGTTTACGCCCACCAGGACCTTCTAACGGTGGCAACAATTGATATTTATCATTCTGACCAGTTATATTTGCCTTATCCCAAGTAAAATATAATCCATACCTTTCTTCTTTCCCCTTCGCTAGATAGGAATTCCAGTCTTGTTCAAAAGCTTCTACATCCATTAAGTCTAATTCATATAATTCATGTAGATAATTAATTGCTTCCTTGTATCCTTCTTGTGCAGTAGTGAATATAACCTCCTCATCATTACTTACAACAGTATGATCCCAGTTTTCACCCTCTCCAAACGGTGAAAATAAAAATGAAAGATCTTCCCCACCATGGTTAATCATGAAGGACATTGGAATAGTTTGCCCATCGCCAGCCATATCATTTTCTTTAAATGCAACCAGGGCCTCTTTGAGCTCTTCAGTTGTTGAAGGCATATCTAAACCAAGCTCTTCTAACCATTCAACATTAATCCAACCTGTAGCATCGAGTGAATGAATACTTTCCTTACCTGCTCCTAATTCTTCAATCCAAGGAAAAGCATAAATATGACCATCAGGTGCTGTCATCATCGCACGATATTCAGGTGCTTGCTCTAATACCGCCTGTAAATTTGGCATATATTGGTCGATTAAATCTTCCACCGGTATAATTGCTTCATCATTCGCTAAGTCCAGTAATTCATAATCACTGTAGCCTGCATTCATAATTGCATCTGGTAATTCACCGCTTGCTACTGCTAAATTTCTTTTTTCAGCAAAGGATTCACCGGTGTAATTTTTCCACTCTATGTGAACGCCTGTTTCTTCCTCTAAACGTTGTAAAATCAATTTATCATTTGGGTCTTCAGGAGCCATTGGTGAACTTTCTGTCATAAATTTTAATGTTACTTCCTCCTCTAAAGGAAAAGTGATATCACTTAACTCATAGTTTTCTGATGAAGCATTTTCACTATTACTACTACATCCAGCAATTAATAAAATGCTGGCCAGCATACCTGTTAATAAACATCGATACATATTTTTCATCAATTGATCCCTCACTTTTTTTATTTTAATGATCCTACCATGACACCTTTTTCAAAATACTTCTGGAAGAAAGGGTACATGATCATCAATGGTAGGCTTGCTATCACAATGGCAGAATACTTAATCATTTCTGAAATTCTTTGTAATTCTGCTCTAGCCAGTTGGTCACCTATCATGCCTGGCTCTACTTCGTTCTGAATTAAAATGTCTCGCAAAACTAACTGTAGTGGATACAGACTTTTATCCTCTAAGTAAATCATGGCATCAAAGTAGGCATTCCATTGTCCGATAAAGGAGTAAAGTGCAAGAACAAAGACAATCGGTTTAGCTAATGGTAATATAATACTAATGAAAATCTTGGCATCTGATGCACCATCGATTCTCGCAGCCTCTTTCAATTCATTAGGCAAGCCTTTAAAGAATGTCCTTGCCAAGATTATATTCCAAACAGTAATAGCTCCCGGTAAAATAATTGCCCATGGACTGTTAAGTAACCCCAAATCTTTTACTAGTAAATAGGTGGGAACCATTCCGCCATTAAAGAACATGGTAAACAGAAAATAAAGCATAATTATTTTCTTTCCCACCAGATTATCAATAGACAATGAGTAACCCGCTAGGATAGTAAAACCAACTGAAACAAGCGTAAATCCGGTAGAATATAAAATAGAATTTAGAAATCCTCTCATGATCGATCCATCATTAAAAATTCGAACATACCCATCAACTGTCCAGTGTTTTGGATCGAATGAAAGTCCTTTCGTTAAAAGAACATCTGGCTGTAGGAAGGAACCTAATAGTACATACAAAAGAGGTAATGTAACAATTAGTACTACTACAACCAAAAAAATCTTATTAAAAAAGAGCAGAACTTTATCTGTTTTGGAGTTATTAATGAGATTGTTATTCATTTCCACTACCTCCTCTCTAATAAAGGGTTTCGCCATTTGCTTTTTTTACAACTGCATTAACTGTCACTAAGAGAACCAAGCTAATGATGGAATTGAATAAACCAATTGCTGCACCAAATGACCAATCAGCAGCTTGCAGTCCTCGTTTATAGACATACGTATCAATAATTTCTGATGCAGGTAAATTCATCGAAGTCTGAAGTAAGTATGCCTTCTCGAAACCAATCGTCATAATTCCTCCAACAGCTAAAATGAATAGCACCGCCATCGTTGGTTTCAATGTTTGCAAATCAATATGTCTAATACGTTGAAGTAATGAAGCACCATCAATAGTAGCAGCATCATGTAATTGTGGATCTACATTCGATAAAGCTGCTACATAAATAATCGATGCAAATCCCGCAGACTGCCATATTCCAGATGCGATAAAAATGGTACGAAAATACTCTGGCTCAGACATAAAAGAAATCGGGCGATCTATCACCAATGCCAATAATGCATTTAACGGACCTGCAGGGGATAGAAAGATAAAAGCCATCCCTGCGATAACTACAACGGATATAAAATGTGGTGCGTAGAGCACAAGTTGAATATTCTTTTTAATTTTCGATCTTCGCACTTGATTTAACATAAGAGCTAATATGACAGGCACTGGGAAGCCAATTAGCAATTCGAATGTACTAAGCTTTATCGTATTCATAAAGATTTGATGAAAATTTGGTGACTCCAAAAACTTGATAAAATGTTGAAAACCTACCCATTCGCTTCCCATTATCCCCTTTAAAGGGCTAAAATCTTTAAATGCTATCGTCACACCGTACATCGGAATATAATTAAAAATAAAAACTAAGACAACAGCAGGTAATAAGAACAAGTACAATATATAATTTTTTTTGATATATTCTAATGAACTTTTCTTTCTCTTCCCTTCATATATCTGCTTGGTCAGTGTATCTGACCTAGGTGATGTACCCCAGCCTTGCGCCATTAGAATTCCTCCTTCGCTCAAAAGATTTCTTTAGAATACAATAAGTTACATTAGCAGTTGCCACTTGCATGTGTTTAATATACCAAATGATGAAACCGTTTTATTTCAATATTTTAGGTTGCTGAGCTTCAAAATATTTGGAGAAAAAATTTCATAAAGTGAGAATATAATCACCGGGTAAAAAGCCGGCAACCCCCACCTTAAATGCTAAGTAGCTATCGAGTACTTTGGTAGTAATGATGAAATATTTGAACAGCTTGACCACCACTCCGGCTGCCCCCCTTTTGTGAGGTTTGCCCTTCAGCTAACTTTTCCGAGCAAAATGCACTGCTTTAATACTTCTTGTCATAATAAAAAAAAACACTAGTGTGGACTAGTGATTGTGAATACTTTTAATAGGACTCTGTAAATCCTTGTTTTCTCGGAAAAGATAATGTCGCTATTTTCATGACGACAAAGCAAAACAAACTGGTTCCAAAGAGGAGAATTAACGCTGGAATAAACATATATATACATAATATAACACCTAGAATGGCGATCAACATAATCGTGTGAAAGGGACGAGCTATTGTCAGTATGCATGCATATCGAAAATACTGTATCAACGAAAAATCAAAATGAACATATAACGGAAAAATGTACAATATACTTATCGCATAGAATATCCCAATAACTAAAGTCAAATTAAACAGCATAATTTGTACATAATCGTTACTTAGATGTTGGATAATTTTAAAATCTAGAAATAAAAATACTCCGATGAATGTAACAGTATATCCCAGAAGATTTGACTTTATGAATTCGGATTTGAACTGTTCGATAAATTCTGTCCAGACTGGCATATCCTCATCTACCATTATAAGTTTTCTAATAACAGCAAATAATGCTACTGTGGCCGGAAAGAAGCCCAACACAATGAGGCCTAACAAAGAAAACATAATCCATAAAATATTCAACAGAATCAAATTAAATCCTAAATTCCCCAACCGCATATACCATCTCTTTTCAAGCATGTTGACTCGCCCCTTCATTTAAGTGCTATTAAGCTTATCACTACTTTCACTTTAGCAAAATTAGCAGTTTTACGTTTATAATATTTTCGGAAAATATCCTATAACATTTTTGGAAATGTATTGAAGGAGGGGGTCACCATATATGATCACTCTATTTCCTTTAACCGCTTATTAATTGTTTCAACCGCATCATCAACAGACGATCTAACATCTTTTTTAGCAATACCAATGTCTTCAAATAATTTCTTTACAGCTGTGCTGATCTCGGGATAGGCAGGGGTTACAGGCCGATTTCTAGAATAATAGTATGCTTGATGCAAAAATATATTGTAAGGATATTCGTTAAATATAGGCAAATCCTCTGCAACTGAATATCTTGCTGGAATATCCCTAGTTATGGTTACATACTTTTTCATTCCTTCATAGCTCGTTACATAACGAATAAACTTCCAAGCTTCTTCAGGATATTCTGTTTCAGATGAGATTCCTAACGCCCAGCTTCCATTTGGAACTACCTGTTTATCTGCTTTCGGGAGCGGGGCAATTCCGAAATCTTCGCCTAATATAAATCCATTTTTATCCAATTCACTTACTGCCCACGAACCTAGAACTGTCATTGCTAATTGATCGTTTTCAAACGCTTTCTCTGGTAACTCGAGCGCTGCGACTCCTTCTTTATGATACAAGTCTTGATAAAACTGAAGAGCTGTTAGAGCTTCATCTGAATCCAGATAACCACTCGCTGTGGAACCATCAGAGCTTACTACACTAGCACCGAACTGCCATAGGAATGGCAACTTAAAATAGGCTGGAGATTCACCATTACCGAAACCTTGAGCTGGATCAATCCCATATACACCTTGCTCTTTGTTTTGTACAGCTTTAGCTATTTCAATAGTCTCTTCCCAGGTCATAGGCTTTACAGGACTTTCGTCTGGAAAAGGCACACCAGCTTCTTCAAAAATATGCCTATTATAGTATAATGCAATACTAGATTCTACAATTGGCATTAAATAGATTTCATTTTGGTATGTTAAACCTTCTATGATGGACTCCGGAAAGTCATCTCTTATATCTACATCTTCTTTCACAAAAGGATCTAATGATAGCAAAATCCCAGCATTCGCGTACAATGCTAAATTAGGGCTGTCAATAGCCATAATATCAGGACCAGTTCCAGTTACGATTTCCGTTCGCAATTTCACTTCATAGTTATTATATTCAATTTCTTCCATATTAATATTTATGTTGGGATGCGCCATTTCAAAGTCACTAATTAACTTATTGTAGGCTTCATTTTCAGCAGAGTTACCAAAATTACGCCAGAATGTCAGGTGTACCTTGTCTTCTTCATTCATTACCTCTTTAGCACGATGACGATCTTGATCAAGCATTACCGGTGTTACCACCATTATTAAAGAACTAATGACAATGCTAATGAATAAAATGAAGAATAAAGAATAAATTACTTTTTTCATATACATACGTCCTTTGTAAGAGACTTACGGTATGCTGCTGGTGTTTGACCGACATGTTTCTTAAAAACAGTACTGAAATAAGCGGAACTAGAAAAACCGACTAAATTAGCTACATCAATAATCTTTAAATGTTGATCTTTTAGAAATTTTTTTGCTTCCTTCATCCGCCTCTCCACAAGATATTCACTAAAATTTTGTCCAACTTGAAGCTTAAAAATTTCTGATAGATAAGCACTATTAATATGAAATAATTCAGATAAGGTTGTTAAAGAAATATCACTTCCATAATGCTGATCCAAGTATCGTTTTACACCATCAACAATGAGCTTTCCATCGGTTATACGTGTAGTACTTACCCGTTCAATGATTATACTTGCAAGCTGAATAAGATGATCCATCACTTTCTTTTGAGAATTAAGCTCCCAAATTGCTTGTTGGCTTTCCCAAATAAATCTTTGTGTTTGTGTCGTTTCCATATCATATTTTTTAGCAATTGCGCCTAAAGAAAATAATATTCTGTTTGCTATGATGGAGAAAGATAACACAGATTGCTTATTTGTTTCACCTAGCAGCAATTCAAGTTCTGACTTAAACCGTACCAGGTTGGTTTGTTCAATAGCATTGGTTATTCTTTTTTCTAACTCTGGTGAGAAATCGGTAATTCCTTCTTTTTTCACTGTTTCATCAATAACTTGCGAATGTGTGCCTAATTGACTTTGACTCCAAGACAGCAAGCTAGAAATATATCCCATTTTAAATTTGGTTAATCCTGTCACAATATCGCCGATACCAATCACCGCTTCTAGCTTAAGTAAAGCTTTTACATGATGCTGAATTAACTTAACTAAACTAGACGGATTGCTGGAGTCATCTGTCACTCTTAAAAAGTGCATCATATTTGTATAATTGGGGTCATAAAAAGAAAAGACACCTGATTGATTTTCAGCAATTTCCTTACACAACATCTGAAAAGTCATTTGTAATTGTTTAGCACGATCAGAATACTCGATTAGATCCCGTACCTCTACTGTAATAAACTGAACTTTTACGTTTTCTCGGAGAAGACTGTGTAATTTTAATTGTTTTAACCTATCTCTAACAATACTATGCTGTAGCCATTCTTCTTTCACTAAATAAAGTAAATATCGTTCTTGCACTTCCTGTAATTGAGTACGGGCTAGCCTTTGCACTCTCTCTAATTCTAATTGTTTACTCTTGTCATTGTCTATTTCTTGTCTCATTCGTTTTAATACTTCTTGTAATTCGTCCGGATCTACTGGTTTTAATAAATAATCTCTCACCCCTTCTTTCATGGAACTCTTTACATATTCAAAATCGGAATAACCTGATAATACGATAACCTTCATATTTCGTTCATTTTCCTGGCACTGCTTTGCTAATTCAATTCCGTCCATTACCGGCATTCTAACATCCGTTAGTACAAGATCAATTCCATTTTCAGCAATTAACGCAAGCGCCTCTTTACCATTTACCGCTTCTGCTACAATTTGAAAGCCTTCCTTTTCCCAATCAACCTTCCAATGTAGTCCTTTTCGTACTTGCGCTTCATCATCAACGATTATGACTTTCTTCATCCTTTCCCCTCCCCTCATAGTTTATATTTAACGTTATCCGTGTCCCTTTATCTATTTCTGACTCTATCTGATAGGAGAATTGTTCCCCATAATATAACTGTAGGCGATCTAAGACATTTTTAAGACCAATACTGTTTCCGCTGCTTTCCAGTGTATTTAGCTTGGCTTTGTTATCGTCATCATCTGATAAATGGTGAATAACATCTTTAGACATTCCTATCCCATCATCTTCTATAACGATTGTTAATTGATTAGATAGATAACTTATTTTTATATATACTGTTGCATGATTTTTGGCAATAAAGCTATACTTTACTGCGTTTTCAACTAGTGGTTGAATAATAAATTTAATAATTGGAAGATTTTTAGATTCTGGATCTTCATCAATAGATATATGGAGTGCCTCTTCGTATCGAAGTTGTAAAATAGTTGTATAGTTACGAATATACTGAATCTCCTCACCTAATGTGACAATATTAGATTTTGTGTCCAACGAATAACGCAACATTTTCCCCAAATATACACTGACATTCATCACTTCTTTATTCTTACCTTGAGCTGCCAATCCCCCCATAATTTCTAAGGTATTATTTAAAAAATGAGGATTTATTTGCAACAATAAAGCTTTATACTCCGCATTACGTCGACGAATATTAGCTTTATATTCATTATCAATTAAACTCTTTAACTGTTCGATTGTATGAGCAAACACCTGTAAAACATAACGGATTTCATTATTTTCTGATTTAATTGTTGGCATCATCTTCTTTGCACTATTAAAATCCCCATTCTCTAAGTAACTCATTGCTTTCGTTAGCTCTCGAAGCGGATTGGTAATAGAAGATGAGAAGACAAATGAAGCAATAACGGTAATTAAAAACACGCCAAAACTAAGTAAAAGCATACTTTTCTGAAGTTGATAAGGATGTGCAAACAAATCCTCTTCTGTCACTTCACTCATTAAAACCCAATCACCTACTGATAATTGCTGATAAAACAATAAATAGTTTTCCTTATCGTCTTCTATTTCCAACAATCCTTGTTCAATTGGACTGTCTTTAATCTTTTCTAAAGAATTAGTAACAATCCCTCGAGGTGTTTTTATTTCTCCTGTTAATACACTTTCTCCCTCTTCGTTCACGATAAACGTATTTCCTTGCTCGCCAATCTTTATCTTATCTAATGCATTTTCAATCAATTCTGTTGAAAAATTAACCTTAATAACACCACTATCACCTAAGGAATTCATATCTACTAAAGGGATAAGGTGACTATTAATATGCAAATCTCGCATTACAGCTGACTGTTGATTCAAGTCTTTATGTGAACGTGTATATGTCTTATTATGATTCACAAACTCACTATACCAAGTGTTATCTTCTAAATCAGCATAATCTCCCCAAATCCCTTCCCCGTCATGTGTAAAGATGGACACTGAAATATCATTAGAGTTATTGACCATCATCGAACTTAGTAATCTGTTCAATTCATTTCTTACTAATAATCGAGCCGTGGTCAGTGTATCATCATCTTTTTGTTTTGTTTCTAATTGTAACCATTCCTGCGTTATCGGATTAACCAACACTTGTTGTCCTACATCTTCAGCCTGCTTGGTAATGGAGTCAATATAAAGTGAAAATTGGTCCATCATCTCAACTGTTAATTCTTGCGTTTGATCTTTTATATAAATAGTAAATAAACTAGGAATAACCAAAGACAAAACAAGAAATGGTATGGTTAATAAACAAGAAAACACTAGAAATAGCTTATTTCGTAATGAAAAAAACATATTCGTTCCTCCAAATACATATAGAACATTTTAAGCTTTATTAAATTAACAAATAAATTAATTTCACTGCTGATTATATCACGGGAAAGGTCCCTGTATAGCCTTATCTTTACTAGGTGCGACTTCAATCATCGGGGATAGGACAGTTTAGCGCCGAGATCAATTAATTTAGAAAAGGGAAGTCTACCAACCTCCCTTTTCAACCTATCGTTACCAGTTAATCTATTTCTGAAGATAATGTCCACTGCTGATATAATTGCGATGGATCATATTCCTGTAACGTTAATTCACCAGCTTCTGTTACTCCCATTGCTTGACTATTAAACACAGATATTATTGATACAGTTGCATTCTCGTTTTCTTTTATTATCCAACGTTGGTTATCATAACCGAGGTAATCATATAGCTGAATTTTATTCTGGTCCGTATCTAAATCGATTGTTTTACCATCTTCATTCCTTATTGAATAGGAGTCTTGTTCGTCTCCAGTAGGAATTAAGGTCCAATTTGTCAGCTTATCTTCTTTTCCTCCTGTAACCAATTCACCATTATTAGAACTAGCTGCATAGATGGTTCGTCCGGTATGAGGATTGATAAAGGAAGTTTCCATTAAATCAGCTTCCTGCACATTACTAATTTTCACATTTTGATAAGTAGCTCGACCTCCGAATACATTTAACCCAAAGTGTCCATCTGCAAAGTTACCATCTTTAACATCTATTATGTTCTCACCATCTACGTTAATTCGAATCTGTGGGCCATTTGCTTCAATTTTTACTTTGTATATTTTTCCAGGCTGAATAAATGCCGGAACTTTCCTGATAACCATATGTTCTTCAAAACGTCCATCCAATTTATAAAAAAGACGAAAAGCTTTCATATTAGGATCTAAGTTAAAATAATAGCCACTCCTTCCATCTTTACTTGCACGGAACAGTATGGATCCAGCTCCACCAGATTCATCAAGCATCATGTCTGCTTCGTATATAAAATTCCCTCCACTTTCTTCTGCCATGTAATTAGCATCACTGTTATGCGAACCTCGAATCCCATCTTCCGTAGTTAACCAAGTAGAACCAGATATATCTGAGGTCCAACCTGTAAGATTTGTATGAAACTGACCATCGTATACGCTTACATTAATCTTCTCAGACACTTTGTTATCTGGCGTTGATGCTGTAATAGTTGCTTCACCATCACCTACTGCTTTGATTACTGCGTGACGATTATTAGCAGATTCTATCTTTACGATATCAGCATTTGATGTCTTCCATCTTATTGGCTGCGTTCCATTCTTTTTATTGCCAGCAATCGCTGCATCCACTGATTGGGTATCTCTAATATTCATCTCTATCTCTTTCGGATTCGTCACGATACTAGCTTCTTCATTTATATCTCGATTCCAGATATCATTAAGTGCATGGACTTTAAGCGACACTATCTTAACAGCGTCGTCTTCCGTATAAAAGTTAACTCCTCTACTCGTTGCTTTAGGAAAGATGACATCCGAAAATACTGATTTTCCATCGTTCGCAAACACTTCAATAGACGCATTATCCACAAAAACATTCCATTTAATGCGTTTATTTTCGGGTAGCAACGGAGCTTCATGTAAGGTAGTAAATTGATTAGAGAAATCGGTATAACCTGAATTGGACCGATCGATAAACATTAGATTATCTATTACGTTATAACCGATCATCGTTTTTTCTTTTGTTCCCTCTCGAACTTGGAAACCAAACTCGGTTACGTCACTATTCGAAGGTATTTCGATCTCTGCTTCGATTTCATACGACCCTTCATTTACTTTTTTCAATAGGTTGGAGGCATTATCAGGGTTTATACGTTTATTCTCTGCTTCAAAAACTGTTTTACGAATCGTTTTTAATTCTTCAACTGGTGATTGAGCAAGCCTTACCCCTTCAGTAGTTTGTACTAATCGTAATTCTCTTGGAATAGTAAGTTGACCTTGCCAGCCTTCTGTTGGAAAATCAAATGGGTAGTCCCAATTTGTCATCCACGCCATGGTTATACGACGATCACCTCGCATATTTGCAAACGACATCGATGCATAGAATTCTTTACCATAATCTGTTTTCAATACATCGCCAACAGGATTGTCATTGATGAATTTCCCATCAGGTGTTAGCTCTCCAATAAAATATTCTGCATCAGATCCTTCTGTACTCGGATTTGCTCCTGTACTGATCATGAGAACCCATTTCTTTTCATCAGTTCCTTCGACTTGTAGTTCAAAAAAGTCCGGACATTCCCATACCCCGCCACGAATATAATCACCATAACCAAAGTTATCTGTATGCTCCCACTGAATAAGATCTGTAGAAGTAAAGATTCGAATATGATCTCCGCCCGATACAACCATTATCCAACGATCATTCGCTTCATCACGCACTACTTTCGGATCACGAAAATCCCATCCTCCTGGATCTTCGTCGCTTTTTCCCGGATTTTCAATTACAATCGGGTGTTCTGTTGAATATTCCCATGTACGGCCTTTATCCTTACTATAAGCAAGACCAATTCTCTGATTTCCATTGTGAGCATCAGGGTTAAAAGAAGTATAGTACGCTATCAATCCTTTGCCACCAGAATCAGTAAAGAGTCCGGAATCATTATCTAAGTCTGCAACCGCGGATCCTGACCATACATGCCCAAAATCATTCCACGGCAAAGCTATAGGTAAATGCTTCCAATTAACTAAATCCTCACTAACTGCATGTGCCCATTTACCACCATCCTGGTGGAAGAGATGGTACTCACCTTCGAAATATACAAGTCCATTTGGATCGCTGGCAGATCCCCGAGCTGGCGTATAATGATAATCCGGTCTATAATTTTCTTTGTAATATTCATTTGCTGGCACTACATAGACATCTTGAAAATAAGCTGTGCCTCTTAAAACCGTCAATCCTGTTAGACCATCCGTGTAACTATTATCTGTAACTTCTACTGCTGGCTCTGCATAGCCATCTATATGCAACGTTATCCGCTCTTTATTTACTATTATTTCCAAATGGTGTTCGGTATTATTTTGTGATTTAAAACTTCGTGTGGATTTCCCAAGTACCGTACCATCTGATTTTTGTATCTGTGCTTCCATTTCATCTCCATGTTTCATAAGTACAGCCTGATAACCATTCGTTCCATCTTCATTCATATGAAATGTTAGACCTGCCTCCGCTTGTTCGTCATCAAATGAAACATTACCTTCTAACACAAAGTCACTTGCTTTTGTTTCATATACTTTTTTAGCTAATTCGTTCACATCTGCTCGTCCTTTTAAACCTTTTATGTTTGGTTCCCAATTTCCTTCCTCAACTAAAGTTGAAGCTAAATTTGTAGTAAGATCACTCACTTTTACATTCTGAAATAATGCAGAACCATTCCAAACATTTAATCCCAGATATCCATGATGATAAAGCGTAGCATTAGAATCTATAATTGGTGTATATTGATTTCCCCAAAATATCTTAATATTATCATCTACTACTTCTACCTTTAAATGATAGATTTCACCTTCCTGAATATTTACGTCAACTTCTTCATTTAATCTATCTTTATCACGAGCATCACGTAGCCGAATAAGCCCTGCGTTTGGTACTATTTGAACCATATAAGAATCCCAACCATTTTCACCAGAGCGCAAAAGCAAGGTAGGATCTGCTGATTGGTCCAAAATTTTTATATCTGCTTCATAAGTAAAGTCTTCCGACTGAACACTCGAAACAGCCATTATATTCTCATTTGGTTCAGACGTGAGCTTTAAACCTTGTTCGGTGTCTTCAAGTGTACCTGCTCCATGTACTATCCAATTAGACAAATTTGTGTTTGCATTAATGATTGTAACCTCCTTATCTTCATTTGTACTCCCTGCTTTTTCTGTTTCCAATGCCTCCACATAGGTTAGTTTAGTTATTATTAGTCCTATTACGATTAAGAAAAGCAAGCGAAAAACAACTTTTTCATTAAATGCATGATTCATCAACAAAATTCCTTTCCAAAACAAAAATTTATTCGAATTGTTGGTTAGCCATGTTGTTTTTAATATTCACCTCCTTGGTGTTTTTTGTTTTAACAAATTAACTCCAACCATAATGTCAACCGGTTGACATAATGGAACAATTAGGGTCTTACTGTAATGTAAAACCAATAATATAGTAAGCGCTTCCACATGTCAAGCGGTTGACATGTGGAAAGACAAACTAATATTTAAACTATAAGAGACTTTATGTCGTTTTATTTATGAGGATATGAGGTGACAAAAAAGTTTCCCTGTGAAGTTCTTTATCGGGATGCTTAATAAGCTCTATCATTTGCGTTACAGCTGTTGAAGCAATGTCTTCTATTGGCTGCTTAATCGTAGTCAATTGTGGTAACAACCTGTTCACAGTGGAAGTGCCATCATAACCAACAATTTTCAGCTGCTTGGGCACTGAAATATTCATTTCCTTAGCAATTTGTAGACAGCTTGCTGCCATTAAGTCATCACTAGCAAAGATACCATCTGTTTCAGGATGTTCGTTAAAGATTTTTTTTATTGTTTGGATGATCTCTTCTTCATCAAAGGGACTTTTTACTACATATGTTATAGGTTTTTTAATTAAATCTTCGTATGCTTTTCTTCTTAACTGAGTTGGTGTCTCCAGTTCAGTAGGTCCATTAATATGAATAATAGATTTACACCCACGTTCTATTAAATGTTGAACTGCCATTTTACCTCCTTCATAATTATCTGATCCCACGACTGGTATCGTCTCAGAAAGGTAATGATCAATGGCTACTATTGGAAGATTTGACTTCTTATACGTCTCCACACCTCGATTATATGAACAAACAATTATACCATCTACTTGGTTTCTTATTAGCATAATCGAATACGCTTCTTCTTTTTCCGGTTGCCCTAGACTGTTACATAAAATAACTCTATAACCCATCTCTGAGCAAATTCCTTCTATAGATAAAGCTAACTCACTATAGAAAGGATTCGATATATCCGGAATGATCAAACCTACTAAATAGGTTCTTTTTTTATATAAAGATCTTGCTACATCATTTGGATAGTAATTCAATTCCTTCATAGCGCTTTCAACTTTTTGTTTTGTTTCCTCACTTAAATAGCCACGATTATTGATAACACGTGATACAGTGGTTGGCGATACACCCGCAACTTTAGCAACATCATTGAGCTTAATGGTCATATATGTTTCTCCTTAAAAATAATGAATTATATACTACTTATCCTTTTTTATTAGATCATACAATGATTATTTGAGAGTGTAAAATATTTTAAGTGAGTTTTTTATTAACTGTTATTCGTTATCCACAAATTACGTTTCTAATTTGTTTTATTCGCATTAACTCTTATATTAGCTTCTGATGCAAGATTTAATTCAAGTTGGGGATGTTTTTCGCCAAACAGCACAAGTTAGTGACAAACTGTTCTTGTGCATCATTTTCTGCGGCTAGTAACATCACCCATTTACTTGAACTTTCATGCCAGAATACTTTTGAGCCTCTAAATCCCATCTCCACTTTCAAAATTTCATATTACTAAACCTATTCATAAGGAGGAAGCTTACCTTTTCTACTCCCTCTTTAATTTTTTATGGCTATTTAAGTTCCCACTTAATCAATTCATCAATGTGTGTATGGCCTTCTGAATGAAGCGACACTTGCTCTCCTAATTCTTTTGAAAAGAATAACGAAGTAAAAACGTGTTCTCCATCATTAACAAAAATTTCAATCGAAGAAACATCTAAAAAAATGTTTAGCTTAACTTTTTGGTTTAAATCTATAGAATGGCTTCTCGTAAAATCATTATGAATCGCCATATTTTTAATAGGGAATTGAGCATTTCGACGATCTAGGACTATTTCATTTCTAGATTTATCAAAGCTTAACAATAATTTTTCTCGGTCCCCTTTAAAAAATTCCATTTTAAAATAATCACTATCATGCATATAAAATTGAATATTTATTTTCTGACAATTACCGTTCAATTTATCGTTCTCAAAGTAATCCTTTATACTAAAATGACTCCACTCTATCTTTTCCTCTCTAAACTTGTCTATCGTATGATAAGGTTTTTGAATAATCCTTCCATCTTTTAGCAATAGTTCTCGAGGCAGTGTCATGGAACCATTCCAACCATGTCCTAGTTCATGTAAAGGATATTCCATGTCCCACATATTCATCCAAGCAACCATCACCCGTTTTCCTTCTTCAGACAAGGTAGTTTGCGGAGCGTAAAAGTCGAAACCTTGATCCAGTTCCTGTTCGTTTTCCACTATGAATTCACCTGTCTCATAATCGAACTCACCGATTAACGCCATCGTGGAATGAATATTTTCATAACGATAGCCGATACGCGGAATTTCTTGAGGTGAAAAAATCAATACTTGTTTTCCATTTAATTCAAATAAATCTGGGCATTCCCATGCTGTTCCGTACCCTGGACCTAGTGAGAGTTGATTTAAATATTCCCATGTAACGCCATCATTGGAACAATAGAATAAAACATGTCCAACATTCTCATGACTCTTTGCACCAACTATCATATAAAATCGATCATGGTGCTCCCAAACTTTTGGATCTCGAAAATCTTCCAATCTTATGTTGGAAGGAACTTGTTGGGAGGAAATGACAGGATTATGTTTATATTTTTCGTATGTTATACCATCCGCTGACTTCGCTAAACATTGAACCTGTCTAATAGGAGAAACAATTTCTTCGCTTTCTATCACCTCCTCTTTCTTTTTCAAATTTTGATCATATAAAAAATCCAGGAATGAATCATTATGTCCGGTATAATAAAGCCAATGTTCATTCCCTACTTGAAGCCCTGATCCTGAGAAAATACCATTTTTGTCATAACTTTTATCAGGTCTTAAAGCGATTTTTTCATGATCCCATTTTATTAAATCATCACTAACGGCGTGAGCCCAATGCATCGGCCCCCAAACAGTATCATATGGGTAATACTGATAAAATAGATGATAGCTATTGTTAAAAAATGAAAAGCCGTTAGGATCATTCATCCAGCCATATTCCGGCATTAGATGATAATGATGTCGATAAGTCTTGTTTGTATTTTTCGTATTTATTGTCATATTTAATCACTCATCTCTTTCTGTTTTCCAAATAGATTGAAGTCTAAAAATTTTGATAGTTTTAATTTTTATATCCGTGTTACCAACAATAGATAGGTAATCACTATTGGATGATACGGTATAGGCTCTGCTGGATATCATTTTTTTCTGATTCAAATAACATTCCATCGCAGAATGATCAATATAAATATGTGCTTTAAAACCTTCATCCAGTTCAAGTGATCCGCCTTGAATATCACCCTCCTTATCCTTTCTGCTTTCCGTTCTATCCAACCAAACTCTATCGTTTGCTTTGTCAAAAAGCAGCTTTGTTTTTTCTTGATTAGCGGGATCCTTCTTTAACTCGAGTCCAACTAGATTCTCTGTTTCTTCAAATTCAATCATGATCTCTAGCATTTTATCCCGAATATTTTTCACTTGATGATTAACTTCTTCAATAGATTTATTACTTTCATGGATTAACAACTCTTCTCTTAATGAAACTAAATTTTCTAAAGGTTGGATACGTAATTCCTGATTCTCCAAGAATAACTCAATGGGCAAGCCTGCATGATGAGCCCAGCCTGCTTCATATTCTTCTTCTTCCTCTCGATCTCCTTGAAGAATGGAGAAAACAATCGTTTTATTTGTAACAGGATCGACAAATCCACTAGGACCGCTAAATTTAAATCGACCGTAATCCATTAATTCTGGTTCTATTGTATCTGGGATAAATTGGACTTTTTGCTTATCGAATTCACCTAAATAATAATAAGTATCCACTTCATATTTCGATTCATCATCAAAGAAACTCATAAAAATAAAGGCATACTTCACTTGCCCTTGCTGATCACGTACTGGTAATAAAACAGGGAGCTCCCAATTGGTTCCAAGGTATGGATAAAGGCTACTATCTACTGAAAATAATTCCCCTTTAAAATCCCAATGCTCACAATCCGTGGATGTATATACCCAAGCTGTTGGCCCCTTATCTTTGACACCGCCTCCAATGATTAAATACCATTTTTCTTCTGTTTCATCTTTCCAAACAAATGGATCTCGAAACTGTGCTGGGATTCCTTGTTGATCGGTTTGAAAAATGGTTCCTTGTGGTTCCATTTTCCAATCGACTAAATGAGTATCTTCTATATTTTCAGGACGAGCAATCGCTACACCTTGATTGTATGTTTTGTTGAAATTAGCAAAGGTATAGAATAGATAAGGCGTGTTATTGGGCCCTATGGTAGCGGAACCAGACCATACACCTGATGGCGACAATTCTCCCTTTTGTGGAAAGAGAGCCGTTTTTTCATTTTGCCAAAATACTAAATCATCACTCGTCCAATGCCCCCAATGCAAATGGGAAAAATAAGGACCAGATGCATTTTTCTGATAGAATAAGTGATATTTCCCTTTATAGTAAAAAGGGGCATGTGGCTCATTCATCCAATGTTGCGGAGGAATGGCATGATATTGAGGACGATGCACATCATCTAATAGTTTTTGTTCATCGAGATCGATATCTTCTAATGGCACTAATCGCTTGTCACGTATTTTCTCATATTCCTTTTGAATGTCCTTATCTGTCAGTGCATGATCATATACCTTTATAAAATCTATCAGGCCAGCAAACATGCCCCCTTTAAACACCTCACTAATCTCAAATGGGTGATTATTTAACCCGATGGATAACGCGATATCAGCAGAACGGAAAGATTTTATATTAGTACTTTCAAGTTCCTTCTTTCCATTGATATAAATGGTAACGGAGTGTTCCTCTTGGTTAAATGTCACCGTTAGGAAAGATTTAGTAAACAATTCAAGTTGACTATCGGTTCTAAAGGTATAAATATTTTTTCCATCTCCTAATTCGAATTGCACTTTTCCGTGTCGAAAAATACTTAAAGCGAATCCTTGTTGACTCGACTGATTAATCTGATCGATTATGGTAGTAGGTACGTCCCCGTGACATGCTTCAAAACACCGAGGTGCAAGAAAGGCAAATATAGAAAAAGACCCATTTACTTCTAAAGGTTGATCTTTGATATAAGTGGAATATCCATCAAAGTCCACTGCATATCCAGACACGGGTGATTCCACCCAATTAGGCGAACAACTTGCTTTATATTTTGCGTGATTGAATACATAATGAATCGGCAATATATTGCCGCGAATCGCTTCTATTGTTTGATTACCTTTTCCTTCACGAAAAGAAAGATCATATATTAAACTCATAACTCACCTCTCATTATTTAATCCCAGATGAAGAATTCTGAGGAGTAATGTATTTTTGTCCCAAAATATAGATTAATAGAATCGGAATGGTGGTGACAGTTAATCCTGCCATGACTTGGTTTAAATAAGCTGGCTTCGTTTCATTCATAATATTTACCGCAACTGATAATGGATATTTACTCTCTTCTGTAAAAACCATTAGCGGCCAAACATAATCATTCCAAGCGCCGACAAAAACCAATATACCAATGGTCATAAAAATAGGTTTGGAGATTGGGACCACTATTTTGGTAAATATCTTCCAATTAGATGCTCCATCTATATAGGCAGATTCCCTTAGTTCATTAGGGATTTTTTGAAAAAACACCATAAACAGATAAATATAAAAGGCACTTCCAATATGAGGAAGCGCTAATCCCCAAACTGTATTCGTCAAATTCCATTGATTGATAATGATAAAAATTTGAATGAATACAGATTGAAAGGGGAAAATAATTAAAATAATTAATGCGCTTGTAATAAATTTTTTAAAGGGTACATCAAATACAGCTAAAGCATATCCTGCCAACGAGTTAACTAATAAGCTTCCTAATACAATAATAAAAGTGTAAAAAACACTGTTAAAGAAATGGATCGAGAAATTAAATCGGCTAAACATTTCTTGGTAAGGAACTAACCAATTTTGCATATTACTAAAGTTCGGTATAAAACTCTGTATCGAACCTATCTCAGCTGAAATTTCCGCCACCGTTTTTGTACTGCTTACAAACATCCAAACAGTGGGAAATAAGAACAAAATAGCAAAGGCGATTAATACGATATATTTTAATAAACGAATGACCGTAATCCCTT
Source organism: Gracilibacillus suaedae (assembly GCF_017599345.1). Classification (GTDB taxonomy): domain Bacteria; phylum Bacillota; class Bacilli; order Bacillales; family Amphibacillaceae; genus Gracilibacillus; species Gracilibacillus suaedae. The sequence goes on from NZ_JAGFVL010000009.1 coordinate 21,304, forward strand.
TCACCTTCCTTCCTCCTTTACTAGCTTTCTTTGGACAAAGGCAATCATAATCAATATGATGGCAAAAATGACGGTGATGGCACTGGCATAACCTATTTGACGATACCTTGTTCCTTGTTCAAACATATATAAAAGAATACTTGATGTACTGCCCTGCGGTCCGCCATTTGTTATAACTAAAGGTTCAATGATGATTTTAAAAGTTCCTGTGGTCACAACAATTAGTACAAATACGACCTGACCTTTTATACTAGGAAGCGTAATATGTTGGAATTTCTGCCAAGCATTTGCCCCTTCCATAGAAGCTGCTTCATAAAGAGAAGATGGTATATCCTGAAGAGCAGCCATTAAAATTAACATCTGAAAACTGATCCCTTGCCAAAGTATAATGAAGGAAATGGTCGGAAGTGCTAAATTTGGGTCAGAGAAAAACTCCTGTTTTGCAAATCCTAATGAAGCCAAAAATTCATTTACAATTCCTGAATTGGGATCTAAGATATTTTTCCATAATAAGGAAACAACGATAATAGACAGAATATACGGTGAAAAGAAAGCTGTTCGAAAAAGTGTATTCGTTTTGGACTTTTTCGCAATCAGCGTGGCCAAAAATAAAGATAAAATAACCTGTAATGGCACAATATAAATAACGTATTTCGCTGAATTAAAGAAAGCCTTTTTAGCATATTTGTCATAAGCTATTTCCATGTAGTTATCAAATCCAACAAAAGATATATCATTTGGTTTCAGCAAATAATAATCAGTAAAAGAATAACCAACGGCTAAAATTAGTGGATAAATAACAAAGATACTAATTAATGTAAAAGCCGGAAGCAAAAATAATACCTTACCACTGAAAATAAAATCAAGCGTTTTATTTTGTTTTATCTTTTGCTTAATATTATGCATAAGAAATACTCCTTTGATGGAATAGCAAGTGTACGACTTAGCGTACACTTGTTAATTTCTAATCCTTACTTAAACCTATCTGCCTCACGATCTACTTTTTCCTTCGCATCATTGATGAGACTTTCGAGTGATCCATTATCTAATGCAATTCCTTCCATAATGTCACCAAGTGCATCTTCCAACACTGGGAAAATGGGGGATTTTGGCTTAAGATGGTTCGTATTGACTAACTGTTCTAACATAAGCTTTCTTGGGTAATCGCTATATGTTTCGGATGAATCTAGTAGCTCTTTATGACCTGGAATTAATCCAGCCGCTTCTTCCATTTTGATCGCACTATCTTTGTTGGTTAAATGCGCTACTAGCTCAGCTGATAGTTCTGGATACTCTGTGTTTTGCGTTGCTGCGATATACCAGCTGCCATGCGGTGCTGATTGGTGCCCACCTTTCCCATACGGATAAGGCATGATCGACCAATTTAAATCTGGATATTCATTTTCAAATACATCCACCATCCATGGTCCTTCAAAACTAATCGCCGCTTCCTCTAATGCAAAAGCGTCTTCTCTTGTTGTAGAAGCTACAATGCCATCTCTAAATAATGTGTCTATGAATTGTAATGCTTCCATTGTATTATTGTTATCTAAATATCCCTCTGTATCGAGACCATTTTCTCCGACCATTCTCGCATCATTGGAAAAAATGATGGGAGAATGGGCATACATATGCCAACCGTTATTTTCTGTAAACATATGGACAGGTTCTTGTCCCATATGATCTTTAAGCTTTTTCGCATTCTCCAAAAATTCTTCATAACTCCAAGCTAAATCCAACGTCCAATTGCCATTTTCATCTGCTGGCACCTTAATGCCCGCTTCTTGGAATAAATCGACGTTATAGTAAACAGGTGATGATAAATCAAATGATTGCAAGGCGTAAATATTATCTCCTACACTACCAGCTGAAATAATGGTATCTAGGTATGAATCTAATGTTGCTTGATCTAAATATTCATTGAGCGGTAAAAGAATATCAGAATCCGTATACGAAGCAACATACACGCTCTCTAATGCGATAATATCTGGCAGTTCTCCAGTAGTGATCGCTGCATTGACCCGATCATTATAGCCGCTTCCTCCTCCTGTTTTGACGATATGTTCTACCGTCACGTCTACATTTTCATGTGCTTCTTCGAATTCTTTCGCTCTCACATCATAGTTTTCTCCTTCAGGGTCATCAGCAGGAACATGTACCCAGACTTCCAACTCTTTGACATCCTCTTCTGCATCACTGTTTTCCGAAGTATTATTTGATGAATTAGAACAAGCAACTAATGCCAAGAAAATCAACGGGATCACTAGAAAACTAATTATATTTTTCATAACTTCTCCTCCTCATATAAGAAAACGTTTCCACAATAGTGAATTTTAAAAGGGGATAACCCCTTTTTTGTGTTGTGTGGAAATGTTTCCATCTTTGAGGCTAGTATATACAATCCCCTTCATATTGTCAATCCGTATTTTAATATTTTTCCATTAACGCGTTGTTTCCCCTTTTACAAATTCCACCGGGTGTATTACTGGCGTTACATAAGAACCTTTTATTCTTTTGATTAATAATTCCACCAAACTTCTTCCCATTACTTCTACTGGTTGTCTAATCGATGAAAGTTTTGATTTTAGCACTTCATAAACATGAATGCCATCATACCCTATAATAGACAGCTCTTCAGGAACTTTAATATTTTGTTCCTTTGCCAGTTCAAAAAGCTCCAATGCCATAAGATCATTTTCAGCAAAAACCCCATCTACATTTTTATATTGAGATAGAAATCGCTTTAAAAATGCTGTTTGGTCTTTTATCGGGTCTTCTTCAGTATAAATAATATACTCCATTCCCTCTTCTTTTGCTGCACTTTCAAACCCTTTTTGCCGTTTCTCAACCTCTGTTAGTACGCTGTTTGAATAAGATCCAATATAAGCAAGATGCTGACACCCCGTGTCCTTTAATACTTGAAAAGCGATTTTTCCCCCACCGTAATTATCACTGGATACATAAGGAATTGCGCCAATATGGCGATCTACCAACACAATCGGCATAGAATTATGAATTTCACTTTCAATTTCGTTATAAGAAATCCCGATAATACCAGAAACTTTGTTCTGTTTAAGCATACTGATGTAACTCAACTCTTTTTGAATGTTGCCTGAAGAATTACATAAAAGCATTTTGTAACCGTTTTTATCTAGTGCATCTTCAATATAATAAGCAAGTTCTGAAAAAAATGCATGATGAATGGACGGTAAAAATAGCGCCACAATTTTACTATCTTGTGTCACAAATGCTCTAGCCGTTTCATTGGGAACATATCCTAATTTATTAATAGCATCTTGTACTTTTATTTTTGTACTTTCACTCACATATCCAGATTTATTAATAACTCGCGAAGCCGTGCTAATTCCTACACCCGCTAGCTTCGCAACATCTTTTATCGTTGCCATACTATCACCTCAGATAAAAGCATACCATAAATGAAAACGTTTCTCTATTTTTAGAAAAGTTATGTCTCCAAAATATTTTTGTTAATAGTTAGTTCTATCTAATCCGAGCTATGGTGAAAATAGCGTACACTTTGTCCCAAAACTCAAATATTGGAGATGAGAAGGAATTAGAAATTTTACTGATTATTTTCCTATTTTGTATGTAGGTTGCTTTACTGACCTTTTTTCGCTCTTTACTAGCAATCTAAAGAAAAACTAAGTTTTAAGTTTCTAGCATGCTTACGCTTCAACCCTAACATTAAAATAATCTAGAAAATCTTTAAATTGTGCTAGTACTTCTCGCTTTCTCCAACATAAAGCTATTATACAATAAGTTAAGTAAGCGGTTACAATATTAGAGGAACTTTATGATAATCTACGCAAAGGAGTGATTCATGAAAGCAAACTAGCACACACCTTAGAATCACCTATCACTGCTTCACACTTAACTATCTAATTTCAAGGAGGAAAACTATGCTAAAAGGATGGAAAAGGGCAATTGGGATTGTATCGATCACCGCATTAGTTCTAGGGATGCCTGGTCCTGTTTTCGGTGCAAGTGACAGTAACAATGGTAAAGGTGTCGGCAATGGTCTATCAAAAGACAACGGTCGCAAATGGTCCGTTACTGAATCAGGTGATAATATCTATGTTTCCAATAGAGACGGAGCTACATTAGGCTATTCAGCCAATTCCGGTGTGAAACATATTATCCGTCACGGATATGCCTTCAAAGATCTTAATCAAAATAACAAACTTGATCCCTATGAAGACTGGCGACTAACAGTTGAAGAACGCGCAGAAGATTTAGCCTCAAAAATGTCCATAGAGCAGATTGCTGGTTTGATGTTATACAGTTCTCATCAAAGCATTAACTCCGCAGAACTTACAGAAGGGCAGACAAGTTATATTACGAATGACAACCTCCGACACGTACTCATCACAAGTGTAGAAAGTCCCGAAACAGCCGCACAGTGGAACAATAATGCACAAGAACTAGCAGAAGGCTTAGGATTAGGTATTCCATTAAACAATAGCTCAGACCCACGTCATGGATCAGATGCAAGTGCAGAGTATAATGCAGGAGCTGGCGGTGACATATCCATGTGGCCGGAGTCTATTGGATTAGCGGCAACTTTTGATCCCGAACTCGTTGAAAAATTTGGTGACATTGCATCTGAAGAATATCGTGCACTTGGTATCTCCACTGCTCTTTCACCACAAATAGATATCGCAACAGATCCACGCTGGTACCGATTCCCTGGTACATTTGGTGAAGATCCAATGCTGTCAGCAGACTTAGCTCGTGCCTATGCAGACGGATTTCAAACATCAAAAGCTCAAGACGAGATTGAAAATGCATGGGGCTACAACAGTGTAAACACAATGGCAAAACATTGGCCCGGCGGCGGATCCGGTGAAGGTGGGCGTGACGCACACTATCCATTTGGAAAATATGCCGTCTATCCTGGTAACAACTTTGATGAACATCTTGTTCCATTTTTAGAAGGAGCATTTGATTTACGAGATGGAACAGACTCTGTTTCTGCAATTATGCCTTATTATACAATCTCTTGGAATCAAGATCCAAAACATGGAGAAAACGTAGGGAATGCTTATAGTAAATATATGATTAGTGATCTCCTCCGCCAAAAATATAACTTCGATGGCGTTATCACGACCGACTGGGGTATTACAGATGATATCGGATATGAACTGGAGGATATGGAAAAATTCGGATACGGAAGCTCATGGGGAGTAGAGCACTTATCGGTTCCTGAACGATTCTATAAAGTTATCATGAATGGAGTCGACCAATTTGGTGGTGTTGATGAATCAGAGGACATCCTTAAAGCTTATGAGCTTGGCGTAGAAGAGCATGGTGAAGTATTAATGCGCCAGCGTTTCGAAGAATCTGCTATTCGCTTATTAAAGAATGTCTTCCAAGTGGGATTATTTGAAAATCCTTATCTTAATGTAGAAGAAACAGGTGAAATTGTCGGAAATCCAGAATTTATGCAAGCAGGATTTGAAGCACAACTTAAATCAATTGTAATGCTAAAAAACAAAGAAAATGTTCTACCAGTCCAATCTGAAAACAGTGACAGATTAACCGCATATGTACCTGAGCGCTGGCATCCCCCTGTTAAATCACGTTTCGGTGGTGGCGTTACTCCTGGTTACTATGAAGTACCATTTAATATGGATGTAGTGGAACAGTATTACAATGTGACAACAGATCCAGAAGAGGCAGACTTTGCCCTTGTAGGGATCATGAGCCCTGACGGTGGCTTAGGATATTCTGTAGAAGATCGTAAAGACGGTGGCAATGGTTATTTACCAATCAGTTTACAATACAGTGAATATACAGCAGAACACGCACGATCAGAAAGTGTTGCTGGAGGTCATCCGACAGAAGACTTTACAAATAGAACGTATCAAGACAAAACTGTAACAGCAGCTAACACCCAAGACCTTGACCTTGTCCTAAAGACAAAAGAACAAATGGGTGACAAACCAGTGGTTGTCTCTGTACAAACAAATAACCCATTTGTAATTGGAGAATTTGAAGAACATGCAGATGTGATTTTAACTAATTTCGGCGTACAAGATCAGGCTTTGCTTGAAATTGTTTCAGGTGATGTGGAACCTTCAGGGCTGTTACCTTTTCAAATGCCAGCTGACATGAAAACGGTGGAAGAACAATTTGAAGATGTGCCACATGACATGGAAGTACATGTAGATTCGGCAGGAAATGCTTATGACTTTACATTTGGGTTGAACTGGGATGGTGTGATTTCAGATGAGCGCGTAGAAAGATACAATAAATAACTTCACAAAAGCCACTCCTTGTAATGGGTGGCTTTTGTTTCGGGATTTACTTTTGGTGATTTTTGAACTTTTTAAAAATTTATTTTGGATGGATCAATCGTTTCAGGTTAATACTGTTCTATAATTTTGTTAGCTAAATCTACGGAGTTAGGATCTCTTTTTAGTTTTCCCATTTAAAAAACTCCTTTAGCTTTATACTTTTATTCTAACAAATTAAAAACTGTGAGAGTAAGAAATCGTACGCATTTCTTACTCTCACACTTCTCGCTTTTTGATTAGTTATAACTCCGAAGTGATGACATTAACATGTGGCTGAGTTGAATTTCCTTCATGGAAGGTAGCTTTGATCTCTTCTTTCTCAGATTCTAAGCCATTCTCTTGCATTTTTAATAGTTTTTGAACAGCTCGCCTGCCAATTTCTCCTTCATTCTGCTTTAAGTGTGTAAAACTCCACTCCATTGAGCCTAACGCTGGGCTGTCAAAGGAGAGTATCGAGATATCTTCAGGTACTTTTTTATCCAGCTGTTCCACTGCAATCTTCGCTAAGACGGCAATTTTATATTCTAAAGCCATTAATGCGGTTAAATCAGGGTTCTCTATTAAATATTGTTTAATCAATTCAATATCTCTCTTTTCCGTAGTTGGAACTCTTTTGATGGTATCACACCAATACGCTTTATTTACACTAACCTCATTTTCCGCAAAGGCGCTTACAACACCATTTAATCGTTCTTCTATCGTCGTAATTTCAAAATCCTCTGGAATAAGTATACCTATATGTTCATGACCAATATCAAATAAATATTTAATCCCTTTCTTAGCAGCATTAAAATTATCCGAAGATACAGACGGAGCAGCAATACCTTTAAAACTACGGTCAATTAATACAAATGGGAATTTATTCACAATCATTTTCATAATTTCCAAACTATAATGCTCAGATTTTGCGGGAAATACAATCAGTCCATCGACACCAAATGCCAATAACTCTTTAATTGCTTTTTCTTCACGTTCTGGTATACCATGTGAACGCTTCAACATAATGAAACATTTGCCATCTGCCTCTTCCTCGATCGCCTCAATAATCCCTGTACCATAGCTGTCAGCAAAATTGGGGACAATCAAGCCAAATACTGGCTTTGTTTGATTTTTTTCTTCAATATGGTCCGATACTTGACTCGTATTCAAAACAAATGTCCCTTTTCCTCTTTGTCGATATACGAAACCTTCTTGAACCAACTTTTCTAGTGCCTTCTTACTAGTTATACGACTCACTGAAAACGCCTCTGCTATCTCTTTTTCAGAAGGTATCTTTTCACCAGTTTTATATTTCAATGAAAGAATATCTTGTTTCAGAGATTCATACACTTGCTCATACAATGCTCTCATTTTTATCACCTCAAGATCAACGATGTATACTCCATTAATATATTATTATAACAAAAAAAGAGGGCAGTCATAAATTATTCCTTTTTTTCCATAAGCAAAAGGTTAACTAGCTAGTAGCTAGTTAACCTTTTCAGAAGTTATTGGTATTGTCTTCACCATTTTAGTAAAAAAGCGATAAAAACCATAAAACGCGATATAAGCTATGAGTGATCCAAGGAAAAACGGAATCAGAAATGTAGTTATTTGAAAGCTGCAATATATAACAATTAAGCTTATAATACCAATTATGAGTGTTAGCAATGGGTTAACAAAACATATTATGATAGCATTTTTTATGGCTTGAAATAGCTTCGTATGAACATGTACAGTCACAGAAAAGAAATGTAATGTAATGACGATTAGGAAAAAAACGATCAACATAAATACATACATAAAACTTTCATTTACATAATTTACAAAGAAGAAATAATCAACCACTAAAATAATCCAAAGAAAGGTAAAAATACTTCCTCCTAGCATACTTCTGACATAATTAGCTTTCCAATTCGTTACAAAAAGCTTTAATATGCTCGTATCATCGTCTACGAACATGATCCTATGTCGTAGTACAGCAAACATAGCTGTAGTGGATGGGAAAAACAATAATGGAACTAAAATAAGGATATATACGCAAAACGCCAATACTTCTATTTGATCGTCGACGACCAATAACATAAAAGCTAAATAAGCGATAGGCATGTTAAATAAAAACCATAGCAAATTAGTGACAACTATCATCATTAACCAGTCGGTCACTTTATATACTTTTCCTGCTAGGCCATCTAGTTCCATGTTATCGCTCCTTTAGTCAATTAATCAAATTTCTGGAATATGAATTTCTACCTCTCTTCCTAATTCTGACGATCGCAAGATGCCATCAATAATGGCTTGGTTGATCAAGATCTCTTCAGCAGGAATCGGTGCCGATTTTCCTTCTTTTACTGCCGTAACGAAATCACGTACCTTTTCTCTAAAAATATCAATAGTATGCTCCTTTACAGGAATGAATGTCTCTACATGATGATGATGAAGATCATGGAATAATTCAATGGATCCGATACCACCATCCCAAACACCACTCCACGGACCCTTACCGGCCGGTGTTAATTTCAAGCCGGCATCTGTTCCAAGAAATAAGGTTGGTCCTAAAGAATCCATATGCATGGCCCAGGAGATTTTGAAATTCAATACTTTACCACCTTCTAGCCGAACCATCGCTACACCAAAGTCTTCTACTTCAAACTTATCAGCTTCAGGGTGATAAGCTGGATTCGTTCCAAATAAATTAGAGGTATAAGCCGATACCGTTAATGGCTTAGGATAATTTAATGCATTTAAGACTAAATCTAATGAATAACAACCAATATCCGCCATTGCTCCTGCTCCAGCTAATTCTTTATTAATAAATGTTCCGCCTGGCATTCCTCTACGACGACCACCACCAGCTTGCATATAATAGATATCCCCTAGTTTGCCAGAATCGATTATTTCTTTAACCGCTATCATATTGGGATCATATCTTGGTTGGAACCCTACACTTAAAATTCTGTCATTATCTTTTGCTGCTTTTACCATATCAATACCTTGATCTAATGTTACAGCTAGTGGCTTTTCAACTAATACGTGCTTACCTGCATTCAACGCTTCAACTGAGGCAGAATGATGGGCTACATTTGGCGTACAAACGCTTACAGCTTCAATATCTAACGCTAATAATTCTCTTACACTATCACATGCCACTGCACCTTCTATTCCAAGCTGATCAATAAAATTTTGTGCCTTACCTGGTATAATATCTGCCACACCAATAATTTCTACATCTGGAAAACTTAAATAAGCTCTCGCATGAGCGGTTGCAATTCCACCGCTTCCAATAATTCCAATCTTCACTTTACTAGTCATCATAACGCTCCTTTTATGTCCATTCATTTAATAGCCATCATTTATTTAAAATATCTCTCTAAATGTTCCTTCGATTTGATAATGCCTTGCTTTTCTAATGCAAGAGAACCCCAATACCGGTGATCTTCTAATTCGATACTTATCGGCCCTTTATAACCTATAGCTTCAAGACCTATAGCCACTTTCCCCCAGTCTACTTCTCCATGACCTGGTATCGTATATCTCCAAGACCCTTCCGAAAAGTCAATATTTGTTCCAAATGTTGCTGGTAAAACTCCGTATTCATATAACTCTTGCTGTAATATTTCTGTATCTTTGCCGTGGCAGTAATTTATATGTTCACCGAATTCTGTTAATACCCTCATGTAATCTATCCCTAAGCGCACCAGATGAGACGGATCAAAATTCAAACCAAAATGTTTTGAAGGAATCGAACGAAACATCACCCTTAGCATCTCAGGTGTACAACCAATTGTCGGATAGTGTGGAGCTGGACCCGGATACCCTTCTAAAGCAATATAGAGATCCTCTCTTTCTGCATGTGCAACAATTTCAGGGAACGTTTCTTTCCATAATTCAAAGCTTTTTGACCTCGGCGTACTATTCTCCTCAGGAATCAAGCACATAAAAAGCACCTTTCCACCTAAAGCAGCGACCTCTGACATCTGTTCTTTTAAATCGGATACCGCCTGTTTCCTTTTATAACTGTCTAGACTTAATAATTTTGTGTTTCCCACTGCGCCTCGCCCATCAATGGAGCCTACTTGAAGCCCATAATTATCAAGCGTTTCTTTTATATCTTGATTCCATTCCGGAACATCCATCACTTCTAAACCAATACTCGCTCCCCAGTTAGCAGCATATTCCAGACCTTCTCCTCCAATATTCGGAGATAAACGCATACCAATTAAATAATCCATCTCGATAACCTCCTATTGAAAACTAATTTATTTGATACCACTAAAGGTAATCCCTTGAATAAATGTCCGCTGCATAAAGAAAAATAGAATAATAATTGGTAATGTCATCATAGTGGACACAGCCATCATCAAGCCCCATTCCGTACCTTTTTGACTTTGGAATTGCTGTAACCCTAGTGACAACGTATATTGTGATTCATCTGTAAGATATAGTAGTGGTCCAATAAAGTCAGTCCACACATTCATAAACTGGAACAGCCCAATAGCCAACACAGCTGGCTTAGCTAGAGGTAGCATGATTTGCCAATAAATTCTAAATTCACTTGCCCCATCAATTTTTGCTGCATCACGTAATGTGTTGGGTAATCCCATAAAAAATTGTCTCATTAAAAAAATGGAGAACGGTACACCGAAAAAGGCGGGCACAATTAATGGTAACGGTGTTCCTACCCAACCAATTTTATTAAATAAGAGAAAAAGCGGGATCATCGTGACCTGCATCGGAATCATCATCACTGCTATAGTGATAATAAACATCGTATTACGACCTTTCCACTCTAGCTTAGCAAAGCTGTATGCTACGAGAGGACAGGATATGATAACCCCTATTGTACTGAACACTGTAATAATGGTTGTGTTAGATAAGTAGGTGAAGAACGGAATATATTCTGTTGCTTCCATATAGTTACTCCATTGAAATGGATTAGGTATAAAATCAGGTGGATACGTAAAGATTTGTGTAACTGGCTTCAATGATGTGGACACCATCCACAGGAACGGTACTAAGAAAAATGCCGAAGCAATTAATAAACCAAAGTGAGCAGAGATTCTCAAAAGATTCTTTTTGGCTTTTGGCTGCATCACTAGCCACCTCCTTTTTTATTTCCCTTGGTAATGCACCCAACGTTTGGACGAACGGAAAATAATTGCTGTTAAAAGCATGATAACGATAAACAAAATCCAGGCCATCGCCGAGGCATAGCCCATTTTAAAATACTTAAAGGCATTGTCATACAAATACATGACATAAAAGGTTAGTGAGTTATCAGGCGTTCCTTGCCCTTGCGTCATCGTGTATGGCAAGGTAAATTGCTGGAACGCACCAATAGCTCCCATTACCAAATTGAAGAAAATTACCGGGGTTAATAATGGCAATGTGACTTTGAACGTTTTCTGCAGCCAGCTAGCACCATCCACATCAGCCGCTTCATATAATTCCTGCGGGATATCTCCGAGCCCTGCTAAATAAATAATCACAGGCTGTCCAATTGCCCATAAAGACATTAAAATTAAGGACGGCTTTGACCATGTCACACTTCCTAACCAGTTAGGACCCGTAATGCCAATTGCATCTAATACACCATTTACTAGTCCAAAGCCTGGATTTAGTAGCCACATCCACAATACCGCTAATGCGACGTGAGGTACTAAGGTTGGTAGAAAAAAAATAGTACGATAGACGGCCATCCCTTTCACTCTCATATTCAACATCATCGCTAACGCAACCCCAATAATAATACTTAAAGGAACAAAGAAAACGGCAAAATAAACCGTATTATAAATAGATTTCCAAAATAGACCATCACTCATTAATTGCTGATAATTTCCTAAACCGACGAATTCACCTGGGCTTAATATACTGTATGTAGTAAAGCTAAAATAAATAGAAGAGAAGAGTGGAAACGCATAAAATAGTATTAAACCGATTACCCATGGCGAAGCAAATAACCAACCCGTAACGGATGAGCCACTTATTTTAGACTTCTTCCTAATGGGAACTTCCATGCTTTCCTGTATTAAAGGCTGATCAGAGTCTCCCTTTATCTTCATTTAGATACCTCCCTTTTAAGAGGTAAAGGAGAAGTGTTATCTTCTCCTTTACTGACTATTCTCCCAAAGCTTCTGTAACTTGCTGAGTTACTTTCTCTAAATTCTCTTTTGGTGTGCCATTCCCACGAGTGGAAGCCTCCACTGCATCCGCTAGTGCATTCCAATACAGTGAGCCTTCTGTCATTACTGGCCGTGAATTAGATTCAGGCAATATATTAATGAATTCAGAAAATATTGGATCCTCGTCATATCCTAATGATTCATTTACTGATTCAATTACCGAGAAGTCTCTACTTGTTTCGCTAAAAATCCTCTGCCCTTCCTCACTACCAAAGAATTTCAAGAATTCCCATGCCCCCTCTTGATTGTTAGCCCCTTTAGGGATAACTACAGACCAGCCACCAGACCAAGTTTTAAAATTATCACCAGTAGGAGTTGGGATTGGCGACACACCATAGTTTAAGTCAGGAGCAAATTTCTCTAAAGCTGCTACACCGAAGTTACCATCTATTTTCATACTAATCTGACCTGATACAAATGGATCCATTGCACCCGAACCTTGAGAATCTGTGAAACCAGCAATATCTTCCACGCCATATTCTTGGCCAAACTCCGTTATCCACTCAAGCGCTTCCACATTCTTAGGATCATCAGCGGTTACTTCTCCTGTCTCTATATCATAGAAATCTCCACCAAATGACCAACCCCAACCATAGAACCATCCTTGGCCAAACCAAGGAATAAAACCAATTCTTTCAAAGCGATTTCCATCTTTAATCGTTAATTTCTCCGCTGCTTCTTCCAACTCCTCAATTGTTGCAGGAGGATTTTCTGGATCTAAACCTACTTCTTCGAAATGATCTTTATTATAGAAAAGCAACCGTGAATCCGTCGTCGTTGGAATCCCATATAAATCTCCTTCATAACTAACCTCTTCCCAAGCAAAATCATAATAATTATCTTGACTTATTCCATCTTCTTCTGCCATCTCTGTTAAGGGCTCGAGAGAACCTTGTGCAGCCCATGCAGCTACTTCAAATCTGTCAAAATAGGCAACATCAGGAGGGTTTCCACCGGCAATAGCTGTTAATAATTTTTCATTTTGCCCCTCACCCTGATTTGCTACATAAGTTGCTTCAATATTGATATCTGGATTTGCTTCTTCAAACGCTTCTATCACATACTCTACTGCTTCCCCAGAGGTGTCTGTCATAGAATGCCAGAATTGGACAGTATTTTCACCACCAGTATCCCCGCCGCTTTCTTCATCTGAGGAACAAGCAGCCAAAACCAAAACTATCGCTAAACAGAAACCAACCATTGACTTATGAAAGATAGAATTGCTCATTGTTACCTCCCCTTACTTTTTAGAATTTTAAAAGAAAATAAAAACCATTTCCCTCCTTATCATTTATCTGATGGTAATAGTATTGAACTCACCAAAGTTGTTATATCTTTAATCACACACTTGATGTAAACGTTATCATTAATTATACATAATACACTATTCCTGTCAATGATATATTTATATGTTTTATATAGGATAAAAATAACCGATTAATCTAAACACCCATTAACAGGTGTTATTTTGATAACTTATACTTATTTATACTATATTTTTTTATATCAATCAGAGTAATTTTCTGTAACACGAAAAAAATGATATCAAAAACATATCATTATATGTTATTCATTTTATTGATATGCACTTTTTCTTTCAATTTTATTTTTTCGATTGAATCATGAATATAATTTATTCCACAAAAATAGCTGCTGAGAAATACATCTCAACAGCCTAAATGACTATATTTGATTCACTAATCTCATTAAACTGCTTCTTTCGCTCTCACCTTCCTGTCTTTCACCAGCAAAAATACATATAACAAAATCGAGACCATAGCTGAGAATGCCCCTGCCATATAAATGTAACTATATCCAAAACCGGAAGCAATAAAACCAAAACCAATCGCGCCAACTCCGACACCTAAATCAAAGAAAGAAAAGAAAGTCGCATTTGCCATTCCTTTTCGATTATCAGACGCCTGATTTAGCGCCCATGCTTGAAGTGCAGGCTGTACTGTACCAAACCCTAATCCATACAAGGCGGCTGCTGTATACAGAACAAGAGAATTTGGTAGCCATGCTAATAACGCCATGGCGATTAAGATTAAAAAAGTCCCTGGCAAGAACACGACAATATGCCCTTTTTTGTCATACAATTGTCCGGCAAATGTTCTGGTGATCATTAAGAAAATCGCAAACACTAAAAAATAAACTTCGATTCCTGCAACCCCTTCTTGTTCCGTATATAACGGCAGAAACGAAGCAATTCCACCGAAACATGTCGTAATAAAAAATAATAGTAACGAAGGTCGCAATGCCCTCTTTTCCAATACATCGAACCGTGGAGCAACTACCTTTTTCGCCTCTGGGTCAACAGGTTTATATCTAATTTGGCTAGACAACAAAAGTGCTACTAATCCTAATGCTGAACAAATTAAAAACAAGGTCGCAAACGAAATATAACCGTATAAAGTAAGTCCTAATGCTGGTCCGAAGGCAAGCGCAATATTACCAGATAGACCAAAATAACCCATTCCTTCGCCTCGCCTGCTTTCTGGAATCAAATCTGTCGCAATGGTACCAGTAGCTGTTGTCGAGAAGCCCCAGCCTAAACCTTGGACACAACGCATAATAAACAAAAAGACAATACTAGTAATAAACGCATAAGATCCAATGGAAATAACGAAAATTCCCAGACCAATCATATAGACAAACTGCCTTCCTCTAGTTTCCAACGCATGTCCGGCAGTCGGTCGTAAAAGTAATGCTGAAAAAGTAAAAATACCTGTAATAATTCCTATAAACTCATCACTTCCGCCTAAATGCTGGACAAACAGTGGAATCGTTGGCAATGTCATCTGAAATCCTAAAAAGATAAAAAAATTTGCCATACAGATCAGGGCAAAATCCTTCGTCCAAATCTTCTCCTTTTTCTTTAGCGATTGCTTCACAAGCAGGACTCCTTTATTTCGATAGTCGAAACATATTATAACGTAAGATACATGTCGATGAAAACATTATGCTTCTTATTAGTAAGGTATATCCTATAACTTATTGGTAAAAAATGATACTTGTACTTCGAAGAAAGAAAGGGTCATGCAATATGTGGTGGTGGATTGTCGGTGGAGTGATGTCGTCGATAACATTCGTGTTATATTGCTGTTTAGTTGTAGCTGGCAGGGCTGATGAAGCAATGGAACAGTATATGAAAAGGAAGTAGTGTTTGGTAAACTACTTCCTTTTTTGTTATAGTCGCAAAAGTTCCCATATAAATTTTAGTACTTCGCTTGCTCCTTGCTTTCTTGTTTCATGATCCTTCCACCAATTCCTGTCATAAACATCTTCACGAACAGGGACGGAAATGACTTCGACATTTTCATCTTTTAATGTTTTTTGGAAGATCCATTTTGCTCGCGCTGAATGATATTTGTTGGTTACAAGAAGCAAAGTATCAACGTTCAACTGACGCAGCAAAGGGATGGATAGTTCGGCTTCTTCTCTCGTGCTTGTTACTTCTTTAAAGGAATGGATATCATCTGTTGATACATCTAATTCGATCAAATGCTCCGTCATAATCTCCGATGTGTAAGTTTCCCAACCTACGAGCGCACCAGTGACGATAATGGTATCACTCCACCCCTCATGGTAAAGTTTAGCTGCCTCCGCCTCTCGCTCACCTTTTCCACCGCTTAATACTAAAATAGCGTCTGCTTTTTTTGGTTGCTGTTCTAACACCAGAAGTTTATGTAAATTAACTAAGATAATCAAACCAACTACTAGCAATAATAGAGGAACCGTAAGGAACATCCACTTTTTCCACCCCATACTACCACTCCCGAACCAATATTTTAATACCCCTTATCATAATCTACGATATTTACATTTGGTGCACCAGACTCAAGATAATGCCTTAAATTCGGAATAAAAATATCTCGAATAACACGCTCTGTGTAGTGTTCTGTTGCTCCAGCTGTGTGCGGTGTTACGATGACATTTTCCATCGTCCATAATGGGCTATCTTCCGGCAAGGGTTCCGTTTCAAACACATCAAGTCCAGCACCGGCAACTTCCTGATTTTCTAACGCATGAATCAGCTCATCCTCTTTCACAATCGGTCCTCTTCCAATATTAATGAGAAAAGCACTATTTTTCATTAGACGGAACTCTTTTGCCCCGAACATGCCAGTTGTTTCCTCTGTCAACGGAAGTGTAATAACGACATAGTCACATAAAGGTAAAAGGTCAGCCAATTGCTCGGGAGTATACATTTCGTCAACATGTTCAGCTGGTTTTCCTGAGTGACGAACACCAAGAACTTTCATACCAAATGCTTTTGCGATTTTAGCGGTTTCCTGGCCAATCGCACCGACACCTATTACACCAATCGTTTTTTCGTGAATTTCTAATTTTAGTCCCGCATTATGCCACATTTTTCCCTGCTGTTGGCGCACATATGTATGAATTTTTCGTGTTAACCCAAGCATAAGAGCAAAGATTGTTTCAGAAATCGGGTAAGCATGAACACCGTTTGCACTCGTTAATGTCACATTTTTAGCTTGTAAAGCAGCAAGCGGTAGACTGTTTACCCCTGCGCTCCACGTTTGAATCCACTTTAAGCGATCATTTTTCTCCAACAAAAACGGGGCAACGGCTCTTTTCCAATGGAGCACGACTTCTGCTTGGACAAGTTCATCCGCAATTTTTTCTGTATCCATGTTTGTGATAACGTTCCATTCAGGGACCACCTGCTTCATTTCGTTGAACAGGTTTTCAGCTATGTTCATGTTAATAACGAGTGTTCGTTTCATGATAAACCCTCCCATTCTATGACACTATATTGATTTATTTGTAGTTTATCATGTTTTTAGAGATGATTGAAAAGGATTTAACGGTAGAAATAGCCTTTTTCACCGAATACCAGGAATTAATTTGAGCTTTTTTCAAAATTACTTGATTAGTGAACAGGATTTTGAGTTAGCGAATGTAACCGACTTTCCATCTGATATCAGCAAATAAAAAAGAGGTACAACCATAGCATAATAGGTTCTACCTCTCTTCTTATTCTTTCAAGCAATCCTTAATTATTCCAATTTTTTAGTCTCATACTGATTTATAACTAATCTTTAGCATGAGCATTACCTGTCCATTAAACTACTTAACAGATCCGCTTACTAAGCCTTCCACTAAATGTTTTTGCAAAAGAACAAAAATGATGATGACAGGTAAAACAGAAATCGTAGCAAATGCCATTAAATTATTCCATTCGATCCCATATCGTCCTACTGCATTAAAAATACCTGCTGTGAGTGGCCATAATTCTTGATCTCGATTAAATGTAATACTAAAAATCAAGTCTCCCCAAGCAAAGAAAAAAGAGATTGCTCCACATACTAATACACTTGGTAACGAAATTGGAATGATTACTTGCAAAAATGCTCTTAAACGACTACAACCATCAATATTTGCTGCTTCTTCTAACTCCTTTGGAATACCCATAAAAAAGGTTCTTAGCAATAAGACAGAAAAAGGAACTCCTAGTGTCGCTGTCGCCAATACAGGTGCAGCATATGTATTCAATAGCCCTAAATTGTTGAACACAATGAATAACGGTGTTAACACAACAGTAGCAGGTAACATTTGGGTGACAAGAAAAATAAGCATCATCGATGAAACTCCCTTAATCTTAAATCTTGCCAAACCGTACGCAGATGGTACTGCTAGTAATAAAACTACTAAGGTTGCCAAGCCAGCTATGATGACACTATTAAGAAAATACTGCCCAACATCCCCTTGCATCACTGCTATAAAACTATCAATCTGAAAATTTTGCGGAAATAGTGTTGGTGGTGTCCGAAATATTTCAGTTTGCGCTTTAAAAGCTGTTATTATCATCCAATAAACCGGAAAAAGAAACAAGGCAACAATCACGATACCTACTATGCTTAGCACCAAACTTTTTCTATTACTCATTTAAATCGCCTCATCTTTCTTGATCATTCGTAAATAAATTAAACTAATCACGAATAACATAATAAATAACACGTTAGCAACAGCTGCACCTAAACTGAAATCAAAATCACTAAACGAATATCTAAAAGCCAATGTTGAAAGTACCTCTGTTGAATTAATTGGTCCTCCACCAGTCATTACGTACACAACATCGAAAACTTTAAATGTATAAATAAAACCAAGCATTAATACCACCATGATTACCGGCTTTAATAATGGCAATGTAATATGAACAAGCTTTTGCCACCAATTCGCTCCATCTAAGCTGGCACTTTCATAAACATCCTGTGGCAGGCTGCTTAACCCAGTGGACAGCAATAACATGTTAAACGGAATACCAATCCAAATATTAGCTATAATTACACTCCATAGTGCTATGTTAGGACTGGATAACCACCCAATTGGTTCTTCAATAAAATAAAATGTCATTAACATCTGGTTCAGAATTCCTTCTTCGGATCCCATCATAAATTTAAACAATAAAGCTGTAACCGTCATAGGAATCAGCCAACTGATCATCATAATACCTCTTAAGAAACCCGCTAACTTAAATTTCATACTAAAAAACGAGGCAAGGCAAAATCCGATAATGACTTGAAAAAAGACACTGCCTACGGTATATACCAATGTATTTTGGATAGATATGCCAAATACTTCTTCTTCTGCAACGGTTCGATAGTTAGCAAAACCTACAAACTCTCTCTTACCTCCTGCTAAATTACTCAAATCAACATTTTGAAAACTAAGAATAATATTGTAAAGCAACGGATACCCTATCAACAGTAGCATAAATATAACAGCAGGAAGCACAAACAAGTAACCACCCGCATCTTTTCTAAGTTTCTTCCACACTTGGATCACCCCATTCCTTTCTCCTGTAATCTTCATTCACACCTATTCTTGTATAGGTAATTTAGCAGCATCTTTTAAAAATAATGGAATAGTGTCTAGTGATGCATCACATTCTATCAATTGACCACCATCAAATACTTCACCTGTGTGCGCATTTGTCCATGTTGCACCTTCAGGTAAATAGACATTTCTAGTTCGTTGCCCTTCATAAAGCACTGGCGCAACCAGCAAATCTGGCCCAAACATATATGCATCTTCAACATTCCATGCTCTTTGGTCAGTATAAAAATCATAAAAAAGTGGTCTCATCAATGGTGTACCTTTTTCATGTGCATCTTTCATTAATTCTTTGATGTATGGTCTAAGTCTTTCTCTCATTAACATATATTTCTTAAAAATGTGATAAGCTTCCTCTCCATAACTCCACACTTCATTGTCTGCACCACTCGGACAAATACCACCACCACTTAATCCTAGTGGTTCTGAATGTGGTTCTCGATCTCCATGAAGTCGGAACACCGGGCAAAATGCACCATATTGAAACCATCTAATCATACATTCTCTAAAATCAGGGTCTTCTGTATAAGCCCCCTGAAATCCACCAATATCAGTAGTCCACCACGGTATACCTGCTAATCCCATATTTAGTCCCGTATTAAACTGGTTCCGTAATGATTCAAAACTGGAGTCAATATCTCCTGACCAAACTAGGGCGCCATATCGTTGACTGCCTGCCCAAGCACAGCGCACAAGATTAACAATATTTTCTTGTCCTTCTTCTTTCATACCATCATAGAATGCCTTAGAAAACATCATCGGGTAGATATTACCAACCTGTACATTTGAACCAATATGATAACGGTAATTCTCAAAGTCATATACGTTATACTCTGGTTCCGCCTCATCTAACCAAAATATTTTAATTCCCTTGTCATAGTAATTTTGCTTTGCCTTTTCCCACACAAATTCTCTACCCCCAGGATGTGTGGTATCAAAATAAACGGTATTTCCTAAGAAATCATGTGTAATACGTATGCCTTTTTCTGTTCTCGTCAAATAACCCTTCTGCAACATTTCCCGATAGTTTTCACTTTTTTTATCAACTGTTGGCCAGACCGAAACCATTAATTCTATCCCCATTTCTTGTAACTCTTTCACCATCGCTTCTGGATCTGGCCAATAATCTGTATCAAATTTCCAATCACCCTGTGTTGGCCAATGGAAATAGTCAATGACAATAACGTCAATTGGCAAATTTCTCTTTTTATATTCACGAGCAACTTCCAATAACTCCTCTTGTGTTTGATAACGGAGCTTACATTGCCAGAAGCCCATTCCATAGTCCGGCATCATCGGAACTGTACCAGTTGCTCTCGCATAAGCTTCCTCAATTTCCGCCGGTGAGTCACCAGCAGTAATCCAAAAATCAAGTTGTTTGGTGGATTTAGCCATCCATTCAGTTACATTTTTGCCGAATGTAACCTGTCCAATCGCTGGATTATTCCAAAGAAAACCATATCCTAAACTAGAGAGAGCAAAAGGTACACTTGCTTGTGAATTACGATGCGCCAGTTCTAATGTACAGTTTTTTAAATCCAAAAACGGTTGTTGATATTGCCCCATACCGTATATTTTCTCATTAGGATCTGATTCAAATCTTTGTGTTAACTGAAAATCTCCACCCAGATTTGCTTTGAATTCTCTGGCATCTATTTTCAAAGCACTTGAGAATTCCTTTAAATTTTTACGATTCCTTACATACTCTTGTAACAGAACCTCCCCTTTCTGATTATAAAAGGTGGTTTTACCTGCACCTTCTGCTGAAATAACCGCTCGAATTTTGCCGTTTTCTATTATGGCACAGTCATCTTCTGTTGTAATATTTACTTTTATATTTGACTGTGGCAATAACGCCCAATCCTCTTCGGACATGGAAGATAAATAAGTAGAACGAACTCTTAGACTATTATCTCCCCATGGCTCAATCCATACTTTCTCACCATCAAATTCCCGTATAAGTCGATTTCCATGTACTGTAAACACACTATCCATTACTGCTCACCACTCCTGTTTTTCTCTTTGGTGAGGCAGCGTTTACCAACTAAGATAAATGCCGCCTCTTCTCATTACTCTGATGCTTCAATTTCTGCTATATTTTCAGCTGCTTCGCTTAACGCGTCCTCTACTGGTTGTTCATCTGTTAAGATTTTTTGAATCGCTAATTGAATTTCCTCTGATACTCCTGGCCAGTCCGGTGAAGGTCCTCGCGCCTCAGCCACTTCCATAATTGGAATAAATTCTTTTACAATCTCCTCATTCTTCCAATACTCTGCTTCATTTAATACATCCGATCTTGTTGGATAATAACCTGTTTCGATCGCGAACCTTTCATTTTGCTCTGGTTCAAATAACCATTTCATAAAGTCCCAGGCAGCCTCTTGATTACCAGTTTCTGTGATCGAAATATTATCTCCACCTGTAACAGAAGCAAATTCTTTATCTTTTGGAATATTGGTGACACCAAAGTCTAAATCCTTGTTTTCCTGAATTCGCTCAATCATCCATGGACCATTAATCATCATCGCTACATTTCCTTCAATAAACATGCGTGTCAAATCGTCTTGTGTTGCAGTTAAAATATCCTGACTCATATAGCCTTGATCGTACATATTTTTCAGAAAGTCAAACGCTCCGATTGCTTCTGGAGAATCCATTGCTTTATAGGAGCCTCCTGCTGAATAGATGAAAGGATAGAATTGGAATGTAGCTTCTTCAGACCTTACAGCAGATAAGCCAAATCCTTTAACCCCTTCCGTAGTTAAAGCTTCTGCATCTTCTTCTAGCTCCTCCCATGTCGTTGGCGGTTCTTCAATTCCAGCTTCTTCTAACATTTTTTTATTGTAGAATAAACCTAACGAATTTGTAGTTAAAGGTAGGCCGTATTGATTGCCATCATATATTGTAGAATTATAAGGTCCCTCCAAAAATTGATCCGCTTTTCCCCACGCTTCTACATCATCCGTAGTATCAGCCAAAATTCCCATTGATGCCATCGAAACATTATTGACCGTATCTGCAATTACAATGTCAGGTAACGTATTACCTGCAGTGCCAACAGACAATTGTCTATTCATCTCATCAAATGGCACATATTCGGCTACTACTTCCACCTTATCTTGAGACTTATTGTAATCTGTCAAAATTTCATTTAACGCATCTTCTGATCCAGTGTAGTAATGCCATAATAAAATTTCTTCTTTCCCATCATTCTCTTCTTGCTGGGCATTCTCCTCATTATTTCCACATGCAGTTAACACAACTAGTAAAATCAAAGTTAAACTAACAACTATTTTATTCTTCATTGTTACACTCCTTTTCATTTGATTACGCTTTCAAACTAACTAAGACAACTATTTTTTTATCATATGTGTAACACCTCCCTAATAATGATTAGCGCTCATCATTTTTTTAAATTAAAAATGCGTATTTATAAACATTATTGTTATTTTTATATGATTAACGCTCATCATTTTTTGACAGCCAAATATTATTTTAAATAATATTTGGCATTACCTTTTGTGACAATTTCCAACTTTACAATGTTATCTTCCTGCTCAGGATATTTATCTAACATTAAATAATTAAACGCTAATCGTAATGCTAAACTTCCTTGGTATAATGGATCCTGACAAATCGTAGCTGCAACAATATCATTCTGTAATTGCTGATATATATCTTCACTCATATCATGACCGATGAGGACAGGTTTATCTGTCTCTATCTCTTTCACTATTTTCGCAACATCATCTAATGCACCGCACGCAACATAGACACCATCTACATCCAAAATATTCTGCTTTATTTTTTGTAACGATTCATCTATATGCTGATTATCCAATTTAAGCATTTTAACAAATTCAACTTGCTTATTTTCGAGAGCAAAAGCTTCGAATCCCCTTCGTTTCTGTTTCATTTGGAAGGTGTCTGCTTCATCAGTAATAATCGCGAATTTCTTTGATGTACCTGTTAGTTTAACAGCCAACTCGCCCGCTAATCTCCCTGCATCATAATAATCTGCACCTACATAAGAAATTCGCTTACTTGCTGGCGAATCATTGTTAAATGTAAAGATCGGAAAATCATTGTTGATTCCTGATTCTATGATACTTGCAAGCGGAACACCATCCGTTGGACAAATTACAAGTCCATCATACTTTTGAGACTGAATAATGTTTTCAACCACTGCCACCTGTTTATGTATAGTATGAGGAGTTTTGATAATTTCTACATGAAATCCATAGTCCTTAATATCTTCAATAGTGGTTTTAATCCCAGCTTCTATTTCTTCCCAAAAATACTCTGGATACTCAGGAAACACACAAGCCACTTGTATTGATTTCTTTTTCGCCAAAAAACTTGCTGATTTATTCGGCTTATAATTAAGCTCTTTTGCTTTCTCCAATACTTTTTTTCTTGTTTTTGGACTAACACCTCCTCTATTATGTATTACTCTATCTACAGTAGCCGTTGAAATATTTAGTTGTTTTGCAATAGTCTTTGCCGTTACTTTCATTTTTTCTCACCAAATTCCTTCATTTACTCTGTTAAACCAAAATGATGAGCGCTCATCATTTTTGGACAAAAAACCGCTTTCATATAACTTGTTTTTTTAGTCTAATCATTAAACTATCATTTGTCAATAGTTTTTTATTGTTTACACTAAAGCAATTTTCGCATATTGTTTCTTGAAGCTTTACTAGAACTAATACTATTAGTAAAGACTGTCTATCAATTTTTACTGAATATATTAATAGACAGTCTCTTTATAATATTAAATGAAAAATCCTAATTATCTAGTACTAAACCAGATCACACGCTTCTGCCGGCATCCAATGTTCATCTTTACCGTGCCATTTGATGTTACATCCGATTGGATTGGTTAATGGTGTTGAAATTTCTTCACCAGCCAAATGTTCAGAAAGAGCATTTTCCAAATCATTTACCGTTGCTTTTTCCGACTCACGTGGATTGTCGAGTCCACGACCAGTATAAACCAACTTACGATTTTGGTCGAATACGTAAAAATGTGGTGTGCGCAATGCTCCATATGTTTTGGCAACATCTTGTGACTCATCATGTAAATATATCCATGGGAATTTTTTCTCTTCCATCTGTTCTACCATTACTTCAAATGAATCATCCGGTTTTGTATTGACACTATTAGAATTGATCCCGACAAACTTAACACCTTGGTCTGTAAATTTTTCGGCAGTTGCTCTTGTCACTTCATTCGATCCAACAACAAATGGGCAATGATTACAAGTGAAGAAAACGACCAAAACATTTGCATCATTAAAATCCGCTAAGCTATATGTCTTACCATCTGTTGCAGGAAGCTTAAAATCCGGTGCCTTCTCACCCAACTCCAACGTAAAAGCCATTAAAAAATTCCTCCTTGTAGTCCTTCTTCATTGAAAACGATAACAAAAGGAGGGGATAGATACAAAGATAACGCTCAACTGCCTTCTTCTTTTACTGAATGTTCAAAGGATATTCAGTAAACTCACACTTTCTCATTACTAAAAAGGATTATAAAACCGATCCCCATCATGAAAGGTAATCACCATAGCCACTATAAAAAACACTAAACTAATAATTAAGGTTATCGTATCAACCTTTAATAGCGGTCGGGCGCTATACCAGGTACGTTTTTTATGTTTCCCAAAGCTGCGTAACTCCATGGCATTACTGATTACTTCAATCCGATCTAGACTGGAAAAAATTAATGGCACCATAATCGAAATGACGTTTTTTAGACGTTTTGTTAGTTTTTCATTTTTGGACAAATCAATTCCTCTCGTTTGCTGAACTTGAGCAATGGTACGAAAATCACGCTGGATATCTGGTATATAGCGTAATGCCAACGATACCGCAATGCCTATTTTATAACTAATACCAACTTTATTAAGAGATGCCGCGAGTTCACTAGGGTGTGTGGTTAGAATAAACAATAAGGCAGCTGGAATCACGACAAAATATTTCAATGTGATATTAATTTGGTAGAATAATTGCTCCCATGTCAGATTATATCTGCCTGCTCCATCCCAAATCACATGACTACTGCCATAGATTTGAACACCTTCTTGGGGCGAAAATACATAAATCGCCACATTATTAAGAGCGAGAAACGCTAAAATAATCATCAATACAAAAGATATGTCCTTTAGTTGTATCTTCGATAGTTGGAAGATAACAAGACTTGCAATCAATAACACGAGCAATACCCTTGTATCATAAGTTAGCATAGCTATCGAAGACCAGATAATAAATACAATCAGCTTGGTGATTCCTGATAGTTTGTGTATTGGTGATGTTCGTTCCATATAACCTAATATATTTACGGCCATCTTGCTCGAACCTTTCTATCATAAGAAATAAAGTGATGAACAAACTGCTTTGGATCTGAAATACCTACTTTTACTGCAATGTCAAATAATGAAGTACGCTTTAAGTTTGCCTTGTCGACTATTTCATCATTTGTTAAAACATCGACGGCGGACTCATCTGCAATTAATCGACCATCTGCTAGTACAATCGACCTTGAAGTGTACTCCAGCATTAGATGCATATCATGGGTAATGAATAATATAGTTGTCCCATTGTCATTTAGCTGCCGCAAAAATTCCATCATTTCTGTATAATGACGAAAATCCTGTCCAGCAGTTGGCTCATCCAAGATGATCACATTAGGCTCTAATACTAAAATAGAAGCAATCGTTACTCTTTTCTTCTGTCCATAACTTAACGCAGAGATCGGCCAATTGCGGAACTGGTACAAGCCACAAACTCTAAGTGTTTGCCAAACTCTTTCCTCTATCTCTTTCTCAGAATATCCGCGATTAACAAGACCTAACGCAACCTCATCATAGATCATATGTTTGGAAATCATATGATTCGGATTTTGTAAGACAAAACCAATGTGGGTTGCTCTTTCAAATATCGTTTGATTCGTAATGTCTTCTCCTTCTAAAAAAATCTGTCCACTATTCATTGTCTCAAAACCACAAATAAGCTTGGACAAAGTAGATTTGCCTGCCCCATTCTTACCAACGATACTGACCATCTCTCCCTGCTGAATCGAAAAGGAGATATTCTGTAAAACTAGATCTTGATGGTAACGGAAATTCAAGTTGTTTACTTCCAATACTGGTGCGGAGACTTCCTCTCTTCCTCGTTCCTTAGACTTGGTATACCATTGCTTTAATTTCATCTGACAGTCATCAGCAATGCTTAAGGTATGCATGTGCTCCAATCCCATATCTGGCTTAATCATACATCCACTGTACTTCAATACCTTTAAATAAAGAGGTTCACGTATATGTACTTGGTTTAAGACATGAGAGGCTAACAATTGATTGGGAGCACCATTAAAAACAACCTCTCCCTCATCGAGCACGATAACCCGATCAAAATCAATATGAAGTGCGTCCTCTAAACGGTGTTCAATCATAATGATGGTTTTATTTGTTTCTTCATGAATACGGTCGATTAATTCCATGGCATATTGACCGGTTGCAGGGTCTAAATTTGCAAGCGGCTCGTCAAAAAGCAAAATCTCCACTTCCTCATCTACCATAACACCGCCTACTGAGACACGCTGTTTTTGCCCACCAGAAAGCTCATGGATAGAATGATCTAAATGGTGCTCTAATTCTACTAGTTCGGCTACTTGTTGAATAGTCTCTTTCATCACGTGCTGAGGAACCTTTTCATTTTCTAATGAAAAAGCGATATCCTCCCCAACATTCATCCCAATGAATTGGCCATCCGTATCCTGTAATACCGTACCTACCATTCGAGAAATGGTAAAGATATCTAAGTTTCTTGTATCGCTTCCTTTGATTAGAAGTTCCCCTTCTATATCCCCTTTATAAGAGAATGGAGCTAGCCCATTCAAACAATGGACTAGTGTGCTTTTTCCTGAACCAGATGGACCTAGAATTAATACTTTTTCACCTTGATAAATGGTTACATCGATATTTTTTAAAGTTGGGTCAGTTTGGCTGTAATATTTAAATGTGAAATGATTAAATTCTATTATCGGTTGTCTCATTCTCTACTCCTTTACCTGATTAGGCTTCCTTTGATAAACTATTACCTTTCGTCTGTGTCTTCGCGTATGCAGCAAGTAAGATCGTACCAATGACACCAACAGAGATAATATTGGAAACACCTGCTACTGCACCTTGAGTAAATACTTTATTTGCCGGTTCTGCATATATAATAATATCTAATAATGGCGCTAAAAGGAACCAGCCAATTACTTGCACAATCACTTGAACCACATTAAATGAGATAATTTGTTTTGTACCAAATTCTCCATTCTCTATAGCAATTCGGCGTGCAAACAAACCAATGAACAGTCCGATAAACAGTGAAACAAAAACCCAACTCCACCAAATAGATCCCCAAAGTAATACGTCCTTCAGTGCATGACCGAGTAATCCAATAAGCCCTCCGGCGATAGGGCCAAACAATACAGCCATGAATGCTAGAAACGCAACTGCTGTCTCAATATTTGTGTTAGGAATCCCAGTAGGTATCGTTAAAAAACGTCCCAAAATAACATAAACTGCGGCACCAATACCAATAGCAACAATCGTTCTAATCGATAAATTACTTTTCATAAATCCCTCTCCTTTTTTGGATTAGTTTTATTACTAACAAGTTGTATTTTTGTTGAGCCATGGCTGTATTACATCAATTATCAAAATATTCCTACTCTTAACTATACACAATTTTAGGTGCTTTGCGTACAAAAATTTTCCACTTCTCGCCTGTTTTAATATGATATGCCTTAGCAAAAGATCCTTGATTTAAAGCCACACCAATATTCTCTAAAGAATTGATATATAGCAGTGGTTCGCCAACCTGTGTATCCGCAAACGACTTACCATATGACATCACGTTTTTATACACTTGTCGAGTATCATCTAAAATCGTTACTTCTAATGTATCTCCATAGTCTATCGATGCTCCCTGAAAGTAACGTTTATGAATATTAGTCCATAGATTACCAAAACGGACATCC
The DNA here is from genome assembly GCF_017599345.1 of Gracilibacillus suaedae. Classification (GTDB taxonomy): domain Bacteria; phylum Bacillota; class Bacilli; order Bacillales; family Amphibacillaceae; genus Gracilibacillus; species Gracilibacillus suaedae. The sequence continues at coordinate 49,677 of NZ_JAGFVL010000009.1, forward strand.
AATATATCAATCGTCCCCTTAATAATACCTCCATCTACCGTCACACTTGGTGTTGAAAGTTTTACTAGCTGATCTACATCCATTTTCGGTCCTACTTTATCAAACGGGATCACATCAGCAGCAAGTCTTGCCCCTGTGTATGCATACACATCTCTTCCATGAAACGTATAAGATTCATATGACCTTGCCAGCCTGTTTACTTTTTCATCAATTACTCTTGCTTCATCAATACCAACTGAATTCTCAATATGGGTAATCGTTCCATTATCCGGTGTGACAATAAAACGATTGTCTTTTGTTCTCACTACGATACTTAAGCGATCAGAACCTACGCCAGGATCAACAACAGATACAAAAACAGAACCCTCTGGCCAATAGCAAGTTGTTTGGTACAACCGGTAAGATGCCTCCCAAATATTATATTGCGGTATATCGTGGGTAACATCATATAAATCTAAATTATTATCTACAGTTTTTGCCACTCCGTACATTGCACTTACTGCACCATCACTTGTACCAAAATCTGATTGAAAAACTAAATGCTTTGTCATGTTATTCCTCCTTGAAAATTGTTTATGGGTGAAAGCATTCCTAATGGCCTTATCCTGCCCATTAAAAAACGCCCCTATTGTTCTATGAACAATAAGGGCGTTGATATTATTTTCAACACGGTACCACCTTAGTTTACTGCATACTCACATATACAGTCTTTACAAGTACTCCACCTAACAGGCTTTCATACTTTGGTATAGATAACGAGTACCAAATCTCGTCGTCACTTACTTGAGCCATAAATAGACACGTTCAGCACGAAGCTCCAAGGCCATTTTCAGCATCTGCATTTTTGCTTCTTTTCAGCTACCGAAGCTCTCTGTAAAAAAACGCTCGAAACTTACTTTCCCTTTTCATTGCTTTTTAAATATTGCTTTACTCAATCTTTAAATAGGATTATACGAAATATTCACATTGAACGCAAGTACTTTTTTGAATTTTTTGATAATTAACATTTAAATACACGTTGATACATATTTCATTTATTTCCAACTCTAACCATATTCAAAAAATAATCATTATCTCACATTACAGCTTCGAAAAATTTTATACTAGTAACATTATTTCAGTTTTACACCCCGTCTATCCCTTAACAAATGGTAAATAATTCAATTATAAGGATAATATATGTAAAAATGATTATTTATAGAAAGCGCTTACGTGATATGATTTAAGTAACCCATACGAAAGGAGGACGGATGTTTTATCGCTTCGGTGTCAGACGTAAGCTTCAAACAATAATGAAAAGGACGTGAGAAAAAGTGAAGAAAAAATTGCTTAAGTGGTTGTCTTTCAGTCTTTTTGTTACTCTATTATTCTGTTTGTCGTTCCAATCTGTATCTGCAAGTACACCTGATTTCAGTATGACCGGTTTTGCCACTCAAAATGGCGGTACAACTGGTGGCGCTGGCGGAGATACCATAACTGTTCATACAGGAGACGAGCTTGTTCAGGCCATAAAGGACAAAGAAGAAAATACACCTTTAACCATTTATGTGGACGGAACAATTACACCAGACAATACGTCAGATAGCAAAATTAATATTAAGGATGTATCAGATGTTTCCCTATTAGGTGTTGGTACTAATGGAGAACTAGACGGCATAGGCATTAAAGTTTGGAGAGCAGATAACGTCATAATCCGTAATCTCACGATTCATGAAGTACGTACCGGTGATAAGGATGCCATTAGCATTGAAGGACCATCAAGCAACATTTGGGTGGATCATAATGAACTTTATGCTAGCTTAAATGTGGACAAAGACTACTATGATGGATTATTTGATGTAAAACGGGATGCATTTAATATCACTTTCTCATGGAACTATGTCCATGATGGCTGGAAAGCGATGTTAATGGGGTCATCAGATAGTGACAGCGACGATCGAAACATCACGTTCCATCATAATCATTTTCAAAACCTGAATTCACGAGTTCCTAGCTACCGTCATGGAGAAGGTCACTTGTATAATAATTACTTTGAAGGAATTATTGATACAGGGATTAATGCCAGAATGGGTGCTGAATTACTTATAGAAAATAACGTGTTTGAAAATTCAAAAGATCCGCTTGGTGCTTGGTATAGTAGCTCTCCAGGATACTGGAACGTGTCCAACAACTTATATATCAACAGCACTGGTAGTCAACCAACGACATCTACGACCAATTATACCGTTCCATATAACTATACACTTACACCAGTTGAAGATGTGAAATCACTCGTTACACAATATGCTGGTGTTGGAGTAATTCAACCGTAACTTGATGAGAGGGCTGCCCATAAGTCTAAGCATTGACTTTGAGTAGCCCCTCTTCTTTGAATTAGCAAGGACAGACTTCCGAAGTTGATTGATTTGTAACGACTTAATGATGAAAAAAATGATGTTCCTCTATTGGACACGAACTCTCACATTCTTGCTCCTCCTGTCCTTTAAATCGCTTCAATCTGGCACGCACATCAGTTCTCTCACTCCTCCGGACGAATAAAATAATTGTATACGTCGTTGTATCTGAGCTACCAGTTTAAGCAGAAGGTCACCCACATCCTCCGATTTATATGTAACAGAAATGAAAAAGAAAAATATCTCTTGAATTGGTATAATGAGATCAACTATAACAACATTCATAACGGTCCAAAAATGGATTACTTTCCATCCCTCTTACTCAATAATCCAAATTACCCAGAAAACCTTTTAAAAAATAGTCAAATGATTTATACTAAGTACGGAGATAGGCAAAATTACCTGTAATTTAATAAGTGATTTCAGAATACACTTGCTTACTTAGTCAATGGTTATGTGTAACAAACAGTTTTTCATATCAACCTCTTTATTTTTTTATGTGTTAAATTTTTAACAGAAAGAATAGTTAAAATAGGAGAAACAATTCAACCTTTTTCCTGTTAACGGATACAAAATATTTTTTGGGAGATAACAATATATAAGAGATGTATATTATTATCGATTTTATGTCGAATAGTAACGAAAGAATAAACTTAAAGAAGGGATACATTATGAATGAATTAAAAATAGGAGAACAACTAAAGGCATTAAGAAAATCTTTAAATTTAACATCACAAGAAGTTGCAAATCGAGTCAATATCTCCCAATCGTATATCAGTCGATTCGAAAATGATCGTTCCGTTCCTGATGTTGAGATGCTAGCAAAAATTTTAAAAGCACTAGGTACAGACATGACAACTTTCTTTTCTTACTATGAAGATAATCAAAACATTCCGACCGACTTAGCTCAACTCATTGAAATGAGTAAAAAATTAACACCAGAGGAACGAATCAAATTAACTGAATTTCTTACAGTATTAAAAAGAACTACATCGAAGTAACCGTTCTTACTCAGACGAACGGTTGCTTCTTCAATTTAAAATTCCTCTTTACCGATTACGATATTCTTTTGGCGTACAACCAACAATCTTTTTAAATTGAACCGTAAAATAACTTTGACTTTCAAATCCACATAAATGCGCAATTTCGACAAATAAATAATCTGAATGTTTGATAAGATATTTCGCTTTATTGATTCGCTCTTCTAAAATATAACTTTGAATATTTTTGTTTGTCTCTCGTTTAAACAAAGCTGATAAATAGTTGGGATGTCGACCACAATATAAGGCCAAATCATTCAACGTAATCTGCTGAGATAAATGTTCCTGAACATAATGAACAATCATTCGGGATGGTTTACTCAAACCCTTCATTCTATTTTGCTTTATTTTCCTAATAAAGATTAGTAAAATCTTTGTCTCTAATTCGAAAAATACTTCTTTATCAAAAGCAGTTACTCGATTCTCTATATCTTTGACTGTACTAGTCATTAATAAAACCATTTCGTTTGGATTACAACCTGACTCTATTGCCGCACGTGTTAAATTAGCTACTAAAACAATTAAATTATTTTTCAGGCTTCTATTTTTCGATGTTGCTAATGTTTGAACAAAGTTCTCACGGTTGTTTTTTAAAAGTTCTATCGAGCGCATATCTCCATTTCTAAATAACCTTAAAAAATCTGACTCTGTATCAAAACAGTAGTGTATATTTTCATCCAATACATACTCATATTGTAGGTTATTACTTCTTCTTGGATTAGAAATATCGCCTGTGTTCTTCATTTAAGCAGTCCCTTCTACTTGATGTAAATTAAACCTCGAATATAAAGCTACTTAAATTTTTTCTAGCTGAGCTACTTTTGATAATAATAGTGGTACCCTGAAATATCATGTTCTACTTTGTCGATTCTAGTACGGAAGGAGGCATGCCGCCAAAAGAATCTGCCCTTTATTTTATCTGCACCTCTTATTAATGGACATTTTATAACGCTTCCATCCATTTAAATTCGGATCCTTGTAAAAAAACTGAACACCTTTCCTTCTAGTTTTGTTATGTATCATCTAATTACTTCTCCTACTGGAAATTTAGAAGCTGTTAGTAATACCAGCCGATATAACATTCTTGTAGTAGTAGAAGAACTTGTAAATATTGGTGATTAAAAAGGAATTATAAGTATCTATTTACTAGATTATGATTATTATTAATAATTTGTCAAATAAAATATTACTATAAGTAATAAAAAACCAAAAAATTTAAAACACAGGTTAAATATCCATTAGGAAACGAACTAAGTAATATCGTCCACCTTTTATCAGCTGTTCAACTTCCAACTTATTAATGATGGCCATCGCCTACTGTTATTTCGTTAATTCATATAGTACTTTTCTCCATCATGATATAATCCTTAGTCATAAATGTATAAATAGCCTTTATATTGAAAAAATTAAAGATTTCAAATTTGTTCTATGTTTTTTATGTATAATCGCGAATTTCTGTCATGGATATATCCTTCGCTTATTTTTATGATCATTTCTGTTAATTGAATCTCCGTTCAATTCCTGTTCTAAAAAAGCATGTTTCAACCGATCATCATAACTGATTCCAGATCGAAAGAAACAAGGTCGTATCTTCTGATTGAGATAATGCGTCTTTTTTTAGATAAATTGATGTAATTGATATTGTTCTGTGGCACTAACTTTCCATTTTACTATTTTACATTCCTCCTTTTTTTAAAGATTGCATAATTAAATACAGATCTACCAATATATTTTTTAAAGGAGGAGCAAATGCTTAGCATTTGCTCCTTGACCTTAAAACTATGATTGTTTGCGTCGGCCAAATATTCTAGTGGCTATACCAGCTAGTAGTGCTCCTAGCCCCCCAACTAAGTAAGCCCAAGTATTAGTAGCCGTGTCAGGAAGTACATTATCTCCTGATCCATCGTCTTTTGACGCTGAAGAATTATCTCTGCCGGAATCACTGTCCGTATCTGTGCTTGTGTCGGGATCAGCATCCGGGTCTCCACCAGTAGGATCTTCTGGTACGATGACTGACTCTGAATCATTTACGTTTTCAGCTTTATCTGTTGCAATGATGGTTAATTTATCTCCCACCTCAACAATGTCTCCTGAAATAACGAGTGTGTATTTACCCGATTCAGTATTGTAAATAATCTCATCAATAGTTACTTCTTCTCCTTCGCTTGTTTCAAGAGAAACGTCAGCTAATAGCTCGTTAGATTCAAATGAGATTTCATAACCTGATTCACTGTCTCCGCCAATTGTAACATCATCTAATACTGGTGCATCTGTATCTGAATCAGTCGGATCATCCATTTCATCCAATACTGTTACAAATGTAGAATCACCTTGGTTTCCATCCTCATTGACCTGATACAATTCTACAACGGTACCTGCAGACAATGGCTCATCTACTGCAACGGTGAATAGCGTACCATCATTTGGAACAACTGTAGCAAGTGATTGGAATTCAGGAGCTGTAACTTCAGTTTGACCAATTACCTCTCCATTAACCACCGCATAAACAGTAGCACCTTCTAGTCCCATTCCAGTTATTACTTCATCGCCATCATAGATTTTATTTACTTCTGGTGCATCAGGATAGACTTCCTCCGTGTCTTCTGGGTCATTTGGATCTAAAGGGTCTGTTCCGTTGTCTACCTCATCTCCATCGTTGATGCCATCTCCATCTGTATCTGGATTTTCTGGATCAGTTCCTAGGTCTGCTTCTTCTTCATCTGTTAATCCATCTTCATCGCT
>NZ_JAGFVL010000010.1 GCF_017599345.1 Gracilibacillus suaedae
CATTCGAATTCATGGATCCCTAGATTATTTAACACCTACTGAATACAAGTTGATGAACCTTTAAAAAATTGTCCGATTTAGTGTTGACATACCAAAAAGAACATAGTTTTAATACATGGATTTAAAGAATATTGTGCGCTTCTGTTTCACAAAGGTGCCTTACTACAGGATACCCATGGGATTTTAATCCAACAAACGGAGAATGTACAGGCTGCACGCCAGATTCGGTTCACCAATGTTCAAGAAATAGTTGAAATGGAAACCATCTTGAAAGCCTATATTTATGAAGCCATTAAAGTTGAAAAAGCCGGTTTGGAAGTGAAAAAGAATAAAGAATTAATAATTCCTGAAGAACTTCAAAATAAATTCGATGAAATCCCTGCCTTGAAAACTGCTTTTGAAGCATTGACGCCGGGTCGGCAAAGAGCCTATATTCTTTATTTTTCTAAAGCCAAAAAATCCAAAACTCGAGAGTCAAGGGTTGAAAAATATGTGCAGCAAATTCTCAACGGAAAGGGTTTAAATGATTAGTTTTGGGTGCCTGTCACTTCCAGCAAAAGTACCTCATAGGTAGACTTTTTTAAGTGTCTACTCTATAGGGTACATTTTAATAATGGTATAGCCGTTTTTTAACATAGTAATTAAAAATAATTAATACACCACATATTAATTCTGTAACCCCTACGATTAGTACTGCAATTTCAGGATAAGGTATACCATAATTAGAAATGGCAACTGTAAAATCAGCAACTACTAATTTCATTAGAGCAGAAGCTATAAATACATAGCCAACAACATATCTAATAAGCTGATAGGATGAAATATTCCTTGGCATAAAAAGCCTACTTAGAGATGGATATTCTATATATATGCAATAAAGGAGACAAGCTATGCAAAAAATATTTTAGGGCAACTTATCAGGATTCAAAGTTAGGTATATTTCATGAACTTTATTGTTACTAATATAAAAACTCATGATGCTCTGAAGTCTTCCATTCATGTAAATCACAATAGCCGGCTGACCATTGACATTTTTAATATCAAGATAAAAGTCTTCAGGAACCTTTTTTATTAAGCCGTATAATAATGCCAATACGTTGGATAGTGATACAATTGGACGAACAGCAGCGTGGACTTTGCCTCCGCCATCAGAGTATAGCGTAACATTTTCAGAAATAAGTTCTAATAAGGCATCCATATTTTGCGTTTGAAATGCTTGGATAAAGTGAGTAATAACTGATTTATTCTTCTCATAGTTTAGGCTTTCACCTTCTATGAGTGAGATTTTTTGCTTTGCCCGACTGAAAATTTTTCTGCAGTTTTCTTCCTTCTTTTCAATAATGTTTGCAATTTCTGTGTATGAGAAGCCAAATATTTCTTTTAGAAGGAGGGTGACTCTTTCATCTGGTGTCAAATGCTCCATCATTCGCAAATAAGCAATACTTAATCCTTCTTTTTGTAGCACTACTTCAGTTGGATCAAAGTCAGGTGATTGCTCTAACATTAGAGGCTCAGGATTCCATGGACCCACGTATTGCTCTCGTTTGTATCGAGCAGACTTTAGTACATCAAGACAGCGGTTCGTCATCATTTTGCAGAGATATGCTTTCTTATTGTCTATCTCCTGTTCAGTCATTTCGAATGCTCTTAAAAAAGTTTCATGCACAATATCTTCTGTTTCTGATACGGAACCTAATAGCCTATATCCTAAAGAAAATAATAATGGTTTAAATTGTTGATACTCCTCATTGCTAATTTGCATTATATCATCCCATTTTCTATTTTTATTATTTCCTGAGCTACTTGTTTTCCACTGCTGATTGCTCCTTCTGACAAAATGGAGTTAGCAGAAGCCCAATCTCCTGCTATATATAATCCGGGGATATCCGTTTCAGATCGCTTCAGGTTTTGCTCATCCCCTATCTGAGGTAAGCGTTGATTCACTGTAATGTTAGGGAGAAAACGTTTTGTTATCACATATTGCTGCCACCCTGGCTGTAGTTGTTCTAAAAATTGTTCAAGCTCGTTTTTCACCTCTTTCCCATCTATATGCACATTAGGAGAATGATATTTAAACACGTGAAAAATGGTGCTTTTTCCATCATCAGATAGCTGAGCATCACTTGAATGTACGGAATAATATAAAGGGTCAGTGACTCCCATAGCGAACGATAACTTTGGATTAGGAAGTTGTGTTAAAGCAACATCTAAAGTTGCTCCCTTTATAGGTGTTATTTGGCTAAAAAACCGATTCTGAAGATGATCATCCAGCATGTCATTAAGTTCTTGAGGATGAGTTGTACAAATCACCTTCTTTGCTAGTATTTCTTCGTTATTAGATAATATTAATGTATGATGATCAACTGAAGGGGCGATATGTTTTACAACAGAGTGTGATTGAACCTGAATACCGGAGATGACCGCTTTATTGTGGAGTTGATCAATTATCGTCTGCCAACCGCCATCTAAATACTGTACACCGCTCATACCAACCTTCAAATGCGAAACTATTAATTTTGCGCTAACCTTTTCAGGAGCATGACAGTACGTCGTGAGTCTCGCTAGTAAATAAAGTAATGACACTACTTTTTGCGACAATGTGATTTGCTTAACCCATTGTTGGAATGTGAGGTCTGCCAAATTTTCGGTATCCACTCTTCTCAATTTCATCAAAGTTCTCATCCATTCCAAACGTTCTTTCCAATTAAGGAAGTTTGTTGAAAATAGCCCTAAAGGAGTCAAAGGTGCAACATATTTCGTATTATTTTCGATTAATAAGCCAGTTAATTTTGGTGATTTACCATTAAGATTAATACGTAATTCTTCGAGAATAGGTTTCGCTATTCCTTTTTTATAAAGAGCATGGGGTCCAAGATTAAAATATTGGTGTTTTATCTTATCTGTTTTCGCTCTCCCGCCAACATGCTTACCTCTTTCTAATATTAATACCGACAAATTGCTTTTAGCTAGATAATTAGCTGCAACATAACCTGCTAACCCCGCACCAATAATTACTACATCCCATTTTTTAGTCATATGATAGCCTCCTTTAATTATTTCATAACTCAAGACGAGGAATGTAGATTATTTGTGACAGTGGAATGGTGATTTTAAACAATACGGACATCTGATTCGTTATTTGTATTAAAATAGCTATTTTTAAGGTCTAAGTGTACATCTAGTTCGTTATTTCCTTAAATGCCTAACAAATCAACTTCTATTTTGCTAAATAACGGAACAGATGTCCACGAACGTCTCAATACAATTGTTTTCACCAGATATAACGGATCAAATGTCCGCTCGTTTAGTTTTGGGTGCCTGTCACTTCCTGTATTTTGTCGAATAATCGTGAAGGGTGGTTGCTTTTTATTTGGTTATATGTGAAATAGTGAGCAATATGATGCCGATATGATTAAAGCGATGATGATGACTGAGCTAATCATGTCTTAAATTTCACCGATACGTATCCAAAAGTATATGAAAAATGTACTTTCATTAATAAACATCGCATTTTCATAAGCGTTTTTTCGATTTTCTAAGGATGTACCTTAAATACGCAAAAGTGCAGGATGCATTTTTTATTTATCATGGGAAATAAAGCTTTCTTATTTTTCATTAAAATCTGAGGTGATCCAAATGGCAAATCCAAAAATAGAAAAAGGTTACATTCGTATTGCAAATGATTTATGGAATGAGATTCTACGACGAAATTTTTCGTTTTCGAAGCGACAGTTGAATATCATTTTATTTGTTTAGCGCCTATCTTATGGCACAGGACAAAAGGATTGTGTGATTCCAACCCTTCAAACGTTTGAACTAGCAGGTTTACATAAGCAAGATGTCCGAAAAGAATTAGAATTTTTAGCTGATTGTGCTGTGTTAGATTGGGATAAGGAATCTATGGTATTTTCGATCAATAAAGATTATCTCCACTGGCAAATGACACCTAATACGAAATGGAAATCAGAACCATTTAATCAATTGAATTATAAGAATATTAAGCGAAAAAATCAAATGCAAACCCCCATTTATCATGAAAAGAAAGTTCGTGATTTACGAAAACCGACAAATATCAAGGTTCGTAAAATACGGACCAATCCACGAAAAAAGGGAAGTAAAACACGAACCTTCAACTTCGTAAAACACTTACCAAAAAATCGCGAAAACCCAATCATTGCAAAGGGTCCAGCGTCCGTAAAGACATATTTAAAGACATTAAAGATGAAAGACAATAAAGAAATATAGATTGGTATACCAAATATCAAAAAGAAAAAACGCCAAAAAAACCTGAGCTCACACAAGAAGAAAAAGAAAAAAAGTAGTAGAATCTGATCGCTTATTAGCAGAATACCTAAAGTCGAATTAAGGGTGTCTGTAACTTATGAATTTTAGTGATTGATCGTATGGAGTTGTCCCCCACAATTAATCTCTTTCCCTCACCAAATCCCCCTCAATCCCATACCACACCTAACTCCAACCCACTTTTACAAATAATGGTGCGTAATTAATGTTTTTCCGTAAAACTGCCGATTTTAACCCGATTCATACCCTGCGAAGTTTGTCGAACGGTAACTTTGTTTTTCCGTAACAGAGGAAGGACTGAAAGGAGATAGAAAAAAGAACAGAAGAAAAAGGATAACCTTCTCTTCTGCTCTAAACCTTTATATATCAAGTTTTATCCGATGATGAAACACTTCAATGTCATAGCATCTTTTTCTCAAATCTTTTCCAAAAGTCTCTCTCAAATGCTCTTTCCTTTCCCATTCACGGAAAAACATTAATACTTACGGAAAGAGATTAAGACTTATGGAAAAACATTAATTGTGGGTGACACATCTCTTGAGAATTCATATTAATCTTGTTGCGCAGTATAGGTCTACTACGTAATAAAAAAGAGTTGTTCCACAACCTGGCCGATTGTGGAACAACTTTACTGTAAAAGAAAGATCTTTATTGCTACTGATCTATGACATTTTATATTAAAATTCACAAGATAAAACTACACTACATCACATTACTCCACCGTCACAGACTTCGCTAAATTCCTTGGCTTATCAACATCACAATCACGATGAAGTGCTGCGTAATAAGAAAGTAACTGCATTGGAATAACACTGACTAATGGTGTTAGCAGCTGGTGAACTTGTGGTAAGACGAATTGGTCACTGTCAGTTTCCATTCCTTTCATACTTACGACACAAGTGTTAGCGCCACGCGCTGCTACTTCTTGTACGTTGCCACGAATAGATAGATTAACATTTTCTTGTGTTGAAATAGCGATAACTGGTGTACCATCTTCAATTAAAGCAATCGTACCATGCTTCAATTCCCCACCTGCAAATCCTTCTGCTTGAATATATGAGATTTCTTTTAACTTCAATGCCGCTTCTTGAACAACGAAGTAGTCCACGCCACGGCCGATAAAGAAGGCATTTCTTGTTGTTTCAAACATGTCTTTTGCAATACGCTCGAACTCTTCTTTTTGATCCGTTAATGTTTCCATCGCACTTGATACAATAGCTAGTTCTTGTAGTGGATCAAATGATAGATCGATACCTTTTGCTCTGGCACTATCTACAGCCAAGATCGCTAATACAGCGATTTGAGCTGTATATGCTTTTGTTGATGCTACTGCAATTTCAGGACCTGCATGTAAATGCAACGTATAGTCTGCTTCACGAGAAAGGGTTGAACCAGGCACATTCGTTAGTGTCAATGCCGGGTGCCCTAAAGCTTTTGTTTGTACTAAAACGGAACGGCTATCCGCTGTTTCCCCACTTTGTGAAATGAAAATAAATAATGGATTTTCAGATAACAATGGCATATTATAAGAGAATTCACTTGCAATATGCACTTCGACAGGGATATTAGCTAATTGTTCAATAAATTGTTTACCAACTAATCCAGCATGATAACTTGTTCCCGCTGCGATAATATAGATACGATCCGCTTTCTTCATCGCTGTGCGGATATCATTGTCTAATTTAATGGTATCATTCTTGTCTTGATACTCTTGAATAATTTTACGGATAACAAATGGCTGTTCATCAATTTCTTTTAACATAAAGTGTGAATAGGTTCCTTTTTCCGTATCAGAAGCATCGATTTCTGCTATATAGGGTTCACGTTCTACAACTGTTCCATCTAACTTCTGGATTTCCACACGGTCACGTTGAACCAATACAACTTCTTTATCCTCAATTTCCACATAACGATTCGTTTCTTTTAAGGTTGCCATCGCATCACTTGCTACAACATTAAAACCGTCCCCTAAGCCAACAAGTAATGGGCTTTTGTTTTTGGCAACATAAATAAGATCAGGATTTTGATTATCAATTAAAGCAATCGCATAAGATCCCTTTAGAACAGATAATGCTTTACGGAAGCTACTTAATACGTCATTCGCTTCATTAGCAAGTTGTTCAATCAGCTGTACAACGATTTCTGTATCTGTCTCACTTTTTAGCTCAACACCAACTAGATATTCATCGCGAACCTCATTATAATTCTCGATTACACCATTATGAACTAATGTGAAACGACCAGATCCACTTTGGTGAGGGTGTGCATTGTCTTCACTAGGCTCACCATGTGTTGCCCAACGAGTATGTCCGATCCCCATTGTCGCCATCACATCTTGGTCTACCTTATCACGTAATGTCGCAATTCTTCCCTTAACTTTTGTTACATTTACACCATTATCATTTAATAAAGCAATACCTGCAGAATCATATCCGCGATACTCTAATTTTTCTAATCCTGTTAATAAAACTTCCTTTGAATCATTTACTCCAATAAAACCTACAATACCGCACATAGCGTTGTCTCCTCCTTATATAAGGGGCAGACAAACGACCATTGAACTTCTTTTGTTACAAGGGGCGTCTATCTGCCCCTTTCTCGTGTTTGTATCGTTCATCTTGTTTTTATTTTTGTACAAGAAGTTGCCTTCCTGTTTTCGAATAAAAACATATCGGTTGAGATGTGCAACCGGGAGGCATCCGCCGATCATACTCGATAAACCTCCTCCTCGTCAGCTATGAGTTTACCGTACGTCATAGCCCAGGCGCTTTCATTTAAATTTCTGTTTCTATGCTCCTTTCCATTCTTGACTACGTCGCTAAAGAAAACGACTATTTTATTTTACTTGAAAAGATCTTTTTAAGCAATCAAAATTGTAAAAAGATCTACTACAAATCTATGCAGAGTTTATATGATTAGTGAAAAAAAATCTTCCCGGTCCTTTGTCATGATAAGGATACATCCGATAGTTTTTATTCTTGTTCGAAAGCATTTGTAATAATCCGGTTACCTCTCCTCACAGCATTTTACCATTGATATTATCTAATACAAGGAAAACAGCTTCATATAACTGTAAGATTTCCTTGTAAAATAGCATTAACAGGGAAATCTTACAATTAGATGAGAGTTTTTCCGTGTAAAAAGTTAGTCTGTGATAGTCTGATGTATGCTTACTTACCTCTTTTAAAAAGATAGCTTTTTTATTATGTAGCTGTTTTTTGTAAAATAGGACTTGTTTATTGCGAATCGCTGCTTCTTTATTGCGAAATAGCTCTCGTTTATTGCGAATCACTGCTTCTTTATTGCGAAATAGCTCTCATTTATTGCGAATCACTGCTTCTTTATTGCGAAATAGCTCTCATTTATTGCGAATCACTGCTTCTTACACTAAAAAAGAAGCTATGGATTTGCCATAGCTTCTTCTCATTATCCTTACTCTTCCATTCCCATTACTTGTTGGATTACTTCTACAACTTCATCAACGTAATGGTTACAGTCTTCTAATGTTGGTGCTTCCACCATTACACGTACTAATGGCTCTGTTCCGGACGGACGTACTAACACGCGGCCTTGATCCTCCATCTTTGCCTCGACTTTATCAATAGCCTCAAGTACAGTTTGATTTGTCATCACTTCATTCTTCTTCACTACACGAACATTCTTTAATACTTGTGGGAATTTTTCCATTTCACCAGCCAGTTCAGATAACGGCTTACCTGTCTCCTGCATGACATTGATAAGCTGTAATGCAGACAGCATTCCATCCCCAGTAGTCGTATAATCTAAGAAAATGATATGACCAGATTGTTCCCCACCTAGATTATAGCCATTTTTACGCATTTCTTCCATTACGTAACGGTCCCCGACAGCTGTTTTATTACTTTTCATTTCGTTTGCTTCTAATGCTTTATAAAAACCTATATTACTCATTACCGTAGACACGACAGTGGAATGACGCAACATTCCTTGCTGATTTAAGTATTTTCCGATAATAAACATGATTTGATCGCCATCTATTATATTTCCCTTTTCATCTACAGCAATTAAACGGTCTCCGTCACCATCAAAGGCAATACCGATATCCGCACTCTTTTCTACCACTAGTGTTTGCAGCTTCTCTGGATGAGTAGAGCCGACTCCGTCATTAATATTTAAGCCATTAGGTGAGCAACCAATGGTTGAAATGTCTGCTTCTAAATCAGCAAAAAGATGTGATGCAAGTCCTGATGTTGCACCATGTGCACAGTCTATTGCAATATGTAAGCCATCAAATTCATTATCAATTGTTTCTTTTAAATATTGAATATACTTCTGTCCACCTTCAAGGTAATCATTCACCTGACCAACTTCTTCTCCAACTGGTCGTGGCAAATCATCGGTATCCATATCTAACAATCCTTCGATTTCTGCCTCTTGTTCATCAGACAATTTGAAACCATCAGAACCAAAAAATTTGATGCCATTATCCTCGACCGGATTATGAGAAGCAGAAATCATGACACCTGCTTGAGCATTCATTACTTTTGCCAAGTAAGCGACACCTGGTGTAGAAATAACTCCAAGTCGCATTACCTCAGCACCAATTGAAAGGAGACCAGCAACTAATGCTCCTTCTAGCATATTTCCTGAAATACGAGTATCACGACCTATAAGTACCTTCGGTTTGTTAGCCTCCTTTGTTAACACATATCCGCCATATCGGCCAAGCTTGAACGCTAATTCAGGTGTTAGATCTTTATTGGCGACGCCACGGACACCATCCGTTCCAAAATATTTACCCATTTTCAAAATCTCTCCTTTTACATAACTTATCCTCATATTTTCGGTCATTATGTATTATTCTTCTTGTTCGATATCTACCGTTACTTGCTCATATTCCAATTCAAATTCTATCTCTTCCGGTATACCTTCAGGTGTAATGAGTTCAACCGGGAGCTGGTGCTCACCAGGAGCAAGATCTCCAATATCGATTGTTAATTGAAGATCTTCTTCTGCTACTTCTGATAAATCAGATGGAAAGCCTCTCATGGTGATATTCATACTATTGGTATCTGGCTCGGTAAATGATACGGAAAGCTCGTCTACTTCATCTTCGTATTCGATCGTCACATCTTCTAATATTTCTTCTTCTATTGTTTCTACTTCTACATTAACATGGACTGTCTCACTACTTACCTTTCTAACATCTGAAGGGATGGATAAAGGCACTTCGATTGTGCCACTTTCAGAAATTTCGCTTAAATCTATAGGTTCTGTAACTATTTCCTCTAATTGATCTAAATAGCTCTCCTCAGCAAATACTTGGACTTCTTCTGTTTCTAATTCCATCGAAGTTACGCGAACATCTTCTGGTAGTTCGCCTTCCGTTTCGATAGATATTGGGACATTTTTATTCGGATTTTTCATATCCACTGAAACGTCAACAGTTGGTGGATCAATCCTTACATTTAATTCATTCCCTTGGTTATCATATACCTTTACAGGAACATTATCGATAGTTTGTGTTTCACTGAACCCACTGACATCAACAAAAGCCTTCACTATTGCTATTTTATCTACAATGCTTTTGGAACTAGTAACTGTTACTTGCTCTGGATCAGCATAGACATTGGCAACTTCATATCCCGCTTCTACTCTATCTCTATTCACCGTATCTATCGTAACATTGAATTCTTGACTGGCTCTTTCTTCTATTGTTACTTCCACTTCTTGTGGCTCAACGTAAACATTCAACCTATCTGGAATGCCAGAATATTCGAGTGGTACGATATGTGTACCTGTTCCTTGATCTTCAAGGTCAACAAACACATCAAAATTACGCTGTAAAGAGGTAGATGTTACTAAACTAACTGATCCCTGTAAGGATACTTTTACGGTTTCTGGTACTCCACTTACCACATATTTGTCTTGATCAATCATGGTTTGGACAGGGACATCTTCCAATGTCTGCGTTTCGTTTGTATTACCAAATGGCAGTTCAAACCCATCATCATTATCATAAACATTCTCATCAAATGCAACGACAACAAAAAGCAAGACAGAAAGTATCAAGGCAACAACTCTTATGACCCATGGTTTTTCCAACCACTTATTCATTTCTTTTACCCCTCCAATTCCATGCCTTTGTCGTTGATGTTTTAAATTTACTCACTAATTCGGATTCGAGGATTTCTGCTAATTGTTCTGCTGTCAGATTACGGTGTAACTCACCATTTTTGGTACAAGATATGTTACCCGTTTCCTCCGATACAATAATGGTAATCGCATCTGTTACTTCGCTAATACCTAATGCTGCTCTGTGGCGTGTTCCTAATTCTTTGGAAATAAAAGGACTTTCAGACAATGGTAAATAACAGGCTGCGGCCACAATTTCATCTCGACTAATGATAACAGCACCATCGTGTAAAGGCGTATTTGGGATGAATATATTAGTTAACAATTGATTCGTTAAATTCCCATTAATCGGAATACCGGTTGATACATAGTCACCCATGGCTGTATCACGCTCAATCGTAATCAATGCACCAATGCGCCGTTTGGCCATATATTTACAAGAATCCACAATTGCTGCAATCGATTGATTAAGCTCTTCTTCCTCTGAAGTGGTATTACGCGAAAAAAAGCTTCCTCTTCCTAATTGCTCCAATGCTCTTCTTAATTCAGGCTGAAACAAAATAATAATCCCTAAAGGTCCCCACATAATTACTTGCCAGATGATCATTCGAACTGTGCTTAAGTCGAATAAAACACTAGCAAGATATATGATAATAACAACGAAGATACCTTTTAATAATTGGATTGCCTTCGTACCACGAATAAGCATCAATAATTTATATAAAACATACCAAACGATGGCAATATCTGCGATGATTTTGACAATGTCTAGTAAGTTCAAGTCACTATTAAGCATGCAAACACGACCTTATATCCATCTGAATCCTCTTCCTTATCTCTATTGTAGTTATTGTTTATTATAACATATGTTTTATATAAACCTTAATAAAGACAGTGACTCTTCTAAATTAATATAAGAATCACTGTCCTTTTTCCAATTATAGGTAATATAAGCAGAGATAACAAACTTTGATTTCTCTATACTCACGCGGCTGAAAGCAGACACTCTGCGTTATTTTTATTAATCCAAACTAAAAACACTTTCAACAAGATCTTTTAGTTTATACCACATCCAATTAAATACCTGATCAACTTCCTTTATTTCACCAGCTATTTTACCTGCAGATGCTGATAAATGTTCTCCATTAATGAGAATAACATCACCTTTGACTTCTCCTTCTACTTTCACATTAGCATTCTTTACTTCAAGGTCATCTTCAATAACTACATCCTTAGGTACAATAACCGTATCATTTTCCACAATTAAATTCTGCCCTTTAGGGTAGCTTAGTTGCTGGTCTTGATTCCATGCAGAAAAAATACCACTGAACATCAAAATAAAGAAGATAGCAGCTGCAGTTAACATGGGATGTAATTTCATCCATCTTTTTGCTGTCATACGCTTCTTCTCTTTTGGTAATTGTGCCATTACATTTCTAGTAAAGTCATTAGAAGGTTTTAATTCTAAATTTGCTGTCACTAGTGCTACTGTTCTTTTTAATTCTTGAAAATGTTTTTGACAAGCTTCACATGATTGTAAATGGGAGCGTAACAGCTGTTCATCATCTCTCGTTATATCACCATCTAAATACTGATGCATCAATTCAACCATTTCTTTATTACATTTCATTTCACTCACACCCCTTAAACATGGCGAAGCCTTTTTCTAAGAGCTTCTCTGCCTCTGTGGATTCTCGTCTTAACCGTCCCCACAGGTATTTCTAATATTTCGCTAATTTCCTTGAGAGATAGCTCATCTAAAAAACGTAAAGCAATTATACTCCGATATTTCGCAGGGAGTTGCATTATTTCATTTTGGATATAACTTTGCATTTCTAAACTTTCTACTTCTTCTTCTGGAAGAGCTTGTTCAGCCGGTAATTGTGCATATAAATTTAATCCTTCTGTACCTTTTATTTCAGCATCAAGATAATAATCAGGTTTTTTCTTGCGGATTCTATCGATGGTTAAGTTTGTCGCAATCCGATACAGCCAAGTTGAGAACTTTCGGTTTTCATCAAATGACTGGATATTAAGATATGCTCGAATAAAAGCTTCCTGTGCAATATCTTCTGCTTCTTGCTTATCTCCAATCATCCGATAACAAATAGCAAAGACTTTATTTTGATAGTATGCAACAATATCTTCGAATGCTGTTTGGTCTCCCTTTTTTACTAATTTAATATTGTGCTTTAATTTTTCTTCAATCATCTAATTACCTCCGCTACATTGGCGGTTACTTTAATTACGAGGTACCCCAAAGAAAAGTTTCATTTATTTTAATTTTTTTTATCCTTTTTTGTTTCATTAATCAAAGATTATTATATCAAGAAAAGCTACATTTTTGTTGATATATGACAATTTTTCACAAAAAATGTAGAGAAGTTTTCTTTATCTTATGGAGTTGAAGGAATTTACGGATTATTAGGTGTTCGAAGTTAGACAGATACACAGATTTTATATTTTTATCATACAAAAAAAGCCGTCTCCACTTTTTAGGAAAACCGCTTTGTAATAACCGTATATTGGTGGAGCCTAGCGGGATCGAACCGCTGACCTCCTGCGTGCAAAGCAGGCGCTCTCCCAGCTGAGCTAAGGCCCCATCAAACTGGTGAGCCATGGAGGATTCGAACCTCCGACCCTCTGATTAAAAGTCAGATGCTCTACCAACTGAGCTAATGGCTCTAATAAGTTTGTTTTCATTTTTTTGCACATAAAAATGGCTGGGCTAGCTGGATTCGAACCAGCGCATGACGGTACCAAAAACCGTTGCCTTACCGCTTGGCTATAGCCCAACAATATAAAATGAAGTGTACAAAAGATAGTATATACACTTAGGCAGGTTTTATACAATGGTGGAGGGAGTAGGACTCGAACCTACGAACCCGATGGGAGCGGATTTACAGTCCGCCGCGTTTGGCCAACTTCGCTATCCCTCCATGCATAAATATTATAAAATTAGCTGGTGCCGGCCAGAGGACTTGAACCCCCAACCTACTGATTACAAGTCAGTTGCTCTACCAATTGAGCTAGACCGGCTCAAAATGGTGGAGGATGCAGGGCTCGAACCTGCGACCCCTTGCTTGTAAGGCAAGTGCTCTCCCAGCTGAGCTAATCCTCCAGATGGTGACCCGTACGGGATTCGAACCCGTGTTACCGCCGTGAAAGGGCGGTGTCTTAACCACTTGACCAACGGGCCAGTACATTTAATTCTCACAAAAATAGCAGAGCTTCCAGCCGGACTTGAACCGGCGACCCCTTCCTTACCATGGAAGTGCTCTACCGACTGAGCTATGGAAGCAAATGGCTCCACAGGTAGGATTCGAACCTACGACCGATCGGTTAACAGCCGATTGCTCTACCACTGAGCTACTGTGGAATGTTCGGCAACTGATGCTTCTCAAAGCTGTTTTTTTCAGCCTGGCAACGTCCTACTCTTGCAGGGGCGCGAGCCCCAACTACCATGGGCGCTGGAAAGCTTAACTACTGTGTTCGGCATGGGAACAGGTGTGA
>NZ_JAGFVL010000011.1 GCF_017599345.1 Gracilibacillus suaedae
TAGGCACGCCGCCAGCGTTCGTCCTGAGCCAAGATCAAACTCTCAATAAAAGTTGACTTGCGCTCGCTTCTATAAGCTAGCTTGTTTCATGTTTAAATCATACTGGTTGTTTTGTTCAGTTTTCAAAGATCAATGTTGTGTCGTTTTTTGCGACGAAATATAATATATCATGTATCAAAAAAGAAGTCAATGCCTTTTTTGATTTTTTTCTTAGCTGTTCATCACTTCGTTTTCTAACGACGACAAAAGATAATATACCATAAACTTATATAGCAGACAAGAGATTTTTTGACTTTTTTTCTATACATAAAGTGAGGCTATGATCACTAGGGGGTGAACCCCACTGATCATTATCGAAACATATCAGGATGTTAGTGTCTGTTATCCTCCAATTCGCTTCCTTATCTCACTTGAAGCGGGGTCTTACAGTCGTTGTTTGTTAATAAAAATACTATATCTCTTAATACAAAGAAGATATAGCATCTACTTTCCTTATTCAATTTGCACTTTCTTAGGTATATATTTCTTTATCTCTTCTTCACTAGCTACCCGAGTATACAATTGAAATATAACCTTATATCTTTCACACATTGCTTGTTTCACCATTTTATCTATTCGATGATCTTCTAAGTCCAGCAGTAATTCTTCTAACTCTCTTTTTATCATATACTGCAATTCACTTTGCTCCTTATCATTAATTAATAAGCCTAACATCTTGTCCACCCCTAAAATCTATTTTAATAATGATAATCTCCCCACTATTTAATATCTATATTCCTGTTTTCTTTCAAAATTAAACATAATTAGACATCATATTAAAGAAATACTCTACATATAATGGAGACAAGCCCAACTAAATGGAGGGGATTTTCGGTGAGGCGTTTATATATTGTAGATATGAAGAAACAAAAAAAAGCATTCCTCATTATTCCAGTCGCTTTTTTTGTTGCCCTGTTTTTATTTTTAGAATTTAATTACACCTCTACGGTTTTTTCTAATCAGGATAACCCACGCGCATTGAATGCTGGGAACAAGGACCACCCATCCGTCGCTTTAACTTTTAACATCAGTCATGGTGAAGAACAAGTTACCCCTATCTTAGAAAGGTTAAAGAAAGAAGATGTTCAAGCCACTTTCTTTGTGAGTGGTGAATGGGCTGAACGCCATCCTGATATTTTAGAACAAATTGCCGAGGACAAACATGAGATTGGAATGCTTGGTTACCAATACCAATCATACGTCGAGCAAGAGATAGATGAAGTACGCAGCGATTTGAACAAAGCAAAAGATATCTTCTCTAAATTAGGTTATGAAGATATTTATTTGTTAAGAGCACCTAATGGCCATTTAAATGAAGAAGTGATTAGCTTAGCTGAGAGTCAAGGTCTTAAAGTGATCCATTGGAGTATTAATCCAAATGATTGGCAGAACCCTGGAACTGAAAAGATTACCAATCATATTTTGAAAAATGTTCGCAATGGGTCGATCATTTTACTTCATGCTTCAGATAGTGTGAAACAAACAGAACAGGCACTTGAGGCTGTCATCCCAGAGGTCAAAAGTGACAAAGAGTTTTTGACTATTTCTGAATTGATTACACAAGCAGAAACAAACCAAGAAGAACTTCAATCTGAAAAGAAATAGACCGCTCCTTAAAGGGCAGGTCTATTTCTTTTCGGTTAAGCGATGTAGTATTAACATCTGATATGTATTACATAATATCAATGGTACAATCATTAGCCAAGCATAGTCCCCGTTTTCTGTACGTAATCCCGGTACCCATTCAATCGATGTAATGACAACCATAAAGAAAAGAGCTGGAATAAATGCTCTTTTGTTGGTTTCTTTTGCCTTAATCCCTGCAATAAACCAGCTATAAATAAATAATGCAATCGCAGTTAACAAAAACGGTGTGATCGTGCCATCTTCCACACTTCTATAGCGGAAATAAACTAGATCAAACAGGGCAAAGGCGATTAATACTACCTGAACGGTTGGCCAATAACGGCGGAAAACCCCTAAAGCAAATTGATTAACAGTTAAATAAGCGAAAAAGCCCATTTGACTGATCAAACTAAAAACAAAGCCCAACCCAGTGAAGAAAATAAGCAAGCCTAATATTTCGAACCAATCAATTGGATTAAGGTTTTCTGCATAAACTCCCGCTTTCACGAAAAAGCTCGCAATCAAGGTAGAAACCCCACCTAAAAGCAAAGTAGAAAAAAACAACCGCACAACATTACGACTTTTCAAAATAAAATCCCCCTACATTCTTATCTTGTTACGTATTTTACCACGAACATCATTTTTTTTCGCTTGTCATACATATTAATTATAAATGACTCCATATTATAAATACAGGTTATTTTTTTATAAGAAAGGTAGCGGTAAATATGAACCGATTTTTATATATGTTAGGTATTACTCTACTGCTGCTTTCAGGATGTGGTGGCGGTGGAAACAATGCAGGTAATCAAGAGAGTGACGGCTATGAAGGAACGAAAAAAATGGTCGCAGACATTCTTAAAACAGATGAAGGAAAAAAGGCGATTACAGAAGTATTGTCTAGCGATGACATGCAGCAAACTTATGTGGTCGATTCAAAAGTCGTAAAAGATGCAATAACAGAAACACTCTCTTCTGATAAAGGTAAAGAATTTTGGGAAAAAATGTTCCAAGACCCGAAATTTGTAGAATCATTTGCTAAAGCTTTACAGGATAAACAAGAGGATGTCACCAAAAAATTAATGAGTGACTCAGAATATCAGAAAAAATTAATGGAAGTACTCAAAAATCCAGAAATGGAACAACAATTAATGACAGCCCTAACTAGTCAAGAATTTCGTAGTCATTTAGAAAAGATAATGGAAGAAACCTTTGATTCTCCAATGTTCCAAGCAAAAATAACCGATTTACTTTTAAAAGCTGCTAAAGAAATGAAACCTTCAGAACAAGGTGGAGGTGAAGGCGGAGGATCAGGTGGAGCTTCGGGTGGTTCCGGCGGTGAAGAACAGCAGCAAGAGGAAGAGCAAAAAGGGCAAGAATAAGAGCAACAACCAAGTAACTAAAAAGAAGTGGAGCCTTTCGACCATTGGCTCCACTTCATCATTATACGGCTTTCGCAACTAGCCCAGCGAAAGCCTTAGTTTATCTTTAAAATTGGTTCATGATTTGTTTCGCAACTTCCAGATATTCTTTACCATTAGGATGGTCTTCTTGATATACGGATGGCGCAAATACACCTTCTTCTTCAAATGGCTGCTGCAGAGGAAGTCGACCGATTACTTGTGTATCTAATACTTCTGCTAGCTTATCGCCTCCGCCTTTACCAAAAACATATTCTTTTTCACCGGTTACGTAACTCTCAAAGTATGCCATATTTTCGACTACACCCAAAATTTCATGATCGGTGTTTATCGCCATTTGACCGGCACGTGCTGCTACAAATGCCGCAGTAGGGTGTGGTGTAGTAACAATTAATTCTTTTGATGACGGAATCATATTGTGTACATCTAATGCAACATCGCCTGTTCCAGGGGGTAAGTCTAATAAGAGATAGTCGAGTTCTCCCCACTCCACTTCCTTAAAGAAGCTTGTCAACATTTTGCCTAGTCTTGGTCCACGCCAAATAACTGGAGAATTATCTTCTACAAAGAAGCCCATGGACATAATTTTGACACCGAAACGCTCCACCGGGACGATCTTATTGCCGTTTAACTTCGGTCTTTCTTCCACGCCCATCATATCTGGTACACTAAAGCCATAAATATCAGCATCTATAATTCCTACTTTTTTCCCTAACCTCGCCAAAGCAACAGCCGTATTTACTGTAACGGTTGACTTTCCAACGCCACCTTTACCACTGGCAATTGCCAAGAAATTTGTGTTGGAATCTTTGCTAAGTAAAGAAGGGTCTTCTTCTTTAGTTGGCTGGAATTTAGCGATTACTTCTTCAGGCAATTGACTAAAGCGCAGCCCAACTGTAGCCGCTCCTAATTGTTTTAATGCACCAACTAATTCTTGTTGTAATTGCATTTGCTCTGCAGTATTCGTCTTTGCAATCGCAAGTTTGACACTCACATGATTTTTTTCTTCCTTAATAGAGACCTCTTCAATACCATCGGTTTCTTTAAACGTCTTATGTAAGAAGGGGTCTTTCATTTTATGCAAAAGATCAATTACACTTTGTTCTGTTAGCAAAATAGGTCACCTCAATTTAAAACTATTTAGTCCTATTTGCTAGTATAACACAAATTGACCATTAACTAAGTGAGATGCATCAACGGCTATCGGGTTTGTTCGATGACATACTGTGAAATGCCTTCATATATGCTTGCCGCCATTTTTTTCTGATAATTAGCAGATTTCAGCAACTCTTTCTCTTCTTCATTCGATAAAAAACCAATTTCTACTAATGCTCCCGGCGTTTCTGCGTATTTTAAAATAAACACCTGACTCATGGCCAAGGCTTCTCGGTTGGTATTCTCTAAATTACGACGAATTTCAGACTGAATTGCTTTTGCTAACAATTCATTTTGTTCTCTTCCAGGGTGATAAAAAGTCTGAGCACCTTTCCATTGCTTTTCAGGTAAAGCATTTAAATGAATACTAAGAAAAAGATCCGCTTCCTTCTCTTTGATAAATGCTACCCGGTTTTGAATATCTTCTGACTTTCTCCGAGATAAACCAGTGGTTCCATCTTGGGCCAAATCATAGTCGCCTTCTCTCGTAAGATAAACAATTGCTCCTGCCTGCTGCAAATAATCCCTAAGCATCTTGGATACGTCGAGTGCAATATCCTTTTCCATTGTATCATCTGATGCTTCGGCACCTCCGTCGACGCCACCATGACCTGGATCAAGGACAATCGTTTTACCAGCTAGAGGTAATGACCATGTTTGCCACGAATCCAACGATCGTTGCATCGGGTATTGCATCAAAATAATTAATAAAAATAATCCAACTAACCACAGGACAACTTTAAATATCTTCGGCATCCGCTTTTCCCCCTATAATTCTCCTGTAACCACTATATGGGACAAGCGGGAAAGTTATGCCAGCTTAAATATATTTTATAAAGATAATTCATTTTGATGATCATGTATCATTATGTCCTGCTTTTCGATACTCATAACGATGTTACATCATTCTGCATGTATCTTCCTTTCTTATATATCCAGCCTCTTTTACTGCTTCGAACGTAGTCAATCCATCAAAAAAACCCCTTCCATAAAATGGAGAGAGGGTTTTTATCATTATACCGTTTACTCTTTATTCTTCTGCTTCTTGGAAAGAAACAACTGCAGGATGAAGATAATAGCAAGTGTCACTATGGCAATAATATCTGTCAGTAAGTTGTTTTGGATAAACAATAATGCTGTAATCAGCGCTAATAACCTTTCATACCAATGATATGGTCTGATTAACCAGTTTTGAATGAACGAAGCAAAAGCAATCATTCCAATTATTGCTGTAATAATTGCCCAGATGATTTGATACCACGTTACATCCGTGAGCAAAAGAATAGTTGGGTTCAATGTAAAAACAAACGGTAATAACAATGCTGCTGAATCATATTTAAACCCTTGAACACCAGTCGAAACTGGCCCTGCCTTAGCTATACCTGCTGTTGCGTAAGCAGGTAAATTAATCGGTGGTGTATCATCCGCTAACACCCCGTAATATAGTACAAACAGGTGAGCGATCAACACATGAACACCCATATCTGTTAAGACGGGAGCGACAATTGCTGCCAGGACAACATAGGTTGCCGTAGTCGGTAGACCTAAACCTAATAATAAACAAGCAAACACCGTTAATATTAATGCAAAGTATAACTGAGTATTATCTGTTACTAAAAAGTTTGGCATCGCATTCGTTAATGTTTCACTAAAGCCAATCACAATTCTGGTAAATTTAGTAGATAAACCTGAAGTTGTGATTACACCAATCAGAATACCTGCAGTCGCACATGCTACAATAATGGATAGCGCATTTCGTGCAGCAGTTTCAAAGCCAGCCAGTGTTTGCTTCCAGCCAAAATGTACTGGTGGTGAATCTATCTTCATTTTTTTCTGTGACAAAGCAAAGATAAACGCTATCCCTAGACTAATGAGTAGTAAGATTAAGATCTCTGACTTCCATCTGATCATCTCAGTACTGAAGAAATTGATATGAAAGATATCATTTAAAGCGTGTAACCCTTGATTAATGGGACCAATCAAAAATTGTAATAATACAGTTATCGCTATTACCGCCAATGCAATGATAGAAGTACGACCAAGATTATCTTTAAACCGTTGTACAAATAACGATAGAACCAATAACACAATAATTGAGAAAAAGGCCGAATTATTAACTGAAACCCGAACATATACCAAATAATAGAGTAAAGCAATTAATGGGATTAATAAATAGCCTTGTTGCATTAACAATTTCCTGCCTGATGCCAATTCACTTTTATCAATCCCGGTAATACCGTGTTTGGATGCCTCAAAATGCACCATAAATAATATACCAATATAGGCTAGTAAAGCTGGAATAATCGCACTTTGAATAATCTGATAATACGGAATTCCCGTAAACTCAACCATAATAAATGCAGCTGCACCCATAATAGGGGGTAAGAATTGGCCACTTGAGGATGCCGCCACTTCTACTCCACCAGCTACATGCGGTTTGAAGCCGACTCTCTTCATTAATGGGATCGTGAAAGTACCAGTAGTAACGGCATTTGCTGTAGAACTTCCGGAAATACTGCCCATTAGTCCACTCGCTACAACACTAGCCTTTGCCGGCCCACCTTTATAGCGACCAAACATACGCAAGGCCAAGTCAATAAACATCTTTCCCGCACCTGTAGACTCGAGAATCGAACCAAATAGGATAAATATAAACACAAACTGGGCAGAGGCATAAATCGGTGTTCCAAATATGCCATTGTTACGATACGAAATTTCATAAACAAATCGTTCGAAGTCACCTCGTGTATGGTGAAACTGACCTGGCATATATTCACCTAAAAAGAAATAAGCTATAAAAACAAGAGCGATGATAACGAGCGGTTTTCCTACTACGCGGCGTGTCGCTTCAAGCACTAAAATAATTAAAGCTAAACCAATAAATAAATCGAGGTCTGTAGGCTGGCCTGACATAATGGAAGTTGCTGTTTGTTTTTGAATAATATATGTACCAACCGCTAAAGAGATAATGGCTAGTACAACATCATACCAAGGTATTGAGGTTTGGCGCAGACCTTTTTTGATTGGAAAAATACAAAAAACAAGTATTAGCCCAATGGTTAAATGCACTATTAAAAATGTCTTGGAGCCTATACCAGGTAATCCAAATCCTGCAACATATAAGTGGAAAGCAGATAAAAAAACACTAATGGCTAACACAACAATACCCCAAAGCTTACGAAGCTCTCGATCACTTCCCTCTAATTCTTGTAACATCTTCTTTTGACGATCATCCATCTCTATCCCTCTCTTTATTCAAATTCAAACTCTTCCACAATGAAGAACGTATTACATCTATTTCAATCACACGGCCAACAAAAGGCTGTTTCGAAAGATAGATGGTTTGATTCTGAAAGGAAAATGTATGCGGATACAAGTTAGATGGCTTCATTCTTAACACATCATCATGGATCGGACGATTAATATTTTTTAACACATAGTAACCATCCTCCATTGCAACCTCACCTTCCCTTTGATATGGTAATCCTGCTCCAAAGGATTTTGTCCAACTTTCCAATGTCATTATTTCTCCCGTATCAGAAAATTGGAATACTTCTTTTACGGGGGACTTTTCGACCGAGTGAATATATCGATGAGCAAATCTATTTCCTTTTTCAATGGTGTCTGTCCATAAAATTTCCTTCGTTTTCATATCTCTTATAACCAACTGATAGTGAGACGGAACTAATAACCATACACCTGCCACCAGCAATATTACTACTAAACTTGTTGCAAGAAAGGCATTGCGCCGTTGCAATGCCTTTCTCTTACTATTATTGTTCATCAAAATAGCGCTGTGCACCAGGGTGTAAGTCAATGGACATTCCGTCTAACGCCGAATCAATGGTTAAGTCTTTTCCACGTTCATGGGCATTTTCCATCGCATCTATATTTTCAAATATAGCTTTTACCATTTCATAGACTTGATCATCTGGAAGTTCATCACTAGCAATTAACATCGCCTGTGGCGCAATGGTAGTTGCGGTAGCGTCAAAATTTTCATACGTATTCTCATCTAATTCTACTTTTGTATAGTATGGGTATTCCTCTGTTATTTGTTCGATTTTCTCTTCATTAATACTTACAATACGAATATCTGCACTTGCCGCTAGTTCTTGAATACTTCCAGTCGGTGTACCAGCAGTTACAAATGCAGCATCGATATTACCGTCCTGCAGGTTAGTAGAAGCATCACCAAAGCCCATCCATTCAGCACTTAGATCTTCAAATGTTAAATCATGGGCAGCCAATATCTGACTTGCATTCGCTTCTGTACCAGACCCCACATCTCCAACTGCTACACGTTTCCCTTCCAAGTCTTCAACTGTTTCGATACCACTGTCAGCCAATGTTACAATCTGAATGGTTTCTGGATAAATCGTAAAGATCCCACTAAATCCATCGACTACCTCTTCAAACATATGCGAGCCTTCTTGTGCATAGTAGGCGATATCATTTTGAATCAATGCCAACTGTGCTTGGCTACCACTTACCTCATTTGCATTAACAACTGAAGCACCACTGGTAATACCTGTTGCACTAACACCATCGACATGCTCATCAATAATTTCTGCCATTGCTACGCCTAATGGGAAGTAGACACCTGCTTCACCACCTGTTAAGAGCGTAACGTCTTCTACCCATCCATCTGTATTTGCTACATTCTCTTCTTCTGTATCCTCTGATGATTCCTCTTGGGGCTCCTCTGAACTTTCTGGCGATTCTTCACTATCGCTATCACCATTATCCACCGCGTCATCCGAAGCATCACCACATGCCACTAGAATCAACCCTAAAGCAAGTAACATGGCTACCAACCAAAACTTTTTCCCCATAAAAGATCCCCCTCTTTTTAGTAAAATTCTTACTTTAAGATGTATGCATGAAATGATTGAATCATCCCTTTTTTGTAAAAAAACTTACTCAAGAAAAAAACCCTTTCCCTCCAATAACGGAGGAAAAGGGGTAAACTATTGTGCCTCACTTAAATATTTTGTTTCAAAAAACGTACTATGGTTATATTCTTTTTCTTGCAACTCTATTTTAACTTTTTTCACTCGTCGATCTGACACTTCTTCAACTATAATTAAGAAATTGTTATATTGAAAAGAATCTCCTTTTGAAGGTATCGTTTCAATGTTTTCGATCACCCAACCTCCTATAGTATGATAGGAGCTTTCGGGTGGTTTAATATTAAATACTTCAGCAAAATCATCTAATTGAAATTGTGCATCAAACACATATAAGTGGTCATGAATTTTAGAAATAGCATTAACCTTTTCATCCTGCTCATCCCATATTTCTCCGACAATTTCCTCTAAAATATCTTCCAATGTAATTAAACCAGATGTGCCGCCAAATTCGTCTAACACAATAGCTATATGGATCTTTTCTTTTTGTAATTGTGGTAGTAATGCTGATACCTTCATTGATTCCGTCACAAATAAAGGTTCTCTTAGTAATTCCCGAATATTTACTTTCTCATATTTTACTAAATGAGTAAGAAATTCTTTTTCTGATAATATACCAATAATATTGTCAACTGTATCTTCATACACTGGTATCCTTGAAAATCGCTCTTCAAAGAATACTTGTTTAATTTCATCGATAGACTGGTTGACTTCGATTGCCACCATATCAATACGTGGAGTTAAAACCTCTTCCGCAACCGTGTCATCAAAGTCCATAGAACGATATAAAAGTTCACGTTCTTCTTTATCAATTACTCCCTCTTCTTCACTAATGTCCAACATATATTTAATTTCCTCTTCTGTTACAGATGGAAGCTGATGCTTTTTAGCAAAGATTTTTGATACCAATGCCTTTAGTTGTAGAAAAAGAAAATTAACAGGAGTTAATATTTTGATTAAAACATATAGAACATTGGAAATGATCAGTGAATAGGATTCTGCATGTTCTTTAGCTAATGATTTGGGAAGAATTTCACCAAAAATAAGAATCAGTATCGTCATCATTATCGTACTACCTATTAACGCAAGACTTCCTCCAAACAATTCTGCAGCTATTGTAGCAGAAATACTTGCCGCCGCAATATTTACGATGTTGTTTCCAACTAATATGGTAGATAATGTTTGATCAAAATGCTCTGCAATGTGAAGAGCCCTTTCACTTCCCGCTCTTCCTTTTTCTGCGAAATGCTTTAACCTAATTTTATTGACACTTGAATAAGCAGTTTCCGCCGATGAAAAAAAAGCTGACAACATAATCAAGATTACTAATAGCGTAATGGCACTCAGTGGTATATCGTCCAAAAAAACTCACTCTCCTATTTTTTATTTTAAACGTTTACATCACTATTATATACTAATCAGGCAAAAAATAATACTAAAGCATTTTGAAATACTACTTATAAGGTTGAATCAATTACATCTGCAATGGTTCTCTCATCATATTTTATTGTAATCCTTTTTGTTAAAACTGTACAGCCCAACGCTTTACTAGTAGAATGTAATTATATAACTTTTTTCATGAAATGGTGTTTGTTCAAATGTTAAGGAGGAATTTGTTTCATGATTGTCGCCATCACCGCCCTTTTATTTGTCTCACTGTTTTTTTCTGGAAGTGAGACTGCTTTAACTGCTACAAATAAAATGAAGCTACAAACAAAAGCCCGCAATCAAGATAAAAAATCAGAAAAACTACTTAACCTTATTTCCAAACCAAGTGAATTTATTACTGCGATCCTAATTGGAAATAACATTGCGAATATATTATTACCAACATTAGTCACAACCATTGCAATTGAATACGGGTTTAATGTCGGGCTTGCTTCTGCGATTCTGACTATTACTATTATTGTTTTTGCGGAAGTTATTCCGAAGTCCATTGCTGCCACATTTCCTGATCGGATCGCATACATAGTTTATCCTATTATAAAGACTGTTGTTGTCATATTAAAACCTATAACTATCCTACTAAACAAATTAACAGACTTTATTGCAAAGGTGTTGTCAAGAGGGCAGCAGCAAGATGCATCGATTTCAAAAGATGAACTACGAGCAATGGTTGATATAGCTGACTCAGAAGGAATGTTTCACCAAGAAGAATCATATCGGATCAAAGGGGTGCTTGACTTTTATAATTTAACTGTCAAGGATGTATTAAAAACTCCCCGAGTAGAAGTTGTGGCATTGGCTAGTACAGCAAGCTTTGAAGAAATCAGAGATATTGCAATTCAAAATCCGTTTACAAGGTACCCCATCTATGAAGAAGATATTGATACGATCATAGGAGTTTTTCATTCCAAATACTTATTATCATGGTCAACAGAACCTAACAAATCCCTTGAATCCTATAGCGATACCAATCCATTACTTGTATATGAATTTCAGTCGATCGAATGGGTTTTTCGCGAAATGACGAAGGAAAAAAAGCACATGGCAATCGTTCTGGATGAATACGGTGGAACAGAGGGGATACTGACCCATGAGGATATTATTGAAGCAATGATCGGTTTAGAAATTGAAGATGAAACAGATTTAGAAAATGAAGGGTTAGTTGACACACTGACCGATACGGAAATGGTCTGTGACGGAAAAATTTCTTTACGTCGCTTAAATTCCATTTTCCATACTGAAATTCCTGAGGAAGAGGATGTTCTAGCTGGTTATATTCTAAAAGAATTGAATTATTTCCCTAAAAAGGGGGAAACATTCGAAATAAATAATCTAAGCTACCAAATATTAGATACAGACGGCCGAACGATAAAGCAAGTAAGGATTATTAAATAAAAGTGTATCTTAGTCCTAAATAAATCCGAACGATGATTCCGCCGTGAACGGAGCAGTTCGGATTTATCTTTTTCCTAGTATCTTGGTGAATTATCTATAAACTGCGAAGTAAAGTGGACCTTCTTCTCTTGAGAGTGCTGTGCTTTCACAAAAGTGAACTTTCGTAGAGTTTTCTATGCAGTCTCGCATCCCACGGAAGGAGATATCCCCGGAAGCGACGTCCTGTTCCGAGGAAAAAATCTTCTCTTCCGAGGATAAGTGATTATATCCAGGGAAGGGAAAGTCATATCCCCGGAACGGATAGATATATCCAGGGAAGAGAAGGAGATATCCATGGAACGGAAAGATATATCCCCGGAAGGACCGTCCTGTTAACTTTGCAACTAAATAGAATTTCCAATAGTTCGCAGTTTGTATCTACTATGAATAAGTATGTGATTTTTTTAAAAGCAAAATGCTATACTTTCTACCTTGAATCATTCGTTTCTTTCATGGAAAATTTCATCATTTTGTCCCAACCTGTTTTAAAAATCATACTCTGCTTCTTTTTCTGCCTGGATTTGTTGATATGTTTTTGTTAGTGTAATAGTATCTTCAACGAGACGTTCAATGCGAAAGATTACGTCATCATTGGTAATTTCTTTTCGGTAAAAATCCACATCCTCTATATAGACATAGCTTTGAACTACTTGTGCCTTCATATAACCTAATATTGGTTTTAATTGTTGTTCCGGAATAAGATAATGGCGTTGTGAACCTGCTGTGACGATCATGCTTGCCACTTTACCCTCGAGTGCACTAGTTGGTAATAGATCAAAAATATTTTTTAACGTTCCTGGAATCGATGCTTGAAAAATAGGCGTCCCAATCAGTAAAGCATCGGCCTTCATAATTGTTTCGGTTACTTTCTTCGTATCGCCCTTATAATCTAGATAATTCCTGCCATCACTAAACTGAATGTCATAATCAGCTAAATCTAGCAATGTCGTATCTATATCAGGATATTTATTAGTGATTGTTTCGACTGCATATTGAATAGCTGTTTTTGTTTTAGAACCGACTATCGAACCTGCTATTGCAACTACCTTCATGGTAAACCTCCTTATTTCACTGTGTATTTTCGAATTGCTGGTAAAACTTCTTTTCCAATTATTTCGATATTTTTTCGTAATTTATCAAACGGAATTCCACCAAAATCCATTTGCGCAATGTATCGTTGGTGACCAAATGTTTCGTGTTGATATAATATTTTTTCAATAACTTCCTGCGGGCTACCGATGTTCATTACATCGTGCGGATTAGCACCTTGAGCAAAAATCTGTTTCGCAAAGCCTCTGCCATTAGTCTTTTGCATACCTGCATTAATAAAAGGATATGTTTCTCGTTGTGCCTGCTGTGTTGTTTCTGCTAAATAGAAGAACCCTGCTGTAGATACCGGGAACTCATTCGGATCATGTCCAACTCGCTCTAGTGCATCACGATAAGAGTCAATAGTCCGCTTGAATAATGTAGCCGGTCCTCCTAACATCGCTACAAAGATCGGTACACCTGCATATCCAGCCTTAACAGCACTAGAAGGATGACCACCAACCGCTCGCCAAATTGGTAATGAGCCATTTAGCGGCCGGGGCAGCACATGAGCATTTTTTAGTGGTGCACGGAACTGACCTTCCCAATCCACATATTCGTTTTCATTAATTTTTAATAATAGATCAAACTTTTCTTCATATAATTCTTCGTAATCATGCAAATCATAACCTAAAAGATCAAAGTTTCCAACACGAGAAGCTCTGCCTGCAACAATTTCCGTACGTCCTTTCGAAATTAAATCAATGGTGGCAAAGTCTTCATACACTCTGACAGGATCCAGTGTACTTATAATGGTTGATGAACTGGCAATTTTTATTTTCTCTGTTGCTTGTGCTATCGCAGCTAGTACAACAGCGTGTGCCTGTGTCGTGAAATAATCTTGATGACTCTCCCCAACACTAAAGAAGTCAATACCAGCATCTTCCGCTATTTTCGCCAATTCAATAATTTCATCTAAACGCTGACTTGCCGGAATCCGTTCACCTGTCTCCGGATTGGGTAAATGATCACCTAATGTATATAAACCAAATTCTAATCCTTTCCTAGGATCGATACGATATTTTTCCATTTTCAACAACCTTTCTAACATCAAAGTTTGCTATCATATGTTATTATGAAGCATAGAAGTGTAAAATGTAAGTACGCACTTAAAGGATATATAGTATCCAAAAATATACTGTCAGATAGGGTGATGGATAATGAAGTACGAACCGAATGCTTGTAGGGTAGAAGATGCTTTAAGTATACTTGTCGGCAAATGGAAGCCTATCATTTTACTTCATTTGCTGAATCATGGCACACAACGTTTTAATGAACTAAAGAGAAGTATGCCCGGAATCACACAAAAAATGTTGACCAAACAGTTACGTGAGCTAGAAGCGGAAGATATTGTCGAACGTGTAGTATATCCAGAGGTACCGCCAAAAGTTGAATATTCTATGACGGAATACGGGAAGAGTCTACAACCTATTTTGGAGGCCATGCACGAATGGGGTGTAAAACATACGTTGCATAAGCAGGAGAAGTTAAAAGAACAGCATGGATGATTAGGAGGAAGGGCAATAACCCTTAAGGATAGGTTGTTGCCCTTCTTCACAAACCTTTATTTCAATTCTTCCATATATGACTCTGCATAGTGATTTAACACTGTACTTGCTAGCGGTGAAATATGTTCCTTGTTTTTTTCTTTAGTAAGTTGCTCTCTATACTTAGAAAGGAATTTTATTGCTTTTTGTGTTGAACCTTTTTCTACATGATGTTCCACTTGTTTTAATGTGTTAGTTAGTTGAGGTACAATTGGTCCAGTTATATCACCAGTCTGGTCATATTGCTGCATGTAATTCTTTAAAACCGTAATGTGCCCAGGAGTAACTTCTACTATATTTGATTCGTCTGATTCGCCACTGGCATTCTCTGCTTTAATGTAATACGTATAATGTACACCTGGTTCTGCCGTACGATCAAAGTAAGTATCTACCTTGGCATATCCAAGATATTCAACCTCTCCATCTGCTTTTCGATAAACATTATACTGATTTGCTCCACCTTGTGATGTCCAAGTCAAACCAACAACATCCGTTCCTATTAAACTAACGATTAAATCAGATGGTGTATTAGGACGAGGCATGTCAATATGAAGCTCTTCCGAGAACTCTGACTCTCCCATTTCATTAACTGCCAATATTTTGTAACTGTATCCGGTATGATTTATACTTACACTATCATCTTTATAGTCTGATGAATCTGTACTAGCAATTTTGCTAAATGTACTTTCTTCATTCGCTTTGCGGTAAATATCATAATTTTCTGCCTCTTCTATAGAGTCCCAGTTAATTTCAAATGTAGAACTAGTTATTTCCCCTGCTGAAAGTCCTTGCGGCACTTCTGGAAGATCAATAGCTTCTTCTGTAGTTGTACTTACTGCATTTGACATGTCAGATTCTCCGCCAATACTTGTTGCTGATACTTTGTAGTAATATGTCGTAGAAGAATCGACAGGCTTATCCGTGTAAGAAGGACTTATTGTATCTGCTACTTTTTTAAATTCTCCATCAGGTTCAGTAGTTCTGAAAACGCCGTAACTAATAGCGTCTTCAACCTCCTTCCATTCTAATTCAACTGTTATACTCTTGGTTTCGGTGACGGTTAGTTCAGCTGGTGTATCTGGGGTGGGTTCATTAGGATCAAAGAAAAAGATTTCTGTTGGTTTAGACAGTTCAGATTCTCCACCAGCATTTATTGCAGAAATCTTATATTGATATGTCACACCTAATTCAACTGTATCATCTTTGTAATTACTTTCTTCCGTGCTTGCAATTGCTCTAAACGAAGGGTCTTTGGACGATGAGCGATAGATTAAATACAATTCCTCTTCATTAACCGACGACCAATTCAATGAAACCTCGTCTACTGCAATCTCTCCCTCTAAGTCCTTAGGTACTTCATTTGGTGGCTCCTCCTGACTCGTCGGTTGAATTAATGCAAAATAATTCATGCGACTACTGTTATTATTTGGCCCCATTACTACGTAGGATCCAGCCGGGTAATGCTTCTTATAGAGCTCAAATGTTACAGGTTGATCATCTTCAATCGTTTGTCCGGTGTTATCGTATTCTGATGATAACCATTCTGGCTTTGAACTTACTCTTGAATCATGAGCAACATATACATCTGCATCTGCAGCTAGATAAAAGGTAACGAGATCTTCACTTGTAGCACTTCTTGAATTCACTGCTGAGCGAATCCATTCCACACCTAGTAACTCTTCTGGTATATCGGTAAATCGATAACCATCTCGATCACCAGCTACCAGGTCCCCCTCTTGGAGGTTCTCTTCAATGGACCAATTCCTTGCATTTTGACCTCCTCCACTACTGTTATCATTAATCATGAGGTTTTTCGTGATTTCTCCATTCAATACTGGTAATGGTTCAGGTTCTGTGTCTGGTTCGGGTTCTGTATCTTCTTCTGGCGGTACAAATGGATCACCTGACCATGCTGGTGGTTCCATTGGATAATTATTTGGAAAAGATGAAGTAGCTAATTCATTTAAATATTCCTCTAAATTAGTATAGCCATTACCATTTTTGTCTCCATTTCTATCCTCTGGGTTATTTGGGTCAAATCCATTTGCTAGCTCCCATTCATCTGGCATTCCATCCCGGTCCGTATCCTTTGGAGCAGTTCCCTTCTCTAATTCTGGGAAACCACCA
This sequence comes from Gracilibacillus suaedae, assembly GCF_017599345.1. Lineage (GTDB taxonomy): Bacteria > Bacillota > Bacilli > Bacillales > Amphibacillaceae > Gracilibacillus > Gracilibacillus suaedae. Next base: position 16,795 of record NZ_JAGFVL010000011.1, read on the forward strand.
ACATCTTCTTCATGCCCAATAATAGCGCCCGTTTGATTTCTAACATCGTGAATCACTCTTTGATCCACACTATCTCTTACTAATGAAGAACCTGCATAATCTAAAACATGTTGATAAGCTTTTTCAGGCTCCTCTATATTAGTTAACGGATATTCAAAACGTTTATCCACAATAACACTTGGTCTTTCCACTTCCATCATTTCTGCTCCCGTGTCCGCTCCATCTAAAATACCATTCTTATTACTATCTATTCGGTTGTTTTCTAGGAATAAGCTATAATTTTCATTTCCGCGTACTACGGCATATTCTGGATTTCCTGAATTCACACCCGCTATAAAGTAATTGCCTACCACATTACCATAGCCTTTCGTTCCTGATTCACCACCAGCAACATAAGGATACTGACCCCAGTTATATACAACATTATTTACAAAATCGATTTGCCCTTTTGTTTTAGGATTTCTATCATTATTATGGGCATAAAGGTTATGATGCATGGTGATAGTATTCATCTCAATTAGTCCACCCATTGAATGTGTTAAAAGTCCTTCTGAGATGATAGACCATTGTACGGTTATATTTTTTGATTCTGGATTATCATAATCCTTACTTAATATAGATAAGTTTTCGTCAGTTCCCCAAGAAAATGAGGAATGATCAATGATCACATTCTGACTATCTTCAAAATATAAAGCATCATCTTGGAAATCATTCTTTCCTAAACGAAATCGCATGAAGCGGATAACGATATCGTTACTATCAATAAAACGAACATTATTTCCTTTTATGGTTACACCATCTCCTGGAGCAGTTTGACCAGCTATGGTGATATTGGATTTATTACGAACAATAATTTGTGGTATCCTAATTTCTCCGGATATATCAAATACAATGGTTCGAGGGATATCACCAGCAGTTGTCAGTGCATCATGAAACGTTCCAGGACCTGTCAACTCATAACTATTTACATGATAAACTTCACCACCACGACCACCCTTGGAATACTGCCCAAATCCTTCAGCACCAGGAAAGGCTAGAAGTTCTTCATCTTCAGTAGCATTGACAATTGGATTCACAAAAGGAAGCATGAAAAAACAGACAGTAAAACATAGCATACTATAAAATAATTTCCTCATAAAATACCTCCGTTTTTTTAGTGTCACAATTGGTAGCAGTTTCTTTTTTTATATAACTTTTCAATAGGGAATCCACTCCTCCTCTCTATTTATAGAATAGTTAGGTGCTTCCCTTTTAGGTTAAATGCACACGTAAGCGTTAACAACTAACTATTCTCACAATTTATATACAAAAACAACAGTGACCGTTAAGAGACAATGTTCATGTCCTCTTCATGGAGGAATTGGACGATTAAATGAAATCATTCGTTTTCTAATTGACAGTAAAAACCCCCGTAAGCCTCATTGACTCACGGGGGATTAATCTTTATGGCAATAGTTGAAGTGATTCTTCAACAAATGCAGTAATATCATCAGGTTGCCGACTGGTAACCAATTGATCACCACAAACAACCACTCTCTCATCATGCACATTAGCGCCAGCGTATTCTAAGTCTACTAGTATTGATTTGAAACCAGTGACATCACGACCCTCTAATTTTTTGGCTGTTATTAGTAGCTGTGGTCCGTGACAGATAGCGAAGACCGGTTTCTTCTCATCCATGAAATGTTTAGCGAATGTCACAAAACGGTCATCCGCTCTCAGCATATCAGGAGAGAACCCTCCTGGAATAAACAATGCATCAAAATCCTCTGGCGTTACATCATCGATTCCATAATCAATAGAAACTGTTGCGTCACCTTGTTTACCTTCTACTGTTTTGCCTGCATTTTTTTCTATCGTTACTACTTTATGACCTATACCTTCAAATTCCCTCGCTGGTGATGTGTACTCGACATCTTCAAACATATCTGTAATCACTGTTGCTATTTTAGCCATTATTTATTACTCCTCCTTAAATAATAGAATTAATATTCTCTTTGTTTTCAATAATTCCACGTGTGAGTTTTTGGTAAACATTACAGATATTATACAAAACAGTGCTGAACCACTAAGTTTGTGAAAGTTTTGTCCATAGCAGCATATAATGAATTAATACTGTCAGGAGGTTACTCATGCTGTTATTACCTATTTTCATATCATCACTTTGTACAAGCCTAGGAGCTCTTCCAATTTTATTGGTAAAAAATGTATCCCATAAAAGTAAAGATACTCTACTCGCTTATACTGCTGGTATTATGGTTGCTGCATCTGCCTATGGTCTAATACCATCTGCGCTTAAATTGTCTAACTTGGTTGTTTTGGTCAGCGGCATCTTAGTGGGTACTTTTGTTCTAACCTTAATAGAGAGCTTACTGCCGCACATTGATCTAGATCATTCTAATCATTCCTCTGGTAATTCAACAGTTATCTTATTATTTCTTATCGCTATGTCTATTCATAATCTACCTGAAGGATTGTCAGTTGGGATAAGCACCCTAAATAATGTGAATAGCATAGGTTCACTTGTTGCTTTTGCAATCGGACTGCAAAATGTGCCAGACGGATTTCTAGTAGCTTTATTTTTAGTAACCCAAGGTATAAGACCTATCAAAGCCTTTCTTTTATCCAGCCTTACTGGACTAATTGAAATGTGTGCAGGATTAGTCGGTTTTATCTTTGGAGGAGCGTTTGAAAATATTGTTCCTTTTGGATTAGCTTTTGCGGCAGGTGCTATGCTTTTTGTGGTCTATAAAGAATTAATTCCGGAAAGCCATGGTGATGGTAATGAAAGAACGGCTACCTGGGCGTTTATTATTGGCTTTATTACCATGATTCTTCTGACAGAATGGTTTCGCTGAACTACTATTTTCATTGTGACATATGGAAGAACGTAACTCCTAGGTAGGTACATGACTTAAATACGACGGGTGGGAATTAATTACGCCATCTGCAAGACCTCTTTGCTTTTGGTACAGGAAAGAGGCCTTGCATGTTTTGGTATATAATTAACTATGGTGTCTATTAAGCGTTTCATTTACTTATATATATGGTGTATAATGTGTAATTATCCACATGTTTATAAACAGTTCTTTCTTTTTCAATGAAGGCTGAAATCCATTGACTACCTTAACCCATGTAATTGCTAAAGCTATTGTTCTTATGGCTGTACTTTGATCCATGCTCTTCACTTCCTTCATATAAAAAATCAGTCCTAATCCGGACTGATTTTGTCAATTCTTTGATGTGCTTGTTTAGTAGATTCTTCTACCCTGGTTACTCTTTCCGAGATTTCAGCAACATCTTTTTCATTAGCTTTCAGATCAACTTTTATGTCATCAATTCCTCTGCTAATGTAAAGAAGCGATGTTCTAACTTCAGCATCTTTCTCAGTTTCTGATTTCAAACTTTGATCTGATTGCAATTGTTGTCTTTGTTTATTGATTTGATAACCCATGTAGGCAATAATCAGAGATAGTGCTGCAATAATAGTCCCCATAAATTCTACGCTCATGAGCACACCCCCTTGTACATCATATGTTATCCTTTGATGATTCGTATACACATTTCCCCTTTTAAAAGACTGTGTTATGAGTTATGGTTTTCTCATTTTTACCATCCATTTCATTAAGAGCAGCTACTCATTGCAATAGATATGCTATGAGAAAGGGGCTGCTTTAGGATTTTTCTGTATATTTCGAATAATTTTTTGCAGAAATTTAAACAAATCTATATATAGCAAAAATCCCCAACCATAGGCGGTTGGGGATTTCGTGAAACATATAATCTTAACGTTTTGAGAAATATACTTGTCCATTTAAAGTATATTGAGTCCATTGCAATCCATTTATATCAACATTTCAGGAAAAATGTATGAAAAAGGATTTAAAATGATATTACTTGAACCAATTTGAACCAAAATGATAGATGTTAGTTGAATATAATACTAAGTGTTATTTTATTTCTAATCATGACTTATATATTCTGATATTTCATATATACATAAACTTAAGCTTTTCTTCTTCTCATGAAGAGGAAGAACATGCCACTTAAGAAGAGGAAAAATCCTGCTAATAAGTACTGATAGACCGTAGTGACAGTTTCCGGTAGTTTTTGCCCGTCGTCCGTAACAGGCTGTTGTTCCATTGCTTCCTGTTCAAAAACGGTATAGGTGCTGAAGTGATCGGTTTGTGCTGTCACGTTTCCATCTTGCCATTCTCCGCCGATTGCTTCCCATTCTTCAAGTTCTGGATTCCAATAGAACAGTTGCACCTGATCTTTATCATTTACTTTGTCGCTATCAACAGAAAAAGTCAGTGTCACTTTTTCGTCGAAGGTATCCAATTGTTTTTTGCCTTGTTTGATCTCAAAGTCATAGACCACACTCAATGCTTGATCAATGTCAGCTAAACGCTCTAACTGGACTGTTGCAGCCTCGGATGCATTAGTGAAATTGGAGGCAGCTAGTTGCAAGCTAACATTTTTTAACTGAATGTTGATCGTTATACGGTGTTCCTTCAGCCATTTTATTTGGTCAGAAGTAAATGCTAGGTTAACAGTATCATTATGATCACGTAAATCAATCCATAATTCACCGTCATCAGCTAGTTGATCGAACGAACCTGTTTCGATCGTTGTCTCGTCATTCGTAACATCAGGCATTACGGTAATACGGGTTTGTTTCTTTGGTTTTTCTGGTTTCTCAGGATCTTCAGGATCGGCTGGGTCTTTAGGATCTTCCGGATTGACAGGATTTTCAGGGTCTGGTGAAACGGGATTAGAAGTATCGATTTCTTGGATATGTGCAACGACACTATTATTATTATAGGTGAGAGTTACCTTGTAATCATCTGCAGTCACATTATCGAATTTACCTTCCACCTTGTCGGCAGTCATTAAAGTAATATTTGCTGCCTTGTCTATTTCATAATTAGAAAGATCCAAATTCAGATCCCCACCATCAAGGTATAACAGTCCACCTACATTTAGGTGAATTTCGTCATTATCCATTGCAATATCAAGGTTTCCAGCTTCCATTGTTAAGTTACCACTTACATTCAAAGGTCCATCTACATTAACTAAAACTGTACCATCCTCCACATAAAGATCGCCTTCTCCAAAAGCAGTCTCAGAAGTAGCTTCTAACGTTCCTCCTTGTAGCAATGTTCCTCCTGAATAACTATTATTTCCGGTCAATGTAAGTGTTCCTGTTCCTTGCTTGGTAAGCATACCACTGCCAGTTATATCATTTCTCCACCAATCATGGGCATTAAATCTTCCTTTTGACGCATCCATATTTACTGTTACATTGCTTAAAAACGCACCATATCCATCAGATGCTGTTACCAAATCAAGTCTTCCCCAACCATTTGATTCGTCTATTACAGGATAACCTGATTCAATTTCTGTGGTATACAATACTTCCCTACGTTGTTTATCGGTCAAATAAGGCTGACGAGTTTCCAATAAAACTTCAGCCCCTTTAGGTACTACAGGGTCTAAACCTTTTGTGCCTGTTTGAGGTAATCCGTATGTAAGTTTTTCCCGATAGAATGCTTTATTTGCTTCATGATCTTCCCACTTTTCTTCATCATACGCACTTTCAAACGTATAATCCTCTGTTACTGTATGTGCATATTCGTACAAGCTCATTTCTTTTGATGCAGCTAATTCACCGAATACTTCTCCTGCATTTTGATAAGCCTTATCCAATACCTCTTGGTTTTCTGAAAGATTGTATGCGTAGGCAGTCATTGCTGTAGCTTGTATTCTTGCTCCTATAACATCAAGCGGAGAGTGCATGCCGGTCACTATTCTATTTTCTCCCATTTGAGCTGCTCTTGTTAAGAATTCAGCATATCTTTCCGGTGTTGCGTATGCAAATCCGAATGTTGATAAATAAGCTGCACTCGTATGTCCGCTTGGAAAAGCTCCATCTTTACCTCTCCCGTCTTCCGCTTTTCTTTTTACATATTCTAATGCAGGAATTACCTCCACATTCGTTTCATATTGCTGGTAATGTCTTTCTCCCGTCTCTTTCTTACCGCCTGAAGGTAATGCTTCTACTGTACTTTCACCACTGCCGATTGTGTCCCAAACAGGTAAACCGTTCTCATCAACAATTTCTTTCACTTCTCCATTTGCATTCATTCTGTAAGGTCTTGGAGAAGAAAAAAAGTATTTAGAAGGATTAGACGAAGAAGGATTCCTAAATCTAATTAAATGAACTAAATCCATCGCATCTTCTAGTGCAGATCCCTCCCATTGCCCCATCCCTTGGGCTTGGTCTTCAACAGTCGCTTCTTCCAATACTTTATCCATGTCCTCTGCAGATCTGACAACACTTGTGATCGGGTTAACGACCTCTACGTAGGCATTAGCTAAAGGCCCGTAAGCATCCATCATACTATATACCTTATCTCTTTGATCATCATAATAGGCTGCTAACGCCTCTTCATTCGTTCTATTTTTAGTAACCTCTTCTACATATTTTATATTAGCTTCCCAAGTCTCTGGAGCTCTGATTTCTTCGTTAGCATATGTCTTCTTTTCTGCTACTACCTTTGTCTTATCATTTTTATATCCATCAAAATAAACGGTAGGACCATCACCATATTTTGCAATCTCTCCATTTGCACCTGGTATAGTTAACGCTGTTCCGTCTCTCCAATCTGGTTGATTCATAGACCATACTTGATCAAAACCATCTAAAATATTGATAAAAGGGTTAGTTTCAGCTATATTCTTTAAGATAGGATCGTTAGCATTTCCGCCATTATCCACTGCTGGTAAAGGTTGCTCGACTTCAGGAGCATCTGTATTTATTTCTTCAGTAGTCCCTTGTGGCTTTGAAGGTTTTGAAAGCTCCTTTTCAGAATATTGACTAGCGGCCTGAACAGGAAGCTCAAAAGATGCCATAGTTAGCACTGCAAGTAGTAGTATTATCGATATTTTTTTCATGAGTTTCATAACTTTTTTCATTTCTCCTTTTCTGCTGCAAATTTTTAAATCACTTAACCACACTACTTCTACGTTAATGACTGTATATTAAATGAATATAGGAAAAACGTTAAAATTATGTAATTTTATGCAGAAGGGAAGAGACTTATTACGAAAATAAACGGGTATAGGGAACCTTTCTTTTGAAAATCTTTCGAATAGCACTCCCAAAAGTTATTACAACTATTAATGTGAAAAATGGAAGAAAGCGATGGAACAGCCATGTGACCGATGAAGCGAAGGAGAAAACAGGCGAGTTTTTTCAGAAACACATAAAAAACCCTCTCTGCTCCATAAGAGCAAAGAGGGTAAACCCTTGTATATAAGGTTTCTTAACGTTTTGAGAACTGTGGTGTCTAGTAAAACCAAGTGTTTCAGCCATTTTTGTATATTGTATGTGTATTATGCTTAGTTATCCACAGGTTTATAAACAGTTTTAATGACTCTTGTCATTTTAATTATACATAAAAAATCTATTTAACACTACTATTAAATCGACCTAGTAAGCTCCTCATTACAACGAACTTTCCAATGCCTCAAGCTTATTCTACTAGCCATATTTTCTACTTTTTCTCTGTATTTTACATCGATCATCATTTTATGTACTTCTTGTTCGTCGTCGTATTGTTTACGTTCAACTGTTGACATAGTCTTATAGCTTCTGTCTAGTTCATTGAAGTGATTGATTAGATCAAGTATCTTTTTATAACGCATGAACAATCACCTCCTTCCATCCGCAACATATATACTAGTACTTTCGACACTATCCTCCCATTTTTTATAATTTGCATAAAATTAACAATTTAATATGAGGATATGTAAATGCACACTCCCTATGCACCTGCATCACCTAAATAATAATTTAGCATACCGAACTATGTATATTTTAATTAGATTAATTAAATTAAAGAAAAATCTACCACTATAATATCCTCATATTTACAAATATAACAAAACATGATATTTTAATTGTATGCGGTTTCATTAGTCGTAAATAATTTAAACGGAGGGATCTAGATGGTCTTAAAGAAGGCAAAGCTTGCAATTCTACTGGTGTGTCTGTTCCTATTGTTGGTATTTCCGTTGTCTGCATCAGCTACTGTTTGGGGAGGGGGGAAAAACGGAAGTGGATATACAGATTATTGGGTTAGTCCTTCAGTTAGTGAATACGGATACTCTTCTGTTTTCTCAGCAGCTGTAACAAGATGGGAAGGAGTTTCAAGCGAAGTGGTTTTCGACAAAGTTAATACTGCTATTTCTACTGCTGATAGGTATTATGTTGGTACAGCAGCAGGTGATGTTACTGGGAGAATTTATCCGTACGATTCCTCGGGAAATGTAGTGGGAACTTGGCAGTATTGGACAAGGGTTCATGCGTGGCTATATCATAATAATATGTATCAAGCCAATTTTTCTTATACTAACAAAGTTGCAACTGCCACACATGAAATTGGTCACACATTGAAACTGGCACACCCTCAATCGAATCTTGATTTAAATAATATTATGGAGCAAGGCAAAAAAAATTATTCTACTCTGTCTTGGTATGATAAGTCTAGTTTAAGATCAAAGTGGGGTAATTAAAAAGAAGGAGTGTTAATATGAAAAAATGGTTGATCTTAATCTCTATAACACTAGTTTTCTTAATTCCTTATGTTGCAACACAAGTGGTAGCAAGTGATGATTCAGAAACACAGCAAAATGAAGAAACTGGACTAGATAAGAGCAAGGAGAATGGACTGGATGTTATTCCAACACTAGCAGATTACCTAGAACACACGAAATTATCTCCCATGGAAGATAGTGCCGACCTAATTGTTGTAGGAACACCTACTAAAGACTTTACCGATAGAGAACATAAAGAAATATACAACGAAGATGATAAAGCCTTAATGGATTTTTATACAATCACCAATATTAAAGTTAGGAATATTATTAAAGACAAAAATAATGCTGTCTCTAATAATACTTTAGATGTTATTGAGCCTATAAGTGTAATAGAGGAAGAGGGAACAGAAAAAATTATTACAACAGATGTATATTCCTATATGAAAAAAGATTCAACATATGTAATATTTCTTAAAGAAAATACATTTGGCGATTATACTGTGATAAACTTGAATGGTGGTAAATATGATCTGTCAGGCAAAGATGAAGATGATTTGAGAGGATACAATAGTGAGAAACTATTAGAGTTTAGACCTGATAAAACTGAAATAAAAAAGAAAATTTTTGAAGAGATTAAAAATAGCTATAAAATTGATATTCAATAACAATCTAACTTTGAGGGAATAAAATCACTGAATATTGGTTTTATTTCCTCCTTTCTATGTAATAGAATACACAACTCATACTATAAATTAATTAAAATCTACTTTTATGAAGTATTACAAGATTTACTGAATTCGAATTTCCTTCTAAAACAATATATTGTTAATATAATATAATAGTGATGTTCTAAAAATAGTAATATTACAATGACATCCTAGAAAGGGGAATATTATGCTGAACAAAAAGTTTTTTCATCTATCTTTTGTAACAATATTCCTAATAGTAATTTGTTTTCCCATTAAATCTATAGCTACTTCTTGGGCATATGATTTTGTAGTCTGGGATGGCTATGTGTATGAAGTTACTGAAGAAAAAGTTGAGATGGTTGATGAAAAAATAGGAGAAGTAACGAAGTATTCTGATATGTATCAATATGAAGGTAATTTTTCTAATAAATACCCCAAAAATACCAAGTATTTCTCGATTAAAGGCACAAGTACAAATGAAGCTATTGCCGTTGAAACAGAAAACGAAGTATACAATAAAGCAATACGTAAAGGTCCATATGTTGGTGAGAAACGCGAAGTGAATAAGTTTAAGATTGAATACTTTATAATTTTTTTCTTTACTTTTATCGTATTGGCTGTGATTGTATCTATCGTACTTACATTTAAGAACAGAAATCATAACTAGCACTTTCTTGTTATTTTCGCCTAACTCAAAAGTAATAATTCATCTCCAATAAGGTATAGTTGCATGCATCAAGTTACCATTAATGATTGCGTTCGCAAAGTGATGTTTCCGTTCACATTAATCAGACTTTTTTGAGATTATCGAAATTTGGTTTTAAAGCCCCATCGACACACATCAATTATTAAAATTTATAATAAAGGGTTAACACTAATTAATTTTAACGAAATTCGTCGACCTTATTATGAACAAAGGAAATATAGTTGACAAATAATAAACAAACCATCGACAACAGAATAGATGAATTGTGCATCCTTTAGATGGCACAAAAGGTTACATGATTCAATGGTAGATACAACAATACTGATCTTAAAAAATTATTTTAGATTATTTCATTATACCATATGTAATTGGAGTAGGTGATAATAGTTATTAGCAAAAATTTGATGGGGATCCCGCTAATTATGTTAAACACAAAGAAAATAAGAATTATTTTAATCCGGCTAGTCGGAAGAAGGTGCTTGTTATATTGGAGGAATTGATTAAGGATTTATAAATAAAATAATTACCTTAAACATTCTACCTGATAAAGAAGAAACGACCATTTATAATTTTATATGAAACTATACATATATTATATTCATAAAAGCATCCTCTCAGATCCTTGTTTTACATATATATTATTTATATAATAAAGGAACGATAAACAAAGAATTCACCAAGATAATCGGAGGCTTATATGGCACTTGATCTAGCAACACTTCTACTAGTTACGGGCATCATTAATTTTATGGCATTAACATTAATGGTTTTTTTATGGAGAATTAACCCTATGGTAAAAGGGCCTGCTTTCTGGACTTGGGCGACTGTGAGCTGGTTTGTGAGCTTTATTAGTATCTATTTTTTTGATGGAAGTTTGATCACATTCTTAAACAATTGCTGTACATTGATCGGTGCAATTCTATTAATGGAAGGAATCCTTAGATTTCGCAATTTTGGTAATGAAAGAAAAAGACAAAAACTAATAATAGCGTTAATTCTGTTATCCGTTATCATGTCGTTTATAAATCAAACCAATCCTACTGCGAGATATCTTTACCATGATTTTATTGTCGTATTGCTTGCAGTGATTTCGATAGTGGCTATGCTTTATAAAACAAATAAAGTTCAATTTTTGGTACATTTATATGCAGTTGTTTCAGCCGTTTTGATCGTCCCAGTTTTTTCTTATAGATGGTATTTAGCATTTAGCGGTCAAATCGAGGATCAGCTAATTGGACCGACACAACATTCATTCCAAGTTTTATTAGTTTTATTAATTATCCCTCTTTACATTGGATTGCCTTTAGGATTAGGACTGGCTTTATCTTATCAAATGAGACAGGAATTGAAATCCGCAATGAACACAAAATGGCTGCAAGCACAAATACAGCCCCATTTTATTTTTAATACCTTAAATTCTATTAATGCATTAAGCATCGTAGACGTTGAAAAAATGCGTCGATTAGTAGATGAATTTAGTGAATTTCTAAGGAGTAAATTTGACTCTGATTCCTTTAACAAATGGATACCTTTTGAAGAGGAAATTTCCGTCGTAGAATCCTATATGTATATAGAGAAAGTAAGGTTTGGCGACAAATTAAGAGTTCATTGGAATGTAGAAGATGTAGAAGGATTTTATCTACCGACGCTGACAATTCAACCACTTGTTGAAAATGCAATAAAACACGGGATTATGCCAAGGGCTTCTGGTGGAACAATTGAAATTAAAGTTTTTCAAAAATATGATTATTTGCGAGTCATCATTAAAGATGATGGAGTTGGAATGAGCAATGACGTCATTCGCTCTATTAAACACATGGATTTAGTCAATTCTAAAGGTATAGGACTCAAAAACACTGATAGGAGACTAACCGAAGGCTTCGGAACAGGAATACAAATTAAAAGTCGAGTAAAAGTGGGGACTGTGATTGCCTTTAACATTACCAAAAAGATTTCACCATAGTAAAGAAACGGTGCGTGGAGATTTCTCATGACACCACGACTAGTTTCCTTTTTTTTACGTATTCATGACTAAACCCACCACTTAATAGTGATGGAGGTGGAGCAAGGGCAGTGTTACCTTACTGGCACTGTGTCTAAAAAATGTGTAGGAAGCCATACACACTCGTTCTCGCACAGTTTATATTACACTCCCTTTGATAAAACAAATTTTTAATCGATAACTTTATATTGCTTCACCTTACCTTTAGGTGGGTTACTATCTGTCAATTCTCCATCAAACCACACTTCAAGTTTTTCCCCATTTTGAATATTTTCCATATCTAAAGAATTATCATAAACTACTAAAACTTCATCTTCATATCCATAGTCAGTAATTGTTCCTGTGTGTATATCCAATAACAATTCCGAATCTCTTGTAGAAATGACCTCCCCAATAACATCAGGATTTTCTTTAAGTTCTTCATTCTTATTGTCTAAACATCCCACTAAAAGAAGAGTTAAAAACAATATTAAGTATAAAGAAAAGTACTTCATATTTTATCCCCCCCCAATTTAATGATCTTGGTATCGATTACTATAACATAAAACCAATCAATTTAACAAATATTTCTATTATTGTAAATTAAGTAATATAATGGTATTATAATGTCATATTCTTAAAAATTACTAGAGGAGGTTTTATTTTGAAGAAAATAGTGTTATTTTTTACGTTTTTTCTTTTAAGTAGTTTTGTATATGGTTTCGAATTGGACGCTTCAGAGAATATACCTTCTAATAATGAAATGGTTGAAAAGAATGTTGCATTTAGAGAACAGTTTGGTCTTAACTCTCATGAAAATAGAGTAAAAGATATTGTTCAGAATAGTTCTTCAAAAGAAAAATACGGTTACTTTTTTACCGAAGAAGAATTTGAGAATTTAAATAGTAGAATTGCAGAGCAAGAATCATCTATCCCTCAGATAAAAAGAATATTGGGGAGTGATTATACACTATTTATAGATCAAAAGAACGGTGGAATTACAAATATAGGAACTAAGGAATCTATAAAGTCTTCTGAAAAAAATCAAATTTTATCTTTATTCGAAGATGATGATAAAATCAACTTTTATAATGTGAATTATACATCCAACGATTTAACAACTATAGTACAAGAAATTTCTGAAGATAGAAAGACTATTGCTAGTAACTATAATATTGAGATTTTAGGAGTTTCATCAGATATTCAAAGTGAGACTATTGATATTCAAATTAATGAACCTACAGATAAAAAAGTTAATATATTACAAGAACTTTATGGTAAGGATTTAATTACAGTGTCAAAAGGGTACGTACAAAAAAATGATGCCTATGAATCTAATAGATTCAATCACCCAGGTTATATATTTGGAGGCGCCGCAATAGCTAAAGACCGATCTGAATCTACTAGCTACACTTATGCTGATTGTTCTGCAGGGTTTACGGCAAGATCTTATGCATCGCCTTTTTATTACTATGTTATCACGGCGGGGCATTGTGCAGATTCAAGTGGACAAAATTGGTACCAAGGTGGTACATTTATCGGGGACTGGGTAAGTAGTAAAGATGTTGAAGATGGCAATGTCGATGCTGGTGCAATTCATCTTTCTGTAAACACTAGTAACTGGGTTGCCGGAAATGGCAATACTCAACATATTCAATTAAACAATTCAGCCAGTTCTTCCGAACATGTAGAGGGTAGAGCTGCTTGTATATCTGGTATGAAATCAGGTACAAACTGTGGAATAATAGAAGATTCATATAGTTGCGCCACTTTTGATAATGGATATTTTTGCGGCGTTCAGACTGACTACACTGCAGTTGGTGGTGATAGTGGAGCTACAGTTTTTACTTATTACAATAACACTTTACTTGGGATACATAAAGGTGGTACAACCCATGAATGGTATTCCAGAGTAAATAATGTAGCTGCCGACTTAAACATTACACCATTAGCTGACCTATAAATATATAAACAGAATTAAGTGAAATATTTCAAGCCCAGGCTTTCCACACCTGGGCTTTTTCTATTTCATGCAAAGTTTATGATACAATTAAATTGTTGATTGTGAAGGAATGTACTTCAACTAAAAAAGGGAGAGAAAAATTATGGAGATAACACCAGTAGAATTAATGGGGGATAGAGTAAAGATACAACCAATGGAAGATTATCACGTACAGGAATTATTTGATGCGGGGAAAAATCCAGATATATGGGCATATATGCCAATGAAGGTTCAATCGATTGAAGATATGAAGTACCTTGTGAATGGAGCACTTTTAGCGAGAGAGCAAGGAAACGAATTTCCTTTTGTTATCTTTGATAAGGATTCAGGGAAAATTGTGGGAAGCACTCGTTTTCTTAATATATCCATACCAAACCGGAACTTAGAAATTGGTTGGACATGGCTGTCTCCAACTGTTTGGCGAACTAGAATAAATACGGAATGTAAGTATCTTCTTTTGAAACACTGCTTTGAAACACTTGGGGCCATTCGTGTTCAATTGAAAACAGATAGTCGAAATGTGCGATCTCAGCAGGCAATGGAACGGATAGGTGCGGTAAAAGAAGGAGTGCTTAGGAATCATGTAGTTATGCCTGACGGTTATCTAAGAGACTCTGTTTTTTACAGTATAATCGACCAAGAATGGGTGCTAGTGAAGGACAAATTGGAAAGTATGCTACGATAATCCAGTATTTTCGAAGTGTTGCTTATTATACTAAACAGGTTGCTTTAGTTGTACAGTATATAATAGATTTTTAAGCCCAGGTTTTCCACGCCTGGGCTTTTGTTAACTACATAGATATTGTATTCACGACTTAGTATTTAAAATGTACCCTTATTCAGTTGTCTTTGCAATTCTTTCACTACCAGTGACGGTTCACTCAATTCACCATCTACCACAGTACCTAGATATTGTTGTAATTTCCGGATTGTTTGTGGTCCAAGATAACCATCAACCTTAGCACCAATTAAACTCTGTAAAGCCTTGATGACTAAGCTGCCACCTTTACCAAAAGTAATACCTGATACGATCTTTGAAGTAACTGCATTTCGTAATTGATTGCTAATTACACTATCTGTCACAGTGCCAAGTGCCGCTTGCAATGCAAGCGTGGTAAGCTCTCCCCACCATCCATCTACTTTGATTTTTGCTGTACTAGATGATTTCGAGTTTTCACCACTACCTTTACTCGATTTTTTTAAATTGAAAATTTTAATCAAACCATCTACATGACCTTGAGCAATGTCATCTAAGAACGAATCCTTTTTCAGTCTCGATGCATCGTTGTTAGCATCGATAAAGCCGTTTTCTGTTAGTAATGCTGGCATATTAGATTCTCTTAACATGTGGAAATTAGCTTTTTTCTTTCCACGATTAGGTAGATGGACTTGATCAATGATCGCTTGGTGCATAATTGCACGCATGTGTTCTGTCTCGGAACTAGATGACAAGCGATTGTAAATAAAATCTTCATAGCCAGTTCCACCACCAGCATTAATATGAACAGACATTAAATAATTTGCTCCCCAGTTATTAGCATCATTCGTACGTTGATTTAACGATAGTGTTTTATCAGTAGTACGACTTAATCTAGTAGAAACACCTTGATATTTTCTTAATTTTTCTCGTATTTTTAACGAGATTGCTAGTGTTAAATCCTTTTCTTTTAGACCATTTGCTGTTGCTCCTGGGTCTGTTCCACCATGCCCTGGGTCAATATATATTTTAACCATTATTTACCCTCCTTCATTGCTTCTAAATGATTGTCAGCAATTTTCGCTTTTTTGGTATAACTGTTATTTTTCCAGTGGTTCCACGCTTCTGTTCCCAGCATAGCGACAATAGAAATACCGTTAACAATTTCCCCATTGCTGAACGGTAGTAATTCATATCCCATGATCATTGCACTTGAATTAACGGAAACAACAAGCCACGCAATCAATCTTACCCATTTGTTATTGATCTTTTTTAATTTCTCCTTCACACGATCACAACCTTTCCAATTTTCTATTACCGTTCGGTGACAATTTCCCCATTCAATCGAACCAAGGCAATCACTTTACCTGCTTGATCTTCAATCCATCCTTTCCATCCTGTTTTGTTAGGACTTCGATATTCAATAAACTTTTTCATGTTATCCCTCCTTTCCTTGTAAATTGTCTATACGCTTATGTGCTTGTTTTGCAGATTCTTCAACTCTTGTAACTCGTTCGGCTACTTCTTGTGTGATCTTCTCGTTTGCCCTCAAATCAACCTTGATATCGTCCACCCCTCGGCTTATATATTGGAGTGACGTTCTTAGTTCGGTGTCATTTTTCGTGTCTGACTTCAAATTGTGATCTGAGTTGGTTTGCTTTTTCAGTTGGTACCCCTGATAAGCAACAAGTAAAGCAAGTGCTGCAATAATTACGGACATAACTTCTACACTCATGCTCGACCTCCTTATTACATCATGTGATTGCGTTAATGCTTGCCAGCATACACATCACCCCTTTCAAGTATGTAAAAAAGACAACGGATTACTTTCCGCTGTCTTTGTTCGCTTTCTTATTCACTTTTTCATGCTCTTTTTTAATCTGTTCAGCTGTTTTGGTGACCTTATTATGTTCTTTAGACTTTTCTTTTTCATCATTCAACTTTTTTAATTGCTTTTCTAAATGTTCCACCTTTTTCTGTAACTCTGCATTATCCTTCTCTAATTGTTTCTTATTAGCGTCAGAGGTTTGTAATTCTTGGTATAAATCATCTACTCTAACGTGTAAAATAGCATTTTCCTTATTGATATCGCTAACCATATCGCTATTTTTACGAGTTAACACATCGATCACTTTATTTCCCTCTACTGCATTACCTTGATTCTGTACCATGATTACATTACGCTCCTTTTAATTGATTAATTTCATATGTTAACTGATCTAAGATTTCGTAAACATTGTCAAATTCCTTATCATGATTTCTTATTTTCAATTCTTGCTCTTGATTCATTACACCAAGTGCAGAAGTTAGTGAGTAGTTATTAATTCCATTCTCGTCTCGAAAAGCTCTATGAGATTCTTCTGCAAGTAACCCGATTTTCAACTTGTCATAAATCCCTCTATCTAAATCTGATTGTCGGTAATAGGTATGGAAATTCTGATCCATTATCACCTCTGTAGCTGTAGATTCAAAAGTTTCCTCAAAACTTTGTATATTTGTTTTTCCTGTGACAGATGAAGCTGTTACAAAGTCGGATGCTCTGACTTCTCTATAGTCAGGGTTTCCGCCATTATAACCAGTCTCAGAAACCCACACAGCACCTTTAGGCTGTAAATATAAGTTATTAGAACCGTTGACTATATAATTACTTGAATGGACACCGTTAATTATTTCTACAGAACCATCACTATCTCGTATAAGAAAGTACCTATCGCCTCCTGATTCTTTTGAAATACCAAAGTCTCCATATGGTAAGTCTATCTGCCAATTACCCCAGTAATTAGGGTCATCACGTGAAAAAGCTAAATATCCATAAGCACCACTCTTAGTGACACTAAAGTGATCAGTTGCTTGAAATGACCTAGAAGTAATAACCTCTGGTTCTGATAAACCATGTATAATATTAGACAACTCATTTTCTGGAGCATACGGAGTGGCTATGTCATGCTCTACTAGCTGTACTCCGTCTATCAACAACCAGTTACTGCCTGCTGTTCTAGGTCGCAACTCAATAAATGATGTATTAGATGGTGTTGTGAAGGTAGTGTCATATCTATATGTTGTACTACTATTAAAAGGCGCTGTAAAATCTTCCGAGTGAGAACTCAAAACATTATAGTCATAGTCTAGAAATTGTACATATAATCTAGGTGTTGCTGAAGTATAATCTGGATGTTTTCTGAAATGTGCAGACAAATTAAACGTAGCATTACCTGTTGCTGCAATTCTTTGTCGTAGGTAGTTACTACTGTTTACTAAAGCCTGTTTCAAACCAAACATTATCCATAATTTATCTCCGCCTGTCTGATATATGCTCATTACCCTTGGACTACCCACAGCACTCCACCCATTGACCATATTTTGCTGTTTAGGCGCTATTGCTTCGAATACATACTGACCTGTCTGTTGGGAACCTGCTCTTATACTTTCAAAAGAGTGGTCTGCTACAAGGTTGTTTTTAAACATGGCTGTACTGATCATATTTGTAACTGAATCTTTCAAAATTAAATTACCGTCTAATATCTCAATACCTACATCGTCTATAGTTACTGTGTTATTACCAATCACTACATCATCAGTATAGATGTTACCAGCATAGATATCGCCTAAGTCTGCACTTAATGCAGATAATCGGGATACATCTATTTCATTTGCAGTTACTGAATTAGTATAGATATCTCCACCATTTATTTTAGTAGTGCCGGGATATGCCCATAAATCCCGATATTCTTTAGCATCATTTAACGCTTGATTAGCTTTTGCTTGCGCTCCTTCTGTATCTTCTACCTCTCTCCAATTTGACCAAACAGGATAGGTTGAAGGGTGAACCTCTCTCACTACTACCTTATTATCTGCATCGACATATTCTTGTCTAGCACGTTGCTCAGCACTCCAATAAGTAGTAACAACTCCATACGTAGAACCTGTCGCACCGCTCCAACCGCTAGTAACCTGCATTACAGCTACACTAGGTTTCGGGTTATATGCAGAAGCGTCATCGCTTTCTGTAAAGGTGTTATTAGGATAATGGTATACCCTTTGATCTGTGTAGCTTTTTGAATTTTTTTCTGAAATATTCGCTTGAATCTCAGCGTAATCTACAGAACTAAGAATATCGTTTGTTAAAGATGGTAAATAACCGATTGGTGGATACTCACCATCATTATTTACATCATTTGTTCTAACGTAAAACTTACCATCTGCTTGAAATTTCATAATTGCAGTAGACGAACCTATTTGTGTACCGCTACCAGAATCATCTCCTACAGAAACATCCATAGGGTTATTTCTTGATGCACTTGTTAAATCATGCGTATTATATAACGTCCATTTTCCTGCATTGTTATCCCACAAGTAAGTGTTAACTGTACAAGGCTCAATGGTTCGTATCTCATACCCATCTACAGGGTGAGGTGTCACGTAATTATCTGAACATGCTTCCCAAGCTACAGCACTCTCACCGTCTCCGCCTGCACCATCAGCAGTATTCATTGCCAAGATATATCCATCTGATGAATAAAAACCATTACCATGATTGGTGAATCCTTTTCCATCAAAATCAAGAATACCTTCATTTGGTGAAGTCCATATTAAAATCTCTTTTGAAGCAGGGAAAAATGTTATACAATCCCCTGAACCGTTATTACCATCTTTCTCACCAATAAATTCAATGTTACTTGTCAAATAGTATTGATGCCCATTATCGTCATCATCAATCGTTATATTTGCACGTTGGTAAGCTGTAACGTCAATAGTATAATCAGGTGTTGCTTTGGTTGGGTCGTCTTGTCTTACTTCAATAACCCCATCTTCTTCTGCATAAACACGTACCCTGTGTGGACTATACCTGTCTGTAATAAAACCTGTACGTTTTGTTTTTAGATTCATAGAAGGAACAGGAGAAGGCTTATCTGCATAAATCAAAGCAATAGGTTTATTACTTGTTATCTCATCTTCATAGTCACATGAAAAGGTTCCAAAGATATCATCCTGACTAGAATCGATCTGTAATGTGCCATTTATATATATCTTTGTAGATTTATCAAAACAAGCATAACGAATAGTAGCAGAATGTAATACAACACGCTTAGAAAATGCACCGTTTGCCATGGACGCTTTTTTATCCATCGTTTTAGCCAATGCTTCATTTAACGCTTGTTTGTATGCTTCATCCGCTTTTGTTTGTGCACCGCTTGGAGTTTCTTTTGTGCTTGGGTCATAATTAGGGTCGTAAGAAGTATCAGAACCTACAGTAATGCTTCCTGCGCTTAATCTTCCATCGATATGTGCATCGGTTATGATCGCTTCATTTAGGTGTACTTTTTCAATAATCGCTTCTTCTGCTAGCAATGATCTAGTAATAGTTTGATCTGCGATGTCTGTATTAGCATCTATTTGTAACGTTTGTGCTGTTACCTCTCCTGATAAGTCCGATCTCGTTCCATGTGTATTAAATGCTCTTAGCCTGAAATACCATTGCTCATTAGTATTAGCATCGAACACATATCCACCGCTTTTTCCTCTCCACACAAGGTTAGTATCATCATCAGGTACAAATCCCGACGTCTGAGAAGCGTATAATTCATAACCAGCAATATAACTAGATGCGTCATAATCCCAACTTAACTGAACAGTCTTAAATGCTCCTGTCGCTGTTAATCCAGTAGGTGTTAAAGGTACAGTATAGGGAAAGTTATCATCATCTACAGTAGGGTCGGTACTTTCATCCCACATACCTGAATTGTTTTTAACCTTTTCTACAACCCACTCGATATCTTGATCTCTCTCATCCAACTGTAAGAAATTTCCTAGTGTTACATCCCCAGTTGAAGGGTCACCGATATCATATACTAACTTTAAAACTCGTGATTCAATTACAATAATAGGCTTTATTTTCATATCCCTAGCAATGCCTGTATCCCCTACAAAAACCTGTTCATGTTCTTTTCCTGATATCTTATAGTAAGTTGCAATAGACATTTCATATTCCGCTTGTGTTTCTTTTTTAGTTTGTAAATTCTCATAAGTAGATTGCAGCAAGGCTTCTTTATCCGTTTCGTCATTAAATTCTACATGTCCGAAACGATGTTCCATTTGTTGAGTATCAGGATTCCAAATACCATATGCCTGTTTGGCTTCTTCATCTCCTACCCATTCCTGACCAAGTGGCTTGTCTACAGGGTCGCCGTTTGCTGTTGACCATTCTATATCTGCAAATGTGATTTTTCTACTGTATCCATCCCCTGATTCAACACTTGAACCTCTACCATATAACGCGGTTTTTGGATAAAACAGCTTCGTTCTTCTAATACTTGTAATATCCTTGCCGATTTCAAACCGTTTACCGTTATTTACTCCTTTGCTGGCCACAATATCAACATATCTACCTGCTATGCCTGTGTCGTCTACCTCAATACGATCTATAAATTCCCCTGTGAATTGTTTTGATGCTTCTTGTAAAGAGGCATAACCAAAGACATAATAGAAATTCATAGATTGTAACCCTAAATCAGCCACATTTCCTCGTTTCCATCGAGACTTTTCTAAAATAGCATCTAATACCTCTGCCATTGTTGCATCTGACAATCGTCTGTCCTCTATCAATACATCGTCTAATTCTTGAATACAAGGAAGGCATTTAACAGTCCTCTCGACTGTATCTGCATGTTCGTCATCTTCTTCCCTGATCACAAACAATCGAAATCTACCTTGTAAATCCTTAAAGGCTACTTGGTTACCACCTATTAAATGTTTTGCATCTTCATCCTCAGCAGGAAAAGTAACCGTAAGTGCAACAGGTTTCTCGGTTTCTTCCTCGAAAGGTGCTTCTATATAGTTATCTGTAATGGTTAAAAGGTTATCTTGCTTATCAAAAATGTAAATGGGTGTCTTTTCAAATCCCATTACAACCACCTCTCAATATAATCTGTGCTTAATGTGGTAGAAGCAGGGGTTAATGTGAAATTATTTTCCCCTGCTACTAAACTTGGAAAATCTGCTTTCATCAAATCGATAGCATTCATCTGTAATTCACCATCAATAGAAACCTTATTATTTTCGCAATCTATCTCCACCACATTGCCTGCCACTAAGTTATAGTTAATAACGATTTCTTCTCCTGTTTCTTGATGTACTACCGATAAAGAATTAGTTGATTCCTGAATAGTTGCGGTAATAATAGGTGGTGTTTTTGCAGTGCTATTTAAAGTAATCGTTGTACCAGTTTGATTCGTTTTATTTGCTCCATATTTATCAGGGTCACTGCAATAAAAAACTAGCGTAATCGGTTTGTTTGATACTTCTTCTTCCGATTCGCTAGTTTGCTCATTAATACCGTAATACTTCTTTACAGGGTCATCTGTAAAATAGATTTCTCGTTCTTTTTCGCTATACAGTAGACCATTCATTCTTTCGATCTCAGTTCTTAATGCTTCGGGACTACTGGCAGATAATGTACCGTCTACCTCTAAAATTCTCGGAGGTCTTGTTGCACCTCGATATAAAGAACCTTTTTTATTTGCTATTTCGGTTGCATTGATTTCCTGATTAACTGGACCTCTGCCACGAATAGCAGTGACAATAAAATCAAATTCTTCTTCATAATTAATTCCGTTTACCACTAACATGTATTCTCACCACCTACTATGACCTTCTCAAACGGTATGTTTTTCTTTGTTGCAATTTCGTTATATCATCTACAAATACCTCAAAATCACGAC
Organism: Gracilibacillus suaedae; assembly: GCF_017599345.1. Classification (GTDB taxonomy): domain Bacteria; phylum Bacillota; class Bacilli; order Bacillales; family Amphibacillaceae; genus Gracilibacillus; species Gracilibacillus suaedae. The sequence continues at coordinate 39,192 of NZ_JAGFVL010000011.1, forward strand.
CAGCTAAACGTAATGTAAGATGCAAGGCTTGTGGTGCACTTCCTGTAGCATCTCCTTTAATTGCACGAACCAATTCGCCCAACACACCTTTTAATTCTTGCTGGATGATTGATCTTAACATTTTCTGTGGTGCGACAATCTCAGGGTTACCAGCACCAGCATCCCCGACCATTGCTACTGTTGGCTTGTCTACTACACCACCAGTTGCTAATGCAGGTATCTTTGGTACCCATCCGAAACCAACGCTATAACCACCTAAAGTCACCTCCTGGTTACCAATTCTAAGCTTTTCATCTACATCTATTTTAATTTTCTTTTGTTTTCTTAATTATACAAGAACAAACATTCTATTTCGATCTAATTATTTTTGATTGACTAAAGGAACGTATGTTCTATAATATGAATAAGCACTACTAAATTATTACTATGCAGGAATTACTTTTGGTAATTCCCTACCTCCTTATACGAGGTGTTTATTTTTCACTCTAAAAGGAACATACATTCTGTGAAGGAGCTGTTTGCCTATGGATTACATCCCAACAAATTTAGAAATGGAAGTCGAAAAAGAACTGAAAAGATTAAATGTCATTTCTCCAATACAACTGTTAGATATAGAAGGTATAGCGTATAAATATAACATTTTATTAAAAAGTCATAGAGGACCATCTGTATCTGGTATTTTTTCGGGAGTGAAAATAATCAAAGTGGATTCACGATTGCATTACTTAGCACAAGACAGCAATTTTTCCATGAACTTGGCCATGTCTTATATCACTATGGCGATCAACAAGAATTACCGAAATCCTTTAAGGATTTGCAGGAGTATAAAGCTAGAAATTTCGCTTTACATTATGCAATACCCACATTTATGCTACATCATCTAGACTTACCTGAATCTCGGTTTGCAGCAATTGAGTATATAGCAACTACTTTTCAGGTTACTTATGAATTCGCTAAAGAGCGATTAACACATTTTGAAAATCAAATCACAGGAGCATTATTTTTAAAGGAGTTGAACATGCACTTTACTAATCATCAACAAATACAAGAGCAACCTGACTCGATCGACCTATATGATGATTTACCTTTTTGGGAACAACCCGACTTCAAATCATTCTTAGCAGATTTAGAGAAAGCAGGATTTAAAGAAAATGAGATTAAAAATATAGTGAATCAAATTAAACGTAAAGAAGCTGCCACTCATTCACAACAAGGAAATTAATTTTCTTTTGGAAGGAGCTAGTCGAATGAATTTGGATGATTCAATTCGCAAATTAGAAAGGTTAATAGCTATTTATTACTTAGGAAACAACTACGTTAGTGGAGGGGTTGAGTTATCTAGAGCGGAATCGAAACTAGTTATGCGTCAAATAATGCATTCTCTGGAGATAGCTGAAATGATTAGAGATAAGAAATTGTAATTTTTCAATGATGATAACTCACAAATATTCCAGTTACAATAAACCAAAAATAAAAAGGTGATAGGTTATGAAAAATCCAAACGGATACGGATCTGTTTTTAAATTATCCGGGAAAAGAAGAAGACCATTCGCTGTAAGAATAACAGTAGGATGGGATGACGAAGGTAAACAACAATACGATTATTTAGGTTATTATGCAAGCAGAAAAGAAGCGATGGTTGCATTAGCTGAGTACAATGAGAATCCTTATGCGCTAGAATCAACAAAAATAACATTTGCATCTATGTACCAGATGTTTTATAAAGAAAAATTTAAGAATATCCCTAATCATAAAGAAAAATCAAGTAAAAATGGATATAGTGCTGCATACAATCATTCGAAAGATTTACACGAGATGCGATTTATCGATATTAAAACCAGTCACCTTCAAGATTTAATTGATAAATGCGAAAAAGGGCATGGTACCAAAAGGAAAATAAAAGTTCTTTTTAACCAAATGTATAAATTCGCAATGAAAAATGACATGGTTTCTAAAGATTACTCTAAATATATTGTTATGCCTAAAAATGAATCAGGAAGTAACCGTAGTCCATTTACGCAACATGAAATTAATTTATTATGGGATAATATAGGTCACATAGAAGACGTTGATACTGCTTTAATTATGATTTACTCAGGATTGCGTCCAGGCGAGCTTATAGAGATAAAGAATAAAGACATCCATCTTAAAGAAAGACACTTCCGAGGTGGAATAAAAACTGCTGCAGGTAAAAACAGGATCATTCCTATTCATAAAAAAATCCATACATTAATTGAAAAGCGAATGGATCCGGAAAATGAGTATCTAATTGTTAACCAGGATAATAAGCATTTGAGTTACTATACGTATTACCATAATCGCTGGAAGAAAATGATGGAACAATTAGGACTTAATCACAAACCTCATGATTGTCGACATACCTTTGCAACATTAATGAACAATGCTGAAGCTAATAAAGTTGCTATTCAAAGAATAATGGGACATGCCTCAAAAGACATCACAGATAAAGTCTATACACACAAAGATATTGAGCAGCTACTCATAGCGATAGACATGCTATAGGAAGGCTGTTTTCCTCTTTAAAATAAGTGTCTATTACCTGTATATTTCGTGTATATTACGAGTGATTTTTTGTAGAAATTTAAACAAATCTATATATAGTAAAAATCCCCAACCATAGGCGGTTGGGGACTTCGTAAAACATATAAACTTAACGTTTTGAGAACTGTGGTGCACGACGAGCTTTTTTAAGACCGTATTTTTTACGTTCTTTAGCACGCGCGTCACGAGTTAAGAATCCTGCACGTTTAAGTGTTGTGCGGTATTCTGGGTCAGCTTCTAATAATGCACGAGCAACGCCATGACGAATTGCACCAGCTTGACCAGTGTATCCTCCACCATCAACGTTTACTAATACATCATAGCTACCTTCTGTTTCAGTAGATGCTAATGGTTGCTTAATGATTGTACGTAGTGTTTCATATGGGAAGTAATCTTCCGCATCACGGTTATTTACAACGATTCGTCCAGTACCTGGAACTAAACGTACACGTGCAGTTGAAGTTTTACGGCGTCCGGTACCGTAGTATTGTACTTGTGCCACTATTCGTTACCTCCTTTTAATTATCCGCGAAGTGTGTAAACTTCTGGTTGTTGAGCTTCATGTTTATGGTCTGCTCCACGATAAACATGTAGTTTTTTACCCATTTTACGTCCTAATTTACCTTTTGGTAGCATCCCTTTAATGGTTAGTTCTAACATTTGTTCAGGATATTTTTCACGCATTTCGTTAGCAGTACGTGTTTTTAAACCACCTGGGTGATTAGAGTGACGGTGATATAACTTATCGCTAAGTTTTTTACCTGTAAGTTCGATTTTTTCCGCGTTGATAATGATCACATGATCACCAGTGTCAACATGCGGTGTATATGTTGGTTTGTGCTTACCGCGAAGGATTGTAGCAATCTCACTTGCTAAACGACCTAACGTTTGACCTTCTGCGTCGACAACAAACCATTTGCGTTCAATATTATCTTCATTTGCCATGAAAGTTGTGCGCATGATCGGTTACCTCCTAAATCAATGTTTCTTAAGTGTTTTTTAATTTGTATAGCTCCGAGCGCCCAAAAAACTAGTGCCTAACACTTGCGCTCTGTACGATAAGTCATCATCAGCTCCTTCGTCGCTGTGATTCCTTTATCTCGCTTTTCTAGTTCCGAATTTATATTCTAACACGAGTAACTTTCCGGGGCTATTCGTGGTTTAGAAAATAAAATGCCATAGACCATAATATAATATACAACCCCAAATGTCAATAGATAGTACGCAAGGATTCGTTGTTTTTATCAGCTTTTTTTATCATAACTTACTTCCCATAAATACAACCCTTGTGGAGGAGCGGTTTTGCCAGCCTTTGAACGATCTTGGGCAGCGATGATCTCTGTAATTTCCTCTGGCTCTCGTTTACCTAGTCCGATATCAATTAAAGTACCAACAATAATCCGTACCATATTATATAAAAAGCCAGTACCTCTTACTCGAACGATGATGTCGTTTTCTTCTTGATTGACCGTAATGTCTGTAATCGTACGTACCTTATCTCCTTTTACATTACTGTTTGCTGCACAGAAAGAGGAAAAATCATGACTGCCTAGAAAATGTTGACTTGCTTCATACATTGCTTCCAGATCAAGCTCGCCTTCTACAAAATGGGTATAATGGCGGCGAAACAAATTTTTCTCCTGTGCGTTCAAGATATAATAACGATATTCTTTCTCACTAACATCATACCGAGCATGAAAATCATCCGGAACTTCTGTAATGGATACCACCTCGACATCATCTGGAAGCATGGTGTTTAAAGCTCGTAACCAGTTTTCAGATGGGATCTCTAATTCCGTATCAAAGTGAAGCACCTGTCCCACTGCATGAACTCCCTGATCGGTTCTGCCTGATGCCGTTACACGGACATGATTACCTTTATGCATTTTTGTTAGAACCTTTTCGATTACCCCTTGTACCGTTCGGCCATTTGGCTGTACTTGATAGCCTGAAAAAAACGTACCATCATATTGAATAATTGCTTTTAATCTCATTTTACTTTTCTCCTTAATTACGCAGACTGAAAAAGATAATGATAATCGAAACGTAGATGATCATCGCCATAAAATCTAACGACTTAAACTGTAATTTTCTTAGTTTCGTTCGACCTTCACTTCCTCGATAACCTCTGGCTTCCATAGCCATCGCTAACTCCTCTGCACGTTTAAAGGCACTAATAAATAATGGTACTAATAATGGAACTATCGCATAAATACGGTCTTTTATCGATCCTGTTCGTAAGTCCACACCTCGAGACGCTTGTGCCTTAGAGATTTTCTCTGTTTCATCTAGCAATGTCGGAATAAACCGGAGTGAGATTGACATCATAAGTGCTAATTCATGTACCGGTACTTTTATCTTCTTTAATGGTCCCAGAAGCGCTTCGATTGCATCTGTAATTTCCATCGGGGATGTCGTTAGCGTTAATAAAGAAGTGACTAACACCAGCAAGAAAAAACGCAACGAGATCGTTAACCCTTGGAGAACTCCACCCTCATGTATAGTAAAGCCGGCTATTTCTATTAAAACAGACCCTTCCTTTGTAATAATGAGATGAAGGATAAAGGTAAAGAAAATTAAAAACCATACAGGTGTAATACCTTTTAAGATATAACCGATACGTAATCTCGTTAATAGGACCAATATAAGTGCGAATAAAGTTAACCAACCGTAACTCCAACTATTGTTTGCGAAGAAGACAATAATGACAAATGTAAAGATAACAATCAATTTGGTCCTAGGATCTAAGCGATGAATCAAGGAATTACCTGGTACATATTGTCCTATGATCATAAATGACTTCATAATGGCTTGTTCTCCCTTAATTGCTCCACTATTTCTTTAGCTAGTTCATCTGGTTTTTGCCGTTTATAGCAAAGATCAGTACCGAATTTTTGATTGATTTGATTCATTAATGAAAGGATATCAGGCATATCAAGGTTCGCCTCTTCTAGCGATTCCACTTGCGAAAAGATTTGCTCAGGAGCTCCTTTCATATGCACACGACCATCCGCAAGTACAAAGATATGATCTGCATAATTAAGTGCATGATTCATCTGGTGTGTAACTAAGATCGTTGTCATATTTTTCGTTTTATGCAAATCATAAAACATGTTCATGATATCATGTTGTCCCTTAGGATCAAGACCTGCTGTCGGTTCGTCCAATATTAATACTTCTGGATTCATCGCAAGCACACCAGCAATCGCCACCCTACGCATTTGCCCCCCACTTAATTCAAACGGAGATTTCTGTAAAACATCATCTGATAAATGGACTTTTTCTAGCGCACTGGCAATTCTTGCTTGTGTTTCTTCCGCTGGCACTTGAAAGTTTTTCAAACCAAAGCTTATATCACGTTCTACTGTCTCCTCAAACAATTGATGTTCTGGATATTGAAAAACAACCCCTACTTTCTCCCGCAACTTCTTCAAATCTTGTCTCTTATTGTCTCTTGAGAGTCGGAAATTTCCTACTTGTACTTGACCTTCAGTAGGAAGAAGCAATCCATTGATATGTTGGAGAAGTGTTGACTTTCCAGAACCTGTATGTCCCACTACTGCCACAAATTCCCCTGTTTTTATTTCCATGTTAATATCTTTTAGTGCTTGATAGGAAAAAGGTGTATTCATTTGATACGTATAACTCACTCTTTCAAATTGGATGTCCATAATGCTTCCAAAAACTCCTCATTATCTAATGGATATGTTGTAAATTGATAATCATATTGCCGCTCTAATTCTATTGCTAACTCGACCGTTAATGGTAATGACAAGCCGATAGACTGCAGCCCTTGATAATCATTGAATAAATGATCTACGGTAGTATCTTTATAAATCTGTCCTTGATTCATGACAATAACCCGATCAGTTAAGATAATCTCATGTAAATCATGGGTGATCATCACCATCGTAATCTCTAATTCTTCCTTCAGATCATGAATGGTCGACAGTATTTCCTTTCTACCTCTTGGGTCTAACATAGAGGTGGCTTCATCTAACAAAAGGATCTCTGGATATGTCGCCATGACACTCGCAATCGCTACCCGTTGCTTCTGTCCACCTGAAAGGTTGTGTGGTTCATGATTTTGATAGTTTTCCATTCCGACCTGGGTTAAAGAAGTATGAATTCGCTCGATCATTTCCTTACGAGGTATACCACGGTTTTCCAGACCAAACGCTACATCGTCTCTTACCGTTGTTCCAACAAATTGATTTTCAGGGTTTTGAAACACCATTCCGATGTTCTGCCGTATCTCCCATACGTTAGAAGCGGTCAGCTTTCTGCCATTAACCAGGATATCCCCAGCTTGTGGTACTAGTAAACCATTTGCTAATTTTGCGATGGTCGATTTACCTGATCCGTTATGACCGATAATAGCAACAGTCTCATTTTCTTCTATCTTTAAATTGAACTTTTTTAATACCCATGGGGCATCTTCATTATATCGAAAATAAACATCACGAAATTCTATCGCAGTCATCATTACTTCTCCTTAAAGTCATTATTTCCCGGGTAATATTCATCAACGTCTATTGTATCATAATACACCCTTTATTAAGTTCTACAAATCTTGTTCCGGTTCATTTTTTTGAGATATTCTGATAGTGATTTTATTTTGATTCTCAAATTAAGAAAATTGACGTAGACCACTATTCTAGATAAACCCACCACTAACAAGAAATCAAATTGTTACATCTTTCCATTTATCATGATAAAATGTAAATACATATCTTCAGCATTTAGGAGAGATGATTTTGAAAAATAACCGATTACTTTGGAAGCTTGTTGTAGTATTATTCATTATCATTGTGGGGACTTTCATAGTAGATCAATGGAGAACAACTACTTATAAAGAAGTACTATCGGATTTAATTCCGGAAGATGAAGAAATTAGAGCAATTGACATTACCTATATTAACAATAATGAAGTCGGACGTGAACGGAAAGACATGTATCTTAACAACAATGATGAGATAATGAAAATAATGGAGCATTCTGCAAATATGAAATTAAAAAAAACAACACAACGAGGAAACCCAATATATTTAATGACAGTTAGAACTAGTAAAGGTGCTTATTCGATCAGTATTGATGATAAGGATAACCTATTTATCGAAGGAGATAGGTACAATTATCACATCATAAGTGATAACGAGTTGGTTAAAGCTATCGAATCATATGGAGATAAATGGGAAATAAGAGAAGGGTAATGTTTCATCATCTTCTAAGCAGTGTTCAAGTGAGTACTCTATATTTCTAAAGAAAGAGGCCAATATACTAGCCTCTTTCCAAAATCCCTAATCACAAGGAAGTCTCTTCTCTTAATTCGCCTATCTCCTCAATTCATTCTTCTACTTCTTCTTTTATTTCTTTTGCTTCGGTATCTACTAGTGTTTTGTTTTCATCTCATAATGTAGCGTTTAAAGCTTCAAGTGCTTGTTTACGCTCATCCGAGATCTCTTCCAATTGAGTTAATTGTTCTTCTGGTATCCATTCTTCTTCCTTTAATAAGCTCACAACAGAACGAAAACGATGCTCTTCTCGTGAAATAACAGCTGACCAATCACTGCTTATCTCACAAACTTTTTCTTGTTTTCGCATGATCTCCCAGCCAACTGGTGCTAAGTTTACCGGTGCCCAGCTAATTAGGGAACGAGTGGAAGTTGATGACATCAAGACAATTTTACTTAGATGACACTAGAATTTTTTGGTAAAGAAAATGCAGACGGACATTTAGTGCGTTATTTGATCAAATTATCACCATTTATCCATGTTGGCGGACATATAATCCTTTATTTGATGGTTTTTGGCCAAAATTAACACAATTTTGGTTGAATAGCGGAATAGATGTCCACCAACTTAACAAAAACGGCATTATTGTCACAAATAGCGGAACCAATGTCCGGCAACGGCATTCGTAGTTTTTGTGAAGAGACTTCAATTCTTTTAATTCAACAAAAAAAGGGCTTGGATGCACCTCTTAAAGAGATCTGCTCCTGCCCTTGCCTTGCTTTGCTTTGCTATGGAATTATACTAACTCGATTACTGCCATTTCAGCTCCGTCACCGCGACGAGGTCCTAATTTCAGCACTCTTGTATATCCACCTTGGCGATCTTCGTAGCGACCTGCAATGTCGTTGAAAAGCTTTTGTACAGCATCTTCGTTTTCGTTCGCTTCAGCATTGTATAAGAAAGATGCAGCTTGACGACGTGCGTGAAGGTCACCGCGCTTACCAAGTGTAATCATTTTGTCAACAACTGAGCGTAGTTCTTTAGCCTTTGCTTCTGTTGTTTCTAAACGTTCATGGATAATAAGGTCCGTTGCTAAACCTCGAAGCAAAGCCATACGTTGATCCGTTGTACGTCCTAATTTTCTAGCCATGGAATATCCCTCCTTCGTTCGAAATCTCTAAAAGGTGTTGTGATTAATCTTCGTTTCGTAGTCCAAGACCTAGATCTTCTAATTTATGCTTCACTTCTTCTAGTGATTTACGACCTAAGTTTCGCACCTTCATCATATCTTCTTCTGATTTATGAGCTAATTCCTGTACAGTATTAATTCCTGCTCGTTTCAAGCAGTTATAAGACCTTACAGATAAATCAAGCTCTTCGATTGTCATTTCAAGAACTTTTTCTTTTTGGTCTTCTTCTTTCTCGATCATAATTTCAGCGTTTTTCGCTTCGTCTGTTAAACCAACAAAAATATTCATATGTTCCGTGAAGATTTTAGCTCCTAGAGAAACTGCTTCTTCAGGACGAATACTTCCATCTGTTAACACATCAAAAGTAAGCTTATCATAATTGGCATCTTCACCAACACGGGTATTTTCTACTTGATAGGTTACTTTTGAAACTGGAGTGAAGATAGAGTCCACTGGAATAACACCAATAGGACGATCCTCATGGTTATTAGAGTCAGCTGGGCGGTATCCTCGGCCGCTTTGAGCTGAAATTTTCATTTTTAAATGGCCATTACTACCAACCGTAGCAATATGAAGATCCGGATTTAAAATTTCGACATCACTATCAAAAATGATATCCGCAGCCGTAACTTTCCCTTCTCCCTGTACATCTACTTCAAGTGTTTTCTCTTCATCTGAATAGATTTTAAGAGCTAGTTTCTTTAAGTTTAAGATAATAGTTGTCACATCTTCGACAACACCTTCAACCGTCGAAAACTCATGTAACGCTCCATCAATTTGAACAGATGTAACAGCAGCGCCAGGAAGTGAAGATAATAGGATACGACGCAAGGAGTTACCAAGTGTAGTACCATAACCACGCTCTAGTGGTTCTACAACGAATTTGCCATAATTAGCATCATCACTGATTTCTACTGTTTCTATTTTTGGTTTTTCAATTTCGATCATCTATTAAACCCTCCTCTAAAACGTCGAAACCCCGGTTAGACTCAGGGTCTAACCGAAATTCCCCAGGTAGGCAGTTCCCGTTTCTGCACTATGCAATTGTGATTTTGTGTCTGTCGAAAGCAATGGTGTCATTAATAAACATCTAAAAAACTTTATTAAGCTATCATAAACCATTATAGACAGATTAACAAATAATATACTGTGATTATACTCGACGACGTTTTGGCGGGCGACAACCATTGTGAGGAACTGGTGTTACATCACGAATGGCAGTTACTTCAATACCTGCTGCTTGAAGTGAACGGATTGCTGCTTCACGTCCAGCACCAGGTCCTTTCACTGTAACCTCTAAAGATTTTACACCGTGATCCTGAGCCGCTTTTGCTGCAGCTTCAGCAGCCATTTGCGCTGCGAAAGGAGTAGATTTACGAGAACCTTTGAAACCTAGCGCTCCTGCGCTGCTCCAGCTAACCGCGTTTCCTTGAACATCAGTAATCGTTACGATTGTGTTATTGAATGTAGAACGAATATGTGCAATACCCGTGTCTATATTCTTTTTCACACGACGTTTACGTGTATTAGTTTTACGAGCCATAAGTAAGCAAACCTCCTTTTATCTTATTTCTTTTTGTTAGCCATTGTTTTTCTTGGACCTTTACGAGTACGTGAGTTGTTTTTCGTTTTTTGTCCTCGAACAGGTAAACCTCGGCGATGACGTACACCACGATAGGAACCAATTTCAATCAGACGCTTAATGTTTAAGGATACTTCACGACGAAGGTCACCTTCTACAGTATAGCTGTCAATTGTTTGACGAATTTGACCTAATTCTTCTTCTGTTAAATCACGAACACGAGTGTCCTCATTAACACCAGCTTCTTCCAATACTTTCTTAGCAGTTGTTTTTCCAATACCGTAAATATAGGTTAAAGCAATCACTACGCGTTTATCACGCGGAACATCTACACCAGCAATACGTGCCATAGAGTGATTACACCTCCTTATCCTTGTTTTTGTTTATGCTTAGGGTTTTCGCAAATTACCATTACTTTTCCTTTACGACGAATAACCTTGCATTTTTCACAAATTGGTTTTACAGATGGTCTTACCTTCATCTTCCATACCTCCTCTTGTGTCGGAGCATTTTATTTATAACGGTACGTAATACGACCTCTTGTTAAATCATATGGAGAAAGTTCAACCGTTACTTTGTCACCAGGTAAAATTCGAATGAAGTGCATTCTAATTTTACCAGAAACATGTGCTAACACGGTGTGACCATTCTCTAGTTCTACTTTAAACATTGCATTCGGTAATGTATCAATTACCGTACCTTCGACTTCAATTGCATCGTCTTTCGCCATCGAGTTGATCTCCCTTCTTCAAATCTGTCTTCGTTTCTTCGACAAATTTATTAATAGCATAACGCAATTTACCATTGGTTACGCGCCCTGTTTCGAGAAGGCTTCTTTGAACTTCAGGAGATATAAAGCTTGTGTACGCAACATGATGCACATTCTTCTTCTTTGGTCGATCATATTTGCGTTTATCTCCATCCGCCAACAACACAAAACGACTGTCTACTCTTCCAATTACAATTGCAAACTGACCTGCTTCGCGTCCCTGTAGGATTTGAACAACCTGACCTAATTCCGGATAACTCTCCGTCTCGCTCAACCATCATCACCTTCATTTAGGTTTTACGTTATACCTATTTTCATTGTTAGTAACATTATACCAACTTTGGCGACATTTCATTAAGAAATTGTTTTTAATTTCTCATCAATATCGCTGAATACTGCATTAATTTCTTGAGAGCCGTTAATTGTCACTAAGTCACCTTTATTAGAGTAAAAGTCTAACATTGGTTGTGTTTGTTCAAGATTAACCTCTAAACGATTTCTAACTGTACTAGGTTGATCATCTTCACGCTGGATAAGTTTCGCACCATCCTTGTCACATATCCCTTCAACCTTAGGAGGGTTAAAGATTACATGATAAGCTGTGCCACACTCTGGACAAATTCGACGTCCTGTAAGACGTTCAATTAATTCATCTTTCTCAACGTCAACGTGTAAAACATAATCAATCGAGCGGTTCATGCTAGAGAGTAGTTCATCTAATGCTTCAGCTTGTGCCAAAGTACGTGGAAAACCATCTAACAAAAAACCCTTTTGACAGTCATCTTTGCTTAATCTTTCTTTCACGATACCAATTGTTACTTCGTCTGGAACAAGAGCACCTTCATCCATATAGCTTTTTGCTTTTTGTCCAAGCTCAGTTCCTTCTTTAATAGCCAACCGAAACATATCTCCAGTTGAAATATGAGGGATTTCATATTTTTCTACAATTTTTTCTGCCTGCGTCCCTTTACCAGCACCAGGTAGTCCCATAAGGATTAGATTCAACGATTTTCCCCTCGCTCTCTGTCTAGTCCGATCTACAAAAACTCTACTTAATAAAGCCTTTATAGTTACGTTTTACTAACTGCCCTTCTAATTGCTTCATGGTTTGTAAAGCAACACCAACAACAATTAAAAGTCCTGTTCCACCGATTTGCACGGATTGTGGAAGACCTGCCACATCACCTAATACTAAAGGTAAAACAGCGACAGCAGCTAAAAATAAAGATCCAACAAATGTTAGTCGATACATAACACGTGTTAAATAAGTCTCCGTTGTTTTTCCTGGACGAATACCAGGGATATAGCCACCTTGCTTCTTTAAGTTATCAGCCATTTGCTCAGGGTTAACTTGAACAAATGTATAGAAATACGTAAATGCAATGATTAGCACAACGTAAATAATCATACCAGTTACGTTTGAATAATCGAAAATATTGGAGATCGTCATCGCTACTTCATTATTCTCAAAGAACCCTGCAATTGTACGTGGTGCGATGATAAATGAAATTGCAAAAATGACTGGAATTACCCCTGCAGCATTTACCTTCAATGGTAAATGAGTAGAGTGTCCTCCTACTGGTGAACGATTCACTAAACGTTTCGCATATTGGACTGGAATTTTACGTAACGCTTGTTGAATGAAAATTACACCTACTATTACAGCAAGTACAAGCAATACAATCAACAGCACGATGACGATGTTTAGGAAAAGTTCATCTCCTACACCAGATCCAAAATATTGTGCGTAAATTTGATTAATACCATTTGGAATGGCTGCTACGATACCGGCAAAGATAAGGATAGAGATACCATTACCTACACCATTTGCAGTAATTTGTTCCCCTAACCACATTAAGAATGCAGTACCACTTGTCAATACTAGCGCAATTACTAGGAACTTCCCTACACCAGGATCATTAATCAAAAGGCCACCAGACATAGCATTAAAGCCTACTGACATGGCACAGGCTTGAATAAATGCTAACCCAATGGTTGCATAACGAGTAACCTGTGCGAGCTTCTTACGTCCCATTTCCCCTTGTTTTTTCCACTCAGAGAATTTTTGAACGACATCCATTTGCAATAATTGCATGATGATGGATGCCGTGATGTAAGGCATAATCCCCATTGCGAAAATGGAGAAGTTTTGTAATGCTCCACCACCAAATGTATTCAGTAACCCAAAAACATTTTGTTCATTCATGAAGTCAATAGCAGTTCGATCTGTAAAAGGAACCGGAATAAACGTTCCAAGACGAAATACTATTAGCATGAGAAGTGTAAAAATAATCTTTTGTCTAATATCAGCCACACGCACAAAATTGGAGATTGTACGAAACATTAAATCACCTCAGTTTGACCGCCCGCTGCTTCAATTGCATCTTTAGCTGAAGCAGAAAACTTATGAGCTTTTACGGTTAATTTCTTTTCTAACGTGCCGTTTCCAAGAATCTTAACACCAGATTTGACCTTGCTAATGGTACCAGTCTCAAGTAAAAGCTCAGGTGTCACTTCGGTACCTTCGTCAAAATTATTCAATGTTTCAAGGTTAACAATTGCGAAGTCTTTACGGTTGATGTTTGTAAAACCTCGCTTCGGTATACGTTGGAATAGTGGCATTTGTCCACCTTCAAATCCTGGACGTACACCTCCACCAGAACGTGCCTTTTGACCTTTGTGACCACGCCCAGATGTTTTACCATTACCTGATGACATACCACGACCAACGCGGTTGCGTTGTTTCTTCGCTTGTGATGGTTTTAATTCATGAAGTTTCATGCGAGCACCTCCTCTTTACAACAATTTTTATTAAACTTCTTTCACGTCAACTAAATGTGATACTTTGTTAATCATGCCTCGCACGACAGGAGTATCTTCACGGACTACTGATTGATGAATCTTTTTAAGACCTAGTGTTTGAACAGTAGCTTTTTGTACTTCTGATCTACCGATGACACTGCGTTTGAGGGTAATTTCTATCTTATTAGACATTTCGTTTCCCTCCTTATCCTAACAATTCTTCTACAGACTTGCCACGAAGTTTTGCCACTTCTTCAGCACGTTTTAATTCGCTAAGTCCATTGATTGTTGCCCGAACCATGTTGATTGGTGTGTTAGAACCTAGTGATTTAGATAAAATATCACCTACACCAGCTAGTTCTAATACGGCACGTACAGGTCCACCTGCGATAACTCCGGTACCTTCAATAGCTGGTTTCATTAAGATGTTACCAGCTCCGAACTGACCGTGAATTTCGTGTGGAATTGTAGTACCAACGATCGGTACATTGACTAAGTTTTTCTTTGCATCATCAATTGCCTTTTTAATAGCATCTGGTACCTCTTGTGCTTTACCAGTACCAAATCCTACATGGCCATTTTTATCTCCGACTACTACCAATGCAGCAAAACGAAAACGACGTCCACCTTTTACAACTTTTGCTACACGGTTGATTGTTACAACGCGTTCTTCTAAATCTAATTTGTTTGGGTCGATGTTAGTACGCAACATATGTCCCTCCTTTTTTGATTAAAATTCAAGACCTGCTTCGCGAGCAGCATCTGCTAGAGATTTAACTCGACCATGATATAAATATCCACCACGATCAAAAACAACATTTGTCAATCCTTTATCGATTGCACGTTTAGCGATAAGCTCTCCAACTTGCTTAGCAGCTTCTACATTTCCTGTTGCTTCTAAGTTTAACTCATTATCTACCGTAGATGCACTAACTAATGTTACATTGTTAACATCATCGATTAGTTGTGCGTAGATGTGTTTATTTGAACGAAATACGTTTAGACGCGGGCGTTCCTGTGTTCCGAATAGGTTCTTACGGATACGCTGATGTCTTTTTTTACGTACACTATTTTTATCAGGCTTTGTGATCATCTAGGTCACTCCTTTCTGCTTGCTACGTAAACTTACTTAGCAGTTTTACCTTCTTTACGACGTACATATTCACCTTCATAACGGATACCTTTACCTTTATACGGCTCAGGTGGGCGAATAGCGCGGATGTTTGCTGCAACAGCACCAACTAATTCTTTGTCGATACCTTTAACAACTACTTTTGTATTAGCTGGAACTTCAATGTCGATACCGTCAACTGGTTCCACTTCTACCGGGTGAGAATAACCAGCATTAACAACAAGTTTATTTCCTTGTTTTTGCGCACGGTATCCTACACCTTGAATTTCAAGAGCTTTTTCGAAACCTTTATGGACACCTTCAACCATATTACCGATTAGGCTTCGAGTTGTACCGTGTAATGCCTTGTGCTGTTTTGAGTCACTTGGACGCTCAACAGTCAACACATTATCCTCAATATTTATTTTCATTTCACTGTCAAAAGAACGGCTTAATTCACCTTTTGGTCCTTTAACAGTAATGTTGTTTCCGTCTACTTTGATTTCCACACCTTCTGGAATCTCTAAAAGTTTTAAACCTATACGAGACATGCTACTACACCTCCTGTCTTCTAAGAATATCTTACCAAATATATGCTAGCACTTCGCCACCGATTGCTTGTGCACGTGCTTCTTTATCAGATAATACCCCTTTTGAAGTAGAAACGATCGCAATACCTAAACCATTCAATACTTTAGGAAGCTCTTCTGCTTTTGCATAAACACGTAAACCTGGTTTGCTGATTCGTTTTAAACCTGAGATTACACGTTCTTCGTTTGTACCATACTTCAAAAAGATACGAAGGATTCCTTGTTTGTTATCCTCAACATACTCATAGTCACGGATAAACCCTTCACGTTTTAAAATATCTGCAATTTCTTTCTTAAGTTTCGACGCTGGGAACTCCAATTTCTCATGGCGAACCATGTTAGCGTTACGAATACGAGTAAGCATATCTGCAATTGGATCTGTCATAACCATTTCTCATTACCTCCTTCCCTAAACGGGGATTTACCAGCTTGCTTTTTTAACACCAGGAATTTGACCTTTATATGCAAGTTCACGGAAACAAATACGGCAAAGCTTGAATTTGCGGATTACAGAGTGTGGACGTCCACAACGTTCACATCTAGTATATTCTTGCACTTTGAATTTCGCTTTGCGTTGTTGCTTTGCGATCATTGATTTTTTAGCCACTCTTTTCCCTCCTTATTTTAGCTTTTCGCTTATTTTTGGAAAGGCATGCCAAGTTGTGTTAAGAGTTCTGCAGCTTCTTCGTCAGAATCAGCTGTTGTAACGATAACAACGTCCATCCCTCTCACTTTGTTTACTTGGTCATAATTAATTTCTGGGAAAATTAATTGTTCTTTTACACCTAAAGTGTAGTTACCACGGCCATCAAATGCTTTTTTAGAGATACCACGGAAGTCACGTACACGTGGTAGTGATATATCGATAAGCTTTTGAAGGAAGTCATACATACGCTCACCGCGCAATGTTACCTTCGCACCGATTGGCATTCCTTCACGTAAACGGAAGCCTGCGATTGATTTCTTTGCTTTTGTTACAACAGGTTTTTGACCAGTGATTTGTGCCAATTCTTCTACTGCAGCATCAAGTGCCTTAGAGTTTTGCACTGCATCACCAACACCCATGTTCACAACAATTTTTTCGACCTTTGGTACTTCCATTACGGATTCATAATTAAATTTTTCAACTAATGAAGAAACAATTTCATTATTGTACTTTTCTTTTAAAGTGTTCATCACGTAAACCTCCTTTCACCGCTAAGACTATTTATCTAAAGATTCACCAGATTTTTTAGCGATACGAACTTTCTTTCCATCACGTACTTCATATCCAACACGAGTTGGTTCGCCAGATTTAGGATCTAATGGCATTACATTGGATACATGAATCGCTGCTTCTTGATTCAAGATACCACCTTGTGGGTTTTCCTGAGAAGGCTTTGCGTGTTTCTTCACAACATTAACACCTTCTACAAGCACACGATCTTTTTTCGGAAATGCAGCTAAAACAGTACCCTGCTTTCCTTTATCTTTACCTGTAATTACTTGTACTTTATCACCTTTTTTGACATGCATGCTATCCGCACCTCCTTACACGGTTTTTCCGTAACGTGCTTATAATACTTCTGGAGCTAGAGATACGATTTTCATGAATTTCGCATCACGCAATTCACGTGCAACTGGTCCAAAAATACGAGTACCTCTTGGACTTTGGTCATCACGAACGATGACAGCTGCATTCTCATCAAATCGAATATAAGAACCATCTTTACGTCTTACTCCGCTCTTAGAACGTACAATTACTGCTTTTACGACTTCACCTTTTTTAACAACGCCCCCAGGTGTTGCTTGTTTTACCGAGCAAACAATTACATCACCAATGTTCGCTGTTTTACGACCAGAACCACCTAGTACTTTAATCGCTTGTACTTCACGAGCACCAGAGTTATCTGCTACTTTTAAACGAGATTCTTGTTGGATCATATTCGTGTACCCTCCCTTCGGAACTTATCCGAGCGAACTTAAATTAAATAATTACTGCTTCTTCCACAACTTCAACTAGACGGAAACGTTTTGTTTTAGATTGTGGCTTAGTTTCCATGATTCGTACAACATCGCCGATTTTTGCTTGATTGTTTTCATCATGTGCTTTGAATTTTTTAGAGTATCTAACACGTTTGCCATATAAAGTGTGAAATTTATATGTCTCAACTACAACAGTGATTGTCTTATCCATTTTGTCAGATACGACACGTCCGGTATAGACCTTACGATTATTACGCTCACTCATCTGAGGCTAACCTCCTTTATTATCAGTTATTTACGCTTAGCTCTCTTTCGCGAACAACAGTCTTCATACGTGCAATGGACTTACGCACTTCGCGTAGACGTGCTGTGTTTTCCAACTGACCTGTTGCAAGTTGGAAACGCAAATTAAAAAGCTCTTCTTTTAATGACTTGATCTTTTGTTCAATTTCGGCAGTGGTTAGTTCTCTAATTTCATTAGCCTTCATTGATTTCACCACCAATTTCTTCTCGTTTTACGAATTTCGTTTTGATTGGTAATTTGTGAGATGCAAGACGAAGTGCTTCACGTGCTACCTCTTCCGATACACCCGCAATCTCAAACATTATCTTACCAGGTTTTACTACTGCTACCCATCCTTCAGGAGCACCTTTACCAGAACCCATACGAACCTCTAGAGGCTTAGCTGTATAAGGTTTATCTGGGAAAATTTTGATCCATACTTTACCACCACGCTTCATATAACGAGTCATCGCTATACGAGCTGCTTCGATTTGACGGCTAGTAATCCATGCAGCTTCAACAGCCTGAAGACCGTATTCACCAAATGCTACTGACGTACCGCCTTTCGCTTTACCTTTCATATTACCACGATGTTGCTTACGATGTTTTACACGTTTTGGCATTAACATAATGCTTTGCCCCCTTCCTTAGTTATTGTTTTTTGTTGGAAGGACTTCTCCACGATAAATCCATACTTTAACACCTAGTTTACCGTAAGTTGTGTCTGCTTCTGCAGTACCATAATCGATATCTGCACGTAAAGTATGAAGTGGAACAGTTCCTTCACTATAACTTTCAGCTCTCGCCATATCTGCACCACCAAGACGACCTGATACTTGTGTACGAATACCTTTCGCACCTGCACGCATAGCGCGTTGGATCGTTTGTTTCTGTGCACGACGGAATGATACACGGTTTTCTAATTGACGAGCGATATTTTCTGCAACTAATTTAGCATCTAAATCTGCTTTTTTCACTTCGACAATATTAATGTGTACTCTTTTACCAGTTAGTTGGTTTAAGGATTTACGTAATGCTTCTACTTCAGAACCACCTTTACCAATTACCATACCTGGTTTAGCTGTAGAAATAGAGATATTCACACGATTTGCTGCTCTTTCAATTTCAACTTTAGAAACAGCACCATCTTTCAAACGTTCTTCGATATATTCACGAATTTTAATATCTTCATGTAAAAGGTCTGCGTAATCTTTACCTGCATACCACTTAGATTCCCAATCACGGATAACTCCGACACGAAGACCAGTTGGATTTACTTTTTGACCCACAGATTATCCCTCCTTTTTCTCAGATAAAACCACTGTAATGTGGCTAGTTCGTTTATTGATTTGTGTTGCACGACCTTGTGCACGTGGGCGGAAACGTTTCAAAGTAACACCTTCGTTTACAAACGCTTCTGACACTACTAAATTCTCAGGATTCATTTCATAATTGTGCTCTGCATTTGCGATAGCAGAGTTTAATAATTTCTCCACAACTGGTGAAGCACCGCGTTGTGTATGTTTTAAAATCGCAATTGCTTCTCCTACTTCTTTGCCTCGGATTAAATCGATCACTAGGCGGACTTTACGAGGAGCAATACGAACTGATTTTGCAACAGCTTTTGCTTGCATTAGGAGTACCTCCTCTCAATTAACGTTTTGTTTTCTTGTCGTCTCCAGCGTGTCCTCTATACGTACGTGTTGGAGCAAATTCACCTAATTTGTGTCCAACCATATCTTCTGTTACGTATACTGGAACATGTTTGCGACCATCATATACCGCAATCGTATGACCGACAAAGTTAGGGAAAATAGTAGAGCGACGAGACCACGTCTTCACTACTGTCTTTTTGTCATCCTCGTTCAATTTGTCGATCTTTTTCATTAAATGGTCATCTGCGAAAGGTCCTTTTTTTAAGCTACGACCCATGGATAAGCCTCCCTTCGCGATTGTCGGACGGGAATTAATGCCCGTCGTTCAACCCCGTTATTTTTTACGTTTACGTACAATAAATTTATCTGATTGTTTGTTACGCTGACGTGTTTTGTAACCAAGTGTTGGTTTACCCCAAGGTGACATTGGTGATTTACGTCCGATTGGCGCACGTCCTTCACCACCACCGTGTGGGTGATCGTTAGGGTTCATTACAGAACCACGAACTGTTGGGCGCTTGCCTTGCCAACGAGAACGTCCAGCTTTACCTACATTGATTAATTCGTGCTCTAAGTTACCTACTTGACCAACAGTCGCGCGGCAAGTCGCTAAGACTAAACGTACTTCACCTGAAGCCAAACGTACTAATACGTACTTACCTTCACGACCAAGAATTTGTGCTTGAGCACCTGCAGATCTAGCTAATTGTGCACCACGACCTGGTTTTAATTCAATGTTATGAATAGTTGTACCTACTGGGATATCTCCAAGAGGTAAAGCATTACCTAATTTAATATCTGCATCTGGACCAGATACAATTTCATGACCTACTTGGATACCTTTTGGTGCAATAATATAACGTTTTTCTCCATCTGCATAATGGATTAATGCGATGTTTGCAGAACGGTTTGGATCGTATTCGATTGTAGCAACTTTGCCTGGTATTCCATCTTTGTCACGTTTGAAATCGATAATACGATACTTACGCTTATGTCCACCGCCTTGATGACGAACTGTTAACTTACCTTGATTATTACGACCACCACGTTTACTCAATGGTGCGAGTAAAGATTTTTCTGGTTGATCAGTAGTGATTTCAGCAAAATCAGATACCGTCATACCTCTACGACCATTGGAAGTTGGTTTATACTTTTTAATCGCCATCTGTTTTCCCTCCTTTATAATTCAAATTATAATGTTTCAAAGAAATCTAATTCTTTACTGTCTTCAGATAACTGAACAATTGCTTTTTTACGGTTAGGGCGATAGCCGCCATAACGTCCCATGCGCTTGAACTTACCTTTTTTGTTTAATGTGTTTACATTTACGACTTGAACACCAAAGATTTCTTCTACAGCATCTTTGATTTGTGTTTTGTTTGCTTCTTTACTTACTTCGAAAGTATATTTCTTTTCTGCCATTAAGTCTGCAGAGTGTTCTGTAATGATCGGGCGCTTAATAATATCACGTGCATCTGCCATTATGCAAGCACCTCCCCTGCTTTTTCAGCTGCTTCTTTCGTTAAGATCAGCTTGTCATGCGTAAGCAAGTCTAATACATTTACTTCGCTTACTGATAGTACTTTTACGTTTTGAAGATTATTAGCTGATTTCGCTAATACATCGTCTTTATCTGCTGTAACGATTAATGCTTTCGCATCAACGTTTAATGAAGAAAGCATAGAAACAACTTCTTTTGTTTTTGGTGTTTCGATTGCAATTCCTTCTAATACTACTAAGCTATCTTCTTTCACTTTAGAAGAAAGAGCAGATTTAAGCGCTAATCTACGCACTTTCTTAGGTAGTTTGTAGCTATAGCTTCTTGGCGTAGGTCCAAATACAGTTCCACCGCCTACCCATTGTGGCGAGCGAATGGAACCTTGACGTGCACGACCTGTTCCCTTTTGGCGCCATGGTTTACGTCCACCACCACGTACGTCAGAACGATTCTTTACTGCATGTGTACCTTGACGTAATGATGCGCGTTGCATCAAAACAGCGTCATGTAGTACATGTTCATTTGGTTCGATTCCGAACACCGCGTCGTTGATTTCTACATCACCAACTTGTGATCCACTTTGATTATATAGTGCTACTTTAGGCATGACATATCCTCCCTTCGATTAATAATTAGTTAGCCTTTATTGCACTCGTTACTTTCACGAATGATTTTTTTGCACCTGGAACGTTACCTTTGATTAATAACAGGTTACGCTCTGCGTCAACTTTAACAACTTCTAAGTTTTGGATTGTAATTTGTTCTCCACCCATTTGTCCAGGAAGTTTTTTACCTTTAAAAACTCGCGCTGGGTCAGCGGCAGCTCCCATTGAACCTGCTGCTCTGTGGTAGTGAGAACCGTGAGTTTCGGGTCCACGTTGTTGATTGTGGCGCTTAATCGCACCTTGGAACCCTTTCCCTTTAGAAGTACCTGTTACATCGATTTTATCTCCCGCTTCAAAAACCTCTACGTTTATCTCTTGACCTAAATCATATTCATCAAGATTTACGTCACGGATTTCACGAACGAAGCGCTTAGGAGTAGTATTTGCTTTTTCAGCATGCCCTTGCTCTGGTTTATTCGCACGATTTTTCTTTTCGTCAGCAAAACCAATTTGAATTGCTTCATATCCATCGTTTTCTTCTGTTCGCTTTTGCAGCACAACGTTTGGTTCAGCTTGAACTACTGTTACAGGGATTAACTCGCCCTCTTCAGAGAAAATTTGCGTCATGCCGACTTTGCGACCTAAGATTCCTTTCGTCATCCGTTACACCTCCTAGAATGTTAAATTTATATTATAGTTTAATTTCAATATCTACACCTGACGGTAAATCAAGTCGCATTAATGAATCAACCGTTTTTGGTGTTGGACTTACAATATCAATTAGACGTTTATGTGTGCGCATTTCGAATTGCTCACGAGCGTCTTTGTATTTGTGAGTCGCACGCAAGATTGTGTATACCGATTTTTCCGTTGGTAATGGAATCGGTCCTGAAACTCCTGCACCAGATCTTTTTGCAGTATCTACAATTTTATCTGCAGACTGATCTAAAATACGGTGATCATACGCTTTTAAACGAATTCTAATTTTTTCTTTTGCCATTATTTTCCCTCCTTTTCGCCCATTTAGATAATAGACTTTCTCCGCGAAAATTCCTTGAGACACCCGCCATGGCAAAGGGGCCGGGTGTGCCAACAACCTTCCGCATCATCGCCTGTTTTATGACCAACATTGTTTATTATATTAAAACCAGCGGCAAAATGCAAGATAAAATACGGATTTATCTAAATTTAATTTAACATTCGAGAATTTTGTCGAAATAAGTCGGTTTTGATTAAGAAACTACTGTGAAATCCGATATATAATTTAGGAACTATTATTATACTAACACAGGGGGCATTTAACATGAGGGTTAATGGTTTTTGGAAAAACCAATCCATTGGTTGGAAATACGGTTTTGTCTTTACAATTGTAATACTATTCTTTATCGCATCCGTATCTATTACATATTTCTTATTAGACCGAACCAACCATTCAATAAAGAACACTCGAACAAAAAATGAAATTGTTGTGGATGTCAATAATTTAATGTCACTATATCAGGAAAAATACTTATTTGTGCCTGAATTTTTAGTTAATGAAACAGATCAGTACTTACTTGATTACTTAGAAAAAAGCGAGGCTTTTGTGAACCAAGCAAAAACGCTAAGCACAAAGTTAACATCCGATAGTCAGCATGAAGCATTAAATAAAATTATCGAAAATAATCACTTATTAGACGAGTATTTCTTTAGTGAAATTGTACCAAATGTTCAACAAATTAATACAAGCACTTTTACAGAACTACAGAAAGAAGCAAGTGAATTAAAAAGTGAAACGTTAGCTTTAGGAAAAACATTAACCGATGAAGCGACTGTATCAAACAATAAATCAATAACAAATGCTGAAAATAATATCCAAACAACGATTCTTACTTTAATTTTATCTCTACTTGTTTCACTTATGCTTTCGATTACTTTGATGTTGTTTATTAACCGAGCAATTAGAAAAAGCTTAAATAATGTAGTAGACATTAGCGATGAGATTGCTAATGGAAACTTAAATGTCGACGATTTAGACGATAACAGCAAAAATGAAATTGGTAGACTAGCCCACTCCATCAATTTTATGAAAAGTAGTTTAAAAAATATGATTCAAGAAATATCTAGTGTCACAGATACTGTAAATACACATATTAATAGCTTCCACACTATAGCCTCAGACGTAAAAGAAGGTAGTGAGCAAGTTGCGATTACCATTGAGGAATTGGCCAACGGTGCAACAAGCCAGGCTGATGAATCAAGTACTATTTCTGAACAAATGCAGGCATTTAATGAAAAAATCAGCTCAGCAAATGAAAATGGTGAGAGTCTTGCGCAATATTCAAAGGATGTACTTTCTGTATCGATTGATGGAGACAAACAAATGAAGGCATCATTAAGTCAAATGAAGATAATTACTCAAACAGTCCAGGAATCTGTTCAGAAAGTAAATGCATTAGAAAAGCAAACTTCAGCGATTTCAGAATTTGTAACTGTAATACGTTCCATTTCAGAACAGACTAATCTATTAGCTTTAAACGCATCCATTGAGGCTGCACGTGCTGGTGAAGCTGGTAAAGGTTTTGCTGTAGTTGCTGAGGAAGTTCGAAAGCTTGCAGAAGAAGTCGGTGATTCCTCAGATAGTATCACTTCTATCGTAAATGAAATAAAAGAGGACATTTCTATCATGGTCACTGATTTAAATAATGGATACAGTGAAGTAAATAGAGGAAAAGAACAAATTGAAACTTCTGGTCAGTATTTCTTTGAGATAAAAGATAAAATTACTACAATCTCAGAAAAAGTCGATGATATTTCTAGTACTTTGGCATACTTCCAGAAAGCGGGGGATGAAATCAATACATCTGTTGAACACATAGCCGCTATCTCAGAAGAATCTGCTGCAGGTTCTGAAGAAATTTCTGCTTCTGCCATTCAACAAAAAGAAGCAATCGAGCATGTATCAAATGGTTCTAACGAATTGAGACAACTTGTTAATAGAATGCGTGAGTTAGTAAATAAATTTAAAGTTTAATCTACAATTGGGGGTTAGAATATGAAACATATTGGTTGGCTTAGCTTGATTATCTTGTTACTATTAGCTGCCTGTACATCAAGTGATATTACTAGTGATGAGCAAAATGCTGTAACAAAGCTTCGCACAGATAAAGATAAAGTATATGTCGGATTTGCATTAGATACCTTGAAAGAGGACAGGTGGTACCGCGACAAGGAATATGTAGAAAGTAAAGTAAAGGAACTTGGTGGCAATATTAAAACATTAGCTGCCAATGGTAATCAAGAGGTACAGATAGAACAGGTAAAGCTGTTGATCAATGAAGGAATTGATGTGTTAATTATTGTCCCTTCTAATTCAGAAGCATCAAGTGAAGCAGTTGAATTAGCACATGATGCAGGTGTTAAGGTAATTGCCTATGATAAATTAATACTAGGAACAGAACTCGATTATTATGTTTCATTTGACAATGAAAAAGTTGGAGAGCTGCAAGCACAGATTGTACTCGACAAAGTCAATAACGGAAACTTTGCTTATGTTGGCGGGGCAGAAACAGATAATAATGCATTACTTGTTCGAAACGGTGCAATGAAGGTATTGCAACCACTAATTGATAAAGGCGATATAGACCTTGTCTATGATAAATATACCGACAATTGGTCGAAAGATATTGCAGAAGAACAACTTAGTGAGTTTCTAAATAGTAATAACATTCAATTAGATGGTATCGTAACAGGCTATGATGGACTAGCGGAAGGAGCAGTTAATGTTCTTGGTGACCAAGCAGAGGATATTCCCATATCTGGTCAAGATGCAGAGTTAAACGCAATTAAAAGAATTCTTGAAGGAACACAAGCTGGAACAGTTTACAAGCCAATTGAAGATTTAGCCGATCAAGCGGCTAATCTGGCAATGGATGTAGCAAACGGGACAGAAATTACAACAGATGGAACTGTAAATAACCAAAAAATAGACGTACCCTCTATCTTATTAGAACCTATCCGTGTAAACAAAGATAATATAAACGAGACAATTATAGAATCAGGCCACTTCACAGAAGAAGAAATCTATGAATAAATAAAGGAAGAGGGGTCAGACAAATAAAATCTGATCCTTCTTTATTTAATGCTATGTAGATGTTGATTACTTTGATAGTAATGATGTAATATTTGAACAGCTTGACCACCACTCCGGCTGCCCACTTCCCTTTCCGTGTGGTTTGCCCTTCAGCTAACTTTTTCGAGCAAAAGCCGCTCGAAAAAGTGGATCTTCAGGCACAGGAGTGGAAGTGGGCTGCCTCCGCTTTATCCATGTGCTACAACATTTGTCAGACCAAGTAACTTGGGTTATTATTCCTGTGAAAGGGTAAGATATGGCATAGGAAATCACTAATAGGGGTTATAAAACCAATATGCTTTTGCTGTTATTCGTTGTAGAAGAAAGTATAGCGAAGGCCGACCGTTTCGACTCCTTTAGCGTTAGCATGCTCTTTGGAAAGCGAAACGGTCAGCCGTAGCGGTTGACTGCACTAGCTAGCTTTCAAAATGGCAACCCCATCTCTATAGCTATTCCTGCTTCTTAAATATATGTATTCAATCACTTTTTCCTATACATGCTTGCTTATAAAAGTTGTGATATCAATAGTTATAATTTCTTTACTTATTAAAAAAACAGGTAGCGTCTAGCTACCTGTTTTATATAATCGATCATTGATTACTCAATGATTTCTGCTACGACACCAGCACCTACCGTACGTCCACCTTCACGGATTGAGAATTTAGTTCCATCCTCGATCGCGATTGGAGAGATAAGAGATACTGTCATTTCAATGTTATCGCCAGGCATTACCATTTCCACACCTTCTGGTAACTCGATAACACCAGTTACGTCAGTTGTACGGAAATAGAATTGTGGACGATAGTTTGAGAAGAATGGAGTATGACGTCCACCTTCGTCTTTAGAAAGTACATAAACTTCTGCACGGAATTTAGTATGTGGAGTAATAGAACCAGGCTTAGCTAGTACTTGACCACGGTTGATTTCTTCACGTGCAACACCACGAAGTAGTGCACCAATGTTGTCGCCAGCTTCTGCATAGTCAAGAAGCTTACGGAACATTTCAACACCAGTGATAGTAGTTTTAGAAGCTTCTTCAGCAAGACCGATAATTTCTACTTCGTCACCTACTTTTACAACACCACGCTCAACACGTCCTGTTGCAACTGTACCACGACCAGTGATTGAGAATACGTCCTCAACTGGCATCATGAATGGTTTTTCAGTGTCACGGTCTGGACGAGGAATATAGTCATCAACAGCATCCATAAGTTCAAGGATTGCGTTAACGTACTGCTCGTCACCTTCAAGTGCTTGAAGTGCAGAACCTTTGATTACTGGTACATCATCACCAGGGAAGTCATATTCGCTTAATAGATCACGTACTTCCATTTCAACTAGTTCTAGAAGTTCTTCGTCATCTACCATGTCACATTTGTTTAAGAATACAACAATCGCAGGTACACCTACTTGACGAGAAAGTAAGATGTGCTCACGTGTTTGTGGCATTGGACCATCCGCTGCAGATACTACAAGGATAGCACCGTCCATTTGTGCAGCACCAGTGATCATGTTTTTAACATAGTCAGCGTGACCTGGGCAGTCAACGTGTGCATAGTGACGGTTATCAGTTTCATACTCAACGTGTGCTGTTGAAATTGTGATTCCACGTTCTTTCTCTTCTGGAGCACCATCGATTTGGTCATATGCACGAGCTTCCCCGCTACCATATTTGTTGAAAAGAACGTTTGTAATTGCTGCAGTTAAAGTTGTTTTACCATGGTCAACGTGTCCAATTGTACCAATATTAACGTGGTCTTTGGAACGGTCAAATTTTTCTTTAGCCATGTATATTTCCTCCTTTAAATAAGTAAAAAGTTTTTTATATTTTCATGTATCTCGGCTTAGACATTTGTCATCTAAGCCTATAATACAAGTTATACTTTAGATTAAGAAAAAAATCAATTATTCACCAGCATTTTTCTTAATAATTTCTTCCGCTACACTCTTAGGAACTTCTTCGTAGTGATCAAAGTGCATAGTGTAAGTACCACGACCTTGTGTATTAGAACGAAGTGAAGTTGCATAACCAAACATTTCTGCAAGAGGTACGAAGGCTTTTACTACTTGTGCTGGGCCACGAGCTTCCATACCTTCAACACGTCCACGACGAGAAGTTATATCACCCATAATGTCTCCCATGTATTCTTCAGGTATAACCACTTCGACTTTCTCGATAGGTTCGAGAATAACAGGATTACATTTATTTTTGGCAGCTTTCAACGCCATTGATGCTGCTACTTTAAATGCTGTTTCGTTAGAGTCAACATCATGATAGCTTCCATCATAAAGTGTTGCTTTCACATCGATTAATGGATAACCAGCTACTACACCATTTTCCATTGATTCTTTAATACCAGCCTCAACAGATGGGATGTATTCACGTGGTACTACACCACCAACGATTTTATTGACAAATTCAAAGCCTGCACCTTCTTCGTTAGGTTCGAATTTAACCCAAACGTGACCATATTGACCACGACCACCTGATTGGCGAACGAATTTACCTTCCACTTCCGCAGAGCCACGGAAAGTTTCACGGTAAGATACTTGTGGATTACCAACATTAGCTTCAACTTTAAACTCACGTTTTAGACGATCCACGATGATATCAAGGTGTAACTCACCCATACCTGAGATGATCGTTTGACCAGTCTCTTGGTTTGTTTCTGTTTTGAATGTAGGATCCTCTTCAGCAAGCTTGCCTAATGCAACTGCCATTTTGTCTTGGTCAGCTTTTGATTTAGGCTCGATTGCTACAGAGATAACTGGTTCAGGGAATTCCATAGATTCTAGAATAACCACGCTTTTCTCATCACATAACGTATCACCAGTACTAGTATCTTTTAGACCAACAGCACCAGCAATATCACCAGCATAAACCTCAGAGATTTCCTCACGAGAGTTTGCGTGCATTTGTAGGATACGTCCTACACGTTCACGTTTATCTTTCGTAGAGTTTTTAATGTATGAACCTGATTTTAATGAACCAGAGTACACACGGAAGAATGTAAGTTTACCTACAAACGGGTCTGTTGCTACTTTAAATGCAAGTGCAGAGAATGGCTCTTTGTCGTCTGCCTTACGAACTATTTCTTCATCTGTTCCTGGAACAATACCTTCAATCGGAGGAATGTCTAATGGTGATGGTAAGTAATCCACAACACCATCGATTAGCAATTGTACCCCTTTGTTTTTGAAGGCAGATCCACAGAATACCGGATAGAACTCAACACTTAAAGTTGCTTTACGAACAGCAGCTCTTAATTCATCATTAGAGAACTCTTCACCTTCTAAGTATCGTTCCATTAGATCTTCATCTAATTCAGCTACTGCTTCAACTAGATTTGTGCGGTATTCTTCAGCTTGCTCTTTGTACTCATCAGGAATTGGCTTCGCTTCTGCACGAGTACCTAAGTCATCCAAGTAGTAGTAAGCTTCCATCGTGATAAGATCGATGATTCCTTCAAATTCATCTTCAGCACCGATAGGGAGTTGTACTGGGTGAGCATTTGCTCCCAGACGATCGCCAATTGTACCTACAGAATAAAGAAAGTCAGCTCCTACTTTATCCATTTTGTTTACAAAAACGATACGTGGTACACCATATGTTGTCGCTTGGCGCCATACTGTTTCTGTTTGTGGCTCTACACCGGACTGTGCGTCTAGTACAGCTACCGCACCATCAAGTACACGTAATGAACGTTCAACTTCAACTGTGAAGTCTACGTGTCCAGGTGTATCGATGATGTTGATACGGTGACCCTTCCACTGAGCAGTTGTTGCCGCAGAAGTAATGGTAATACCGCGTTCTTGTTCCTGCTCCATCCAGTCCATTTGAGAAGCACCTTCATGTGTTTCCCCAATTTTATGGATACGTCCCGTATAGAATAAAATACGTTCTGTTGCAGTTGTTTTACCAGCATCGATGTGTGCCATGATACCGATATTACGTGTTTTCTCCAAGGAGAACTCTCTAGGCATGAATCTTTCTCCTTCCTACATGAAATATTGTTAGTTTGATGATTACCAGCGATAGTGAGCAAATGCTTTGTTTGCTTCTGCCATTTTGTGCATATCTTCGCGTTTTTTAACAGATGCACCTGTATTATTTGAAGCATCTAGGATTTCATTCGCTAAACGCTCTTCCATTGTTTTTTCACCGCGAAGACGAGAATAATTTACAATATAACGTAAACCTAATGCTTGACGACGTTCTGGTCTAACCTCTACTGGTACTTGGTAGTTGGAACCACCAACACGACGAGCACGAACTTCAAGTACTGGCATAACGTTTTTCATAGCTTGTTCAAACACGTCCATAGCGTTTTGACCACTACGTTCTTGAACTAATTCAAAAGCACGATACAAAATCTTTTGTGCTTTACCTCTTTTTCCATCAATCATGATCTGATTGATTAAACGTGTAACAAGTTTTGAGTTGTATAACGGATCTGGTAAGACATCACGCTTTGGTACTGGTCCTTTACGTGGCATATCTTCCCCTCCTTTCTATTGTGTTTTTATCAGAAATCACTTATTTTTTAGGTCTTTTCGCACCGTATTTTGAACGGCCTTGCATACGCCCTTCTACACCTGAAGTATCAAGCGCACCACGAACAATGTGATAACGCACCCCTGGTAAGTCTTTTACACGACCTCCACGAATTAATACAACACTGTGTTCTTGAAGATTGTGACCAATTCCAGGAATATAAGCTGTAACCTCGATTTGGTTTGACAAACGAACACGCGCATATTTACGAAGTGCAGAGTTCGGTTTCTTAGGTGTAAGTGTTCCTACACGAGTACATACACCACGTTTTTGTGGAGAAGATTGATCAGTCGCAATTTTTTTACGACTATTGTACCCTTTATTTAAAGCAGGTGAATCTGATTTTTTACCTTTAGTTACACGACCTTTACGCACTAATTGATTAATAGTTGGCATCTATTTTTCCTCCTCTCTGTTCTTAAGATGTAATACCACACATCCAGGTGGTTCATAATAGAGCAAAAAACAAAGTCTTCGCAAATAATTGCCAAAACTTTATTGTTTGATCACTACCGTTGCTGCACCGACATCTATCCCACATGCTTTTCCAAGTTCCTTCATAGAATCAACATAGTAGTAAGGGACATTATGTTCAGTCGCAACTCGCAAAACTTTACTAGTAATATGTGAATCAGCATCACTAGCAACTATTACTTCTTTTGCATAACCATTTTTTATGGCTTTTAAAACTTGTTTCGTTCCGACTATCTTTTCAGTATTTACCTGTGCCACTTTTTCATAAGACATCTCCATATCCTCCAAAGTAACAAGGGATAACGGAAGCACCTTAAATATACTATCATCACAAAAAATTAATGTCAACTTTTATTTGTAAAAATAAATAATTATTTAAAGTGTTTCATTCATACCTTGTTTTCTTTCAAGTAAATGTAATAGTGGATTACCTGCATTTTTTTTGCAGGTAATCCTGTTGTATTGCCTAGCTCAAGCGTCCGTTAGTATCTAGAGCTTTTATTGTTACTGAATAACTTCTTCAGAGTCTGTTTCTTCTTCTTGTGCGGGATCAACGGCCAGTTTTTCCTGGATACGACGATAGTGTTGCATACCGGTACCTGCTGGCACTAGTTTACCAATGATAACATTCTCTTTCAGTCCGAGTAACTCATCTCGTTTACCTTTGATCGCTGCATCTGTTAGGACTCTTGTAGTCTCCTGGAAGGAAGCAGCAGATAAGAATGAATCTGTTTCAAGTGATGCTTTGGTAATACCTAGTAGTACCGGACGACCAACCGCTGGCTGACCGCCTGTTACTAACGCTTGTTTGTTTGCATCTTTAAACTGGTGGATTTCCAGTAGAGATCCTGGTAATACTTCTGTATCTCCGGAATCAGCTACACGCACTTTGCGAAGCATTTGTCTAACCATTACTTCGACGTGTTTATCGCCGATCTCTACCCCTTGCATACGGTATACTTTCTGTACTTCTTTTAATAAGTAAGATTGTACGCCGTCAATACCTTTAACTTTCAAGAGTTCTTTTGGATCAATGGAACCTTCCGTTAGTGCTTGACCTGCTTCTACCTCATCTCCGATAGAAACTTTAAGTCGAGCACCATACGGCGCTGTATAGGTTTTGGTTTCTATCGCACCTTGGACAACAATTTCTTGTTTGTCTTTCACTTCGGTCACATCTTGGACAGTACCGAAAATCTCGGAAATAACTGCCTGACCTTTCGGATTACGCGCTTCGAAGATCTCTTGAATACGCGGTAAACCTTGGGTAATATCGCTTCCTGCTACACCACCGGTATGGAATGTACGCATTGTTAGCTGTGTACCTGGTTCACCAATAGACTGAGCGGCAATAATACCTACAGCTTCGCCCACTTCTACTTCCTCACCAGTAGCTAAGTTACGGCCATAGCATTTTTTACATGCACCATGTTTAGTATTACATGTGAAGACGGTTCTAATGGTTACTTCTTCAATTCCTAATTCTACGATTTCTTTTGCCGCATCTTCAGAAATCACTTCGTTTTTCGCAACGATTAATTCGTTTGTTTCAGGATGCTTCACATTCTGGAATACTGTTCTACCGATAAGACGATCAATAAGTGGTTCGATCATTTCTGTACCCTCTTTAATAGCAGATACAGTTAAACCACGGTCTGTTCCACAATCCTCTTCACGGATAATCACATCTTGTGCAACATCAACAAGACGTCTTGTTAAATAACCAGAGTCTGCTGTCTTAAGAGCTGTATCGGCAAGACCTTTACGAGCACCGTGTGTAGAAATAAAGTACTCTAATACTGTTAAACCTTCACGGAAGCTGGATTTGATCGGTAATTCAATGATTCGACCAGCCGGGTTCGCCATTAGTCCACGCATACCTGCTAACTGTGTAAAGTTAGATGCGTTACCACGTGCACCTGAATCACTCATCATAAAGATCGGGTTACACGGGTTCAAGGATTTCATCAGCTTCTCTTGAATGGTATCTTTCGCTTGTGACCATACAGAAATTACACGGTCATAGCGTTCTTCATCGGTAATTAAACCTCGGCGGAATTGCTTCAATACTTTATCTACTTTATCTTGTGCTTCTGCTAGAATTTCTTCTTTCTCAGCAAGCACGACGATATCTGATACACCTACTGTGATACCAGCTTTTGTAGAATAAGCAAATCCTAAGTCTTTCATACGGTCCAACATTTTTGAAGTTTCACTGATCTTGAACTTCTTGAATACTTCGGCAATGATATCACCGAGAATTCCCTTTTTAAATGGTGGGATAATATCTCGTTGGGCAATTTCTTCTTTAATATTAGCTCCAGGCTCAACGAAATACTTATCCGGTGTTGCAACCTCTAAGTTTTGTTGCGTTGGTTCATTCATGTATGGGAATGATTCTGGAAGCATATCGTTAAAGATTAACTTACCAACGGTAGTGATCATTAATTTATCTTTTTGCGTCTCAGTAAATGCTTCTTTATTTAGTGAAGCTGGTTGAATCGCAACACGTGTGTGTAAATGCACAAAACCGTTTTGATATGCAATTAAAGCCTCATTTATATCCTTAAACACCATACCTTCACCAATAGCATTCTCACGTTCCATTGTTACGTAATAGTTACCAAGTACCATATCCTGTGATGGAGTAACAACTGGTTTACCATCTTTCGGATTTAGAATGTTTTGGGCAGCAAGCATTAAAATACGTGCTTCTGCTTGTGCTTCTGCTGATAAAGGAACGTGGACCGCCATTTGGTCGCCATCGAAGTCTGCGTTATATGCAGTACAAACAAGTGGGTGCAAGCGGATTGCACGACCTTCTACAAGCGTCGGCTCAAATGCTTGAATACCTAAACGGTGTAGTGTTGGTGCACGGTTTAATAGTACTGGATGTTCTTTAATAACGTCCTCTAAGACATCCCATACTTCTTCATGCAATCTCTCAATTTTACGTTTTGCTGATTTAATGTTATGAGCTAAACCTCGCTCTACTAATTCTTTCATAATAAACGGTTTAAATAACTCCACAGCCATTTCTTTCGGCAAACCACATTGATACATCTTCAAGTGTGGACCTACTACGATTACGGAACGACCGGAATAGTCAACACGCTTACCTAGTAGATTTTGACGGAAACGACCTTGCTTCCCTTTTAACATATGGGAAAGAGATTTCAACGGACGGTTACCTGGTCCTGTTACCGGACGTCCACGGCGTCCATTATCGATTAATGCATCTACTGCTTCTTGAAGCATACGCTTTTCGTTTTGCACGATAATGCTAGGTGCTCCAAGGTCAAGCAGGCGTTTTAGACGATTGTTACGGTTGATTACACGACGATATAAGTCGTTTAAGTCAGAAGTTGCGAAGCGTCCACCATCTAATTGCACCATTGGTCGTAATTCAGGTGGAATGATCGGTAGAACGTCCATAATCATCCAGCTTGGGTCATTACCAGAGTTACGGAATGCTTCTAATACTTCTAAACGTTTGATTGCACGAGTTCTACGTTGACCTTGTGCAGATTTTAATTCTTCACGTAACAGTTCTACTTCTTTTTCAAGATCGATATCTTGTAAGATTTTTTTGATTGCTTCAGCACCCATTGCTGCTTTGAAAGAATTACCATATTTATCACGATAAGCACGGTATTCTTTTTCAGATAATAATTGTTTTTTCTCTAATGCTGTATCACCTGGGTCTGTCACAATATATGCTGCAAAGTAAATAACTTCTTCCAGCGCTCTAGGTGACATATCTAATACTAGCCCCATTCGGCTTGGGATACCTTTGAAGTACCAGATATGTGAAACAGGAGCCGCTAATTCAATGTGACCCATACGTTCACGGCGAACTTTTGCCTTTGTTACTTCGACACCACAACGATCACATACGACACCTTTGTATCTTACACGCTTATACTTTCCACAATGACATTCCCAGTCTTTTTGTGGACCGAAAATACGTTCACAAAACAAACCATCTTTCTCTGGTTTAAGTGTACGGTAGTTAATAGTTTCAGGCTTTTTTACTTCACCAAATGACCAAGAACGAATTTTATTTGGTGATGCTAATCCGATTTTCATAAATTCAAAATTATTTACATCTAACAAGGGTAAACCTCCCTTTTAGTCTTTGGGTTTTCGTTCACTCTAAGATTTATAGACAACTCTCACCCGATCAGCCTTGGAAGAGGAATGATCGGGTTTGAATATTTCCTTAACTAGTAGTTTCTTCGATTTCTAGGTTAAAGTTATCTGCTGATTGATTATCATCTTCCTCGTCATCGCGAAGTTCGATTTCTTGCTCATCTCCAGATAGCATTTTTACATCCATACCTAAACTTTGTAATTCCTTAATCAATACTTTAAATGATTCTGGAATTCCAGGTTCAGGGACATTATCGCCCTTAACGATCGCTTCATATGTTTTTACACGACCTACTGTATCATCTGATTTAACCGTTAAAATTTCCTGTAGTGTATAGGCTGCACCGTAGGCTTCTAATGCCCATACCTCCATCTCACCGAAACGCTGACCACCAAATTGTGCTTTACCGCCTAGTGGTTGTTGCGTAACAAGTGAATATGGACCTGTTGAACGAGCGTGTAACTTATCATCCACCATGTGTGCTAGCTTGATCATATACATCACACCAACAGATACACGATTATCGAACGGTTCACCTGTACGTCCATCATAAAGGATTGTTTTCGCATCTCTTGGCAGACCAGCTTCTTCTAAAGTCTCCCAAACATCTTCTTCGCGTGCACCATCAAATACTGGTGATGCAACGTGAATGCCTAGTTGTCTTGCTGCCATACCTAAGTGCAGTTCAAGTACTTGCCCAATGTTCATACGAGATGGTACCCCTAATGGATTTAACATGATATCG
This sequence comes from Gracilibacillus suaedae, assembly GCF_017599345.1. GTDB lineage: Bacteria > Bacillota > Bacilli > Bacillales > Amphibacillaceae > Gracilibacillus > Gracilibacillus suaedae. The sequence goes on from NZ_JAGFVL010000011.1 coordinate 75,077, forward strand.
ATCGGTGTACCGTCTGGTAAGAATGGCATATCCTCTTCTGGTAAAATTTTCGAGATAACACCTTTGTTACCGTGACGACCAGCCATTTTATCCCCTTCGTGAATCTTACGTTTTTGAACAATATATACACGAACTAACTGGTTTACACCTGGTGGTAATTCATCACCATCTGCACGGTTGAAGATTTTAACATCTAGTACAATTCCACCTGCACCGTGAGGTACTCGAAGTGAAGTATCACGAACTTCTCGTGCTTTCTCACCAAAAATAGCGTGTAACAAGCGTTCTTCGGCTGATAATTCTGTTACCCCTTTAGGTGTAACTTTACCAACTAATAAATCACCGTCTTCAACTTCAGCACCTACACGGATAATGCCACGCTCATCTAAGTCACGTAATGCGTCTTCCCCGACGTTAGGGATGTCGCGTGTGATTTCTTCAGGCCCTAATTTCGTATCGCGCGCTTCTGATTCATATTCTTCAATGTGAATAGAAGTATAGACGTCGTCTTTTACAAGGCGCTCACTCATGATGATCGCATCCTCGTAGTTATAACCTTCCCATGTCATAAAGCCTACAAGCACGTTCTGACCAAGTGCCAGTTCACCTTTTTCCATAGAAGGACCATCAGCTAAAATTTCGCCTTTGGTTACACGGTCACCTTTAGATACGATTGGGCGTTGGTTGTAACAAGTACCTTGGTTGGAACGAATGAATTTTTGCAGACGGTAACGGTCCAAGTCACCTTCCACTTCTTTCCCGTCTACTTCTGTAATTCGACGAACCAGAACTTCTTTCGCCTCCACTCTTTCTACAACACCTTCATGCTTACAAATAACAGCTGCACCAGAGTCTTTACCTGATACATATTCCATTCCCGTACCAACAATCGGTGATTTAGGTTGCATAAGTGGTACTGCTTGACGTTGCATGTTTGCTCCCATTAACGCACGGTTAGAGTCATCGTTCTCCAAAAACGGAATACATGCTGTCGCAGCAGATACAACCTGCTTAGGTGAAACGTCCATATAGTCTAATTTTTCACGTTTTACAATCGTATTTTCACCACGGAACCTTGCTATTACTTCCTCATCAGCAAAGGTACCATCTTCAGTTAACTTCGCATTCGCCTGTGCAACGACGTAGTTATCTTCCTCATCCGCCGTTAAGTAATCCATTTGGTTAGTGACGCGACCTGTTTCAGGGTCAACTCTGCGATAAGGTGTCTCAATAAAACCAAATTTATTAACTTTCGCATAAGATGATAAAGAGTTAATTAACCCAATGTTAGGTCCCTCAGGTGTCTCGATTGGACACATGCGTCCATAGTGAGAATAGTGAACGTCACGCACTTCAAAACCAGCACGTTCACGAGTCAGACCACCTGGTCCTAATGCAGATAAACGTCGTTTATGTGTTAATTCTGCTAATGGGTTAGTTTGATCCATAAATTGAGATAACTGTGAACTACCAAAGAACTCTTTGATAGATGCAATAACCGGTCGTATATTAATTAACTGTTGTGGAGTGATAGAAGATGTGTCCTGAATGGACATTCTCTCACGAACCACACGTTCCATACGTGACAAACCAATTCTAAATTGATTCTGCAGTAACTCTCCAACTGAACGAAGACGTCGATTCCCTAGGTGGTCAATATCGTCGGTGTCCCCAACCTGATGTAAAATGTTAAAGAAATAACTGATTGCAGAAAGAATGTCAGCTGGTGTAATGTTTTTAATACCGTCATCCACATTACAATTGCCTAATACAGTTAGTGTTCTTTCACCTTCTGGATCAGTTGGATCCATAATTTTAATCGATTGAACACGAATCGGATCCTCTAATACACCTTCATTCGGTTCTAGCACTCTCTCACCGAAGCGATTTTCGTCAGAGTCTAGTATTGGTAATATTTTATCTAACAAGCGTCTATCTAACTTATCACCTCTGTTAGCAATCACTTCACCCGTTTCCGGGTCCACTAGTGGTTCTGCAAGGATTTGGTTAAATAAACGGTTTTTTAAATGTAACTTTTTATTTATTTTATAACGACCAACATGTGCTAAATCATATCTTTTTGGATCAAAAAATCTGGAAACCAATAAGCTTTTAGCATTTTCTACTGTTGGCGGTTCTCCAGGACGAAGGCGTTCATAAATTTCTAATAATGCCTTTTCACTTGTTTCTGTGTTGTCCTTTTCCAATGTATTCTTTAAATACTCGTTTTCGCCAAATAAATCTAAAATTTCTTGGTCATCACCGAAACCTAACGCTCTGAGTAATACCGTAATAGGTAATTTTCTAGTACGATCAATTCGTACGTGTACAACATCTTTTGCGTCTGTTTCAAATTCTAACCAAGCACCTCTATTTGGGATAACAGTAGCGCCATAACCACGTTTTCCATTCTTATCAATTTTTTGGTTAAAGTAAACACTAGGTGAACGAACAAGCTGTGAAACGATAACACGCTCTGCACCATTAATAATAAAAGTACCTGTTTCCGTCATTAATGGAAAATCACCCATAAAGACCTCTTGCTCTTTCACTTCACCTGTTTCGTTATTCAATAAACGAACCTTTACTCGAAGAGGAGCGTTGTATGTTACATCTCTTTCTTTGGATTCATCGACTGGATACTTTGGTTCTCCAAGGCTATAATCAACAAATTCTAGTGACAAATTGCCGGCAAAATCCTCGATTGGAGAAATATCCTGAAACATTTCCCTTAAGCCCTCATCTAAGAACCATTGATAGGATGCAGTTTGAATCTCAATTAAATTTGGTAATTCTAATACCTCGCTGATACGCGCGTAGCTTCTGCGTTGGCGGTGTCGTCCGTATTGAACTAGTTGACCTGTCAACTGATTCACCCCTCGATCAATATTAAAGATAGTTGCTATAAAAATAGCACAAATGAAACCACACTTACTATTTATACATAACTTACTATAGGCATTTGACATTTTTCTATAGATCGTATAAATTTAGTAAGTGTTAAACACTCGTCCGGTTAGCATACCGAACAAACCTGTGATCTTTTTAGGACACAAGCTTTATATAGACATTTGCGATAAGCAAATGTTATTCAATTACTAATAGTTCTGTGGAAAATAATAAAAGGATTTCTAAAAGGTTAAGTAGACAATCTCTATTAGCTAATAGCCGTTTAATAGTAACAACAAAGATGCCAAGTTACAAAAGTCTCATGTTGAATAGTTTTACCTATTTTTTAAAAAAATATACATTTTTCCAACATTTTCACTTGACAAACCTTCCGTCCTATTGGCATTTTTCAATACTACCACAAACATCTAACAGAGTCAAATTATTTTGCGCGAAAAATAAAGTATCCTTTTTCCTTCTTTACTACCTCTACCTCTTCAAATAATTCTGTTAGCTTCTTCTTTGCTGAAGGTGCTCCTTGCTTTTTCTGAATAACAACCCACAGTTCGCCATTTGGTAGCAAAGCCTTTTTTGCTTCTTCAAACATCTTGTGTACAATTTGTTTACCAGCTCTGATTGGTGGGTTGGTTAAAATGGCGGCAAATGACTGGTCCGTTACATCGGATAATATATCACTCTCTTTAAAGGATACATTGGCGATTTTATTTTGTTTAGCATTTTTTTCTGCTAATGATAATGCTCTTTCGTTTACATCTACTCCAACAACTGAACGTTCAGGGAGTGTTGCAGCTAGGGCAATACTGATAGGGCCATAACCACAACCTAAGTCTAGTAATGGGCCATCTATATCAGGCGCGTGAAAAGCCTCAATTAAAACACGTGAGCCGAAATCGACTTCACCCTTAGAAAAAACACCGTTATCTGTAGTAAAAGTGAACTTCTTTCCCCTTAATAGATATTCCCACGTTTGCGGATCACTAGCAACATCAGGAGACCGCGAAAAATACTGATCCATTTCCACACCCACTTTCCATTGTTAAATCTAATTCCCTATAGATACATACTGCGAAGTAATGAAAGGTGAAAAGTGAGGCTTTCTCCCATCCTGATTAATGATGAGTGCTCACATGCGCTCCGGCAGAATACTGCGCTTTCCGTGGGCTCGGCTTCAGCTAACTTGGTGAAGAAAAGCACTTCACCAAGTGGATCTTCAGCTCTCGCTGTCCCACAGGAGTCTCCATATTCTGCCTCCGCTACATTTAGTGTTCTGAATTAGAGATTGGAAAGAATCACCTAGAATATTTACGCTTGCTTCCCTCTCTTTTTTCCAGAACACTATTCGAAGCTGCGGAAAAATGCGACACTCCTGGGGGAACAGCACGAGCCGAAGATCCACTTTGCAAAGTGTTTTTCTTTGCAAAGTTAGCTGAGGCCGTGCCCCCGGAAAGGGAGTATTTTTCCGCAGCGACGATTATGCACTCATCAAAATTCAGTACGGAAGAGAGCATATCCTTACTCACGTTACTTCGCAGTTTATGTTTTATATGATGATTGTTAAAATTCTTAGTTGTAAAGAAAAGCTCGCCATTGTGCATAGCGAGCTTTTCTGTGTTTCTTACTTATTTTAATTCTACTGTTGCGCCAGCTTCTTCTAGCTTAGATTTCATTTCTTCCGCTTCTTCTTTGTCAACGCCCTCTTTGATTGCTCCAGGTGCGTTATCTACAAGGTCTTTAGCATCTTTAAGTCCAAGACCAGTGATTTCACGAACAGCTTTAACAACTTTAATTTTAGAAGATCCAGCACTTTCAAGTACTACATCAAATTCAGTTTGCTCTTCAGCTGCTTCTCCGCCTGCTGCTCCACCTGCTACTGCTACAGGAGCTGCTGCAGTTACTCCAAATTCTTCTTCAATTGCTTTTACTAAGTCATTTAATTCAAGAACGGACATTTCTTTAATTGCTTCGATAATTTGTTCTTTAGACATGTTCAATTCCTCCTAATTTTATTTTATATTCACGAACATCGTTTGTCTTCTGATAAGAAACTCTTACGCACCTTGCTCTTCTTTTTGCTCTGCAACAGCCTTCGTCGCATATGCAAAGTTTCGTACTGGTGCTTGTAGTACACTGAGTAGCATAGAAAGCATTCCTTCGTAATTTGGAAGATCTGCAAGTTCTTTGATTTGCTCAAGTGATGCTACTGATCCTTCAACCACGCCACCTTTAATTTCTAATGCTTCATGCTCTTTCGCAAAGTTATTTAAAACTTTGGCAGGAGCCACAACATCATCTTTACTGAATGCGATAGCTGTAGGACCTACTAAAACATCATTTAAGTCAGTAAGTTCAGCTTCTTCTACCGCACGACGAGTCATTGTGTTTTTGTACACTTTGAATTCCACGCCTGCTTCACGTAGTTGTGAACGCAATTCCGTAACTTCTGCTACATCAAGACCTCTGTAGTCTACAAGGATCGTTGATTGGCTGTCACGAAGTTTTTCTGCGATTTCAGAAACAACTTGTTTCTTTTGTTCAATCACCTTTGACATGATTCCACCTCCTAGAACGCGATCATTATACCGCCCGTATAAAACGAAAACCTCCATATCTTGGTAGACATGGAGGTTTATGACTGCATACAGGATCCCTTATAAAAAAGGATTTCTGTCATTTATTCAGACACACCTCGGTAGGAAATTAAGCTTAATGAGCACCTACTGTCTACGGTATAATGTTATTCATTTATTTTTAAAGTAGTCAACTTGACCCTTAAGAATTATATAAAACCTTTCAGCAAAAGTCAAGCAAATTATTTAGCGAAATTTGATGAATCTACTTTAACGCCAGGTCCCATTGTAGACGAAACAGCTACGTTGCGAATATACGTACCTTTGGCAGCTTGTGGTTTTGCTTTTACAACTGTATCTGCTAATGCGTTGAAGTTGTCAACAAGCTTGTCAAGATCAAATGATACTTTACCAATTGGTACATGAATATTTGATTGTTTATCTACACGGTATTCTACTTTACCTGCTTTGATTTCATTCACAGCTTTTTCTACTTCGAAAGTAACTGTTCCTGTTTTAGGGTTTGGCATAAGACCTTTTGGTCCTAATACACGACCAAGTTTACCTACTTCTGCCATCATGTCAGGAGTTGCTACAACAACATCAAACTCAAACCAACCTTGGTTGATTTTGTTGATTAATTCTTGATCTCCTACATAATCAGCACCAGCAGCTTCTGCTTCTTTCGCTTTGTCCCCTTTTGCAAATACAAGAACGGTTTGTGTTTTACCTGTTCCGTGTGGTAGCACCATCGCTCCACGAATTTGCTGATCTGCTTTCTTAGGATCTACCCCAAGACGGAATGCAGCTTCAACAGTTTCGTCAAAATTTGCTGTAGAAGCTTTTTGTACTAGCTCTAATGCTTCTTTTGCTTCATACGTTTTTGTACGGTCAACAAGTTTTAATGCTTCTTGTTGCTTTTTTGTTTTCTTTGCCATTTTTAATTTCCTCCTTCTGTGGTTTTAACGGTTATACCTCCCACTTACTTAAGCGGAAAAGTTAGATTTGAACGGCGAAACCCGTTACTAACTAAACCTCAAAGATAAAGGTTGCGGTTGATGAAGCATTCTCCACTACCGCAACCTTCCGCTTTTGTACAACGCTGTGAGATTAGTCTTCGATAACGATACCCATACTACGTGCAGTACCTTCGACCATACGCATTGCAGCTTCAACATCAGCAGCGTTTAAGTCTGGCATTTTTAATTCTGCGATTTCTTTAACCTTATCGCGGTTTAGTGTTGCCACTTTGTTACGATTTGGTTCACCTGACGCAGTTTCAATACCAGCTGCTTTTTTAAGCAATACTGCTGCTGGTGGAGTTTTCGTAATAAATGTAAATGAACGGTCTTCATATACCGTGATTTCTACTGGAATAATCATACCAGCTTGATCTTGGGTTTGAGCGTTAAACTCTTTACAGAATCCCATGATGTTAATACCTGCTTGACCTAAAGCTGGCCCAACTGGTGGTGCGGGATTTGCTTTTCCTGCTGGAATTTGTAGCTTTACAACTGAATCTACTTTTTTAGCCACGAGACACACCTCCTTAAGTCCGTGATGTGGTAATAGGGCTCTTGCCCTCCCACTCGATTACATATGCAAAAAATAACCTTATACTCGAGGCATAAAGAACATAAGAATTTTAGCATTATATAAGTAAAAATGCAAGTGGTTTTCCTATATTTTTATATTTGAAGCTCCTTATGACAACTTCTTAACCTGAGAAAAGTCCAATTCAACTGGTGTTTCTCTTCCAAACATATTAACATGGACTTTTACTTTTTGTTTATCTAAATCTATGTTTTCTATAGAGCCTGAAAAGCCGTTAAATGGACCATCTATTACTTCTACCGTTTCTTTCATTTCAAAGTCTATTTCCGTAACAGGCTCATCATAGCCCATTCGCTTCAAGATCATTTCCACTTCTTCTTCCAATAGTGGTGTCGGTTTGGATCCTGAACCCGCAGACCCTACGAAACCTGTTACACCAGGTGTATTACGCACGACATACCAAGAGTCATCTGTCATGACCATTTCCGCTAACACATAACCTGGGAATACTTTCTTTTTCGCTACTTTCTTTTTTCCGTTCTTTATTTCTGTTTCTTCATCTTCTGGGACTAATACACGGAAAATCTTATCTTCCATCCCCATAGATTCTAATCGTTTTTCTAGGTTGGTTTTCACTTTGTTTTCATAACCTGAATAAGTATGCACGACATACCATCTTTTTTCCATAATATCGAGGGCCTTTGCTCGGCCTTCCCTCCCTTAATTTAACTTCTCCTTCGGTCGATTTCTTTGCATTTAAAAAACCCGCCAAACGGGTTCTTTTCTTACATATTTAGTTACAGTATAACATATATTATAGCGAATTATTCAAATAACATATTAAGAAGTTGTGTAATACCTAAGTCAATAAGCGCAAAAAAAACTGTTACAAAAGCAACGGTTAATACTACTGTAATCGTATAACGAGTTAATTCACGACCTCTTGGCCATGAAACTTTCTTCATTTCCCGGTTGACGTTCTTTAAAAAAGTAACTGGTTTCACAGAAGGTACCTCCAAACTGTCTTCTAACTACCGTCATGATCTACTTTGTTTCGCGATGAATGGTATGTCGGTTGCATCTCTTACAAAATTTCTTTATTTCAATCCGGTCAGAAATCGATGGATTCTTTTCCGTACTATAATTTCTACTATGACAAACCTCGCACGCTAATGCTAGTTTTTTACCCAAACTTCCCACCTCTTATATGGGTTTTCACACTTATTATAATGTAGCATGGTTAAAGATTACTGTCAACGACAACTAGTAGAATAGTTTAAGATATGTGAATACCGCTCGCTTCTAGATATTTTTCTAGCTTTCTTTTGACGCGTTGCAAAGCATTATCAATAGATTTAGCATGACGATTTAATTCAGCAGAGATTTCTTGATAAGATTTCCCTTCCAGGTAAAGTAATAATACTTCCCGCTCTAACTTACTTAGCAATTCTGCTAACTTATTTTCCATATCACCATAACGTTCTCTATTAACTAGCAATTCTTGTGGATCCATCGCAATAGTTGCTTCTAAAACATCTAACAACGTCCTCTCAGAATCATCGTTATAAATCGGTTTATCCAAAGACACATAAGAGTTCAATGGCATATGTTTTTGCCTTGTAGCTGTTTTAATAGCGGTGATAATTTGTCTGGTAATACATAATTCTGCAAAAGCTTTAAAGGAAGAAAGCTTGTCCTCTTGAAAATCACGAATCGCTTTATAAAGACCGATCATACCCTCTTGTGCAATATCTTCGTGATCAGCTCCTACGAGAAAATACGTCTTGGCTTTCGCTCGAACGAATGATTTATACCTTTGAATTAAAAATTCGAGCGCTTGTGTGTCTCCGTCCTGCACTAGCAATACTAATTCATTATCGTCTAAATGCTGAAAGTCAGTATCTCTATTTTCTACTCGCATGATAGTTATTGGGACTCCTCCCGGCTCAATGCCAAAAATTAGGTATTGCAGACCATAATAGCAACATTATACAGGAAGCGCTTTATTTACGTCAACTGCTCTTTTGTTATTTATTACCACGGCGCCATTTCTCAAACACCTGCAACACGGTGTCGTCCAACGGAATTTTACTCTTTATTTTATTTTGTTGATGTTCTTCTATATCTACCTCAATCTCCTTTTGAATATTTTTTAATTCAATATCCAGTTCCCTTGCAGAGATTCGAAATGCTCCTTGCGCAAAAATCGTACGCTGTTCTGTATAATCAGAAGTGGCTACAAAAACCTTTGTCCGCACATTCTTAAACTCTTTGACAAGACGCTCAATACATTGGTCAGCTGTTTCATTCTCTTTCGTGAAGATAACCTCTACTTTATACTGCTGTTGTCTATTCTCCACCCCTCTCACTTCATAGGCATCGAAAACAACGATTACTTTCCTTTTGCGGTATGCTTGGTATTCCGCCATTTTGTCGATCAACAGCAATCTGGCTTGCTCTAAGTCCTTATCCTTTAAAGCTTTTAATTCTTCCCAAGCGCCAATCATGTTGTATCCATCTACTAAAAGTACATCCATTAGGATTCACCATGTTTATCTCTTTTTCGGAATACTTCATACATTAATAGGCTTGCCGCAACAGAGGCGTTTAATGATGAAACCGACCCTATCATTGGTAAACTGATCGTCCAATCACAATTTTTCTTCACTAAACGGCTGATCCCTTTTCCTTCGTTACCGATGACAAGTGCAACAGGGAGCTGACCATCTAGTTTACGGTAATCCTCTGTCGCTTCTGCTTCTGTACCAACAATCCATACATTTCGCGACTTTAATTCTTCTATTGTTTGTACCATATTGGTTACTCTTACAACCGGAATATGTTCAATCGCTCCAACAGATGTTTTGGCAACCGTAGCGGTTAAGCCAACAGCTCTTCGCTTGGGAATAATCACGCCATGGACACCTGTTGCATCAGCACTACGAAGAATGGAACCTAAATTATGTGGATCTTCTATTTCATCTAAAATTAAAAAGAATGGCGGTTCATCTTTTTTTTCTGCTATTTCGAATAACTGATCTAGTGATGCATAGTCATAAGCGGCAACCAGCGCAGCAATACCTTGATGATTCCCTTCAACCATTTGATCCAGTTTCTTTTTTGGCACACGTTGTACAGGGGCATTTTTTGCCTTCGCTAGTCCTTGCAACTTTTTTGCCAAGGAAGTATTCAGGTTTTCAGTCAAATATAATTTTTGGATAGAACGTTCAGATTCCAATGCTTCCATTACGGTATTCTTTCCAATGATCCATTCTCCGCTCATTCTTGACCATCTCCCTTCTCTGTAATGGCTATCGCCTGTTTGATTAGTAGCTCTAACCGTTCATGCTGCTGGTCCAAGTATAGGAACCCGATTAATGCCTCAAAAGCTGTACTGTAACGATAAGCTTGTACGCTTGTATTCTTGGGGACGGATCCAGATTTGGCATTTCGTCCCCTTTTTAGTACAGCCAATTCTTCTGTTGTAAGCTGATTGGTATCCATCCAATGATGTACTACTTTTGCTTGGGAAGTTGCTTTTACAAATCGGACAGCATGTTGATGTAATTGTTGTACTTTGACAGTACCCATGTGGATTAAATATTCCCTCACATATTTCTCGTAAATAACATCGCCCATATAAGCGAGAGCTAGACTCTTCATTTCTCTTGGCTGCTGCTTTGTCATCATTAACCTCGCTTCCATCTTGTACCTTGTGGTGTATCTTCTAGAATGATATTACGTTCTTTTAAGTCATCTCGAATTTTATCTGCCAGTTGAAAGTCTTTGTTTTTTCGTGCTTCAATTCTTTTTTCTATTAACGCTTCTATCTCTTCATCGAGTAGTTGATCTTCTTGATTCTGTGGAATACCTAACACTTCTAACCAAGTTGTAAGGGTATCGATAAATGTATCGATCACGGCTGCATGTGTATGATCTGACTTCAGATATACATTGGCTTCTTTAACAAGATCAAAAATTACCGCTATTGCATTCGCCGTATTAAAATCATCATCCATTTCTTGTTCAAATTGTTGTTTCAGTCCATCTATTTTATCCAACCATTGTTGGTTATCATCAGCTAAATTCACACTTGACTCTTTACGGTGCTCCAAGTTTGTTAACGCATTTTCAATACGATCATAGCTGTTTTTCGCACTTTCTAATAATGCATCACTAAAATTGATCGGGTTACGATAGTGGACACTTAACATAAAGAAACGCAATACTTTTGGGTCATGTTTTTGAATGAGATCATGAGCTAGCACAAAGTTACCGAGTGATTTCGACATTTTTTCATTATCGATATTAATATACCCATTGTGCATCCAATAATTTGCGAATGATTTCCCATTAGCTGCTTCAGATTGGGCAATTTCATTTTCATGATGCGGAAATGTTAAATCTTGACCACCAGCGTGGATATCAATCGTATCACCGAGATACTTTTTAGCCATTGCTGAGCATTCAATATGCCAGCCTGGTCGACCTTCCCCCCACGGCGAGTCCCAAGCTATTTCTCCATCTTTTGTTTGTTTCCATAAAGCAAAGTCTAACGGATCTTGTTTTTTCTCGCCTACTTGAATACGCGCACCTGATCTTAATTCATCAATTGATTGGTGAGATAGCTTACCATACTTATCAAATGACCTTGTTTTAAAATAAACATCACCATCTGCTTCATAAGCATGCCCTTTGTCGATTAAGGTAGAAATAAAGCTAATAATATCATCCATTGTTTCGGTTACTCTAGGGTGATGAACAGCTTCCTTTACACCCAATACACCGACATCTTCTTTATATGCTTGAATAAAACGTTCTGCAATAGTTGGTACTTCTTCTCCCAATTCCTTAGCAGCGTTGATTAGCTTATCATCGACATCTGTGAAGTTGAGAACGTAGTCTACTTGATAGCCTTTATATTCAAAATATCTCCTCACGGTGTCGAAAACAATCGCTGGACGTGCATTTCCGATATGAATGTAGTTATACACAGTAGGGCCACACACATACATTTTGACACGATTCGGCTCAATGGATTGAAATTTCTCTTTTTTTCGTGTAAGTGTGTTGTATATATTAATGGTCATCTCGATTCGCTCCTTTTAAGTCTTCTAGCTCTTTTTTTAATCGGTTTATCTCCTCATCCATTCCCTTCAATACTTCACTAATAGGGTCTGGAAGCTTATGATGATCTAAATCCTTACGTACTTTCTCTCCGTTTTGTATGACGATTCTGCCTGGTATCCCGACAACGGTTGAATGATCCGGAACATCTTTTAACACAACAGAACCGGCACCTACTTTAGAACTTTCTCCGATTGTAATCGATCCTAATACTTTTGCTCCTGTGGCAACCAGTGCATTATCTTTAAGCGTTGGGTGTCGCTTTCCTTTCTCTTTCCCCGTACCACCTAATGTTACACCTTGGTATATCGTGACATTATCTCCGATTTCACATGTTTCACCAATAACTACGCCCATCCCATGGTCAATGAAGAAGTGTTTGCCAATTTTCGCACCTGGGTGAATCTCGATACCAGTAAAAAAGCGGCTAATTTGTGAAATGACTCTAGCGATGAAAAAGAATTTTTTACGATAAAAGGCGTGTGCGATTCGATGTGCCCAGATGGCATGTAAACCGGAATATGTTAAGCAAACTTCAAAATAGGTTCTTGCGGCCGGGTCTTGATCAAAAACAACTTCGATGTCTTCTTTGAGTAATTTGAAGAAACCCACGGATCATTATCCCCCCTATTGCGTATATATGATTGCTTCTAACCGTGTTCTTTTTTCTAACAAAAAAAGCGTCTCAAGGTTTAATACCTCAGAGACGCTTTTGGCGCGGTTCCACTCTGTTTAGGGAAAAATTCTCCCCTCCACTTTGGACCGATAACGGCGGTAAACCGTTCTTCCATACTCCATTCAGGAAGAAACTCTGAGGTGCATTTCAAAGAAACTTGCTTCAACCATTCTCAGCCTGTGATGGTTTTCTCTGTACAAGCGGTCTTTCTTTTACTTCTCCTCGTCAACGTACCTTATTACTTACTATTATAGTGAATTTGCTAAAATTTGCTACTTATTTGATTAATTGTAACACATTTTCCACTCTTGCTCTGACAATATCTTCTCCTAAAAGATAAATTGCATTCGGCAATTCAGGACCATGCACCTGTCCAGTAGTTGCAACACGGATCGGCATAAATAGCTTTTTACCTTTCTGTTTCGTAGCTTTTTGAGTTGCCTTAATACTTGCTTTAATTGCTTCTGGTGACAATTCTTCTATATTGCTGAACTGCTCTAAGAATCCTTCTAACACTTCTGGTACCTGTTCTTCTTTTAATACAGCCATTGCCTCTTCATTATAGTTAATCTCTGTTTGGAAGAAAAGATCTGTTAACTCGACAATTTCTGCACCATAAGACAATTGCTCATGATATAAGCTGATTAAGTTCACTGCCCATTCTTTTTGCTCTTCGTTCATGTCAGCTGGCAATTTACCTGCTTCGATTAAGTGTGGCAAGCTTAGTTCCACCACTTCGTCTAAAGAAGCCTGTTTAATATATTGATTATTCATCCATTTTAATTTTGCCGGGTCAAAGATTGCTGGTGATGTTGACAAACGTTCTGGATCAAATATCTTAATAAACTCTTCTTGAGTAAACAGTTCCTCTTCCCCAACTGGTGACCAGCCAAGCAAGGTAATAAAGTTGAACAATGCCTCTGGTAAGTAACCAAGATTTTTGTATTGTTCAATGAATTGCAAGATATGCTCATCACGTTTACTTAACTTTTTGCGATTTTCATTTAAAATTAATGTCATATGACCATAGTGAGGCGCCTCCCAACCAAATGCTTCAAAAATCATCATTTGTTTTGGTGTGTTCGAAATATGCTCTTCCCCACGTAATACATGACTTATTTTCATATAATGATCATCAAGTGCAACGGCAAAATTGTAAGTTGGAATACCATTTTTCTTCACCATTACCCAGTCACCAAAATCACTGGATTCAAATCTAATATTACCACGTACAATATCATTGAATGTGTATGTTTTGTTATCTGGGACACGGAAACGAATACTAGGCTTACGTCCTTCCGCTTCGAATTGCTTTATTTGTTCTTCGGTTAAATTGCGATGTGCTCCAGAATACTTCGGCACTTGTCCATTAGCACGCTGTTCTTCACGTTCTGCTTCCAATTCTTCTTCTGTCATATAACATTTATATGCTAAACCGCGCTCTAACAACTCATCGACATATTTCTGATAAATATCCAAACGTTCTGTTTGACGGTAAGGTCCGTATTCACCACCGATATCTGCACCTTCATCCCATTCTAATCCGAGCCACTTCAAATAGCGTAATTGACTTTCTTCGCCACCTTCCACGTTACGCTTTTCATCCGTATCTTCTGTACGGATAATGAATGATCCACCTAAATGTTTGGCATATAAATAATTAAAAAGTGCTGTTCTAGCGTTTCCGATATGCAAATGCCCTGTTGGACTTGGTGCATAACGTACGCGTACTTCATTTCCCATGATTATTGTCCCTCCATCATTTGTAACGGTCTTTTCACCTATTATCTTATTTTATCATTATTTTCGACATAATGTTACGTTTTTATTTCTTCATCAGAAGAACAACAGCTTGTGCCGCTATTCCTTCTTTTCTTCCGGTAAAACCGAGCTTTTCTGTCGTTGTGGCTTTGACATTGACTTTCTCTTTATCAGTTCTCAATAGACTAGCGATATTATCTTGGATTGATGGGATATACGGTGCAAGCTTAGGAGCTTGTGCAATCACTGTGCAATCGACATTACCAAGCTTATAACCTTTTTCTTCTACTAGTCTCCATACTTCTTGTAATAATTTTTGTGAATCAGCATCTTTAAATGCGGGGTCTGTATCGGGAAAATGCTTCCCAATATCCCCTTCACCAATTGCACCTAGACACGCATCTGAAATCGTATGTAATAACACATCTGCATCAGAGTGTCCTAACAAACCATATTCAAACGGTATATCAATACCGCCGATAATACAAGGCCTTCCTTCGACTAACTGATGTACATCAAAACCTTGTCCGATACGGAACATTATTTTCCCTCCTGTCGCTCTAAGATCATTTCTGCTCGCATAATATCCTCTGGAGTAGTTAATTTTACATTTTGATAAGTGCCATGAATAATATCTACCGGTTTTCCTAATGCTTCGACGAGCGACACATCATCTGTTCCAAGATATTCTGATGCAATTGCTTGCTCATGTGCTTTTTTAATTAATGAATAACTAAAGGCTTGTGGTGTTTGTGCAGCCCATAATGTTGAACGATCCAATGTTTCTATTTTGTCCCCATTTTTTCGTTTTATTGTATCGGTAACAGGAACGGCGAGCAATGCTGCGTTATTCTCTTTTGCGGCGTGAGCAAGCTCGTGTAAATGTGACTCCTCCACAAAAGGTCTAGCTCCGTCGTGGATCATGACAATCATGTCTTGGTTTTCTTCACTGATGGCGAGCAACCCTTGATAGCCGCTCTCTTGTCGTTCTCTACCACCGTGAACAAAAGTGATTTGGTCTTGCCATTGATAAGAAACTATTAAATCTTTCATTTGCTTTTGCTCATTTGGATTGATGACTAAGTAAATATTTTGACACCAGTTGTCATCTATAAAATTTTTTAACGTATGTATAATTAAAGGCTCATTTAATAGTTCGATAAATTGTTTGTTTTTGCCTACATTCATTCGCTTACCTTGTCCTGCCGCTAACACGATCACATTATATTTTATCATGCGGCCACCCCAATCTCTAATTAACTAGCTTATAATGCTCTCCCAATCTCGTTCCAGAGATCATCTCCATTGATTATAACATCTGCATATAACAGAATGAATCGAATTCTATTTACGTGTTCTATATAGTTCGAATTAGATATATACTGCGAACTAGTGAAAGGAGAAAAAGTGAGGCTTTCTCCCATTCTACCTAATGATGAGTGCTCACATACCCTCCGGCAGAATACTGCGCTTTCCGCAGCGACGATTATACACTCATCAAAATTCAGTACGGAGGAGAACATATCCCTGCTCACTTTACTTCGCAGTTTATAGTTGATCTGTAGGTTTGTATTCATTTTGCATGTATCCGAAAGTGAATTATAAACTAACAAAAAGTGATAACAATCATGTTATCACTTTTGTCTATCCTTTATAAGTTATACCTTTTTTAGAGTGCTTTTTCAAGTAATTTTGGTTTGGCGAAGATCATTCGGCCTGCTGATGTTTGCAACACACTTGTAATCACGACTTCGATGTTCTGTCCAATATAGTTCTTACCTTCTTCTACTACAATCATCGTTCCATCATCTAAGTAAGCAACACCTTGGTTCTGTTCTTTACCGTCCTTAATAACCTGTACTGCTAATTCTTCACCTGGTAACACAATTGGTTTAACAGCATTTGCTAAATCATTAATGTTTAAGACAGGTACCTTCTGAAACTCACAAACTTTATTTAAATTAAAGTCATTCGTTACAACAATCCCGTTCATCACTTTTGCAAGCTTAACTAATTTACTGTCGACTTCTTGGATTTCCTCGAAATCACCTTCATAAATTTCTACATTAATCGGTAGATCCTTCTGGATACGATTTAATATATCCAAGCCTCTGCGACCTCTGTTTCGTTTTAATGCATCTGATGAATCCGCGATATGCTGTAATTCTTCTAAAACAAATTGAGGAATAATAATCGTTCCTTCTAAAAAGTTTGTTTGACATATATCTGCAATTCGTCCATCAATGATTACACTTGTATCTAAAATCTTCGGTTTTGGTAATTCTGGATCTGCGTGAGATTCTTCAGGCATCAAAGCTTTTTTCTTTTCCTTTTTCGGTAAAGTAAATAGATTTAAGAATTCATCTCTTCTTTTAAAGCCTACTTGAAATCCAAAATAGGCAAATAAGACACTTAAAAAGATCGGCACCACCTGTGACACAACCCGTATATCAATTGATTGAATCGGGTCATTTAAGAAATACGCAATAATTAAACCAATAATAATACCTAAACTACCAAACAATAAATCCGACACTGGGGCTTTCATTAATAGCTCTTCAATCCAAGCAAGGAATCTCATAATGTAATCAGAAATCCATAAAGATAGAATAAATAAAATAATTGCTCCTAATACTAACCCCACATAGGGTCCTACATAATTAGATGTTAACCATGTACCTTCAGCTAACCCTATTAATTCCAATAATCTTGGAATATATAAATATCCAGCGGTACCACCTGCAATAATAAAAAATAGTTGCACAAATCGTTTTAGCACCACAGTCACCTCCTATAGATTAGTCTCTCCTATTACTAAAATTTTAAACATTTTTTTAGTACTTTTAAGAAAGAATAAATCTTCCTTGGAGAGCACATTTTGAAACAATACACCTAAAAACTTTCAATCTCCTAATGCTTCTTTAATTGCTTCTTGCACAGAATTTATCCCTATGATTTCAATAGACGCCGGGACTGTCCAACCATCCATGTTCTTAGCAGGAATGATAGCTCTTTTAAATCCTAATTTAGCGGCTTCTTGTACACGTTGTTCAATTCGCGATACTCTTCTTACTTCTCCCGTAAGCCCAACTTCGCCAATCAATACATCATCTGTATGTGGAGCTCGATCTCTAAAGCTAGAAGCAATACTAATCGCAACCGCTAAATCAATGGCAGGCTCATCTAATTTCACGCCACCGGCTACCTTCACATATGCATCTTGATTTTGCAGCATTAAACCTACTCTTTTTTCTAATACAGCCATCAATAATGGAACACGATTATGATCTATTCCTGTCGCCATTCTCCTTGGGTTACCAAAGCTGGTAGGGGAAATTAGTGCCTGAATCTCCACTAGCACTGGTCTTGTTCCTTCCATCGATGCGACAATAGTTGAACCAGCGACACCTTGTGATCGTTCTTCTAGAAAAATTTCAGATGGGTTTAATACTTCTGTTAACCCTTCTTCTTTCATTTCAAATATGCCCATTTCGTTCGTGCTGCCAAATCGGTTTTTGACTCCCCGTAAGATTCGAAAAGTATGGTGTCTTTCCCCTTCAAAATACAATACAGCATCTACCATATGCTCAAGCAATCTGGGTCCAGCTATAGATCCTTCTTTCGTCACATGCCCAACAATAAAAACAGGTATATGATTTTGCTTCGCAATGCGCATCAGTTCACTAGTACACTCGCGAACTTGTGAAACACTACCCGGAGCACTGGTTACTTCTTCTTTATAAATAGTTTGAATCGAATCAATCACAACAAAGCCTGGTTTTAATTGATCAATTTGATTTGCGATATCTACTAGATTTGTTTCAGAAAGTACGTATAGTCTTTCTGATGAAATATCTAATCTGTCTGCTCTTAGTTTTGTCTGTCTTGCTGATTCTTCTCCAGAAATGTATAACACATCTAAATCACGCTGTGACAATTGACTGGAAACTTGCAGCAATAACGTTGATTTCCCGATACCTGGGTCTCCACCGATTAGCACTAGCGAACCAGGTACGATACCACCACCAAGCACTCGGTTTAACTCTTGCATTTTCGTTTTAATCCTTGGTTCTTCTTGTGTTTGAATACTGGATATCTTTTCTGGCTTGTGTGTTGTGCCTGAGCCTGTTGCCCAATTACCTCTTGCTGTTTTGGTAGCTTCCACTTCTTCTACTAACGTATTCCATTCATGACATCCCGGACATTTCCCCATCCATTTAGGTGATTCATAACCACAAGATTGACAAACAAATTTAGATTTTCGCTTAGCCAAAAGTATCGCTCCCTTTCATTATATACGAAAAGACTCCCTTATAAGTTACAGAGATCTATCAATTTAGTTAAAGATGTATGTAAAAAGTGTAAAAAAAGGATAATCTTTAAATTTCGTCTCCTTACACATAAAGATATTGTATTTTATATACTATTCTAAATACAAACCATGCTGGGCAGACTGTTTCCGACCCGAGGCTACTGAAAATGCAATCCCAAATTTCATGCAAAATAACTTTCCTATCACTCAGTATAAAAGTGATCGAAGAGGCATGATCCTTATTGAAAAAATCGGAAGGGAGCCCCCTTCCGATTTTTAAGATTCATACAACCTGGAATTCGCCTGCGTCATCAAGGTCAATGGTTACTTTTTGGCCTTTTTTAATGGTTTCTTTTAGCAATTCTTCTGATAGTAAATCTTCCACGTTCTTTTGAATCGACCTGCGTAATGGTCTTGCACCATATTCAGGATCAAATCCTTCATTTGCTATTTTTTCAATTGCCTTATCAGATAATACAAAGTCTATTTCCTGTTCAGTTAAACGTTTCTGTAATTCTTTTACCATTAGCTCAACAATATGCTTCATGTGTTTCTTCTCTAATGAGTGGAAAACAATCGTTTCATCGATACGATTTAAGAACTCTGGACGGAAGGCTTTCTTCAATTCCGCCGTTACCTTAGAACGCATGTCTTTATAATCTTGTTCTTCATCACCAAGGCTAAAACCTACATATTTATTACGTTTTAATTCATTTGCTCCAACATTGGATGTCATAATTAACACCGTATTTCGGAAGTCTACCGTACGTCCTTTAGAATCCGTTAGGCGACCATCTTCTAAGACTTGGAGTAATATATTAAATACTTCTGGGTGTGCTTTCTCTACCTCATCTAATAGTACTACAGAATATGGCTTTCTTCGTACTTTTTCGGTTAACTGTCCACCTTCTTCATAACCAACATATCCAGGAGGTGAACCTACAAGTCGTGATGTTGCATGCTTCTCCATATACTCTGACATATCAATACGAATCATCGCGTCTTCATCACCAAACATGGATTCAGCTAACGCACGTGCCAACTCTGTTTTACCGACACCAGTTGGTCCTAGGAAAATAAACGAACCAATTGGACGCTTTGGATCTTTTAAGCCAGATCTTGCTCGTCGAATTGCTTTGGAAACAGATTTTACTGCTTCTTCCTGACCAATTAATCGATCATGCAAAATGTCTTCCATGTGTAATAACCTTTCACTCTCATCCTTAGTAAGTGCCGATACCGGTACCCCGGTCCATGTCGATACAACACTAGCAATATCTTCTACACTGACTTCTGAATTCTCCTGTCCTTGTTTCTCTTTCCATTTCGCTTCCGTCTCTTCTAGTTCTTTTCTTAATTGTTGTTCATCATCACGTAATGCAGCAGCTTTTTCAAACTCTTGACTTTGAACAGCGGCGTCTTTTTCTTTACGTACTTCTTCTAAATTCTGTTCTAACTCTTTTAAATTAGGAGGTGTTGTATAAGAACGTAATCTTACCTTGGACCCTGCTTCATCAATTAAATCAATGGCCTTATCTGGCAAGAAACGATCAGTAATATAACGATCCGAAAGCTTTGCTGCTGCTTCAATTGCTTCATCTGTAATCGTCACTCGGTGGTGTGCTTCATAACGATCTCTTAAGCCTTGTAAGATTTGTACAGATTCTTCTACAGATGGTTCATCGACTTGAATTGGCTGAAAACGACGTTCTAATGCGGCATCTTTTTCGATATACTTGCGGTACTCATCTAATGTGGTTGCACCGATACATTGCAATTCTCCTCGAGCTAATGATGGTTTTAAAATATTAGATGCATCAATAGCACCTTCTGCACCACCTGCACCAATTAATGTGTGCAACTCATCAATAAAAAGGATCACATTATTCGCCTGACGTATTTCTTCCATCACTTTTTTCAAGCGATCTTCAAATTCACCGCGATATTTAGTACCTGCTACTACCGTCCCCATATCAAGAGTCATCACCCGCTTATCACGAAGAATTTCCGGCACTTCATTTTGAACAATTTGTTGTGCCAAACCTTCCGCTACCGCTGTTTTACCAACACCTGGCTCACCAATCAAGACAGGGTTATTTTTTGTGCGGCGACTTAATACTTGGATAACGCGTTCGATTTCTTTCTCACGGCCGATAACAGGGTCGATGTTCCCTTCTTTTGCAATGGAGGTTAAATCACGGGCAAGCGAATCCAACGTTGGGGTACTTGCACTATTACTTGAACTGTTACGACCATTTTGAGAACCACCTGATTCTGAGCTTCCTAACAGTTGTAACACTTGTTGACGTGCTTTATTTAGACTAACGCCCAAGTTATTTAGAACGCGAGCAGCTACCCCTTCTCCTTCTCGAATTAGCCCTAACAATATATGTTCTGTACCTACATAAGAGTGTCCTAATTTACGAGCTTCATCCATCGATAACTCAATGACTTTCTTTGCTCGAGGGGTATAGTGAATAGTTTGGGATACTTCACTGCCTTTACCTATTAAAGATTCTACTTCATCTCTGATCTTATCTGCGCCAAGACCAATCGCTTGAAGTGCTTTTGCTGCAATACCTTCTCCCTCGCTTACAAGTCCTAATAAAATATGTTCAGTGCCAATATTATTATGACCTAATCGTACAGCTTCTTCTTGTGATAATGCTAAAACTTTTTGCGCTCTTTCTGTAAAGCGTCCAAACATCATTTTAATATTCCTCCTTTTGCTCCAATGTAAAGCGTTCCCGAATTAAGGATGCACGAAACACATCGCGTTCATTCGGTGTCAGCATTTTTTTTGCATATTGTTGTAAGAACGCCGGTTGTGTTAAAACAACCAATTCGTTCAGAATAGATTTAGATATGTGATGGATGAATCCCAAATCAATACCTAGTCGGACATCAGACAGGCATTTTGCCGTTTCTTTCGATTCGATAATACGACTATGCTGCAATATCCCATAGGAACGAAATACTCGGTCCTCTAATTCCAGTTCTGATTGTTCCATCAGTAAATTCCGAGCATGACGTTCATGCTCAATTAATTTATCGACAACGCCTTTTAAGTCTTCGATAATATCCTCCTCAGACCGACCTAATGTTACCTGATTGGAAATTTGAAAAATATTACCTAGCGCTTCACTGCCTTCACCATAAATACCTCGAACAACCAGACCTAACTGATTGATAGCAGGGATCATCCGGTTAATTTTACGAGTAATCGCAAGCGCTGGTAAATGCATCATCACAGATGCTCGTAAGCCAGTACCTACATTCGTAGGACAGCTTGTAAGATATCCTCTATTTTCGTCAAAGGCATAATCTATTTTTTCTTCTAACCAGTCATCTAATTGAAACGCCTGTTCCAAGGCTTTTTCTAATTGAAAACCAGGAAAATATAATTGAGCCCTAATATGGTCTTCTTCATTAACCATGATCGATACTTGTTCATTCTTAGAGATAAGCGCAGCACCCTGCTTCGATTTATCAGCTAAATGTGGACTTATTAAATGTTTTTCTACTAATACTTGCTTTTCTACTTGCTTTAACTCAGCCATTTTGACAAATTCTAAATCTTTATATTGTAAATAAGAGCGGTGATTAAATTCCTTTTCCATAAAATAAAGAATACTCTCCATTTGCTTTTCGTCCGCAATTAATGGAAAAGGGGATTGCTCAAAGTTTCGAGCTAAACGAACACGACTGCTCATTACAATATCACTGTCAGGACCGTCCTCTTTTAACCAAGGACTAATTGCTTCATTGATAAATTGCTCTAAACTCACGAATCATCACGCTCCTCGTGGTGGTTTAGATTCTTCTCTAATGACCTTATTTCATCGCGAATTTCAGCTGCTTCTTCAAAAGCTTCCTCAGCGATTGCTTGTTGTAATTTCACCTTTAAGTCTCGTAGCTTTTTACGTTGAAAAATATCAGATCCTACTCGTTTTGGTACTTTTCCTTCATGAGCAGTGTTACCACTATGCACTTTTCGAAAAAGCGGATTTAAATGTTCAGAGAATGTATGATAGCAAGTTGCACACCCGAACTTTCCAATTCTAGCAAACTGTTGATACGTCATGCCACATTTATCACATTGTAACTCCTTATCTGTTGCTTTATGTGACTGGTGATGCATAGCACTAGATTTTGGGTTGAACAGTCCTGATAAAAGGTGGTGTAATGAATAGGCATCTTCTTCTTGTGACACATAACCCTTTTCCTTTGCACATTGCTGGCAGACGTGAATTTCTGTCTTCTCACCGTTTATTACTTGTGCGAAATGAACGGTTGCCGGATTTTGTTTACACTCTTGACATTCCATACCGTACACCTCCTAAAATTGATATTTTAAGGCATTGAGCATTGCTGATAAAATTCTAGCACGAATCTCATCCCGAATTGGCAGTTGAAAAGAGAGCGTATTACGATCAATCGCACCAACCATTAATTTTGCTTCTCGTTCGGTAATTAATTCTTCTTCCAAGAGGCGCTCTAATATATTGACCGCTTTTTGCTGTGATATTTTAGGTTGGATCATTTCAATAATTTCGTCTATTAATTTTGCTTTGTCTTCATTGGTAATACGACTAATGCGGATATAGCCCCCACCACCACGTTTACTTTCTACTAAGTAACCTTTCTCCAAAGTAAACCGAGTGTTGATGACATAATTAATTTGAGAAGGTACACATTCAAAGCGATCAGCAATTTCACTTCGCTTTATTTCAATGATTTTATGATGGTTGCTGTGCATGATTTCTTTCAAATATTCTTCAATAATATCTGAAATATTACGCATTTTCCCTCCTCCAATCTGACTTTGACTATATTTGACTATATATTTTTATTATACTGTAAGTTGGCTTGGTTGAAAACTATTTGGTCTTCATTATTATAACCTTTCTTGCTGTCTCTCAAACCCTTATGAACGAAAACGGATTTTAATCTTTTTTACTTCTTCCTGCTCTAATAACCATTCATACAAATTTTCGCGTTTTTTCTGATGAATGGCATCAATATACATTTTGATTTTTGTTGTATCGGAACTTTCATTAGAGATATCAAACTCGCGAATTTCGATCGGAAATGACTGTACACGGTTAAGGAAAGTTGAAGCTTTTTGTTCCTTAGAAAGCTTTACTTCAAAGACAATATGATGACTTTTACGGTGTAGCCTTTTTTCAAATTTATTCAAGACAACTAAACTAATTAAAATAATCAAAGTTGTCACAAAGGCCTCTTTATACATACCAATGCCAACAATCAATCCTAAGCCAGCAACTGCCCATATAGATGCAGCTGTTGTCAAACCTCTAATAGTACCCCCATGAACAATAATCGTACCTGCCCCCAAAAATCCAATACCACTAATGACATAGGAAGGTATACGAGCTGGATCAAATTGAATGTTCTGGTGATTTTCAATAAAGTGTTGAAACCCGTAAACAGATAAAAGCATCATCAAGCAGGAACTGACCCCAACTAGTATATGTGTTCGAAAGCCAGCAGAATGTTTATTTACCTCCCGTTCAAAACCAATCAATCCTGATAAAAAAAGCGAAATCATCAGCTTTGTAACAGATTCTACAAACTCCGCATCAAAGAGCTGATCCCACATAAAGGCGCCCCCTTTACATTTATATATATAAATCTTGATACCAACCATATACCCTGTACTATAAAAAACATAGAAACGTACACAGGGACAGTACAAAAACGACCTTTGCTAGAAGAAATCTGGAAAGTATGGATGACTTGTTGGAATGATTTCCTCCAACTGTCCAATAGCCTTTTGATCACCATCCAAAAGTTCTAAACTCAATAATTCATGAGCACGTTTATAACCAAGAAACATCTGTGTCATTTGCTGTATCTTCATTGTTACGGTTGGTAAGGAATTTTGATTATCTACTCGATCAATTATCATCTCATCATGCTCATTCATGGATAACTGATACGTCCCTGTATTCTCTGGAAGAAATTCATCTTCTATATGGATAGCAAAAGAAGAAAAATGACCAGACTTATTGTATGGAAATTGTGCAAGAAATGCCTCTGCATCGACAATACGAGACATAAAATAAGGTGTTACCTTCTGTTCAAATCTAGGCTCTTCGACCAAAAGCGTAACCCCGTCGTTAGTTGGTAAACTAGCAACTATGTCGTCCACCATGGAATCATGATCATGCATAAATTGTAACAACAACTTCTGCCCATTTATAGTTGAAAAAGCGATATCTTTTACTGTGAATATATTCTCTTTTACGTTGTATACTAGGTATCCTTCTGGTGTATGATCATCCCGGTATGCAATTGCTATAAAGTCATCTTTGTTAAGGATCCGATGTTTCCACCAATGCTGATCTCTTGCTAATGGACCTGTAAATGCACTCGCATATTCTGTATAAATACTATGTAGCATTGATATTGTTTGATCATTATTATTACCTCTTTTTACAAATCCAATTCCATCCCATCGTTTCGCTAAGCTTCGAATTGGTATTTTACAATTTGCTTTGTCGAAAGTTATTTCCCAACCATACTTTCGATAGAATGGTACAGAAAATGGATGTAGATAGGAGATAATTTGTCCTTTCGTTTTCATTTCCTGTAGTGCTTTCTTTAATAGTTGTTTCACTTTTCCTCCTCTTCGATATTCAGGCCATGATGCAACTGATGCGACACCTCCCATTTTCATTATTCTACCTTGAATATGTGCTTTTAGTGGGATGACATGAACCTTCGCAGCCAATTGATTATTTTCCACCCATCCCCAAACAGTATGATTTTTCATCTGTTCTTTATTTGCTACTATTTCTTCATCTGACAATTTATATTGAAAGGCATATTGTGATAAATCCATAATTTCCCTATAGTACGTTTCATCTAGCTTCGTAATATTGTTCATTTCCATTACCCCTTCTTTCCCTTGGTTTTGTTCTATTATATATATTCCGTTCTGCCCTGATAAATGTAAATTTCACAGCTTATGTTCCTTCATAGAATAAGGCAGTACTTTTGCATTTGCTTCGTACAATGTCGGTAATAATCTATAAAGTGAGACTATAATCATGATCAGTTGGGGTTTTACCCACGCTGGTCATATCTATTATCCCTAAGCCTATTCTCGATAGCGAGAGTATGGGTGTATTTTTTTGCT
The DNA here is from genome assembly GCF_017599345.1 of Gracilibacillus suaedae. GTDB lineage: Bacteria > Bacillota > Bacilli > Bacillales > Amphibacillaceae > Gracilibacillus > Gracilibacillus suaedae. Next base: position 101,149 of record NZ_JAGFVL010000011.1, read on the forward strand.
TTTCTTTCAACCACTATCATTTTAGGAAGCACCACCAGATTTAGTATAGAGCCAAAAAAACGGTTCTTTAAACATTATTTTAGCATACAAAAAAACTCCCTAGTCCTATGACTAAGAAGTTTTTAAAAATTGCCTGGCAACGTCCTACTCTTGCAGGGGCGCGAGCCCCAACTACCATGGGCGCTGGAAAGCTTAACTACTGTGTTCGGCATGGGAACAGGTGT
>NZ_JAGFVL010000012.1 GCF_017599345.1 Gracilibacillus suaedae
AGTTTTTAGGGTACATCCCTTTAATAACATACAAAGTCTGGTGGCGATAGCGGAGAGGTCACACCTGTTCCCATGCCGAACACAGTAGTTAAGCTCTCCAGCGCCCATGGTAGTTGGGGCTCGCGCCCCTGCAAGAGTAGGACGTTGCCAGGCAGTTGAAAAAGCTTTTTAGTCGTATGACTAAAAAGCTTTTTATTTTAAGGAAGAAAGTACATAACCATTGGTATCATAATTTTAATAAACAAGTAAGTAAGAAAAGGTTGATTAAAAAACAAGAATAGCTATTCAGATGGAGTTGCCATTTTGAAAGATAACTAATGCAAGTCTAACCACTAAGGCTGACCGTTTTAATTTCCAAGAGGCATGCTCTTTTAACTAACTTTTACAGGAGTAGTTCACTCCTGTAAAGTGGATCTTTAGATCATGCTAACGCTAAAAGAAGTCGAAACGGTCAGCCTTCACTATATCTTTTTCTACAACGAATAACAGATAAAGCATATCGGTTTTAATGATGGACCGGCGGGTTTGCCGGTTTTTCTTATATAGCAAAAACTGTCCTAGCTTAAATGAAAAGGTGCAGTTAAATATAATTCAACTTACCAAGAAAAAAAGAACGAAAACTGTCATAAATCATCCTTTGACTTTCATACGCAATTGTATCATTATAGAGTCAGACTTCCATTACTACCAAGAGGAGGTGAATACAGATGGCTATAGAAATAATTGGTGAATTAATTAGTGATTTGCACCCAATGTATATTTACTTATCATTTTACATTACGCTGATTGGTTCCTATGGGCTGCTTCACATCACCCATTACCAGCTTAAAAGCCATGAAAAAATAATCAATAATAATTACTACTCCATTCAACTACAACTACAACAAAAAGCATTGATTATCGGGCAATGGATAGATATCCTAAGTTGGCTCACCAACAAAATAAAGCGTAAAGAAAGTCCAGATGATGATGAAGATAATCATTCCTTCTCGTTCGTTCAAACTATTTCATTAAAACGAGGAGGACAAACATGCAATCTGTATTCACATTCATTAAAAATTATCGATTTATCGGACTGGCTCTATTAACGGTAGTCCTTTTATCTGGCTGTCAAGCTGCGGCATCAGGTGAGCCAATCGACCCTGAAACTGCTGGCTTTTTTGATAAATATTTTGTTTTAACATTTTCTAACATCATTAAAGGGGTAGCTTCTGTACTAGGTGGTAGCTATGGATTTTCCATTATAGTTGTAACATTAATCGTTCGTTTAGCATTGATGCCACTTATGCTCAAGCAATCAAAGAATAGTTATCAAATGCGTGACAAGATGGCCGTTATAAAACCTGAAATGCAGTCCATTCAGGCAAAATATAAAGGAAAAAAAGACGCAGAATCGCAAAAGAAAATGCAGCAGGAAACGATGGCATTATATCAGAAGCACAATTTTAATCCAATCGCTTCAATAGGATGTCTACCTATGATTATTCAATTCCCAATTTTAATTGGCTTTTATTATGCGATTCGGACAACGCAAGAAATTGCAGAACATAGCTTTCTTTGGTTTAATCTGGGACAAAGCGATTTAATTATGCCTTTTGTAGCAGCAGCGATTTACTACATTCAATTCCGTGTAACTCAAATTGGTATGGAACCAAATCAGAAGCAACAAATGGCTATCATGGGATTAATTTCTCCAATCATGATTGGAGTAGTGTCTTTTAGTGCGCCAGCAGCATTACCACTTTATTGGGCAGTAGGTGGATTATTCTTAGTAGCACAACAGTTACTATCGAAGAAATTATATATGCCAACATCAAGCGCAAACGTAACAGTAAATGCTAGTAACCAACATTAAGTAAACTTGCCGATTGGTGAGCGCTTTGATGATAAAAGGAAAAATCCAGACTATTTACTAAAAGTATAGTCTGGATTTTCACATGATTAACTTAGGGTTTCCCAAGCGGCATGCATTCCTGCCACTCTACCGGTAACCATAGCTGAAGTGATATTATAACCACCTGTATAACCATGAATATCTAAAACTTCCCCACAAAAGTATAGGCCATGCATTAACTTAGATTGCATGGTGCTTGGTACAATTTCTTTAATGGAGACACCTCCACCTGTAACGAAAGCTTTTTTTAATGGAAGACTTTCATGGACCTGAAAAGGGAAGCCTTTAAGGTCATTAATGAATCCTTCAAGCTTTTCACGGGAAATATTAGCACACTTTATAGTTGTTGAAATACCGTTTCGCTCTAATAAAAAATCCAAATATCTTTCAGGAACTAATCCTTTGGCAACATTTTTGAATGTCTTTTTGGAATGTTGATCTATCATGGTTGAAAGCTCAGAGAAAAGCTCGTGTACAGGTTTGTCAGGAATGGCGTCAATTTGTACTTCAACATGTTTTAGACCTTTCATGAGCAATTTAACAATATATTGAGAGCATCTTAATACCGCAGGACCGGAAATACCGAAATGCGTAAAAAGCATATCCATTTGATGTGTGATAACTTTCTTACCTTTTTCATCAAAAACCGATAATGCAATATCGCGTAAAGCAGTACCTTGCAATTTCTTGCTGCGAATAAAATCTTCATTAGAAACGATCGGTACCTCTGTTGGATATAGTTCTGTAATTGTATGTCCTGCCTTTTTCGCCCATGGATAAGCGTCACCAGTTGATCCTGTATGGGGAACCGCCTTTCCTCCAGCAGCAATAACAACTGCCTTCGATTCTATATTATCCTGATTATCTAATATGATTTGATGTGTACGTTCTCTGTAATCAATCGCTTTTACGACCGTATTTTTCTTTACAGTGACATGCAATTCATCCAATCGCTGAAGTAATGCATTGACAACATCATTTGCTTTATTACTAACAGGGAACATTCTGCCGTGATCTTCTTCCTTCAGCGCAACGCCTAGCCCTTCAAAAAAATCAATAATGTCATAGTTATCAAAAATAGAAAAAGCACTATAGAGAAAACGACCATTTCCAGGAATATGTTTAATCACTTCATCAGCTGGTAATCGGTTCGTTACGTTACATCTTCCTCCACCAGATATCGCTAGTTTTTTTCCAAGTTTATTTCCTTTATCAATTAGCATGGTTTTGGCTCCTTGCTCTGCTGCAGCAATTGCCGCCATCAGTCCAGCTGGCCCACCACCAATAATCGTTACATCCATCATCTTAATCCTTCTTCCTTCCGTTCATATCTCATTGTAGTAAAATTTTTATCTCGGTGCTAATTGTCTGTAAAAACTTCAAGTAGCACAAGGAAACTAAGTAGGGTCAAAAGCTAACACCCTGATATGTTTCGCTATGGATCACTTTATCGTAGTTCGACGAGATTCACAAATTATCTGTCGAAATCAATAACAATCTGTGGACTGCTATGTTAAAATATTAACGTTACATAATTTAATGAATAAAGGTGAAAGTATGTCAAGTTCAAACTTTTTACGTGGTACACTATTGCTTACGGGAGCAAGTTTTTTATCTAAATTTTTAGGGATGATTTATGTTATTCCTTTTACTAATATGGTTGGAGAAACTGGAATGACACTTTATGGATTCGCATATATTCCATATACTATATTGCTCAGTATATCGACAGTAGGTGTACCGTTAGCAGTTTCCAAATTTGTTGCAAGATATAACACACTAAATGATTATTATACAAGTATGAGAATGTTGAAAATAGGTAGCATCTTAATGCTAATAACTGGCTTCATATCCTTTTTAATCATGTATTTTGGTGCTGATTTGATAGCCAATTGGACTTTAGATAAAGACAGTGAAGATATAACATTGCATGAAGTGAAATCTGTTATTCAAATGGTTAGCTTTGCTTTAATTATTATTCCTAGTATGGCTATTATGAGAGGATTTTTTCAAGGAAACCAATCAATGGGGCCTACGGCAGTATCTCAAGTAATCGAACAAATTATCAGAATTATGTTTTTACTTGTTTCTGTTTTTGTAGTTTTAAAAATTGTAGGTGGAACGAAAGTGACTGCAATTGGTTTCGCAGCATTTTCTGCTTTTGTTGGGGGGATCGCATCTTGGATTGTGCTAGCTTTTTACTGGAAAAAACGGAAAAAGTATCTGGACAGAGCGATTGAGAATCAAAATGAAAAAGTGACTATTCCTGTAAGAGATTTATTAAAAGAATTATTTCGCTATTCAGGTCCATTTGTACTTGTTGGAATAGCCATTCCCTTGTATCAACTTATCGATCAATTTACGTTCGATCATGCCATGTCTGCAATTAGTAAAGGCGATATCGCAAAAGTAGCTTTTTCTGCTTTTAGTGTGCAGGGGCATAAATTAGTAATCATACCTGTTACCATTGCGACAGGGTTATCACTTGCTTTAATACCGGAAATCACCCATGCTTTTAATGCTAAAAAGATAGAGAAATTAAATGCACAAATTAATCAAGCTTTACAAATTATTATGTTTTTTGTTTTACCAGCAGTATTTGGCTTAATATTACTAGCCGATCCGATTTATGGTGGCTTATTTGGATTAGATAACCTAAATATAACTGGTGAAGTGTTTGCATGGTATGCACCAGTTGCGTTAACTTTTGCTTTCTTTACAGTTACGTCATATATTTTGCAAGGTATTGAAAAACAGAAGTTTACATTAATAAGCTTATCTGCAGGTATACTGACCAAAATATTATTAAATTCAGTACTTATTCAAATGTTAGAAGCAAAAGGGGCTATTATTGCAACTCTTGTAGCAACTTTCATTGCAGTAATTCTTAACTTGTGGCAAATAAAAAAAGCCATCAACTTTAGTTACCGTAGATTTTATAAATTATCGCTATTAATGCTGATTTTTACAAGTATAATGGTTATTGTTTTGTTAGTAGTGAAATACGTATTTGGCTTGTTCTTAGATGTTCATGAAAATCGAATCCATGCTGTACTAATGATGCTGATTGGTGTCACTGCTGGAGGTTCCGTTTATCTATATTTAGGTTATGCATCAACTTTATTTGAAAGGATCACAGGAAGAAGAATTGCTATTTTAGATCGATTAATCAGAAGGTAGAAAGGAGGAAACCATTATTCGTTTAGATAAATTTTTAGCAAATAGGGGTTATGGTAGTCGCAAAGATGTCAAAACGTTAGTAAAAAAGAAGAGAATAACTGTTAATAATCAACTGATCCGTAAAGCAGATATTCAGATCGATCCGAACAAAGACCAAGTAAAGTGTGATGAAACAGTCATTCAGTATCAAGAATATATCTATTTAATGCTGCATAAACCAGCAGGATATTTGTCTGCAACAGAAGATCAAAGGCAAAAAACGGTTCTTGATTTGATAAAAAAACAGGATAAAGTGTTAGCCCCTTTTCCTGTTGGACGTTTGGATAAAGATACGGAAGGCTTATTATTATTAACAAATGATGGTCAGTTGGCACATGAGCTGCTATCACCAAAAAAACATGTAGATAAAACCTATATAGCAAGGTTAGCGAAAACGATTAGTGATCAAGACGTTAAACAATTTGCTGAAGGTGTTATGTTAGAGGATGGTTATGTCACTAGACCTGCGAGATTAAAAGCTATCAAAGATAAAATGGTGGAAATTACGATTACAGAGGGGAAATTTCATCAAATCAAGCGAATGTTTGAAGCATTAGATAATAGTGTGTTGTATTTGAAGCGATTGTCAATGGGTAGCTTATATTTAGATGAGAAATTAAAACTTGGAGAATACCGGGAGTTAACAACAGAAGAGGTGGATCAATTAAGCAGCAAATAAAATACCAGTATTAGACCAATACTGGTTGAGAATATATTCAAATAAATTATATTAGGAGATTTTTACTTTTTTATTTGTGATTTTCCAACGTCCCCGATTTGGACTATTAACAAGCCCATTATATGCTAGCAAATGTAAATCTCGTTGTACGGTGCGATCAGTAATGCCAAACTCTTCTGCTATTTGGCTCGTGGTGACCGGTCCATTCTCTCTAATAAATAGGTAGACAGCCTTCACACGAGTTAGCATGCGGGTGGTTGATTGACTCAAAAAATCACTCCTTCAAAGTTTTCAAGTTAAACCTTGTTAAAGTATATTCATGATGTACTTTCTATTTTACACTTAATTTAATGGATTTTCTACAGATAACTTTTAATTTACAGATAATTAAAAAAATCGAGGTGAATATCTGATGCACATACTTAAACAATTAATGAAAAAAGTTATCCATATTCCAAATTATATGCTGTTTATAACCAGTATTCTGTTAGTTCTACTTTCATCTATATTAATCGTGTTCATTGAGAGAGATTCCTTTCCAACCATTTTTGATGGTTTCTGGTGGGTGATGACCACCGTAACAACAGTCGGATATGGTGATCTCTATCCGGAAACGGTTGGAGGCAGATGGCTAGCATTATTTCTTTATGTCTTTGGTATTGGTCTTATTGGTGTAGTAATAGGAAAAATAATAGATAGTCTGGCGATTTACCGTAAAAAAAGACAGGAAGGTGATATTGTGTATAAAGGAAAAGGACATTATATTATTATCGGGTGGTCTCAAAAGGCGAAGTTTGCTATTAAGGAAATGCTTGCAACCCATCAAGATATAGAAATTATTATTATCGACCAATTAGAGAAAGCACCAATGCTAGATACAAACATTTATTACATAAAAGGAAACCCATCTGAGAAGGAGCCATTAGAGAAGGCGAATATTAAAGAAGCAAAATCAGTATTAATCTTTGCGGATGATAAGATTATGGAAGGTCAATTAGCTGATGGTAAAACATTATTAATAGCTTCTACTATTGAATCAATGGCACCAGAAGTACATACAATCGTCGAAGTTATGGAAGAAAACCATATTAAGAATTTTAAATATATGCAAATTGACGAATTTATTATATCAAATGAAACCATTTCTTCTTTATTTGTGCGATCAGCATTTCGAAATGGGATGTCTAATATTTTTGGACAATTGCTTCGGAGATCACAAGGTGATGACTTATTTTATGTCCCTGTCAAATCGTCATGGCATACATACAAAGATGCTTTCGATGATTTATTGAGTCAAGGAGCAACACTTGTTGCAGATCGTGACCACTTAAATATCAATCGAATGCTGAATGAGAGGTTACCTGATAACGCTGAATTGTTTGTTATATGTGATAAACCAACCTATCAGAAAATAATAAGAGGGTAATAAGATGAATACTACAAGACATTACTTTATTGCGGTTGAAATCGACCATGAGATAAAAAAATGGCTTTTTCAGAATCAACAAAAGCTAAAGGATGACTTTCACTATAAAAATTGGGTGGATCAGAACGATTTTCATATTACTTTACATTTTTTCGGTGCAATTGACAGAACGAAACTAAATCGGGTAGCTGATCAATTGCAACGGTTGGACAATCAAGCTTTTACAGTGGAAATTGGTGGACTTTCTACCTTTGGATCAGCAAATAAGCCACGTGTATTATGGATAGAGGTGGAAAAACACCCTGACTTAGTACAATTACATCATGATATACAACAAATAGTCGGGAAGTATGTAACGATAGATAAACGACCTTTTACTCCCCATATAACACTTGCAAAAAAATGGGCAAGTGAACAACAATTACAGAATAAAGCCATTCTTAACCAACCGACTGGTGAAAAACATCTACACATCAATAAGGTAGTTATATATGAAATACACCCAGAAAAAAAGCAAAAATATCAAATTTGGCAGCAGATTGAACTGAAATGAGGTGACACAGTGGCTCAGTTAATTAAATTGGAAAATTACATTTCGCGTTATCAACGGGATATTTTTCATTACCCTAGTCAATTTTCGCGATTAAAAAAGGAAAACTGGGAACGTTTAAAATATTTATGGGAAGATCAGAAGCAACTAACACTAGAAGTCGAAAATGAAGAAGAGTTAAAAGAATCTAATTTTTCGAAATGGCGTTCTTTCTTCAAGAGTCGATCTGAAGCAGAGGATATCGATATGGAAGAAGATACAGATGACATCGATTTTTTACCAGCCTCAAAGGAAGAGCTAAAACACTATTTCTTAGATACATTAATTCCATTTCAACTTAAATGGGCTTCGACAACAATTAATGAAATGTCTTTTATAAATCGCTCATATTATCAGGATTTTTTATTGAGATACTTTTTACAACGCATACCTGATACGCATTTACTCATGTATTTCCCCATTTTTCAATTGAAAAATGGACCAATGGAAGGGGATATAGTATTAATTAGCCCTTTAGAAATTGAAATTATCACACTACTTGAAAAGCCAAGGAATCAGACAATTATTCCAAATGATTCAAGGTTGTGGTTTATAGAAGAAAACAATATACAAAGTAAATTTCTAAGTCCATTAATAAGTACGAAGCGGACAGAAACTATTATTCAAAGTATCTTAAAAAAATACCAACTAGATTTTCCAATTAAAAAAGTAGTGTTATCTCGAACAAATGTGATCGATTATCAATTAGAACCATATCATACCAAATTCATTGATCGTGATCACCATGAGGAATGGCTCAAACAGAAACAGCAATTATTTACACCATTAAAGCATCAACAGCTAAAAGTAGCTGATATATTATTAAAACATTGTGAGTCGATTGCTGTAAAAAGACCAGAATGGGAACAAGATGAGACGTCAGATTCTTTTTCGAAATGACATAAAAAGATATATTTTTTGTCGAAAATTAAATTTTCTCTTGAAATTATACCTGATTTTGCGTTAATCTATTATTACTATTCCCTTTTTAAAGATAAAGAGGTTAAGAGACTATTAAGAGGAATTGAGGGTGACAAGCTGTGGAACATATTCTAGGTGAAGATTGGACGATTATCCCTGCTGGTGGATCAACCGGTGCGGCTTATTATGCCCAATCGAATCAGAAAAAGCTATTTTTAAAACGAAATTCATCTCCATTTTTGGCTGTATTATCTGCACAAGGTATTGTGCCAAAACTTGTTTGGACAAAGCGCCTTGAGAACGGTGATGTAGTAACAGCTCAACAATGGCTGGATGGCAAAGCCTTAAATATTGAAGAAATGCAGCACCCTAAAGTAGCAAAATTATTAAGTAAAATCCATCATTCCTCTGAATTATTAGATATGTTGTTACGGATAGAAAAAACTACTATCATACCAGATCAAATGTTAGTAAGAGTGAAGCAATTTGTACAAGGTAACAAATTTGCACGTCATTCACTTACGATCTATAAGGCGATTAAATATTTGGAAGAGCGGTTATTGGATGTTTATTATGATCAGCAAGTGGTGTGCCATTGTGATTTAAATCATCACAATTGGATGTTATCTAAAAATGGAGAATTATATTTAATTGATTGGGATAATGCGCGTGTCGGAGATCCAGCTATGGATATAGGAAGAATTCTTCAATCCTATATACCAAAACAGGAATGGGACCAGTGGTTAGAACACTATGGCATGGAAAATAGCCGGTATTTAATGCAACGTATGCACTGGTATTTACTAGTTGAAGAAATTATTGGTTATGTATGGTCAGAAAATCGACATAGAATAAAAGAAGCCGATACTCATTTAAATGAGTTGAATCAGCTTCTTCATCAAATTAATGATTGGAGTCTTTGATCACTTGTAACCATTGCTGAATGTCTGCTTGGTGTTGATTGATATGATCATCTAAGTTGTTAGAAATCGCACCAGAAGTCCCATAATGGTCGATCACATCTATAATTTGGGATAAATCGCTATTTTGAATAGATGGTTGTTGTTGAAGAGATCTGATTAATCTTGATATTTGTTCGCATTCTGAGGCGCTGCCACAACATTCTTCAGCATGTAGACTTAAAAGATCATGCAGTAAATCTAGTTGGTTATTTACATTTAATGTCATAACTTATCTCCCACCTTTATGAGTAGCATGTTCTAAAAAAGAAAATAGTATACAGAAATTCAAAGTAGAAGGCTTTTGCTAAATAATTGGCAAAAGCCGATTTAGTGTATGATTAAAGTGACAAAATGGCAAAATGAAACTTAAAAGATACGCTTGTGTCACGGTGCTAATCGTCTCAAATTTGATCAAATCAAAGAAGAAATGTAAGGTTCACGACGTTTCGCTAACCATTAGTATCACCATTGATAAAGACTTACTGTATAAAGGAGCTAAATTTCATGAGAGCAAGACATAAACCATGGGCAGATGATTACTTGAAAGAAAATCACGATCTTGTAGAATTAAACCCCTCTGAATATAAAGGTAAATGGCGACAGCAGGTTAGTGAAGGTAAACCATTGCACCTTGAAATCGGTACTGGGAAAGGTCAATTTATTGAAGGGATGGCGGCACAATATCCGGAAATTCATTTTATTGGAATCGAAGTTGTCAAAAGCATTATTGTGTCTGCAGTGGAAAAAGTGAAAGATGCCGATCGCGCAAATGTCACATTAATAAATGAAAATGCCCAGGACTTATCGGATTTATTTGAAGATAATGAAATAGATCAAATTTACCTTAACTTTTCGGATCCATGGCCAAAAAACAGACACGAAAAAAGAAGACTAACTTATCACACCTTTTTAGAACAATATCAAAGAATTTTGAAACCGAATGGAGAATTAGTATTAAAGACGGATAATAGAGGATTGTTTGAATATTCCTTAGTTAGCTTTTCACAATTTGGCTGTTCATTGGAAGAAGTCACATTAGATTTACATCGATTAGAAGACTCAACAAATGTGATGACTGAATATGAAGAAAAATTCTCAGCGAAAGGACAACCTATTTATCGCAGTCGAGTGCAATTCCCTAAATAAAAATAGGCAGACCACCCCGCCAAACTGCGAACTAGTTGAGCGGACATTGAGTACGTTATTTGACGGAATAACACCCGTTTTTCGGGTTTGGCGGACATTGAATCCCTTAATTGGTTCATTTTGACTTCAATTAGCACTATTTTCGATGAATAGCGGAATAGATGTCCGCGACCACACTAAAAACGGCACTTTTGTTACAAATAGCGGAACAAATGTCCGCGCTCAGCCCAGATTTACCTGGAAATCCACGTTACTGCTCAATTTGTGTTTATTGTTCATCATTTTATCCTTTTCTCACCTAAAAAACCGAGCTCTTTTGCTCGGTTTTTGATAGACATTATTTAGTAGCAGTATGGACTTGCTCTGGATGTTGTGGAAAGATATCAATTACAGTTCCAGTGTATGCATCTACATAAAATTCATATGGTACATATTCACTATCGATATGCTTAGTAATGCCACCGTGATACACTTCGTACTCAAGACCATTTTTTTGTAATGGCTCCGACTTCATATAGATCCACGAACCACTAACTTCGTATTTCTTTTGAAAATAATCTTTTACGGCTTTCAATGCTTTTTCTGGTTTTATCCGTTGTTTCTCACTCTGTTGTTGTCTCAGAAAATATCCCAACATAAAAGCAAAGCCTGCAATAATAATCGTATTCTTCTTATTCATCGTTTCACCCCATCCATTTAATTAAGTTAAATGACGAAACATACATCTTCATCTTAAGGATAATAATAGAAAAAAAGCAAGTAAAAAGCTATCTAAGCCTTATTTTCTTTTAAATGTATAATGCTTTTCGTATAATAATTAATAATGATATAGTGTATGAAAGAAAGGATGACGATAAATGAATAACGAAACATTAGAGCTTTTTCGAACGTTAACAGAACTTCCGGGTGCTCCAGGTAATGAGCATGCAGTTAGAAAGTTTATGAAACAGGAATTAACGAAATATGCTGATGACATCATTCAAGACAGGCTAGGTGGAGTTTTTGGTGTAAAAAAAGGACAAGGTCCAAAAGTTCTTGTAGCAGGTCATATGGATGAAGTAGCATTTATGGTGACACAGATAACAGATAATGGTATGATTCGTTTTCAGCCATTAGGTGGATGGTGGTCACAAGTGCTACTATCCCAACGAGTGGAAATACATACAGAAGATAAAAAGGTCATTGGAGTTGTTGGCTCCATTCCACCGCATAACCTTACACAAGCTGAGCGCTCCAAGCCAATGCAACAGAAGAATATGCTGATTGATATTGGGGCAGATAATAAAGAAGACGCAGAGAAAATCGGGATAAAACCTGGTCAATCTATTATCCCTGTTTCCGAGTTTACGCCAATGGCTAATGAGAAGAAAATTCTAGCGAAAGCTTGGGATAATCGTTATGGGTGTGGTTTAGCGATAGAATTGTTAAAGGAATTGCAGGGTGAAACCGTACCTAACCAACTTTATTCTGGTGCTACTGTTCAAGAAGAAGTAGGTCTTCGTGGCGCGAAAGTAGCAGCCAATATGATTAAGCCGGATATTTTCTATGCATTAGATGCTTCACCTGCTAATGATATGTCAGGAGATGATAAAGAATTTGGTCAGCTAGGTCAAGGGGCACTCTTGCGCATTTTTGACCGATCGATGATTACACACCATGGAGTGAGAGACTTTGTCTTAGATACAGCAGAAAGTAACAATATACCGTATCAATATTTTATTTCTCAAGGTGGAACCGACGCTGGCAGTGTTCATTTATCGAACCAGGGGGTTCCTTCAGCTGTTATTGGTATTTGCTCTCGCTATATTCATACACATGCATCCATTATTCACGTTGACGATTATCAAGCAGCCAAAGAATTGTTAATTAAACTGGTAAAACAAACTGATCAAAATACAGTAGATACAATTATAGGATAATGGGTGACTATTCATCATGAACATTGTAGTAGGATCACATAATAAAGCAAAAGTTGCTGCAGTACAGCGTATATTCACTACAGCAACTATTAGAAGGGCTGATGTTGCCTCGGAAGTAAATGCGCAACCGAAATCGGATAAGGAGACAATGCAAGGAGCAATCAATAGAGCAAAAGCAAGTAAACAAATAGAAGAAGATTGCTATGGTATCGGTCTTGAAGGCGGAATTATGCAAATCGATAATCAATGGTTTTTGTGTAATTGGGGAGCTCTAGTTACACCATCTGACCATTTGTATATTGCAAGTGGTGCTAGAATTCCCTTACCAGATGAAATTGCTCAACCTTTATTTAATGGACGAGAATTAGGCGATATTATGAAAGGATGGACCAATATACCTGATATTCGCCATCATCAAGGTGCTATTGGCATTTTTACAGATTCACATGTATCACGTGAGGATATGTTTACACATGTTGTAAAGCTTCTGGCAGGACAAGCGCAATACCATCGCAACAGTAAATAAATGGCATGAATTTTCTCTTGTGAAATAATTAAAAAATAGTATGATAGTAAAAGGGGGAAAATAGGACTAAAATATCAGGAGGATTTATATGAAAATGGAGAAAACTGGTTTGGTAGTTGTTTCCTTTTTAATCTTTTTTTTAATAGGAATGAGTTTTTGGATGATCAAACCAACTGAGGAAGTCTTATCAGAAGCTGTTGAAGTAGCAGAGCAACAATTCCAACAAAGTGCAAAAGACCAAAATCAACAAGTAGATCACTTTTCATTATATGTACCAGAAGAATTTGAGGTAGAAGAACAAACAGTTAATAATTTGTTACTGACCAAAGAAGAACAAACATTTATTTTATTTTATAATGCCTTAGAGTCGCAAACGAGTAGGTTAAATTATGAAGCAGCAAAGGAAGAACAGGACCATGAGTGGTTAGTTTCCTTTGAAGATCAGGATCGTTTTGGTTATATTAATATAGTGGAGCATGAAGAGCAATTTGAAGTACAATTAGGGGTTGGTGGTGTGAAGGTTACGACTATCAGTGAGAAAAGTGAACTAGAGCAAGATGTTAAGGATATGATGGATATCGCCAACTCTATAGCATATGAAGAGACAGGAGCATCGTAATATGAGAACTTTACAATCAGAACAAGAATTTGAGCAATTGCAGAACGAAGAAAAAGTAATCTTTTTATTTTCAGCCGATTGGTGTCCGGACTGTCGAGTTATTGAGCCTATTTTGCCTGAAATAGAAGAGAAATATCAAGACTATTTATTTGTATATGTTGACAGAGATCAATTTATTGATATATGTGCAAACAATGATATTTTCGGAATTCCAAGCTTTTTAGCTTATGATCATGGAAAAGAACTAGACCGTTTCGTGAGTAAAGATAGAAAAACGAAAGAAGAAATCGAAAATTTTATTGATAAATTAGCTTAAATCATTTGTAAAGAATCTATCTATTCAGGTAGGTTCTTTTTGCTATAGTTGAATTAACATGACTGCTTAGGTTAGACCTAGGTCGAACATTGAATCTGTTATTTGTGCGTTTTTAAGGCGCACGCGTACATCTATTCTGCTATTTATCAAAATAGTGATCAATTAAGCCAAAATGAATCGAATAACAGCTTACCCAACACCAAATAACGTACTGAGCAGACGGGGTATTTTCCATTTCCATAAAAAAGTGTTACAATACCACTTAGTGTTTTCTTCCGCAAAAGGAGGATGAAGATAATGAAAATAACTTCAATAAAAATGAAAAGAAAACTAGATGAATTATTCCAGCGTGATGAATGGCGAGTCTCTTTTAATCGTGATAAAGACGTTTATCGTGTTGAGTGGAAGGACACCAAACAAGGTGTTTCGATAAATATTCCTAATGTGATTGCAAAATATGAACGAAGAGGCGACGTAGCACTGGAGGAATTACAATTCCATGTGAGCGAGTCGCTAAAAATGATGCATGAAGAACACCAGCTTGAAGGACAGGAAAAGCAAATTTACCCTGTTATTCGTGCAACATCATTCCCAAAGAAAACGAAGGCTGGAACACCTTTAGTATATTCCGAACATACAGCAGAGACGAATATCTATTATGCGTTAGATTTAGGAACGACTTATCAGTTAATTGATGAAAAGATGTTAACAGAACAAGGCTGGTCATATGAAAGGTTAAAAGAAATTTCCATGTTTAATATTCGTTCTTTATCTGTTTCACCGAAAAAAGATACGGTGGCAGACAATGACTTTTATTTTATCGCGACACAGGACGGATATGATGCCAGTCGCATATTAAACGAGGCTTTCTTAGAAGAAATGAAAGCTAACGCGCTTGGAGAGGTAGTTGTGGCTGTTCCTCATCAAGACGTATTGATTGTAGCAGATATTAAAAATGAAACAGGATATGATATTGTTGCACAGATGACGATGAAATTTTTTGCTGAAGGACGAGTGCCGATTACTTCATTACCATTTATCTATGAAGATAAGCATTTGGAACCAGTATTCATCTTAGCAAAAAATAAACCAAAAGAATGAGAGAGGAATAAGAAGCGATGTTTGTTTACTATAATCAAAAAGGTATTGGAGATGTACTACTTTTTCCCGTCAAAAATAGTGAGAAAGTAACATTTGAATCATTTGGAGATGTTGTCAAGATTATCGATGAAAAAACAAATGAAGTTGTAGGATATAATATTTTCCGTGCTTCGAACTATTTCACTGATTTAGCAGATGGCAAAATGAAATTAACGGAAGAACTTCTTGCAGAAATGAAAAAAGCATTCGAACAAAATAATCTGACAGATCCATTAGAGTTAGATTTGTCGCCTAAATTTGTTGTCGGTTATGTAAGTGAGATCAAACCTCATGAAAATGCGGACAAATTACGTGTCTGTCAAGTTGATGTTGGCAATGATCAATTACAAATTGTCTGTGGAGCACCGAATGTAGACCAGGGGCAAAAAGTAGTTGTAGCAAAAGTAGGGGCTATTATGCCAAGCGGAATGGAAATTAAGCCGACTAAACTAAGAGGTGTAGACTCTCATGGTATGATATGTTCACAGAAAGAATTAGGTTTGCCAAATGCACCACAAGAAAAAGGCATTTATGTATTGTCAGCTGATAAAGAAGTAGGTAATGAGTTTCAATTTTAGAACCTTTGTCTCCGGACAAGGGTTCTTTACATGTTTTACCGTAATTTTTCAAAAAATAGAACTATTACAAGGAGCCTTTTCATGATAAAATAGGGAAAGAGTTCTCGATTGTAAAATCGTACATAAATTAGGAAGAGAGCGTGAATCGTACGATGTGGAAAAATATTAAAAAAAGATGGGAACACTTATTTGAAGAGAACGAGCCAGAATTAACGAGTGAAAAAAAACCGTTACAATATAAAACGATAGAAACGAAAATGGCATATAGATATCCAAAAAGTCATACAGCTGACACCATTTTAAAAAGAAAAACTGTACATAAAGAACATCATTCGTTAGATCAACAACAGGAAGAATATGCAGAGCGCCAAGAGAAGCAACAGCCTTTTAGAGCACAGGATGTACCATCACCTGTACATGGTTTTCGAAACCGTTCTAAAATAGTTGTAGAAGCCGATAAATCGTTGTTGGATAGTTACGACGAACCGGCAGTGGAAAATCAAACTGTCGATTCAAAAAGTGAAATGATCGAGGATGAACCGATTGTAGAAAGTGAATCCCGATCACCGTCAACTTCATCTGTTATCGAAGAGAAAAAGCAGCACGAAAATAAAATAAAACCTAGTAAAACAGTTGAGATATCGAAAGTAATGGAAACCAGGAAGAAAGATAATAATGAACGTAAAGCTAATGTTAAGCCGATAAATGTGATGATGACACCTCGGGATAAATGGAAACATCAAAATCAACGGAAAAATCCAGCACAACCAAAAACGGCTAATCATCACTCCACTTCAGGACATGTTCAAATACAAAAATCGGTGCCTATTCACTTGCTCAATGATGTGGAGCAAACCGAGCTACAACATGATGATTGGGTTAATGAACAAGCAGAAAAATTACAAACAACGTTACGATACTTTAATATAAAAGCTAAAGTCGTTGATAAAACACAGGGACCGTCTGTGACCCGTTTTGAAATTCAACCAGAACCGGGTGTGAAAGTAAGTAAGATTAAGAATTTAAGTGATGATATCAAATTGAATTTAGCGGCAAAAGATATTCGGATTGAAGCACCTATTCCAGGGAAAAACACCATTGGAATTGAAGTGCCTAACTTGAATCCTGAGCCGGTCTTTTTGCAAAAAATGTTAGAGAGTAACACATTTCAAGAAAGTACATCACCGTTAACTGTTGGACTTGGCTCTGATATTGAAGGACAATCTGTTGTCACAGATTTGAAAAAAATGCCGCACGGACTTATTGCTGGTGCAACTGGCTCAGGTAAAAGTGTATGTATTAATACCATCTTAATTAGCTTGTTATATAAAGCAAATCACGAAGAAGTGAAATTTTTGTTAATTGATCCGAAAATGGTTGAGTTAACACCTTATAATGATATCCCACACTTGGTAGCGCCTGTGATAACGGATGTAAAGGCCGCAACCTCTTCATTAAAATGGGCTGTTCAAGAAATGGAGGACAGATATGCCAAGTTTGTTGAGGAAGGTGCGCGGGATATCAATCGCTATAATGAGAAGATGAAACAACAAAATCGTCCAGAAGATCACATGCCCTATATAGTGATCGTGATTGATGAGTTGGCAGACTTAATGATGACCTCACCACAAGATGTGGAAGATGCGATTTGTCGGATTGCTCAAAAGGCAAGAGCATGTGGTATTCATCTACTTATAGCTACACAAAGACCATCTGTAGATGTCATTACAGGATTAATAAAAGCTAACATTCCTAGTAGAATAGCATTTAGTGTATCTTCACAAGTGGATTCCAGGACGATTTTAGATACAAATGGTGCGGAGAAATTATTAGGTAAGGGCGATATGTTATTTGTCGAGAACGGATCCGGGGAAACAAAGAGGATACAAGGAGCATTTGTGTCTGATGATGAAATAGAACGAATTACTAACTATGTCAAGCAAATAGCAAGCCCAAACTATTTATTTGAGCAAGAGCAACTAATCCAGCAAGTTTCCTCTAGTGAAGATACAGATGAACTCTATCATGAAGCGGTTGATTTTGTCCTCGATTATAATGGAGCTAGTGCTTCTTTATTACAACGTCGATTTAAGATTGGCTATAACCGTGCCGCAAGACTAATTGATATGATGGAGGATAATGGTATTATTTCTGGACAGAATGGAAGTAAACAACGAGAAATTTTAGTATCTCGTCACGATGTCATAAACAATAATTAATTTGTATTAAAAATGTTTATCATGGTGCTAAACGTATGTATAGCTCCCAATTCATGCTTCAATTAACACAAGGAAGCAAGTGTGGGGGATAACAGCCCAAGTACTCTGATAAGTTTCGCTAATGATTAGTACACACAGAGGTCATAGTTCACTTTATCGAATAGTTCAAAATGATTAATGAACATTCAACATCAATTCGGTATATAATGGCAGAAAGTGAGACTTTCATCAGTGAGGCTTTTTCACTCATCACTGATGATCAGCGCCGTGATAAAATACTTTTTCGAGTAATAAATATGCATAAAGACTTGACACAAATGGAGATTTATTAGAAGATAATTTCTTGTGTTATATAAATTCTAAAAGATGATTAGAAAAATAATCATGATGAGACGGGTTAATTTTATCATTGATTTTGGAGGTTCTGTTTTATGAAGATTTACCATTTTATTGGTATTAAAGGGACAGGAATGAGCGCCCTGGCACAAATCCTTGCAGACTCTGGTGAGCAAGTTCAGGGTTCTGATATTGAAAAATATATATTTACACAAGATGCTTTAGAAGATAAGAACATACCAATATTACCTTTTTCAGAAAATAATATTAAAGAAGGTTTAACGATTATAGCAGGAAATGCCTTTAAAGATGATCATGAGGAAATCAAGAAAGCAAAGGAATTAGGCCTTCCATTCTATCGATATCACGAGTTCTTAGGTGAATGGATTAACCAATATACAAGTATTGCAGTTACCGGTGCACATGGAAAAACATCTACAACCGGCTTACTTGCTCATGTTCTGGATAAAGCTTGTCCAATTTCCTATCTCATTGGAGACGGAACCGGAAAAGGTGCAGAAGACAGTGAGTATTATGTATTTGAAGCATGTGAATACCGACGTCATTTCTTAGCGTATAAGCCAGATTATGCAATTATGACAAATATTGATTTTGATCATCCGGATTATTTTAAGGATATTGATGATGTGTTTGAATCTTTCCAACAAATGGCTGATAACGTAAAGAAGGGTATTGTTGCTTGTGGGGATGATGAGTATTTACAGGCAATCCAAGCAAAAGTACCTGTGCTTTATTATGGTCTAAATGACACGAATGATTTTTGTGCTAAAAATATTCAAGTAGATGAAGTAGGTACGACGTTTGATGTTTTTGTGCGTAATAACTATTATGACACGTTCCAAATTAATGCATATGGAAACCATAATATATTGAATGCGTTAGCTGTAATTACCATTTGTCATTATGAAGATTTCACAGCGTCTCAAATTAAAGAGATTGTATCATTTAAAGGGGTAAAAAGACGGTTTTCAGAGAAGCAATTTGGAAATCAGATTTTAATTGATGATTATGCTCATCATCCAAAAGAGGTAGAGGCCACGATTGAGGCAGCTCGCAAAAAATATTCTGAAAAGGAAATTGTTGCGATATTTCAGCCTCATACGTATTCCAGAACGAAAACCTTTATGAAGGAATTCAGTGAAGCTTTATCACAAGCGGATGCTGTATACTTATGCGATATCTTCGGGTCTGCAAGAGAATCCCAAGCAAACTTGTCTATTAATGATTTGAAACAGTTAATTGACCAGAGTGAATTATTGGAATTAGATAATATTCACCTTTTAGAAAACCACCAAGATAGTGTGTTAGTCTTTATGGGTGCAGGAGATATTCAGAAATACCAGGAAGCATATGAAAAAAGTATAAAATAAGAAGGATTCGACCATCTTTTGTCTATTTCGATAGAAAATGTGTAAAAAGAGAAGGGAGGATACCTTCTTTTTTTCATGGAAATTATAAAAGTTGACCATGTGGATCAATATGGGCGTGTTGAGCCTCGTCCGCGAAGTCCTCAGAAACTAGGCGACTTCACGAATCGCCTTACGATAAAGAAGACTTGCCGATTGGTAATGAGAGGCTTAGTTGCATAGGTGAAAGTGGCTATTCAGATGGAATTGTCATTTTGAAAGTTAAACCCTACGCAAAGGGAAGTGGGCAGCCGGAGTGGTGGTCAAACAGTCATATATTTCATAATGGCTACTAGAAGAATCGCAGATCTACTTAGCAGGTAGTGATAAGAACTGAGCGGGTTTACCCAGCTTTTCTTATTTAAACTTGACTTTTTCCAACCATTGTTTTCCTTATTACGTGCAATTTAATATTATCTTGTTTAGAATAGCAAATAAAGGGTATACCATAATTATTAGGTTAATTAGTAATACATAACGAAGGAGTGAAGGTTCGAATGGAAATTCTCTTATACCTTGCAGCCATTATCGCAGCAGTTGCTTTTGCCATTTTAGTTATCTACTTAGTAAAAGTCTTAAAAGAAACGAAACGAACTATGTCACATGTGGCAGATACACTAGAAGGTTTAGAAAAACAAATGGAGGGTATTACAGTAGAGACAACGGCTTTATTAAATAAAACTAATAAATTAGCCGAGGATATCAATGAAAAAACAACAAAACTAAACACATTAGTAGATGGTGTAAAAAATATTGGGGATAGTGTCAAAGACTTTACCCAATCCATTCGTAACGTATCACAATCTGTAAATCGTATTGCAGATGAGAATAAGGAAACAACGGCAGAAGCCATTAAATGGAGCACTGTTGTAATGGAATTGTTTAAAAGAAATAGAAATAAATAATATCATATAGGAGGAATGAGAAATGACGAATCAAAATCAAAACCAGAAAGAAGAAAACCAAAACATTAACAGCAAAGACTTTTTAATAGGATCACTAATTGGTGGAATTGTTGGGGCATCATTAGCATTAATTTTTGCTCCAAAGTCAGGTAGAGAATTAAGAAGCGATCTTAACCAAGGAGCACACTATGTAAAAGATCGCGCTAATGAATGGAAAGATGTCGCTTATGAAAAAGGAAGTGAATGGAGAGACTATGCCAAAGAACAGTCTCAACAACTAAGTCAGACGGTTTCGGAGAGATCACAAGATCTAACTAGTAAGTTGAAGGAAACAAAAGATACGATACAAGAAAAAATATCTAAAAATGAAGATCCGGAAAAAGCTGCAGAAGAAGTAGCACAAGCCATTGAAGAAGCAGCAAAGGCTGTAGAAGAAGAAAATGATACAAATCCATCATAAACTGTCCTAAAGAGCTGCTTAATAACGTACAAACCCGTTTCAGTATTATCCATGAAACGGGTTTAAATTTGGGACAAGTTTTATCACGATACTAATCGTCTGTAAGCGACCGACTTCAAGCTTCAAGTAACACGAGGATAACAGGGGCTAACAACCTGATAAGTTGTTAATGATCAATGGGCGTTAAACACTCTCTCTGATCATAGTCTCACTTTATAAGATGCTAACCATCAGTGTGGATTAAAAATTCCCTACTGATGGGACTTTTACTTTATCATCAGTAAGGATGTGGTAAAAATGGAAATAATAAATATCGATTCGGTAGAACAATTTAAGCAGATTGTTGAGGAGAATCAGGAATTTACTTTGTTGAAGAATAGTTTAACTTGTCCGATAAGCTCGGCTGCCAATCAAGAATATGAAAAGTTTAGTGAAAAGTCTGATTGTCCGCTATTTCGATTACATGTCCAGCATGCAAGAGAGCTATCTAACTACATAGCTGATACGTATCAGATAAAGCATGAATCACCACAAGTAATAAAAATAGTGGATGGGGAGCCCGCTTGGAATACAAGTCATTCAGATATTAGCGTAAGCAGCTTAGAAAGTAATTGTTAACGAAAGAGAGTCGCACAAATTAGATTTGGCGACTCTCTATATTTATATCAATCGTATCATTAGGTTGTAACTCTTCAAAGAACGTTGCAGGCGCTCCGTTTCGTTTTAATTCGACTCTGCCTTTTGCCTGTGTTAAGTCTAGTGATATGAACCGGAAGATATCCTGGAAAATAAATGGATCTGCTTTTTGTTCAATGATTTGCAGTTTATCTTGATCTTCGATAAAGTCTCCCAAAGATAGTACCTCTCCGCGGCGATAGACTTTCACTAACTCTTTTGAAAGAGTTAGACGCTTCTTATTGAAGGTAATCGTCATCTCAGTCTGATAGTGAATCTCTAGTTTCTCTAAAAGTTCTTGTAACGTAGGAGTTACTGCTGCATATGTTTCTATTTTGTCACCATTTTTAAGAGGATGACCTATCTTAGCTGGTTTTCCATTATGTAGCAATGTTTGACTGTAATTTTCTAAGGCTTTTTTATTATCATCAATCCATATGGTAAATGGCGTGTTGACATGTTCTGAAATTTGAAAATGATGTAAGAAGTCTTGTAAAGTAATTTGCTGATTGTACTCGATTTTATCTCCGTCTTTTAATAGATAGTTAGATTCAACGCTTCTATTATTCACAAGAATCTTTGGTTGCATTTGGAAAGCTTCTTGGTTGTAATAGACGGTTATGACAGAAGTTTCACCAACCAATTCTTCTATACTCATTTCTGCAGATGCTCCGTCCTGACCTTTCTCAATAACTAATACATCTCCATTATGAACAATATCATCGACGTTGGATTCGTTACCATTCAATAAAATCTTTGGTGTTGTTCCGAATCCACCTGGTAACGTGACTGGTTTACCATTGTATTCAACCATAGCCGCCATTCCTGGTTTGCCATATAGTTTTTTGATATTAATTCCTGCTGCCAGAAGGCAATCTGCAACCGCTAAGTCTTTCATTTCAAATAAACGAATGACTTGCTCATTCACTGTTACACTTATATAATGTACCGGGTTTTGTTTTGCTGCAATAGCAATACCGATAGGGGTAATAAACTCAGGACCAATAGGCAAGCCTTCATCTTTTGATAATAGTTGAATGGCATCTACACCTCTAATCGCTACTCGGTTAGTCGGGAGTTTCAATTTGATCGCAAGCCTTTTGGCTAACTCAGGTGTTTGACTGCCTCCACCAACTAACATGACTGCTTTAGGCGCTTTACCATTTAAAGCAATTATCTCTTCTGAAATCGAGCTGGCCAATGTGTCTACTGCAGGTGAAATATGTTCGATTAATTCTTCGTAATTTACTTCTTGGTCAAATCCAAGAATATCAGAAACGATAGCTTTTTTATGCAATGTGATTTCTTTTTTGAAATCTTCGGCTTGATTAAAATCTAATAAATAATGATCACTAATTGCCTCTGTAATCTCATCTCCTGCTCTCGGGACCATACCGTATGCTGTGACCGTGCCTTCAGATGTTAGTGCAATATCACTCGTACCTGCACCAACATCCACTAACGCCACGTTTAATCGTCTCATGGACGGTGGTATTAACACATGGATAGCGGCAATCGGTTCTAAGGTTAACGCTTCTAATTGTAACGCTGAGCGATTTAGGGCAGATAGTAATGATTCTACTACCACTTTCGGTAAAAAAGTTGCAATTATTTCGACTTCTGCTGTTTCACCTTGTTGATCAATTAATGAACCGATTTCTTCCCCATCTAATGAATAATGAATGACAGAGTAACCAACACAATAGTAATGATGACTCGCATCTTCCTCACCTGTTGCCAATTCATATTGCGCCTTTTGCACAGCCTCTAATTCTAAGAATAGAATGTCTTCTTCATTCATTAATGGTTGTTTCTTGATTTCTTTCGTAGTTTGAACCCGTTTTGTTTTTAAAGCACGTCCAGCAGCAGCTACACAAACTTTCTCTAACACAGTATTATGCTTTTCTTCTAAATGAATTTTGACCTGTTGTATCACTTTAGCAACAGAGACAATATCATGAATTTGCCCGTCTAACATGGAGCGTTCATCATGTTCTACCACGTGATAGTCAATCAAATGGTATTGATCATTTTTCTTTTCCATTAAAAGACCTACAACAGACCTGGTACCGATATCTAGTGCGAACATTTGCTCATTCATAACTGTTTTTTTCCTTTCTATTGTGAAAAAATTATAAATATTCTATAAAATATTCTTTCTAACTGGTGACAAGTCGCCAGTTTTTAGCTATAATTATCCGTAATTCTATAGAAAGTATAACATTTTTTTAGGAATTTAAAATAGGAGTAGGGGGATTTATAATGAGTAATGAACAATTGGATCAGCTTCGTGAAAAGCTTGACCAAGTTAACTTAGAGATATTAGAGTTAATAAATAAACGTGCTGAATTAGTAAAGGAAACTGGTCAAGTAAAAGAAAAGCAAGGTGCTAATCGTAGTTATGATCCAGTTCGTGAACGAGATATGCTTAATTTAATTACCAAGCATAATAATGGCCCATTTGAAAATTCTACGATTGTTCACTTATTCAAAGAAATTTTTAAAGCTGGCCTAGAATTACAAGAAGATGACCATAGTAAAGCATTACTAGTATCGCGTAAGAAAAAGCCTGAAGATACTGTAATTGATATAAATGGCGATAAATTCGGTGATGGTAATCAGCACTTTATTTTTGGTCCATGTGCGGTGGAAAGCTATGACCAAGTAGCTGAAGTTGCTTCTGCTATTAAGAAAGAAGGATTGAAATTAATTCGTGGCGGTGCGTTTAAACCGAGAACATCACCATATGATTTCCAAGGTTTAGGTTTTGAAGGGCTTGAAATATTGAAGAAAGTCTCTGAAGAGTATGGATTAGCAGTTGTTAGTGAGATTGTAAATCCCGCACATATTGAAGAGGCAGTTAATTATATAGATGTGATACAAATTGGTGCACGTAACATGCAAAATTTTGAACTATTGAAAGCGGCAGGTGAAACAAATAAACCAGTGCTGTTAAAACGTGGTATGTCAGCTACTATTTCTGATTTTATTAATGCAGCTGAATACATTAATTCTAAAGGTAACGGACAAATCATTCTATGTGAACGCGGAATTCGAACTTATGAGAAAGCGACTCGTAACACGCTAGATATAACAGCTGTTCCAATTTTAAAACAAGAAACACACTTACCTGTTATGGTTGACGTAACGCATTCAACTGGTAGGAGAGATCTATTATTACCAGCAGCAAAAGCAGCGTTAGCAATTGGAGCGGATGGTGTCATGGCAGAAGTACACCCAGATCCTGCAGTAGCACTATCTGACGCAGCACAACAAATGGACATCCCAACGTTCCATAACTTTATGAATGAATTATTAAGTAAATAATGTAAAAACTCCTGTTAATTAATGGCAGGAGTTTTTATTATATGAAGAGAAAGTATATAATCCCCGATACCAAAGTATTTTGTCATCCAAGTGTTGATTCTGAAGCCGCTACGTTTCTAAACGGGCGCTGTGTGCTTTTCTTATGTATTCGATCAGTATGTAAAAATAACCTAAAATCGCCTCATCTTAAGTGGTTAGTAGCAAATGTAAGTGATTTTACGTGGCTGTTTATCAATAATGTGGTATCTTTATGAAGGATTTTATCCGAGTGTACGCGAGTAAAATGAAAAATTTTCATAAAATAATTGTTTTGATGTTAATTTTTGTGCAAAATTTGTTATAATATGAATGATATACATAAATAATGTAGATATCGTTTATTTTTTGCAGAAATACTCTTTGTAGCGTATGATGAGAGAAATATACCGTTAATTAGAATATTGGAGGTTATAATAATGAATGTAACAATTTATGACGTAGCAAGAGAAGCTAACGTCTCCATGGCTACTGTATCACGTGTTGTGAATGGAAATCCGAACGTGAAGCCAGCTACAAGAAAGAAAGTATTAAATACAATTGAAAGGCTAGGCTATCGCCCGAATGCTGTTGCACGAGGTCTGGCAAGTAAAAAAACAACGACAGTAGGGGTTATTATCCCGGATATTTCAAGTATCTTCTTCTCAGAATTAGCAAGAGGTATTGATGATATTGCTACTATGTATAAATATAATATTATTCTGAGTAATTCAGATCAAAATAAGGATAAAGAGTTGCGCCTAATTAATACCATGTTTGAAAAGCAAGTAGATGGATTAGTTTATATGGGTGCTACTATTACTGAAGATCACGTACAGCAATTAAAAACATCACCTGTACCTGTGGCATTAGCTGCTACTATTGATTCGAGTGAGACGATTCCATCCGTTAATATTGATTATGAACAAGCAGCGTATGAAGCAACTTCTCTTCTTATCGAAAATGGAACCAAACATCCAATTTATGTTAGTGGGGAAGAAGATTCTGCCGTCAACGAAAAGAAATATGCAGGTTACGTAAAAGCAGTTAAAGAATCAAATAAAGAAGTAAACGAAGAATATATCATAACGGCAGATTTCTCTTATGAATCAGGTATGAAGGCTGCTAATCAGATCATTAACATTAAAGATTATCCAAAGGCTATTTTCGTAGCAACAGATGAAATGGCATTAGGTGTTATCCATGGTCTGCAAGATAACGGAGTAAGTGTTCCTGAGGATGTTGAAGTAGTTGGTTTTGATAATACAAGATTAGCGACAATGGTACGTCCAACACTTTCAACAGTTGTACAACCTATGTATGACATTGGTGCAGTTGCAATGCGTTTATTGACTAAATTTATGAATAAAGAAAATGTAGAAGAACAAAATGTTGTTTTACCGCATCAAATTGTTAAAAGAAACTCAACAAAATAAAATAAATGCCGATAATAATGCTAGGGTGATTTCATGACACCCTAGCATTATTAATTTTTAGGAGCTTTTTTACTGGGGAGAGAATACGAATGAACAAAAGAGATTTTTTAACTCCAATTGGTATTACCGTTGGTTTTCTGATGATTATGTTTGGAATAGTTAGTAGTGGTGGTATGGGAGGATTTGTTGGATTTATACAAGGGTCCTCGATATTAATTGTACTTGGTGGTTTAATAGCTGCTCTACTAGTAAATTTTAATATCAAACAAATCAAAACAACGAAAAATGTTATCCAGGAAGTTTTTAAGCAAAATGAACATAATCTGGCTGATCTGATTGAATTATTTGAACGATTATCTGAACGTGCAAGACGAGAAGGTTTATTGGCACTAGAAAATGAATTAGAAGAAGTCGACGACCCTTATATTAAAAAAGGTGTATTATTAGCCATTGATGGAATTGAGCCTGAAGTGATTAATGACATCATGAATGCCGAAATTGATGCAATGGAAGATCGCCATTACCGCGGCCGTCTAATCATTGAAAAAGCTGGTGAATATGCCCCGGCTTGGGGGATGGTCGGTACATTAATAGGTTTAATTCTCATGCTGCAGAATTTAGAAGATCCAACTACACTTGGTCCAAGTATGGCCGTAGCATTACTGACCACATTCTATGGAACTGTTTTGGCGAATCTAGTTTTTACTCCAATGGCTGGTAAACTAGAAACGAAGACAAATGAAGAAGTCTTTATAAAACAAGTTATTATAGAAGGAGTAATTGGTGTGCAATCTGGACAAAACCCAAGAATTTTGAAAGAAAAGCTAAGTGCATTTTTATCGAATAAAGAAAAGGATAAGAAAGAAGAAGTAGAAGAGGAGAATTTCACGGAGGAATCCTTTAATGAAGCGTAGGAGTAGGAACAATCGTCCAGAGAATAAAGGTGCACCAAAATGGATGGTAACATATTCTGACATGGTAACATTGATTTTAGTATTTTTTGTCCTCTTATTTTCGATGTCACAAATAGATGCGGAGAAGTTTAAAGCAATTGCGGAAGCTTTTAGAAGTGAAACTATATTTGAAGCAATGCCGTCTATTATTGAAGAACAATTTCCCACCGAAAATGTGGAAGTACTAAAAGAAGAAGAGAATGATGACAAATCTGAAGACACAACTCCAGGTGAAGATCAAGAAGCAGAAGAACAAACTGAACCAGAATTGAATACAGTAGAAGGTATACCAGATCAAGATGAGTTGGACGAGTTATTAGCTGAAGTGGAATCCTACTTAAATGAAAATGATCTAAATGATGTTATTTCTGCTACTAGAACTGATCAAGGTGTTGTACTGGTATTACAGGAAAGTGTTCTATTTGAAACAGGGGAGGCAGTTGTTCTTGACCCAGCGAAGCCTTTTTTGAATAAAGTTAGTACGTTATTGGCTAATATTCCAAACGAAGTAAGAGTAGAGGGGCATACTGATAATCGTCCCATATCAAGCTACCGGTATCCCTCGAATTGGGAGTTATCAGGTGCTCGTGCCAGCAGTGTTATTCGCTTTCTCTTAGATTCCAATGATTTTAATGAATCTCGATTTATTGCTACCGGATTTGGAGATACAAGACCAGTAGCCTCCAATGATAGTTCCGAAGGGTGGAGTGCCAATCGTAGAGTCGAAATAGTAATACTTGATTCTACTGAAGAATCTTAAGGATGACGACAGAGTCATCCCTTTTTGTATTCTTAACATTTAAAACACTGGATTTTCGTATGTACGTGACTTAATCAGATATTTTTCCTCTTTTATTATCAATGAATTTTAGTACTTGTTGATACATTCGTCGATTATTTTCTTCGATCTCTTTCCGTCTAGGAATCTTCCGATAACCCTCTAATCTGTCGTGCCATGTATTAGGTAGAGGAACAGGAGAATGTGCTTCCCATGTATTCAACCATTTTGGAGGTATGCTACCTTTAAATGTTTCGCTTGTATTCATTACCTGCCATAATTGTGACCAGGCTCTTGGAACAACTCTCCAAATATCATAACCACCACCACCTAAAGCCACCCATTTCCCATCGCAATACTGATGGGCAAGTTGATGAATAACTTTAGGTATTTCTTCGAATAGGTGAAGGGTACTATGTAAATGAGTAAGGGGATCAAGATAATGAGCATCGACACCATGCTGACTGACAATGATATCTGGTTGAAAGTACTCCGCAATTTCTTGGATAGAAGAATGAAATACTTCAAGAAAAGAATCATCTTCCGTAAAAGCATCCAAAGGGAAGTTAAAAGAATAACCAAACCCTTCTTTTATACCGCGCTCACTTGTTTTCCCTGTGCCTGGATATAAATAACGACCAGTTTCATGAAAAGATACCGTACAAACATTAGCATCATGATAAAAGCAATGCTGTACCCCGTCCCCATGATGCGCATCTGTATCAATATATAACACTTTGACATCATAGTGCTTCCTTATATGTTGTATAGCAATGGCAATATCATTAAAGATACAAAAGCCAGAAGCACGGTTTGGAAAGCCATGATGTAGTCCACCGCCAAGACTTAATGCATGGGATACTTTACCTGTCATCACTTGTTCAGATGCCTCAACCGATCCGCTTACTGAAATCAGTGATGCCTCAAACATTCCTGAAAAAATAGGAGTGTCATGTGTTCCTATCCCATAACTTTCATAGGAGATAGGAAGTTTTTTACTCGCTTTCTTTACTGCATGAACGTATTCAGTGTCATGAATAGAATATAAGATCTCTTCGTCTAATTGTACCGGTGCAACGATTTGATCCTTTGTTAATCCTTTGCTTATTTCTAGTAGCTCTTTCGTTAACAATAGTCTTTTCTGATTAAAAGGATGTTCTTCATGGAAGGAATAATCTAGGAATTCATCTGTGTAAATAAAAGCGGTGTTCTCAGATTTCATCTTGATCCTCCCTATGTGGATAGAGTATTTGATATTCAGTATGCTGAAAATCGTTAACAACCGGTATTGGATTCATCGTTTGAATGCGAAAAACGAGCACTTTGTAATCTGGTGCAGTAGTATCTGGATAACTGTAAACGGATACAATTTTAATATTTCTATTGGTGAAATATTGACACACATCTGATAAAACACCTATTCGATCAGGGACTTTGATTTCAAGCTGTGTACTAGGTGAATGAGTGCCAGTTAATTGTATAAAAGCATACAACATATCTTTTTCCGTAATCATTCCAACTAGTTGATGATTTTTAACTACAGGTAAGCATGCAAATTCCTTCTGGTAGAAAATAGTAGCGACTTCTTCAAAAAATTCATAGGGATGAGTAGTAATAACAGGTGTAGACATAATATCTTGAATCGATCTAGATAGTACTTCTTTGTTTATTTCATCATCTAAAATTGAGGGACTGGCATCACGTACGTCTCGATCTGATACAATACCTAGGACATGCTTACCTTGATTAACAACCGGTATATGACGGATACTGTGTTTTTGTAATAACTGCAAGGCATCAGACACCGTAGCATCAGGTTGTAAAGTAACTACTTCTGTTTTCATTATATCTTTTACTAACATTAGCCCACTCCTTAAGTAAGAAATCTTAGCTTTTTAAACAATGCTTGGTCTTCTTGAGAGACATTTTTCCCAATCCGAACCATTAAACAATTGGCTGGATGAGCCATTATTTCGGGTTCGTTTGTAGGTGCGGGATACAGATTGCCAGCTTTCATCATTTTCTCCATGATTTTTCGATAGTCCCACACACTTAATTCTGAATAGTTTAAATCCCAATGCCAATAATACTCGGTTGAAATAATAATATAATTTTCCATATTTTCATCTTGCATAGAGGTCTCGATTAAACGGGAACCGAGCTTATTTCCTCGATAGGCTGGTGCAATTTCAATAGCTCCTAATTCTAATAGATTATCTTTAGGGTATTGCGACCATCGTTCAATAGGGTCTGGGTGTAGGTATGTTACATAGCCAATAATTTGCTGATTTACTGTTGCTATCAAGATTCTACCTTCTGGTAAATCAGCTATTTCCTTCAATGCTTCTAGCTGCTCATTAGGAGGTCGAAAAGCTGTCAATGCTTCATGCATGGTTAAACGTGAAAGTTTTTCAGACGATACGGGTCCCTCTATGAAAATACTTGTATTACCGGATTCCATTTTTAAGGACTGGTATAATTTATCGTGTATCACAAGTTCTATCACCCCAAGTCAATTTCCATTTTTCACGGTGCCAAACGTCTGTAATACCCCCACTTCAAGCTTCAAGTAACACCAAGAAGCTAAGTGTGGGGAACAGATGCTAACACCCTGATAAGTTTCGCTAATGATCAGTGGGGGTTAAAACCCTTACTGATCATATTCTCACTTTATATCATTATAACGTAGAATGAAAGCAGTGAACAGCAAGAAAAGCTTAGTTGCCCGTCTAGTTTCTGGGCACTTGTGTGGATAAACACCCAATGTATATCTAGTAAAGAAAAGAACTCTTATCCATGCTAGGATAAGAGTTCTTTGATTCTTAATCATCACTAACTGTCTTCTGTTTGTGGTTGCTCTGGCTCTTGGTCTTGATCTTGGTCTTGATCTTGATCTGGTTGAGACTCATTATCGGATTGCTCATCTCGGTTATTATTGTCACCTGAATTATTATTAGATCCATTGTTACCAGAATTGTTGTTCTTTTTCTTAGGTTTTTCATCATCTTTGTCTTCGTCGTCATCTTCTTCTGGTTTTGAGAAATCTCCTTTTTCTACTACGTTACTCGGCTTAGACTCTTGTCCAAAATAATCAACGGCCTTAACCTGGTAGACTGCTTTACTGCCAGGAATGGAAAATGATGTATCAGCGGTAGAGCCAACCCGCTGAAAATCATTAGAATCAGGATCACTTGCTCGATAGATGCGATACCCAACCACATCAGAGCTCTTTGATTTATTCCAATTCAGTTTTTGACCATTTAACTTTAAGGAAGTAGGGGCACTTGGTGCATT
The DNA here is from genome assembly GCF_017599345.1 of Gracilibacillus suaedae. Lineage (GTDB taxonomy): Bacteria > Bacillota > Bacilli > Bacillales > Amphibacillaceae > Gracilibacillus > Gracilibacillus suaedae. Next base: position 31,760 of record NZ_JAGFVL010000012.1, read on the forward strand.
TCCATCATTTTTTACCTCATTGTCATCACTAGGATATTTAATTTTTTCCCATGCACCGCCTTTACCTGCTGTTAGTTGTTTAATATTTGCTAGTTTATCATAGCCCATATCTTCCAACCATTCAGGGTTAAAGCTTACACCATCTCCATCAGAAAACTCATCTGGTGTATTTTCACCTGCCAGTACTACGTCACCGTCAATGGTAGCGTAGTTTTCTTTAATAAGACTATAATCTTCTTTAGAAGGAAGATAATCAGCATTATAAATATCTGATTGAACTAATCCAAGCTCACTGCACTCATCTGATGGTAACAGTCCTGAGACAGCACAATATGATCTGGAAACAATACCACCTGGTCTTTCAAATTTTTCAGAAGGTGCCATTAATTCTGGTCGAACTTCAGTAGCAGCATTGACTAGTTTTGCCCAGAAAGTATTATTACGGGTACTATAACCGTCTCTGTCTAACTTTTGTCTATAATCATAGCCCATCCAACTACTAAGTGTTACATTCGGATTGGTTGCAATAAACCATGTATCACGATAATCATTAGTTGTTCCCGTCTTTCCGGCCCAATCGACACTTTTATTAGCTAGGTTGGCTCTGGCAGCAGTACCAGTACCACGTGTGAGCACATCGCGCATCACGTCAATCATCAAATAACTTGTTTGCGGACTAAAAACTTCAGTAGGCTCCGATTCATGTTGATAAATAACTTCGCCATCTTTTGTTTCAATTTTTTCAATCATATAGCCTTCAACGAATTCACCTAAGTTACCAAAAGTTGCATATGCATTTGTATTGTCTTCTACTGTTAATTCGATAGTACCTAAGACAGTAGCTGCTAAACTAGTTTGGGTTTCTGTTATATCTTCTAATCCCATTTTCCAAAGGAAGTTTCTGGCTAATTCAGGACCTCTGATTTCATTAAAAACGGAAACAGCTGTAGCGTTATGTGACCGGTATAACGCTTCTCTAACAGAGGTTAAACCATAATAACGTTGAGAATAGTTTCCTGGTGTATAATCATCACCATAAGTTTTTGCTACATCCGCAATGACAGAACCTGGTTGAACAACACCTAGCTCCATCGCAGGACCGTAACCGGCAATAGGCTTCATCGTACTACCAAATTGTCGTGCTACATTTGTCGCATGATTTTGTTGAGATTTCTCGAAATCACGACCACCGACAAAACTTAATATTTTCCCTGTACTATTTTCAATCAATACACTGCCAACTTGAACAGGTTGTTCGCCTAATTGTTTCATTTCACCAGTATCTGGGTCTTCAATCATAATCGGCTCGTTTGTATTTTCATTTCTAGCTAGTTTATCTCTTCCGTAATTATCATATTCACGAGCAACTTTTTGAAAAACATCGTAGATTTCTTTATCAATGGTGGAGTGTATTTTATAACCATTGCTACCAATCTCACGACTTGCTCTTATCTCGTATTCTTCTTGTAAAATATCACTGGATTCTAAATCCTCTTTCGTATAACCATCTTGTTCCGCTAAAACTTCAACTAAAATATCAACAGCTCTATCTTGTAGTTCACGCATTAAATAAGGATATTTTTCCAGAACGGAATCTTCGGGTTCTTTAAAGTCAGCGACAATATCATATTCTAATGCGTCCTGATATTCCTCATCATTAATGTATCCTGCTTCTAACATTCTACTTAAAACAGATTGCATCCGATTTAGCCCAGGCTCCAGACCTTCTTCACTTTTTAATCCACCACCGTTTAGGAATGGTGTATAATAAGATGGACTTTGAGGAAGACCAGCAATGAATGCTGCTTGTGGAAGGTTTAAATCTTCGGCATTGACACCGAATATACCATCCGCAGCGGTTTGTATACCTGCTATGTTTTGACCCGAAGCGTTTCGACCAAATGGTACAATGTTTAAATATGCTTCTAATATATCATCTTTCTCAAAGAAGCGTTCCAATCGCATCGCTAGGAGCATTTCTTTAGCTTTTCGTTCAAAAGAGACTTCGTTTGTTAAGATTTGATTTTTGACAATTTGTTGCGTCAATGTACTTCCACCAGACTTGGTAGAGGAGTTGGTAATCTCTTGGAACATCGCTCGAAAAATCGCTTTCGGAACAATGCCATTATGTGTTTCAAAATATTCATCTTCTGTAGCGATAACAGCATTTTGTGCATATTCACTTACATTTTCAAGAGATGTTTCATCTCGTAATAATTCAGAGCTAACATCTGACAGGAATTCATTATTGGCGAAATATAATTCAGATGTTTCTTCATAGTTATAAATAGCACTTGCCATTTGTTCTTCCGTTTGGATTTCTTCGTCATCAACTAAGGATGCAAAATAACCTGCACCAAGACCGGCAACGAAAAATCCACCAACAATACCAATCGTAATAAAGAATAATACAATATTCCAAATGATATGATAGCTAATTCTCGTAGATCTTTGAATAATATTTTTATTCCAAGTTTCTTTCATAGACTGCCACATATTATGAAAAAAATCTTTTATGTCCATTCGATACCCTCCTAAATAATCCACTACATATTATAGCACAACAGTCAATTAGTTTTGTTATAAATTTACCAAAAAAATATTGCATTTTTATTACGAATATGCTAATAATGATATAACAATTAAACATCCATAATACGATGAAGGATTGAAGTAGTGGAAGATTCCCTTTTATAGAGAGCTGGCGGTTGGTGCAAGTCAGTAAATAATCTTACCATGAATTACGTTCTGGAGTATCTTCATAATGAATGAAGACGGTGTGGTCTGCATCGTTATTTCCTTAAGTGGCAGTTCATTAGAATTGCAACAAGGGTGGTACCGCGAATATCTCGTCCCTTATATGAGGGAGGAGTTTTTTTTATGGATTTTTTTTACTAACAAAAAAGGAGTGTTTTATTAAAATGCATATTTTAGACGAATTGGCAAAAAGAGACCTGATTCAACAGACAACTGACGATGATGGTTTAAGAAAACATTTAGATAACAATATTGTCACCTTATACTGTGGTTTTGATCCTACAGCAGACAGCTTACATATTGGACATCTATTACCGGTTTTAATGTTGAAAAGATTCCAAAAAGCTGGTCATCGTCCAATTGCTTTAATTGGTGGTGGAACAGGTTTAATTGGTGATCCAAGTGGCCGTTCAACGGAAAGATCTTTAAATAGTCCAGAAGTAGTAAAAGGATTTAGTGAAAAAATTAAAGAACAGTTGGCAAGCATTTTAAACTTTGATCAAGGGGAAAATAGTGCTGTAGCTCGTAATAATCATGAATGGCTAGCGAGTTTGACCTTCATTGAATTTTTGCGTGACATCGGTAAACACTTTAGTATCAACTATATGCTAGCTAAAGATTCAGTAGAATCCAGATTGGAAGGGGGCCTTTCCTTTACAGAGTTCAGTTACATGATGCTGCAATCGTTCGACTTTCTGAATCTATACGAAAAAGAAAATTGCACACTGCAAATTGGTGGTAGTGATCAATGGGGGAACATTACCGCAGGGATGGAATTAATCCGTCGTAAACGATTTGAAAACGAGGAAGAAGAAGCAGAAGTATACGGTTTAACAGTGCCTTTGATTACCAAGAGTGATGGAACCAAATTCGGGAAAACTGCTGGTGGAGCAGTATGGCTTGATCCGGAGAAAACAACACCATATGAATTTTACCAATTCTGGATTAATACCGATGATCGTGATGTAATCCGGTTTATTAAATACTTTACGTTTATTGATTTTGATGAAATAGCAGCTTTAGAGAAAGAGTTAGAAGAAGCTCCGGAAAAACGCATCCCGCATAAACGCTTAGCAGAAGAAATGACCAAACTGGTTCATGGCGAAGAAGCATTAAAACAAGCACAGAAAATCACAGCAGCTTTATTCAGTGGGGATTTAACAAGCTTGAATGCTGCTGAAATTGAGCAAGGGTTTAAAGATGTACCTTCTGTGACTATAGAGAATAAAGAAATTGGCTTAATTGATTTATTGGTGGAAGCTAATATTTCCTCTTCCAAGCGTCAGGCGCGTGAAGATATTAAGAATGGTGCCATCTACATTAATGGTATTAGGAATCAAGAATTAACGCATCAATTAACAGAGGAAGACCGAATCGAAGATAAATTTACGATTATTAGAAGAGGAAAGAAAAAATACTTTTTAATTCGTTTTTAATAATCTAGGAGAATAACTAGGCTTGAGAATTCTCAAGCCTGGTTATTCTTATTTTATTTTGGTATTTTTTGCGACGAACCAAAATGTAAAAATAATACTGATGATCAGTATAATAAATGGTGCATAGAAGTAAAGAAATTCGTTCATATGTGAGATACCTCCTAGTTTTAGATCCACAGGATGATACGTCCACTACCATCCATGAGGATTAAAAAGACACAGATGAAAAGTTCACTTTAACTTGCCCTCCACGTAATCCTTGTTGAAAAGAAATAAACGTAATAATAACCATAGTGAAGGAATTAATAAGCAAAATCCTGCAATAAAAGCGATGATTAATGCAATGGCCATGCCTTCACTTGTGAAACCTTCATCTATAGTCAAATATGGATAAAGCAAGTAAGGATAATGAGAGATTCCATAAGCATAGAAAGCAATAAAAAATTGACCCGTAAGTAAGAAAAAAGCAAGACCATAAGATCTTTTTTGCCATATTAAATAGACGGTTGCGATAAACAATATTCCCGAAATTGCAAACATCCACCATAGGTCAAGCATTCTTTGAAAATGAACCGGATTATGGGTTCGCAATTCAACAATAATCCCAGTAGCAGTTATAATAGCAGGACCAGCCCACACTAAAGCGTATTTCCTTAATAGAACAGTTGCTGGCCGATCTTTTGCCTTATTAGCGTACCAAGTAAGAAAAACAGCGGAAATATAAAGCACAGAAGTTAAACTTAAAATCACAATACTCCATGTCAACGGACTCGCAAATAAAGGAGTGTATTGTAAGGAAAGTTCGTTATTATTTTTCTCAATAAACCCGCCTTCAGAAATGGTTAATACAATCGAAAGCGAGGCAGGGATGAATAAGCCAGAAAAACCATATAAGTAAGTCCAAAAATTACTTCTTAATTTGCCGTAAGTAGTGAAGGCATAATAAGCACCTCTAATTGCTAATAGGATGAGCGACAAACTGGCAGGCACTAATAAGACGGTTCCATAATAATAAGCTGTACTCGGAAAGAAACCTACAATGCCAACGAAGAAAAACACTAGAAAAACATTGGTAACCTCCCAGACCGGTGAAAGGTAGCGTTGGACAATTTTACTTATAATGTGATGTTTATTAGTTAAGACACTGTAGGCATGAAAGAACCCTGCTCCGAAGTCGATCGAGGCCACGATAATATATCCGAATAAAAATAGCCATAGCACTACAATACCAATGATTTCATAGGACATGTAGTTCACCTTCCGTTTCTTTGTTGATCCAATAGTTCTCGCTCTACTGGATTGTTTTTAAACATTCGTGTTAAGACAATAACACTCGCTAACCCGAGTACGATATATAGTCCAATAAAGAGAAAAAGCATTAAATCGACATGATTACTTGTCGTAGCAGCATTTTCTGTTCGTAAGATACCACGTAATACCCATGGTTGTCTGCCAACTTCAGCTAACCACCACCCAGCTTCAATGGCGACCATTGATAATGGTCCTGTACTTACTATCAGCCATAGAAAAAATCTGTTCCTGACAAATGTTCTATTTAAGGCATTACCAACAATGTAAAATAATGCGATTATCATTGTAATCATACCGATCATAACCATAATGTTAAATAAATAGTGGATGTAGAGTGGAGGGATCTCATCTTCTGCAAACTGGTCTAAGCCGATTACTTCTGCGTTTGGGTTGCCATGCGCAAGAATACTTAATGCATAAGGAACCTCTAGCGAGAATTTAATCTCTTCTCCATTGGCTAAAAATCCGAACAATGTCAATGATGCCTGTTCCTCTGTTTCAAAGTGCCACTCCATTGCTGCTAACTTTTCTGGTTGGTATTCCGCGAGGTACTTACCAGCAAAATCTCCAATAACAGCTGAAGCTATGGAGAATACTAGTCCAACTTTCAGTGTCAGTAAAAGAGCTTTTTTGTGGTAGATATGGTTAGAGCCTCTTAGCATACGGAAGGCGCCAATTGCCGCTAACACAAAAGCAGACGTCATGTATGCTGTTGCTACAACATGGGCAACTTTAGTCGGCATTGCTGGGTTAAACATGGCAACAAGCGGTTCAACGTTAATAAGTTCACCATTCATTAGTTCAAATCCTTGTGGTGCATTCATAAAGGCATTGACCATCGTAATAAAAACGGCAGAAAACGAAGCACCTATTGCTACAGGAACTAACAGTAACATATGCTTCCGTTGGTCACGAAACCTGTCCCACGTATACAAGTAAATTCCAAGAAAAATAGCTTCAAAGAAGAAGGCGAATGTTTCCATAAACAAAGGGAGTGCTATTGCCTGTCCAGCTAACTCCATAAAGGTAGGCCAAAGTAAGTTAAGTTGTAAACCAATTGCTGTCCCTGTGACGACTCCAACAGCAACGGTGATGACGAAACCTCTCGTCCATCTTCTAGCTAATAAAATGTAGTGCTCATCCTGTTTCTTTATGCCAAGCCACTGTGCGATAAATATAAGAAACGGAATCCCTACACCAATCGTTGCATATATAATGTGGAATGAAAGTGTTAATTCAGTTAATAGTCTACTGAAAAAGACAGCTTGTTCACTTTCCATAGTTACTCCCTCTCATCCTGAAAAAATACGTCCTAGTATTGATAAACCAATCACAAATGCAACAAAAAAAGCTAAAATGATTAACCAGCGTTCCTGTTTCTTATACATGCCTAGTATCCTCCGATTAGCGATAAGCTATTGGTAGTGTATAACTCCATAGAGAAGAATATACCTTTTTACATAAATTAAATACAAAAATGTGAATGATTGTTCAAAGTTCTACATATGAAATGATGAGGAGGGATTTAAATGCCAAATGGAACACATTTTGTCCAGTTGGATTTGCCGATTGAGAAGGTTTGGGAGTTTGTCAGCGATATAAACCGGTGGGCACCGTTAGCCCCGGGGTATATCGACCACAAGATTATTGATGACCATCATTCGACGTGGCATTTTAAAGGTGATGTTGGTAAGTTGCAAAAGAAGATAGGGCTCAAAGTAAACATAATAGAATGGGTGGCACCAACCAGTGTCAGGTTTAAGTTAGAGGGAATAAGTGAAAACTTAGAGGGAAGTGGTTATTTTCAAGCGCAGAAAATTACTGCTGAAAGAACGAATGTCACTGGGTGTTTATCTATATCCGCTGGTGGTATGATGGCACCGATGATAAATAGTATATTAAAGTCGGTCGTACCAAAGACAACGATTGAATTTACAGAGTCTGTTGCAAACAGATTGATGAAAGAACAAGCTGTTTCAAAATAGCTACATATCCCTTTTCCATCCATTGGATAAGGGATTTACTTGTTTTTTTGGAGGATGTATATTATATTATGTAATTTAGGGATAGTTTTTTCATAGGGAAGGAGTGGAACATCATGGACAAACTAGAATGGATAGCTTCCAAAATAGTCGAATGGGGTAACCTGATTCTATGGGATTACGTATTAATTTACTTATTGATAGGTGCAGGTTTATTTTTTACACTTCGATCTAATTTTGTTCAATTTCGCTTATTCGGAGATATGTTTAAAGTTATTTCAGAAGAAGCAGTCGAGCAAAGCGGTAAAAAAGGAACCAATGCCTTCCAAGCATTCAGTATTACGATCGCATCAAGAGTTGGGACAGGTAACCTAGCTGGTGTAGCGTTAGCCGTTGCAATTGGTGGACCTGGTGCAGTGTTCTGGATGTGGGTGATCGCATTAATTGGAATGGCAACTGCATTTATCGAGAGTACACTTGCCCAAGTTTATAAAGTTCCAGATAAAGATGGTTTCAGAGGCGGACCGGCTTATTATATGGAAAAAGCTTTAGGACAGAAATGGATGGGGATTTTATTTTCGATTTTGATAACCATTACATTTGGCTTTATTTTTAATGCTGTACAAGCCAATACGATTTCAGCTGCAGTAGAACAAGCGTTTAATGTTGATAAGGTGTGGACAGGTATTATACTCGTTGTATTAGCGGGATTAATTATTTTTGGTGGTATTAAACGTATTGCTTCTGTTGCAGGAGTGATTGTACCTATTATGGCAGTAATATATATGGCTGTTGCACTTTATGTGGTATTCACCAATATTACAGCGATTCCAGATGTGTTTATGATGATCATTAAGAATGCATTTGGATTAGAAGAAGTATTTGGTGGTGGAGCTGGTGCAGCAATGATGTATGGTATTCGTCGCGGACTCTTTTCCAATGAAGGTGGTATGGGTAGTGCGCCTAACGCAGCTGCAACTGCAGGAGTCAATCACCCGGTTAAACAAGGACTTGTACAATCACTGGCAGTATTTTTTGATACGATTGTCATTTGTAGTTTAACAGCCTTTATTATCATTCTCTATGATAATTTTCATCAAGCATCAGAAGATGGTATTCAGTTGACACAGGTTGCCTTAAGTGCACATGTAGGGGATTGGGCATCGATTTTCTTAGCGATCACGATCTTCTTCTTTGCCTTTAGTTCTGTAATTGGTAACTATTATTATGGTGAGACGAATGTCAGTTTCTTAAATCCAAAGGGAATATGGGTTAACGTTTATCGTGTTGTCGTTTTAGGGATGGTCATGTTCGGTTCATTGGCATCTATCCAGATTGTTTGGGATATGGCAGACCTCTTTATGGCAATGATGGCTGTAGTCAACTTAATTGCAATTTTATTATTAAGTAAAATTGCAATAGATGTACTGCAAGATTATGTGAAACAGAGAAAACAAGGAACAGATCCAAAATTCCACTACAAGAATATAAAAGGTTTAAAAAACATTTCTTGGTGGGGAGCACAAGAAGAGAAAAAATAATATTAAAAACATATTTTTAGCCTGATAAGCAGTTCGACTTAAGAGTACAACGAATTCAAGTGTACTCCTAAATCGACTGCTTTTTTTATAAGACCAGAAAGTATAAAATCAGCGCAATGACCGTGTTAATCGAAGTAGTTATCTTGAAATGTTTGATGTATATTTGCAACGCTCCGACTAATTACTTCGCTTTCCACGGCATGGCCTCAACTAACTTTGCAAAGTGGATTTTCGGCTCGTGCTATTCCCGCAGGAGTCTCCGTAATGAGTCCCCGCTATGAAGAGGTGTAACAACTCTTGTCATAAGTAATAGGTTGACTTTTTACAATGGACAAAGTGAAAATTGCTACTTGTCATTATAAAAGCAACCGTATTATTTCATGCTAGCGTTGTAGAGCAGATCTTAAATTAGCCTTTAATAAAGGACCGGTGGGTTTTGCTCGTTTTGCGTATTGTTTGTAGTTGAATATAACTTGTAAATACTTTGTTTAAATAATGTGAATAATCTTAATTATATGTGAAAAGATAGTAAATTTGTCCAAAACTTCCATGGTTTATGATTTAATGTGACTAGCTTCAGGTAGAAGATACAACTCAGTTTAAAAATGGAAAAACTACTTACGAATCATGGAGGGAAATATCATGCAAAAAAAATGGTTTCTTGGTGTTGTGTTCCTTGTAGTTACTGTAATGTTAGTAGCTTGTTCGGAAAATGCAGAAGGGGAGGAAACAGGTTCGGATGATGTCATTGATATTGTCTGGTATCCAAATGAATCTGGTAATGATTTAAAAACAGCACGTGATGCAATTGGTGATGCAATTGCTGAAGCAACTGGTAAAGAAGTAGAACATCATTTAACGACTGATTATGCAATTGCGATTGAAACGATTGTTAATAATAATGCAGACGTTGCATTTATGGGGGCGCAAGGTTATATCGAGGCTAGTGATCAGAACGAAGCTATTCAGCCAATTGTTGTATCTACTGGTCCGTCCGGTACTTTAGATGATGCCATGTATCACAGCTGGCTGGCGGTGAAAGTTGAAGATCAAGATGACTACAAAGTGGATGGAGAGTTTTCATTAGATACTCTTGAAGACACAAGATTTTCTTTTGTCTCTAACAGCTCAACTTCTGGGTTTGTTGTGCCTTCTTCTACGATAATAGGGCATTTCGCTGACAAGGATTTAACAGAGGAAGATTTAATGGAAGGCGGACCACTTTTCTCACAAGTCTTGTTTGGGGGTTCTCATCAAGGTTCAGCTGTCAACCTATTAAATGATAGTGCGGATGTTGCAGCGTTTTGTGATTCTTGTGTAAACAATTATGTGGAAGTTGCCGAAGGTGAAGAAAATACAGTCGGTAGTGTATATCGAGTTAAAGACGACGCGGCAGAACCATTTAATACCGTGACTGGTAGTGAGTTTATGTTAATGAGTGTTACACCAGTATTAAATGCACCATTTGTTGCTAATATGGATGCATTGGGACAAGAAGATTATGATCTCATTCAAGAAGTATTTGCCTCTGATGAAATGGCAAATAATGAGGATATCTTTGTACCAGAAGATTCTGACGCATCTGGCTTATTCTCTAAATCAGATCAAGAAAGGTTTGTTCCGGTAGAGGACGAGTGGTTCAATCCAATTCGTGAACTTTCTCAAAATTAATAAAAAGCCCAAGAGGGGTATGCATGAGTAATGCATACTCCATATTTTCTAAATAAAATGAAAAAGGAGTTTGTTCCATGTCATTACTTAAAGTGGAAGGACTAAGTAAGTTTTATGATGGGGAAACCAAAGTCTTAAAGGATGTTAATTTTGAGGTGCAAGCCGGAGAATTCTTATCGATTATTGGCCCTTCTGGTGCAGGAAAGTCAACCTTGCTTCGCTGTATAAATCGCTTAGTGGAGATTAATGAAGGGAAAGTCATGTTTAATGGGTTAGATGTAGGTGCAATGAAAAAGAAGGAATTGCGAAAGTTGCGTACGAATATCGGAATGATTTTTCAGCATTATAATCTTGTGCCACGTTTAACAGTGATAGAAAACATACTCCACGGTCGTTTCGGTTATAAATCAACGATCCAAGGTGTACTTGGTAGATTTACAGAACAAGAAAAGGAACAGGCTTTTTATCTATTAGAGAAGCTTGGGATTTCAGAGCATGCATACAAACGCTGTGACCAATTAAGCGGTGGTCAGCAACAGCGTGTCGGAATATGTCGTGCGCTTATTCAGGAGCCGAAATTGATTCTTTGTGATGAGCCGATTGCCTCTTTAGATCCAAATTCCTCCAAAGTAATTATGGATTATTTAAAATCGATTAGTACGGAAATGGGAATTACTTGTATTGTTAACCTCCATCAAGTGGAAGTAGCAAAGGAATATGCCAGTCGAATTATTGGCTTAAAACAAGGTGAAATTGTTTTTGATGGTCCTAGTAAACTTCTTTATGGTGAGCAGATTGAAAATATTTATGGAATTGAATCAAGAGAATTAATAACGGTTTAAGGGAGTAGATAACATGGACGCAAAGCAAATGCGCAAGAATAAATGGCAAACAACGATCTTTTTAATTCTCATCATTATGATCACCTATTTATCTTCTTTCATAACGAAGTTTAATTTAATCGAAAGCATTGCAACGATACCAGCTGCGTTTAGTTGGATATTCTCTAATCTCTTAATCACCCAGGAGTCTTTGGAAAAACTGCCTCAGATACTAGAAAAACTAGGGGAAACCATTTTTATGTCGATTGCTGCTACGACATTGGCGGCCATAGTATCACTTTTTCTAGCAATAATGGGATCAAAAACTACGAAAGTGAATCAAACATTTAGTGTTATCGCTAGATTTATCGCCTCGTTTTCAAGAAATATTCCGGTTGTTGCATGGTCACTAATCTTGCTAATCTCGTTCGGACAAAATTCTGTAACCGGCTTTTTGGCTTTATTTGTTGCTACAGTGGGTTTCTTGACTAGGGCATTTATTGAATCGGTAGATGAAGCCAATCAAAGTTCTGTTGAAGCACTTACTGCGACAGGTGCAACCTATTTTCATATGATTAGTAAAGCTGTTATTCCACAAAGCCTACCGCAGATGCTTAGCTGGATTTTATTTATGATTGAGACTAATATTCGTAGTGCTACATTGGTTGGGATCTTGACAGGTACTGGTATTGGATACATGTTTGATCTTTATTATAAAAATATGAATTATAACCTAGTTGCACTCATTACATTTACCATTATTATCGCCGTTATTGCCATTGAATTAGTATCTAATAAAATACGGAGGGTGATCTTATAATGGAGATGGTGAAAGAACTCGATCCGGCTCTTATTAAGCGTAAGAGAAACGGTCAAATTAATATTAAATCTGGGAATAAAATGGATGCTGTCGTGAAATGGACGATATGGGTGCTCACTGCGTTAACGATATTAGCTTTTTTCTTCTTTGATTATACAGGACTTCAGTTAGAACGTGCATTTACAGACACACTCCACAATATTCGAGTGATGTTTTTGGAACCAGGGTTAAGTCATTTTAGCTGGGGCGAAGCGTTTTATCAAGTAGGAGTAACTCTTGGCTTAGGTGTGTTAGCAACGATTTTTGGTGCGATAATTGCCTTCTTTCTTGCCTTAATGGCAGCGGAAAATCTCTCCAAACCTTGGCTATCCAATACTGTTCGGGTTGTAGTAGCATTTATTCGTGCAGTGCCAACAGTACTATGGGTGTTAATTTTTGCTATTGCTGCTGGTCTTGGAAGTGAAGCAGCAGTACTTGGGATGTTGTTCCACTCCGTAGCTTATTTGGTAAAAGCATTTTCTGAATCATTTGAGGAAGTGAATCCGGGGATAATTGAAGCGTTACGAGCAACAGGATCTAGTTGGTGGCATATTGTCATCAATGGTGTCCTGCCATCCACTTTCACTTATTTATTGTCTTGGACGTTTTTACGTTTTGAGATAAACTTTTCTGTAGCAGTTGCAATGGGTGCGGCTGCCGGAGCAGGTGGTATTGGATTTGAACTGTTCATGGCCTCTGGTTTCTATTTTGATTTACGAGAAGTTGGTTTTATTACATATGCCATATTAATTATTGCTATTATCTTAGAGGTTATTTCCACTCGTTTGAAAGAGCGTTATTTTCCTTCTTCGGTTAAAACGAGATAGAGTTCAATAGCATTGATAAATGATTTTTGACTATTAATATGTGAATAAAAATCTCCCCATCTAATTTAGGTGGGGGTATTTTACGTTTACAGAACATTCAGGTATTGAATTGCTTGATCCATTTGTTTAATTCCTTTTGTGTATCTTTATCAAGAGAGTTCAACTTTTTAATGAAATGCTGCTTTGCCCATTCATATAGTTCTTTATCATGATGATTGACTTGTTCAATAGACTGAATGATGTTTGGAGCAATGCTATCCATCTTCGGTCTGTTGTTTGTTTTATTTTTTCTATTAATAGATGCAAAATGCCAACCATAAATTTGATGCATACAAAACAAAGATTCAAGATACATGTCTGTAAATCCTACTAAGTCAAAATGTTTGGTGATATGATGTTTCGCTTTTTCTAAATCATTGGGATCACCCCCGGATACATATCGTGTCGCGAGGTTAACCGTTCTATAACGAATATTACGAATATCGCTTTTGTTATATGGTTGGTTTTCTATGTTTTCATTTTGCATATATTCGACAAATTCTTGCAAGGTCATTTCATTAACTTTTTGATATAAGGCATCTCGTTGATAACTTCTTATATAATAATAAGTAGAAATAACACGATCAGCTGGATCTCTTAGAAACGTGAAAAAGCGAATTGGTTTTTGATATTGCTTGAAATACCTATTGTGCCAAACATGGATAGTATCTTGTTGTCTTTCGAATAAGTCCCACAAAGTCTTTCCACCTGTTTTCGGTATATGCAAAAAAACTGGGTTCTCAGGGTTCGTAGCTTCTTTATCAAAAATAATCACGCTCTCTTCAGCCTTTCTGTATCATTCTTATCTATAAAATGATTACTGTATTATAAGCAGGTGACAGAATTATGTGTAGGTTATTAATAGGAACTGAGAGGCTTATTGGAAACTTTGCTTCAGTGGCATTTCAAATGAACTATCATTTTACAGTAACGTTCGATTTTTTGTGGAATAGATCCATAATGGTTGTAAAATTTCAGTTAACTAAAAGCAGGAATATTTGCCCTTTTTGTCGAAATTATTTATGAAAGGCTCTTTTGGTTTACAGGGTATAGCCAGGAAGAGTTGGAAGGACAACTGGCATAATAAACAGGCTTTGCATCCATCTTTAAGGAAACTCTGAGTCTTCACGGACTTTCATTAAAGGTGTGATAGCGGTATTTGAGTAGAAGATCTTAAAAAAACAACCATGACGGTAGTTCACTATTTGGATAAGCTGATCGATGAGTTAACAAAGGAAAAGTGATGGGAAGATTCTCCGAAAATAGTTGTCTTGTGATTTTTTATAGTGAGAGATATTATAGAACTACATATATAAGAAATTGATTAGTGCGATAATAGTAAATAAAAATATTCAAGGTAGGGTTTTCTATGGTTCAGTTTTTTGCTATGTTTGGATTTTATTTATTACCAATTTATTGTATTATTTTCTGTTTGAATTTGGTATCAATCATAAAAAAAGTAAAATATGAAGAGGATACGGATAAAAATACACTCTGGTTTGGAGCGTCTTTTATATTAATAATAATGACTATCGCCTCAATTGCAGCTTTGTAATAACATTTACGCTGTTCTAGAAAACTCTAAAAACAAACAAAAACCCTAGAACACTTGATATGACAAGGTTCCTAGGGTTTTTAAAACTGCTAAAAAATATGCTCTGAAATTAACGAGAGTAGAACTCAACAATAAGCGCTTCGTTAATTTCTGCAGGTAATTCAGAACGCTCTGGATAGCGAGTGTAAGTACCTTCTAGTTTGTCTGCGTCGAATGATACAAATTCAGGTGTGAAAGTGTTAGCCTCAATAGCATCAGCGATAATATCTAGCTTTTGAGATTTTTCACGAACACCGATTACCTGACCAGGTTTTACTTGGTAAGAAGGAATGTCAACGCGACCTCCATCTACAGTAATGTGACCATGGTTTACTAATTGACGAGCCTGACGGCGAGTACGTGCAAGACCTAGACGGTAAACCAGGTTATCAAGACGAGATTCAAGAAGGATCATGAAGTTCTCACCGTGGATACCTTTCATTTTACCAGCTGCATCAAATAGATTACGGAATTGACGTTCGTTCACTCCGTACATGAAACGTAGCTTTTGTTTTTCTTGTAATTGTAAACCATATTCAGATAGTTTACGACGTTGATTAGGTCCGTGTTGACCTGGTGCGTAAGGACGTTTGTCTAACTCCTTACCAGTACCTGTTAATGAGATACCAAGACGACGAGACTTTTTCCATACAGAACCTGTATAGCGAGCCATTGTGCATCTTCTCCTTTATATATGAATTTTGCATAAAATAAGACAGTGTGTCCCTATCTCGACAGCCATTTTGTTTTCATGCATCCTCGCCCTAGTAGCAGAGAGTTACACGATGCACCTCGCTTTAGCTTTTCCAGTGAGGAACAAAATGGTCAGCCAGCGGTTCACATAGGCTACCTTTTTTACACAAAGTCCATTATATGATGCAAGGGAAGTAATGTCAACAGCTATATGTGGGCTAAATATATTTTTCTAAAATTTGAACGAATTGTTCTAAATATTTCTTGTCTGTTTCATCAAAGCGATTTTTATTAGGGCTATCAATATCTAATACACCGAAAATTTCACCGTCTTTAATAATGGGTACAACGATTTCTGATTGGCTTGCTGCATCACATGCAATGTGACCAGGGAATTGGTGTACATCTGCTACCAGTTGGGTTTTCTTTTCCGCAACAGCTGTTCCACATACTCCTTTGCCACTTTTAATTCGTACACATGCAGGTAGCCCTTGAAATGGTCCCAACACTAATTCGTCGTCTTTCCAAAGATAAAAGCCTACCCAGTTCACATCTTCTAAAAATTGGTTTAATAATGCCGATGCATTAGATAAATTTGCAATTACATCTGGCTCGTCATGTAAAAGGGCATCTAATTGCTTAATAACGATTGGATAATCTTTCTGTTTAGCACCGTTATAACTTTGTGTTTCAAACATATGTCCCCACTCCTCAATATGAATTTTATTTATCATACAACACATTGACTTAAGTGACAAATCATCAAACTTATTATAGGAAAAAACAGATTTCGATAAAAATATTCAAAAATAGTAAAATTTTTAGCAAAAAGGTGTAGAAACATGGTATCATAACAAGTAACAATAAACTCGTCTAAAAATATAAGGAAATTTAACTATACATATACAAGCTATCGGTTGTTTTGAAGGAGGATTACTTATGTTGGAATTCGTGATCGGTGGAATTCTTATTATTATTGTATTACTTGTTATTGGACTAATCTTTAGGAAAAAGGTCTATGATAATGTCGATCGCCTGGAAGCATGGAAGATGGATATTATGAATCGAAATGTTACGGCAGAATTGGCCAAAGTAAAACAGCTAAATTTGTCAGGTGAAACACAAGAAAAATTTGAAAGCTGGAAAGAAAACTGGGACTTCATTCTAACAAGAGAACTGCCAGATATGGAGGAATATTTGTTAGATGCAGAAGAAGCTGCAGATAGGTTTCGAATTAATGCATCGAAGAAAAATCTGCAACATGTTGAAAAGACTTTGCAAAATATTGAAAAGAATATTGAAGACATGTATACGGAACTTGATCATTTACTTAATTCAGAGAAATATGTTCGACAGGAGATTAAAGAATTAAATCCGAGAATTAAAGAACTGAAGAAATACCTCTTACATAATCGTACGCAATTTGGTCGAGCAGAAATTGTTTTTGAATCAGAATTAACGAAGTTGGAGAAACGCTTAGCAGAGTACTCCATGTTAACAGATGACGGAAATTATATGGAGGCACAAGATTTAATTGAAGCACTAAAAGACGAAATAGAAAATATAGAAGAAAGAATCAGTGCTTTTCCAGGTATCTATCGCCAATGCAAACAACAAATTCCAGAGCAGATGAAAGACTTGCTTAGAGGTATGGCTGAAATGGAAGAAGAAGGTTATCGTGTACAGCAGTTTGGCTTTGAAAAAGAATTAAAGCAATATGAAAATATGTTAAAAAATGCGATAAAAGAATTAGATAACGGTGAGACAAATAAAATTGAAGAATCATTAGAACAAATGGAAGAACGTCTGAATGAAATGTTTCAGTTATTGGAAAAAGAAGCAAAGTCAAAATCAATTGTAGAAAGTCAATTTCCGAATGCGAGACAACATTTAATTGATATTCAACAGCAGGTAGAAAGCACTTCTAATGAGATTAAAGAATTACAACAAACATACTATTTAGAAGAGGCTGATCTAGAATTGTTCCTTAGTATTGAAAAATGGCTTGCTAAAACAGAAAATCAATTTGAACAAATTGAAACTGAATATGAAGATCGTAAAGCAAATCATTTAGAAATTAAAGATAAATTGGATGCTTTCTCGGAGGAACTTGATAAGTTAGATAAAGCACAAGCAGATTTCCAGTTACAAATTAAAGATTTAAGAAAGGATGAAATGGAAGCAAAAGAACAGATTGCTAAATTAAAGCAACAATTAATCCATACCGATAAGAAGTTACAGAAAAGTAATATGCCAGGAATTCCTTCTTTTATTATCAATGCATTGGAAGAATCAACGGAAAAATGTGAAGTGGTTTTAAAACAGTTACAGAAACATCCGTTAGATATGGGGAAAGTGCAGCATAGTATTGCGGAGGCGACTAAATCCGTTAATAATTTTGTTGAGCAAACCAATTTGTTATTGGACCAAGCACGCTTAGTAGAGCTTGCTATTCAATATGGAAATCGATATCGAAGTAGTCATCCATTATTAGCTTCCCATTTATCGGAAGCAGAACAATTATTTAGAGATTATAAATATGAAAATGCATTAGAAACAGCGGTAAAGGCATTGGAGGAAGTTGATCCCAATGCCATGGCAAAAATTGAAGAGATGGATAAAGCATTTCAGCGAATGGCTAATTAGCGATAGCAAAGGTGGGAAGACATCATGAAATGGTTAGTAATGGCACTATCTACGGTGACAGTTACGACCTGGGGAATTGTTCTATTCTTTTATTTAGATTTAGGGCAAACAACCTATATATATGCTGATCAACATGAATCTGTGCAACATAAACATGATCACAAACAGACTAATTTTATATTTAGATCGAAGAAAATGCCCGACAATACTGACATTGGAGCACAAAACGGAGAATCGAGCAGGGCAGATACTGAATCTGAACAATCGCAGCAGGTTCAAAAATCTTTAGCAAACATGACTCTGGAATTGAATGATGACAATACAGTTTCTATTGATGAATTAATGTCGAAGTTAGGTATTGAGGTAGAATAATAAAGTCGAGAAGATATTCCTGTATTGATATAGGGATATCTTTTCTATTGTCAGAAGCAAACTTTTGTCAGGCATAACTTATTTGCACGATCGGTAAAATATGATAAGATATGCGAATGTTAATCGAAAAAAGAGGGGTTCAAGGATGATTTATTTAGATAATAGTGCTACGACAAAACCAAATCCACAAGTATTAGAGAGCTTTACGAAAGCATCTACTGAATACTTTGGTAATGCATCATCGATTCATGGGATTGGGATGGATGCGGAACGTTTATTACGTAAATCTCGAGAACAAGCTGCATCATTATTAGAGGTTAACCCGAACGAAATTATCTTTACATCGGGAGGTACAGAAGGCAATAACTTAGCGATTAAGGGAATTGCGCTGGAACATCAAAATAGAGGAAAGCATATTATTACCTCTTCTATTGAACACCCGTCCGTTATTGAAACATGTCAAGGTTTAGAAGCCCTAGGTTTTGAAGTGACCTATTTGGATGTGGATAAGTCAGGCTTAGTGGATATAGATAACCTAAAGAAAGAGATACGTGAAGATACAATATTAGTATCTATCATGCATGTAAATAATGAAATAGGCACGGTTCAGCCGATCAAAGAAATAGGCGAAGTCGTTAATAGCTATCCGAAAGCATTTTTTCATGTTGATTATGTCCAAGGATACGGAAAAGTCCCATTAAATATTCAAGCAAGTCATGTGGATTTATGTACGATATCTGGTCATAAAATCCATGGGTTGAAAGGAACTGGAGTTCTTTATGTAAAGCAAACAGTCAAGTTGTTTTCATTAGCTCACGGTGGTGGTCAGGAAAGAAGGATACGCTCAGGTACAGAGAATGTTGCTGGGATCGTTTCATTAGTAAGAGCGATGCGTCTCGCTAAAGAAAAGCAATCAGAACTTCATAAGAAGTTAACTACTTTAAAGCATGCATTAATAGAACAACTACAAAGGTTAGATAGAGTTGTAATCAATACACCCCAAATCGACAGTGCGCCGCATATAGTAAATTTCTCTGTTCGTGGATTAAAACCTGAAGTAGTCATACATGCATTAGAAGACTTTGATATCTTTATCTCGACTAAGTCTGCTTGTTCATCGAAGAGTGCGGATGAAAGTGCTGTGCTTATTGCTTGTGGCAAAGATCGGGATATTGCAATTTCCGGTTTGCGTGTTAGTATGTCTTATGAGACAACCAAAGAAGAGATCGATTATTTTTTTCAAAAATTGACCGAAGTTATTAAAAATTTAAGTGAAGTAATGGGGTAGATATCAATGCAATATGATCATATAGTAATTAGATATGGAGAACTTACATTAAAAGGCCGTAATCGAAAATTGTTTACAACGCAATTAGCTAAAAATGTCCGTCAAGCATTGCGCAATTTTCCGGCTATTAAAGTAGATAAAAAGCGTGACCGCATGTACATCGTGTTAAATGGTGAGAATCCGGAAGCAATCATGGAAAGATGCCAAAAAATATTCGGTATTCAAAATATGAGTGTGGCTCTTAAGGTCGAAAATGATGAAACAGCCATTAAAGAGCAAGCACTTAAACTTTTAACCGAAACAGAGAATGTTAGAACTTTTAAAGTATCAACCAAGCGTTCTAATAAAGAGTTCCCAATTGGATCACAAGAATTTAATCATGTGCTTGGTGGATACTTATTGTCCAACACGGATGGAATCACAGTTGATGTTCATCAGCCAGATTTGGAAATTACCGTTGATATTCGTTCAGAAGCAACCTATTTAACATCGCAAAAGGTTCCAGGAGCCGCTGGTCTTCCAGTAGGATCTTCCGGAAAATCATTGCTGCTTTTATCTGGCGGGATTGATAGTCCTGTTGCCGGTTATTTAACGATGAAACGTGGTGTTCAATTGGAAGCAATTCATTTCCATTCACCACCATACACAAGTGAAAGAGCGAAAGAAAAAGTATTAGATTTAGCGGAAAAACTGTCTTTCTATGGTCATTCGATCAAAGTGCATATTGTGCCTTTTACAGCATTACAGCAGAAAATACATCGTGAGATTCCTCATGGTTATTCTATGACAGTGATGCGTAGAATGATGATGCGTATCAGTGAAGCTGTTGCTGAACAAGAAGGAATCTTATCACTCGTAACTGGTGAAAGTCTTGGACAGGTAGCCAGTCAGACAATGGAAAGCATGCACGCGATTAATGCTGTAACCAATTATCCTGTTATTCGACCATTAGTCGCAATGGACAAAGACGAGATCATCAGAGTTTCAGAAGAGATTGATATGTATGATATCTCTATTCGTCCTTTTGAGGATTGTTGTACAGTATTTGTACCTAAACAGCCAAAAACGAAACCGAAATTGGAAAAAGTAGAGCAATTTGAAGCAAATATAGAGTTTGACCAAGATATTCAGGAAATATTGTCATCGATTGAAACCGTTGAGATAGAGGCAAAAGATAAACAAAAAGAGGAACTGGAGGATTTACTATAACAGTTGGATGAATTAACAACAACTACCAGTTAATATTTTGCATGATTTCACCTCTAAAAGTTCATGATAGTAATGTAGTCAAGAGGAGGTGAAAGCAAATGGCGAACAACAACAGTTCAAACAATCTAGTAGTTCCTGGAGTAAGCCAAGCTCTAGATCAAATGAAAGTTGAAATTGCACAAGAGTTTGGTGTAAACTTAGGTGCTGACACTACTTCACGTGCTAATGGTTCAGTTGGTGGAGAGATCACAAAACGTCTTGTACAAATGGCTGAACAACAAATGGGTGGTCAAGCAAATCAATAATAAAATGGAGGATAGTGCTAAGTGCACTATCCTTTTCTTATGGATGACTTTTTGCTATCGTTATATCATAATCAACAGAAGAATATTAGGCTAGGTGATAGAATGGGTACACTCTTTTATGGCGGTACAATTTACACAATGGAAGATGAAACATCGATAGCAGAAGCTGTTTATGTAGAAGATGGAACAATCATGGGCCTCGGGAAAGAATCAGAGTTAAGAAATACATGGATGAAAAGCATAGACGACGAATACAATCTGAGTGGTGCAACCATGTACCCTGGTTTTGTCGACAGTCATTTACATATAATTGGTCATGGTGAAAAATTGTTACATTTAGACTTATCATCTATGAAATCTGCAAATGGAGTATTACAAGCTTTAGAAAGAAAAGTACAGGAATTAGAACCAGAGGAATGGTTAATTGCAGATGGATGGAATGAAAATCAATGGACAGATGCCAGAATTATTAATAAAACAGAGTTAGATGAGATTTCGAGTGGACATCCTATCATATTATCCCGAATATGTCGCCATGCTGTCATTGTTAACTCAAAAGTATTGGAAATAGCAGGGATAACAAGGGAAACGGAAGATCCTCAAGGTGGGAAAATTATTCGAGACCAATCAGGGGAGCCAACCGGGTATTTATTGGATCAAGCCCAAGAATTAGTAAAGGAAATAATGCCGCAGATATCAGAATATAAACTACAGGAAACTGTTAAGGTCGCAATTGAAGATCTACTTCGATTAGGTTTAGTTGGTGGACATAGTGAAGATCTTTCTTATTATGGTGGGTTTGAACGAACATTGAATGCGTATCACAAGGTTTTACCTGAGAAGTATAAATTTAGAGCTCACCTATTAGTTCATCACCTTGTTTTTAATGAAATGTTAGACCAAGGTTTACAGTATGGTGATGGGGGAAAATTTACTACTCTTGGTGCAATGAAGATATTTTCGGATGGCGCATTAGGAGGAAGGACAGCCTGGTTGAGTGAACCATACCATGATGATCCTAGTAATGTCGGGATCCCAATTCATAAGCGGCATAATTTAGAGATTTTGTTTCAAAAAGCGCGAAAAACAGAGCATCCTGTAGCTGTTCATGCAATAGGTGATCAGGCGGTTGAGGAGATAGTAGCTTGTATCGAAAAGTATCCATTACATAATGGTTTAAAAGATCGGATCATCCATGCTCAAATTATGAATGACAGGTTATTGGACAGATTAAAGAAAATTCCTGTTGTGTTGGATATTCAGCCTTCCTTTGTTGCATCGGATTTCCCGTGGGTCAAGGATAGGCTAGGTGATAGAAGAACGAATGATGCCTATCCATGGAAAACCTATTTAAATAATGGCATTGCTTGTGCTGGAGGATCAGACGCACCAATTGAAGAGGTAAACCCGTTATTAGGGATTCAAGCGGCTGTAACAAGAAGATCAAACATTGATGGACAAGTGTATGGCAGTCACCAAAGGCTTTCGGTTTTTGAAGCGATCTCTTTGTATACCAAGGGCAGTGCCTATGTTATTAATCATGCCCATGACCGAGGTATGATCAAGCCAGGCTTTGTGGCGGATTTTACCATATTGGAAAAAGACTTGTTCAAATACGATCCGGAATTATTCCACGAAGTAAACGTACAAGCAACTATCGTAGACGGAGAAATTATGTACGAAAAACCAGAGGCATAACGCATTTGGTTTTAGTGTAAAAAGCATAAATTGCAAGTAACGTGTATTCTCGTAAAAATCGGGCATTAGTGCGGACATTCCTTCCGTTATTTGTGACGAAAGTGGCGTTTTTAGGCTGCTTGCGGACACCTATTCCGCTATTCGTCGAAAAACACGTCAATTTTTAACGAAAGGAATCAAATAAGGGATTAAATGTCCGCCAACATCGAAAAAAAGGTGATATTGTCCCAAATACCGCACTAAATGTCCGACCAACATAACAGTAGGATAACGTTCTACTTACAAGAAAGTTCGTTGAACGCGATCCCAGAAGGAGTTGTTTTTCAGCTTCACGGTTTTAATCCGTTTATCACTTAGCTGAATCGTTAAAGTTTGTATGTTTCTTATCGAGTAAGCCTCATTATCAAGCCCTACAATCGGATAATCATTACCATCCTGAATGACTTCCAGACGCAAAGTTCGATCTTGATTTAAAACAAACGAAGAGCCTAACGTACGGTAGCGGTTATTGTTTAAAGAAGCAAGCTCCGTTACTTGCAAACATGGAATTTTCGGGTCAATCACAGCACCTGAAGTTGACTTATTATAGCCTGTACTTCCAGTAGGAGTTGCTACAATTAATCCATCTCCACGAAAGCGTTCGAAATGATTATCATCTATAAATACATCTATAACAATCGTTTTAATAATAGCTGAGCGAATAGCTGCTTCATTTAAACAATGGAATGTTGACTGCCCATTAATCGTAACATCAATTATCGGAAAACGGCGAACCTCAATACTATTATTTTTCATTGATTCCACCATTTCACCATACTGGTCAATATTAAAGTCGCAGTACAAGCCTGATTCATCTGCTTGCGTAATGCCAACATATAAGCAATCCTGACGAAAGTTTGTATGACGGACAGCTTGCAAGAATTCACCGTCCCCACCGACGCTGATTATAATATTAGCTTCTTTAGCCTCTTCTACGATTTGAAAGCCTTGACTTTTAACATATTCAAATAGCGGTTCCAATTTTTTAATAAGTTCCTCGTTTTTCTTGTAGTAAAAATATAAATTACTTCTGTTGTCCATTTTCTTTCCTCCTAACAAGCATATGTATCTGTTCTCATCTTATCATGATTTATAAGGCTATCCCATTGATAACTTTGATTATTTTGTGTTGATTGTTACGACTTTATGATTAATCTAGTATTTACTCGTAAATAATAAGGATGAGGTGAGAATATGCTGATTGTCTTATTATTGATTATAATCGTTCTTTTCATTATCATACTGTTAATTTTTCTAATGTCGAAAGTATATATATCATTGGACTGGCAATGGGATGAAGAGGATAAAAATGTCCAATTTAAAATCAGTATATTGCGTTTTACTTTTTATCAAGAGACAATCGATTTCACTAAGTTAGATTTACCATCTTTCGAAACAGATAATAATGGGGATATAAAGAAGAGGTATCATCTTGTAAAAAGTTTGTTGAAAAAATCAGAAATCGAAACTTTACACACCAAAACAATTGTTGCTACATACGATCCATCGATTACAGCATATCTTTACGTGTCTATCACCACGTTAGCTGAATGGATTAAGGCTCATTATAGTAGTAAAAGAGACGTTGAAATTAATATAGCAGCAGATTTTGAACAAGAAACTTTTCAATCAGTAGGTGAGTGCATGATATCGGTAAAATTGAGTAAGACTATCAAAGAAATGAAGAAAATGAAAAAAATACGGAAGGAGTCAGTAAATGATGGAAGATAATAACCAAAATGTGCACCCGTTAGAAGGATTTATGAATTTAACGATGGCTAATTTAAAACAATTAATTGAAGTGGATACAGCAATTGGGAAACCAATAGAAGTTCCAGATGGCAGTTTGATCATTCCATTATCCAAAGTAAAATTTGGCTTTGCAGCTGGAGGCAGTGAGTTTGTACCTGGTGGAGGACAAGATCAGCAGGGTGAAGAAAGTGGGCAAGAGGATAATCAATCAGAATCGATCATCCCGTTTGGTGGTGGAAGTGGTGGAGGTGTTTCTATCATACCTTCAGCGTTTGTCATTGCTAATAAAGAAGGAGTCCGACTCTTACCACTCAATGAATCCACGACCGCTTATGAGAAAGTGTTAGAGAAAAGCCCGCAAGTGATTGACCAGGTTTTGGATATGTTAAAACAAAGAAGAGATGGAAAGCAGCAAGGTAATGATATGTAATGCTTCTCAGTAGACAATTTGATTTCACTGCCTTCATAATATAGTGAGACTTCCATTAGTGGGATTTACACCACTGATGGTTAGCGAAACTTATCAGGGTGTTAGATCCATGCTTATCACTAGGATCCGTTGCAAAAACTTGCAGGAAGTTAGCACCGTGATAAGATAGGCAGTGAATCATTTTGTATATTGTGGAGGGAACAAAAAATGTCGTTTGATATAGAAAAAGCTTTTTCAGATTTGGATCAACTAACATCTACTATAGAAGAAACAGAAAATGAACCATATTTAGAAAGTTTAATTTTTGCGTTACGTGCTATCCAAACTGAAGAAGCATTAGATTTACCTACTAAAAAGACAGCAGATAGTTTAGCATCACTTAAAAAATCATTTTATAGTGAAGATACTACAAGTGAATCGATTCGAAAAGTCATTCAGCTAGCCTTAATTAAAGGAATGAAGGGATCTACTCAACATCAACACGTTGTAACGCCTGACAGTGTCGCTATGTTTATGGGCTATTTTATTCAAAAGTTAATGCCTAAGACTAACCATTTACGACTATTTGATCCAGCAAGTGGTGCGGCGAATTTGTTAACTGCTGTGATTAATCAGGTAGAAGCAGATGTTACGGGATATGGAAGTGAAATTGACCCGACATTAATTCAATTAGCAGTAGAAAGTTCGAACTTGCAAGAGGTTGAGGTTGAATACTTTCACCAAGATAGTTTAACTCCATTATTGTTAGAACCGGTTGATGCGGTTATAGCTGATTTACCTGTCGGATATTATCCAGATGATGAACAAGCGGCCAAATTTGAATTAAATGCTGATCAAGGACATGCTTATTCACATCATTTATTTATCGAACAGAGTATGATCTATACAAAAGATGCAGGTTACTTATTATTTGTTATACCTAATTTCCTTTTTACTAGTGACCAAAGTGATAAATTACAAAAATACCTACGCAATAATGCCCATATATTAGCATTGCTACAATTACCATTATCGATGTTTTCTTCCGAACAGCATGCTAAAAGTATCTTAGTCTTACAGAAGCAGGGTAAGGATACAAAGCCACCAAAGCAAACATTAATGGCCCAATTGCCATCCTTTAAAGATGTCAATAAGACCCATAATATCCTTCAAAAAATCGATAATTGGTTTAAAACTGAAAAGTGAGAAAAATCAGAAAATAAAAATTTTACGAAGCAAACGTTACCATTTGATATTCCGGTTGCAAACTTATTCTGACGGTGTTTAAATGGATATGGGAATGTTTGAACAGATGTAAAAACATTGATTTTTTTAGTCAGGGTAAGTAAACGAAAGAATGAAAGGATTGAAAATGTTGCGTAAAATTTTAGCTGTAAACGCTGGAAGTTCTTCACTGAAGTTTCAACTAATTGAAATGCCGGAAGAAAAAGTGTTGTCAAAAGGACTAGTTGAACGAATTGGCATTGCTGATTCCGTTTTTTCTATTGAATTTGATGATAAGGAAGATGAAGAAACTAGAGATATTCCTGATCATGCTGTAGCTGTCAAGCTCTTACTTGATAAATTAACATCATTTGGTGTGATTAAAAGTTTGGATGAAATTGATGGTATTGGGCATCGTGTTGTACATGGTGGAGAGAAATTTAATGATTCGGTCGTGATTACGGATGAAGTAATTAAGGAAATTGAAGAAGTATCTGAGCTAGCACCGTTGCATAACCCAGCAAACTTAACAGGTATTCGTGCTTTCCGTGAAGTGTTACCAGATGTTCCTTCTGTAGCAGTATTTGATACAGCATTTCACCAGACAATGCCTGAGCAATCTTATTTATATAGTTTACCATATGAATATTATCAAAAATATGGCATCCGTAAATACGGATTTCATGGTACATCACATAAATACGTCTCTGAACGTGCTTCAGAGTTAATGGGTGTACCTTTGGAACAATTACGTCTGTTATCTTGTCACTTAGGAAATGGCGCAAGTATCGCAGCAATTGAAAAAGGTAAGTCAATTGATACTTCTATGGGCTTTACACCTTTAGCTGGTGTGACAATGGGGACAAGGTCTGGAAATATTGACCCGGCCTTAATTCCATATATCATGGAAAAAACTGGACAATCTGCTTCAGAAGTAATGAATGTGTTAAACAAGAAAAGTGGTATGCTAGCTTTATCCGGATTTTCTAGTGATTTACGAGATATCCAGGAGAAAGCAGAAAATGGTGACAATCGTGCTGAATTAGCACTTCAAGTATTTGCAGAAAGAATTCATAAATACATTGGTTCTTACGCAGCTAGAATGCATGGTGTGGATGCAATCATCTTTACGGCTGGTGTAGGTGAAAATAGTATAACCATTCGTGAACGTGTATTAAAAGGATTAGAGTTTATGGGTGTATACTGGGATCCAAGCCTAAATAACATTCGCGGTAAAGAAACATTTGTAAACTATCCGCATTCACCTGTAAAAGTAATAGTTATCCCAACTAATGAGGAAGTAATGATTGCTAGAGATGCTGTTAGGTTGACACAATAAATTTATTGTAAAAAAGATCTTTATCCTATTTAAATAGGGAAAGATCTTTTTTACTTGTATAACGAATGTTTACGCAAACGACCAGAGATATGCGACTTCACGAGTCTTCATACAGGAGAAAGGAAGATTTCTTTTGATAATGATTAAGCCTACTATTATAATTCAATGTTCAACATAGTAATAACTGAAACTTACTTATCTTGAGATAAAAAAGTATGGGAAATTATTTGACAAAATTGCTTGAAAGTTTGGGAAATTTCAGTTATATTATAACATGATTATATATTACATAATCTTTACAAATATTTAAAAGAGGGGGGTTTAGATTAATGAAATCTAAACATTTAGTTTTAATGTTATCTCTTCTGTTTGTGCTATCGATTGCACTTGTTGCTTGTGCAGGTGACGGTGAACCGGAAGAAACAACAGATGAAAACGATTCAGCAGAAGAAGGCAGCGAGAACGAAGAAGCTGCAGGTTCCGGAGGAGACTTAGTGATAACTGTACCATCTGATGTAGTTTCACTATCAGCTCAAGGGCAAAATGACGTACCTTCAAGTAATGTACGTGAAAATATTTATGAAACACTAACTACGCTGAACGAGGATCAAGAAATTGAGCCAGGTTTGGCGACTGATTGGGAACAAGTTGATGATGTAACATGGGAATTCCATCTGCAAGAAGGTGTCACGTTCCATGATGGTGCTGAATTCAACGCTGAAGCAGTTAAAAAGAGTTTTGATCGTTTAGCAGATGAGAAAATTGCTTCTCCGTATGTATTCTTAATAGAACAAGTTGAAAGTATTGAAGTGGTTGATGATTACACCGTTAGATTTAATTTAGAGTATCCATATGCTCCATTATTAGCTAATCTAGCGCATAGTGGTACAGGGATTATGAGTCCTACTATTATTGATAAAGATTATGAACAACTAGAAGATGGTGGCGATGTTGACGAATATATCAACAAAGAACCTAGTGGTACAGGACCATTTAAATTAGAAGATTGGACTGCAGGTGAGAGCGTAACATTAACACCATATGAGGATTATTGGGGAGACAATGCTAAATTAGACTCTGTTCAATTTAAAGTAGTATCAGAACAAAGCTCACGAGTAGCAGAGTTAGAAACAGGTGTGACTCATGTAGCGGATCAAATTGGACCGAATAATATGTCTCGGGTTGATGGTCTAGCAGATGCAAGTGTTTTACAATCTCCAAGCGTTTCGGTATCTTATATCGGATTTAATACAGAGAAAGAACCATTTGATGATGTCCGAGTGCGTCAAGCACTTTCTATGGCAGTGGATAAAGATGAGATCATCAATGGTGTAATGAATGGTGTAGGTATCCCTGCAATTGGTGCTTTAGCGCCACCTGTATTTGGATATGATGATTCTATTGAAGGTTTACCGTATGATGTAGAAAAGGCGAAAGAATTATTAGCTGAAGCAGGATATGAAGATGGGTTTGAAACTACTATCTGGACAAATGATAATGAGCAGCGTGTTGATACAGCAGTAGCACTTCAAGCACAATTAGGCGAGATTGGTATCGATGTTGAGATTCAAGAGTTAGAATGGGGAGCATACTTAGAACGTACTTCTAATGGAGAGCATGATATGTTTATTCTAGGTTGGTCTACTGTAACTGCTGACGCTGATTATGGTTTATATCCATTATTCCATAGCTCTCAGCAGGGTGAGCCAGGAAACCGTTCTTTCTTAGCTGATGATGAAGTAGATGAATTATTAGATGAGGGACGTCGTGAAACAGATCCTGCAGCACGTCAAGAAATTTACACTGAAGTACAGGAAAAGCTTGTTGATCTTGCTCCTATGATATATACGCATCACCAAGAGTATCTACTAGGTGTAAGTGATTCAGTTAAAGACTTCAGCATCAATGCACAAGGTATCTACCAAATTAAAGATGCATATATTGAAGAATAAGTATAAAAAAGGAAGCCTACTGTGTTGGCTTCCTTTTTTAGTATTGAAAATGAGAATATCGATAAGGCAAAGTTCTTTAAGACTAGTTTGATGTCCATACATACGTGATACGGTAATTATTTGAATAACCTACAAACAGAGCAGTGTTCAAAACGTTAAGGTGAGCATATCGAGGAGAATGTGATTATCTTGTTATAAATCTTAAGGACTATAAAAAATGAAAAAAACGATAAGAAACTGTTTATCACGGTGTTAAACGTCCGTAATACCAATACACCACTTCCAGATTCGGGCATAAGCAAAGAAGCTAACGGGTATAAACGGACGCTAACTTCCTGATATGTTTCGCTAATAATCAGTGGGGGTTTTAACTAAACTCCAACTGATTGAAGTCTAGCTTTATCATGTGCTAAACGCCTGTAAGACCTCCGCTTCAGTTTCAATTAACAAAGGGATATTAGGTTTTTAGGAATGATAGCGCCAACACCCTGATCAGTAGCGAAACTTCATCTGTACGTTGTTTTTGTATACATTGTTGCTAATTAGAAAAAAGTCCTTAAGAATTAGGGTATAATTTAGAAGAAGGAAGTGATTGCATTAAATTTATAAAATCAATGGACTTCATTGTTATTTTGATATTTACACTTTTATTCCTTTATGACTATTTCCCTAGGTTACCACTTGCAGACTTCATCCCAAAAAGCGTTTTAGTTGCTCTCATTTTAGGAGTATTATGGTTTAGTTTGATGTTCAAGAAGTACAGAGACTCAGATAATAAAGAGATACTAAAATGGCAAATTTCTATGACCATCTATTTCCTTTTTTTAATGGGGATATTTACAATTTTAGGAGGACAATCATCTTCAGGTATAGCCTTTAAAAATAAGTTTTTGTGGCTAGTTTTATTAATTTCCATATTTGAAATGCATTCACAGTGGAAGAAGGTAAAAAGTTCAGAAGCATAGGTATTCTGTTGTATACTTTCAAAAAAACACTGAGCGATGAATGTGGAGGTAACTGTCCAATTGTTTCTTTGCGACAATCTATAGGTTTCAGCAAATAATACTTGAAATGTAACATCTAATTGTTGAAGCATATGAAGGAAAAGGATATGAGAAAAGAGCTTAGATTGCTTTAAGCAATCTAAGCTCTTTTCTTCATTAATGCTCTGCTGCAATTTTTTCAATGTGATGACACGCAGCACGATGACCTTCTTTCATATTATCCAAATTACGCAATTCAGGAACTTCCTGTCTACAAATATCCGTAGCGAAAGGACATCTTGTGTGGAATCTGCATCCTTGCGGTGGATTAATAGGAGACGGTACATCCCCTTTCAAGATTATTCTTTCTTTCTTTACCTCGGGATCAGGTGTCGGAATCGAAGAAAGTAACGCTTTCGTATAAGGGTGCTGAGGATTATCAAATAATGATTTTTTATCAGCAATTTCTACGATTTTACCTAAATACATTACAATAATTCGATCGGAAATATGACGAACAACACCTAAATCATGTGCAATAAATAGAAATGTCAAATTAAATTCTCTCTGAAGCTTCTTAAGTAAGTTAAGAACTTGTGCCTGTACAGATACGTCAAGAGCAGATACAGCTTCATCACAAATGATTAATTTTGGATCAACAGATAATGCACGTGCGATCCCAATACGTTGTCTCTGGCCACCTGAGAATTCATGTGGATAACGATCGATTTGATCGGCGTTTAGTCCGACTGTTTCTAGTAATTCGATTGCTCGTTCACGGCGTTTTTCCTTTGGTACAGCATTTTGTATTGCCATAGCTTCCGTTAAGATCTTTCCTACAGTTTGTCTCGGATTAAGCGAAGCATAAGGATCCTGAAAGATTACTTGCAAATCTTTTCGTTTCTTCCTCATGTCTCTTCTACTTAATGAAAGTAAGTCGACACCATCAAACTCAATGGAACCATCTGTCGGTTCGTCTAAGCGTAGAATGGCACGACCCGTCGTTGATTTTCCACATCCAGACTCACCCACAACACTTAAGGTTTCACCTTCATATATATCGAAAGTAACGTCATCAACAGCTTTGACATGATTTACAGTTCTTCCTAAGATTCCCCCTTTAATAGGGAAATGTTGCTTTAAATTATTCACTTTCAGCAGTTCTTTTTGACTCACGTACATTCACCTCCGGATCTCCGTCCCAACGGTCTGTGTAAACCCAGCAACGTACTTCGCTACCATCTGCCTGAGTATCTAGACTTGGCAATTCTTTTTCGCATAACTCTGTGGCAAACGGACAACGTGGTGCAAAACGACAGCCGACAGGCATATCTTTTGGACTTGGTACATTGCCTTTGATAGGCTCTAATTCATCTACATCGGTATCATGTCTAGGGATAGAATTAAGTAACCCTACCGTATATGGATGTTTAGGAGATTTAAATATTGATTTAACATCTTGGTATTCTACTACTTTACCACCGTACATAACAGCGACATAATCACAAGTTTCTGCAACTACTCCCATATCATGGGTAATCATAATTACGGACATTCCTAAATCTTTTTGGAGATCTTTGATTAACTCAAGAATCTGCGCTTGGATGGTAACGTCTAGTGCAGTAGTAGGTTCATCAGCTATTAGTAACTCTGGATTACAGGCAAGTGCCATAGCAATCATGACACGTTGTCTCATACCACCAGATAATTCATGCGGATATTGCTTAACACGTTGTTCAGGTGATGGAATACCTACTAAACTTAGTAGTTCAATGGCTTTTTTTGTACCATTCTGTTTATTAAGCCCTTGGTGTACTTTTAATGTTTCACGAATTTGTTGACCTATTGTATAAACGGGATTCAAAGAAGTCATTGGCTCTTGAAATATCATAGAAATTTCATTACCGCGAATGTTTTGAATCTCTTTTTCGCTTAGTTTTGTAAGATCTTTTCCTTTAAAGTTAATTTCTCCACCCATAATCTTTCCAGGTTTATCTAGAAGCTGAAGGATGGACATAGCAGTAATACTTTTCCCTGAACCTGATTCACCAACAATACCTATCGTTTTTCCTTTTGGTAGTTTGAAGGAAACACCGTCAACAGCTTTTACTTCAAAATCTTCCACTAGAAAGGAAGTTCTTAAATCCTTTATATCCAAAATTGTTTCTTGACTCACATCGCTCACCTCTTTCTGAATGAGTTAATCCATATTAATTCGTTTGTTTAGAAATTTATAAGATATATCGACGATTAAGTTAACAAATACAAAAACAACTGCGATAACAAGTACAGCTGCCTGTACAACAGGGAAATCTCTAGCAAGGATTCTATCAATGATTAATTTTCCCATACCATTAATAGCGAATACAGACTCTGTTAAAACGGCACCAGCTAGTAAACTACCAAACTGTAAACCAATGACAGTTACGACCGGTATCAGCGCATTTTTAAGAGCATGTCTGTATATAACTACTCGTTCTTTTAACCCTTTTGCTCTTGCTGTACGGATATAATCTTGAGAAATGACATCAAGCATGCTTGATCGTGTCATTCGGGCGACTACAGCTGCACCCATTGTTCCTAAGGTTATAACCGGCAAGATAACTTGCTCAGGTGATCCCCAGCCTGTTGGTGGCAACCAACCAAGTTTAATTGAAAACCATTGCATAAGCATTAAACCGAACCAGAAGTTTGGCATGGATAGCCCGAATAAAGCTACTAGCATAATTCCTACATCAGCAAATGAATATTGTCTCACAGCTGAGATAATTCCTGCTATTAAGCCTAGGAAGACACTAAATATTGTACTATAAACCGCTAATTCAAAGGTAACCCAAAATTTAGGCCACAGTTCTTCGCTTACTGGTAAGCTAGTTCTCCACGAACTTCCGAAATCTAACATAACAGCGTCTTTAACAAAATTAAAATATTGTACTGGGATAGGATCATTGAGACCTAATCTATTTTCTATTTGCTCAATTGTTTCTTTTGGAGCATTCTCACCAGCAATGATTTGAGCTGGGTTCCCTGGAGTAAGGTGCATAAGTGAAAATACAATAATGGATACACCTAAAAGAACAGGGATCAATTGAATGAGACGTCTGACAATAAATTGAAACATTGGCGCACCTTCTTCCTTTATTTTTTATTCATTTTAGGATCTAACGCATCGCGTAAGCCATCCCCGAATACATTAAATGCTAATACAATTAGCATGATGACTAAACCAGGGAATAGAGCGATATGTCCTGCTTCCCACATGAAGTCTCGTCCATCACTCAATAATGCACCTAACTCAGGAGATGGAGGTTGTTCTCCCATTCCCAAGAACGAGAGACCACTTGCAGTTAAAACCGCATTTGCAATAAACAAACTCATTTGTACAATAATAGGAGATAGAATGTTTGGGAAAATATGTTTTGAAATAATTCGCAAATCTGATGCACCTAAAGCTTTCATGGCATCAATATACTCCAAGTTCTTAGTAGCAAGTGTAGATCCACGTACAATCCGTGCAAAGGTAGGAATCGCAAAGATAGAAATTGCATAAATAACATTTGCACGACTAGGTTCTAAAATACTAACCAACGCTAGTGCTAATAAGATACCAGGGAATGCTAATAATATATCCATCAAACGCATGATGACAGAATCAATTTTGCCACCATAGTAGCCTGATATGATTCCAATAATCACACCTGCAAGGCTACCCAGAATTGTAGCAGTAAAACCGATGAACATGGTGATACCTAAACCATGAATAACTCGAGTAAAAATATCTCTGCCATGATGGTCTGTACCAAACCAATGCTCACCAGATGGGCCTTGTAGTTTTACGCTATATTCTGTGTGATCCGGGTCAATGCTGGTAAGATATGGACCTATTATCGCTATAATGATAAGAATAAGGATTAAATATCCTCCAACTAGCGCACTTTTGTTTTTTACCAGTTTTTTATAAAAGTCTTTTAATGACCTTTTCCATGGACTTTCAGCTTTTTTAATTTTGATATTTGCTTGATCAATTTGATTACTGTTCAAAGTATGACCTCCTTTTATCCAAAATCTATCCCCAATTATTATATAGGAAAGGTTATTTAATGTAAGTGGGCTGTTAAATAAATTAACAAAACATCTCCTACATTTTACATTTGATAATAACGATAGCAATCTTTACGTATGGTTGTAGAATGGTGTCGCTTATTATCAAATACAAGTAGACACGAAAATAACTATACCATATAACTGGCAAGAAATTAATTAATTAAAAAAAATAAAAAAATTCAAACTTTTCTAATAATTCAGAAAGGTAGCATGGTTTCACTAAGATATTTGACTTAATATGTAACTTTTATATGAAAAATTGCCTTTTACAATACAAATGATAGAGAGCTTGTGATTTCTCTCTATCATTAGTAAAACTGTAATTAAAGGAAGCAATTAACTCCTAACTACTAAGACATCACATCTAGCATATCGGGTAATACTTTCTGAAACACTTCCTATTAAAAACCTTTCTACCGCATTCATCCCTGTTGCACCACATATAATCAAATCGGAGTCAAACTTTTTAGCAAGATCTTTCGGGATTTTAATTTTCGGTGACCCAATTTCTACATGTGTCGTAATATCTGTAATTCCTTGCTTACTCGCTTTATCTTTATATTCATCAAGTAGCGTTTG
Source organism: Gracilibacillus suaedae (assembly GCF_017599345.1). Classification (GTDB taxonomy): domain Bacteria; phylum Bacillota; class Bacilli; order Bacillales; family Amphibacillaceae; genus Gracilibacillus; species Gracilibacillus suaedae. The sequence goes on from NZ_JAGFVL010000012.1 coordinate 67,190, forward strand.
CGCATAATTTTCTGAGCGAGCTGCAAGTGTTTGATCATACACTTCAGGTGCAACAGTGGTAATGGTCCTTGTATCAATCACATGTGCTAAAAACATCTTCGCGTCATTTCTTAGAACGATGTCAACAGCTTTCTTGAATGCTAATTCTGAAGCATCTGAACCATCCACTGCTACTAAAATACGTTCATATTCAAAAGGCATCATTATCTCTCCCTTCACGTCTATAGTCTTATTATATCATGTATCCGCTTTCAGGTGAAAGGTTGAATAAATTTTTCTTAAAAGACAAGAAAGTATAATTTTGCGCAGATGTCTAGCTAGGCGACTTCACGAATCGCCCTATGATAAGTCATCATCGGCTCGCTTTTCTCAGTGATTCCTTTATCTCAGTTGATTCTGAAGTCACTACGTTTCGAAACGTGCGCTCTGCACTTTTCTTATTATTCATATACCACTATTAACCATTGCTAAAACTTCATGTATCAAATAGAAATTATCTACACTTTAATAGAAAAAAATAAGACAATCATGTAACATATAAGATAAGTGAGAAGTAAGATTAAGGAGGAAATAACATGGGACACGCCTTTATTACGGCTGGAACAAAAGGCCTAGGGTTAAAAGTAACAGAGGTATTTATCAATAAAGGACATGCTGTTTCTATTACATACTTCAGGGATCATCAGCGTGCAAAAGAAATGTTAGAAAAATTCCCAGATGCATCGATTGAGATCATTCAAGCTGATGTCTGTAATAAAGATGATCTAACAAAAGCTGTAAAAAAAGCCGTGGAAAGGTTTGGAACCATTGATTATTTAATAAATAATGCAGGACCATTTATATTCGAAAGGAAAAAATTAATCGACCACACAGAAGAAGAATGGAATCAAATGATTCGCGGCAATTTAGATGCTGTGTTTCATCTGTTACAATTAACAATACCAGCAATGCGAAAGCAGCATTTTGGCAGAGTTGTCAATTATGGCTTTCAAAGTGCTAATACTGCAGCTGGCTGGGTTAATCGATCTGCATTTTCGGCTGCAAAGGTGGGGTTAGTATCATTAACCAAGTCTATTGCATATGAAGAAGCCGAAAATGGTATTACATCTAATATGGTATGTCCAGGCGACATTGTTGGTGAGATGAAGGAATCATCCATAGTGGAAAGCAGAAAGTCCGAAGATCCCAATACACCAATTGGGCGTTCTGGAACAGGTGAAGATATTGCCCGAACGGTAATGTTTTTCTGTGAAGACGATGCAGATATGGTAACAGGTACCGTTGTTGATGTAACAGGTGGATTAGATGTTATTCATCAACATCGATAAATTTTTTAAAAAAACTGAAACCTTTTTTAACGTTGTTCGTATCTAATTATAACAACCCATTAAAGGAAGAAAAGAGGTGTACCATTGGGTTTCTTTTCCAAGTTATTTAATAAAAAAGAAAAGAAAGCAACTGTCAGAAAAAGAGATTTGCTTTCGATAGAAGTGGGGGATATTATTGAATATGATTTAGCTGATTATGAAGTGGTTGGAAAAATAATTTACAGAGAAAACAATTATAAATGGTACAGTTATCAGCTTTTAGGGGAAGCAAGGACAATTTGGTTATCCGCCGAGATGGATGATGAATTGGAACTAGGTATTTATGAAAAAATTCAGCTTCCTGAAGCAGACAATTTCCCTAATCAGTTAGTATTTAATAACAAAACCTACTCTCTTGATGAAAGTGGTCAGGCAGATGTGACTGGTGAGGGAAGAAGCAGTTCGCTTACAGGTCAACGCATTCGTTATGCTGAGTATTGTGATGCAGATGAACAATCTTTTATTAGTGTGGAAGAGTGGAATAGCGATGTAGAAGCAAGCGTTGGTTACCCAATTGAAAATTATGAAGTTAAAATTATTGCAGGTTCACATTAATTATTATTTAGGAGGAATTTAATATGTTTCAATTTTTCAAACGTGTAAAAACAGTGGTAAGTTCAGAGTTGAATTCGATGTTAGACAAAGCAGAAGATCCGGTGAAAATGCTGGACCAGTTCATGCGCGATATGGAATCAGATATTAGAGAAGTAGAAGCAGCAGTAGCCAAACAAATCGCCAACGAAAAAATGTTAAAAAGAAAAGCAGATGATGCACAGGCACTAGTGGAAAAACGACAAGCTCAAGCTGAAAAAGCTATTGAAGCTGGCAACGAAGACCTTGCTCGTCGTGCTTTAGAAGACAAAAACGAACAAGAAGCACAAGCTAATACACTTCGTGAATCTTGGGAGCGCGCTAAAAAGGATTCAGATCAACTTCGTGAAAAATTAGACGAAATGAAAAAAGAATATCAACAAATGCAATTGAAGAAAGATTCTCTAAAAGCAAGAGCAGAATCAGCAAAAACTCGTACGAAAATGAACCGTACGATGTCATCTATTGGGAATGATGCTTCGAAACAAGGGTTTGAACGTATGGAGGAAAAAGTGATGCAGTTTGAAGCAGAAGCTGACACAAGTGAAGACTTATCTTCCGCAAGCAAGTCACTAGATGATGAATTTGAAGATTTAGAAAAAAGCGATGTCGATGACGAACTAGCAGCTCTGAAAAAGAAATTAGGAAAAGAGTAACAAAAGTAAGATAAGGCGGGGGGTTCCATCCGTTAGTTAACCTTAATCACGGTGCTAAACGTCAGTAAGATCCTCACTTCAAGCTCAAGGAAGCTAAGTGTGGGATAAACGCTTACGCCGTGATAAGTTTCGCTAATGATTAGTGGTTTTTTAACCCGCTAATCATTATTGCGAGCAAGCCGTAGGACCCACCCGCTTTCTTATGGATACATAGAGAAGTAAAGCAGGAGGTGATTTTGGCGTGAATAAAAAGATAGGCTTGAGTATTACCATGTTATTTTTCATTTTACTTGTAGGCTGTAATTCAAATTCGTTCACTAATTTATCTGCATTCGACGAATCCGGTGCTATCTTAGAAGAAGATCTGCAGGTTTCCGAAACTAAAGATGAAATGATTGACCAGTTGAAAACGACCAATAACTCAGATATGGAAGCACTTATATCCAACAATTTTCCGTTTGTAGATTCTGTTGTGGGCGACGACACAACTGCAAATGTCTATGGAACGCTGCTGTTTGAAGTAGAGGAGTTAGCCGATCTTTTGGCCGAGATTAAACAACCACAAGAGGTTAGTGATTATGTCGATGGTCAACAGATTCTGGCCTACTCTGACTTGTTTATTATCATCAAAGAAAGTGAAGAGCTAGATAATGCAACATTTATTGAAGTCGCAAGTGAACAATTTGTTCGTAAAAATTATTCACCTAATTTCTTAACTACATATTTTACGATCCGAATGCTCGACAGCTTCTTTGGCAATAATTGGGTATCTAATAGAAGGAGTTATTGTAGTTCCAATGACTGTTATGGAGGCTACTCAACATCGCGCAGTTATAATAAGGGTGGTACAACGGCTAACAGAGGTTTAGGTTCCTTTCGTGGAGGCGGACCTAGTTCAGGAAAATAATAAAAAAGGAGAGTTGAATATGGAACCTTTTATTTCAACATTTATTTATTTTATTGCTGCAATTATTATTGTGATTATCGGGCTAATCATTTTTGAACGGCTTACAACTAAATATAAAGATTGGGAGCAGGTAAGGGATGGTAATCAAGCGATTGCGTTATCTATCGCAGGCAAAATTATAGGAATTTGTATCATATTATCATTTGCCATTTATCATAGTATTGATGTAGTCGAAACATTGATATGGGGCGCGTATGGAGTTGTGTTACAATTAGTAGCTTATCTCATTTTTGAAGGGTTAACACGTAAATTTTCCGTTGAGGACCAATTGAAAGCCAATAATGTTGCAGTCGGTATTATCTCATTTGGTGTTTCTGTTGGTTTGGCATTCGTTATTGGATCATCTATCACATAATACAGAAAGCCTGACCATCAATACGAAAAAGGTCAGGCTTTTCCAGTCGTGACTACATAGGAAGTGTGGAATAGGTATGGAAGAGATAAAAGTAAAACAAAGTCATTTTATTTATTGGGCATCCGGTATAGTGTCGATATGTGGTATTATATTCGAAGTATTATTCGGTGCACTAGGTTCTTACATCTTAGGTGATGGCGTAAAGCAATATACATTAACCATTTCTTTATTCCTGACCGGCATGGGGATTGGTGCAAGTTTAAGTGAGAAAGTAACGAAACATTTAATTTTATCTTTTATTTACATAGAATTTCTTGTTGCTTTGATTGGTGGTTTTTCCAGCTTCCTCATGTTTGCGGCAACCGCTTTTTTTTCTGATGGAACAGATGCATTATTCCTTTATTCCATTACCTTAATCATTGGTGCATTAACCGGTGTTGAACTACCGATTTTAATTAGGAAGGCCAATGAGATAGGGGTTACACTACAACGAAGCACGGCAAGAGTGTTATTTTCTGATTATGCTGGTGGTCTGATTGGTGGTTTATTATTTGTCTTCTTATTACGACCACAATTAGGAATGGTGAAAACCGCTTTTTTAGTTGGGTTGATTAACCTTTCGGTAGCATTAGTTGTCCTTTATTTATTTCGTAAGGAGTTAATCAAAAAAACTTTGCATGGAATAGTTGGAGGAATCATCGCTCTCTTGTTAATAACTGGTTTATTTTTTGGTGAATCATTAGTGTTATCCTTTGAGCAAAAAATTTATAATGATCCCATTGTCCATCTCGAAGAAAGTCAATACCAGAAAATCGTCATGACCAAACAGGACGAAGACATTCGGCTATATCTAGATGGGGCATTGCAGTTGAGTTCGATTGATGAACACCGATACCATGAAGTATTAGTTCATCCGGCAATGGCTTATACCAAGAGTCGTGAAGAAGTGTTAGTGCTTGGTGGTGGTGATGGATTAGCTGTAAGGGAGTTGTTAAAATATCCAGACATCAACAACATAACATTAGTTGATTTAGATCCAGCTGTTGTAGAATTGGCCAATTCGAATCCGCATCTTCTGGCGTTAAATGATCACTCCTTACAAAATGAACATGTTAATGTGGTAAATCAGGATGCATTTGAATTTCTGGAGCAAAGTGAGGAATGGTATGACGCGATTTTCGTAGATTTGCCTGACCCCAATAATGAAAGTCTAAATAAATTATATACAAAAGAATTCTATTCATTGGTTCGCAACCATTTACAGCCTGGTGGTGCGATAATGGTACAAGCAACAAGTCCAGTATTTGCTCGTGAAGTGTATTGGACGATTTCGAATACGATCGCTTCCACTGGTTTAGAGGTAGAAAATTTCCATGTGGATGTACCGAGTTTTGGTAATTGGGGGTTTGTAATGGCAAGTAGAGAACAGATCAATGTTGATTCGTTAGCTATTGATGTGGATACGGATTTTATTACAGACGAGATGCTGCAAACTCTAACCATTTTCGGTAAGGATGAAGACGATAATATATTGGACAAGAATGGTACACAGAAAGAATTAGAGGTAAATACCTTAATTAATCCTAGGCTGATCGAAATCTATGAAAATTCTTGGCAATATTATTAATTCATGTTTAAATGAACAGTAAATGGGAAAAACGGAAATAGAATATTATAGTGAAAAGGAGTGCATAGTTGTATGAAAGTATCTTTCCACGGACAATCATGTGTCAAAATCCAAACACTCGAACATACGATTTTAATTGACCCATTTATTTCAGGAAACGAAACGAGTGATTTAGATCCAGATAAGCAAGAACCAGATGTTATTCTGTTAACACATGGACACAATGACCATGTTGGCGATACTGTTAGCATTGGACAGCGAACTAACTGTCTTATAGTGGCACCAAACGAATTAGCTGTATACTTAGGTTCCAGAGGATTGAATACACACCCAATGCATATAGGTGGTGCACATGCATTTGATTTCGGCAAAGTGAAATTTACACCTGCCTTTCATGGTTCCATGTTTGAGGATGAAGAAGGAAACAAAATTTATGGTGGTATGCCTGGAGGGATATTATACTTTGCTGAGGGAAAAACCATTTACCATGCAGGCGATACAGGATTATTTTCTGATTTAAAATTAATAGGAGATATGAACGATATTGACTTAGCATTTCTACCAATTGGTGATAACTTCACGATGGGACCAGAGGATGCATTGATTGCAGCTGACTGGGTACAAGCAAAGCAAGTTGTACCAATGCACTACAATACATTCCCGTTAATTGAACAAGATGGAGAAGCGTTCTGTAACCAAGTAAAAACAGGAAAAGGCGTTCACCTAAAACCCGGAGAACATGTAGAATTATAAGAAAAAGGTCAAAGCGACATTGCTTTGACCTTTTTTTGAAACTCAGGCCTGACCAATGAGTCGCTACGATAAAGCAGGCTTGCTGAGTGGACATTTATTCCGTTATTTCTTAAAAAATACTTAATTTTGAAGGTGAAGCGGACATCCTGAAGTTAGAATAAAAAGTGGACACCCCTTTAACGAAAATCATAATTTGATATGATAAAAGTAATGAGGAGGGGGTTCCATGAGAGAACATCGGCAAAGATACAGTGAAGAGTTTAAAAGAGAAACGGTAAAGTTTGCGCAAGAGCAAAAGCAAAAGAAAACCATGACAGAGATTGCGGAAGATATCAAGGTTCCACTAAGTTGTCTGCATGAATGGATGAGTAAATATCGCGAATTTGAAAACGAACCGGTGGTGGTGGAAGAACGTTTAAAGAAACTGGAGCGAGAACTAAAGGAAAAAGAACGGGAACTAAAGGCAAAAGACAAGAAAATAGCGGAGACCGAGGAAGAATTGGCTATCGTAAAAAAGGCGGTGCACATCTTCAGCAGACCAAAAAAATGAAGTTTCTATTCATTGAAGACAATCGCTCGGTGTTTTCAGTGGAGAAGATGTGTAAAGTATTAGAGGTGTCTACGAGCGGTTATTTCAAATGGAGAAAGCATAAGCCGAGTCCACAAGAAATACGTAGGGAAGCCATAAAGAAACGAATTAAATACCATTATTACGATGCTGACAGTATATATGGTAGTCCCAAAATCACAAAGCTATTAGTCCAAGAAGGATATCAAGTAACAGAAAGAACCGTTAGTGTGTACATGAAAGAACTAAACTTACGATCTTGTGTATCTAAGCCATATAAAGTATCTACAACGCATTCAAATCATGATGATCCTGTAGCACCTAATAGGTTAAATCAACACTTTACAGCACCAGAACCAAACAAGATATGGGTAGCTGATATCACCTATATCCCTTGTCGACAAGGGCGCTTATATTTAGCTGCGATTCTGGACTTATATACTCGTGAAATAGTTGGTTGGCGCTTAGATGGACATATGGAAACGTCATTAGTTCTTCAAGCACTAGAAGATGCTTATACGTTAAGAAACCCAGAAAAAGGCTTGCTTCACCACTCCGACCGTGGTACACAATACGCTTCTACGGAGTACCGGGACAAACTGAAAGAATTTGGTATGGAGGCAAGCATGAGTCGTACAGGAAATTGTTATGATAATGCTTGTGCAGAATCGTTCTTCAGCCTAATCAAAAAAGAATTAATGAGAGGTCAACGATTTCAAACGAAGGAGCAAGCTTACGCGGAGATTTATCGTTATATAGAGCTTTTCTATAATCGAAAAAGAATACATGGATCCATTGGTTTTATATCTCCGGTAGCGTTCAAGCAAAAATACGATAGGCAGCATGCGGCATAAAAGAAAGAGCACTTATCGAAGCAGTAAGTTGCCTTTTCATCACTTAGCGACTAGCCAGATGATTCCGTGGAGGGGTCAAGTGGTTTGGGCTTGATGCCTCCGCGGTATCATCTATCATTTGAAAAGTGAAGAAAAGGCTACGGTAATCTGACATGTATTCGTTATTTAGGTGTCCACTTTCTTGACAGAAGTCCA
>NZ_JAGFVL010000013.1 GCF_017599345.1 Gracilibacillus suaedae
GGGCTTGTCAAGAAAAGTGTGTAAGTTATTCTAAATACTTTAACACTCGTTCATTAAGATGGTCATGAATTAAGAACTGGTTCATGACCATTGCCCATTGTTGAATATGGCCACCTTCCCATTTACTTTCAAGTTCTTTCGTTCGTAAATACAAGACTTTTAGAAGAGCGTTCTCGTTTGGGAATGCTCCTTTTTTAGTCACTTTTCTAAAGCTGGAATGTATACTTTCTACGGCATTTGTGGTGTACATGATTTTGCGTATCGCACTTCCATAATCAAATAGTTGTTCCACATGGGAGAAATTCCGTTTCCAAACGTCAATCGCTCCAGGATAAGCAGACCATTGTTGTTGAAAAGTTTCAAATGCACTATGACAGGCCTTAAGACTTGGTGCACTATACACCTTTTTTAAGGCAGCGGTGAAAGGTTTATAGTCTTTACTTGGAACGTACTTAATCGAATTTCGAATGAGATGGACGATACAGCGTTGCACGATTACTTGTGGGAAAATAGCACGAGCTCCATCTTCTAAACCACTTACTCCATCCATCGAAATAAAGAAAATATCTTCTACACCACGAGCTTTTATTTCATCAAAGATTTGCATCCATTTATGCTTACTTTCCGTTTCATTTAACCATAGACCAAGAATGTCTTTCTTTCCTTCCATGGTATAGCCTAACATGGTATAAACAGCGTATTTCTTTGTTTCGTAGTCGTTACGTATTGTCGTATAAAGGCAATCTACAAACACAAAGGGATAACAGTTGCTTAAAGGGCGACTTTGCCACTCTTCTAAATCAGGAAGCACTGTATCCGTAATATCAGATATCATTTCATGAGACACGGAGAAACCATAGATATCTTCTATAGTGGATGAAATATCTCGCTGAGACATCCCTCTTGCATACATGGAGATAACTTTATCCTCGATGGCAGAAACATCTCTTTTGCGCTTTGGAATAAGTTGCGGTTCAAATGAACTATCTCGATCACGTGGTACGGCAATATCCACTTCGCCAGTAGTCGTTTTGACTGTCTTTTCTCCGTACCCATTCCGTCTATTGTTTGTTTCTTTTTCTCCTTTATCATTTGATTCATAGCCCAAATGATGATTCATTTCACCTTTTAGCATCGATTCAAACATCGGCCCGAATATGTCCTTTAATGCATGTTGCATATCTTCTACAGACTTTGGTTGATACTGTTCCATAATCTTGTTAGCTAATTCTACGGAGTTAGGATCTCTTTTGGGTTTGCCCATTTAAAACACTCCTTTAGCTTTATATTTTTATTCTACCAAATAAAAAACTGTGTGAGTAAGAAACCGTACGCATTTCTTACTTACACAGTTAATATTACACTCCCGGGTAACTTTTCTGTATGCTACACCTCCAAAAGATTATTCTTCAAGCCGTTGATTACAAACCATATTCTACTGACAAGGCTTAAAATTAGCGTTACTCTTCTGGAAATTTTCCTCTATTCTTTTTCATTTCTTTTTGTATTTTTCGCAGTGCTTTTTTTGAACCACGCTCTATATCATGCTGCATTTTTCGGGTTTTGAAATCTGTAAACAATGATTCTATATCATACCCTTCTGGATATAATTCCTTCGCGGATATCTCTAAGGAAATTCGCTTAACATTTACCTCAATAAATTCTCCGTCATAGAACACAACAACATTATAGAAATTATCCATTTCTTTATATATAATCCCAAAGTCATCTCGTTCTAATAACTTTACACGGTCCCCTTTTTTATATTCATACTTGTACTGAATACTTTCCTCCTTTTTAATCTTTGGTTTCCGTATTTTACTCTGATCAACACGTTCCAATTGGTATCCTTTATGCTCCATATATTGCTTCGCTCTTTGTAAAACATTTTCTCGAACATTCATTTTTCTAGAAATCCAGAGAGCGTTACTTTCTCCTGATTTCCCTATCACTAATTGATACAAAGGTTCCAATGTATCATTATTAAATTGCATTGCTGCATTCATAAAGTCATCGTGTATTTCTGAAAAGTGTTTAATTTCGCCGTAATGAGTTGTCGCCACTGTAATACATCCCATGTGATAAAATTCCTCTAAAATCGAAATTGCTAGTGCAGCTCCTTCATTCGGTTCTGTACCACTTCCTATTTCATCAAATAGTAAAAGAGTATTATTATTTGATGACCCCATAATCTCTGAGAGGTTTTTCATATGTGATGAAAATGTACTTAGTGCATTTTCTATACTTTGGTTGTCCCCGATATCTACAAAGATGTTTTCAAATACTGAGATTTCTGTTTCCTTATTTGCGATAATATGAAAACCTGACATTGCTGCTAATGTTAATAATCCTATTGTTTTTAAAACAATGGTTTTCCCACCAGCATTAGGGCCAGTAATAATTAAGCTACGATAATCTTTTCCTATTTCAAAATTAAGTGGTACAACTTCCCCTTCCCCTGTTAAAAGTGGATGTTTACAATCAACTAATTTTATATATCCATAATCGTTTAACTTCGGTTCTACACCGCCAATGTGTTTACTAAATTTCGCTTTTGCAAATACCATATCATATTGGCTAATAAGTTCCATGTTTATCTTGATTTCATAAATGTTCTCTAAGATCATTCCTGATAAAGTCGCTAATATTTGGTATTCTTCCATCGCCTCTTCAGCTTTTAGACTTGCTAGTTCTCCACCTAATTTTGTAACTATAGTTGGTTCTATAAACACAGTGGAACCTTTAGAAGAAAACTCAATTATTGTACCTGGAACTTGATTTTTGTAAGAAGCCTTAATAGGAATCGTATAGCGATCATCTTTCTTACTAATAAAGAATTCTTGAATATATTTCTTATTTGTATCGCTATTTAAAAATTTATTTAATCGGTCATTTATTTTTTCTTTAGTTACTTCCATGCTATTTCGGATTCGCCTTAATTCTTTGCTTGCAGCTGAATCTACTTCGTTCCCCTTAACCGAAAAATTAAATTCTTCTTCCACATGTTTAAATTCGGTCATTGAATTGGCATATGATGCTAGTACTGGTGCAAAAAATTCTTTCTCCATCATAAACTTTTTAATTTTTCTACACCCTCTTAAAAAGTCTGCTACACTTAATAATTCACTTGGATCAAGAATTATACCTTTTTCAAGATTGTGTATTGTATTGTCAATATTGGATACTCCTAAAAATGGCACATGTCCCACTGCATCTAAGATTGATCGTGCTTCTGTAGTTTCATTCAAACGATTTTTAACTACTTTCAGATCTGTACTTGGTTTTAATCTATCTAGTAATTGTTTACCTAATCCACTTACACAATAAGATTTTATTATTTGTTTTAATTCGTTGTATTGTATCTTCTCATAAGTTGCCTCATTCATTTTGTATTCTCCTCATTATGATATTTTTATCTCATAAATGAAGATACCTACTTTAGATTTCAATGACACTGCAACCATAAATGATATAGTTTGTTACTTATTTACTTAAAAACACAAAAAAGCTACGGGGATACCGCAGCTTTTTTACATTCACAAGATCTGTGTAATATGCACAACAAAATAAGCTATAAAATATAGCTATTTTCCACTATTACGCGCTTTATAAATGTACTGTAGGTATCTTCATAGGTTTTAGAATAAAGCCATAACAAAATACAGGGATATTATGAATATATTTCCCTTCTTATTATCGTATTTATTCCATTAGATATTTTTCCTATTTAGTACCTACCGCACTCATTAAAAGCACCTCTTATTAATTTATAGTTATTTTCACTGAAATCTAAGTTATTGATTTTATCATACTATGTGATAATAAAAAAGTAAAGTCAAAATAATCTTCTAACTTGTATTTGATATCACTAACGTCGCATTAAAATAATTCAACCTAACTTTAAAAACAGACTATTCTAAAAATATCACCAACTATAAAAAAACTCCTTTATAACGAATGATTAGCTATTCAATCATCATATGCATCACCTAGGGAGATAAAATCACTTCTTAGCCAATACCAATATTGCCCTTTATTTTTTATAAGTCGTTCAAGCAAATCAGTAAACGAAGTAGCTATTCTCTGGGACTCACCTACAAGCCCATGGCGATCAAAAAAAACTATCGTGTCTATTTCATAGTCATAGGTAAATTCAATAGTGTCATTTCCATTTGTATTACCATTGGATACATTTAAGATATCTCCTGGAAACGAATATTCAGACATTAATTCTATAAAAAATTTAAATTCAGATGGAAATTGACATCCAAACTTTTTTTCGATATTTTCCCAATCACTTGCCGAAGGAATATCTAAATTTCCTAATTCTTTATCTAATATACCATCTAATAAATTTGCAATCTCATCTCTTGTCACTTACTTTTCCTCCTTTTAAATCCCTTCTCCTGGTAGTATATATTCTTTTTCCTCTTTCTTTATGGTGTGCTCTTATTTCCTTGGCTCTTTGAGAAGGAGTTTAACTGGGAAGGCTTATCATGACGTGTATGATTTCCTCCACCTCTATGAGTTCTTTGTTCTAATTCATCTAATATCCCGCCATTTTTAACAGGGACTTGTTGTCTAGGGTGTGCTTCTATATTTTTATCACCATGCGTCATTTTAGTTGTTGGTCCTTTTCCTTGACGCATTCTTATGACTTCTTCAATTGTTTTTGGCTCATACCTTACAGGTGGAATAGACATAGGTCGGTCTGGATTTGGATAATTTGATGGGCTTAGCTTATCATTATCTATACCCTTAGTATTATTATCAAACTTCTTCAACCCTGGCCCTGCTACATCACCCACTTTATCCAATATCTTAGCCGGTTTGCCAAAGGTGAACAAGGCAGCCATCGCCTTATCTCCACTCTGAAAATAATAAGTGGTTTATTCGGCACTAGGTAGCCCCACAAAAAAGAACCCTTGAAATGCATTTTGCCAATCAAGGGTTCAAATAAATTTCATCATAACTTGGGTATATCAATTTCCTCGCCTGGAGACTTACTAATTAAAACGTCAGGAAGGTCTAGGTTCTTCTTTTTTAACTTATACTTTTGAATTTTTGTTAATTCAGGGTCAAAGGAAATGTCTTGTGATTTAAAGTCTAAGCTTAATAGTTTATTATAAATCTTCTTCAAAAAGACTTTCCATTCCTCTAATGAAGAACTTGAAATTTCATCTGGACTCTCTAATAAACGATAGCCGTCTGCATAATGGAACATTAGTAAACCTGTCCCTAAATCACAAGCCTCGTTTTCTAAGATGGCTGTTGGTATATCAAACCCACTATTTCAATTATAATTTGCAGCAAAGTAATGGAGTAATAAAGGGTTGTCTATATTCTTTAGCTGGCTGATTAAAGTATTTTTATCTGTATTATAAAGCAATCCTATCAGATAAGTAATCTCTGAGTTATCCATCAACTAAAACAACTCTCCATATCTTTAAGATTTCTCTTACTCATAATTTGTAGCAGCAATAAAATCAAAAGCACCTTTTGAACTAATTTCATTTTTATATTCAAAATTATATATTAAAATTACAGCATTATATGATTTCTTTAGGTTTATACTTTTCTGGATTTTTGGGATGACAATTTCTTCATACGAACACCCATCTAATAATGCTGAAATATCACTACTACTATTCTTATAGACCGCTTTTTCTATAGTATCCTCATCTGTTTCATCCATATCAATATTAAAATCAATAAAGAATTGGGAAGGGACAGACTCGCCATCCTCATCATACGTTAAATCAACATACTCTCCTATTGAGTCCTCATCGTTAATATTTCCTAACCAAATCGAAACCCATCCTTGTTTTTCCATTATAGTATCCTCCTACTTTAATCTTAGACCTTGTGGTAAAGACGAAACTCCACCCTCTAATCTATAATTAGCCCAATTATTAAGTCGTCTAACAAATGTATTATAGTCGCTAGAAGTATCAATTATTTCTAACAATTCATTATGTGCTTTAGTTGAGCCTAGTCCTCCATGAACACCCCTTGGATTGACAAATTTGACATCGGATATTGCTGTTCTTAAATCTTTAATCTCTTCAGCACCAATATTCCAATACTTAAATTGCGGAGCCCTTGAAACTAAGTGCCACTCATGTAAACCTCCAGGTTCTCTAAGTTGGCGTTCTATCTTTTTTCTAATCTTTTTATCTTTCCAAAGTTCGTCTAGTTCACTACTTGTAAGGGAATTGAAGAATTTATTAAAATTCCCACTCTTTGCAGTTGGTATATCATCAACAGTTAATTTAGTTATATCTTTAGCATTATCTATATCCTTACCATCTTTCCCAAACTTCCTCAACCCCGGCCCTGCCACATCACCCATTGTATCCAAGAACTTAGCTGGCTTTACAAAGGTGAATAGGGAGGCCATTGCCTTATCTCCCATTCCAGCATTCGGATCAATAATCGTTGCAATGTCTTCTGTAAAGAACTTGAATGTTGTGGTCGATGGTCCTGCTAAACCATCAGGGGTTCCTGTCCCCATTCCTCCTAATACTTTTCGCTTATCTTCAAAAGTTAGTTCTGGGTATTTGAATTGAGACACGTTCCAATCTTTGTTAGGCTTAACCTCTCCACTTTCTATTTCTTTTAGATAGTTCTGGATAGTAGCTGCTTCTTCATCCGACATTTTTACCGTAGCAATATCTTCTGCCTGTAGTTTGTCCATTTTATTCTGTGCTTGACTTCTCTTATCTTGTCGGTTGAATAAGCTTAGATAACCCAGTTGCCATTTCGCCTTAGACGTTTGATACATTAGCGTTTGACTCCACCAAGTGTTTGCTTGTTGTATGGTTCGATTCAATCGAAGATTCATATAATGTTGGATATACTGACTTCCTTGCTTATCTATAAGAGGGTTATTCATATACTGTTGTAATCCCAACGTATGCTCCCGAGTCCAATTATAACTAGAAATTATCGTATTTTCCTCTATTTTGTTATGAAGTGGAGAAAGTATTCTTTGCATAGCTGAAGTTTCCATTGATGCTTTCACATAAGACCGTATACCAGGCAATTGTGTTTCGAAGTTGGTTTCTAGCTGAGTTCTTCCGGTATTGTTTATCACTTTACCCATCAAGCTACTGATTTCCTGCATGGCACTCTCGATTTGGCTTTGATCACTTTTAAAACCATTCGAATAAGCTTCCATTCGTTGAGATAGCTGTTTCATCACCTGCAAACTCGCTTCACTATCATCTAATACATTTGCAGCTGTTGGCGCTCGAGCAGACGACAAATCAGATATACTACTTATTATCTGACTTATATCTGTCTCTATTTGTTGTATTCGTTTAGAGGATTGATGTATATCGGTTTCTTTTTCATCGAGGTATGTTTGATGAATAATCGCATGATGACTGGAATCGACCTCTTCATGGAAATCTTGGAGATGACGGCTTATGTTAATCTCTATCTGCTCGTAAAGTCCTCTAAAGGCTTGCAACAGATTCTTATGTAAAACTTGAAAATACTCCTTTGCTGTGTCTGCAGCTTCTCCTTGGAACTGGTCCATATGTAAAAGCTCATCTACCCGTTTTTCCACTAGATCAATAGATTCTGTTACGGTAGCCGTTTGTCTTTGTACTTGTTCATAGAATTGTTTAACTTCCTTTACACTTATTCTTAAATTCGACATAGCTTCCCCTCTTCTAAAAGGAAATATCATCCAATAGGTATCTTATCATGTCTTCATTAAATGGTTAATAAGTATAAATATTCATTTTATGGTTATAAATTACCTTTTGAGTTTTTTGGTACAATAGACTCGGTAAAACTTTCCTTTATAAAACAAGAGGGAAATAGTCTGCTCCTTCATTTATTATAAACTTCGGTTGAGGGGTTATGTATCATGCTAGGTAGTCACTTTAATGGCATTGGAGATGGTGATGCGACTCTCCTAAGAAATCGTTTTACTTTCAAAACACCAGATATGAATATTTTAATAGATTCAGTAATTTCGTTATTTTCATCAACCTCTGAAGATGCAATTCTTTTAAGCGATTATCATCTAGTTTATATTGTTTGAAAACTGGCACCTTCCTTACAATCCGTCCTTCGTATACGGATAATTGTATGTTGTTGGGGCATGATCCCTTCCAAAAAAGCATGTTACATTTAATGACTTATTCCGCATATTATGATATAATTTTAGTAAGAAATGCATATAATAATAACCCGTAGCGGTAACTACGGGTTAAGATAAGCGGTTCCCCCAGAGGGATCGGCTATCGAGTTGTGATAGGCCTCTCCTAATTACTTATAGGGCAAATAGGGAGGTCTATTTTCTATTGATCAATGAAATGATCAAAGTGAGCAATGCAATTAAGAAGGTACCAAAGCCAAATAGTACCATAAAACTTTCATACATGCTCATAAGCATCACCCCCTTCTATGCGGGGATTAGCCGACCTGACCCTAAAAGAACATTATCCATTTTTTAGTATAACACAATTATCGCGAACGTACATTCTTAATTGCGGATAATTAGGTACAAGTTATTGAGATAAGGAACTTCTCCATATAAGTATTAGGAATGATTACTTTCCGCTGTACTTTCAGTATACCCTGTTAAGTTTACTGTTGTTAACAATAAAAAAGCGTCCGAGTCGTTTGGATAGCCAAATATTAATAACATGACAAATTCTATTAGCCACCCTAAGTACATTCAGCACACTATTTCACAATGTTCCTTTATAATCCTAAATTAGTAAAACGATGTATGAAATTCGATAAGTTAATTGCTTACTTTATCCATAGATTCAAAAACCATTCCATCTGTTGATTGCACCTTTAAAGGTTCTCTTATTTCATCTAAGCCTATCATAATATAAGGCGTTTTATCCTTATTCTCACCTTCAACAATTTTAACAGTGATTTCAGTCGGTCCCCATTTACTTACACTTTCAACTACAATTTCTTTTCCTAAATATTTTTCTCCTAATCTGAGCGTTACTTGTTTTTTACCTTCCGAAATAGTGGAAGTCCTATAATAGCTTTCATCCCTTCCAGCATCTTCTGTATATGTTGTTTCTCCTTTATCAATAATCCAGTAACCTTGATCAGAATAGATAACCAACCCAATAGTCGCAATAAATATAATCGGCAGGATGGCAAGAATAATTTTATCAAATTTCTTAAATTCCTGTGGTTCCCTCCTACGCACTAATAATGGCAAAAGAAGTGTACCAACAATACTAACGATTAAAAATCCTGCTGCTAAGAAACCGTATGCCATACCTTCAAAACCTCGAATCACAATAAAGCCATATGCTGTAACGACAATAGAAAAAAGAAAGGTCACTATTGGTGCTAAATAATACTTACCATTTCTTTTAGATACTATAAAAGTAAACATAAAAATAATCGAACCTAAAAAAATACCACCTAACATGATTAAAAATACCATGTAAACACCTCCAATTTATAATAATTTCAAAATATTGTTTAAATATAGAATGACAATAGCGAGTACCTTTATAATTAAGTAGTAATCGGAATTGACTAACCCGGCCAGTTCCAATATTGAAAGGTCATACAAAAAACAAGGGAATTGGACCTCCAACCTCCCTGTTTTATTTTAATCCATTAATTTTCAAGTAGCCTGGCAGTTAGCACAATATCTTATTACACCATTTTAACATAATATTCCAATATTTCATTTTTATTTTCACCCACAAAAAAAGACGATCATTTGGTAGTCGCCTTGTTGAGCTCTTTCCCCCATTAGTTCAATTAGTAAGTCAGTGTGTCCATTAAAATGTAGAAGTATTTTGGGTCACCCGTATTGAAGTAGTTATACCAAGCCTCAAGGGGATTTTCAGAAAAAACTTCTATCTTCGCTAATATAATTCTAGCAAAAAGCAACCCACCTGCTGAACTAGCTGTTATCAAGTTATTGTCCGAAACTGCTTTAACATCTCTATAATACGATTCTCCTTTATAGTTCGGACATACCATCTTGAGATACTCAAGACTGTTGCTAGTGTGTATACGCTCATCAAATACGCCCGATTCAGCAAGTGCAGTTGTATCACCGCAAATTGCAGCAACAGTTGCACCACATTCTAACAATTCAGTTGCCTTTTCAATAATCGGTTTGTGCCTTGGGTCATCCCAAGTATCTGCTCCAGGCAACAATAAAACTGTTGAAGGAGAAGAAATAATTTCATCGGTAGTTATTTACTCTTATTCCACTAACCTGCCCTTTTATTCCTTATTTTCTTCTCCAATATCGATTTATACCACGAAATTTCATCCAATGCGTCATCAATGGAATTAAAGGGTTCTTATCTATTATGTTTTATTACATCTTTATTAAGACAAATACTTTAGAAGGTTGCTTGCATCTTCAATTGTTACTTGCCTTAGAATCAACCTTTCATTTTCAATTACAGGAAATTCACTTACATTTACCACAATTACCTCCCCCTACCTAAATAAAAGGGCATTTCTGTTCAAGTAAACAACTTCGTTAGCGCAGAGTCCTAATTCAATAACAAACATTAACTGTCTTTTTAAACTTTAAGGCACCCGTTTTAAAATATGAAAAGAATATATTAGTCTAGATATAAAACAAAAAAGTCGATAAATTAATAAGCATTATTAATGATTACTTTCTTTCTGTTTATTATTATCAGTATAGTCAGGGATAAGTAACCCGCCCCCGAAAAATAAAATTATCCCTATTATTTGTAATATTAGTGCGTATTCAGTGGAACGTAGAAATAAAGCTCTAACCATAATAATAACCGCACCAATAATAGTTATTATTATCCCTATCCTTTTTTTAGAAAGCATAATTCGTCCTCCTATAACAGTTATAATTCTTCTTCACTTTACGCCACCTTAATTAAAGAACAACTTGATTTAATATTAACATTATATTCCATTTTTTACCACAAAAAAAGATGAACTCCTCCATTTGAAAGCCCACTATTTGCTTGTTACACTGCCCAGTTCCAGATAAACCACCTGTTATTTTCATAACATTTTTCTAAATTATTGTTACGTCTTCAGGTAAAGTACCTTCTTGTATCCAGTTTTCTATCAATTGATTAAAGAAAATAGGGTTTAACAAACTGATTCCATGTCCAACTTTAGGAATCATAATCCCAGTGCAATTAGAATTATTTGCAACTAAATCTTTCGCTGATTTTTTCATTACTGCTTTTTCTTTTTCTCCAACAGTAACCAATATATTAGCTTTAGCCTTTTTAAAGCTTTCGGGTATTTTAAATGACACATTTTCTTCTAATATTCTAATAAGTGTATCCGACTTCATTTGAGAACTTTCTTTATAATATGTATCAAAATGTTCCTCACCGATATAGAGGGTTTTCGCTTAGAGTTTTGAAAATGATTTGTTTTTAACTAAGGGGAAAGATAATTTTATCGACGGTCTTATCATTTTTTTCAAGAGTGAATTTGGTCTTACTAATGCACTGTCAATAATCGCATAGTCAGCTAAATTGGAATTAAGGCTCAACATTTGAATAGTTACTTGTGCACCTAAAGAAAAGCCAACAATAGTTATGTTTTTAGCATTTGCTATTTTTCCAATTAACTCATTTACTTTTTCTGCACCTAATAGAATTGTTTGTCTGGAACATCACATTTATCTGCAAGAACCTCTTGTGAGATTTTTTTGATTTACTAATTCACTAATACGATTTTCCATTAGAAACCTATATGAACCTCCCTCTATATATTTAAAATATCTTCTAAATACTCTTGTTTTCTCAGAATTTCATTAACACCTATTTTAGAATGCAGTCGGGGAGAGATATCTGTGGTTAGAATACAGAATATTCTAACACCAATTAATCCATCCTAACGACCAAATTGGTAGTGTTTGGTAAAAAACAGTATAACCATGCTTCACTTTCTCCACACTACTTATGGTCGCTTACCCTCCCATATATCACGGGATTTACATCCATACATTCCTTCGTCCTGCGTATCCACAAGGTGGAGGTCGGAAAAGCTCCTTTGCTGGGTCCTATGCCCGAATGGAAAAAAATAAGCTCCGACTCTGCATTATTGGTGTTTTTCGATTCCAAAAATTCATGTGCATTTATACTTACAATTCCATATGGCTCATTAAGCAGCTAGTAATGTTTCGTTTGGAGGAATTCCCTTCAATAGTTTACTTCCATCAAATTCACACTGTTTTTGTCCCATGGTAAACAGAACACGTACTAACTTCCCACATAACGCAATCAGTGATTGCTGCTTTTTCAGTGGACGATCAGGGCGTTTTGTGTAATACGTATGCAGGGCCTTAAACGTTGGGTTACTGGCTACAAGTGGGCGAACAGCTAAATATAAGGCTTTTCGTAGTTTCTTTCGCCCTCGTTTGGTTATTTTCGTTTGGCCCTTGAACTTTCCGGAACTATGCTCACGCAATGATAAGCCTGCCATATTCACTACTTGTTGAGGATGATCATACTTCATAAGATCCCCTACTTCTGAGAAAAAGGTGGCAACTGTCGTTACTCCCAGACCTTTAATCGCCATTATTTCTTTTGCCCCTGGTATATCATTCATTAACTCTGCGATTTCTTGATCTAGTTCTTCTAATTGGTCACGATACAATTCGTATTGATCCAATAGACTGTGTAATTCTTTCTTCGCAAAACGTAAGCCTATCTCAATACCAATACTTTTTTGTGCTTTTTCTACTAGTTTCGTTGCTCTTTTGATTCCAACACCACGCTTCACCACTGTTTTCCAGCGATCTAATACTTCTTCTGGTGTCATGTCACGAATGTCAGACGGAAATGGAAATTCCTGCAATGTGAAGAAGGCAGTTTTTCCATCCCAATCTTTAAACACATCGTTAAACTCCGGGAAGTATCGTTGGATATTGTTCTGAATGCGGCCTTCAATAATCATCAGCTGTTTGGTTAGTTGATCTCTTAATTTTATTCCTTCTCTTAGTTCGGCATATATGCCTTCGAGAAGATTTGGTACAGAGTATCTACCATCCTTCACCAGCTGGGCAATGACACGCGCATCTTTCGTGTCATTTTTCGTTGGCGAATTATCATCGAACTCTTTGGATTTCTTCACGTGCATAGGGTTCACTAGCACAAAATTATATTTCTGAGCTATTAAATAATAAGCAAGGCTTAGCCAGTAATGCCCTGTTGGCTCCGCTCCAAAAATAACTGTGGTTTTGTCATAGTCTTTTTGAAGCCTGGATACCCAATCCAATAACTGTTCAAAGCCATGTACCCGATTTTCAAAGATCAATCGTTTGCCAAATTCATACCCTCGATCATCCTGGGCGCGAGCTACGTGTTTGTCCTTGGCAATATCAATCCCCACGATTAGGGTTGATGGTGTGATTTGCGATAATTTACGATTTTGATTATAATTCATTATTGAGTCCTCTCCTTGGTATCTATTTAATTTCGGGGTCAATGCGCATTGACACCCTGTACTATACCAAGAGGGCTCTTTTTCTTTCAATCCTCAAATTTCTTCATTACAGGAATGCTCCTTT
>NZ_JAGFVL010000014.1 GCF_017599345.1 Gracilibacillus suaedae
GAAAGGGAGTGTTTTTCCGCAGCGACGAATGAGCACTCCACTTCAGAAGAATGGAAGAAAGCTCACTAAACAGAGTTTTCACTACTTCGCAGTATGTATAAATTAAGAAAATCAGATCTTATATGTAAAGGGATGAACTTTTATCAGTTCATCCCTTTATTTTACTTATTCATTTTGATTTTCGAAATCATAGAAACGTAATAGGTCTCCGAATATGATTTCATCTGAATAGTTTAACTCTTTTTCTACCTGTTCAACATATGGTTGACACACAGAGTCTTCACCTTCACCAGCTAATTGATTGGTACTATCAATCAATTCACCAGACTCACGGTCATAACATTGGTCTTTCGTATAAACATATTCATCTGTAATAAAACTACCATCACGAAGTGCAATAAAATCTTTTCGCTCTTCATCAAATAGATCTGTACCAAATGATAAATCACTACCATCATCAATACCTAATAGATTCATAATAGTAGGTTTTACATCAATTTGACCGGCAATCTTAGAAATAACTTCTCCATCTTGCCCAGGAATATGAACATAGAATGGAACTCGTTGTAATTGAACATGAAGATAATCTGTATACTCATCTTCATCTAAATATTGAATCATCGCTTTCTTGTGAAAATCACTTATACCATAATGGTCACCCATCAAAATAATAATGGAATCTTCATATATCCCTGCTTCTTTCAAATAATTAAAATATTCTTCTACAGCTTCATCCATATATCTAACTGTTTGAAAATAATTATTTAACGTATTTGAATTAGAATCATACGGGTCGATGGTAGCATCTTCTTCATCTAAATCGAACGGATAATGATTCGTTAACGTGATAAATTTAGAATAATATGGTTCTTCCATCTGCTCCATATATTTTATCGACTGTTTAAAGAAATCCTTATCTTTTAAGCCCCAGCCGACAGAGTTTTCATCTGTGATTTCATATGCATTTTCATCATAAAAATGATCATAGCCAATATTGTCATACATCACGTCACGATTCCAGAAGCTTTTATTATTTGCATGAAAAACAGCTGAATTATATCCATTCTCACCCAGTATTTCAGGTAATGAATGATAATCGTTCTGAGCATGAGTAAAGTATACTGCACCTCTTGGCGAAGGATATAACGAATTCTCAATCAGAAATTCAGAATCTGATGTTTTTCCTTGTTCTGTTTGATGATAGAAGTTCTCAAAATAATAACTTTCATCAATCAAACTATTCAAAAATGGTGTTACTTCTTCACCGTGAAGTGTATTATTGATGACAAAACTTTGCAAAGACTCTAGTGATAGGAAAATTACATTTTTATCCTCAGCAATACCATGTAATTCTTCGTTACCATCTGTAGTTGTCTCATTTTTAATATAATCGGAAATTTCGGTTAATTCATTCCCATCAGCAAATACTCGTTGTGCTTTCGATTTGGAATGCAATACAGCATCATAAACATGATAAGGAAATATACCGATATTTTTAACTAAATATTCACGGTCAAACGTTCTTTGTAATAATTGTGGACGTTCTGCCTCAGCTAATGCATAGTTACCAATTAAGAACAAAATGGACAACGCAAATGCCATTCTTTTATATCGCTTGGTAAATGATGCTGTTAATTCAGATCCGTACTTCTTCGCCAGAATCCAAACAATAATAACATCAGAGAATAAAGCAACATCCCAAAACTTTATTAAACCCAGTACACTACTACCAAGGTCAGCGGCATTACTTCCTTGGAATAATAAAGGTATGGTTATAAAATCTGAAAAGTTACGATAAAAAACGATATTAAAATACAGTATCAAAGAACCTAATAGTATACCATATTTAATATATTTCAATTGTCTTCTTTGATTAAAGAAAATACTTAATACAAAGATAAAAAAAGCAATTACAAAAGGATTAATAAACAAAATAAACTCTTGCATCATATTTTCTAACGAGATATCAAATACAAATCGATATACGATATAAGTTTTCAATCCAAATAATAATGCTGCGATTATATACAAAGGCATTTGCAGCTTTTTACTAAACATTTCATATCCTCCTCAAAATGATTCAACCCTATTTCTATTTTTCTATTTCTCTATTATAGACGATAAACATCACATAAAAGTTTCACAAATCTTAAAATAAGTTACAATTAATTTACATTATTCATATAATACTATAATTGTTAACTATTTTGTAACACTAAGTACGCACCACCATAAACACCGGCATCATTACCTAGTTGTGCGATAACAATTTCACACGCTTCATTTGTTCGTGGTAATGTGTATTTTTCAAAAGCTTCTTTTAAAGGTTCCAACAATACATTTCCTGCTTTAGAAACCCCACCACCAATGACAATTTTCGCTGGATTAACAGTAATGGCTACAGTAGCGAGAGAAAACCCAAGTACATCCAGAACATGTGCTAATAACGCCTGACTATCTTTGTCTCCTTCAGCAGCCGTCTCGAATACGTCTTTTGTGGTAATCTCTCCGCTTTTATCTTTCCGTCTTTTTAATGCATTAGCCTTACCTTCAGCTATTAATTCTTCAGCTTGTCTGACAATCCCAGTTGCAGATGTTACAGTTTCCAGACAGCCTTTTCTCCCACAATTACATGCTGCACCATCTTTTTCAACAGTTATATGTCCAATTTCAGCACCAGTACCATTTGCACCACTTACAATCTGTCCGTTTGCAATGATACCTCCCCCGACACCAGTACCTAATGTCACTGCTAACATATTTTCTACTTGGTTGCCTGAACCTTTCCAGTTCTCACCTAATGCCGCGATATTAGCATCATTGTCGACATATACGTTTAAACCAGATAATTCTTCCAGAATATCTTTTAAATAAAAATTTTTCCAGCCAATATTGACTGCTATAGCTACTTTACCCGTTTCCGGCTCAATGAAACCAGGAGCACCTACCCCCAATCCTGCACAACGTTCTTTCGTTAAATTTAATTCAGAAAGTTTATTTTCGATAGATAGCCAAATATCCCTTGGAACATTTTCCCCTTGGTTAGCCAAATCTGTTGGTATTTCCCATTTCGTAATCAGTTCGCCTTGATTGGTAATAATCGCATTCTTTACTGTTGTCCCTCCAATGTCAATGCCAATAAGTAAATCCTTCTCCATTTTTTCCACCCTTTATTTTATTTTTTCTTTTTCTTGTGTGATGATGATTTTTGCTTGAAGAAACTGCTCTTTTGTGATCATTTTCACTTGATACAGTTCGTTAATTTCTTCTTCCATGAGTTCTAAGTCAGCTAAACGATCACCTATATAGATGATCGTTCCAAATTTTAATAATAATTTTCTTAAATCATAGATACTATCCATTCGCTATCACCTAAATTATTATAACAAAGACAAATCTAAAAAGGAATAAAAAACTTTTTATTATAGTGCTAGTCATCTGTAACCCCTCACTTTAAGCTTTAAATATCACAAAAAAGTTTAGAGGGAGTTAACAGACGCTACTTTCTTCATTTATTTTCGATCCGGATCTTGTGGATTTAGAAAGGATGGTCGTTTGTGATCATTCGGTACAGGCTGACGAATTAAAACATGAAGAAAAGCTTTTGCATCAAAGGGCATAAACGGCCAGAAATAACCAATATAGAATGTCTTCAAGTTAGCCAGATATAATATATAACACGTTATTCCTATAATAAACCCTTTCAAACCAAAAATTGCCGTAATGATGAGTAGAAAAATTCTTGTGACACGGTTAGCTAGGCTTAATTCATAACTTGGTGTTGCAAAAGTACCCATGACCACCGCTGCAACATATAATACGACTTCATTTGAAAACCAGCCTACTTCAACTGCTATCTGGCCAATTATAATAGCAGATACTAATCCTAATGCCGTAGCAAGAGCAGATGGTGTATGTATGGCGGCCATCCGCAATACATCAATTCCGATTTCAGCTACTAAAAATTGAACGATTAATGGTATTAACCCTACGTCTTTAGGTCCAATAAACGCTAATTCTTCAGGAAGTAACCCCATCTCAGTTGACAATAAATAATAGAGCGGTAATAAAAATATAGATGCGAAAATAGCAATAAACCGTGCCATTCGTAAATAAACACCGATAAGCGGTTTCTGACGATATTCTTCTGCATGTTGTAAATGATGCCAAAAAGTTGCCGGTGTGATCATGACACTTGGAGAACCATCGATGATAACTAAAATATGTCCTTCATATAAATGTTCAGAAGCTGTATCCGGTCGTTCCGTATATCTGATGGTCGGGTACGGGCTCCACATTTTACCACTCAAATACTCTTCAATCGTTTTCTCGGCCATTGGCAGACCATCCGTATCGATCCTATCAAGATGTTGCTTTAACTTTTCCACCCTTCGCGGATCAGCAATATCTTCTAAATAACAAATACAGATATCTGTCTTTGACCTGCGACCTATCGATGTATATTCCATTCTTAAAGATCGATCTCTTACTTTCCTTCTTGTTAAAGCAGTGTTGAAAACAATTGTCTCTACATACCCATCTCTGGAACCTCTAACAACTCTTTCCAGATCGGGTTCTTCAGGTCCTCTGACGGGGTATGTTCTGGCATCAATCAATATGATTCGATCAAGTCCTTCTACTACTAATGCAGTTGGGCCAGCCAATACCATCTCAGCTGCTTTATGTAAGTCCTTCTCTACATCAACTTCTACATATGGAATATATCGTTTAATTAATTTTTCTAGTGTATCCTCCTCTAAATCCTTTTCTTCGAGCTCTGCTAAAAACCACATTATACGGTGTAACATTTCATCTTTCACTAAGCCATCAATTAAAAACAAAGCCATTTTCTTTCGCGCATACTCTACATCCATGTGAATGAGGTCAAAGCTTTTATCTATCTCTAAATAATCATGTATATATTGAACATTTTTATCATAGTTATGGTACAAACGTTTCTCTTGTTCCATGCTCATTCCCTCTTTCTCTATCACTGTTTATCTATAGTGTTCTCTATATGGTTAGTTTAATGCGGGATGATTTTGGACAAGTTGAAATTCATAAATGAGGGATATCATGATTAAATCGAGAAAATTACATATCATTACATGTTTATTAATGATGTTGGCTTTGATACTTTTATTATTATCACAACGTTCAACCGAAGAAACCATTAAGTATTTTCCACCTGA
This sequence comes from Gracilibacillus suaedae, assembly GCF_017599345.1. GTDB lineage: Bacteria > Bacillota > Bacilli > Bacillales > Amphibacillaceae > Gracilibacillus > Gracilibacillus suaedae. The sequence continues at coordinate 5,193 of NZ_JAGFVL010000014.1, forward strand.
TTCCGCTATTTCATTTTCAACTATTAACACGAATTTAAAACTGTTGACAGAAACCGGGAATGATCAGTATATGATAAAATGGACGGCAAATAGTAGTTTAGATAAAGAAATATACCTTAGACAAGATGTTTCACTTTTATATATGGATGGACGTTTGAAAGGGATGAAAGGATTGTGGAAGGAATCTGCGAAAAATATTGAATTAGAAGAAGTTTTTGAAGAAAGCGATAGCAGTCATTTTCAAGCGATCAGTTTTCATCATGGAGAAATACACTACCCAAATGATGAAATAAAAAGTATTCAACAAATGTCTAATGATCATTTATATGTAATCGACTCTCCTCATACAGCATTGGAATCATTTAAAGAACCTCATTCACACATGCAACAGGAGTGGAAGGAAACCATTGATAATACTACATCTCAACAGTTACAATTTGCGTGGAAAGAATGGATAGATATAGCCAATATTGAAATAAATAATTATCATTTATACCCTTTAACAAGTATTATTCAATTACAAGAACAACCTATTAGTGGGTTAACTCAAGAACAAACAGATCGGATTGTTGGACAACTTTGGGAAGGGCTATATAAAAATTATATTTTACCTATTGCTAATCAATCCAAAACCAATCAGCAAATCATGCCTCTTGTTTTAATCGACAAAAACAATGATCATTTAATTGTACTGTTCAAAGATGAAACGAATCAACTCGAAACACTATATCAACAATTATCTGTGCAGAACTAAAGAGCAGAAAATTAATTTTCTGCTCTTTTCAATTCCTGGTATAAAGCTTGATAACTACTTTCTTCATTGTTCAAATCTAACAATTGCTCCGCAGCTTGTAAGGCTTTATCGTATTCATTTTCCTGTTGGTACAGTAAAGCTAAATTGTACCATGCTTCTTCAAAATCAGGTTTATGTTCCACTGCGGTTTCTAAGTCGCTTTTAGCTAAATCAAGTGACTCTAAATAAATGTTAGCAAAGGCACGATAAAAGTGTAATTCCGCTTCTAATTCGTCGGCATATGGTAAAGTTCTAGTCACAATCTCCATTACTTCCTCATATTGTTTATCTTCTAACAATTGCTGAACGCGCTGAATTTGCAATGTTTCATCAAATTGAACATCCTCATTTGTTAAACCATATGCCAAAAGACCGAACACATAAAAAACATAGATCACAACGGCAATAAGCTGTTGCATAAATGCTTTTGTCTTTGGCAGCATGACAATACCGGAAGCAATAAACCCTCCAACCAAACCACCAATGTGAGCGCCATTATCAACTTGAGGCATACTAAAACCAAAAATGATATTTAAAATAACAATAAAGATGACATTTGTTCCCATTGTCTGGAAGAACACCCTGGGATTTTTCAAACCAAAGTAAAGCAGTGCCCCAAACAAACCAAATAATGCCCCCGATGCCCCGGCAGCAATACTTGGATTTAGCGCAAAGCTTGCCATTCCACCTGCAATACCGGCAAGGAAATAAACAATGACAAACCGAATACTTCCATAAATTCTTTCTACCAGTGTACCGATAAAATATAAAGCAAGCATATTCAAGGCTAAATGAAATATTCCAATATGTAAAAACATCGACGTAATAATACGCCACCACTCACCATCCATCATAGCTACATTATACTTGGCGCCATATTGAATGAGGGTTTCGGGGTTTGTTGATCCTCCACGATACTCCAACAGTAAAAAAATAATAATATTAATCGCTAATATTAGATAAGAAAGCCGCGGTTTCCCTCTATTAAAAAGAGCTAGGATTTCTTTTTCAGCATTTTTGTGTATGTGTTGAATTTGATGTTTTAATTTTACTGTTTGATATTCTAATTCGAAAAGATTGTCAGGTATCGAAAAAGTTAACGGATGATGTAATTGAGCTTTCTGAAAAAAATGTACTAACACTTCATCTCGATCTTGACCACACAAATAAACAAATGATCTATCAATTTTATTAACGGATGATTCTCTGTTCATGAGATTACTCCAACTATCAACAGGTTCATATTCAACGATAAAAACATGATGAAATGAAATGGTTTGTTTAAATAGCGGTAGTTGGATATTTTGTACAACATTTTTCTCAATTTGTTGTACAGACTCTTCTACGTCCCTATTCCAATCAAATTGCTTCAATGATACTCTCACGATATCTACATTTCTTTTATTTGTCTTCCATAACAAATACTCTTCTTGATTAGAGGAAGTTGTTAAGAGTTCGAATTCCTCTTGTTCCATTAAATGGAGCACTAGTTTATTTTGAACAAATTGATTCTTGATCAACATATCTACACCTGCCTTAGTACTATTCCAATCATACCATGAATAATAGCAGTTAGAATAATAATAAGGATGTAGAGCTATTTAAACATGGAACCTATCATTTTATTACGGATAAACGGGATATTCATGGCTATTCGCACACCCCATTTTCTTAATAATGGAACATTTATTACCAACCTGGAGATACTGTTACGAAATAGATATACAGTTGTTCCTATTGCCGTCAAAAAGAAAAAAACTTTTGATACTTTCATACATATTCACTCCTACTGTTTGTTATCAAAAGTTTTTTCTTTTTTAGCATTTTTTATGTATGTTTACAGTAAATTTTACCGAAATTAGATATGAGAATATCGACTGGCTTATCATGCTTTTCATAGTTTATAGTATCCACAATCTGAAAATCCGCCGCAAGCGATACAGTAGTACCTGTATAGTCTTGTAAATAGCGATCATAGAAGCCACCACCATACCCAATTCGCAAACCACTCTTACTAAATACGATACCTGGGACAATCATAAGATCTATAAAGTTTTTTTCCATAATAGTTGCGTTAGATGGAATAGGTTCCCATATATCAGCCCAGACATTTTCTAACTCGTCCCCATCTTGATAGCAGTGAAACGTCATTGAATGGTCTTTAAGATTAGATTTTGGGATTGCTATTCTCTTTCCTTGTCGCCACGCTTTATGGATTAATTGTTCAGTGTCCCATTCCAAACCTTTTGAAATCGTTATACCTATCGTGTGAGCCTGGTGCCATACATCTGTCTGTAGTAATTTCGTATGGATAGATCGTTCGATTAACTGCCTATTCATTATTTGCTGCCATTGCTTTAGTATCTTTTTTCGTTGCTGTTCTTTTACAAAAAATAATTTGTCCATTCACAAGCACCGCCTCCATCAACTACTTGGTATATCTATATAAGAAAAACTCCTACCAATCGTGGTAAGAGTTCCTCCGCTCATTTCATTATTTTGTTTCACGGTGTAACGTGTGTCGTTTCAAGCGTGGGCTATATTTTTTAAGCTCTAAACGCTCAGGATGTTTACGTTTATTTTTAGTCGTAATATAGTTACGGTCACCTGTTTCAGTACAAGCTAAAGTAATATTAACGCGCATGGTTTTCCCTCCAAACTAAATCATACATCATTCTTTTCAATATCGAATCATTACCTAAAATATAATAGCAAAAACCAGCGATAATTTCAAGTATATGTTTTATTGTATTCTTAAATATGGTATAACTATATATGTAGATAAGGTGAGCGTTCTATTCACTGCGGTTATACCGACTGAAAGTTAGCGAAACTTATCATTAGTTTAGCAATCGTCATAATGGTCAAAATTAGGAGGAAAGTTATGTTATATGCAACAATAGCTACAGTAATTATTATAGCCGTCATATTATGGATTGTATCATTTTTTATGCAAGATAAATTTAAACAACTAGAAGATCAATTTGAGCAGTTCTCCATTTCATCTTTACAAGAAACGTATCAACTTAAAAAGAAGATTAATATTCTAGAAGAAGAGTTATTGATTGATGATTTATCAGTTGAACAAACAATAAGTCCTGCAAGTACTCAACAAACACCAACTGTTAGAAAAGTACAAGAATTATATCAACGTGGACATGATACAGATGACATAGCAGAACAACTTAATATCAATGAATATGACGTCATTTCAATGATTAAACAATTTTAAACTAGCCTAAAAGAATGAGGGATAACTTTGAAGCAAATCATTAGAGCCTTTTCTCTTGGATTATTAGTTGCAGCTGTCATAATCGGAGTTACATATTATGTAGAAAAGCCTGAACAAGCTCAATCTACTTCTTCTCCTACGATTGATGATTCTATTAAACTAGTAGAAGATGATGGGTATTATGTATATGAAGAAAATTTAGAATCAAAGGTAAGTCAATTAGAGCAAGAAATAGAAGAATTACAGCAAAACACGAATAATGATCCAGAAGAACCAACAGATGAATTAGGTGAACAAACGGAAGAAGCTGAAGAAGAAGGCGAAGAAACAACGATCACAATTGAATCAGGTATGACCATGCCAGAAATTGTGGCATTACTAGATGAAAATGAACTAATTGTAGATGAAAATGCATTTATATCATATTTGGAAGAAAATGAGCTAACTCGATATATTCAAATCGGCGAATTCAATCTACATCGTGGAATGTCGGTGGAAGAATTAACGAACATTATAACGAGACAAACAGAGGAGTAGATTATAAATCTACTCCTCTTTCTTCATGTTAGTTTAGTTGTTTAAGTCTAATGATTCACCCTTTACCAGATACATGACGTCTTCACCAATATTTGTTGCGTGATCACCAATGCGTTCTACATATCTGCCGCTGAATGCCATTTGCATAATATGCTGAATTTTTTGAGGATTTGTTGCCGTTTCTTCCAATAACTCACGTAACATAGTGGAATACATATTATCAACAACATCATCCAATTCAGCTAATTTCCTTGCTAAAGTAATATCTTCATTTTCATATGACAGAATTGCTAAATCGATCATTTCTACTGCTATTAATTTCATTTCCTGAATAGAAGGGTGTACTTCTATTCCGTGATCCTTGCCTAAATGAATAGTGGATTTCGCCACATTTTTTGCATTATCAGCCATTCGCTCTAGATCATTGGAAATTCGAAGAGCAACAACTAATCTACGTAAATCTGTTGCAACAGGTTGTTGTCTTGCAATTAGTACAATCGCTTCTTCATTAATTTTCCTGTCTAACTGATCGAGCTCTTTATCATTTTGAATTATTTGTTCTGCTTGTGAAACATCTGCTCGATATAAAGCATCAATTGCTGAATTAAGTTGTTCTTTTGTTCGTTTCGCTAATTCAATGATTAGTTCTTCTACATGTTGCAACTCACCTTGGAAAGCCTCTCTACCTACCATCATGTACTCCCTTTCCTATCAATTTCTTGTAATATAAATATTCAGCTTATTAACCAAAACGACCAGTAATATAATCTTCCGTACGTTTATCTTTTGGATTTGAAAAAAGTTGATCTGTTTCCGAAAACTCCACTACTTCACCATTTAACATAAAAACAGTTCTATCAGAAATTCTTGCAGCTTGTTGCATATTGTGAGTAACAATAATTATTGTATAATTTTGCTTTAATTCCTTAATTAATTCTTCGATTTTTAATGTGGAAATAGGGTCTAAAGCTGATGTAGGCTCATCCATTAGAATAACATCTGGTTCTATCGCTAAACATCGAGCTATACAGACTCTTTGCTGTTGACCTCCCGAAAGTCCATATGCATTCTCGTTTAAACGATCTTTTACTTCATCCCAAATGGCTGCTCCACGTAGACTTTTTTCCACAATATCATCTAATAATGCTTTCTTTTTAATCCCATGAATTTTAGGTCCGTACGCTACATTCTCATAAATAGATTTCGGAAAAGGATTAGGCTTTTGAAAAACCATTCCTACTCGTGTTCGCAGGTCTTCTACATTCATTGATTTATCTAAAATATTGTTTCCTTTATAAGCAATCGAACCTGTAGTACTTACACCTGGTACAAGTTCAACCATACGATTTAATGTTTTAATATAGGTTGATTTACCGCAACCTGAAGGCCCGATAATTGCGGTAACTTCATTTTCCTTCATCTCCAAATTAATATCTTTGAGTGCATGGTTTTCAGAGTACCATAAGTTTAAATTTTTTGTATCGTAAACAACACGTTTTTGTGTTGTATTATTTTCAGTAGTTGTATGATCATTACTTACTTCGATCTGAACTTTATTATCAGTAGCCATATTCATTTTCCACTCCTTAACTATGGTCTTGTTGCATGATTGAACTGAATAACTGTTAATATCTCTGTTGATACTTATTACGAATAATAATCGCAACAGAATTTAAAATAAACAAGATTAGTAATAATACAATGATCGTTGCTGCAGCTAAGTTTGCATATTCAGCAACTAATGATGCATCAATAGTCCAATAATATATTTGCATCGGTAGTGCAGTGAATGTATCAAATAAACCGTTTGGAAAAGGAATCAATAATGCCGGGATCCCCAAAACTGTTAAAGGTGCTGTTTCTCCAATTGCACGCGAAAGTGAAAGAATCGAGCCAGTTAGTATACTAGGTATTGCCGCCGGTAAAATGATTCTTCGAATGGTCTGCCACTTAGTAGCACCCATTCCATAAGAAGCCTCAGATAAATGACCTGGTACTGCTCTTAATGCTTCCTGAGCAGATACAATAAGAATCGGTAAAACTAGTAAAGCTAAAGTTAATCCACCTGCTAATACCACATTCCCGAAATCCATCAAGCGGACAAATACTGTTAAACCTAATAACCCATAAACAATCGAAGGTACACCAGCTAGATTAGAAATATTCGTCTCAATAAATGACCGGATAGTACCTTTTTTGGAATATAACTCCAGGTAAATTGCTGTACCAACCCCGATAATGAGTGTGACAGGAATAACAACTAACATTACCCATACGGTACCAAGAATAGCCCCCATAATACCTGCTCTATCAGCATTTGTCGATAGTCGTCCGGTGATGAAATCTAAATCGATCCATGATGCCCCTTGAAATAATACACGAGCTATTAATATAACAAGTACTACTAGTCCAAATAGAGTAGAGAGGAAAAATATAGATTTCCAAATACTATTTTTTCTTACACGTGCGTTCATTTTGTTATTTTCGTGTAATGCTTCTAGGTTTTCCATTAATATTCCTCCCTAAATTTACGAGAGATATATTTCGCAAGTAAATTCATAATTAGCGTAAATGCAAATAATGTTAATGCAACAGCATATAAGCTGTAGTATAAAGTAGAACCTGCAGGAGCTTCCCCACCAGAAACTTCCACGATATATGCTGTCATTGTTTGCATGGATTGTGTCAAATCAAAAGTGAAGTTTTTCGAACTACCACTTGCTATTGTTACGATCATTGTTTCTCCAATTGCTCTTGAAATAGCTAATACAAAGGACGCCATTATTCCAGAAAAAGCTGCTGGAATAACTACTTTAATAGTTGTTTCTAACTTAGTTGTTCCCATCGCAAGAGATCCTTCACGAATTCCATTAGGAACAGATGTCATGGCGTCTTCGGATAGGGATGCAATCATTGGAATGATCATAACCCCCATTACAATTCCAGGACTTAAAATATTGGTAGCCTCAACCTGTGGCCAAATGCTACGAATTAAAGGTGTTACAAATGTGAATGCAAAAAAACCATAAACAATTGTTGGAATACCTGCCAATACTTCTAACAATGGTTTTAATATTCTTCTCACTTTATCTGAAGCATATTCACTTAAATAAATAGCTGACATGATACCAATTGGGCCTGCAACAAGGATTGCGATAAGAGACGAAAAAATAGTCCCATTCAACAAAGGTAAAATTCCAAATTCAGGATTTTGACTAAGTGGCTTTAATTCCGTTCCAGTAAAGAAATCTAATATCGGAACTTCCATAAAGAAATGTACTGCTTGGCTGATTAGTGTATATAAAATTCCGATTGTTGTCAGAACCGTAATTGATGCTAGCAAGAAAAGAATGGCAGGAACTAACTTTTCCATATAATTGTTTATACTTTTCTTTTTCTTGTTTTCAGCAATCAATTCACTGACATTGACAGCACTGTTAAACTTTGATTCGCTGTTCGTTGCCATTTCTTGGAGCACTCCTTCTTTAACTCACAATAAGATGAGAGCACAGATGCCCCCATCTTATTGAAGCCATTATATTGAAAAATAATGTTACATACTAATTCACGATTATTGGATAGCCTGAACTTCCTCTAGTATTGCTTGCTGTTCTTCATCTGGAATTGGCGCAAATCCAGTTTCACCAGCAAACTCATTAATACTCTCAGCTACATAAACTGCATAGTCATGAACTTGAGGTTTTTCTTTAGCATTATCAACATTTAAATAGGTGAACACTGGACGAGTATAGTCTGCATAAGGACCTTCTTCTCCAATAGTATCAAGTGAAGGAACAACAGCGCCGTCTCCAAAATCAATTCCGACAGCCTGTACTTGGTCTTGATTATTGTCATAATAACCAAAGCCAAAGAATCCAATTCCGTTTACATCCTCAGAGATAAGCGTCACTAGAGTAGAATATTCTTGTTGTAAGTCAATTCCTTCTACTAGGTCTTGTTCTTCTAAGATTTCTTCATAGAAGAATTCATACGTACCGTGGTTCTCGTTTGGACCATATGTTTGAATTTCTTCATCTGGCCACTCAGAGTTAATTTCAGACCAATTTGTTACATTTCCTAAGAAAATATCTTGAACTTGTTCTGCAGTAAGCTCTGTAGCCCAGTCATTTTCTGGATTAGTTACAATCGTTAAACCGTCTAATGCAACTTTAATTTCCATTACTTCCATACCAAGTTCATCTGCTTTAGCTTTTTCTTCATCTTTAATTGGACGAGAAGCATCATTGAAATCTGTACCTTCTTCAACTAAAAACTTTTCGAAACCAGCACTACTACCTGCTCGCCCTACTTCAACTGATACATTTGGTTGTTCATTAAGCATATACTCTTCTGCTAATCTTGACATTAATGGGTACACAGTACCTGAACCATCAATTGCAACAGTTCCTTCTAATTCGTCTGAAGCTTCTGTTTCTTCTTCATTAGAAGTTTCTTCAGCTCCGTCCTCTGTTTCACTTGCATTTGCTTCTTCACTGTTGTCTGTTTCTTCTTCTGAATCACTTCCACATGCAGCTAATAGCCCAATTGTAAGTACAGCTATTAAAGCTAACAACATGATTTTGAACTTGCTCATTTTTTGCTTCCCCCTATATAGACGATGTGATTTAGAAGCTTGTCAATTAAGCTTCTATTACATCATAACTCACAACTATTAATCTACTATTAACTAATTGTAAAGAGATTGTAAATTCGACATTTTTATTGAAATTGAGACGAAAGGACAATAGAACTCAATTGATTGACAATTTGAGAGCTAACTTATTTCATATACTTTTAGCAGATACTCTATGCTTATAGTTAAGCAACGTAATTTATATTTGTTCAATTGAATTTTTACTTAGATTTACTAAGGATGTAATTGGAAATTGTCTTTCTCATTGTATTTTCCTTTTCAGTTGTTCCTTCACCCCCTCTCGTAACTATCATGTCATTACATTTGACTACAATCTCTAAGGAAAATTATATTGTTCACTCAGAAACTAGCTGTTCTGGAATATGCTCCCATACATAAAAAACCGGAACTAGATTACTAGTTCCGGTTTTTTTATTCATCCTCTTGTTCATCATTTTCTAATTGTTCTTGTTTCTCTTCGTCACTTTTTTCTTTGAATTCATAGTAAGTTTCGATAATCCTACTACCTATAGCATGATGAACATTATGTCTGCCGGTTTTTGTTCCATTTTCAGGAACGATGACCGCAAAGGCGACCTCTGGATTTTCAGTAGGACTATAGCCTACTAATGATAAATTATTAGTCTCCGCTACTTGTACGGGATCACCATCAATAATTTCATACTTTGGTTTCTGAGCTGTACCTGTCTTTCCAGCTACTTCATAAGGGAAGTTAGCCCATTCAGTTGTTGTAGCAGTACCATCAGTAAATACACGTCTAAATCCTTCTTGCACTCGTTCTATATATTTATCGTCCATACCAACACGATTTAACACTTCCGGACTAAAGGATTCAATCACTTTACCCGGTGTACCATTTTCATTACTAGGTTCTCGGATTTCTTTAACGAGACGCGGCTTCATTCTATAGCCATCATTCGCAATAGTTGAAACATACTGTGCTAACTGTAAAGTGGTGTACGTATCATATTGCCCAATCGATAGGTGAAGCAAATTCCCCTGAGCAGGATCAGTACCTGTTACACCAGTTGCTTCAAATGGTAAATCAATACCAGTTTTCACACCTAAACCAAATTGACTGTAATAATTTCTCATCGTCCCAAAAGCACTGTAGTCAAAGTTATATAACGGCTCCTCATAACGATAAGTAGCTCCTGCTATTTTCATTGCAATTCTTGCCATATATACGTTGGAGGATTCTTGAATTGCATACACATCGGAAATACTTGGCCCTAAGTCTCTGTGAGATTTAAATGCTGGTGTTGACTTAATTTTAATAACTCCATCAGCCATATGTGTTCCAATATCAATCACACCTTCTTGATAACCAGCCAATACTGTCGCACCTTTAATCGAAGACCCTGGTTCATGTGAATCATAAATAGTTCTATACGCCTGGTTCAAGTATTCATCCTCGTCCTCATCATAACGAAATCCTGACATAGCTAATATATCGCCTGTTTGTGGATTCATCACAACTGCTAAAGCATCTTTCAAATAGCCAGTATTGTTATTAGGATTATTTATAGCAGTACGAAGCTCTTCTTGTACTATTTTGTCAACCGCTGCCTGAAACTCCATATCTACTGAAAGAATAAGGTCCTTTCCTCTTTGGCCTTCGACAACAACTTCAGAATTGACCACATTTCCACTCGTGTCTGTTGTATACTGAACTTTTTCTTTTCTTCCTCTAAGTACGTGCTCATATTGTTCTTCTAAACCACTTGTTCCTACGCGATCGTTCCAAGTATAACCATTCGATAAATAATAATCACTATTCTCACGAGGTATCCCTTCATCAGATGTAGTTAAGTTTCCAATGAACGAACTTAACGTTTCCTCATAGAGTCGTTCTCTATCCCAATCTATGACTGCATCTATTCCTGGTAAGTCATGTAAGTGTTCTGACACTTTGGCATATTCCTCATCTGTTAAGCCTTCATTGACTACCACATGTGGAGATAGTTCGTAGGCTGCATCCAATTCTTTCTTAATCGCAATAACATTCTTTACTTCTGATGTCCAATCAATTTCGTCTAAGTGTTTTTGCGTAATGGCGTCAAGTTCAGCCTGATATTGCTCACCAGTATCAAGATTTTCTCTTTCTTCATCTGATAGAAGGTCAATAACTTCTTTTCTATTTTTTATATACCAGTATTCTTTCTTGTCTCGTTCTCGAACTGCGTCATCAAGCTCTTTTTCATCTTTTATTATTGTGATATATTTCGCCAACTCTTCAGCTAGTTTAAGTCGAGCTTCAGCTGATTCACCATTTTTGGGAGGTGTATAGGTAATCGACTTGACCGTTTTATTATCTAATATCAGATCAAAATCGCTGTCATACAGTTTACCTCTAGGTACTGGTTTTTCAGAGGGCGTATTCTCTGTTTGATTAATCTGCCGTTGTGCCTCCTCCCCGTTAAGTATCTGCACAACACCTAGTTGCACAATCAACAGGGAAAAGACAAGAAATACACTTAAAAACAATATATTTAATCGAAAAGGCAGTTGCGCCTTTTTCTTTTTTGATTTATTTTTCTTTTTTTTAAATTCCAGATGCTGATTCATCCTCATTCCCCCTAATGACAAACATCTCATATATTATAACATGATATCCATACCTTTACTATTCATTTAACAGTATAAATTGAGACTGCCAGCAGTAGGGGGATATCCTGCTCTGCTGTAACTAATTAGGAATCAGCGCACCTGCTCCAGCCACTTAACTTCTTTGAAATATTTGGGTGTGCTACGTACGGTTAACACCATGATAAATAGATGAATCTGTTTGGTGAACAAAATAATAAGCAAATAAATTACCTCCTCCAATCGTCAATAAGAGAATCGGTATCATGACTCTTGGGTCAACAAGAGAAACACTGACAATAAAAATCAATATCGCAGAGACCCTTCCAATATTTACAAACAACTCCCTTATAATGATGTATTCTACCCTTAAATCTTTTGCCCCTTTTGCCTTACCAATGATATCGTACGTCAATGATATGAAAGGAACATTATAGAGCGGGTACGCAATCCCTACAATGATTCCATAAACAAGTAACATCCCATAACCAGTCTGAAAAACAAATAGACCAACAGCTACATACAATAGAAATCCACCAAGTAAAATCGCTTGTTTTCGATATTCCACTTTTAATATTTTCGTTACCAGATAATAACTAATAAACGAACATAGAGAAAGAGTTAAATTGAAACCACCTAATGCAAATTCACTATTCGTTGCAATGTATACCCAAATAGCCACAACAAATATAAATAAACCTTCTCTTAACCCTTGAAAAATATGTGCATATAAAATATTGCGCCAGTTTCGATTGGATTTTCTCTCCCATGCAACCTGTTTAAAGAAGAATTTTCCCGTTGCTTTTCGTTTCTTTAGGAAAAACGAACATACTACTGCAATTAGAAATAAAAAAAAGGATATAAAGAAAATCAAACTATATCCTTGGAAATTATCCAGCCTTGTGATTATATAACCCGCTGAGATGGGACCGATCATACCACCTAATGATTGTAAAGTTCCTAGAATTCCGTTAAAAAAATCCCTTGTCTCTGGCTCCGTAACTTCGAACGTTAACACATTAAATGCTAACCAGTAGAAACCATAACCTATCCCTAGAATCGCACCTAATAAATAAGGAAAACGTGAAGCATTGTCACCTGCTAATAATACAGTCACATAGAAAATGGATAAAAAAATAACTCCTGTTCTAATAATAATGGTTCTATCCACTTTCTTCGCAAACTTTCCGGCAACAACAAACGATATTGGTTGCAGGATATAAACAAACAAATTGTATATAGCAATATCAATATAATCCCCAGATTGTTTCCATAAAAAGATATTAACAAAAGTATTGGATAAAAATGTTGCAATGGCGTATAAGCCGCCAATTGTTAATAATAACTTTAAATCTTTACTATTCGGCATTCTTTTTTTCGTTCTTTTCACGGTTTCGCTCATCATTTACACCTCACTACGATCTAACCTTTATTTTGGTCTAGAAAGTAGCAGATATACATTTAATCAATTGAAGATATTTTTATCAATCTTATTCACCAAATATGGTGTGTGCCATTTATCAAGCGGTAGAAATAAAAGGAAAAAAGGACAACACTCTAAAAATTCGCCAGATTTCTAACATTATAAAGGGGCTATAGTATTAAACCATAGCCCCTACTTGTTTTATTTTATTATTTCGCTTCATTATATAAACTAGCTACTTTATCCCAATCCACTACATTCCAAAATGCAGCAATATAGTCAGGACGTCTGTTTTGATATTTGAGATAGTACGCATGCTCCCAAACATCTAAGCCTAAAATAGGTGTTTTACCTTCAGAAATAGGAGTATCTTGGTTAGGCGTACTAGTGATTTCAAGATTACCATTGTTTACAACTAACCATGCCCAACCTGAACCAAAGCGGCCAGCACCTGCTGCAGCAAATTCTTCTTTAAACTTGTCAAAGCTTCCAAATGTAGAATTAATGGCATCTGCTAATTCCCCTGTTGGTTCACCACCACCACTCGGCGAAAGCAATGTCCAGAACAAGCTATGGTTAGCATGTCCTCCACCATTGTTTCTTACCGCGGTACGAATGTTCTCCGGAACAGCATCTAGATTTGCTAAGATCTCTTCGATAGATTTGTTGGCTAAATCATCATGACCTTCTAGTGCAGCGTTTAATTTAGTTACATAAGTATTGTGGTGTTTGGTGTGATGAATGTTCATTGTCTCCTTATCAATATGTGGCTCTAATGCATCATATCCATAAGGTAAATCTGGTAATGTAAAGTTTGCCATGTTTTATTCCTCCTATTTTTAAATTAGAAAGTATTAAAATCTCTCTACGACAAATGGTATCAAAATAATAAAATAAAAAGCAAATATTTAGCATTTAAATTGGAAAGGTTGACCATAAACCATTCCAAGAAATATTAGATAAAGTGAGACTATGATTAGTGAGTTAAATGCCTACTGATCACTAGCCTAAATTTTTCAGGTTGTTAGTGTCTGTCTTTTTTCCCTAAACTTATCCTTGTGTTATCTGAAGTTGGAAGTGGGCGTCTTACAGAAGATTAGCACCGTGATAAATGATACTTTGTACATTCATTGTCGTGAATTTTATGTTTTTTAACATACAAAAAAACAAGCTCTTCCTTTAGCTTGTTGAAATGGTGGCTCGGGACGGAATCGAACCGCCGACACACGGATTTTCAGTCCGTTGCTCTACCGACTGAGCTACCGAGCCAAACGATATGTTGGTTTTCTGCGAAAGATTATGTATGGCGGAGGAGGAGGGATTCGAACCCCCGCGGGCCGTGAAGCCCCTGGCGGTTTTCAAGACCGCTCCCTTCAGCCGGACTTGGGTACTCCTCCGCAATAGAGTAAATGGTGGACCCTGCAGGATTCGAACCTGCGACCGATCGGTTATGAGCCGATAGCTCTAACCAACTGAGCTAAGGGTCCTCTTTTTCTTAAAATGGGGCGACCGGTGGGGATCGAACCCACGCATGTCGGAACCACAATCCGATGTGTTAACCACTTCACCACGATCGCCATCGTTACTTTTAATAGCGGCGGAGGGAATCGAACCCCCGACCTCACGGGTATGAACCGTACGCTCTAGCCAGCTGAGCTACACCGCCATAATGGCTCCACAGGTAGGATTCGAACCTACGACCGATCGGTTAACAGCCGATTGCTCTACCACTGAGCTACTGTGGAATAAGATTATGTAATCACTGAAGCGACATTTAATACTGTATCATAGCAGAATGTTTTCGTCAATAGTTTTTTCTGTTTTTTTCGAGGGGAAATTCTGAAATAAGATAGAAATAGGTGAAAGTAGCAATCATGGCTACTTTCACCTTGGTGATATTTAGTGTTTTTGTCTTTCGTCTAAAACTTCATCTGCTATATTGACAGCATGGTCACCGATACGCTCTAGGTTACTGATAATATCAGCAAATACTATGCCAGCCGTTCCTGTACACGCTCCTTCATTTAGACGAATAATGTGTTTTTTGCGATACTTTCTTTCCATTTTATCAATTTCATTTTCTTTCTGTACAACATTTAATGCTGCTTCTCTATCCATCTTTTCTAATGCTATAACAGCCTCTTTCACTGTACTTATCGTTAAATCAAACATATTATTAAGATCAATCATGCCTTGTTCGGTGATATCAACTTTATTAGAAATTTTATAATTAACTAATTCAATAATATTCTCAAAGTGATCTCCAATCCTTTCGATATCACGAACTGAATTCATAAGCGCGGAATGCTCATTTCTCTCAGTTTCTGAAAAATTTGTTGCAGACAATTCAACAAGATAAGATGTAATTTCTCTATCTAGATTATTTAGAGCACCTTCAATTTGTAAGGCCAAATCTGAATTTTTATTGTTTTGTTTATTTAGATACAAGCTAGTTTCTTCCAAACCCTTTGTAGCATATTCACCCATTCGAATAACTTCTGCTTTTGCTTGATCTAAAGCTACAGATGGTGATTGAACTATAAATATTGGATCGAGATGTTTTGGTTTATATTCTACTTCTACATCTTCGCCAGGAATAATTTTGGTAACAATCAATGCTAAAACACCTATAAATGGAAATTGAATTAAGGTATTTAATACATTGAAAATACCATGAGCATAAGCGATAGTCATTGCAGGATTTAAATCCATGATACCTTGTATATATTCGATGAACATACTATAAAAGTTAATAAATATTATAATTACTGTTGCACCAAGCACATTAAAAATAACATGAGTCAGTGCGGCACGTTTAGCAGCAACGGTAGCTCCAATTGAAGCTAGTACTGCTGTAATGGTTGTACCAATGTTATCCCCAAATAGAACAGGTAAAGCTGCCTTTAATTCAATTGCTCCCTCAAGCATCAAACTTTGTAAAATACCAATGGTGGCACTTGAACTTTGAACAATAACTGTAAATACGGTACCGATTATCACACCGAGAATTGGGGTATTTGACATACTAACAGTTAAATCATGAAAAGCTTCTACCTCTCGTAATGGTTTTAGACCTGAACTCATTAATTCTAAACCAAAGAATAGCGAACCAAAACCAAAAATAGCAATACCTATATTTGTGATCTTAATATTTTTCACAAAAAATATAAGCAATGCACCAAGACCCATAATCGGTAGTGCATATGCACCAAGGTCAAAACCAATGATAAATGCTGTTACAGTAGTACCAATATTGGCTCCCATGATAACTCCAATTGATTGTCGCAAAGTCATAAATCCAGCGTTTACCAAACCAACTGTTAATACAGTAGTACCAGAACTAGACTGAATTAAAATAGTAACAATAATCCCGGCTAAAACACCCATAAAAGGATTACTAGTAAATTTGTCAAGAATATCACGCAAGCGATCACCAGCTGATTTTTGTAAACCCTCTCCCATATACTTAATCCCTAGAAGAAAAATACCTAAACCAGCAATAAATTCGAAAATCATAGCTTGTACATTTACATCCAACAGTGTTCATCCCTTCTCACAAAAACTTTGTCTTTCTTTAGTATGACCAATGTGTCGAAAGTATTGCCTTCTATCCCGTTTATTTTCTATATTTAAAGTAGCAACGACAAAATTAGACAAACCTCCTACGCACACCACCTCATTATTAATTATTTATTAAGGGTTTGTAAAGTAATTTTTTTAAAATTTACAAAACCTTAACAAACAATTTCATTATAACAACATTCGGACATAATAATAGTCCTTTTGACAAAATTTTTGATCTTTTTGTAGAAAAGCTTATTTTTCAGAAAAAGTTGCATTACGATTTCTTGAATATGTAAATTTAGGTTAGCTTACTTCTACTTGTTCCGCTATGAAAAATCGAAGCAAATCGTTAGACATTCGCTTACATATTGTAAAATACAATAAAAAAAAGCCTGCTTCTTACTCAGCAGACTTATCTTTTATCTTTTTATCCTTTACAAGTATCCTTGTTCCATCCACCTCTACGATTTCAACTTCGGTATCTTTGGTAATCCATTTTCCTTCCGTAATAGCACTATATTCCTTCTTACCAATTAATACCGTACCTATCGGTCTCATATCTGTTGTTGTTATTCCCGTTTCACCCACTAACTCTTTATATGATTGATTAATACTTGAATAACCCGCTTCATCTGTCAGCTGATCAAACAATGTAATTTTTGTCCACATCTGACGCTTCTTAAAAACCTTTAAGAAGCCTAAGGAACTGATGGCACCAATAAATACACCCATAATTGCATACAAGCCAGCAGACATGTTCGGAGCGGTAAATCCAACGGATACGATCATACAAACAAGACCTATTACTGCCAAGGTGCCATCATTAACAACCTTACCATCAATAACCATCAGCATTAAGCCGAAGAAATAAATAATGATCATTATAAAAAACATACCGGGATCTAAAAATGAAGCAAAATAAATAGTGATAAATCCTAAACCTAAAACACTGAAAATGCCTTTTGCATTGACGAGTAGTTCACCAATAAGAAAAAGTGTTGCTAAAGCAACGATGACAAAGCTCATCCAATCTGCAGTTATTGTAAACATTTGCTCACCCCAAATCGTTTTTTTATCTATCATAACATACGGAAAAAAGTGCTCATTAGTTTCAATTTATTATTTTTTCACGAAGAATAAGGTTTGATACTTCTCTTTTCTTATTTTAACCTTTATAATGGACAATGGTAATAAATTTTCTGCCACTGATTATATTTAATTAATAAATGCTAACAGTGATTTACCATTTTATATGCATGAAATTTTGGGAAACTGAATTAAAGGAGCGATTTTATTTATGGCTTTAATACATCGGAAAGATACACGACCTGTAAAAGTGGGAAATGTGATGGTTGGCGGAAAGGATGAAGTAGTCATTCAATCCATGACAACTACTAAAACACACGATGTCGAAGCAACTGTTAAAGAAATTGAACGGCTTGAAGAGGCTGGCTGTCAAGTGGTGCGTGTAGCTTGTCCTGACGAACGTGCAGCCAATGCAATTCCTGAAATAAAAAAAAGAATCAACATTCCACTAGTAGTTGATATTCACTTTAATTATAAACTAGCGCTAAAAGCAATTGAAGGTGGCGCAGACAAAATTCGTATTAATCCTGGTAATATTGGAAAAAGAGATAAAGTGGAAGCAGTAGTAAATGCTGCTAAGGAGAAAGGTATTCCAATTCGAATTGGAGTCAACGCAGGTTCTCTTGAACGCCATATTTTAGAAAAATACGGTTATCCTACCGCTGATGGTATGGTTGAAAGTGCACTTCATCATATTAAAATTCTAGAAGAGTTAGACTTTCATGATATTGTTGTGTCCTTAAAGGCTTCAGATGTTAAATTAGCAATTGAAGCGTATGAAAAAGCAGCAGAAGTTATTCCATATCCCTTACATTTAGGAATCACAGAATCTGGAACTCTTTTCGCAGGCAGTATTAAAAGTGCCGCTGGTATGGGGGCCATTCTAAGTAAAGGGATCGGAAGCACCATGCGTATTTCGTTAAGTGCGGATCCGGTAGAAGAAGTCAAAGTTGCTAAAGAGTTACTAAAATCATTTGGTTTAGCTTCAAATGCAGCAACATTAATTTCTTGCCCTACTTGTGGACGTATTGAAATTGATCTCATTAAGATTGCTAATGAAGTGGAGGAATACATTTCAACCATTAAAGCACCTATCAAAGTTGCTGTGCTTGGATGTGCTGTAAATGGACCAGGAGAAGCACGTGAAGCAGATATTGGTATCGCAGGCGCTCGTGGCGAAGGTTTATTATTCCGTCACGGTGAAATTATTCGAAAAGTACCGGAAGAAACAATGGTAGAAGAATTAAAAGTAGAAGTAGATAAAATTGCTGAAGAATACATCCAAAAACAAAAAGAAGAAGTACAAGAAATATAAGATTACACAAAAGGCAAGCCATAAACGGCTTGCCTTTGTTATTTATAACGGTATAAATATCAGCGAAATTAATATGGAAACTATCGCTGTTACGATAGCCGCATTTCCTAGCGTATTGGCTCCTTGTTGTCTGGAAATAAACCCTAAGACAATGCCACCAATTGCCAGCAAAAGCGGCCAAACAAAAAAGGAAGCTAAGGCTAAAACTAAACCAGCCCAACCCCATGCAGTGTTAACATCTGATTGCATTTCTGTTTCTTGCTCTTCAGATTCTACAGGGCGATTAAATTCATTTGCTGATAACTCAGCAGAAGTTTCTGCTTCCCTTTTATATGCCTCATCTACTGCATACAACTCATCTGTAGCTACAAATTGTTTAGATTGAGGTGTTTCATCGATACGTCCGTTATCGATTTTAGGAGCTTTCTCAACTTGTTGGTCATTCTGATGCTCTGGCATACTGTATACCCTCCCTTTCTTTTAGAGGTACATTTTTAGTATGCCTTTTTTCTTTTTACTGTTACGTGGTAAATTCTACTTTCCATTACGGTGCATATGCAACAAACTCTTTGTATTTTTGGGCATTCTTTTGAATCCGTGTCGCATATTGACTATTAGCATGACCGTTTTTCAGCTTATACTGCTCTAAGCCTGCCATACCACGATGATAGGCTGTCAATGTTTCATCCCAATTGTCATATTGATCATATAAATAATCAATATAAACTAAAGATAATTTAATCGCATAATACGGATCAAATAAAAGTTCATCTTTATAAGGAATATCGGCCATATCTGCTATCCATGGTGCAGTATTTTTCATAAACTGTGCCATACCGTATGCATGCCCATATTTTGTTTCCGGACCAACTAATTCAGGATCAAAACTGTTACCTGTCTCAATTTTTAACAGTTCATAAACAATAAATGGGTCGATACCATACGTTTTAGCTTCTTTCACTAAATATATCGCCCATGGTCTAAGAAACTTCCCTTCACTTTCCTCCACCATGACCTCTGCTATTTCGAAATATTTCGGCCATGTTTCATGAGTTAATTCAACTTCTTTTTGATTAGCTTGGGTTAAAATATATTGAGCTTGTGATTCCATATTTTGCAACTCTTGCTCTAATTCAACCTTATCTTTCTTTAGTGCTTGCATTTCTGATTTATATGAATTTATTTGATAATAGCTCCAACCAATAAGCACCAAAGTAAATACAATGCTAACCCATTGTATCTTTTTTGACATGTAAAAACACACTCCTTTGTTTTCCATTCATTTGTGCATGTTGTAGTTTTAATCTACAGCGCTATATGTTAGCGAAAAATGTCGATTAATGCAAACAATTTACACTCTACTCTTATTACCCATATGCACAAAAATGAAACATTATTGCATAAAATAATGAAACGATAATAAAGGAGTTTTTGATATGAACGGTTTAACCAAACATATTATGCTTAGTAAATTGAGGAAAATCAGCGCAAAAGAAATAACAGAATATGCAAAGAAATATCATATTTCTATTACAGAAGACCAAGCAAGATTAATATCCAGTCATTTAAAAAGTAGCAGTTATGATCCGACAAATGCCGAAGATCGAGCACAAATGCTGAGAAAACTTGCACAAATCACAGATATAAAAACAGCTAAAGCTTGTCAGCAACTATTTTATAAGCTAATTAAGGAATTTGGAGTAGAAGATTATTTCAAATAAATAATTAGAAAAGCAACTAATGAAAAAACTCTGCCATCTTTCATCAAATGGCAGAGTTTTTTACAACTGGAATAAACGCTTAAAGGCAGGATATTCCATTATGTTATTACTGATTCACAATATGTTCTTTTAAATCTGTTACAAAAGAACCATTTTTCAACATTTCAATCTCAAATTTATATGGGGGCTTTTTATTTTTTTTATCTTCTCCAACATAAGGAGTTTCCAAAATTTTCGGCAATTCTGTTAATTGATCATGATGGACAATGTTATGAATCGTCTCAAATCCAATGTGTCCAAATCCAATATTTTCATGTCGGTCTTTTCCTGCGCCTTGGACATTTTTACTGTCGTTAATATGGACAACTTTTAATCGATCAAGACCGATTATTTTGTCAAACTCATTTAAAACACCATCGAAATCATCTACAATTGGGTATCCAGCATCATGAATATGACAAGTATCCATACAGACTGAAAGTTGTTCATTGTGTGTTACACCATCGATAATTTTAGCTAGTTCATCAAAACTTCGACCAATTTCTGATCCTTTACCAGCCATTGTTTCCAACGCAATTTGGACATCTTGTTTGGGATCTAGTACTTCATTTAATCCTTCAATAATTTTTGCTATTCCTGTATCAACACCTTCGCCAACATGTGCACCAGGATGTAGCACAATTTGTTTAGCACCGATTGCTTCAGTACGATCAATCTCACTCTTTAAAAACGATACACCAAGTTCAAAAGTTTCTTTCTTTTTTACATTTCCAATATTGATAATATATGGGGCATGGACGACAACATCCACAATACCATTGTCTTCCATATGTTGACGACCTGCTTCAATATTTAATTCTTCTATCGGTTTTCTTCTAGTATTTTGTGGGGCCCCTGTATAAATCATAAAAGCTGTTGACCCATATGACACTGCTTCTTCACTTGACCCTAATAGCATTTTTTTTCCACTCATTGATACGTGCGATCCAATTTTTAACATAATTCCTCTCACCTTCTCTATTTTTTCTTATATTGATTTCTTTCTATTTTCTTTTTTACTCTTTGCTGTTGCTTTTTCATTTTTTTCTTATAACCTGGCTTCACTTTTTTCGGTTTCCTTATTTGTTGCCATGCCTTTTTTTCAATCTCTGATTCCCCTCGTTCACGCTTTTGCCTAATATTCCAGGCTTTAGCTTCACGCCACTCACCTTTTACTACATCATAAAACGTAAAAGTTAATCCTTTTTTTTCTAGTTTCTTAATAAGTACAATATCTTCTTCATGGTAAAGGCTAATTGCTGTACCTTCCATGCCTGCACGAGCTGTTCTACCCACACGATGCAAATAAAATGATTCTTCTTTTGGTAATTCTGCATTAATCACATGACTGACACCCTTAATATCGATACCACGTGCAGCCAGATCAGTTGCGACAATATATTGATACTTCAACTGCTGAATTTCTTTAAGTACTCTTTTTCGTTCCCGTTGATTAAGACCACCATGTATCAGTCCAACCTCTAACCCTTTAGCCTGTAATTGATCCCCTAATTGATTAGCATTATCCTTACCATTGGTGAAAATAATAGCTAAATATGGTTGAATGACCTTAGAAATATCAAAAATGACATCAGCTTGTTCACGGTGTCTAAGGTCAATTAACCGATGCTCCAACCTCTCAGGAGCTAAGCGGTCATCAATGTCGACATAAAGGGGTGCATGTAAGTATTTCTTGAGAAATGGCTGTAATTTCTCTGGAATCGTAGCTGAGAACACCATCACTTGAATATTAGGATCTGCATTAGTGAGAATCCGGTCAATTTCTTCAATAAGACCTAATTCCAACATTAAATCTGTTTCATCGATCACAAATGAACGCGCGGAATAAATATCTAATACACCTTCTTGTATTAAATCTAAAATACGCCCTGGTGTACCTACAACGATATGTGGAGGTTGCTTCATTTTTTCCACCATTCTTTTTTTATCAGTTCCACCGATAATTAACTTTGCACGCCAATCAGCCTCATTTCCAGAAAACTGCATAATTTTCTTCACTTCATCATATATTTGGCTAGCAAGTTCTCTTGTTGGTGCAGTTAAAACAACCTGGGTTTCGAATTGATTTGTGTCGATTTTATTCAATAATGGGATTAAAAAGGCATGAGTTTTCCCTGATCCAGTTTCTGATTGTCCAATAATGTCTTTTCCTTTTAAAGCCTCTGGAATGACCTTGGCTTGAATTGCAGTGGGCTCATAAAATCCTAGCTTGCCAATCACTTCATTCATCCAATCATTCAACGCATATTGTTTAAATAGATGCTTTTCCATGTTATTCTCCTTCTAGTTAACAAATATCTTTGTCAATTGTAGCAAATACCTTTATAATATAAGTATTGGACAAATTCAAGTCCGCTATTAAACATTTTACTTGATCTCTAGTAGAAAGTACAGAGGGGGAACCAGAATGGAAGTAATTAAGATTGCTCCTAGAGGGTATTGCTATGGAGTTGTCGATGCAATGGTAATTGCTCAAAATGCAGTAAAGGATCCCAATCTACCTCGCCCTATTTATATACTTGGTATGATTGTTCATAATTCGCACGTAACCAATGCCTTCCAAGAACAAGGTGTTTACACATTAGATGGAAAAAATCGTGAAGAGCTGTTAGAGGAAATTGAAGATGGGACAGTTATTTTCACAGCTCACGGTGTATCGCCGGAAGTGAAGAAACGTGCAGAAGAAAAAGGATTGACTGTTCTTGATGCAACATGTCCGGATGTTACAAGAACACATGATTTGATTCGTGAGAAAGTTAAAAACAATTACGAAATTGTCTACATTGGTAAGAAAGGCCATCCAGAACCTGAGGGTGCAGTAGGTGTCGCACCGGAACATGTTCATTTAATACAAAATCAAGAAGATGTTGAAAACTTAAATATTGATGCTGAAAAAATCTTAGTAACCAATCAAACTACAATGAGTCAGTGGGATGTTCATGATGTGATGCTCAAAGTACAGGAGAAATACCCGCAAACTGAGATGGAACAAGAAATCTGTATGGCAACCCAGGTTCGCCAAGAAGCGGTAGCGGAACAAGCAAAAGATGCTGATTTAACTTTAGTTGTTGGAGATCCACGCAGTAATAACTCCAACCGCTTAGCACAAGTTTCCATTGAGAAAGCTGGTACTCAAGCACATCGAATCGCTGATGTATCTGAGATTCAATATGAATGGTTAGAAGGTGTGTCAAAAGTTGCCGTCACTGCTGGTGCATCAACACCGACACCAATTGCAAAAGAAGTTATCAAATTCATCGAATTATATGACCCCAATAATCCCGAAACATGGGATCGTACGTCAAAAGTAAAGAAAGATAAAATTTTACCAAAAGTAAAAGCCAAAAAATAAGAAGCAGACACCTTTCCGGTGCCTGCTTCTTATGTACATAAACTGTGTAAAGCTGGGTTTAGTGCGGACATTTGTTCCGTTATTTGTAACAAAAGTGGTCTATTTAAGGTGATCGCGGACATCTATTCCGCTATTCATCGAAAATAGTACTAATATAAGCCAAAATGAACGAAATAAGGGATTCAATGTCCGCTTACATCGAAAAACGGGTGATTTTCAGTCAAATAACGCACTAAATGTCCGCTCAAAAAGTAGTTATCTCCTATGGATCAAACGAAATTAACTTTTTACTTATTGGTAACGAAATGGATCGGTTGATAAGGTTGAGACCTCTACTTCGATTTTTTCTGGTAATGCATCAAGGTTTGCTAAAAAATAATCTTTTACCGCTTCTTTCATTACTTCCTCTACATGGTGACCCGGATCAATCAAGCAAAGCCCCGCTTCCTCTGCATCTTGCGCTTCATGAAAGGTTATATCGCCAGTTACATATAGATCGGCACCAGCTTTACGTGCTACATCGATATACGCTTTACCACTGCCACCAAGTACAGCAATCTTCTTAATCAATTGATCTTGATCGCCAACATAACGTAATGCTGGGATATTTAAATTGCGTTTTACTACTTCTACATATTCTGATAATTTCATCGGATGAGCCAGCTTACCGATCCTGCCTAACCCCTCTTGATTACCTTTATTAGCAAGTGGTACTAGGTCATAGGCCATCTCTTCATATGGATGTGCTTTCTCCGCTGCTTGCAAGACAGATGACAACTGGGACTTTTTTATAATGGTTTCTACTTTATACTCATCTACTTCTTCTATTTTCCCTTGTGTACCAAGGAAAGGATTAGTCCCTTCTAATGGTTTAAAAGCACCTGTTCCAAAAGCCCTGAAGGTACAATGACTGTAATTACCAATGTGCCCTGCTCCAGCATCTCCTATTTTCTCGACCACAACATTCAAGTGTGATTGTGGAACATAGACAATAAATTTCAACAACTGTTCTTCTATGGTTGGTACTAAAGCCTTTGTATTGATTAGCTCTAACCTTTGTGCTAACAGGTCATTTACACCTCCACTGACTACATCCAGATTGGTATGGGCTGCATAGACGGTGATATTGTGCTGAATTAACTTTTTCACCACTCTGCCTTTAGGATCTTGAAAATCAATATGCTTTAAACCTTTGAATAGAAGCGGATGATGCGCAATAATAAAGTCGACATTTTTCTCGATCGCTTCATCTACGACAGCATCTGTCACATCTAACGTGATCATAATTTTATTCACTTTTTGGTCCTTTGCTCCTACTTGTAAGCCAACATTATCCCAAGACTCTGCATAATGCGTAGGAACCCATTTCTCGAATAAACGGATTACATCTTTAACGGTTGACATCTTCTATTACCTCCTCAATCCATTCCATCTCTGTTTCAAGCTTCTTTATTTTGTCAACTGGCAAGTTTGTAGCTTGTTTCATTTGATTGACTAGCTTGATACGTTTTTCTTTCTCATTACGCCATTTGTTAAAAAAAACTTCACTTTTTTCTTGTAAAAGATATGGACCAAATAATAGTTCTTTCTCGGAAAATTGTGAGGGGGTATTTTGATAATCACTAACTATGATCTCATAAATATATCCATCCTCTGAAATAATCTCTTCTGCGACAATCTGATAATGATGATCGATTAACCACTTACGAACAATTTGAGCGTCTATATTAGGTTGTAGAATTAATCGGGAGACACCAGATAATTTTGCCTTACCTTCCTCCAATATGGTTCGAATTAGTTTCCCTCCCATACCAGCAATGGTAATTTGATTCACTTCTTTTTCTTTAATCACATCCAAGCCATTCCCTTTTCGTACTTCAATTCGGTCAGCTAGTCCATATTCTCCAACGGTTTGCTTTGCCCTTTCAAACGGACCTTGGTTAACTTCCCCGGCAATGGCTGTTGCATGTTCGTGCCGTGAACATACATAGCATGGTAGATAAGCATGGTCAGAACCAATATCAGCAAAATGAACCGGCTTGTGCAAGTAATCGGCTAATTTTTCTAGTCTTTTGGATAGCATGTTTTTAGTCCCTTCTTAACTATATTGAAAGATGAAAAAAGCCTTCTGTCGACACAGAAAGCTTTTGCAAATTTATTCTTGCCCCTCAGAGAGCCATTCCGCCAATACTGCAGCTTCTTCGTTCGTTACTAAACCACCTGGCATATTACCATTCTCGGAACCGTTGATAATCATACTTTCAATTTCCTCAACACTTAATCTCTCATGAACATCATTAAGCGATGGACCACTTCCACCTTCTAAGTCACCACCGTGACATCCAATACAGCTTTGAATTAGTGCTTCTGGATCAGCTTCTGTTGTTTCACCTTCACCATCTCCACCAGTTGCAATTCTTTCTTGTTCGTTGAGACCAAATACGGATAAAATGATCATCGCTAAAATCCCAAGAACAGCAATAAGTGCAAAAGGTATAATTGGATTTTTCTTCATCGTTTTTTCCTCCTTCAATGACACGTCAAGTTGGGTTTTACGTACCAACAAATTTTTCTACTATGTATAAATGGAAAACCATCTTTATTTTACTTCAAAAAGGACAAATAGAAAAGTGATACTCATTAAAATTCATGAAAATGTCTAAAAATAATAGAAACCAAGCATAATGATTAGAATAATTAAAATAAAAACACCTGCCACTTGCATAAAAAATTGTTTTTTAAACTTTCCATATGTAATCCAGGATATACTATTAATAAAAATCCATAAATAGGTTATCCACCATTTCTTTATATAATCATTCATCCATAACACGGTAACAAATAAAAATACTACAAAAAATATCATGATAGCATAAGAATCTTGCAATCCGCTATGCCGTGAAAAGATTTTAATCATTGCGAACGCTATACAGAGTGTGAGAACGATACCAATTATCTGTACCAATCGATTATCTGTAAACTGAAAAATAAAAAACGGCAATAATATGAGTAAGGTGTCCATAAAATAAAATAGCAAATAATAGGGTGTATGTTTCGTTTCTTGCTTTTTCTCTGATAGCCCTTCACCTTCCGTATAAAGAGCTAGCAAGAAATCACAATACTGATTTGGTAACAGTTGATGAGTTTTCCAATAATTAATTTCATTAATTATTGTTTGCTTACGTTCTTCTTCCATTAATACCATCTCCAAGTCTGAACCACTTTAACCATTATATCGGATAATTAGGTGAAACATTGATAGTCTAAGCAAATATTTAAAAATGAACTATCTTCTAAAAAAGAAGATAGTTCATTAATCACCATAAAGATTTATTCCAAGAAATCTTTTAATCGTTTGCTACGACTTGGATGACGTAATTTTCGTAGTGCCTTTGCTTCAATTTGACGAATTCTTTCACGAGTAACGCCAAATACTTTACCGACCTCTTCTAATGTTCTTGTTCTGCCATCATCTAAACCAAAACGCAATCGAAGCACATTCTCTTCACGATCTGTTAGTGTATCTAAGACATCTTCTAATTGTTCTTTTAATAACTCATATGCTGCATGATCAGACGGTGATGTAGCTTCTTGGTCCTCAATAAAGTCTCCAAGGTGTGAGTCATCTTCTTCACCAATCGGTGTTTCCAATGATACAGGCTCTTGAGCAATCTTTAAAATTTCTCTTACCTTGTCAGGTGTTAAATCCATATCCTTCGCAATTTCTTCTGGCGTTGGTTCTCTTCCCAGATCTTGTAGTAATTGACGTTGAACACGAATCAGTTTATTGATTGTTTCTACCATATGAACTGGAATTCTGATCGTTCTTGCCTGGTCAGCAATTGCTCTTGTAATGGCTTGTCGAATCCACCAGGTTGCATAGGTACTGAACTTAAACCCTTTACGGAAATCGAATTTTTCTACTGCTTTTATAAGACCCATATTACCTTCTTGAATAAGGTCTAGAAATAGCATACCGCGCCCTACATAACGTTTGGCGATACTAACAACTAAACGAAGGTTTGCTTCAGCTAATCTCTTTTTAGCGTACTCATCACCTTCTTCAATTTTCTTAGCAAGATCAATTTCTTCCGAAGCAGATAATAAATCAACTCGGCCAATTTCCTTTAAATACATACGAACTGGGTCGTTAATTTTAATTCCTAACGGTACACTTAAGTCATTTAGATCAAATTCTTCCTCTTTTGACAGCTGCTGCATGGTAGGATCTTCATCTGAATCTCCTATCACTTCAACACCTTGTTCATTCAGGTACTCATAAAATTCATCCATTTGGTCAGATTCTAAGTCAAAATTTGATAACCTTTCTGCTACTTCCTCATATGCTAATACACCACGTTTTTTACCTAATTCCAATAATTGGTCTTTGGCCTGCTCAACTGTTAATTCAGCTTCTTTTGAACGTGACGGCTTGTTTTCTGCCATGAGTGCCCCTCCTTCCAAAACTAACTCCAATTTTTCGATTGTTGTTTTATCTTTATAATCTCCATTGCTACTTTAGCTGCTTCTTTTGGATCTGTTTTCTCTAACTGTTTCATTTGTTGTTGTAGTTGTTTCATTTGTTCACTGTCTGTCTGTTCTGATTGAATAAGATGAATATAATCTTGCAGCTCCTTCTCTGATATTTCCCAAGAATAATCCATCATCGATAACTCAACAACTGTTTGTTGAAGATTTGCATCATCCAGATATGTTAAAAAATGACTGGGATCAGGTGGATTCCCTTCTTCATAATATCCGTACAAATGGGTTACAATAATTTGATGTTGCTCTAAATTGAACTTAGATCCAATCGTTTCTTTGACTTTTTCTGCAATGTGAGTATTTTGTAACATAAATGCGATTAACCGACGTTCTGCATTTTGATATGCTGGTGGCAAAACATTTAACTGTTTTGGTGTATATTTCTGTTGATTTCCACCATTAGTATTACCAAACCTTACTCGGTTATCATCATTTTTTTTGATATTTCGCATTTGAGACATTAATTCTTGTGTCAAAGCATCGTAAGCGAGATTAAATTCTTCTGCTAATTCTCGTATATAATGATCTCGTTCGATAGAACTATCTAACTGTGCAATTTCCCCTATTACTCTTTCTACATATTGCAGTCGATCTCCTTCAAGTTTTAAATTAAAATTCTTTTTTAAATACTTCATAAGGAAGACCATTTCAGTATCTGCTGTTTCAATCACTTGTTTTCGAAAATTGTCGCTGCCATACTCTTGTATATATTGATCTGGATCATAATTATAAGGTAATGCTGCCACTTTTATGTTACAACCCACTTTTTTCAATAACTGAATAGCTTTATACGTAGCATTTTGGCCGGCATCATCGCCGTCATAACAAATGAGAACTGTATCAACATACCTTCTTAAAAGACTGGCATGTGATTCGGTTAAAGAAGTTCCTAATGATGCAACCCCATTTGTAACACTTGCTTGATGAGCTGCAATTACGTCTGCAGAGCCTTCAAAAAGTATGACTTCTCCTTTTTTCCGAATTTCACTTCTTGCCAGATCAAAGTTGTAGAGTAATTTACTTTTCTTAAACAATGATGATTCGGGACTATTCAAATATTTGGGTTCCTGATCTGAAATGGTTCTTCCTACAAATCCAACTGTTTTACCTAAATGATTACGAATTGGAAAAATAACTCTTGCTTGAAATCGATCATAATAGTTTCCTTCATTTCCAGCTGTTAATAATCCTGCATTTGCCATTACTTGTTTGTGGAAACCTTTTTTCTCTAAAAATTGTGCAATAAAATCTTTTGATATTGGCGAAAAACCAATTTGAAACTGATCGATTGCCTCATCTGAAAAACCTCTATCATATAGATATTCCAATGCCTTTTTTCCATCTTTCGAATGACGTAATAAATGATGGTAAAGCTTAACCAACCACTGGTAAGCGTCTAAAATGGTCTGTTCTTCATTATTTACCCTTTCTGTTGCCGGTTCTTTCAATTCAGGAATTGACTGACCAGATTTTTCAGCTAAATATTGAATAGCCTGTTGAAAAGTATATCCTTCCATTTCCATAATAAATGTAATGACATTGCCACCTTTGCCACAACCAAAACAATGATAAATTTGCTTATCTTGATTAACGGAAAAAGAAGGTGTGTTTTCAGAGTGAAAAGGGCAAAGTCCAAAATAGTTGCGACCTTGTTTCTTTAATTGAACATATTCTCCTACAATATCAACAACGTCATTCGCATGACGAAGTGATTCAATCGTTTCATCTGACACTTGATGGGCCATTATTTATCACCATTTCTCACAACTACTCAATATAAGGTTCGACAATTTTCTCATCCTCGGTATAAACAACAGCTATTACTGTGTAAACAGTACAGCCTCTTGTTAACATAATACCTCCAACTTAATTGTTATAAACACCATAAAAGAATATTTAATATTATCCATATGATAACAACTAGTTGAATAATGTCGAAATAACAAAAAGTTCTTATGGATACATTATTCTACACAAAACCGCAAATTCCTGCTTAATTCTAAGTTTTTTTTGAAAAATGTTTTTCTTTCATACATAACAAGAAGTGAAATGTCTAACAAAAGCTTATTATATTAGTAAGTAATGTACATTTTATTGATAATATAAACATTTTCACAAAATATAATTATAATATATAATTAATATATTTTCCAACATCTTAACTTATTTATTCATTTGCCTTGTTATCATGTATGTCCCAATAAGGTTGATTAATCATATTTAGTATAATATTAGCTGTTTCTTCGACAGCTTTACTCGACACATCAATCACTGGACAACCCAATTGCTGAATGATCTTATCAAAGTAATCTAATTCAGATTCGATTCGGTGCAAATTTGCATATGCAGCTTGATCATCCAGTCCAAGACTTTTCAGCCGTTCCTTCCTAATCCCATTTAACTTTTCAGGACTAATTCTTAGCCCAATACATTTATGGGTAGGAATGTTAAATAAGGAAGAAGGAGGTTCTACTTCTGGGACAATTGGGACATTCGCAACCTTTAATTGCTTGTGTGCTAAATATTGGGATAAAGGTGTCTTGGATGTTCGAGAAACTCCAATTAATACAATGTCTGCTTGTTCTACTCCTCTTGGATCTCTTCCATCATCATAGCGAACTGCAAATTCAATAGCTTCCACTCTACTAAAATAATCTTCATCTAGCTTATGAATAAGTCCTGGCTCTTGTTTGGGTTTCTTTTGAAATTTTCTTTCCATTGCCTGGAGCATAGGACCCATTATATCGACACATTCGACATTTTTATTAGCGGATTCCTGGATTAAAAACTCTCTGAACTTTGGGTTGACCAACGTGAATCCAATCATTGCCCCCAACTGTTTTGCGTGGTATACAGCACCACGCAAAACTTCGATATTTTCTACATAGGGGATGCGGTATAAATCATAGTCATTTTCACTCATAAATTGACTGAGTGCTGCTTTTGTTACTAATTCTGCTGTTTCACCCACTGAATCAGAAACAACATAAATGATTGCTTTTTCCATGAACGTGATGTCCTCCTCAGTCCGTCTGAATCTGCGTCTGTTTCCATTGGACTTTGGTTAAATCTGCAAATCGATTAATTTCATCGGCAATTACTTTCAATAAAGCTAGACGATTATGACGAATCTGTTCATCATCTGCCATTACCATTGTATTATCGAAGAATTGATGGATTGGCTCAACTAATGGTGTTAATTGGTCTAGTGCTTCTTTGGCATCTTTTTTCACCATTGCATTACGATAGTGATCTTTTATATTTAAAAATGTTTGATACAACTGGTTTTCCTCATCTTTTTCAAAAAGTGTAGAGTCAACAGTTACTTCTTCCTCCGCTTTCATTGCTAAATTGATTACACGGACAAAAGCTTCTTGTTTGTCTTTAAAATCAACGTCTGTGCGCTTTTCTTTCAACAATTGTGCTTTTTCTAGTAATAACGAGAAATCTGACAGCTCATTGACAAGTACTGCCTCTATAATATCAGCTTCAATGTCTGCTTCTTTCATAATATATGCAGCACGTTGTTTGAAAAATGATTCTAATTGTGTTAATACGTGAGATTTTTCTGTTGTTGATATATTTTTGGCATCAAATAACGTAAATACCTTTTCGATTAATTGATTAATATTAACATCCCAGCAATTATGTTGGTTAATCTGTAAAATACCTAGCGCTTGTCTTCTTAAAGCATAAGGATCTTGCGAACCGCTTGGTATCAAGCCTACCGAAAAACATCCAACAATAGTATCGATTTTGTCTGCAATACTTACAACAGACCCAACCACACTAGAGGGCAATTCATCATGGGCATTTCTCGGCATATAATGCTCCTCAATTGCTTGTGCAACTGCGTCATCTTCACCAAAAATAGTTGCATATTTTCTTCCCATTATACCCTGTAGTTCAGTGAATTCATTAACCATATTGGTTACTAGATCAAATTTGCTTATCTCCGCAGCTCTTTCAATTTGCTTCTTTTGCTGCTCAGATAAATCTAATTCAGCTGCAATAATTTCGCTTATTTCTGTTACGCGTTTCACTTTGTCAGCAATTGTACCAAGGCTTTCTTGGAACACCATACGATCTAATTGTTTTAAGTTACTATCTATCGATTGTTTTTGATCCTCTTCATAGAAAAACTGTGCATCCTGTAATCTTGCCCGTAGCACTTTCTCATTACCTCTTGACACTGTATCAATGTGGTCATTTGTACCATTACGCACGCCAATAAAATACGGCAATAACTGATTATCTTTAGTTTGTACAGGGAAGTAACGTTGATGCTCTTTCATAGAGGTAATTAGCACTTCTTTGGGTATATGCAAAAACTCTTCACTAAAATGGCCAAAAAATACCGTAGGATACTCTACTAAATGCGTTACTTCTGTTAGTAAATCATTATCAACAGGAATATACCACCCTTTTTTTTGTTCCAGTTGTTTAATACCTTCAACAATCATTTTTTGCCGTTTCGTTGTTTCCGCAATCACATATTGCTTACTTAATAGTTGTGAATAAGTAGATGGTGTTTTTATTGCTATTTTTTCACCTAAAAAGCGATGGCCGAAGCTGACATTACTAGTCTGTACACCAGCAATCTCAAATGGGATAACATTTTCATCTTGTAGGGCTACAAGCCACTTTATTGGTCGTATATAGCGCAAGCTTTGGTCAGCCCAACGCATGTTTTTAGGGAAATTTAAGCTGAGAATAATCTCTTTAAAATCCGGTAACAACTCTTCTTGTGTTTTTCCTTTTAAAAATTTGTTTACAAAAACATATTTTGTTCCGTTAATTTCCTTTACATACAGATCGTCTACAGACTTTCCTTGACCTTTAGAGAAGCCGATCGCAGCTTTAGTCCAATTTCCTTCATCATCCCGTGCGATTTTCAAAGCAGGTCCTTTTGCTTCTTCCTCTTGATCGGCTTGTTTGTAGTCTAAGCCTTCAATTAATACTGCAAACCTCCTTGGAGTTATATATGTGGTTAGGTTTTGATAAGCTAATCGAATATTTTTAAGCCATTTGATCGTTTTATCCTTTAATTGCTTTTCCGTATCAGTCATAAAACGAGCTGGCATTTCTTCTAAACCAACTTCAAACAAAACATTAGTTGTTTTCATGACGATTTTCTTCTCCTTTCAACATCGGGAATCCAAGTCTTTCTCTTTCTGCTACATATAACTTAGCGATCTCTCTTGCTAAATTACGAACGCGTCCGATATACCCTGTACGTTCTGTTACAGAAATAACACCTTTAGCATCTAATAAATTAAAGGTATGAGAACATTTTAGTACATAATCGTATGCTGGAAAGACCAATTTTTTTTCCATTGCTCGCTTTGCTTCCTGTTCATATGTGGTGAACAATTCAAAAAGCATATCTGTATCAGATTCTTCAAATGTATACTTTGAATGTTCATACTCTGGCTGATAAAAGATATCTCCAACTGTAACTCCTTTTGTCCATTCTAAGTCAAACACATTCTCTTTATCTTGAATGTAGGAAGCTAATCTTTCGATGCCATAGGTGATTTCAACGGCTACCGGTTTCGCTTCCAGTCCACCAATTTGTTGAAAGTAAGTGAATTGTGTTATTTCCATACCATCTAACCAAACTTCCCACCCTAGTCCAGCTGCACCTAATGTTGGGTTTTCCCAGTTATCTTCAACAAAACGAATATCATGATGCTTAGGGTCAATACCTAACTTTTCTAATGATTCCAAATATAATTCTTGAATATTGTCTGGAGATGGTTTCATAATCACTTGGAATTGATGGTGTTGATATAATCTGTTTGGGTTTTGTCCATAGCGACCATCTGCAGGTCTTCGTGATGGCTCTACATATGCTACGTTCCATGGTTCCGGACCAAGACTACGTAAAAGAGTCATAGGCGACATGGTTCCGGCTCCTTTTTCAATGTCATATGCTTGCATTAAGATACAGTTTTGATCTGACCAATGCTTTTGTAAGGTTAATATCATCTCTTGAATATTCTTCATCAGTACATCCTCCTACGTATAGACCGTTTGATAAAATTGATAACAATTTTATTAAGAAAACTTTAGATACATACTGCGAACTAGTGAAAATACTAGTTGTTCGAACGGTCACTTACGAATTAATTTTGTCATTTATCGTAATGATAACCGCCACTCCGGCTGCCCACTTCCCCTTCCGTGGGGTGAGTTGAAGTGGGCGGCCTTCGCTAAGATTTGCTCAACAACGCTAGTATGACGACGCATCGTATTCCTGTACACGAATAGTTTTTTCCATTGAGCCATCTTACAAAAAGTTTTTTCGTTTTCCAGACAAAGAACCCGCAAGCAATCGTTCTTTGCTTTCCACTCAGCCATATTTAGAATGGATGAGTACAATTCCATGTCCAGTTATTTCGCAGTTTATGTATTATGTTGTTATAAATGAGAGAGAAATAGAAAAACCCGTCCCTATGCCTTATCGATCGATAAAGCATAGGGACGGGTTTGCCCGCGGTTCCACCCTATTTGTCATCTGAAAATTATAAAGACGACCACTTTCATAAAAGTTGCTCCAGAGCGCCTTCCTAATTTTGTACTTGTTCAGCTTCCACCACCCTGAACTCGCTTAAAAGACAATGAATCAGTACTACTCTCTTTCTTCGCAATCCGCTATTCATTTCATTTTTACATCATACGCAAGATTACACCAATTGTCAATTATAATTTATCATTTAACTGGTTCATCTGTTTCAAAAATCTTTTGGACTTCAAATAATACCCACCATGTTCTTCATAATACTGATCCATGATTTTTTGAAGAATTATTTTGTTTTCCGGTTTTACTGAAATATTCCCGATCTGTTCGACCTCTACCCAGGCGAATAAAGCCATTAGTTTTGCTACTTTTTCTGGAATAGAGATAGCATTCTCATCTATTCGCAAACAATTTCTGCATAATAACCCGCCATTCGATATAGAAAATGCTTTTAAGTCATGTGGATTTCCGCATGAAACACACTTTGTCACAACAGGCGCAAATCCCGCTTCTTTATACATTTTCCACTCATAAATCATGGTTAATATCTCTGGATCCTTATCTTCATTTATTCGTTCAACCGTATGTAATAATTGCTGGTAGATAAAAGGGTTATATTTCTTTGTATCGATTAGTTTATCGGTTAATTCTGCCAAATAGCTTGTATAAGCTGTTTTAAATATATCTTCCCTTATTTTACGAAAGGAAGTTATCACTTCGCCTTGCTGAATAGTAGCGAGACTTGATCCAGGCTGAATAAGGTATGATCCATGAATAAATGGCTGCGTAATAGCAGCCATTCTACTTTTTGTTTTTTTCGCGCCTCTTGCTATGGCACCAACTTTTCCTAATGTTGGTGTTAATATGGTCACAATTTTATGTGTTTCCCCATAATCCTGGGTTTTCAAAATGAAGCCTTCAACTTTTTCAAACACAAGCTTCACCTTTCCCTTTCACTCTTAAAAATGAGTATCCTTTAACAACGAATCGTCAATTTCTTCCTCTTCTTCCTCAAAATCATCCGATTCAACTTGTTTCATCCATAAGTACGCTTCAATATTGCCTGTTTGACTAAATATTTTCCATGGTACATCGATCACAATAAACCTCACCTTTCCTTTTGGTAATCTTTCATTGTGTTCAATATTAGATTTTCCTGAAATCTTCATTCAATTAGTTAAAATATTTACCATGTATCAAACTGCAAACAACAACTTATCAAATATTTACAGCTGGGGTATTGCATCTTCTTTTTAATATTCATCCTGATTAAAACCAAATTCACTTAACTGATGTGGTTTATTTCTCCAATTTTCTTGCACTTTCACCCATAACTCTAAATATACTTTCGAACCTAACAATCGTTCAATATCCTGTCTAGCTCGTTTCCCAATTTCTTTTAACATTTGCCCTTGTTTACCAATAATAATACCTTTTTGTGATTTTCTTTCAATCACAATGGTTGCTTGTACTAAGACTTTTTCACCTTCACTACGGTTATCAATACCGTCAATAACTACCGCAACGGAGTGTGGTACTTCTTCTCTCGTTAACTGTAATACCTTCTCTCGTATCAATTCGCTAATAATAAATCGTTCCGGATGGTCGGTAATTTGATCCTCTGGATAGTATTGAGGACCTTCCGGAAGGTGTTCTGTAAAGACATCCATTAAATGATTGACATTATTCCCTTCAAGAGCTGATATAGGAATAATTTCTTTAAACGGATACTTGTCCTTATATTGATCTATAAGTGGCAACAGTTGATCTGGATGAACAAGATCAATTTTATTGATGACTAAAAAAACCGGTTTTTTGATCGAATCTAAACGATCCATAATATATTGATCACCCATACCGTAGCCTTCATCCGCATTAATCATAAACATAATTGCATCTACTTCATTTAAAGTATTCTCTGCTATTTTCACCATAAAATCACCTAATTTATGCTTGGGCTTATGGATTCCAGGAGTATCAATAAATACGATTTGTTTCTGCTCATCAGTGTATACACCTTGAATTTTATTTCTGGTAGTTTGCGCTTTATCGCTCATAATAGCAATTTTTTGACCAATGACACGATTCATAAAGGTCGATTTTCCTACATTTGGTCTACCAATAATGGCTACAAATCCTGATTTGAAATTGTTATGCATAACTTTTCCTCCGCTTTACATCCTGTTGCTTATCTATAACATAATAATACTATATCTTCTCTGAGATTTCATACTTTCGACAAAACTAGTGGTAAAGTTTAAAAATATGTGCTCCTATAATATTATTCAAGGTACTAATCGTCCGTAACCCTCTCACTGATCAAAGATCAATTTATGACAAAATCTTTGGTGCAAAAATGAGAATAGCAATGATTATTGCCACAACAGCAGTCACTAAGACTGCACCTGCAGAAATGTCCTTAGCAACCCCTATCTGTGGTCGATGCGCAGGCTCCAAATAATCTAAAGCTCTTTCCAGAGCAGTATTCATCATTTCCATACTTATAACTGCACCAATCGTCAGAAACAAAATGGCCCATTCTGTCACGGAAATAGAATAGAGAACTCCTGCCATTACAACAATAATTGCTGCAATAAAATGAATCAAAATATTCCGTTCTGACAAAATGGCAATTTTTAGACCGTTCAATGCATACCGTAAACCAAAATGAAACTTATTTTTCCCGCGATAATCCGAACCCATTTAATATCTCCTCTTGTCTGGAAAACATTTTCCTTTCATCCTCTTCATTCATATGGTCATAGCCAAGCAAATGTAAAAAACCATGTAAAGCTAAAAAACCTAGTTCTCTAGAAAAAGAATGATTGTATTCCAAAGCTTGTTCACTTGCTTTATCAACCGAAATGATAATGTCTCCTAATGCAACTGGGATATCAGCTCCTATAATCCTAATCTCTTGATCAACTTCATCTTCAAGAGCAAAAGATAAGACATCTGTGGGTTTATCCAGTTTGCGATATTGTTTATTTAGCTGTTGAATTTCATCATTATTAACAAACGAGATGGACAACTCTGAATCTGCTGCAATGTTTTCCTGTTTTGCAGCATAGGAAAGTAATTGATCAATTAAATCCAGATGGTCCTGTGACACATTTTCTGTTTCGTCATGAAAATCTATTTCCATATCTATTTCGCCTCCTTCATGCTGGAATCCTTCGGGTACTGTATTCGAGAGTGGTAGATACCTTTTAATGTCTCACAAATCACTAATTTCATTTGTTCTAATTCCTTAAATGTTAATGTACTATCATTTAACTGACCATCTAATAATCGATCTTCAAAAATAGATGATACAACTTTTTCGATCTCTTCCCGAGTGGGATTAGCCAATGATCTTGCAGCTGCTTCTATGGAATCACAGATCGAAACAACGGCAGCTTCTTTCGTCTTTGGTTTCGGACCTTCGTATCGAAAATCCTCTTCATTGACTTTATCATGGCGCTCTTTCGCTTTGTAGTAAAAATACTTCAACAAAGTCGTGCCATGATGCTGCATGGCAATGTCAATAATCTCGTTAGGTAACTTTTCTTTTTTCAGTAACTTTGCACTATCCACTGGATGTTGCAGAATAATTTCTGCACTCTGATAAGGATCAAGATAATCATGGGGGTTTTTCATTCCCATCTGATTTTCTATAAAATAATGAGGCCTGAATGTTTTGCCAAGATCATGATAATAGGCTGCAACACGAGCTAGCAAACCATTTGCTCCAATTGCTTCACAGGAAGCCTCACTTAAATTAGCTACCATAATACTATGATGATAGGTTCCAGGAGCTTCAATTAACAACTTACGTAATAACGGTTGATTAGGGCTCGATAAAGCTAAAAGCTTTGTATCGGATAAAATCCGTAATCCTGTCTCAAAGAAAGGCAACATCCCCATCGTTAGTACCGTAGCTAAAATAGCAGACAGAAATCCATATCCACTTAAAGATAAATAATCCAACCACGAATATTTTTCGAATGATAAGAATAAAAATAAACAGATTGTTCCCATATTAATGACGGACGTAGCTAATCCACTTTTAATAATCGATCCTCTATCTTTTATTACTGACAAGGAGAAGATACTAGCTAACTGAGAGAACATAATAAAAATTCCAGCTTCCATATTTAACAATCCTGGGATATCTGCATTAAAAATGACACTACCAATCACACCATAAAATAACGACATAACAATAGCAATTCGTTCGTTAACTAAGATTTTTAATAACATTGATACCGTAGCAACAGGAGTAACTAAGTATAATGGATTAACAGATGTTGTATAAAAACTCACTACTTTCATCAGTAACACAATAAATATACTTAAGACACTAACGGCCAATAATTTACGAAAATGAAAATCAGACCTGTTCATATGGTGGCTTAATTCAAAGAACAAAAATAAGCCAATTATTACAACTAATAGAAATAAGCCAACCATTGGATAAAAATTCCGTTCTTCATTTAAAAGCCCAGTAACCTCAAGCTCTTCGTATAGTTCATTCGTGATTAATTGCCCTTCTTCAACAATTACTTCTCCTGCCCGTATCATCACAGGTTCAACACCATTTCTTGCTTGTTGTTGAGCTTCATTAGTTTGGTCAGCAGAAAAAAAGGAATTAGGTTGTATACTAAAGGCAATAAGTGGCCGTAGATCATCCACAAAAGAAGCATCCAACGTTGAATAAGTCAATTTTTGCTGTGCTGTCTGAATGGCTTGATCAACTTCTTCGACTTTAATGCCATTATAATACGCATCATATAATGCCGTTGTAATCAATTCTTTCGCTAACACTCTTTCCTCATTTGTCGCTTGGAATAACGCTCTAAACGTAGCTCTGTCAACTTCAAGAAGTAATTCATCGTGAACTATATTTTCGAGATAAGAGATCTTTTTTGAAACCGAGTCAAGCGTTTCTTCCTCTGAATCTAATTCGATATTTCCTGTTTCGATCTTGTCGATCGCTTCGAAAATCTCATTTATATATGTAATTTGTTCTTCGGTCACTTCTTCCGAAATCTCGAAATGATCCTCCACGGATTGGACTACTTCTCTAATCCTCCGTTCGGTCTCTTTGGTATTCTCGATCGTAATAGGGGAACGAATAGTTTCATTAGCTGTAGAGAATTTTTCTATATCATACGTTTCGGTATGAACATTTTGGTAAGTTACGACAAAAAAGATGCTTGCGATAACAATGCATGCTGTAACTAATTGAATTTTATTATATTGAAAAAAAGAAACGACTTTTTGTTTTAACCACCAAAATTTTTTCATTTCGATTCCCCCATCTCTTGGGCTCTCCATTATTAAATCATTTCAGGAAAGGGATGCCTAAAAAGTCTTGCACCTAATTTTCAGGCAATTTCTACCCATAAGACCCTCATCACCAATTGATGGAAGTCCCACCTTCTTACTTATCATATGCTTCAATAATTTTTTGTACTATTGGATGTCGTACTACATCAGATTGCGATAAATAAACAATACCGATACCTTTCATATTGGCTAGTTTTTCTTTTGCCTCCGTTAAACCTGATTGAACCCCATGAGGCAAATCAATTTGAGTGACATCACCAGTAATAACCATTTTAGATCCAAAACCTAAACGGGTTAAAAACATCTTCATTTGTGCATTGGTAGTATTTTGAGCTTCATCTAAAATAACAAAAGCATCGTCTAATGTTCTACCACGCATGTAAGCAAGAGGGGCAATTTCAATTGTTCCTCTCTCGATTAAACGCATCGTATGTTCTGTACCCAATACATCATGTAATGCATCATATAAAGGTCGTAAATAAGGATCGACCTTCTCTTTTAAGTCTCCTGGTAAGAAACCTAAGCTTTCCCCAGCCTCTACAGCTGGTCTAGTTAAAATAATTCGTTTTACTTTGCCATTTTTTAGTGCGTGGATAGCCATTACAACTGCCAAGTATGTTTTACCAGTACCTGCTGGGCCAATCCCGAATACAAGATCATTTTGTTTCATCGTCTGCAAATAATGGCGTTGCCCTAAAGTTTTGACACGAATGGACTTGCCTTTTGCATTTTTTGTAATTTCATCTTCAAATAACGTTTCTAATTGATTAATTTTTCCTCGTTTTGCAAGGTCTACAGCATAAATAACATCTCGCTCTGTGATTGTTATTCCTTTTCTAATAATAGCCAACAGTCCATTTAAAACTTCTTGAATAACTTTTACATCTGTATTACTCCCAGAAACACTGATTTGCTCACCGCGAGAAGTAATCGATACTTGCAATTGTTCTTCTAATTGCTTTAAGTGTCGATCTTCTGTACCGAAAAGGGTTAATGCTTCATTAGGATTTTCTAATTGTAAATCAATCATCTTTAGATCTTCTGACATAATCAATCTCCTTGAGTAATTGGTTGTTTCTTTGCAATATTTTCTAGTACAGTATAATACAAGGTTAATTTTACTTTACCACTCTCTACACTTTCGTGCAAAACTTTTTCATCCGTAATTTCTGCATCATGTGGAATTTCTCTCATTAACTGTCTTTTACCCTGTTCTAATGCTATTTTCTTCGCTTT
Source organism: Gracilibacillus suaedae (assembly GCF_017599345.1). GTDB lineage: Bacteria > Bacillota > Bacilli > Bacillales > Amphibacillaceae > Gracilibacillus > Gracilibacillus suaedae. The sequence continues at coordinate 47,151 of NZ_JAGFVL010000014.1, forward strand.
TTCCTCACTTAGTTGTTCCTCTTTTAACTCCGCTTCATATATAGTTTGGTTTATATAACTGATCGGGAGTTTCCATTTCAAAAAATAAAAGTTTTTTTCTTCCACATCGACTTGATAATGTTTATATTCAGGATTGTCAAAATTCCAGATCGGAATTAAATATTTGGAAGCATGTAAATAATGTTTCTGTTCCGATTTCCCATTGAGAACATGATACTGGTTGTCCAAAGGTACGGTTACTTCACTTTTATACCATACTTTGGCAATCACCTCACCTTCTGCTGCCACAGGATTTCGTTCTTCTTCATCATCTTCCTCCGATTCATTTAGATATGCGGAGACTAAAATATCTCCTGGATAGACTACATCATTGATTCTTACGAGAGGTTGTCCTCTTGAAATAAATAAATCTTCAATAACTCCTTCTTTTGTGGCTACTAGGTGTCCTGCTGTTTCCTCTTCTTCTTTTTCAACTATTGTTTTTTCCACACCTTCTAGATGAAAAGCCGATCCATTCTTTTTAACACCTATCCATAATAATTCTGGAACATCCGTTAATAACTGTTTTTGAATAGAAGCGGGTGATCCTACATTCCACTGAAAGTTGCCCTCTTCCACCCCGTATTCTTCTAGTTGTTGGATGACTTTGGTTTCAATTTCTTCATCCAAACCACTTACATCGATTCGCCAAACGATATTAGACAAGAAAAAAATAACCGCTGTGGCAACAAAGAAGCCAATTAGTAGTGGTTTTTGAAAAGTTAAGTGACGAAGAAAAAAAGGTAGTCCATTTTTTCCTTTAAAGTATACTTTGTAGATAGTTTTTCTTTTTACAATCCTTAGTTTAGGCAAATCAGATAATTTTATTTTTCCCAATGCGGATGTTTCACCCATTTTTTTGATATCCCAGGACGGAATATCATATTTTGCACACAAATCGAAAAAACGCTCTGGATACTGACCTTTAATTTCAATAGTGATATATCCTGATAACCAATTTTTGCGTTTGAAAAACATAAGCCCTTCCCTCCGAATTCAGACTTTACGATTGTTCAAAGGTAACATCTTTTATATCACCTTCTAATAAAATGTCTTTATCTATCATTGTTTTCAGTACAAAACCTTTTCCTTTTATTCGAACATGTCCTCGATGAACTTTTAAAAGCAATTCGGTAGAAGTAAAGATGATAAGGCCTTGATGATTTTCTATGTACGCATGAATGGATCCGACCATTGTAATCCGTGGCAATTCTAACGTTACTTCAGAAGGCAAATCGAATGTACGTGTAAAGGCAGTCATAAATTTTTCTTTTATCTTTTTCACTGTGCATATGCCTCCCCTCAACTACATTCTATGAAAATATACAAATTTAAGAACAGTTATACACAACTGATGAAAGACAAATAAGAAAAACTGAGCAAAATTCGCTCAGCCCTTATGATTAAAAAGCTAAAGGTTTACCATTTCTCAAGCATCCATTTTGAAATATTTGAACAGCCTTACCACCACTCCGGCTACCCACTTTCCTTTCCGTGGGGGTTTGCCCTTCAGCTAACTTTTTCGAGCCAAAACCGCTCGAAAAAGTGGATCTTCAGGTCAAACAGTTTCCACAGGAGTGAAAGTGGACGGCCTTCGCTTTATACATGTACTACAACATTTGTCAGATTAGGTCTTGTAAGGAAAGTATATAACCATTGATATCACATCCTTTATAAGCAAGTATGATAGGAAAAGGTGATTGGCGAGTTCAAATACAAGAAATTTCATAATTCCCTATAAATCGAGATAGGGGGAGGTGACTAACCTCCGACCCTCTCACATCACCAAACATACGGTTCCGTATTTGGCGATTTCATTCAAGTCATACGTGAAAATTGATAACGAATAAACAAACTTTCTAGTCCTTGGCTTCCCCAATATCGGTTGCCGAGGGTTCTGTGTAAAATGGGGCTGTTCGCAATCCGCCAATAGGCTTTCCTTGTGTTGGCCCATTCCCACGCTTTCTCCTTCTTCACACCGAACCTTTGTAATTCTCGATACCTTGTCTTGACCAACTTCCATTCTTTCCATCGAATCATGCGGAGTCTACGTTGGATCCAACTATCTATCTGTTTCAGAACACTTGGTGCCTCGGTCAATTGGTAATATCCTATCCAACCGATTAAGTACCGATTTAATCGTTCGATTCTGGTCTCCATACTGATGTTTTCTTTCCTTGATGTTAAGGAACGGATTCGATCTTTGAGCCTCTTAATACTCTCTTTTGGTATGCGAACCTTTGGTCTCTTCTTGTGACTGGTGAAGGAGAATCCTAGAAATTTTCGTCTCCATGGACGATCAATCGCACTCTTTTGTTGATTCACTTTCAGCTTTAGTTTTCCTTCCAGGAATTCCGTCATGTTTTGTCTGACTCTCTGTCCTGCTCTTTTGGAACGAACGTAGATTTGACAATCATCCGCATAACGGACGAAGTGCAGTCCTCTGCGCTCCAATTCTTTGTCCCATTCATCTAAGACAATATTAGAGAGTAAAGGACTTAACGGGCCACCTTGTGGTGTTCCTTCTGTGTTCGACTGAACAAGTCCTTGCTCCATGACTCCTGCTTGTAGATAGCGACGGATTAATGTCAGCACTCTTGGATCGTTAATCCGTTTGCTCAGGGTGCGCATTAAACGATCATGATGTACTTTATCAAAGAATTTCTCTAGATCCATATCTACTACCCAACGACAGCCTTCTTGTATATACCCTCTTGCTTTCCTCACCGCGTCATGACCTCGCCTTTGGGGACGAAATCCATAACTATGGTCCGAAAACTGCGGGTCATATACTTTGGTCAACACTTGTGCGATCGCTTGTTGTAGAAAGCGATCTGTCACGGTTGGAATCCCTAGCTTCCTCTTTCCACCGTCTGGTTTCGGGATTTCGACTCGACGGACCGGTTGAGGTTGATAGGTTCCTGTTTCCAATTGTTGCTTGAGGATTGTCCAGTTCTCTTTCAAATGCACTCGTAGGTTTTGTACGGGCATTTGGTCGATTCCGTGGCTTCCTTTATTCTTTTCTACACGCCATATAGCTTGTAGTAGATTCTCTCGTGACAGTATTTGTTTTAACATTCGTTCTCTCTCCTACGTACATGATCGTTCTCTTTATGTGGTATGTGTTCTCCACCCTTCTCATGTCCCCCACGGGATTCACCGTTTCCTCCATGAGGAAGGAACTTGTGTTTCTGCTTCATCAAACCATACGTATCCCAAGTGATCATGTTCCTTTCCTGATTCCGCCCTTCCCTGTTCCTCTAGAAGAAACAGGTACTATGGCTTCTGCTGACTTCTGATAGTTCAGTGAATGTTCACACATCCGGTTACGGTAAGTGTACCGCTTTGCTATCAGACCTCCCGGGGTAAGCATCTACACTTCCTCCCCATATCCTTGCTTCATTTACTACCTATACCCTTCGGCAGTATGGACTTTGATGTGTTTGGCAGTCTCATCCAAGTATAAATAGCCTTCTATGAAGTTCGTGTTCCTCAAGGCGGGAATTTGCCTCCGACTTCCTTCAGATTCTAGGTCGCCCTAGACACCCTTGTCCTTGGCTAACTGGTACTACTGCCTTCCCAGTTCGGGACTTGAACCCTAGAGTTTAGATGCATGCCCGGCACACCA
>NZ_JAGFVL010000015.1 GCF_017599345.1 Gracilibacillus suaedae
ACATTCGAATTCATGGATCTCTAAATTATTTAACACCTACTGAATACAAGTTGATGAACCTTTAAAAAATTGTCCGATTTAGTGTTGACATACCAATTAGTATTGGCCGGTGTTGGTGCAAATAGTGTCCATCTTTGTGTGAATAATGGATTCATATATAAATTAACAATAGGATCTACTTTGTTTTTAAATGGTGTAACTGGGAAATTATATACAATGGTCATAGTTGTGTGGAAAGTGATAAGTACTGTAAAAATCACAAATATAATTACTCTATATTTCATATCCTGTTTCCCTTCTCTTTATGAATTTAAGGAACTATAAGTAAGAATCTTATAGTTCCTTAAAATGATTTATCTTCCAAATGCTTGTTTTTCTTGTTGGGTCTCTTGAACAGACATCCCATTCTTGTATCCGGCAGGAACATCAGCATTTTGTAATGCTTGTCTTCCTGGTGTAGATTGTTCATAAACCCAATTGTAACCAGCTTTAACTGCATCATACAATACGCCACCAGCTACTGCTCCTGCAGCAAATGCCAACGCATTTTGTGGTTGTACTTCAGAAGACTTTTCAATCGAGGACTCCTCACTTACTACTTGATTACCCAGGCTACTATTTGTTGTAGCTGAAGAATAGCTAGAATTCGCAAAGAAAAAACCTAGCACTAAAATTCCAACTAATGAGATAGTCCCGAATAATTTCAATTTTATTTTCATACAAACACCTCCTTTATTTTAAACATATTATATATAATTTGACATTTTTAACAAATATCCTCTTTTTTTAAAAAATTTTTAAATTAAATGTCAGAATTAGTTATATGAATTTGTTTTTTATAAATAATTTAGTTTCATGATACAACTTCAAAGTTAAACAATTTCTCACGGGGGATTATAATTGATCGTCCTGAAGTAGATTGTTAATGACTTCATAAGAATTTAAAAGACCCAGGCTTTCCGCACCTAGGCTTTTTTACATAGCATTAAGATTTTATACTGTTTATGGTACAATTGAATTATTGATTGTGAATTAGTGATCTTCAACTAACGGGCAGAAAAGTTGAAGAAAAATGCTTTAGGAGGAGAAAAATGCTTAAGAAAATATTTGGCTTTAAGGATAGAAATTCATTAGTTAATATCTCTTTGGAGAATATCCAAAAAGCAATGTATGAAATGGGTTATTATAAAGAGTTTGTTGAAGAAATAATAACAACCTTAGAAAAAAGGGTTAACAAATATAGTGAAGAAGAATTTCAAGAATGGTTTAACAAATTAAATTATAGGCTGCCAGATGAATTTAGTGATGAAATATTTGCTATTAAGATATATGAGAATCACTCGTTTTTAATTGAAGAAGAAGTAATTAAATTAGAAAAAGAAACTGAATTACCTTGGGAAAAACAAGCAGAGGATTTAAAAAATATAAATGAAAAAGCAAGAAAAGTTCAGTTAGTAATAAGAAATAGGCTCTCAGATATTGCCTTGGATTTGTTAAAGTAAAGGTGCGTTAGTTCAATTACACGGGAGTGTAATATTAACTGTGTAAGTAAGAAATGCGTACGGTTTCTTACTCACACAGTTTTTTATTTGGTAGAATAAAAATATAAAGCTAAAGGAGTGTTTTAAATGGGCAAACCCAAAAGAGATCCTAACTCCGTAGAATTAGCTAACAAGATTATGGAACAGTATCAACCAAAGTCTGTAGAAGATATGCAACATGCATTAAAGGACATATTCGGGCCGATGTTTGAATCGATGCTAAAAGGTGAAATGAATCATCATTTGGGCTATGAATCAAATGATAAAGGAGAAAAAGAAACAAACAATAGACGGAATGGGTACGGAGAAAAGACAGTCAAAACGACTACTGGCGAAGTGGATATTGCCGTACCACGTGATCGAGATAGTTCATTTGAACCGCAACTTATTCCAAAGCGCAAAAGAGATGTTTCTGCCATCGAGGATAAAGTTATCTCCATGTATGCAAGAGGGATGTCTCAGCGAGATATTTCATCCACTATAGAAGATATCTATGGTTTCTCCGTGTCTCATGAAATGATATCTGATATTACGGATACAGTGCTTCCTGATTTAGAAGAGTGGCAAAGTCGCCCTTTAAGCAACTGTTATCCCTTTGTGTTTGTAGATTGCCTTTATACGACAATACGTAACGACTACGAAACAAAGAAATACGCTGTTTATACCATGTTAGGCTATACCATGGAAGGAAAGAAAGACATTCTTGGTCTATGGTTAAATGAAACGGAAAGTAAGCATAAATGGATGCAAATCTTTGATGAAATAAAAGCTCGTGGTGTAGAAGATATTTTCTTTATTTCGATGGATGGAGTAAGTGGTTTAGAAGATGGAGCTCGTGCTATTTTCCCACAAGTAATCGTGCAACGCTGTATCGTCCATCTCATTCGAAATTCGATTAAGTACGTTCCAAGTAAAGACTATAAACCTTTCACCGCTGCCTTAAAAAAGGTGTATAGTGCACCAAGTCTTAAGGCCTGTCATAGTGCATTTGAAACTTTTCAACAACAATGGTCTGCTTATCCTGGAGCGATTGACGTTTGGAAACGGAATTTCTCCCATGTGGAACAACTATTTGATTATGGAAGTGCGATACGCAAAATCATGTACACCACAAATGCCGTAGAAAGTATACATTCCAGCTTTAGAAAAGTGACTAAAAAAGGAGCATTCCCAAACGAGAACGCTCTTCTAAAAGTCTTGTATTTACGAACGAAAGAACTTGAAAGTAAATGGGAAGGTGGCCATATTCAACAATGGGCAATGGTCATGAACCAGTTCTTAATTCATGACCATCTTAATGAACGAGTGTTAAAGTATTTAGAATAACTTACACACTTTTCTTGACAAGCCC
>NZ_JAGFVL010000016.1 GCF_017599345.1 Gracilibacillus suaedae
AGACACGCCCCCTGGAAAGCGAAGTGGGCAAGCCGAAGCGGTTGTTACGACTATTAATCATGTCAAAATAACTACTTTGAACAGGACCGGGTGGGATTTCCCGGTTTTTCTTATAAATGCAAAGAAAGCATAAAAATTAGGTGCCTGTCTAGCTCCGTGCGCCCAGAAACTAGGGGCAACTTGGGTTATTATCGCTTAGTGCAATTTTTGTTGATAGTGTGCAAAGGAGTCTGTGGCTAGGGTTACTGCTTGGGCGAATGCGGCACCTCCGCCTAGTGCAGCGCTAACAGCAATCGTTTCCATCAATTCTTCCTGGCTAGCACCGTTTTCTACGGCGCCTTTTGAATGATAAATAATACAATACTCGTCCTGGGCATAAATACTGATCGCTAACGCCATGAGTTGCTTTTCTTTTTTCTCAATTGTTCCATCCTTAAATGCTTCTTCGGTAAATTCAAAATATCCTCTTGTCATTTCCGGTAAGTATTCTTCCATTCTTCTGGTACCGCGTTTAAAATCTGCTATCGATTGATCAAAATAATTTACATGCTCCTGATTTTCCATATTTTCATCCCGCCTTTCATTTTAATGTGTGAAAAAGCATAAAATTTTATTCAAAGATGATAGACAGAAGAGAATATACTCGGGTAAAATTTGTAGAGGGGGTAATAAAAGATGAGTGAAACTAACAAAAAAGTACAACTAAAGGTAAGAGACAATGGATCTATTCTAGTAACCGGAGATGTTGAATTAGTGGATGCAGAGGGAAACCCATTCGAAACAAAACCAAAGTTTTCCCTTTGTCGATGTGGCGCATCCAAAAATAAACCTTTCTGTGATGGATCACATAAAGAAATTGGTTTTCAGGATCAAATCAGAGCAAAATAAGGCGGTTTCTAATCACCTATGTATTTGGTCGATTGTTATAATTTAAATAGAGAAGCAGAAGGCACAGCCGTTTCGGTTAGTGCCTTTTCCTTTTGATTGCCATTGCGGTAGTATGTGACTTGTAGTATTGTTGTGTTGGAGGTGGAGGTGATTTCATGAAGGAGAGGCAGCGGATTCTCTTAAGAAAGCTACTGCTAGCAAACGAACAAGTCGCTTTAGTGCAGCATTTGGCCGAAGAGTTAAACTGTTCAGAGAAAACAATTCGAAATGATTTACAAAGAGTGGAATCATTTTTAAAAGAACAAAGCAATGGTCGATTGATTAGAAAGCCTGGTGTGGGTGTGTCGATAGAAATATCTGATTATGAGAAGCAGGAGATATTATCATTGATACAGTCTGAAAATAAGGAGAAAAGAAGTGTTTTGGAGGTTTCGGAACAAAAAGAAATATTATTTCAGCTTCTTATTCATGAAAATATCTCCATTCAACAGTTGACAGATCACTATTTTGTGTCACACTCTGCCATAAAAAAAGTGATAGAAGAGATGGAAACATGGCTAAAAACTAAAAATGTACAGATAAAAACTAAACAAAAAGTTGGTATTGTAGTCGAAGCAGCAGAGAAGGATATTAGAATAGCAATCCAGCAGCTTGATTTTTATAAAGCTGAGAAAGACTCGCGAGGTTTTTCTTTTCTGTATCAACAAGTGCAAGAACATGAACGACGAGCACTAGATCAATCTTTTTTAACCTTTATTCGTCATTATCAAATACCATTAACAGATGAAAGTATAAAAAACTTAAAGATCTATATCATTGTGATGATGAAAAGATTGAAATCTAACCATAGGGTAGATATAAGTAAAGAACAAATAACTTTCATAACAAAGAAACAAGAATTTCAGTGGATGGAGAACTTAGTGAAGGACTTAGAAAGTATCTTTCTTATTAAAGTACCGGAACATGAAAAGGTATACTTAACTATGCAATTTCTAGGCGCTAAATTTCAGGAACGGCATGGTGATGTGTCTCATTTTGATGCGGATGTCGACCAGCAAGCGGATTGGCTGACAGAAGTGCTGACCAAACGACTGAGTGTCTTAGCATTAATGCCTTTTGGTCATGATAAAACATTAAAAGAAGGCTTAAAGGTTCATCTTTATTCTGTTATCAATCGATTGAAATATGAACTCCCTGTTCAAAATCCACTGGCAGCAGATATTAAACAGATGTATCCGTTTATGTTTGATGCTTTAATTACAGCATTGCAGGATATGAATGAGGAATTACCATTTAAAATTCCAGAAGATGAAGTGGCTTTTTTAACCTTGCATTACCAAGCTTCAGTGGAACGAATAAGAGGGGAACGACAGTCTAACAAAAAATTAGTAATTGTGTGTCATATGGGTATTGGCGTATCAGAAATATTGCGTTCAAAAATTGCTACATCATTTCATGAAGTCGATATTGTTGCAACCCTTCCACATAATAAATTGGAACTATTTTTAAAGGAACAGTCAGTAGACCTAATTGTTTCGACCATGCCTATAGAGGACGTAAGTATTCCGCATGTGATGATTACACCTCTTTTTAACGAGCGTGACAAGAATAAGCTGCGAAATGCAATACTTGGAAAGAGTCAAGGAAATCGTGATTCTGTATTAAGAAGTTATCTAAAAGAAGACTATATATTTTTGGATTTAGCTATAGAACATCGCTTTGAATTAATAGAGAAATTATCAGAGAGATTAGTTCATGATGGCTTGGTAGAAGAGGGATATGGACATCAAGCGCTAATTCGTGAACGAGCAGCAGCTACAGCAATCGGTGGCGGTATGGCCATTCCGCATGGAGACCCAAATTTGGTAAAAAGATCTGCCATAATAGTAGCAACGTTAAAAGAACCAATTACATGGGGAACGGAATTAGTCTCTTTAGTGTTTTTCCTCGTATTAAAACAGGAGCCATCAGATAAAAGAAGAAAATTATTCCACCAGTTATCTAGGTTAGCAGGAAATCCCGAGAAAGTTGCCAAATTGACTGCTGTAACAGATGTAGGAAATTTTTTAGACATACTAGATTAAAAAATCCTTGCAGTTCTATGAATTGTGAGGATTTCTTATGTTAAAAAAGTGTGAAAGTTGATTATTTCACAAATATATAATTCCTGAAATAAATAGGTATTTTTACCCTATTCATCCGAATTAAAAAAATCATTTTTGCCGGAAGTAGTGGTAAGTTTCTTTTATTTTGATGAGCCGATTTAGGGGTATACTATGGGTAATTACAATAAGGGAAGGTGTTACAGATGACAAAAGTATTAGCGATTACATCTTGTCCTAATGGGATTGCGCATACGTATATGGCTGCTGAGAACTTGGAAAAAGCAGCAGAAGAGATGAATATAGATATTAAAGTGGAAACGCAAGGCTCGATTGGGGCAGAAAACGAATTAACGTCTGCTGAAATTGATGAGGCAGACGCGATCATCATCGCGGCAGATAAAGCGGTTAATAAATCCCGTTTCGTTGGTAAAAAATTAGTAGCTGCAGGAGTGCAGGAAGGGATTCGAAATCCTAAGAGTTTAATTAAACAAGCGTTAAGTGATGATGCACCTGTTCATAAGGGAGAAGGAAGTGGTAAAAAAGAAAAAATGCCGACCGCTTCAGAAGGAACGAAGCAAAATCCTATTTATCGTCACTTAATGAATGGTGTTTCTTTTATGGTGCCATTTATCGTTGTTGGTGGTTTATTAATTGCAATTGCTTTAACCTTAGGTGGCAATGCCGGAGAAGGTGGTATTGCAATACCAGAGGATTCCTTTTGGAAAACGATAGAATCAATTGGTAGTGCCGCATTTAGTTTTATGGTACCAATCCTTGCTGGTTATATTGCATACAGTATTGCAGATCGTCCTGGTCTGGCGCCCGGTATGATTGGGGGTTATATTGCAGCAAATGGTAGCTTTTACGGTAGTGAAGCAAGTGCAGGTTTCTTAGGCGGAATAATTGCAGGTTTCTTAGCGGGGTATGTGGCGTTATGGATTAAGAAAATTAAAGTACCAAAGATGGTACAACCGATTATGCCAATTATCGTTATTCCTGTAGTATCTTCTTTAGTAGTAGGTCTTCTGTTTGTATTATTAATCGGTGCTCCAGTAGCACAAATTTTTGAATCATTAACAGGCTGGCTTGCAGGTATGCAAGGAACAAGCTCGATATTATTAGCACTTATTTTGGGTGCGATGATTTCGTTTGATATGGGTGGACCGGTTAATAAAGTAGCCTTTTTATTTGGTGCTGCTATGATTGGAGAAGGTAACTATGAAATTATGGGTCCGATTGCGGTTGCGATTGCAGTTCCACCAATTGGTTTAGGCTTAGCGACATTAATGTTCAAAAATAAATTTGAACAAGCACAGCAAGAAACAGGTAAGGCTTCTTTGGCGATGGGGTTTTTCGGCATTACAGAGGGGGCGATCCCTTTTGCGGCACAGGATCCTTTGCGTGTAATCCCAAGTATTATGATTGGTTCCATGACAGGTTCCGTTATTGCCATGTTGAGTAATGTTGGAGATAGTGTAGCACACGGTGGGCCTATTGTTGGCGTGTTAGGTGCGGTGGATAATGTCGTAATGTTCTTCGTTGCCATTATTATCGGTTCGGTTGTGACAGCGTTCATGATTAAGTTATTGAAGAAAGATGTAGATAATCCGGTGATGAAAGAAGCAAGAGAAGAAGAGGAAGAGACAAACGATGAATTCGCTACTCAATCAGTGCAACAAATCGAGAAACTAACAGATATTACAAATGTTGACTTAATCGACACAGAGATAAAAGCAAATGACAGAGATGAAGTTATTGATGAATTGATTGCAAAATTAGATGCTAATGATGTATTAACTTCTAAAGAAGACTTCAGAAAAGCAATATTAGATCGTGAAGCAGAAAGCTCTACAGGCATCGGTATGAATGTAGCTATTCCACATGGTAAATCAGATGCTGTAAAAGCACCACGAGTTGTGTTCGGGCTTCAAAAAGATGGGGTAGATTGGCATAGTGCTGATGATTCTCTGGCGAAACTGATCTTTATGATTGCCGTACCGAAGCATGCGGAAGGAGACGCGCATTTGAAAATTCTGCAAATGCTCTCCAGAAAATTAATGGATGATCAATTTAGAGAGCAATTATTAAATGTAAAATCTGCAGAAGAAGCGTATCAATTGTTAGACCAAATACAATAACAGTAAACCCCTTCTCCAGTTAGCTTGGAGAAAGGGGTTTTTTCGTTGTATGGAAAGAAAGTATATAATCCTCGGTATCAACGCCTTTGTTATCAAAGTAGCTATTTTGAAATAAACCGTATAGGAAACCATCGCTGCGGCTGTCCACTTCCCTTTCCACGGGATTTTCGACTAAGCTAACTTTTCCAAGCAAAACCCCTTGAAAAAGTGGATATTAGTCGAAAATCATCCCGTAGGAGTGGAAGCGGACGGCCTTCGCTATGGAGCTATTCTACAACGTTAGTGACAGTTAACTTTTCGAGCTTTCTAAACATGTGTAATAAAACAAGTATGTTAGCGAATACATTTATTGTAAAGCATTACTTAGCGTAGGCGCCCACTTCGACTCCTGGGGGATCAGCGTGATCTTCAGCTAACTTTGCAAAGTTAGCTGAAGACACGCCCTCTGGAAAGCGAAGTGGGCAAGCCGAAGCGGTTGTTACGACTATTATTCATGTCAAAATAACTACTTTGAACAGGACCGGGTGGGTTTTCCCGGTTTTTCTTATGTTAATCTGATCCAAATTACCCTCTACGAAAAACCTTGTTAGATTACCTTACACAAAAATTGAGGAGTACAGGATTACAGCTTACACTGTATTTAACAGTTGATGTTAATAATATTTACAAGGAGAGGAAAAAGATTATGGAAACTGTACTTATGGATAATTTATGGGTCATTATTGGTACTTTTTTAGTTTTATTAATGATTGGTGGATTTATTTTACTTGAGGCTGGTTCTACTAGAATGAAAAACGCTGGCCACATTGCAGGAAAAACAATTTTCACTATTGGAATCGGCTCAATAGTATTCTGGGCTGTCGGTTGGGGCTTTATATATGGAGAAGGTAACTGGTTTATTGGATTATCTGATTTCTTCTATGGAGATACATCATTTAGTGAAGAAGGGTTATCTCCAGCGGTTGACTTTATGTTTCAAATGATGTTTGCATTAATTGCTTTAACCATTGCATTCGGTGGTTTCGCAGAACGTGCAAAATTATCAGCATATGTCATATTCGCTGTACTGTTCTCAGCTTTAGTTTATCCGGTGGTTGCACACTGGATATGGGGTGGCGGTTGGTTAGCTGACCATGGTAAACAAGACTTTGCTGGTTCAACAGTTGTACACTTAACAGGTGCAATGGCAGCATTAGCGGCAACTATTATTTTGAAACCTCGTATTGGTAAATATAATAAAGATGGTTCTTCTAATGAGTTAGTAGGTCACAACCAAGTATATACGGCATTAGCAGTATTACTACTTTGGGTAGGTTGGTTTGGTTTCAACGGTGCAAGTACATTTGGTGTGGAAGATGCATTCTTTGGTTATGTTATTTTAAATACACAATTAGGAGCGGCTGCTGGGGCAATTGCAGCAATGTTACTCGTTTGGGCAGTAACAGGAAAAGCAGATGTTCCAACTACATTGAATGGAGCATTAGCAGGTCTAGTAGCTATTACAGCATCTTGCGGTTTCGTTGAACCATGGGCAGCAGTAGTGATTGGTGCAATTGGTGGTTTGATTGTTTACGCAAGTATGCGATTCTTTGATCGTGCTCGTATTGACGATCCAATCTTCGCATTATCTGTTCACGGTACTGTCGGTGTTTGGGGGACGATCTCGACAGGTTTCTTTGCTACACATGAATTATCAGTCGGTATGGATTGGGGGAAACCAGGTTTATTCTATGGTGGAGGATTCGAACAATTAGGTGTTCAAATCTTAGGTGTTGTAGCATCTGGTGCTTACGCATTTGTCGTGTCATTCATTATCCTTAAGATTATGGATAAAGTAATGGGTGGCTTAAGAGTTTCTGAAGAAGAAGAAATCATTGGTCTTGACATGAGCGAGCATGGTAGCTATGGTTACCCTGAGAACATTCCACACCCGAATGAACAAGCAAAATAATGCATCGTTCTTCGATAAAGGAGAGGACCTCCGTCATGAGTTATGAAGACATAAAGAGATGGCGTGAACAACAGATTCACAAACAAATGGATCATGAACAATTAAACGATTTTCACGATAATCTAATGCTAAAAACCGTACAATTAGCAATGGAGAAAGTTAAGGAAGAGCAGGGGGAAGTCCCTGCTCCCTTCGCTTTTTTTCTGATGGGTAGTGCTGGTAGAAGGGAACAATCCATATGGAGTGATCAGGATCATGGGATTATTTTTAATGGTTCCGAACAACATCAAGCTTATTTTCAAAAGTTAGGAACAGAAATTGTCGATGGTTTGGAAATAGTCGGTTATGAACGGTGTGAAGGTAAAGTGATGGCATCTGAATCACGCTGGACAAAATCAATTGAAGCTTGGATGCAGCAACTCAACGACTGGCTTGATGAGGAAAGTTGGCAATCATTACGGCATTTTTCCACTTTTTTTGATTCTCGTGTCTTATTGGGAGAAGGAAAATTACTGGAGGATGTCAAGCAAGTAACATTTTCATATATTCAAAGTCACCCAGAAATAATGCATAGACTTCTGGATAATGTAGGATTTATTCAAAAAGGTGTCGGAGTATTCGGTCAATTATTGCCACAACAATCGGGAAAAAGAACAGGTCAGATTAATATTAAAACGACTGCACTGTTTCCATATGTCAACGCACTACGACTATTAGTTTTGTGTAATCACATTATGAAAGCATCTACTCTTGAAAGGTTTGCAGCACTTAGGGAGAAATACTCCTTTTTATCTGAGTATCAGAGACTGTTTGAAAGTTTGCTAGCTTTTAAATTTCAGTTCACCAAAGATGCAACTGAATATGAAGAAGTACATTATATTCCTTTAAAGAAGTTATCAAAAAAAGACAAACAGGAGTTGAAGGAATACATGAAAAAAGGTGCGGAACTTTTTCAGCAGACAAAAAATACGATAGAAAAAGAGTGTTCTAAATGGTAATGAATCAAATGTTTCAATTTATTAAACAAATGTCAGGGAAAATGAACGATATGAATCCTGTAACAAGTCAAACAGATGCAAGAAAAATTGCCTATATGCGTAATTTGCAAAGAGAATTGAAGCAAAAAGATGTGTTAAATACACCTTTTAAAGATTTAGCTGTAGTAGTGTTTGATATCGAAACAACTGGCTTCTATCCTTACAATGGAGATCGCATTCTCTCTATAGGTGCAGTGAAAATGAAAGGATCAGAAGTCTTAAGAGATCAGTTATTTTATAAAACTGTCTATAGTGAGTTATCTCCTTCAGAGGAAATTGCAGCTCTAACTGGGATCACTGAAGCAGAACTAAGTCAAGCAGCACCTTTGGCAGAAGTTTTAAGGCAATTCTTCCAGTTTGTTCGTAGCGATACTTTGATTGCCCATCATTCCAGTCATGAAAAGCAATTTATGAAACACGCAAGCTGGACAGCTTTGAAAACAAGTTTTCAGCATCGAATTATTGATACTTCTTTTTTAACTAAGGTTGTGTCTCCGGATGTTTCGTTCGTGACATTAGATGAATGGTGTGATCACTATGGAGTTGACATTGGGCGTAGACATCATGCGTTATATGATGCAGCAGCAACTGCCAAGTTATGGTCAGAGAATGTAAAGAAAGTAGAAGAAATGGGCTTTACGAATTTAAAAGATATTTACACACATATTGCTAGTTTGCCTTAATTCTGAAAGGAGAGGAAAAGAACGTGAATCATGACATACCAGATCATATGGCCACCTTTCCCATTAGTGTCGTAAAAGAGCTGACCCAATTAAGTGGAAGGCAAATTCGTTACTATGAAGAACAAGGCTTAATCTCCCCGGCCAGAAATGAAGGTAACAGGAGAATGTTTTCTTTACAGGATATCGAACGATTAAAGAAAATAAAAGAATTGATTGATCAAGGAATTAACATTGCCGGTATCAAGGCGATGTTAAAGGATTAAAAACCCCTGTTTTGTAGTGAAACAAAAGGGGGTTTTTTAATGCCTTGCAGGAAACATAAACTGCGAAATTACGTGAACATCGATTATCCGTCGGTAAAACCGGTATGAGTGCGGACATTTGTTCCGTTATTTCTGATAGAAGAGGTGTTTTTAGGGTGTCAGTGGACATCTATTCCGCTATTCATCGAAAAAGCAGCTGATTTTCACCGAAAGTGACTAAATAAGGGATTAAATGTCCGCCTACGTCGAAAAATTGGTGTGATTTCACCGAATAACGCACTCAATGTCCGCTCAACCAATTTTAGCAATAAGGCAAACTTTCACCAGTTCACAGTAGTAGTTATCGAACCCTCTCGAACTTGCAAAAAAATAGTACCTTGCATTATACAATAGTTGGTGGTATAGTTGTAATCACAAGTATTAATTGTGTACCAGTACTGTATAATATATAGTAGTGGTGAGGAAATCGGAGGTAAGGAGAACATGAATATCCAATTTAAAAAAGGAGCGCTAGAGTTATGTGTGCTTGCTTTATTGAATAAACAGGATCATTACGGCTATGAACTCGTCAGAAAAATATCAGATCGAATTGCTATATCAGAAGGTTCTGTTTATCCTTTATTAAGAAGATTGAAGAAGGAAGAGTATTTTACGACTTATTTGCAGGAATCGCAGGAAGGACCATCACGCAAATACTATCAATTAACGGATAAAGGAAAAGATTATCTTTATGATTTGCTCAAGGAATGGCAGCAATTTTCGGAAGGGGTAAACCATATAATTAAGGAAGGTGTTAGTAATGAATAAACAGGAATTTTTAACAAGTCTAGAATCGAGACTACAAAAGCTTTCTAAAGAAGAAAGGCAAGATATTTTGCAGGATTTCAATGAGCACTTCGAGGTTGGTAAAGAGGAAGGGAAGACAGAAGAAGAAATTGCTCATTCATTAGGGACACCAAGTCAAATAGAGAAAGAAATATTGGCTAGCTATTATGTTGATAAAGTGGAGTCAACTTCATCTACAAGCAATATATTCAAAGCTGTTTGGGCTGTCATTGGATTAAGTTTCTTTAACTTAGTCATTGTACTCGGTCCATTTATCGCTATCGTCAGCTTGATTGCAGCAGGTTGGATAACAGGAGCAGCATTCGTAATATCCCCGCTATTATTTCTAATTAATGTAGCTGTTTTTCCTGATTCCTTTGCATTCTTTGATATGTTTTTTTCCTTAGCACTATGTGGACTGGGATTATTAGTTGTGATTGGCATGTTGTATCTCACCCGATTTGGTACAAAAGGGCTGATCAAATATTTGAATTATAATGTAAATCTTGTTAAAGGTGGAATGAAATCATGATCAATGTAAAGAGAGTCATTACAATTGCCTGTGCGCTATTAATCGTGGGGATAATTGGCAGTATAGTTTTTTATCGTGTATATGAACCAGCTACCCTTGCTGTAACGAAGGAAGTTGAAAATGCCGAAATTAGCACTATTGAAATCGACGTGAACAATGAAAAAGTAGAGATTATACCCACAACTGATCCTAACCCAAAGGTTGAACTGACGGGAACCGAGGGTAATCATGCTAAAACGGAATTAGTTGTAGAAGAAAATAATCATACGTTGTCAGTTCATACAGAACATGAGATGAGAACATGGTTCAGTTTTAATTTCTTTAATAGTACACGTACGCTAACAGTCTATTTACCTGAGCAAGAATATCAGCAGTTAGCAGTCGATATTAGTAATGGCAGTATCCAAGCGCGAGATTTAGCAGTAAATGAGATAAATGTAGAAACTAAGAATGGAAAAGTTGAGCTTAGTGAGATTGTAGCGGATACCTATCAATTAAGAACGTACAATGGCAAAATTGATCTTAGAAACGTGGAGGGAGAATTGGCTGCAAGGGCAAATAACGGTGCAATTTCCCTAGTAACAGCTGACTTGGACCGTAATATCAACTTTGAAACAAATAATGGAAGAATTAAGATTCAGAGTGAAAAGGAACCTACTAATGCGGTACTTGATACAAAAGTAAAAAATGGAAGCGTAAATTTGTTTGGTAATTCTAATTATAATACGGTAATTGGGGAGGGAGATAACCTGGTTAAATTAACTACGAAAAATGGCAGTATTACGGTAACCCAATAAAAAATTAAGGAGTGACCAGTTATGGTTCACTCCTTTAATATTTATAGCATGATAAGTACAACCTTTGGCTGAATTCTACATTTTTACTCAGTGCTAATCACCCCTAAAAGCTCTGCTGAGGGAAAACTCACTTTATAAGTCATCAATCGTTTGGCAATCATTAATGCTTTGCGATTGCCGATAAGATATATGGTTACTTATTAAATAAATCAAATACCCCGCCAATGCCACCTTCACCTTTATTTCCGCCTTTCTCAGGTAAGGCAGCAAATACTTTACTTGCAAGTCGACTGAATGGTAATGATTGCACCCATACAGTTCCTGGTCCTGATAGTGTTGCGAAGAAAATCCCTTCTCCACCAAATAGTGCCGTTTTAATACCACCTACATATTCAATGTTATAATCTACATCACCAGTCATAGCAACTAAACATCCAGTATCGACACGTATCTGTTCACCTGGTTGTAACTCACGCTTATGAATTGTACCTCCGGCATGGACAAATGCCATACCATCTCCTTCTAACTTTTGCATAATAAATCCTTCTCCACCAAAGAAGCCAGTGCCGATTTTTCGTTGAAATTCTACACCGACTGCGACTCCTTTAGCTGCAGCTAGGAAAGCATCTTTTTGGCATATAATTTTGCCATTTAATTCACTTAAATCCATGGGAACGATCTTCCCTGGATATGGGGAAGCAAAGGAGACATGTTTTTTTCCTACCCCCTGGTTTGTAAAAGTAGTCATAAATAAGCTTTCGCCAGTAATAACTCGTTTGCCGGCACCAAGTAATTTGCCAACCAGTCCTCCTTGATTGGAAGATCCGTCTCCGAAAATCGTTTCCATCGAGATATCACTATCCATCATCATTAAACTTCCTGCTTCAGCAATTACTGTTTCCTGTGGATCTAACTCGACTTCAACAAACTGCATATCGTCTCCGTATAATTGAAAGTCTATTTCATGATTGTTCATTTCCACTCAACTCCTTTTTGTTAGGCTATATGTATATACGTATCTTATCACAGATATGATTCAAATTATCAGAAAATTCTAAAACAAGTGAATAAATATTCAATTATTTTATAAAAGCGTTGATATT
Source organism: Gracilibacillus suaedae (assembly GCF_017599345.1). GTDB lineage: Bacteria > Bacillota > Bacilli > Bacillales > Amphibacillaceae > Gracilibacillus > Gracilibacillus suaedae. The sequence continues at coordinate 12,323 of NZ_JAGFVL010000016.1, forward strand.
AGCGCAATTATATTAATGAAAGATGAATAGCAAATTTAGAGTATTTAAGGAAAAAGCGGAGAATAAAAAAGAATTCAAAAGAATTTCATAAAATATGTTTACAAATAGATAAAATATGGTACTATATACTTGAATTCATTAATAAATGAAGTAATTTTTTTAGGAAAGGGGATAGTTGACTATGGTAACTTCTTTATACATGGTTTCTTTAACTATTCTGCTTACTTTTCTAGTTTTATCTGCAATTGAAAAAGTTACGTCACGCAGAAAAAAACTAAAAGTAGATATGAATTTAGAAACAAACACGCAAGCACAACCGGTAATTGCTGGTAAAGAGATGAGATAAGCGACTAGTTACCTGATGAGAACTAGCTGAGATAGAGCCTCCTGATTATGATTAGGAGGCTTTTTGTTTTCCTAGGCTAACTATTTTGAAAATTATTAAAATTAGAACTTTTTTTGATCCTCTTTGAAAGAGCACCAATTCCCCTTATAATGTAGTTTGTCTTTTTAGAAAATAGCTTCAATTTTCTGAAAATTATTTTTTTAACTATGGAGGTGGATGTATGATGGGAGAAAAGAAAAAAGTTGGCTTATTTCAACGAAGCCTTAATCGAATAGAATCTATAGGAAATAAATTACCACACCCAGTAACACTTTTCGTCATTTTAGCATTTATCGTGTTGATTGCCTCAGCGGTTGTGTCCGGTTTAGGTGTTTCCGTAGAACATCCAGGTAATCCAGATGAGCAAATAACCGTTAAAAACTTATTGAATACAGAAGGAATCACTTATATCTTTACAAGTATGGTAGATAATTTTATTAACTTTGCTCCACTTGGGGTTGTACTAGTAACGATGCTTGGGATTGGTTTAGCAGAACGAACTGGATTAATTAGTGCTGGGTTGCGTGCATTTGTTTTAGCATTACCGAAATCATTAATTACAGCAGGTTTAGTATTTGCGGGTATTATGTCCAGCATGGCGACCGATGCAGGATATGTTGTCTTGCCTCCATTAGGTGCAGTACTTTTTGCTGCTTTAGGTCGTCATCCTTTAGCAGGTCTTGCCGCTGCCTTCGCTGGTGTATCAGCCGGGTTTAGTGCTAACCTTGTCCCGACTGCATTGGAGCCATTACTAGGGGAAATGACGATAGCGGCGACCACAGATGAAGCTTATGCTGAAACCATGAATATTTTAATGAATTATTATTTTACGATCGTTTCCGTATTTCTGCTAACATTAGTAGGTACATTTGTAACAGAAAAACTAGTAGAGCCAAGGCTAGGTGCTTACACAGGCTCCTATAAAGAAGAGGCAACTGACCTAACAAAGGTTGAGAAAAAAGGTTTAGCATATGCTGGTTTATCATTATTAATTGGCTTAATTGCTGTTTCCTTTTTAATCGTTCCAGAAAATGCACCATTGCGTGGAGAAGATGGAGCTATTATCATTTCACCATTTATGAGTTCATTGGTGCCGATTATTTTTATTCTGTTTTTTATCCCAGGTGTTGTATACGGGATTGTTACGAAGAATATCAAAAATGATAAAGATGTTGCTAACCACCTATCAGATTCAATGGGAACAATGGGGCTGTTCATTGTTCTGTCCTTTGCAGCGGGTCAGTTTGTGGCATTTTTTGAAGAATCCAATTTAGGTATGTTAATCGGTGTGTATGGAGCGGAATTTTTAGACAGTATTAGTTTAACTGGTATCCCATTATTAATTGTCTTCATTATTATTGCTGGTATAATCAATATTTTTATTGGAAGTGCGACAGCAAAATGGGCAATGATGGCGCCGATATTTGTTCCAATTATGATGCAGTTCGGCTATTCTCCAGAATTGACGCAGATGGCATATCGTATTGCGGACTCGTCAACGAATATTATTTCGCCATTAATGACATACTTTGCTTTAATTATCGCTTATGCACAAAAATATGATAAGAAAATGGGAATGGGTACCCTCATTTCAACCATGTTCCCGTATTCCATCTTCTTCTTGGTCATTTGGACATTAATGTTAATCGTGTGGATACTATTAGGAATAGACCTAGGACCAGGATCCCCGGTTCATTATAATAATTAAGCAAAAGGATAAAAACCTTCTGACGGGTTTTTATCCTTTTTAAAAGGTAAGAAGTATATAATCAGCGCAATGATCGTGTTTAACGAAGTTGCTATTTTGAAAGCTAGCTAGTGCAAGTTAACCGCTACGGCTGACCGTTTCACTATCCTTTTTTCTACAACGAATAATAGAAAAAGCATATTGGGTTTTATAAATCTTGTTAGTGAATTTCTATGCTATACCTTTCACTTTCACAGGGATAACAACTCAAGTTGCCTGATCTGACAAATGTTGTAGCACATGTATAAAGCGAAGGCCGCCCGCTTCCACTCCTGTGGGAATTGTTTGACCTGAAGATCCACTTATTTGAGCGGGTTTTGCTCAAATAAGTTAGCTGAAGGACAAACTCCACGGAAAGGGAAGTGGGTAGCCGGAGTGGTGGTCAAGCTGTTCAAATTTTTCATGATTACTACCAAAGTAATAATGGACCGGCGGTGTTTGCTGGTTTTTCTTGTGAATAGGAAGAGCGTGTCTCATGGAGTGGGGAAATTCTATAAAACGTATTCCCACTCATCCTTTAGATGTAAATAAAGTAGTAATAACCATTCTTCGTTACTTTTTGTACTGTTCTCCATCTGATCTGCAATTTTCGGCAAGAGTATTTCACTGACTTTCGTTGTTAGTGTTCCTTTCTCCTGTATACCCATATGAAGAATTCGATGTGCGTAAGTCTGCAAAAGCCGCCAATCCTTCTGATTAAATTGTTTCAAATGATACGGTTCTAACTGTAAATCTTCTTTTTGAATCCCGAGTTGATGGATGTATTTTTCAAGAGGCGACTGTTTAAGTGACTTTTTCCGTCTTTCATGTACAACAATCGTTCCTGCTGTTATATCTCCTAAGCGCTTATGTTTAGAATGGAAAAAAATCATAATAATACCTACTACATATGCACTTGGCAACATATCTATCAATCGTAAAAAGTTGCGAATGATGCTTGAAAGGAATGTTATATTATGTCCGTTTTCCTGAATAACTCGGATACCTAACAATCTCTTGCCAATTGTTCTTCCTCCCCAAAAGTATTCAAGGAAAATGAAGTAAGCAAAGTGAAATAAATAAATAATGATGAGGAGAATGACTAACAGGATACTATCGAGTTGTCCAGAAAATAAATTACTAAAACTATTAGTAAAAGCTAGTATTAAAAGAAAGATCGTTAATAATTGTGTTAAAAAAATGAGTGTGTAATCAATGATCTGAGCAGCGGATCTTGATCCTAAGCCAGCTAATTGAAATTGTAAGGAGACATACTCGGGTGTTTTTACCTTTAACTGTTCTTGTTCCATGTTTAACCTCTTTCCTGTCACTTTTTCCGATGAACAATATCTTTCAATACTGTTCACTAAGCCTATTTTCTATTATAATAAAGTAAAATGCTAGAAAAAAAGGTGATTATATGCAATTGAATCAATTCATCAAACAGAACCGTCAAGATTGGGAACGGTTAGAAAAACTAATAAACCAATTACCAAAGCAAAAGTCCAGCAGGATGATTGAAGAGTTTCAACATACATACCAAAAAGTTTCCAGACAGCTATCTTATAGCCAGACATTTTTTCCAAATGAAGACGTAACAAATTATTTAAATGAATTAGTCGGAAAAGCACACAATCTATTGTACCAATCCCAGCATTCTTCATGGAAACAAGCCTATCATTTCTTCTCCAGCAAGTTTGTAGGTTTATTACTGGAACAATGGAAGGCGATTATAATTGCCATGCTTTTGTTCTGCTTCGGAGGTATTGCGAGTTTTTTCGCTGTAGTAGAAAATCCTGCTCATTTATATGGTATTTTACCAGAAAATATGGCACAGTCATTTGACCCTGAATCGCTCGGCGAAGACCCGGCAGCTGTTGATGCACCTGTAATGTCAACAGAAATTATGATTAACAATATTAGGGTCGGTATTCTAGCCTTCGCCGGTGGTATCACGTTCGGGCTATTGACCGTATATGTATTAATTTATAATGGCATCATTGTTGGCGCAATTGCTGGCCTTTTTTGGAACTATGGCAATTCATATGTTTTTTGGGCTTATATTGTTCCACATGGCGTTATAGAGTTAGTTGCTATTTTTATAGCAGGTGGTGCAGGGCTTTTAATGGGATACAAGCTGTTTGTACCTGGTAAGTACTCGAGAGGGTACCAGTTAAAGACACAAGCGGTAAGGTCCGTTCAACTGTTGCTAGGAACGATTCCGTTATTTGTAATTGCTGGTACCATCGAAGGGTTTATCACTCCTGCTGATATTTCGTTAGAGATGAAATATGCTGTAGCAGTAACGACCGCTATTGGTCTGATTGCATACATGATCATTGGCCATTTTCTTTTGCGCAAAAGGACTCTACAACATTCCACGGTTTAATGTCTCAATATAATGGGAAACAGAAGTGACTGCTAACCGTTCAGCAGGTGCTTCCAGCATAGGTAGTCCATGCTTTTCCCATTTTCTCATCACTTGTTTCTGGTTGATATATTGTTTTTGTGCCATACTTTTTTCCATTGCTGCTAAAGCGCTGTTAGGTTTCATCTTTATTTGAGCCTGTAGTAGTCGATCTTCAATGCCTATCATGACAAAAAGGTGTTTTTTTCTTAGTTTTTTCATATAGAATAATTGATAATCTTCATTCGCAAATGTTTGCACATCACTGAAGAGCACAATCAGACTACGTTTTCGTTGGAGCGATTGAGCATACTGTAAAGCAAGTGCATAGTTGGACTCTTGTGCATCCACTCCTAATGCATATAACGTTTGTAAAATGGTATCTAAATGTTCTAATCCTTTTCCACTAGGTACAACTGCTTTAATTTCCTTCGAGAAGGCGATCACAGATACTTGATCACCATTTTGTAGTGCTGCTGTTGCGAGCGTAATCGCCGCTTCAATAGATTTTTCCAACCGGTTTCCTTCTTCTAACTCGACTCCCATCATGCGACCACAATCAAGTAAGATTGTTACACTTTTTCCATGCTCCGGTTCATATTCATTGGTCATCATCTCATGTAATTTGGCAGATTGACGCCAATTTATTTTACGTGGGTCGTCGCCAACAACATAGCTTCTAACCTTTGAAAACTCCCCAACACCACTGCGCATTTTCCGAATCTTGATGCCTTCATGCAATAAATATTTCTGAGCACTTGCCAAATACCTTTTAGTCTCTGATAAATTAGGAATAACCTTTACTTCATCAGGCAGCTGATAAGTAATTTGTTTTTCCCAGAGTCCCATTTTTGTTTTTAAACGTAAATATAATGTATCTATTTGATATTTTCCTCTTATTTGAGGAAATACCTCATATGCAATAGCAACCGATTTTCCACCTGTAATGAACTGGTCAGTTGGGAAAATAGTTTGAAATGATTCAGGAATTCCATCTTTTAACCGAACGGTATACGTGGCATTTGTTCGATTCTGAATCTGAATGGTCACCATTTGTTTCGCATAACGCTCCATTTCGTCAGCTATTGTCCGAGCTACCTCTATGTCTTCTTTTTTAGGTAGTAAGAATGCATCTATAATTAAGAGGCTTACCATTAGTAGTGTGGCTATTCCTAGAAATAGCCACGAAAATTGCCAGAATGATAGAATAAACATAGCTAAGGTAAATAGAGCGTAATAGGTTATGAGTTTATATGTAGGAATAATCCCTTTATCTCGGAACAGCAACCGATCCCACAAGCTCTTGAATCGTTTCATCGATATCAGATCCCTCCAATTCTGCATATGGAGATAGTTGAACACGATGACGTAGACTAGGAATAGCTACCGTTTTAACATCATCTGGTGTAATATAGTTACGTTCATCAAGATATGCCCAAGCTTGTGCTGTCTTTGCTATTGCGATAGCAGCACGGGTACTTGCTCCATATTGAATATGTTCCAGCTCACGTGTTTTGCGGACAATTTTCGTAATATAATCAGCTATTTCGTTACTAATATTTACTTCTTGAACTTTTCGTTGAATCTCTAGTAATGAATCATTGGAGTACATCGCTTGAATCTCCAGGGGGTTTGCTTGTTTCTCTAATACCATTTGCAAGACAGAAACTTCTTCTTCCAAGCTAGGGAAGTCTACTTTGATCTTAAAGAAAAAACGATCTTGTTGTGCTTCAGGTAACGGGTAAGTTCCTTCAAATTCAATAGGGTTTTGTGTTGCTGCGACAAAAAAGAAATCTGGTAATAGATAAGTATCTCCTTGAATGGTAACTTGTTTTTCTTCCATTGCTTCCAACAGGGATGCTTGTGTTTTAGCAGGTGTGCGGTTGATTTCATCTGCCAGCAAAACATTTGTAAATATCGGCCCTTTTAATGTTTGGAAGTCATGTTCTTTCATATTATAGATAGCACTTCCCGTGATATCACTAGGTAATAAATCAGGGGTGAACTGGACACGTTTGAAGTCACTGTCTAGTAACTTAGCTAATGTTTTTACCATTTGTGTTTTACCTGTTCCCGGTACGCCTTCTATTAATACATGACCACCAGCTAAAGCAGCGGCTAATAATAATCGTAAGTTTTTCTGTTGACCAAGAATATGTTGTTCATAGTTTTCTAATAATGACGAAATTTTTGCGGTCATCGTTACTCCACCTCTTCTCGTATTTTGTCTATTTTTACAGACCAGGAAAGATACTCTTGTTTATTTAACGATTTTCTAGCCAAAATGGTTTCAATCCCTTGAGCAATGTAATCTAATTCTTTTGTGGAAATAGCATCTACTTTCCCTGCTATTCCAGCTAATCTTTCCCTCCAATTTTGCTTATAGGGTATTCCGTATCTTTCTCGAATAACTTCTTTTAGATAGTCAAGCTGGTATTCGAACGATGCGTGATAGTTTTTACCTTTCGTTTGCCAAATTGCGACCGCTCTTAACCGTTCATTACTGAATCTGACAGTCTCTTCTCGAACAGGATAAATAGGGCCGAAACGTTTACCTTGATTCCATAGTATAAAAATCGCCATGATGATGCCTTGGACCAATAATACGTATGCCCAGCTTGGATATAATTCAAAATGGGATACAAGGCCACCTGACTTCGTTAAACTATATTCATCAAAAATAACTGCTCCTGATTCTTCGAAGGGGATCAGGTTAAATACTGCAGATGTGTGATCATGCTTGGTAATTTGATCATTTGTAAGCCAAGCTGGTTCTAACAGTACAATCAAGGAGCCTTCACCAATATGTCGTTCGATTGCAAGTGCACCAGCATCATCTTCTAACAGCACGTTATCATCCTCGTTTACCGCCAAGCGTACAAAGCTGTTTTGTGTTACTTCCAGCTTTTCCCCTTGATAGTCAGCTTCTGTCGTTTCTGACTCTGATCCTGTCAATGCATATTCTGTTTCTAGGTTAAAAAGTCCATCAGGATTTTCCTTGGCGAGCACGATGGTATTGCCTTGTCTTACATAATCGAGATAGTGATTCTCAATTTGCTGATCTGTAAACACTGGCGGATTAACTAATAATCTTAATGTTTCTTCTGTCATCGTGGGTAGTGTTTCTTCACGGGTAACATCATGACCATTTTGTTCTAAATATGTATAAAGCGCCTTAAGTCCTGTTGGGGATGGCGATTTGACCAGATAAGCAGGATACTCTTCTGGTGTATTACTGGTTGAGAATACACTGACTACGATAAGCAAAAGAAAAAATAAGATGCCCATGATCCAGTTTCTTTTTTTTCCAAACATTATCGTTCACCTATTTCTTTTGTATCTGATTGCTGCAAAATGGAATCAATCCATTTACTAATTTTGGCCTTGTACTTATGATAATCACCTTCTGTGATGGGCTGTTCACCATATGTGACTTTCTCGAACAATAGGGCTAAATTGTAAAAGTCTACTGCTAGAGCCTTATTGCTTTGGTTCAGTTCATCGTAATAGTCCCAATTTGTTTTCCATTGATTTGCTTGTAACAAACTATACTTATCAAAGATTAACAACAACGCTAGAAATTGATGCCTTGTAGCATGACGATAATCAGCTTGTGTTTCAAAGTCATTGGCAGCTTGTAAATGCTCGTGATAGCTCCAAGCTAATTCATCACGTTTAACAAATGGCTGCTGATTGGATAGTTTTCTTTTTCTTACTGTGAACATGACCAAAGCGATAATACCAAATATCACTACAGCTGAAACAATCAATATAATGAGGACAATAATCAGATTACCAGTTGTCGAAGAAGGTTCAAAGGAATCAAATAATAAAGCGAGAATGTCGCCAATCCAGTCTGATATACGATCCCATATTCTCTCTAAAAAACTGCGATTATCTTCATAGTAGACTTGATATTCTTGTTGATTTAAAATGTCGTTTAACTGATCTTGCTCTGTTCGAAAAGATGACATCGCCAATCTCCTTTACGATTCTTCTGTCACTTCATATTCTTTAATCATTTCTTGTAAATCGGTACCTTCTTGTCTAACAGAAGCGTCAAAATACATGACAGCATAACCAACAGTAAACACGATAGAAGAAATTAATGAAATGATGTTGGTTAATAAATGAGCTAACACACTGTTTCCTAGAAAGATAAGTGGCAGTTGTAATATCCCACTAATAATGCTTGTAATAATCAGTAGTACAATAAATAATCCAAAGAATTTCCATGTTTGTTTTTTTGTCAGACGCCAGCTCTTCGATAGTCCTGGTGCGACGTTGTCAAAGAGGACAGCAGGTAAGTATAAACTCCACTTTGTTAAAAGTAAACCTACTCCAATAAATATGCCTAAAGAGCCAAGCATCAAAAAACCAAAGGTAATAATAGGGTGTAGCAACGAGAGCATAACACTAATAAAACCAATTGCAAAAAAACAAGGTAAGAGGATACCAAACGTGATAAGACCAAAAAGCAGTGTGCTTCCAAGAAGTGGCCAATATCTTGGCAACGTTTTACGGATCATTTCTTTCGCAAATATGTCATTTCCTTCCCTTGCGTTTTTGACTGCCCAAGTAACGGCACCGGCAAGAATCGGGGCCGCAAAAACCGTTAACAGATCTACGGACATGGACATTAAGTCCTCTCGTATGGTGGTGTTGACAATAGAATCAGCACCTGTAAGCAGTTGGTCAACCAGACTTTGACCTGGGTCACCACTAATTATAAAATCACGTCCTGTTAACACTAAAATGAAAGCTTGCAGTGCAAACAACGGTACCATTATTAAAAAGGTAATAGTAAATAAAGATTTAAAATTGGATTTGATTATGCGAAACGTTTGATCTAAAATTTCGCCAAACCCTAATGGTTTTGTTATAGTGTCTTTCATTTCCAGTTATTCCTCCCTATATGTAATCATACATAGTCCATTTTAACATGATTTCCAATTGATGGGGGATAATTTAGAAAGGATTTGTAAAAAATAGGAGGATGAACCAATGTCATCCCCCTAGATTTTTAAGCTGCTTTCTTACTTGCCTGTTCGGTTTGTGTTTTTGTTTTTAAGAATAGTGATAAACAGAGACCTATAATCGATAGAATAGTTGCGATCCAGAAAGCGGTGTTGTAACCACTAATTGCCGCATGACTAGCAACCTGGTTCATTGCTTCTACTTCTGATAAACCTTCTAATGCTGCTTGGTCTGGTTGATAGTTGGTTGCAGCAGAAGTCATGACGGTAATCAGTATCGCTGTTCCAATGGAAGCAGAAACTTGCTGCATCGTGTTTGCCATTGCTGTTCCGTGTGGGTGCCATTCTGGTGGAAGCTGATTTAAACCTGCTGTCATGACAGGCATCATCACTAATGAAAGACCAAACATACGAATGGCATAAATAGTAACAAGGAAGCTGTATGCAGTATCCATTTCTAAGCTAGTAAATAAGAATGTAGTAATCGTTACAATGGTCATGCCAATCGCTGCTAACCATTTGGCGCCGAACTTATCAAACAACATCCCGGTAATAGGAGACATAATCCCCATTACAACGGCACCTGGGAATAGCATTAACCCAGATTCTAAAGCGGTAAAATCTCTTGTGTTTTGCATGTATAAAGGCAACATGGTTTCTGCACCGATTAGTGCCATCAGTACAATCATTGTAATGATTAAGGATAACGAGAAAATCGGGTATTTAAATACACGAAATTCGAGCATTGGATGTTTTAATTTCATTTGACGGATAATAAATAAAGTTAAAATAATTGCACCAGCAATAATAATTGCTACTGCTAGACCATCAATTTGAGTACCGGTTTCTCCGCCGCCATGCCCACCACTAATACTACTGAATCCATATAACAACCCGCCAAAACCAAATGATGATAACAGAATAGAAAGAATATCAATCTTTGGATAGGTTTGTTCTGTTACATTTTTAACAAAGATCGTAGCAATGATAATGGCAATAATCACGATTGGTAATACGATATAAAATAATCCTCTCCAAGAGAAAAATTCTAGTAACCAGCCAGAAAGTGTTGGTCCGATTGCAGGTGCAAAGGAAATAACAATCCCTGCCATCCCCATTGCAGCTCCGCGTTTCTCTGGTGGGAATATTTTCAACATAACTGTCATCATTAGCGGTAACATGATACCAGATCCGGAAGCCTGAATGACCCTCGCTACCAACAGTAATTCAAATGCATGGGAAATCGATGCTATAAACGTTCCTAAAGCAAAGATACTCAAAGCTGTTATGAATAACTGTCTAGTCGTAAATCGTTCAATTAAAAAAGCAGATATTGGTATCATAACCCCATTTGTTAATAAGAAGGCAGTAGTTAACCATTGTACTTGGTTTTCTGCAATTCCAAAATCCTCCATAATGCTTGGTAATGCAGTTGCTAGCAGAGTTTCATTTAACAGCCCTACGAAAGCACCAACGAGCATTACAGCGACGATGGGTATCCTTTTTACTTCTGTTGGATTTACTTCTTGATTCATTTAATTACCTCCTTGTTTGCACAAACGCTCTAGTCTTAAAACGTCTGTCTGAATCATTTCTTCGCCTTTTAAGTAGTGTAGTGATACTTCGGCAGTAATGGAATATGGTGTATGGTTATCAATTTCCTGTTCTATCTGTTTCACTACTTTTAAGAGCTTATCTTGATTGTGAAACTCTTTTTGTTGAATAGTCGCTCTTAAGTCATTTAGAACACTATCAAATGTCTCGTTTTCCGTTTCATGTAAAAAAGGGTCCAAGTCATCCAGGTTGTTAACAATGCTATTGATGTGATGACTAACCCAATTACTTAGTTGTTGGACGTTAAGTTGGGCTTGCTGAATAAACATATGTAAATAATATTCTTTCAGCATACCTTGTAATATGACAACCATATCGGCAAGAAATGGTTTTACCTTCTCTCCATAACATAGGTAAAACATTGCTTTATGTTTTTGTGTAAGCGTAACATGTAGCTCATCCATTTTTTTATTTATTTGTGGATCCTTACTTGGTTGAAACTCATTAAACATCAAATGAATAAAAGGCTGATGTTCCATCCATGCGGTCATCTCGTGTTGTATATACGCAGCTAAATTGCGATTTGTTTCATCTATTTGATGGGTGCTGTTAATAATTTTACTGTAATGTTCATCAATCATTTCCAGCATTAAATCCCGCTTAGACGAAAAATAATTATAGAACCCGCCTTTAGAAATACCTGCCTTTTGTGCTATTTGCTGGACAGATGTTTCATTAAATCCATGATGCGAAAACAGTTGTAAAGCTGTGTTCATGATGTGCTTTTTTGTATCCAATTGATCACCCTCTGACTAAGTGGTCGCTTTAATGACTTTTTGGTCACGGTGGTTATTATATTAAATATCAAGCTTAGTGTCAACGTATAAGAACTAATTTTTACACTAAAAAAACAATGCTATCATTAGCATTGTTTCGTGAATCGTTCAGCAATATTTATAATCGTTTCGGTAGCCTTAACCATATTATCGACGGAAATATATTCGAATTTTCCATGGAAGTTTTCACCACCGGTAAATATATTAGGGGTTGGTAATCCCATGAAGGAAAGTTGTGAACCATCTGTTCCACCACGAATTGGCTGGATTAAAGGCTCGACATCGACATCTTTCATAGCTTCTGCTGCTATATCTACAATATATTTCACTGGTTCGATTTTTTCTGCCATATTATAGTATTGATCCTTCATTTCTAGCTGGATACATTCTTCACCATACTGACTTTGTAACTCCTTGACTATGGAAGTAATCCATTGTTTTTTCTTATTAAATTTATTTCGGTCATGGTCACGGATAATATAATATAACTTAGCTTCTTCTACATCCCCCTCGAATGAAAGTAGATGGAAAAAACCTTCGTATCCTTCTGTATACTCAGGAGCTTGTTCTGCTGGTAACTGTGCTTGAATTTTCATCGCTATTTTTGTTGCGTGAACCATTTTTCCTTTTGCTGTTCCCGGATGAACGTTGTTACCTTGCACAGTAATTTTGGCAGCGGCAGCATTAAAGCTTTCGTACTGTAGTTCACCTAGTGGTCCACCATCAATCGTATAAGCAAACTGAGCACCAAATCGATCTACATCAAATTTATGAGGACCACGCCCAATTTCCTCGTCTGGCGTAAAAGCGACTCTGATTGTACCATGTGGAATGTCAGGGTTTGTCATAAGATATTCTAATGCGGTCATGATTTCGGCAATACCTGCTTTGTTGTCAGCGCCAAGCAATGTAGTACCATCTGTTGTTATTAAGGTGTGTCCATTGTAGTTCGCTAATGAAGGATATTCATCTGGTGATAGGACAATATTTTTCTCTTTGTTTAATAGAATATCTTTGCCATTATACTGTTCGACTACTTGAGGTTTTACTCCTTTACCGGTAAAGTCTGTTGCTGTATCAACATGGGCAAGAAAGCCGATTACTGGTACATCTTTATCAACGTTACTCGGAAGTGTCGCCATCACATAACCATTTTCATCAACTGTTACATCATGCATGCCAATATCTTTTAATTCTTCTACTAGCAAATGTGCCAGTTCCCATTGGCCATCTGTTGAGGGACAGTCCGGGTTACTTTCATTTGATTGTGTATCGATTTGTACATATTTACTTAATCTTTCTATTAGTTTCTGTTTCATGTTAAGGCCTCCATTTCAGATGCGATATGTATAGTTTTACCATTAATCATATCATACTAATGCTGAAAGAGTATCAACGAGAGATTTTAAATAGAATTATGTATACTAGTATTAATAATTATTTATATAAAAGGAGACAGTATATGTCTGATAAGATCCACAAACGGAAAAGTGAGCATATAGCGTTAAGTTTGAAAGAAGAGGCATTAGGAGAAGGAATAACAAATGGCTTCGATCTATATCGGTTTCAGCACAACGCATTACCTGAAATCGATTTTGAAGCGATTGATATCTCATCGACATTTTTTGATCAACACTTACGGACACCTTTTTTGATTAGTTCGATGACTGGTGGAGCAGAAATGGCCGAGAAGATCAATCGAAATCTGGCGATCGCGGCAGAACAACAAGGTTGGGTCTTTGCTTTAGGCTCAACAAGGGTGATGTTAGAAAGCGAAAAGTTCCGTCAATCTTTTCAAGTTAGAGAATATGCACCGAATACACCGATTATAGCAAATCTCGGAGCAGTACAGCTGAATTATGGAGTGACGGTCGATCAAGTCAAACAGATTGTGGAGTGGACAGATGCCAATGCATTGGTCCTTCATTTAAATACGATTCAAGAAGTGATTCAATCCGGAGGGGATACGAATTTTAGTAATTTGTTGCCCAAAATCGAGAACTTGATTCAGTCGTTAGCTGTTCCGGTAGGGGTGAAAGAAGTAGGGTTTGGGATTGACGGAAAAACAGCTAAACGATTAACCGATATCGGTGCTTCCTTTATTGATGTCGCTGGAGCAGGTGGTACGTCTTGGAGTCAAGTAGAGAAATTGCGTTCCAAAGAAAAATTAAAAAAAGAGGCAGCAGAAGCTTTTGCAAGTTGGGGAAATTCCACCGCAGTTTGTTTAGAAGAGGTTTCTGGTATATTGCCGGAAAAAACCATCATTGCCAGTGGTGGTATTCGTAACGGTCTCCATGCGGCTAAAGCGGTTGCTTTAGGTGCCGATTATGTAGGTTTCGCCAGGTCGATTTTAAAAGAAGCGGTTGATTCTGCTGAGAATGTGATAGAATGGATGCAAGTTCGCGAGTTAGAATTGCAGATGGTCATGTTTGGTGTAGGTGCTGTAAACTTAACGGCATTACAATCTACTGACCGATTATATAAAAGATAGAGGTGTATAGCGATGGGGGATGATGAATTGTTTGATATCACCATTATTGGTGGTGGCACAACAGGTCTTTTTGCTACGTATTATGCGACCATGCGTAATATGAAAGTTAAATTGTTAGAGTCACAATCTCAATTTGGCGGCAAAGTAATGCAATTTTTTCCGGAAAAATTAATCTATGATGTCGGTGGATATCCTGATATATCAGGCGAAGATTTAGTGAAGCAAATGATTGCTCAAGCTAACCGGCATCAACCTGAGATGTTAAGCAATAGATGGGTCGAGTCTATCGAGCAAAAATCGGATTATTTTACTTTAAACACGAGTGATGGGGAGCAACATGCGGCGAAAGCGATTTTGCTTGCTACAGGCAGCGGAACATTCCATACGAAGAGGCCAGATAATTGGGATGTGTTACCTTTTCCAGAATTTCGCAAGCATGTAGCTACGAATTTAATGAACAGGGAAAAGTACCACCATAAAAAGGTCGTCATTACTGCTAATAATAAGGTAGGAGTAGGCTGGGCATTATATCTTAAGGATCATGCGGAGTCTGTTACGGTAGTGAATCCAGATTCCAAATTTCATCAAGTAAAAGAACAAGATTTAGTGCAATTACTAAATAGTTCCATACAAATTCATATGAATTCCCACATTACGAATATCGATGTAAAAGAAAATCAACTACAATCAGTGGAGATCAATAACGAAGAGCAGGAAACTTTCACCGTCGAAACAGATGCGCTCCTTACCTATCACGGTCTTGAATTACAGGCAACTCCGCTTGATAACTGGGGAGTTACGACATATAAAGGACGTATTTTGGTTAAAGGTGACATGGCCACTAATATACTCGGGATTTTTGCTGCTGGTGATATTGTTCAATATGAAGGGAAAACAAATTTGATTGCATCGGGCTATTCGGAAGCAATTACAGCTGTTAATAAAGCACATTTATTTATCGATCCGCGTGCTACTGAACAATTGTATAGTACGGTTCTTTACCGTTGATCACGGTGCTAAACGTCTGTAAAATCCCACTCCAAAATTCAAGTAACACAAAGAAGCAAAGTGGGGGCTAACAGACGCTAATGCCATGATAAGTTTCGCTAATGATCAGTGGAGGTCACCCCCCCCATTGATCATAGTCTCACTTTGTAGAAGGGGGTTAATCGATCACATCTTCAGGTCGTTTCCCCCATTTTAATTCTCTGATGCTTAGACCAAAGTCCATTTGCAAGTGAGGATAATCTTTAAAACGGGTAAAATCACCACCCCAGGAAAAACCTAATTCTTTAGCGATTTCGACCACCTCGTTCCAATCGCTTTCTCCATTTTGGTTGCCGTCATATTCTAAATCCCAAATAACATTATCATCATTTGTTAGCAAGGCAAAATCGATCGCAAGTCCGTAATTATGATAGGATTCTCCCCCTTTAGCATAAGTAACAATGTTTCCATCTGTTTCTCTTCCTTGCTGATAGATTGCATCTTGTTCTTCGGCAGAGCGAAAATCATCCGTAATGATAACTGTAATACCGATTTCTTCTGCTTGTTTTACCAGTTTTTCTTTCTTCTCTTCCACGACTGGATGTAGCTCTGTCGGCATCGGTCGACTGCTGTATTTTTGAAACTGAAAAAATAAGTAACCAATGCCAATAATAAACAAAAGGACTAAAATTGTGCGAATTTTCATTGTTTTCTCCTCTGTTTTAAAGTACGAATTATTCCGTATTTCATAAATATATGATACTATATCATTATTGAGATGTAGAGACACCATTTCTCAAGCTAAAGTTTACAGAAAATTATAAATTGAAAGAATTCTAGTATTTCTAGAAAATATAGTGGGGAGGCCTATTGGAATGGGAAAGGACTTACGTATCAAAAGTAATGTGTTTGATGATGCTAAACGCGCTCCAAACCGTGCGATGTTACGTGCTGTTGGGGTAACAGATGAAGATTTTAAAAAACCAATGATCGGTGTAGCAAGTACATGGAGTGAGGTGACACCATGTAATATTCACTTAGATGACTTAGCGATCCAGGCTAAGGATGGCGCTCGCGAAGCTGGTGGTGTTCCGTTAATTTTTAATACAATCACAGTATCTGATGGTATTTCTATGGGAACGTCGGGAATGCGTTATTCGCTTCCAAGTCGTGATGTAATTGCGGACTCGATTGAAACAGTAGTAGGAGCAGAGAACTTGGATGGTTATGTGGCAATTGGTGGTTGTGATAAGAACATCCCGGGTTGTTTAATTTCAATTGCTCGTTCTGATGTTCCAGCTGTTTTTGTTTATGGTGGAACGATTGCGCCGGGATACCGTAAAGGGGAAAAGTTAGATATTGTGTCTGTTTTTGAAGGGGTAGGTAAACACAATAACGGTGATATTGATGATGAAGAATTGCGAGGAATTGAATGTCATGCATGCCCAGGTGCAGGTTCTTGCGGTGGTATGTATACAGCAAATACTATGGCGACGGCTGTAGAAGCACTAGGTATGAGTTTACCTGGAAGTTCTTCTAACCCGGCGGAATCTCCTGAGAAATTTGAAGATTGTCGTAAAGCAGGGGAAGCTGTTTACCACTTGTTAGAGAAAGGTATTTATCCGAAAGATATCTTAACGAAGAAAGCATTCGAAAATGCGATCACTGCTGTTATGGCATTAGGTGGATCTACTAACGCTATCCTTCACTTATTAGCGATTGCTAATGCAGCAGAAGTAGATCTAAAAATTGATGACTTTAATCGTATCCAAGAAAAAGTACCACACTTAGCAGACTTGAAGCCAAGTGGTAAATATGTAATGGAAGACTTACATAAAATTGGCGGGGTTCCAGCTGTAATGCGTCTATTATTAGATAATGGATTCTTACATGGCGACTGTTTAACTGTTACTGGTAAGACGATTGCAGAAAATTATGCGGATGCACCAATTCTATCTGATGAACAAGATATTATTCATCCATTAAGTGATCCATATCGTGCAGATGGGCCATTAATCGTATTAAAAGGTAACCTCTCACCAAAAGGTGCGGTTGCGAAGGTATCAGGTGTAAAAGTAAAACGCCACACAGGTCCTGCACGTGTCTTTAATAATGAAGAAGAGGCAACAAATGCAGTAATGAATAACGAGATCAAAGAAGGGGATGTTCTGGTTATTCGTTATGTAGGACCAAAAGGTGGACCAGGTATGCCGGAAATGCTTTCTATTTCAGCGATTTTAGTTGGTAAAGGACTAGGTCAGAAAGTAGCATTATTAACAGACGGCCGCTTCTCTGGTGGTACACATGGTCTTGTAGTAGGTCATATTGCACCAGAAGCACAATCTGGAGGACCAATTGCTTTCTTAGAAGAAGGGGATATGGTCACCATTGATTCAGAGCAAAAGGAAATTTCTATGGATGTTTCGGAAGAAGAATTAGAAAAACGTCGTGCAAACTGGAAAGCACCAGAGCTATACAAACGAGGTGTACTAGGTAAATACGCGCACAACGTTTCCTGTTCATCACAAGGGGCCGTAACAGACTTTATCAATCGTACAGATCAATAAGGGAAATTGTAGTTAAAACACGCGTTTCATCATGGATGAGACGCGTGTTTTTTAACGTCCTTTTGAATGAAGGACAAAAGCGCCTGAGTTGGGAAAAGTGTCCATCATATGCGCAATGAAGGATAAAGAAATTGTGTTTAATCAATCTATCAATGGTGAGGACATAGCGTCTTTATATATATTGATTTTTGCCTACTATATTTTACAAATTAGAAGGTTTAATCGGGACCTTCTTACAGGTAACGATGTTTTTAAAAAGAAATTAGCTAATATATCAACTCGAAGATAGCACACAAGCACAACGCCAGTAATAGATTAATTGTAAAGATGCTATACCGAAGCTGTCGAATCTATGCTATAATGTATCTTAAAAGTTTGAAAATTCTAAATTCAAAGAAATTGGGGGAAAAGGGGATCATGAAGAAAAACTTGCTTTTATTATTAATTATTGCTTTCTTCAGCGTTCTGGTTCTTGCAGCATGTGGTACGAGTAACGAGACGGATAACACCAATGGTGGATCTGGATCAGATGCTGAAGAGACTGAGGACAATACGGAAACAGAAGAGGAAGAGGCAGCTTCTGACGATGAAGTATATCAAATTGGTGCAACGCAAATTGTAGAGCACCCATCATTAGATGCGGCATTTGAAGGGTTTAAAGAGGCGATTGCAGATGCTGGTTTAGAAGCAGAATATGACTTTCAATCAGCGCAAAATGATCAAAATAATGCGTCGACGATTGCCAATAACTTTGTAGCGGATGGTGTAGATTTAATTTTTGCAAACTCTACTCCAAGTGCGCAGAGTGCACTACAAGCAACAAGTGATATTCCGATTTTATTCACGTCAGTAACAGATGCTGTAGAAAGTGGTCTAGTAGAATCTTTAGACCAACCAGGTGAAAATATAACGGGTGTGCTAGACTTACATCCAGATTCTGTTACAAGAACGGTAAAATTTATTGAAAATTATTTCGAAGGAGCTACAATTGGGCTTGTTTATAGTGCAGGTGAAGCAAATTCAGTTGCTCAAATTGAGGCGGTAAATGAGGCGGTAGAAGGAACGAGCTTATCTACAACTGAAGCTACTGTTGGTAATTCTTCTGAAGTACAGCAAGCAACTAATTCCTTAGTTGGGGATGCAGATGTTTTCTTCATTATTACGGACAATACAGTTGTTTCTGCATTAGAAACAGTTGTATCAGTGGCGGAAGAACAAGGTATTCCATTGTTTGTAGGTGAACCCGATTCTGTACAGCGTGGTGGTTTTGCAACGTTTGGTATTGATTACCACACAATCGGCTATCGTACCGGTGAAATGGCTGTCGAAGTGTTAACGGGTGACAAAACAACAGCAGATATTCCTGTAGAAGTACCACCAAGCATGCAGCTGTTTATTAACAAAGAAGCAGCAGAAGCACAAGGTGTGGAATGGAACGAAGACTGGGATGAAGATGCAGAATTTTTAGAAACAACAGAAGAAGAATAAATAGCTGAAGGAAACCTCGACATTGTTGATGAATGATAGGTGTCGAGGTTTTCTATCAAGTTTGGCAGAAGGATAGAAAGGAAGAGTAGTATGGATGGCACCTTAATTTCCTTATTCAGTGCAGTAGAATCTGGTACAATCTATGCCTTGATGGCATTGGGCGTTTATCTTTCATTTCGTATTTTAGATTTCCCGGATTTAACAGTGGATGGCAGTTTTGTAACAGGTGGAGCGGTTGCAGCGATTTCGATTGTTAATGGTGTGCCGCCCGTATTAGCAACATTTTATGCTGCTATTGCTGGATTTTTGGCAGGAGTCGTCACAGGAATTTTAAATACGAAAGGGAAGATTAACCCTTTATTATCCGGTATCTTAATGATGATTGCCTTGTATTCTATTAATCTTAGGATTATGGATAAACCGAATGTCGCTTTACTAAATGAACCGACAATGTTTAGTCAGGTTGAAGGTTTTTGGGCATCTTTAGGTATTGACAACTTTTTAAATGGTATTTTTACCATGGCTGGTTCGGATCGTGTACCGGGCACTTGGGCAATACTCATTATTATGGTTATTATTACATTAATCATTAAATTTATAACGGATTATTTCTTAAAAACAGAAGTAGGACTCGCTTTACGTGCAACTGGTGATAATGAAAAAATGATCAGGAGTTTTTCTGCTAACACTGATATTCTAACGATTGTCGGTTTAGGAATATCTAATGCATTAGTTGCGTTATCTGGTGCTTTTATTGCACAATATGGTGGATTTTCAGATGTTAATATGGGGATTGGTATGATCGTCATCGGTCTTGCATCTGTTATTATAGGTGAAGCATTATTCGGTACCAAAACAATCGCTCGTACAACATTGGCTGTTATAGGTGGAGCTATTGTCTATCGAATCGTGTTGACTCTCGCATTAAAGGTGAAATTCCTAGAAACTGGCGATGCAAAGCTAATAACGGCAGTGATTGTTATACTTGCACTTGTCGCACCAAAAATCATCGCCACTCAAAAAGAAGCACAACGGAAGAAAAGAAAAAGGGCAATGCTAGCTAGTGGAG
Organism: Gracilibacillus suaedae; assembly: GCF_017599345.1. Classification (GTDB taxonomy): domain Bacteria; phylum Bacillota; class Bacilli; order Bacillales; family Amphibacillaceae; genus Gracilibacillus; species Gracilibacillus suaedae. The sequence continues at coordinate 32,809 of NZ_JAGFVL010000016.1, forward strand.
AGGGGGCTAACAATGCTTAGCATGCAAGATATTGCGATTACCTTTAATGAAGGTACGTTGGATGAAAAGAAAGCCCTGCAGGATATTAACCTTGAGATGCAAAAGGGTGATTTTGTTACCGTAATCGGTAGTAATGGTGCTGGAAAATCAACATTAATGAATATGATTTCCGGGTCATTAAAGCCAGACATCGGGACGGTAAAAATTAACGATAAAAATGTAACCTTGCTTCCTGAACATAAACGTTCCCAGTTTATAGGGCGGGTGTTTCAAGATCCGATGGCAGGAACGGCACCGACGATGACGATTGAAGAGAACCTTGCGATGGCATATGCCAGGAACAAAAAGCGTACTTTAAAAGTTGGAGTCAGCAAAAAGCGAAAGGCTTTATTTAAAGAGCATTTAGAAACCCTTCACTTAGGGCTCGAAAGTAGATTGAACGCCAAAGTCGGTCTGCTTTCTGGTGGAGAGCGTCAGGCACTGTCGTTGTTAATGGCAACTTTTACAGAGCCGAATATATTGCTGTTAGATGAGCATACAGCAGCATTAGACCCATCAAGAGCTGAGTTGATTACCAATCTGACTGGTGAAGTAGTGGAGCAGTTTGGTTTAACCACTTTAATGGTTACCCATAATATGCAACAAGCGCTGGACTTAGGTAACCGTCTGATTATGATGGATAAGGGACAAATTATTTTAGAAGTATCTGGTGAAGACAAACAAAAGCTTACCATCGAAAAATTACTACACGAATTCCAACGAATCCGCGGGACGCAAATGGAGAATGACCGAGCTATATTAGGTTAAAGTAAGGACAGTTACTTCAATGGAGAGTAGCTGTCCTTTCTAACCAGCAGTGGAATCTAATTGCGCGAAGTCAGACTTTGATATAAAATGAAAACTCCTTATATGATAGAAAGAAGGGATCACGAATGAAATATGGTTTTTCAGACCGAGTAAAATATATGACATCATCAGCAGTGCGAGATATCTTAAAAGTAATTAATCAAGGGAATATTATCTCGTTTGCTGGAGGATTGCCGGAAGAAGATTTGTTCCCAGTAAAAGCTGTTGATGAGGCTTTTCATAAAGCAATTACGACAAATAAAAAAGCGTTACAGTATGGTGAAACAGAAGGTGTATCACAGTTAAGAGAATTATTAGCAGATCGTATGAAGCAGAAAGGGCTACACCGATCAGCAGATAATATTTTGATTACTTCAGGTAGCCAACAGGCAATCGATCTGTTTTCACGAGTGATGTTCAATAAAGGGGATGTCATCTTAACAGAGAATCCAACATATTTAGCTGCATTACAAGTATTTGAATCGTATGAAACTAAAGTGGTGGCAGTTGATGCGGATGATGATGGCATGGTTTTAGCTGATTTAGAAGAGAAAATTAATCAGCATAAACCAAAATGCATTTACGTGGTACCAACCTATTCGAATCCTACAGGAAAAGTATGGTCGCTAGAAAGACGAGAAAAACTGTTGGAACTGGCTAATAAATATCATGTAGTTATTTTTGAAGATGACCCTTATGGTGAATTACAATTTGATGAAAGTGAAACACCTCCATCTATCGCTTCATTAGATGAGAATGAACTAGTATTATACACGAGTACTTTTTCTAAAACGGTTGTCCCTGCTGTTCGTATTGGTTGGATTGTTGGCCCACACCAAATTATTCGGATTATGGCTCAGGCTAAACAGGCAACAGATCTTCATACTAATTCTATAGGGCAACACGCATTAGTGCATTTATTACAAGATTTTGATATTGATGAACACATTCAAACGATTAGAAAAACTTATTATGAACGAATGCTGGTGATGAAACGGTTATTAGAGAAAGCCAACTTTGAAGGGCTTGAATATGTTGTTCCTAAAGGCGGTATGTTCTTCTGGGTAAAGCTGCCGGAAGAAATGAACACAACAGAGTTATTAGATGAGGCGGTAAAAGAAGGAGTAGCTTTTGTGCCTGGAGCACCATTCTATGTGTCAGATCCAGAACAAAATACACTACGACTAAATTTCACAAACTCAGAACCAGCACTAATTGAAGAAGGCATGAAACGTTTTGTGAAAGTATTAGAATCAACATATATCAATAAGTAAATAATGTATCAGAGGAAAGATGTGGGTTTGCAAGTGTCTTTCCTCTGCATCAAATAAAGGGATATTTATCAGTTAGGTAGTGTTACGGACGATTAACACAATTTTCATCATTATAGTCCGAGGAGTCGCTGCCACCAAGATTTCGTCTCCGTTTCTTTCTCCGTTTGTTCAGCTTCAGTTAATACAATATCTTCCTTATCTACAGCAGTCTTAGCAGCTAATATAAGGCCATAATCACTGTCAGCTTCCCGATTAGATACATAGGTATGAGAAATGTCAAGTTTCTCAGCAAGTTCACGATAAGGTTTGAAGAAACGTATACTCATATTATTATTCATCAATAGTGTAGTATCAGGAAAATGATGGATTTGGCCTTCCAACTCGGAAAGTCCTTTTTTGCCACGAACTTGTGACTTGGATAAGGCTAATACAACCCTCTCACGATATGTCCCTAAATATTTTCTTTTTTCATCAGGGTTAATTTCCTTTGCACCATAAATCCCTTCTTGTAAATAATCATCTATTTCTTTTTTTGCCATTTTTAACACCTCATCTATAGTATATACAAAAAAGTAAAAGCTCCCCAAGGAAAAGGGAGCTTTTTGGATAAGAAATTTTTAACTATAGGAATGTCTTAACAACTGTTTTAACTATAGGAATGTCTTAACAACTGTTAGAAAAAAGGGATAGTTATTCTAACCAATTAATTAATCTTCGTCTACAGGGTATACACCATTTTCGTCGTGTACTTCTTTACCTGATAGCGGTGGGTTGAATACACAAACCATGCGCATATCTGTTTTGGCACGTAGTAAATGTTCGTCATTTTCATCAAGTGCATATAGTGTATCTTTTTTTATTGGCCATACTTTATTATCGCTTAATGTTACAACTTCACCTTCACCTTCAATACAGTATACAGATTCAAGGTGATTTTGGTACCAAATATGTGTTTCTGTGCCTGCTTTAATAATGGTATCATTGACAGAATAACCCATACCATCTTTTTTCATAATCAGACGACGGCTAACCCAGTTACCTCCGTCAACATCATATTCAGTTCCTAGTACGTCTTCTAGTTTTACTACTTTCATAAAATAAATTGCCTCCTGTATTGTCTGTTATATTTGAAAACCGTAACTTAGTTCGTAACGGGATCCTTAACTAAACCTTTTACACTTTGCTCAATAATATCTAGACCTTTTTGTAGCTCATCTTTTGGAATATTTAATGGTGGGAACAGCTTGAATACTTCATCATTTGGTCCCGCTGTTTCCATAATTAAGCCTAATTCAAAGCAACGAGCTGTTACTTTCTCAGCAAGTCCTTCAACTTCTGAAGCAATACCTACCATAAATCCACGGCCACGAACTTCCCCTTTAATTTCAGGATAGTCTGAAACTATTTTTTCTAGGAAGTTGTAGATGATTTCAGATTTTTCGTGGATTTCTTTTTCAAATGAATCACCTTTCCAATAGTCAAGTGCTGCTGTCGCAGTCACGAATGCATGGTTATTACCACGGAAAGTACCGTTATGTTCACCTGGTTTCCAAATATCCAACTCAGGCTTGATCAACGTTACGGCAAGTGGTAAACCATAACCACTTAATGATTTAGATAAGCAGATTATATCTGGTTTAATACCAGCAGCTTCGAAACTGAAGAATGAACCGGTACGACCGATACCTGCCTGCACATCATCAATGATTAGTAAAATACCCCAACGACGGCAGATTTCTTCAATTTGTTTTAACCATTCAAAGCGTGCAGCGTTAATACCACCTTCACCTTGAACCGTTTCCACGATCATTGCGGCTGGAATCGCAACTCCACTACCGTTATCTTCCAAGAATCTTTCTAAATAAACGACGGTATCATGATCAACATAGTTATCATAAGCCATCGTTACAGTATTTTGTAGTGGAATACCTGCACCTTGGCGTTTCATAGAGTTTCCAGTAACAGACAGGGAACCGATCGTCATACCGTGGAATCCACCTGTAAAACTGATAATATCGGTACGACCTGTTACTTTACGCGCTAATTTCAAGGCGCTTTCAACTGTGTTTGTTCCTGTTGGTCCAGGGAACATTACCTTATAATCAAGATCACGTGGTTTCAAGATCACGTCATCAAACTTCTGTAAGAAATCGGCTTTTGCTGTAGAAGCCATATCTAAAGAGTGAGTAATCCCATCACTAGTGATATATTCGATTAATTTTTCTTTCATATGATCATCATTGTGTCCATAGTTAAGTGCACCTGCACCGGAGAAGAAATCTAAATACTCTTTTCCATCCTCGTCCCACATTTTGTGCTTCTTCGCCTTTGTAAATACGGTTGGGAAGTTACGAACATAACTACGTACTACTGACTCATGATGATTGATAATATCAATATTTTTACTCATCTTTTAAGTTCCTCCTAAATGGTTTTATATATCGAATATTTCCGCACTTTCTAATTCAGAAAATACGAAATATTACGACAATATTATTTGTTAATAGGCCCGACAACAAACTTTAATTCTTCTTCGTGTTCATCACCAGGGAAAACATCCTCGGTAAAAAACTCGCTTGAAGTTATTTCTGTATTAAAGTCACGAGCTAGTTTCTGGAATAAAGATTGCGATGCCTTATTATCTGGTGTAATAGTTGCTTCGACAAACTTGACTGTTTCACATGCCTCACTTGTTAATAAGTAATGCAACATTCTCGATGCAATACCCTTACCTCGTTGTGATGCATCAACACCGATTTGCCAAACAAATATAGCATCTGGTTTTTTTGGAGGGATAAATGCGGTAATAAAGCCAACCACTTGGTTATTTTCTTTTGCTACGACACAAGTATCACTAAAATACTCACTCATTAAAAGGTATTTATAGGGAGAATTTGTGTCTAATGTTGATTTCGATACTAATTCCCACATAGATGCTCCATCATTTTTTGTTGGTTTGGAGAATACAACGTCTAGTGTTGGAGCTTGGTTCTGTACGTTATTAATAACAATTTACTCCTTTCTTATTTGGCAATCATTTATTTACGCAAATGATACATTCAATATAATAAAGGGATTTGGAATATTCCGCAAATCGCTTATAGCTTGATTAAACTTTATAAATCTTCTTTTATTAACTTGAGCTTCATTCAATTGGAATAACTTTATAAATCCTCCAATATTGTCATCTATTCTTACAAATGAGCAAAATTTGATCAAAGTATCAAAGTTTTCTGTTTATTTATTCCCACTTTTTTTCAAAACAAACATGAATTTTTAAATAAAAGAGAGGTTAGAACAGTTGGTTATTCATCTTATGAAGTTTTCCTAATAGACTATACCTAAACATTTCGGTCTTTTTATCCAACAATACTAGACGTGGATGTAGCTTCATATTCCTTCAGAGCAGCGAATGAAAAGGCATATTGTACGTAGCGTAAGCGTAAAATTATATATCAGCTTCTTTCCCCTTTTTCTTTTGAGAACTCATCATAACAACCATCCTTTATCACGAGTTTCCGTCTAAATAGTTAATCTAACGCAAATAGAGATTAATATTCTAGACTTTGTAGTGACTGGCTGCTATTTCGCCAAAGTCGCTCCAAGTGGTATTTGATTCGTCACGTTTCCCCGCTGTACGTTCGTAGATCCGATCTGCTATATTAGTGATAAAGAAAGTACGAAATCGCAGCCTTTAGCGCCAGGTTCTCTCAGTCAGGAAATTAACAGATGGATCGAAGTGATGGAGCTTAATAAACGCGCAAACGGATAAGTCTTTGACTTCATTTAACAGCTCGTCCTAGACAAATCTTCTATTACCCGTGGAGGCTAAGCTAGACAGCTTCAACATTATAAATAAGGTGAAAATGTCTCTTTTTTAAGCACTTATGTTTAGGTGATGATGAACTTTTGTAGCAAAAAGAGGTGAGTGGTATGAGTTTAACGGTAAATACTATTATGCAATTGCCCGTGATGGAAGGCTGTGAAGTAAAGGCAGGTAAGCATGTGCTAGAGCGAAAGCAGATCGAATGGGTTTCAGTTATTGAGCTTCCTGTTGAAAACTTTGTCAGAAAGAATGAGTTCGTTTTAAGTACCGGTATAGGATGCGAAGATAATCCCAATTTATTAGAATCCTTTGTGCAAGATGTCATTCAATCGAGGGCATCCGTTTTAGGTTTTGCCACTGGAAGATATATTTATAATATCCCTGATCGAATTTTAAAAAAGGCTAATCAAAATGATTTAATCATTATTGACGTTCCCTGGGAAATTCGTTTTACGGATATTTGGCAATCTGTGATGGATAAAATTACAGAAGTAAAACAAAAAGAACGTCAAAAGGTAGAAGATGCTAGACAAGAATTAATAAATTGTGTCCTAAAAGATAAAGGATTAGAAGATATTGCACACACTTTATATAAGTATATTAAAATTCCTGTTGCTATCACAGATGCTGAAAAAAGAAAGAGAGCATTGAAGTTTTTTAATAAAGATATTTTGGAAAGTTATAGTCTTGAAGTCCAAGATACCCACTTACAACAGATACCACTATCTGATATAAAATTTCAAGAACATCCATTGTATTATCATATGAAAGAATACAAATTTCATAAAGATCGTTTTTTTCAACTGCAAATTCTCAACAACCACAAAGTACAAGGATATATTGTATTTCAACCGAGCGATAATAAAGAGTTGACTTGGTTTGTGATGAATGTGCTAGAGCATGCTTTAACAGCCTGTGCCTTATACTTTGTGAAGGAGAATGCCATTGAGTTAACCGAGATACGATTAAAAGATAATTTTGTGTTAAACTTAGCTAAAAATAAAATGAAAGTAGATCATCAACTATTAACAAAAGCACATTTATTAAGTTATGATTTAAATCTTCCTTATGTTTGTATTGTCGGAGAAATTAGACATAAAGATCTAGGATCAGATAAGCATGATACTTTAGATAATCCTTATCACTCATCATTAAGGAGTTTTAATTATTATATCCAAAAGGAAATTACCTACGCAGGTCATCTGTTTGAGCGAAAAACGATGACTACCTTTGAAAAGGGCGAAGTGATCCTATATTTGCAAGTAGAGGACCCTTCTTATCATGATATAGCAAACCAATTTTTAGATACGATAGAACGAAGGTTAAGCCAATTGCTTTCAGATATTGATATTTCTTGGGGAATTGCACTTCAAAAAGAAAGTAAGTATCCATTCTATGAAAGCTATGAAAAGGCAAAAACAGCTCTAGAAATTGGACAGCTGCATGATGGTCCTGGTAACAGAACCTTCTATAGTGATACAAGAATTAATCGGCTGTTAATGGCGATATCTCAAGAAGAAAATATTCATGAGATTGTAAGAGATACATTAAAACCATTGTTAGAATATGATAAAAAGAGACAGACAGACCTGATTTTTACTTTTAAGACGTATAACAAATACAAAGGAAATGTTAGTCAAACAGCAAGAGAACTAAATTTACATCGTCAATCGTTATTGCATCGGTTGCGAAAAATAGAGTCTTTGACCCATTTATCCTTAATCGATGCTGATGATTCCTTTTTATTAGAGTTAAGTGTCCGCTTATGGATGCTGAATAAAATAAAATGATAGGGATGATGAGGCTGAGACATCCAACTATTACCCGATTAAGGGAAACTCTAACTTTGTCTTAATTTTGAAATGAATGTTCCGCTATATAATCGCTCCGGCTGTCCGTTTCCCTTTCCACGGGTTTTTTTCCTCAGCTAACTTTGGTAAGCGAAGAACGCTTACCAAAGTTAGCTGAAGAGCATGCCCCCCGGAAAGCGAAACGGTCAGCCGAAGCGGTAGTATTACACTCTATTCATGTCAAAATGACCATAAGGATTTACTGAAATACACGGTGCTAAACGTCTGTGAGAACCCACTTCAAGCCTCGAGTAACACACAGAAGCTAAGTGGGAATAACAGACGCTAACGCCCTGATAAGTTTCACAAATGATGATAGTTTCACTTTATAACGGCAAAATTCCGAACGAATAGACGAATTCTGTGATCAGAATTGGTTATCGTTCGGAATTTGTTGTGTTTTTAAACCACTTTAGCCTCAGCGGCTCTTTTTTTAAGTGAAAATTGGACATTATATCTTATAATTCGGGGGTTTATGCATGTTGTATGACAGAAAAGGAAAAACTTCATACAATCTGAACATTACATTTCAACTTGCTGTTTAATAAGATAAAGGTAAGAAATGAAAAGAATTTTTTAGGGGTGGAGGGGGGATACGATGTTAGCCTTTGATATTTTAGAATATCAAAAACGTTTAACGAAGACGAAACAACGGATGGTCGAAAACGGCATGGAAGTGTTACTTGTAACAGACCCAGCTAATATGAATTATTTATCAGGCTATGATGCTTGGTCATTCTATGTTCACCAAATGTTAATTATCATCATTGATGAGCCTCAGCCAATTTGGATTGGTCGTTATCAAGATGCCAATGGCGCGAAAATTACCACATGGATCTACAACGAAAATATTATTCCATTCCCAGATTATTATGTACAATCATCGATTTATCACCCAATGGATTTTGTTGCAGAAATTTTAAACCAGATAGGGCAAGGAAATAGAAAAATTGGTGTTGAGATGGATAACTATTATTTCACTGCCAAAGCTCACGAAAGGTTAAAGTTAGGACTTCCAAACGCTACGTTTAAAAATGCCGATTTATTAGTGAACTATGTAAGAATTATCAAATCAGAGCAAGAAATTGAGTATATGAAGCGGGCAGCAGAAATAGCTGATCAAGCGATGTATAAAGCAGTAGAAAGTGTAAGAGTAGGGAATAGAGAGTGTGATACGGCAGCAGCGATATATTACCAAATGATTTCTGGTACGGATGATTATGGCGGAGATTATCCAGCTATTGTTCCATTGCTTCCGTCTGGAGATAATACTGGTGCACCACATCTAACTTGGTCGGAGAGAAAATATAAAGAAGGAGAGTCTGTTGTTATTGAACTAGCAGGTTGTTACAAGAGGTATCATGTACCAGTAGCTAGAACGGTATCGATAGGTAAACCTGCTATGCAGCTTGAGAAAATTGCCCCGATTGTCGTAGAAGGTTTGAATGCTGTTTTGGATGCGGTAAAACCCGGTGTTACTTGTGGAGAACTGGAAAGGTATTGGTATAACTGTCTCCAAAAATATCGAATTGAAAAAGAAGCAAGACTAGGATATTCCGTAGGTTTAGGTTACCCGCCAGATTGGGGAGAGCATACAGCAAGCATTCGAACAGAGGATTCAACGGTTTTACAACCCAACATGACTTTCCACCTTATTCCGGCCTTGTGGTTTAATGACTATGGAATTGAGATTAGTGAATCATTTCGAGTAACAGGAAATGGCGGTGAAACATTCACTAAAATTCCAAGAGATTTGATTGTGCAAGATCCTTTTCCATTTCAAGAACAAGGTGGAATCATCAGCTAGTTTTCAAGTTAATTAGATAAGTACTAGATGAGGAGGTATAGTATGAGAGATGTAAAAATGAGTACAAAAGCAGTATGGGCAGGGGAAAAAGATCAATTAGCTTTCGGTGCCACTCAAGTTCCTGTTGTACACAGTGTATCTTTTGGTTATGACGATATGGATGAATGGTATGAAGTCGCTATCGGAAATAAAGAAGGTCATATTTACGGTCGTAATACCAATCCAACCGTAGATGCATTTGAAGAAAAAATAAGAATTTTAGAAGGGGCAGAAGCTGCTACAAGCTTTTCGACAGGAATGGCAGCGATTAGTAATACACTTGGAACACTATTGTTTCCTGGAGATCGAATTGTTTCCATAAAAGACACGTATGGCGGAACCAATAAAATATTCACCGAATTTCTGCCAAAACAAAAAGTGGACGTGGTTTTATGTGACACAGGGGATCATGAAGCGATTGAAAAAGAGGTAGCAAAAGGATGTAAAATTCTTTATTTAGAAAGCCCGACAAACCCAACGGTAAAAATCACAGATATTGAACAGATGGCGAAGGCCGGGAAAAAAGCAGGAGCTATTGTCATTGTTGATAACACTTTCGCCACTCCGATTAATCAAAATCCGCTTGAATTGGGAGCAGACCTAGTAATTCATAGTGCTACTAAATTTTTAGGAGGGCATGCAGATGCGTTAGGTGGCTCTGTTTGTGGATCAAAAAAATTAGTAGAAAGTATTTATCATTATAGAGAGATTAATGGAGCAACACTTGACCCAATGTCAGCCTACTTGTTATTGCGGGGTATGAAAACGCTTCAATTAAGGATTGAAAAACAAAGTGAAAATGCAATGGCAGTTGCTCGCTATTTGCAATCAGTTGATGCTGTCGAAGCAGTATTTTATCCAGGATTAGAAGACCATCCGGGCCATAGGATTGCTCAGAAACAAATGAACGGCTTTGGTAGTATGTTAAGTTTCTCCGTAAAGGGTGGGGTGGATACACTCAGACATCTGCTTCCAAAGCTAAAATATGTGAACCGTGCAGCGCATCTTGGTTCAGTTGAAACGATTGTTGGACCTTCACGCACAACAAGTCACGTAGAATGTACACCTGAGGAAAGAGCAGCAATGGGGATACCAGAAGGATTAATTCGATATTCAGCAGGACTGGAAGATAAGGATGACCTAATTCATGATTTAGAGCAAGCTTTTCACTCTTTGCCAGAAAGTCTATTTGTAAACAAATAAACCATATTTTTAACTAAAACGAGCAGGGCTATCGCCGAGATTTTCTTTAAAAAATGATGGAGGTGATGAGATTGACTATGAAGGTCGCTTTTATTGGGTTTGGCGGTGTTGGGCAGGCATTGGCAGAGATTTTCTTGAAGCAACAAAAGGGTGAAAAGCCGTCTTATGGTTTTGATCCTGAGGTTGTCGCTGTCTCCGATATTATGAAAGGATCTGTGTATCATCCGGATGGTTTAAACATTGAAAAGTTGTTATCTGCCGTTAGAGAGTCTGGAAGTTTAGATACTTATCCAGATCACACAGGATTAATTAGAGGCTGGGACAGCATGGAAACAATCAAGAATACGAATGCAGATATGATTGTAGAGGTGACATTCACAGATGTGAAGACAGGTCAACCTGCCATTGATCATTGTCGAACAGCTTTTGAACATAACAAAAGTGTTGTAACGACTAATAAAGGTCCTGTTGCTTTGGCTTATGATGAGTTATCAGCATTAGCTGAAAAAAATGGGGTGTTCTGGGGGTTTGAAGGCACAGTAATGAGCGGAACACCAGCTCTCAGATTACCCGTCATGACATTAGCAGGAAATGAAATAACAGAAATTAAAGGTATCTTAAATGGGACGACTAACTATATGATAACGGAAATGGAAAAAGGTAAGACGTATAAGGAAGCATTAGAAAAAGCTCAAAGCTTAGGCTATGCAGAAGCAGATCCAACTAGTGATGTGGAAGGTTATGATGCAAGATATAAGACAGCGATTTTAGCGAATTATTTAATGGGTGAAAAAATAGTATCAGAAGAGATTTATTGTAAAGGAATTAGCGATTTAACAGTAGAGATGGTGAAAGAAGCCTTAGATAAAAATCAAAAATGGCGTCTGATCTCACGCTTAACTAAAAAGGAAGATGGTTCAATTGAAGCTTCTGTTATGCCAGAATTAGTTAATGATAATGACCCATTAGCTGGTGTTAATGGCCCGACAAATGCGATTGTTTACGAATGCGACTTATCTGGTCCTATCATGTTAACAGGTGCAGGTGCAGGGCTAATGGAAACAGGTTATTCACTTTTTATTGATATCATTCATTATCATCGCCACAGAGCTCTAACCAAACTTTAATAGGGGGTGAATTTCATGCAACTAAAAGTAAAACAAGAAAAAATGTTGATTGCAGGACAATGGATAGCGGCTGAACAAACATTTGATGTATATGATCCGCAAGATAATCGATTAATTGCCAAAGTGCCACTAGCTACAGAAAATGATATGCTGTTGGCTATTGAAAAAGCAGAGGAGGCATATCTCAGTAACAAACCATGGCCAACTCATGAAAGAATGGCCGTACTTCAACGAGTAGCCTCCTATATAGAAGAAAATAAAGAACGTTATGCAGAAACGATTGCATTAGAGGGAAGTAAAACCATTCAGGAAGCTCGCATGGAAGTAAAGCGAGCGATTCAAACGATTCAAATTAGTGCAGAAGAAGCACGAAGGATAAATGGAGAAACGATTAATTTTGATCAAAGTGAAACTGGAGAAAATAGGGTTGGCTATTATTACCGTTTTCCAGTAGGTGTCATTGGAGCGATCACTCCTTTTAATGATCCTTTAAATCTAGTAGCTCATAAGGTCGGTCCAGCAATTGCCTCAGGAAACGCAATTATTGTCAAACCTGCCTCTGATACGCCGTTAAGTGCATTGCTTCTGGCAGAAGCTTTTACAGAATCGGGGCTTCCGGCAGGTATGCTGTCCGTTGTGACCGGATCAGGTCGAGATGTAGGAGATGTACTTGTCACACATCCTTCCATTACAATGATTACATTTACGGGTGGAGTAGATGTTGGGAAGAAAATAGCGCATAAAGCTGGAATTAAGAAGGTAGGAATGGAGCTTGGGTCCAACTCTCCGGTTATTGTGTTAAAAGATGCAGATATTGATAAAGCAGTGCTATCTTGTGTTTCAGGTTCTTTTACAGCTGCCGGTCAAAATTGTATAGGTGTCCAAAGAGTCTATGTAGAAAAAGAAATATATAACCAATTCTTGGAGTTATATAGTCAAAGAACTTCAGAATTGCGATTGGGAGATAAATTGGATCCATTAACAGACGTTGGTCCAATGATTAATGAACGGGAAGCCAAAAGGGTCGAAGCGTGGGTGAATCAAGCTGTAGCAGAAGGGGCAAACATTCAAATTGGTGGAAAAAGAGAAAGAGCCTTTTATTATCCTACTATTCTAACCGAAGTCCCCATGCATGCTGTAATTGCGCAAGAAGAAATCTTTGGTCCTGTTGTACTTGTCTATTCAGTAGAGGATGTGCATCAAGCGATTGCTCAGTCAAACGCTGTTGATTACGGGCTGCAAGCAGGGATATTTACAAAAGATGTGGAAAATGCGTTCTTAACGATACAGGAATTAGAAGTCGGCGGTATCATGGTGAATGATAGTAGTGATTATCGTATTGATGCTATGCCTTTTGGAGGGGTGAAACAATCAGGGTTAGGAAGAGAAGGTATCAAGTCCTCAATCGAAGCCATGACAGAACAAAAGGTAGTGAGTTTTAAACTAAACTAATATTTTTAAAAATAAGAACTAAAAAAAGAGACCGTACTGGTCTCTTTTTTTTGGCTCTTCTTTATTCTTTTACATGTGCTGGAACTTCTACTCCTAATTTAGCAGCAACACCTTCTGCTAATTCAGGGTCTACTTTGTAGAAGTTTTCTAATTGACGTTCCACAATACCTTCGCGAGTTACACCACTCATATGGTCAGCGAAGTTTTGGATTAAACGCTCGCGCTCTTCATCATTCATTACATCACGGAATAATGCACGAGGCTGTGAGTAATGATCATCTTGATCATATGGAACACTATCAGCAAATCCGGAAACTTCATATGGACTAATTTTGTTTTCAGGTGTTTCTTTTGGTGCATCACTAAAGCTATTTGGTTCATAGTTAGGTGCGCTGCCACCATTACCGTCGTGGCTCATGAACCCGTCACGTTGATAGTTATTAACCGGTGATTTAGCGCGGTTAATTGGTAATGACTCATGGTTTGCTCCAATACGGTAACGATGTGCATCAGAATAGGCAAACAAACGACCTTGAAGCATTTTATCTGGAGATGCTTCAATACCAGGAACAAAATGTCCAGGAGAAAATGCTGCTTGTTCTACTTCTGCAAAGTAATTTTCAGGGTTACGATCTAATACCATTTTACCAACTTCAACTAATGGATAGTCTTCATGTGGCCATACTTTTGTTACATCAAATGGATCGTAACGGTAGTTTTGCGCATCTGCTTCAGGCATGATTTGAACTTTTAATGTCCAAGAAGGATAGTTTCCTTCTTCAATGGCATTAAACAGATCTTCGATATGGTAATCAGGGTTTGTACCTGCAAGCTCATCTGCAACTTTAGGATCTAAGTTTTTAATACCTTGATCAGTTTTAAAATGATACTTCACATAGAACGCTTCTCCATCTTTATTTACCCATTTAAATGTGTGGCTTCCGTACCCATTTTGATGACGATGTGTCGCAGGGATACCACGGTCAGAGTGTAAAATAGTAATTTGGTGAAGTGACTCTGGTGATAGTGACCAGAAATCCCAAACCGCATTTTTATCTTTTAAGTGTGTTTGCGGGTTGCGTTTTTGTGTATGAATAAAGTCTGGGAATTTAATCGCATCACGGATAAAGAATACCGGCGTGTTATTCCCAACTAAATCATAGTTCCCTTCATCTGTATAGAACTTAACAGCGAAACCACGTGGGTCACGTACAGTATCCGCAGAACCTAATTCGCCCGCTACAGTAGAGAAGCGGATGAACATAGGTGTTTTTTTGCCTACTTCAGATAGAAAGTCTGCTTTTGTATATTTAGAAACGTCATTTGTTACTTCAAAATAGCCGTGTGCTCCGGCACCTTTTGCATGTACAACTCTTTCTGGAACTCTTTCACGATTAAAATGAGCTAGTTTTTCTAGCAAATGAACGTCTTGAATTAATGTTGGTCCTCTATGCCCCGCTGTAATGGAGTTTTGATTATCTCCTACTGGTGCACCAGAGGCAGTTGTTAAGTATTTTTTTTCTTGGCTCATATAATGTAACACCTCTCCTTTATTCTTTATATTACATCTTTTATTATAATACAAATCTAATAAAAATCAATATTTATTTATAATAATTTTAAATAAAATTTGTGTAAAATATATGTCTGCTTAAAATTTATTAAGGTGCTACCGTCTATAAGCACTATTACAAACTTCAAGTATTACAAAGAAACTAAGTGGGTGGATAACATGATAAGTTTAACTAATGATCAGTGGAGGTTATCCCCTACTGATCATAGTCTCACTTTATATTGCAATACCCAATAAAACTGTTAAATAAACGAAAAAATAGAGCAGCTATTCTTAGCTACTCTAATGGAATGGGAAACATCCTTGAACTTTTGTTGATTGGGGGTAACAAAAGATATGTGTAAAGGGAATGTTTCATCACTCTATGTGATTAAATCTATTATAACGATAATGAGAATCATTTTCAATAGAAAAGTGCGATTTTTAATAAAAAATTTTTCTGCAAATCAAACACAAGAAATTTTAAAATTACCGGTGTATACTAAATAGATGAAGGAAGTGATATAGAATGGTATTGAATGTACAAAAAGTAGGATTAAAAAAAGAGGGGAACTGGATACTAAAAGATATCAATTGGAAAATGGAGAACGGAGAGCATTGGACATTATTAGGGCTGAATGGAGCGGGGAAAACAGCACTTTTACATATGTTATGTTCATACTATTTTCCAACAGAAGGTCAAGTTAATGTGATTGGCAGGCAATTTGGTAAAGATGTACTTGGTGAACAGCTAAGACAACAAATTGGCATTGTTTCATCTACCTTAAAACAACGAATTTATGGTACCGATAGTGCATACCAAGTTGTATTAAGCGGAGCGTTTGCTTCGATTGGTTTATATGAAACCCCTACAGATGAGATGCGTGCCAAAGCACAACAGCTATTAAAGGATCTTGAATGCTTCTCTTATGCTAACCGTGCCTACCGAACATTATCTCAGGGAGAGCAGCAACGTGTGTTAATCGGACGAGCACTCATGAATGACCCAAAATTATTAATTTTAGACGAGCCGACAAATGGGTTAGATTTTATCGCAAGAGAGAAATTACTAGAGTCGATTGAGCATATTAGCAAAGGGGAAAATGCACCTTCAATTATATATGTCACACACCATGTAGAAGAAATTTTACCAACTTTTTCGAAAACTTTGTTGTTAAAGGATGGACGTGTATTTAATCAAGGTTCAACAAAAGCAATGGTGAATTCGGAAAATTTAACAGCATTCTTTGAGGTGCCGGTAGAGGTAGATTGGTCAGAGAAACGGCCAAGGTTAAAGAAGAAATAACACCCTAGGAGTAGACGGAAATGTTAAACCATTTGAATCAAGTGTTACAACGTATTATGCCTTTTATAGCACCGTCTAGTGTGGTTATCGGTGTTGTATTTGCAGATTTTTTTATTCAATATGATAGCTGGGTTATCTGGATTTTTGCATTTATGACATTCGCGGGTAGTTTGAGCCTTAATTTTGTTGCTTTATATCGAGTGGTTGCCCATCCTTTATCGATATTGATTGCACTTGTTATCTTACATATTTTAATGCCGTTATGGGCGTTTCTGATCGGAACACTAACCTTTAGTAATGATCATTTTACTGTTATTGGCTTTGTGTTAGCGATGATTATTCCTACAGGTATCACAAGCTTTATTTGGGTATCCATGAATAAAGGGAATGTGGCGTTAACATTATCTGTTATATTGATTGATACGATTTTATCGCCTTTCATTGTTCCGCTGTCTTTATCATTATTTATCGGTACGTCTGTTGATCTAGAAGTATGGGCGATGATGAAAGGTCTGTTTATTATGATTGTACTTCCTTCCATATTAGGTATGATTCTGCACGAATTAACTCGTGGAGGAATTCATGAGAAATGGAGTCCACGTTTAGCCCCTTTTTCAAAAATGGCGTTAGCGCTAGTCATTATGATTAATAGCTCAGAGGTAGCGGATTATTTATTGGATGTTGATTTTCACCTCATTAAAGTAGCTATTACGATGTTTTTTGTTGCTGCTAGTGGCTATTATTTAGCTTGGTTACTGTCGAAGTGGTTAAAACGGGCTAGTCAAGATGTGATTTCGCTAACTTTTAGCAGTGGAATGAGGAATATTAGCGCAGGAGCCGTTATAGCTGTACAGTATTTCCCTGGACCAGTAGCTGTTCCCGTTGTTGTCGGCATGTTATTTCAACAAATTTTGGCTTCTTTATATAGTAAATTTCTTCAGAGAAGAAATTAAATGTTAATATTGAGAATATTCAGAAAAATGATAGAATTCACTATTGAAGTATATGTTTAAACGGAAGGAGGGCGAAAAATGACAGAGGATCAATTACCGAAAGATAATGAAGAGCAAAAGTCAGAGCAACAGACAAAGACATCAACAGGATTAGATCAGAATGTAGCAGGTTTTTTAACGTATTTAGTAGGGTTTATTAGCGGTATCATTTTTTTATTGTTAGAGAAAGAAAACCGTTTTATCCGTTTTCATGCACTACAGTCGATTTTTGTATTTGTTGGATTGATGATAATAAATACGGTTCTTGGTATGATACCTTTATTAGGATGGCTTGTAAATATTTTAATCGCCTCTTTAACGCTTGTTTTATGGGTTTTCCTGATGGTAAAAGCCTATCAAGGTCACTACTTCAAACTGCCTTGGATAGGGGATATCGTAGAACAACAATTAGATAAATAATGATGAAATTCTGATCTGATGCTCACATCAGGTCTCTTCTAATAAGGAATGTATATGGTCTGTGGCATACTCGTATTTTGAACTATGATAAGCGAAACTTGAGAATAACCCAAGTTGCCAGGTTTAACGTATGTTGTAGAGCAAATCTTAGCGAAGGCCGCCAACTTCCACTTTATGATTCCTCTAGTAGGCATTATGGAATTATATCAACTGTTTGACCACCACTCTGGCATTACCCTTCAGCTAACTTTTTTGAGCAAAAACCGCTCGAAAAAGTGGATCTTCAGGCCAAACAATTTCCATAGGATTGATAAGGACTGAGCGGATTTTGCTCAGTTTTCTCGAACACAGAAAATAGAAAAATCGTTTGCAAAAAAACGTAGAAAACGAAGGGTTTGCCAAAAGAGAATTTGGTAACCCTTCGTTTTTATTCATGAATTAGGTATCTGTTTAATAATATGGAAGTAAAGAAGAAAAGAAAGAAGGTGTGCTTTTGATTACATGGTTATCTTTTGTTTTATTATCACTTGCAACATTTCGTTTAACAAGACTGATTGTTTATGATAAAATCACAGGTTTTATTCGAGCACCTTTTTTTGAAGTAGAAGAAAAATGGTTGCCCGATGGTACCATAGAAGAGACTGTGATGTTTAAAGGAAACGGCTGGAAAAGATGGATTGGTGAATTATTACGGTGTCACTGGTGTACGGGCATTTGGTCTTCAATTATCTTATTTTTAGGTTTCCATTTCTACTCTACTATATTTATACCAATAATTATTGTATTGGCAGTTGCGGGGGTAGCATCAATTATTGAAGTAATTATTTCCTACTTTATTTAAACATTCATGTATCTTTATTGCTGCTTCTTCCTTTTATAGCCACTACAGCTACATGACTTTTTTCTTCGTCCTTTTTTCCGTCTGTTAACAGACCGTTGTGTAATATTGGACATGATCAAAACTCCTTCATCATACAAGATTAGGAAACATTCCTACATTATTTTATGAGGTCGCTATAAAAGCGTTCGGGAGTTACAGAAAAACGGTGAAAAAGTCTAACCTACTTCTACTCTTATTCAAAATAAACCGAGGAAAGGCGACACTTTCCTCGGTATTTATCAAGTTAGATACCTTTAAAAGCTTCTAAGTAGATCTGTTTTAATTCAGTAACTAGTGGTAATTTTGGATTTGCGGTTGTACATTGATCCTCAAAAGCTTTGTCGGCTAAGTGATCCACTTGTTTCATAAATGTTTCTTTCTCAACACCATTTGCTTCAATGCTCATTGGAATATCCAATTGTTTGGCAAGTTCACACACTGCTTTGATTAAACTTTCTACACCTTCTTCTGTTGTACGTGCAGGAAGCCCCAGTATTTTTGCTATTTCTGCATATCGCTGATCTGCAACAAAATGCTCGTACTTTGGAAAAGAAACAAATTTAGTTGGCTTTTTCGCATTGTAGCGAATCACGTGTGGCAAGAGAATCGCATTTGCTCGGCCGTGTGCAATTTGGAATGCTGCTCCCAGCTTATGTGCCAAGCTATGATTAATACCCAAAAACGCATTAGCAAAAGCCATTCCTGCAATACTAGATGCATTATGCATTTTTTCCCTGGCCTTTTCATTGGTGCCATCTTTATATGCGATAGGTAAATATTCAAAAACTAACTGTATGGCCTTTATCGCCAGTCCATCTGTATAATCATTCGCCATGTTGGATACATAAGACTCAATCGCATGTGTCAGTACATCCATACCAGTATCTGCAGTAACTACTGGTGGTACCGTCATGACAAACTGAGGGTCAATTATCGCAACATCAGGTGTTAAGGCATAATCAGCTAATGGATATTTGATGTTGTTTTGTTTATCCGTAATAACGGAGAAAGGAGTTACTTCGGATCCCGTTCCAGATGTCGTTGGAATTCCTACAAATTGTGCTTGTTTTCCGAGCTCTGGATATTTATAGACACGTTTACGAATATCTAAGAATTTTTGTTTGATACCATTAAAGTCTGTCTCTGGATGCTCATAAAATAACCACATACCCTTAGCAGCATCCATGGCAGAGCCACCACCAATGGCGATAATGACATCTGGTTTGAATTTACTCATTTCTTCTTTCCCTCGCATCACAGTTTCAATGGATGGATCGGGTTCTACATCAGAAAAGATTTCGCAATGCACATAGTCGGCTCGTTTACGTAAGTAATAGAGTACCTTGTCTACATAACCGAGTTGTCTCATGACTGGGTCAGTGACAATAAAGGCTCTAGAGATTAACGGCATCTTCGCCAAGTACTGTACGGCGTTTTTCTCAAAATAGACTTTTGGCGGTACTTTAAACCACTGCATATTGACGTTTCTCCTTGCTATTTTTTTAGTGTTGGTAAGGTGAATTGCACCAACATTAGTTGAAACAGAGTTACCACCATAAGAACCACAGCCCAATGTTAGAGATGGCAAGTAAGCATTGTAAATATCTCCAATCGCTCCTTGAGAAGAAGGGGCATTAACAATGATACGACCTGCTTTCATTCGTTTACCGAATGCTTCGACAATCTCTTGATCATTAGAATGGATAACAGCAGAGTGACCAAGACCACCGAACTCAAGCATTTCTTCACACCGTTTGAATCCTTCCTGATAATTTTTAACTTGATAGCATGCTAGGATTGGACTTAATTTTTCACGAGAAAGTGGTTCAGTAGGTCCAACTGTTTTTAATTCGGCAACTAGAATTTTAGTGTCTGCAGGAACATTAATTCCAGCTTTTTTAGCAATTTCTACAGGACTTTTTCCAACGATATCGGCGTTTACTGCACACGTTTTTTCATTTATTGCAAGTTTCTCCACTTTTTTCTTTTCTTCTTTGTTTAAGAAGTAACAATGATTGTTAAGCATTTCCTGTTGTGCTTTTTGATAGATTGCTTGATCAATGATCACTGCCTGTTCTGATGCACAAATCATTCCGTTATCAAAAGTTTTAGAAAGAATTAAGTCATTGACAGCTCGTTTGACATCAGTTGTTTTCTCAAAATAACATGGTACATTACCAGGTCCTACGCCAAGTGCTGGTTTTCCAGAGCTGTAGGCTGATTTAACCATTCCGGCTCCACCTGTTGCTAGAATAAGTGCGATATCATCATGTGTCATTAACTGTTGCGTTGCTTCAATGCTAGGTTGTTCGATCCATTGTATGCAATGTTTTGGTGCACCAGCTTTTATTGCAGCCTGATACAATATATTAGCTGCCTCTGCACTACTTTTTTGAGCAGAAGGGTGGAAAGCAAAAATAATCGGATTAGCCGTTTTTATTGCTATCAAGATCTTGAACATGGTAGTAGACGTTGGATTGGTAACCGGTGTTACACCGGCAATAACACCAATAGGTTCTGCTATTTCCAATACACCGTCATGTTGATTTTCATTCATGATTCCAACGGTTTTATCATATTTAATATTATGGTAGATATATTCTGTAGCAAATATATTTTTAATAATTTTATCCTCGTATACACCTCTATTTGTTTCTTCTACTGCCATTTTTGCTAGTGTCATATGTGCATCTAAACCGGCAAGTGCCATTTCCTTAACAATGTGGTTGATTTCTTCTTGATTTAATTGTTTTAATTGTGACAATGCTGCTATACCTTGTTTCACTTTTTGGTCAATCGTTTGCTGAACATTACCTTGTTTTTCGATAGCTTGTGTACTCATCATTTCTCCTCCTTATAGTTTGTGAAATATTGAGCATGACTGTTTAAAAAAAATGAATTTCTGTTAACTCTTGGGTGGGATTGCGTGCAATTTTAATAAAGGTAAGATCTTGATACATTCGTGATGTGTTTTTTAATAAGATGACGTAGTGCTTTGTCCAGATCATGCTAGGATATGCTTTGTTACGCTCTAAGAATAGAGCTTCGAACTGGTCACCGATTTTCTCTTCGAATGTCGCTTGGTTGTAAAAATCTGTGTCTGTACTGAAATCAATCCATTCATAAGAAAGCATTATGTTTCCTCCTTTTATTACCTCCTTTATTTGTTCTGAATTCATCATATCATACGGAAACGTATACAAAATGATTGGTTTTTGTCAATTTTGTGAAATATTTCACAATAAAGAATGTGTTATAATTGATTTATTTAACAGAAAGGGCAGGATACAGTACATGTGGGTTGTTATCATTGTTTGTATTATAGTCGTGATTGCAGTATTAGCATTGTCCATTATGACATTAAATAAAGGGTATGGGTATCAGCATACAATTGATCCGTTACCAAGTGAGCAGGAAAGTAGTGAAGGAACAGAAGTAAAAACCGATCAAACAGAGAAAAATACGAATGAAAACAGTGACCGATAAAAATACAAACGGTCACTGTTTGCTCGTTCTGCGAAATAGCTTGGACATAGATGCCCCGCCAGTAAATCCGGGGGAGAGTGTGGACATTTGTTCCGCTATTTGTGACAAAAGTGGCGTTTTTAGGGTACATGCGGACATCTATTCCGCTATTCATCGAAAATAAAGCTAAATTTGATCGAAAAAAGCCGAATAAGGGATTAAATGTCCGCAAAAACCGAAAAACGGGTGTTATTCCGTCAAATAACGCACTCAATGTCCGTTCAACAAATTTTCGCTAATGATTAGTTGGTTCCTTATCCCTACCTTATTATAAAGAAGCTTTATAGATGGCGATCGCATCATCGCGGTTCAGTTTTTTGAAGTTACCAAATTCAGGTCTCGCAATCACTGTTTTATCAGCCATTTCCTCGATACTGTCTTCACCAATATCATAATCAGACAAACGGGAAGGAGCTTCAATACTATTCCAGAATGCACGAAGTTTAGCAATTCCTTCTAAGCCAATTTCTTTATCAGATTTACCACTTGGATCCACATCAAATACACGGATAGCTAACTGTTTAAAACGACTTACATTTGCATCGATTGCATACTCCATCCATTTGGGGAAGAGGATAGCAAGACCACCACCGTGTGGAATGTCATGTACAGCTGAAACAGCATGTTCTAGGTTGTGTGTTGCCCAGTCTCCGTGATAACCCATATTTACCATGCCATTTAATGCCATCGTACCATTATATAAGACTGTTGCACGAAGCTCTTGATTTTCAAGATCTTCTAATAATTTTGGAGCTGTTTCTACCATCGTTTGTAGAATTCCTTCTACCATACGATCTTGTAACAATGTATTCTCTTCATGATGGAAATAATGCTCAAGTGCATGTGACATAATGTCGACCATGCCATAGATTGTTTGGTCTTTCGGTACTGTTTTGGTGAAATTAGGATCCAAGATCGAGAAAGCAGGGTAAGTGTATGGGCTTCCCCAACCATGTTTTTCATTTGTTTCCCAATTTGTAATAACTGATCCTGCATTCATTTCCGATCCGGTTGCTGCCAGTGTTAAAACCGTTCCGAATGGAAGTGCCCCAGTAACATTTGCCTTCTTAGTTACAATATCCCAAATATCATCTTCAGATTTGGCACCTGCGGCAATTGCCTTCGTACAGTCAATTGTACTACCACCACCGACCGCAAGGATGAAATCTATCTTTTCTTCCTTACAAATTTCGATACCTTTACGTGCAGTAGTGACACGAGGATTTGGTTCGACACCACTCAATTCAAATACATTTTTATTTGCTTTCTTCAATATATCCATTACTTGGTCGTATAAGCCATTGCGTTTAATGCTTCCGCCGCCGTAGACAAGAAGAATATTACCACCGTAATTTTGTAATTCTGTTTTTACGTTCTCTAATTGCCCTTGACCGAAATACAATCTCGTTGGGTTGTGAAAAATGAAGTTTTGCATTTCTTTGCCTCCTCCTAAATCAACATACACCTTTAAATATTGCAGTAATTTTAGTATGTGTAAAGTATTATGCTTCATGTTTCCAATTGTGAACAAATTCTGACACCTTATAAAAAACAACATTTTTGTTCACTATTTCACATGACAAACATCAACGAAAGGGATATACTAATAATATAAACATGCTCAATATTGAACAATGTGAAGAGGAGGAACATAAAATGAAAGTAGAAGAAAGAGTAGATCAAACGAAGGTAGCTTGGCAAGGCTTTACACCAGGTCGTTGGCAGGAAGAAATTGATGTGCGAGACTTCATTATGAAAAACTTCACTTTGTATGATGGTGATGAATTATTTTTAACAGATGCAACAGAGAATACTCTGAAATTGTGGGAACAAGTGATGGAATTGACGAAACAAGAGCAGGAAAACGGTGGAGTTTACGACTTAGATACAGAAATAGTTTCGACCATTACTTCACACGGAGCAGGTTATCTAGATAGAACGAAAGAAAAAATAGTAGGTGTACAGACAGATCGACCATTTAAACGTTCCTTACAGCCATTTGGAGGTATCCGTATGGCGGTAGCAGCCGCACAGTCATATGGTTATCAAGTTGACGAAAAAATTGTGAAAACATTCACAAAATATAGAAAAACACATAACCAAGGTGTTTTCGATGCATATACGAAAGAGATGCTGCTAGCTCGAAAAGCCGGCATTGTAACAGGGCTTCCAGATGCTTACGGGCGCGGTAGAATTATCGGTGATTATCGTCGGGTAGCATTATATGGCGTGGATCGACTAATAGCAGATAAGCAAGCACAATTAAACATTATTGGTGGTAATGGTCAGATGTCGGAAGAGGTGATTAGAGACCGGGAGGAAATAACAGAACAAATCAGAGCGTTACAAGAGTTAAAGCAATTAGGAGAAATATATGGTTTCGATTTATCCCATCCGGCGAACGATGCCCAAGAAGCGGTACAGTGGTTATATTTAGCATATTTAGCTGCTATTAAGGAACAAAATGGAGCTGCAATGAGCTTAGGTAGAGTATCGACTTTCTTGGATGTTTATATTGAAAGAGATTTAGCAGAAGGATATTTAACAGAGGAGCAAGCACAAGAGTTGGTAGATCATTTTGTCATGAAACTTCGTCTTGTGAAATTTGCGAGAACACCAGAGTACAATGAACTATTCAGTGGTGACCCAACTTGGGTTACAGAGTCGCTTGGTGGTATAGCATTAGATGGACGTCCGTTAGTTACAAAAAGCTCATTCCGTTTTTTACACACATTAACTAATTTGGGGCCGGCACCTGAACCAAATCTGACAGTACTATGGTCCACACGCTTGCCTGAAGCGTTTAAAAAATATTGTGCCAAAATGTCCATTGACACAAGTTCTATTCAATATGAGAATGACAACCTCATGCGTGAACAATATGGTGATGATTATGGCATCGCGTGTTGCGTATCTGCCATGCGGATCGGTAAACAAATGCAATTTTTCGGAGCTAGAGCAAACCTTGCAAAAGCATTATTATATACGATAAATGGTGGGGTAGATGAAAAACTAAAAATGCAAGTAGGACCTGCCTATGCTCCAATTACTTCTGAATATTTAGAGTATGGGGAGGTAGTGGAAAAATATGATCGAATGCTAGAATGGCTTGCTGATCTTTACGTAAATGCATTAAATATTATTCACTATATGCATGATAAATATAGCTATGAGCGTTTAGAGATGGCACTGCATGATCGGGAAGTATTTCGAACCATGGCATGTGGAATTGCAGGGTTATCAGTTGTGGCGGATTCGTTAAGTGCGATTAAGTATGCCAAAGTTAAAACAATTCGAGATGAGAATGGTTTAGTAATTGATTATGAGATTGAAGGAGATTTTCCAAAGTACGGTAATAATGATGATCGAGTAGATCAAATCGCCAAAGATCTCGTCAAGAATTTTATGAATAAAATAGAGAAACACGAAACATACCGTGGAGCAACACCAACTCAATCCATTCTTACCATTACATCCAATGTTGTATATGGTAAGAAAACTGGCAATACACCAGACGGCAGAAAAGCAGGAGAGCCTTTTGCACCTGGAGCAAACCCATTACATGGTCGTGATACGAGAGGGTCATTGGCATCTCTCAGTTCTGTAGCAAAGTTACCATATGAATATGCATTAGATGGTATTTCCAATACTTTTTCGATTGTGCCAAGAGCACTCGGAAAAGAAGAACAAACTAGAATAAGTAATCTAGCAGGTATGTTAGATGGCTATGCAATAAAAAGAGGGCATCACTTAAATGTAAATGTCTTCGAGAGAGAAACACTGATGGATGCAATGGAACATCCAGAAAAATATCCACAACTAACCATTCGTGTCTCAGGATATGCGGTCAACTTTAATAAATTAACACGAGAACAACAAATTGACGTGATTAATCGGACGTTCCATGAAAGTATGTAAAGATAAAAGTGAGACTGTAATCAGTGGGGCTGCCCCCACTGATTATTAGCAAGACTTATCAGGGTGTTAGCATCTGTTATATCCCATTTAGCTTTGTTACTTGAAGTTTGAAGTGGGGGCTATTAGCACCGAGATAAATAAAAAAGAGGTGAGTATGATGATTGGCAGAATTCATTCGGTAGAGACTTGTGGTACAGTAGACGGACCAGGTCTGCGATATGTAGTATTTATGCAAGGCTGTTTATTAAGGTGCCAGTATTGTCACAATCCAGATACTTGGATGAGAGGTGATGGAAGGAACATAACAGTAGAAGAATTAGTTGCAGATATTCAATCATACTTGCCATTCTTTCAAGCCTCGGGGGGAGGAGTTACGGTAAGTGGTGGCGAGCCTTTGTTGCAAGTGGATTTTTTGACAGATCTTTTTACTGAATTAAAGAAACTTGGCGTTCATACAACCATTGATAGTTGTGGAGGATGCTTCTCCACTTCACCATACTTTCTTGAAAAGCTTGATAAATTAATTCAAGTAACAGATCTAGTTTTATTAGACTTAAAACATATTAATATGGTAAAACATCAAGCATTAACTGGTATGTCTAATCAGCATATTTTGCGATTCGCACAATACCTTGATCAAAGAAGTGTGCCTGTTTGGATCAGACATGTATTAGTCCCAACGATAAGTGATGAAGATGAAGCATTAATAAGATTGGCAGCATTTATCGGGACTTTGTCCAATGTCGATAAGATTGAAGTGTTACCTTATCATAAACTAGGTATCTACAAATGGAAAGAGCTTGGTTTGGATTATCCACTTCAAGGAATAGAGCCGCCATCACAAGAACGAGTAGTGAATGCAGAAAAAATATTAGGTACAGCTTTACAAACAGAAAAATTCTCCATTTCACTTAAATAGAATGTTTAATAATTGAAGGAAAAGGAATAGTATTGGTAGAATAAATAATATAGAACAAGCAAACGTTCTAATTTAATTTAAAGGAGTGGATAGAGTGAGTAACGTATTATTTACATCCAAAGCAACTGCACAAGGTGGCCGTGATGGTCATGTCAAATCAGATGACGGTTTAATTGACTTAAACCTGGTAAATCCAGCGGGTGATGGTGATGGAACAGGCTCTAATCCAGAACAATTATTTGCTGCAGGTTATGCTGCATGCTACGACGGTGCCTTGAACTTAATGGCATCCAAACAAAAAAAAGATATTGAATCTGCTATTACGGCAGAAGTTAGCTTAATAAAAGATGAAGCTGACGGAGGATTTAAAATTGGTGTAGTACTTAATGTAGAAATTAAAGGTGTATCACAAGAAGAAGCAGAAGAACTCGCAAAACAAGCGCACGACTTCTGTCCATACTCTAAAGCTACAAGAGGAAATATTGACGTAGAATTAAATACAAAAGCTGTATAATAAGAAAAGCGCAGAGCGCCCGTTTCTGGGCGCTTGCGTAGACAAATACCCAAATTTTATACTTTCTTGTCGTAAGATAGAAAGAGCACGGTGTTATGGGATATACCGTGCTCCTTTTATCATGGCGTTAATCGTCTGTACACCCCAAACTTCAAATATATTTAAGGATAAAAGACGCTAACCCTGCTAAGTTTTGCTAATGCTCAGTGGGGCCGAAAACTCCAACGAGCATAGTTTTACTTTATTACGAACGATTTTTGAAGTAATCTGAGAAGGCCTGGAAAAATTCAATTCCTTGGTACAGCCAAACACTCACTGCTGCAAAAGAAAATAGGCCAATCATAAAGAATCTAAACCACATGTTTATACCTCCTTCATTTATTTTTGTGGAAGGGGTACAAATGTGATCAGATAGTTAGATTGATAAAATACCGCATGTAGATAATGTCGAGCTACAAATGCTTGAAGAAGAGTGTAAAGGATCACGAATAGTAGTAATGCTCCAATTATTACTCGCTCTTCATTTAAAACACCTTTGTCTGCAGTTGAATCATGATAATCTGTATCATAATAATAAGCAGCATGTAGTTCGTCATTTATTTCGATGTTGAATGTTAGATCAGATGGGTAATTTGATAATGTGATTAAGTGAGAAATGGTTAACATCATCATGACAAGAATGAGGGATTTTCTCATATACTCAACCATCTCCCTTTCTCTATTCATTTATCCAGTATACACCTGCTAAACAAAGTAGTAAAGTTACCTTCCTCAAAATTTACATTTCTTTTATCAATGTATTAAACGTAGGAGGTTATAATACTTTTTTATTTCTGCTGGCACCTAAACCAAAAATAGTCATGATTAATGTAACAAATAGTATCATCATAATGGAAGGTTGCCAATGGCTGGTAATGTCAAAAATAAGTCCAATGACTATCGGTCCAACCGACGCTAACAGGTAACCAAAAGATTGTGCCATTCCTGATAATTCAGCAGCTTGTCTTGCATTAGTGGTCCTTAGTCCTAGCAAGGCCAAGGCTAAGCTTATGCTTGCTCCTAACATTATGCCAATTAGTGTAATAGCAATAGTAGATCCAATCATACCTGGTTCAACATATAGCATGCTATAACCGATAATGCCTGACACCCCAAAAACAGCAACAACAGGTTGTTGGTTTTTCAGTTTACCTGCAATAACAGGTGTAAAGAAAGTCGCAGGCAAACTGATGAATTGCATGTATGCTACATACCATCCGGCAACTGACCCTGAGAAACCATTGGAGATCAATATTTCAGCTAACCATGAGATCGTTACATAAAATAAAAAGGATTGTAATCCCATAAAAAACGTGACTTGCCATGCAACAGGTGAACGTAATAATGGAACAGTGCTTGGTTCGTACAGCTCACTATCTTCTCTTAGAGGTGCTTTATGCATTGTGATTAGCCAGACAACAATACCGATAATTACGAGTAAACTCCAGCTCGCTAATGACCATTTCCACCCAAGTCCAGCAGTTGATGTGAGTGGTACACTTAAACCGGAGGCTAATGCGGCAAAAATAGACATGGACGTTGTATAAACACCTGTCATTAAACCAATTTTCTCTGGGAAATTACTTTTAATGAGACTTGGTAAAATGACATTAATGATCGCAATACCTACACCGATTAATATGGTACCGACAAATAATAGGGTAATGGCTGCTGTAGAGCGAATCCAAATACCAATCAATAATGTGATGAGTCCATACAGTAATGCTTTTTCATTAGTGGTCCGATTGGCAATCCTCGGTGCAATAGGTGACATAAAAGCAAAGGCAATGAGAGGCAAACTGGTTAAAAAGCCAGCGCTCCAATTGCTGATCGATAAATCTTCACGCATAATACCAATAATGGGACCGACTGAAGTGATTGCGGGTCTTAAATTAAAAGCTAAAAGAATAATACCAATGATAAAAAGAATTGTATAATGCTTTTTAGTTAAGTGTGGTGCTCTTTCCATTTTTTCACCTTATTTCTATGTTTTTATTAACAAATGTCATACAGAATATGCTAAAATAAGTAAGAAACTATTAGTAAAAATCGGATTATAATAGAATACCATACATAAAGTAAGACTTCCATTAGTGGGGGTCGCACCGTAATAAATCTCAAGTGGAAGTTAATTATGATGAAAGAAGGTCTACAATGGAGAATAAGGTTGTTAAAGAATTACTCTCATGGTTGAAGGCGTTGTTGGTTGCTGTTATTATTGTGCTTCTGTGTCGGCACTTTTTGATTACCCCTTCCGTTGTGAAAGGTGAATCGATGATGCCGAATTTAGAAAATGGTGACCGGATTATTTTGAGTAAGATAAGCAGTATCGATCGTTTTGACGAAATTGCCTTCAAAGCACCTGATTCGAATGATAACTATGTTAAGAGAGTAATAGGCTTTCCGGGCGATACGATCGAAATGAAAAGTGATAACCTATATATTAATGGAAAGCTCTATGAAGAGACTTATCTTGAAGACTCCAAAGCAGCGCTATCTGAAGGTCAAAAGCTGACAAATGATTTTACACTTAAAGAATTGACTGGTAAGGAACAAGTTCCTGAAGGGAAAATATTTGTTTTAGGTGATAATCGAAGAGTTAGTAAAGATAGCCGTGAATTTGGCTTTGTAGATGAAGAAGCAGTCATTGGAGATGTTAAAATGCGTATTTGGCCGCTTGAATCATTTGAGATTATTAAGTAGGAACGGATAAACTTGACAATTTACCGTATCCGTGTTTTATTGGTAATAACTTCATAATAGAAATTCCGCTAGGGGTGCTGCATGAGCAGCTGAGATAAGAATGTATTTCTTGATCCCTTTGAACCTGAACTGGTTAAGACCAGCGTAGGAAAGTGGAGTCGGATGGTGTGTGAACGACATACACCTCAATTTTGATATGGACTATTCAAAAGCCGCTCCGCTACCCGCGAGCGGCTTTTTATTATGAAAATATATATTCTGGAGGCAGGAGAAATGACTTTTAGTCAAGAATTACGTGTAGCAGCAGATGATATTTATGAAGGTATTTTTGAACACCCTTTTGTTGTTGGAATTGGAGAAGGAAATTTGCATAAAGAAGCGATTATTCATTATGTAAAAGCAGATTTTGAGTATCTCAATGCGTTTATGAATATCTATGGTATCGCCATCTCAAAAAGCAGCACTAGAGAAGATATGACGTATTTCTATGAAAAGATCGGTTTTATCCTAAATAGTGAAATTCATCCACATCATAATTTGTGTCAGGTCGCAGGAGTTGGCTATGATGAGTTGCAAGGATTCCCATTGCCACCAACAGCAGATCATTATGTAGCCCATATGAAAAGTGTTGCACAACAAGGAAGTATGGGGGAATTAATCGCAGCGTTGTTACCTTGCCCATGGACATATTTAGAGGTCGGACATTACTTAAAAGATAAGTATCAACCAACCGAGGAACATCCTTTTTATGACTGGATTACATTTTATGCTAAAGAAGATACAGCGTCTGTGACAACGGAACTTTGTGAGCGTTTAGATAAATGGGCACAAAATGTCGGAAAAGAAGAAAAACAAAAAGCCAAGCTAGCTTTTATTAAAAGCTGTCAGCTAGAGTATTTATTCTGGGAAATGGCTTATCAGGTGGAAGAATGGCCGTTTTCATTAGCTGGAAAGGGGAAACAACATGCATAAGGTAGCATCAGCCCTCACGATAGCTGGAACAGATCCTTCAGGTGGGGCAGGAATTCAAGCGGATTTAAAAGTGTTCCAGGAACAGGAAGTTTACGGAATGAGTGTGATTACTTCCGTCGTAGCGCAAAACACGCTTGGTGTTCAGGATGTACAGCATTTAAGTATTGATTTTATTGAAAAACAATTAGATGCCGTTTTAACAGATATTCCACCACAAGCAATAAAGACAGGGATGATTGCTACTGTTGAGATGATGGAATTAATAGCTAAAAAATTAGCAAATTCGGATATTCCGTACGTGATTGATCCAGTTATGGTGGCCAAAAGTGGTGATTCATTGATGGATGAAAAATCAAGACAAGTCATTCGCAATACCTTGATCCCACTTGCTACAGTGGTTACACCAAATGTTCCAGAAGCAGAAATTTTAGTAGGTTTTGAGATTCACGATAATCAAGATGCAGAAAAAGCGGCGAAAGTAATTGTTAATGATCTTGGTGCGAAGGCTGCTGTTGTCAAAGGCGGTCATTTAGAAGGTGAAGCAGTAGATGTTTTATATGATGGTGAAAATTTCCACTATTTAAAAGCTGTTCGCTTTGATACGAAGCATACACATGGTACAGGTTGTACCTTTTCGGCCGCCATCACTGCCGAATTGGCAAAAGGCAAACTGATAAAAGATGCGGTAGTTATTAGTAAGGACTTTATTACCGATGCTATTCAATACCCTCTCGAATTAGGTAATGGGTATGGTCCGACTAACCATTGGGGCTACAGGCTAAAAAGTTTACCTGGACAAAGGGAGGTATCTAAGTGAGTCATTTAATTGAAAAAGTTAGAAAGCAGCAACCATTGATTCATAATATCACCAATCAAGTCGTCATGAACTTTACAGCAAATGGTTTATATGCTGTCGGTGCAGCACCTGTGATGGCTCATGCAAGAGAAGAAGTAGAAGAAATGGCGCAAATGGCAAGTAGCCTTGTTTTAAATATTGGTACATTGACAACAGAACAAGTGGACGCAATGATCTTGGCTGGTAAAGCAGCCAATCAAGCAGGAGTTCCTGTTGTGTTAGATCCGGTTGGTGTAGGTGCAACTACATTCCGCACAGGCTCAGCTAAACGTATCCTACAAGAAGTGAAGGTAACATGTATTAGAGGTAATGCTGGAGAAATTGCTAATTTAGCGGGAGTAGATACCGAAGTTCGTGGTGTCGATGGTTCGAGTGATATCGATGTTCTACAGTTAGCAAGTTTGGCTTTTAAGACACTAAAGGTACCTTTAGTCATTACAGGAGCAGAAGACGTGGTTGTCGATCGGGATACGCAAGTTAGAGTCTCCAATGGTCATTCCCTCCTAACTAAAGTTACTGGTGCAGGATGTCTGTTATCAGCTGTTATTGCGGCCTTCTTAGCGGTGAGTGATAATGTGGTGGAAGCAGCAACAGATGCCCTTAGTTATTATGGTGTGGCTGCAGAAAATGCCGCAGATCAACAGGAATTTCTGGGCAGTTTCCAAATAGCGTTTCTAGATCAATTGTCTGCAGTGGATAGCGAAACAGTCAACAAGAAAAAACAAATAACTAGGAGTTCCTAAATGATGAAACGTGATTTATTGCAAGTATATTTTATTCTTGGAAGTAATAATACGGAACAAGATCCTTTATATGTATTGGAAGAAGCACTGAAAGGTGGGATCACCCTTTTCCAATTTCGTGAAAAAGGACGTGATGCGTTAACAGGGGAAGCCAAAAAGCAATTAGCCATTGATATGAAAAAGCTTTGTCATCAATACGATGTCCCTTTTTTAGTAAATGATGATGTAGACTTAGCACTAGAAATAGAAGCTGATGGTGTTCATGTTGGTCAAGAGGATATGTCCATACATGAAGTGAGAAAAATAGTACCTGCAAATTGGTTCATCGGTGTGTCATCTACAAATGTTCGGGAAGCAGTACAGGCAAAAAATGATGGTGCCGATTATATTGGGGTTGGCCCTATTTTGAGCACAAATACCAAAGCTGATGCTAAAAAACCAATCGGAGCAGAAGGATTACGAGAAATAAGGGATAACGTAGGAGGTCTGCCGATTGTGGCGATTGGTGGTATTCAATTAGGAGATGTGATCGAGCTGATGCGGGCTGGAGCTGATGGCATTTCAATCATTTCGGCAATTAGTCAATCCCCGAACCCCGAAAGCACGGCAGCAACTTTCTACGAGCATGTGAATTATTTTTTTGAAGAGTAATAATTCGATAATGTAGGGGTAGATTTGATACACTAATATTATCTAACTAAAAGGAGGTAGTATTGTGCGTCTTGAAAATAAGCAAGTTATTGCCCTAGTGGACGAGGATTTTGAAGATCTGGAATTATGGTATCCTGTCCTACGTTTACGTGAAGAAGGTGCAACGGTGCATCTTGTCGGGAAAGAGGCTAACCAAAAATATATTGGTAAGTATGGTGTTCCAGCGGAGTCTGAATATGCCTTTTCTGATATTAATGCAGAGGATTATGACGGTATTCTTGTGCCAGGCGGATGGGCACCAGATAAACTAAGAAGATTTCCAGAAGTATTAGAGATGGTCCGTTATATGGATCAAGCCCAGAAGCCAATTGGGCAAATTTGTCATGCAGGCTGGGTACTAATATCTGCTGGTATTTTACGTGGCAAAAAGGTAACAAGTACACCAGGTATCAAAGATGATATGACCAATGCTGGTGGATTATGGAGTGATGAGCCGGTCGTAACAGATGGACACCTTATCTCTAGTCGCCGTCCACCAGATTTACCTCCATATGTGAAAGCATACGCTGACTATTTAGCTAATCAGTAATCAAACTTGATCTTACAGGGATTTCCTTGTAAGATTTTTTTGTAATAGAAATGATGATAACAAACAAATCTGAATGAAGAGAGCGAAGATTTGTAGAATAAACCGGGATAACGAACAAATCTGAATGAAGAGAGCGAAGATTTGTAGAATAAACTAGGATAACGAACAAATCTGAATAAAGAGAGCGAAGATTTGTAGAATAAACCAGGATAACAAACAAATCTGAATGAAGAGAGCGAAGATTTGTAGAATAAACCGGGATAACGAACAAATCTGAATGAAGAGAGCGGAGATTTGTAGAATAAACCAGGATAACGAACAAATCTGAATAAAGAGAGCGAAGATTTGTAGAATAAACTAGGATAGACAACAAAACTACTGAAGCTTTCATGTAATGGGCGAACTAGCAATACAAAGAACTACTTGTAATTTGTAGAATTAGGAGATTTGATATATGGATATTGTATGGTGGATATTGATTATCGTATGTTTTGTGTTGGCATTTGTGGGGATTATATTCCCGATTATACCTTCCGTATTGGTGATTTGGATTGGTTTTTTGATATATCAATTTGCGCTCACGATCGATAATATTGGGTGGATCTTTTGGATAGCGATGGCTGTTTTGACGTTACTGTTGATATTTTCCGATATCATTGCCAATAGCTATTTTGTGAAGAAATTCGGTGGCAGCAAAGCAGGGGAGCGGCTGGCTGCCCTCGGGGTCATTGTTGGCTCATTTATTATCCCACCATTCGGTATTATTATTGTTCCGTTTATATTAGTTGTCATAACGGAATTGATCCAGAAAAACACTACACAAGATGCATTCAGGGCCGCGCTGGGCTCATTGATTGGCTTTCTTAGTGGAACCTTTGCCAAAATCGTGATTCAGTTGATTATGATTATCTGGTTTTTCATCGTTATTTAATGCAAAGCAATTGATCAGACGTCGAGGTGTTACAAATGAAGAGAGTATTAACAATAGCTGGAGCAGCTGCACAAGGAAGTGCTGGTATTCAAGCGGACTTAAAGACATTCCAGGAACGGGACGTATACGGAATGTCCGTAATTACCGCAACAGTTGCCAATAATTCCAGAACAAATCAAGGGATTTTTATTCGAGATATAGAAGAGATTGAAGCACAGTTTTACGCTGCAACAGAAATGGTTGGTGTAGATGCTATTAAAACAGGTATGCTTTTTTCAACAAAAATTATAGAAAAAGTAAGTAGTATGCTTAAGGAACTACCTGTTCCAAATAGAGTAGTAGATCCAGTGATGGTTGGCAAAATGGGGTCACAACTGTTAGCGGATGATGCAATCGAAGTATTAAAGAAACAATTAATTCCGCAAGCGACCGTGATCACTCCTAACCGATTGGAAGCAGAAAAGTTATTAGGCCGAGAAATTCGATCTGAGCTTCATGTTTTAAAAGAAGCAGCGAAAGACTTGTATGAACTCAAACCTCAATCTGTATTATTGAAAGGTGGAAATGTAGAGGGGCAGGCAGTTGATATTTATTATGATGGTCAAACAGTTGAGGTATTTCGCATGCCTTTGATTAATACGATACATACCAGTGGAGCAGGTTGTACATATGCCGCTTGTTTAACTGCCGAGTTAGCTAAAAGTGTACCGATCAAGCAAGCTATTCAAACGAGTAAACAATTTGTACACGCTACTATTGAACATGCTTTATCGTTTGGGACTGGTATCGGGTCAGTTAGACACGGTGCAGCCAGACAGGAATAAGCGAAGTTGTATGATGAGAGACTAAAAAAGGGCAGTTGCCTAATTGCAACTGCCAAGAAAAAGATAGAACAAATAAGATATGATAACAACTTGTCAAAAGAAGTAGTTTATGCGAACTGCTTCTTTTTGTATTAGATGTAATATTATATAACATCAGTTGTTATATATAGTATCATAATAGAAAGTTGCCAAAAAATCAAGTGAATAATGAAACGAAATGCTGTGTTGTTACGTATAGAATATGGAATAAGGAGGAGGTGCGAAATGACTACATCAATGGAATTACAAGATGTACATAAATCGATAGGCAATAAACAAATAATAAAAGGGTTGAATTTTACGATTAAACGCGGCGAAGTATTTGGTTTTTTAGGACCCAATGGTGCCGGTAAAACAACTACTATTCGCATGATGGTAGGTTTAATGAAAATTACATCAGGGGATATCAAAATCAATGGAGTCAGTATAAAAAATAACTTCAAAGAAGCGATCCAGTATGTAGGTGCAATCGTCGAAAACCCGGAGATGTATCCATTTATGTCGGGGTGGAAAAATCTTAAACACTACGCTCGCATGATACCTGATATTACCGATGAACGAATAAAAGAAGTGATTAGATTAGTAGGTTTGGAAAAAGCTATTCATGAGAAGGTCGGTAAATATTCATTAGGTATGAGGCAAAGAATGGGGATTGCTCAAGCATTACTACATCAACCATCTATTTTAATATTAGATGAACCAACTAACGGGTTGGATCCAGCGGGTATACGTGAAATAAGGACCTACATAAGAAATCTAGCCGAACAAGAACAAGTATCGGTGATTGTATCCAGTCACTTATTATCTGAGATAGAATTAATGTGCGATCGGATTGGTATTATTAAGAATGGTGAACTAATCACGGTAGAAGAAGTACAAGATACAAATACTGAGAATGACCATGTTACGGTAAAGCTTGACGTGGATGATAACGAAAAAGTGAAGTCTATTCTCCAAGCTCAACTTGAACTAGAAACCAAAATCGTTCAAGATCGCGTGGTGGCAAATCTCGCAAAAAGCACCGTACCACAATTGGTGAGGAAATTAGTGGAAGAAGATATAGCAATCTATGAAGTAGCAGTAGAACGAAGTAGATTGGAAGATAAATTTTTCGAGTTGATTGGAGAGAATACGATTGCTTAACTTTATATCATTATTAAAGAATGAACAAATGAAGCTTTATTCGCGTTTTGCTACTTGGTCCATGTATATTATTTTGGCAGGTATTCTCTTAGTCGGAGCTCTCATTGTGTTTATTTTTGGAGAAGAAAATGAACAAACCTATGGTGATGATTGGAAAGGGCAGCTCGCACAAGAAAATGAGGAGCTGCTTGAGATGAATGAGGATGTGGGATTTGTAGGTTTTGATTCTGAAATAGCTGTAAATGAATATCATATAGAGAATGATGTCAAGCCTCATCCATATGATGCATGGCAATTTACGCTTGAGAATGCTGGGTTGTCCATGATCATTAGTTTATTTACTATTATTGTGGCAGCAGGCATTATTTCAAATGAATATCGATGGGGCACGATCAAATTATTATTAATTCGACCAATTTCCAGGACTAAAATTTTATTATCGAAGTTTGTATCAGTTTTACTATTTTCTGTAACGATGCTTGTTTTTCTATTTATAATTAGTTTAGTTATAGGTGCAATTTTCTTTGGTATCAATGGCTGGAATCCTAATTTGGTTCAAATGGGTGCAAATGAAGTGGAAGAAGTCTCTATTTTTGCAGAAATATTTACACAATACGGTTTAAATATGGTAAATTTAGTGATGATGGCAACATTTGCTTTTATGATTTCAACATTATTTAGAAGTAGTGCGATGGCAATAGGATTAGCGATATTCTTAATGTTTACAGGAAACACTATTATTGGTTTCGTTGCAGAGTATGATTGGGCGAAATATATTTTGTTTGCTAATACCAATTTGAATCAATATATTGGAAGTGGAAGCCCAATTATTGATGGCATGACACTAGGGTTTTCGATTACAGTCTTAGTGGTATACTTTGTGTTGTTTTTACTAGTTTCATGGTTAACATTTACAAAGCGTGATATTGCAGGAAATTAATAGGTAAGGGGAGAGTAGAAGAAATGAAAAGAACAGTAGAGGTAGTATTATCGATTATTGGAGCATTTGTCTATTCCTTGGGAGCATTATTTGGCGGATTGTTCCGGATGTTAGATGGGGAAAATGATTTGATGCAGGAGATGCTGCAAGAAGATCCGACAGTTACTCAAAACCAAATCGATGAAATCATGCCATTATTGGATACAATTGGATCAGTGGGTACTATAATGATTGTTGGGGCGTTAATAGCTATTGTAGCAGGTATTGTTGCGATGTTCTTATTTAAAGGAAACAGTAAGCCAAAAGCTGCAAGTATCATTTTACTTGTTGTCGGTGGTGTAACAACAATCATTACATTTGGCGGTGCAATCTTTGCCGGAATTTTCTATATCATAGCCGGTATCATGGGACTCGTCCGTAAGCCAAAGCAAGAAATAAACATGGAGCAGTATTAAAAATACAGTAAAAAGCTTAAATCCCTTTCAACCGCAAGTGAAGGGTTTAAGCTTTTTTATTATGGAAAGAAAGTATATAACCATTGATATCACAGCTTTTATAAGCAAGTATGTATAGGAAAAGGTGATTTAAAACATATATTTTAAGAAGCAAGAATGGCTATACAGATGGGGTTGGCATTTTGAAAGCTAGCTAGTGCAAGTCAGCCGAAGCGGTGGTCAAGCTGTTCAAGTAGTTCATAGTGGATGCTAGAGAAAAGTCATAAGGACTGAGCGGGTTTTGCTCGGTTTTTCTTAAAGACAATAAAGTATAAGAGCAGTGCCATGACCGTGTTAAGCGAAGTAGTTATTTTGAAATGTTTTATGTGTATTTGCAAAGCTCCGACTAATTACTTCGCTTTCACCCTAAGGTCATAAGTCAACATCTGCTAAAAGCTTGCATTCGCCGTGTATCCTATACCGTGGGCACGGCCTCATCTAACTTTGCAAAGAAAAACTCTCATTTCATTTGACAGCTTTCCCGGTTAATTCAATTTCCCCGGGAAAGCTTATCGTTTTATTTAGCAGTTTTCCTGATTGCCTGTTTCTCATGCCAAATACATTATGGTTATCATATTAATCTAATTATTATTTTCCCTTTTTTGGATTGTATTTTTAATAACGAAATAGACGACGAGTCCAATAATTAGGAATAAAATAATAATCGGAGCATTGCCGACTAGAAATACAAAAAGTCCAGAAGCGATCGACAGAATTGCTTGGATACTTTTCAAGAATTGGTCCTGTGTTTTTTCCCATGTACTCAGTGACTCATCTTGAACGGAAGGCATATCAACTCTGCGTTCGGTCAGTTCTATATCAATGGTTGCATAATCAGACTGATTTTCTAAATAATTAATTTTCCCCGTTAATTGTTCAATATCCTCCTGTACATCTGCTAAATCATTGGAGATCTTTAATAAATCCTCCGTTTTTTCAGCTTCTTCCATGAAAGCAAGTAATCGTTTTTCCACTACTTCTTTTGATTCTAACCTGGATGTTAAGTCGACATATTGTTCCGTAACGTCTTCTCCGCTAACTGATTTATTCAAAATCTTTAAATCACCATTTTCCACTATTGCGATAAAATCCTGAAACTGACCGGCTGGTATTCGGATGGTCATTCTGCCAAATCGTTCAGCTTCCTCTCTATGATTGGAATAATTGGAATTGACAACATACCCATCATAATTAGCTGTTTCTGTCTCTAAAAAATTAACCGTTTCATCAAATGTTTCTGTTTCTAAATGTAACTGAGCATTATGGATAATTTTCCTTCCCTCTACATTTTCCAAGTTATCTTCATTAGCTTCACTTGCCGGTTCCTCCTCTGCTTGTTCCATTTCCACCCTATTGTCCAATTGACTATCATTTGTACTCATACCAGACTGGCTGGATTCTTCGCTAGTCGCTATATCACTGTCTGCCGATTCATAGCTGCTGTCATCAGCATCGTTGGAGCAAGCAGAAAGAAAAACAATCAACACCAATATAAATACTATTTTTTTCAAATTGACCACTCCTTTTGTTGGATTAGACGTAGCCAATTCAGATAGGTTACATTTAATTAGTTAATTTATATTTATTCATATTTGTGTATGTTTTTACCTAAGTGTGGTTCGCTTTATAAAAGAAGGTGAGATACTATACGTTCTCTTGATTTAGCAAGGTGCCAATCATCTGTATGGTCTCAGTCTTAAAAAATTCGTTTAATGAAAAAAGATCCCTCCCTCTATATGTATCACTAACCTTAAATGATGGATAAAAAACTGCTGAGGGAAAACTAATTTTTTCTAATAAAAAAATAA
The DNA here is from genome assembly GCF_017599345.1 of Gracilibacillus suaedae. GTDB lineage: Bacteria > Bacillota > Bacilli > Bacillales > Amphibacillaceae > Gracilibacillus > Gracilibacillus suaedae. Next base: position 72,991 of record NZ_JAGFVL010000016.1, read on the forward strand.
AAAAAATTCAAGATAACTATTGAATTAATATACTATATGGTGCATAATAATACATAATTAATCAAACGAACATTTCGACTATCACTTAAGGAGAGATTATTACATGAGCAAAGAAAAAGTAGTTTTAGCATATTCCGGGGGACTTGATACATCAGTTGCGATTAAATGGTTACAGGATAAATATAATTATGATGTTATTGCGGTTGGTTTAGATGTAGGCGAAGGAAAAGATCTAGAATTTGTGAAGAATAAAGCGATTGACGTAGGAGCGATTAAATCATATTCCGTTGATGCAAAACAGCTTTTTGCAGAAGATTTTGTTTTACCAGCATTACAAGCAAATGTCATGTATGAAGATAAATATCCATTAGTATCAGCACTTTCTCGTCCTTTAATTGCAAAGGTATTAGTTGATATTGCAGAAAAAGAAGGTGCGGTGGCAGTAGCGCACGGTTGTACTGGTAAAGGTAATGACCAGGTTCGTTTCGATGTTGCCTTTACATCTCTCAATCCAGAGTTGAAGATTGAGGCGCCAGTACGTGAATGGGGCATGACAAGAGATGAAGAAATTGCATATGCGAAAGAACATGGGATTCCGATTCCAATCGATTTGGATAGTCCATATAGTGTAGACCAAAACTTATGGGGTCGTGCAAATGAGTGTGGTATTTTAGAAGATCCATGGGCTGAAGCTCCTGAAGATGCATTTGAGTTAACAGAAAATCCAGTTAATGCACCAGATGAACCAGAAATGATTGAAATCGAATTTAAACAAGGAAAGCCAGTAGCTTTAAATGGTAAGGAATTTCCTTTACACGAATTGATTTTAGAATTGAATCAAATTGCTGGAAAACACGGTATTGGGAGAATTGACCATGTAGAAAATCGTCTTGTTGGGATTAAATCACGTGAGATTTATGAAGCGCCAGCAGCTATGACATTAATTCAAGCACATAGAGAAATTGAAACCATTACACTTCCAAGAGAAGTAACCAAATTCAAACCAGTAGTTGAACAACAATTAGAACAAGCGATTTACGATGGTCTATGGTTTACTCAGTTAACGGATGCGTTAAAAGCATTTATTGCTGAAACACAAAAATATGTTAATGGTGTAGCAAGAGTGAAGTTATACAAAGGGCAAGCATTTGTAGTAGGTAGAAAATCAGATAACTCATTATATGACTTAAACCTTGCAACATATAGTAAAGGTGATGAGTTTGATCATGAGGCAGCACTAGGCTTTATCAAGCTTTGGGGCTTACCGACAAAAGTTCACTCTACTGTAAACAATGTGCATGCTGACAAAGCGAAAATTATGGAAAAAACGAAAATTGATATGAAGGAATCAGTGAAGCTATGAAATTATGGGGCGGACGATTTACAAAACCAACAAATGAATTAGTCGATGAGTATACAGCATCGATCAGCTTTGATAAAAAATTAGCACAATACGATATTCAAGGAAGTTTGGCACATGTGGAAATGCTTGCGAAATGTGAGATTATCCCGACAGAAGATGCTGAAACAATTGAAAAAGGTTTGAAGGTTGTAGCGGAAAAAATTAAAGCTGGCGAAGCAGAGTTAACAGAAGCAAACGAAGATATTCATATGAATGTCGAGAAACTGCTTATTGATGAAATCGGTGCTGTTGGTGGTAAATTACACACTGGGCGAAGTAGAAATGACCAGGTAGCACTGGATATGCGTTTGTATTTACGCGATTCACTTGTAACATTAGTTGAATTACTGAAGAATTTGCAAGAGGCGCTTTTAAAACAAGCTAAGGCGAATTTGGATACCATCTTGCCAGGATATACGCATTTGCAACGAGCGCAGCCGGTGTTGTTCGCCCATCATATGATGGCATATGTCTCGATGTTTGAACGTGATGTGGAAAGGTTATCTGACAGTTTCAAAAGGGTGAATCGCTCACCACTTGGTGCAGGAGCATTAGCCGGTACAACATTTCCGATCGATCGTCATTATGTTGCAGAGAAACTGAATTTTGACGGTGTAGTGGAGAATAGCTTAGATGCCGTCAGTGATCGTGATTTTGTCGTTGAATTTTTATCCAACGCTTCATTAACGATTATGCACTTATCTCGTTTAAGTGAAGAATTAGTACAATGGTCAAGTGCCGAGTTCAATTTCGTCGAATTAGATGATGCATTCTGTACAGGAAGCAGTATGATGCCTCAGAAGAAAAATCCTGATGTGGCTGAATTAGTAAGAGGAAAAACAGGTCGTGTCTATGGAAACTTAATGGGGATGCTTACTACTTTGAAGGGTTTACCAATTGCATATAATAAGGACATGCAAGAGGATAAAGAAGGTATGTTTGATACGATGGAAACCTTAAAAGGAGCGCTTGCTCTTTTTGCACCAATGATCGAGACAATGGAAGTGAAAAAGGAAAATATGTATGCGGCTGTTGCGGAGGATTTTTCTAATGCAACGGATTTAGCGGATTACTTGGTGAATAAAGATTTACCATTCCGCGAAGCCCATGTGGTTGTCGGGCAAGTTGTATTGCATTGTATTCAGGAAAATAAATATTTGCTTGATTTAAGTTTAGCAGATTTCCAAAGTTTTTCTGAGTTAATCAATGAAGATATTTACGACGTACTATCACCGAAGTCTGTTGTCAATGCTCGTGACGTTGTCGGTGGAACAGCGAAAAATCGTGTTGAGGATCAAATTGAACAAGCGGAAAATCGCCTCACAGAAACGGGAGCATGGATTGAAATCCATGAAGAAAAGGTAAATGTTCTTAAAAAATAAAAGAAGGAACGCAGCTGGTCTTTTTCAGTTGCGTTTTTCTTATATGGAAAGAAATCAACGCAATGACTGCGTTAAGCAGAGTAGCCATTTTGAAATAGCTTGTACAGGAAACAACCATCGCTACGGCTGTCCACTTCCCTTTCCATGGGATTTTCGCCTAAGCTAACTTTTGTAAAGAAGATCCACTTTTGTAAAGCGATCTTCTTTACAAAAGTTAGCTGAAGACACGCCCCACGGAAAGCGAAGTGGGCAAGCCGTAGCGGTTGTTACGTTCAATATCCATCTCAAAATAACTACTTTATACCATCGATATATTATTTTGGTCAATGAAAAGGACCGGGTGGGCTTTCCTGGTTCTTCTTAACAAAGATAAAATGATCTTCAAAAATTCCAAAAAAATAATGCATAAATATAAATTATATAGTATAATTATAAATAATTAAAGATGAAAAACTAATGTGAAATGAGATCATATATTGCTAGATATTGGAGGAGGAGCACAATGTCAGAAACTACAGGTTATCTTGTTTTAAATACGGGGGATGTTTTAGAGGGTAAATGGCTTGGAACCTATAAGCAAGCAGAGGGGGAACTTGTATTTAATACAGCGATGACTGGCTATCAGGAAGTGATGACAGACCCATCATATGCAGGTCAAATCGTTACCATGACCTATCCGTTAATTGGAAACTATGGCTGGAACGAAATCGATTATGAAAGTATTAAACCATCTTTAAAAGGTTTTATCATCTCAACACCTAGTCATAACCCAGAACACTATGAATCTAAAAATACACTATTGGAAATGTTGGAGGAGCACGATATTCCGGCACTTTCTCATATTGATACAAGAGCGCTGACGCGTATTATCCGTGAGCACGGAGAAGTGTATGGTAAGATAACACAGGATCCTAACGAAAATCCTGTCCATACTACCGTTAATCCAAATGTTGTTTCAACGGTATCGGTTAAGGAAAAAAGGAGTTACAACACGGAAATTTTAATGAATCATCCAGCACCACATGTGGTCATAATGGACTTTGGCTATAAGCATTCTATTGCTAAATCATTATTAGAATTGGGGTGTGACGTAACTGTTGTGCCTTATCATACCACTTTTATCGAGGTTCAATCATTGGATCCGGATGGTGTATTATTATCCAATGGTCCTGGTGATCCACAAGCTTTGGCACATTTATCGGAAAACATTAAACAAATATCAGAAAGCTTTCCGACAATGGGTATTTGTTTAGGGCACCAGCTAATTGCACTCGCACATGGCGCAACAACTAAACGTTTACCGTATGGACACAGAGGCAGTAACCACCCAGTGAAAGACTTACAAACTGGTAAAGTAATGATTACATCGCAAAATCATGGCTATGTAGTTGACTATGATTCTGTAAATATGAAAAATTGGTACGTTTCACACGTAAATGTTAATGATAAGTCAGTTGAAGGGTTAAAACATAAAACAAAACCGTTAATGACAGTGCAATTTCACCCTGAGGCGCATCCTGGTCCGATCGATACTCATCATTTATTTGTAGATTTTATTCAGCAGTTTATTACTAAGGGAGAGAAACAGCATGCCTAAGAAAGACGACATAAAGAAAGTACTTGTAATCGGCTCCGGTCCAATCGTGATTGGGCAGGCAGCCGAATTTGATTACGCCGGTACTCAAGCATGTCTTGCTTTACAAGAAGATGGCGTAGAAGTAATTCTAGTTAATAATAATCCTGCTACAATTATGACGGACGAAAATATAGCAGACAAAGTATATTTGGAACCATTAACCTGTGAGTCGATCACGAAAATTATTGAAAAAGAAAGACCTGATGGTATTTTGCCTACTTTAGGTGGCCAGACAGGTCTTAACATGGCCGTTTTATTAGATGAAGCGGGTGTGTTGGAAAAATACGATGTTACGTTATTAGGTACACCGCTCGAAACGATTCAAAAAGGGGAAGACCGTGAGATCTTTAAATCGATGATGAAAGATATCGACGAACCAATTGCCGAGAGTCTTTCCACTTCTTCTGTTGACGAAGCTGTCCGTTTTGCTGATAAAGTTGGCTATCCGATGATCGTACGTCCTGCATACACATTAGGTGGCGCTGGTGGAGGTATTGCCAATAATGAAGCGGAATTACGTACTATCGTAAAAAACGGGCTTCACTATAGTCCGATCAGTCAAGTTTTGATTGAGCAAAGTGTGAAAGGCTGGAAGGAAATTGAGTATGAGGTAATGCGTGATTCCAATGATACTTGCATCATCGTATGTAACATGGAAAACTTTGATCCAGTTGGAGTCCATACGGGAGACAGTATTGTTGTCGCACCATCTCAAACGTTAACAGATCGTCAATATCAAATGCTTCGAACTTCATCGATAAGGGTTATCCGCGAGTTAGGTGTCATTGGTGGATGTAATATCCAATTTGCCCTGAACCCGGAGAATGATGACTATATCATTATTGAAGTAAACCCGAGGGTAAGTCGTTCCAGTGCGTTAGCGTCGAAAGCAACTGGATATCCCATTGCACGGATTGCGGCAAAAGTAGCGCTAGGTTATTACTTGGATGAGGTGATTAACCCGATTACAGGTGACACGTATGCAAGTTTTGAGCCAGCGATTGATTACATTGCAGCTAAAATCCCACGCTGGCCATTCGATAAATTTACTGAGGCAGATCGTCTCCTAGGTACGCAAATGAAGGCAACGGGTGAAGTGATGGCGCTGGCACGTAACTTTCCAATGGCAATCAATAAGGCGATTCGCTCACTAGAAATTGGACTCGATTCTTTACATTTACCTGGTGTGGAAAAGTTATCTGAAAAGGAACTACATACCGCGCTGGATAAAGCGACAGACGAACGGTTATTTGTGGTTGCGGAAGGCTTACGCAGGGGCATGACAGTGGAAGAGATCCACGACATTACAGCGATTAACAATTACTTTTTGTATGAATTAGAAGCAATGATTACAAAGGAAAAAGAAATAGCAGCGAAAGACTGGGAGTCGATCACGAAACATGACTTAAAAGATGCGAAAGCTTTTGGTATTTCTGATCTTACGTTAGCTAAGCTGTTACATGTCGACGTAGCAAAGATTCAACAGAAAATAAAAGCAGAAAAACTGGCACCTTCCTATAAAATGGTGGATACTTGTGCTGCTGAATTTTCGGCAGAAACACCTTACTTTTACAGCTCCTGGAATGAATGGGATGAGGTAGAATCGTTGAATGGAGATAAACGGATGGTTGTACTAGGCTCTGGCCCAATTCGTATTGGTCAAGGGGTGGAATTTGACTATTGCTCAGTTCATGCTGCTAAATCACTGCAAGGTCAAAGTATTGATGCGGTTGTCATTAATAACAACCCTGAAACCGTAAGTACCGACTTTAACACGGCAGATCACCTTTATTTTGAACCATTAACTGTTGAAGATGTGTTACATGTCATTGAAAAGGAAAATGCCCAAGGTGTCTTGGTTCAATTTGGAGGTCAAACCGCTATTAATCTAGCGGATGGTTTGCAAAAAGCAGGAGTTAAGATTGCTGGTACAGCACTAGAAGCTATTGAAGCTGTAGAAGATCGTGACTTATTTTATCAACTTTTACAACGATTAAATATTCCTCATATTCCTGGGTGTACGGTAATGGCGGTAGAGGATGCCAAAGCAGTCGCAAATGAAATTGGCTATCCGATTTTAATGCGTCCATCCTATGTTATTGGTGGTCAAGGAATGGTGATTTTGCATAATGAAAGCCAGCTTGTTGACTATTTGGCAGAATTACAGGCGAAAGCACATGGTAATCGGATTTTTCCATTATTAATTGATCGTTACATCGAAGGATATGAAGTAGAAATTGATGCAATTTGTGATGGATCAGATGTATTAATTCCAGGTATTTTTGAACATGTGGAAAAAGCAGGGGTGCACTCTGGTGATAGTGTGGCTATTTTCCCGGCACCGAATTTGACTGAAGGACATAAACAAACGATTGAATTATACGCACAAAAAATATCTCAAGAACTAAATGTTAAAGGGATTATGAATATCCAGTTTGTTTTAAGTGAAGACCGAAAAACGATTTATGTATTGGAAGTGAACCCACGTGCTTCCCGGACGGTGCCAATTGCAAGTAAGGTAACGGGTGTTCCGATGGTGGATTTGGCGACGCGTGTACAAATGGGAGAAGCATTGAGTGATCAAGAATGGAAGCTTGGTCTCCATCAAGAAGTACCTTATTATGCAGTGAAAATGCCGATATTCTCTAATAACAAGTTGCCAGGATTAGACCCGATTCTAGGGCCTGAAATGAAATCAACCGGTGAAGCAATCGGACTTGGTTCAACGGTAGAACAGGCAATGGCAAAAGCTTTTGGCTGGAAAGAAGATAGTCTTAATGCATTAAGTGAACAAGATACGATTTTCTTATCTCTTGCTAAAATAGATGAAAAACTTCAGAAACAATTGAATGTTATAAAAGCAGCTATGGAAGCTGATGAGGAAACCGCAGCATTATTAACGGAACACGGATTCCAAGTAAATACGATAACAAAACTTAAAGAAGCAGAACAAAAATGTATAGACGAGAAGTATGCTTTTATTGCCGATACACACCGTACTGGTGAAAAAGATCAGCATGTTTCATTACGTGAGGCAGCATTGCGTTCCGATACATTGTATTTTACTTCAAATGACACGTTAAGTGCCTATATCGAAGCAACAACGGCAGAACTTGAATCACCGGAATCTATTCAGAACCATCGTAGTAATAAACCAGACTTAAATAAAAAGGAGCGTGCGATGCCATGAGTATCAAAGAACAACTAAAAGGGAAAGATCTCCTGACACTAGCAGATTACTCTAAAGCTGAAATAGCATATTTATTAGAACTGGCAGTACAAATCAAACAAAAACAAAAAAACGGTGAGTTGTATCAACCGTTAAAAGGAAAAACACTGGGGATGATTTTCGAGAAATCATCCACTCGTACCCGTGTATCATTTGAAACAGGGATTTATCAGCTAGGTGGAATGGGGTTATTTTTAAGCTCTAATGATATCCAATTAGGTAGAGGCGAGCCAATTTCAGACACGGCTAAAGTATTGTCCGGTTACCTAGACGGAATAATGATTCGTACCTTTTCCCAACAAGATGTTGAAGACTTGGCAGAGAATGCCTCCATTCCTGTGATAAATGGCTTAACGGATGATTATCATCCTTGCCAAGTATTAGCAGATCTGCAGACTATTAAAGAGGAAAAGGGGAAATTGGAAGGCTTAAAACTTGCTTATATTGGTGATGGCAACAATATGGCTCATTCATTAATGATTGGTTGTTCAAAAATGGGCTTGGACGTTGCTGTTGCGGCACCGAAGGGTTATCAGCCTCATAATAAGATAGTGGAGCAAGCACAGTCTTTTGTAGATGGTAGTGAAGTACTGGTAACCGAAGATGTTGTAGAAGCTGTGAAGGATGCGGATGTAATATACTCCGATGTATGGGCAAGCATGGGGCAAGAAGCAGAACAAAAGCAACGTGAGAAAGCTTTTATCGACTATCAAGTGAATAAAGAATTGTTCTCCAATGCCAAGCAAGATGCCATCTTTATGCATTGCTTACCAGCACATAGAGGGGAAGAAGTCACCGCAGAAATTATTGATGGACCACAATCGGTTGTTTTTCAAGAAGCGGAAAATAGATTACATGCACAAAAAGCATTAATGGTTGCATTGATGGGCTAGATCTCTTTTTTAGAGATCTAGTTTTTTCATGTTTGCAGTTCATAATTTGTTATTGCTATAATAAAGATTAATTGTGTGGCATTACACAATAGAAAATAAAAGGATTGATCGCACATGAGTATCTTAAAAGAGTTACGAAATATTATAAATCCAGAACATATTTTGATAGATGAAGAATTAAAGAACCATACTTATACAAAATTAGGTGGAAAAGCTGACTTTTTTGTAACACCTTCCACCGTCGAAGAAGTCCAGGAAATCATCCGTTATGCTAATCATACATCTGTCCCTTTTACATTGTTGGGCAATGGTTCTAATGTAATCGTAAAAGATGGTGGAATTCGAGGAATTGTCTTAAGTTTGAAAAAGTTCCTAGGCATTCGAAGAGACGGGGAGAAAGTGATTGCGGAGAGTGGTGCTCGGATTATCGATGCATCGCGTTTTGCTTTGAATGAACATTTAACTGGGTTAGAATTCGCTTGTGGTATCCCGGGAACGGTTGGCGGTGCATTGTACATGAATGCGGGTGCCTATGGTGGAGAGGTGAAAGATTGCTTGGAAAGCGCCCTTATTGTCGATTCTGCCGGAGCTGTACATCGCTTATCGGCTGACGCTTTCAACTTAGCATACCGTACAAGTAATATTGCGGAAAAAGGCTATATTGTATTAGAAGCAACCTTTAGCTTAGAGGCGGGTGACTTTGATGAAATCAAAGCAGTGATGGATGATTTAACCTATAAACGAGAATCCAAGCAACCTTTAGAATACCCATCTTGCGGTAGTGTGTTCAAACGACCCCCAGGATATTTTGCCGGAAAGCTGATTCAAGACAGTGAATTACAAGGAAAAGGTATAGGTGGAGCAGAAGTATCCACTAAACATGCAGGATTCATCGTAAACAAAAACAATGCTACAGCTAGTGACTATATCTCTGTGATTGAGATGGTCCAACGAGAAGTAAAAGCAAAATTTGGAGTGGACTTAGAGCGGGAAGTTAGGATATTGGGGGAAGACTGAAGTTTTAGTTAAAAACAAATTGTGAGTTTTCTTCAAGAAATGTTTTCGAAGACAAAAGGAAGCAAAAAAGGGAAAAAGTGTCCTCGAGAAGCATCCTCGAAGACAAAAGAAAGCAAAAAAGGGAAAAAGTGTCCTCGAGAAGCGTTCTCGAAGACAAAAGAAAGCAAAAAAGGGAAAAAGTGTCCTCGAGAAGCGTTCTCGAAGACAAAAGAAAGCAAAAAAGGGAAAAAGTGTCCTCGAGAAGCGTTCTCGAAGACAAAAGGAAGCAAAAAGGAGAAAAAGTGTCCTCGAGAAGCGCTCTCGAAGACAAAAGGAAGCAAAAAAGGGAAAAAGTGTCTTCGAGAAGTCTCCCTCTAAAAAATAGATAAAGCTTCGGCCAATACTTTAGATCTTAAATATAATATAGCCATTTATTTGAACCTACGCGTTTAAAATGTGTGTCAAGAATTCTTTTAAGACTTTTCTTTGAATAGACTTTGCCAGTCCAGCTATAAACCAGATTAGTAGTTAATTTCTCATTTGGAAAAAGTAATTGTAATTCTGTAATATTGCGTAAAACTGCTTGATGACATTCTTCCTCAGTTTTGCACTTGTGACATAAGCATTTTCTTCCCACAATCTCAATAGACAAACAATGGCAATTACGACACCGCATCCCTTTATTTAACTGATCATATTTATAAGAAGGAATAGAAGGATGTGGATAATTACCAATATCTCTAGCAATCAATTGATTAGCTAAATCGTGTTGAAGTGAAGCTACTGGTGCTTTGTTTTTCAATGTGTTTATAAATCTATTTATTTGTGTTGGGAAAATAAAATATTTATTTAATGGAGCCTGATAGAGTGTGAATTCGGGGTTGATAAAGACATTGAAACTTTCAATAGGAAGATTCACATGAAGTTGTTGTAAGACTTGCCTCATTAAAGTTTCATTCCGCATTAGTTGTAAGAGAGGATTAGTAATTTCTTTATCAGGCAGCTTATACCAACGTTTTTCATCATACTTGTAATCTCCGGAGAAATTTTTCACATCAATAAGGTGAATGGTGCTTCCAGTTAATAGAATCGAATCAATTTGAAAACTAGTAGTTCCAACTTCAAGTCGAATATCACTTATGATTAAATAATCATCATTAAATGAATCTCTTAACAATTGCTCAAAGTTTTTTTCACCTTCATAACCTAGTTTTAGATTATGAAAATAGCTCATTTCTTTTTTGGTAAAAGTAAATCGAGAGTCTAATGCTTCGAAGACTTGCAGTTCATACGGTTTTTTTAGGGGCTTTAAGATCATCACAGCACTCCTTGCCAACTATAAAGAATATGGTGGTTCATCGATTAGATTTGTTAGTACAATATAAACAATAAGCCCTGCAGGAATAAAAAGTACGAAAGGAAGACGAACCAAGAAGGATGATATACCAAAATATTCAGCAATACCACCACATACACCATGAACAGATCGATCACTACCTGACTTTCTCGGTCTTCGTCTCATGTCATCACCTCCTATCCTTTTCATATTAACACATTTTTCCACAAGGTAACAAAACAGATACTTTGCATTCAAAGGAAAAATTCTATATACTATTTACATAATAAAATAAGCGATTAAGATTCCTTTGGGGCAGGGCGTAATTCCCGACCGACGGTGATAAAAGCAAAAACGCTTTTTTAGTCCGTGACCCGGATCATGTAAAACATGTGAAGGTGGATTTGGTGAAAATCCAAAGCCGACAGTAATAGTCTGGATGGGAAAAGGAATTGGTGACGTAGTGACTTTTCTATGGGGAAAAGTAGTTTTTTTGTGTCCCCGTAGCGATGTAACCACAAAACCAAGTTCTTTACTATGAATTGAAATACACAAGCCCTAGGTATATCGCCTAGGGCTTTTTTAGATTTTATGGACAAAAGGTGATGATCAAGTGAGAACGAATGAAGAATGGATGGATCTTGCGCTCAATCTCGCAGAAGCTACTATAGGTCAAACTAGTCCAAATCCTTCAGTTGGAGCGGTAGTCGTGAAAAATGGCGAATTGCTCGGTGTCGGTACCCATTTAAAAGCTGGTGAGGCACATGCAGAAGTTCATGCCATTGCTCAAGCAGGTGAGAAGGCAAAAGGAGCGGATGTCTATGTTACGCTGGAACCTTGTGCTCACTACGGTAAAACGCCGCCATGTGCAGAACTCTTAGTGAAAAGCGAAGTAAAGAAGGTCTATATTGCATGCCTTGATCCAAACCCTAAAGTAGCAGGAAAAGGTATAGAAATTTTGCAAAATGCTGGTATCGAAGTAGAAATAGGTGTTCAACAACAGCGAGCCTTAAGAATAAACCAACACTTTTTTCATTACTTAGAAAAAAAACGCCCTTTCGTTACCTTGAAGGCAGCGACTACCTTGGATGGTAAAACTGCTACTGCTACAGGTGATAGTAAATGGATCACGTCGACAGAAGCTAGAGAAGATGTTCATAAAGAACGACATAAACATGATGCGATTCTAGTGGGACGACAAACGGTGGAGAAAGATAACCCGAGTTTAACAACGCGTCTGTCCCAAGGCGGAAAAAATCCGATTCGCATTATTTTAGATACCAATTTATCACTGACAGGCGATCTTCATATATTTGAGACTGTTTCACCAACTTGGATGGTATGTGGTAATCAAGCAGATAAAGCACAATTTACAACAAAGTATCCACATATCAAAGTGATTCAACTGCCTACTGAAAAAATAAGACTAACCGATTTAATGGAAGTGTTAGCAGAAGAGAAGGTGCAATCCCTCTATGTAGAAGGTGGTGCTACTATACATCAAGCTTTTCTGGAAGAAAGATTATTTGATGAATGCCATTGGTATATTGCACCAAAACTATTAGGAGGTCAGGATGCCAGATCCGTGATTGGAGGAACATCCCCTCAAGAGATGAAAGATGCACAGCTATTGCGATTCATCCATATCCAACAAATTGGACCGGATCTTAAGCTAATCGCAAAACCAAAGGAGGAGTCTTGATGTTTACTGGTATTGTAGAAGAAAAAGGGAAAATAGTATCCATTACCCAGCATAACCAAGCTTTACAGTTAAAAATACAAGGTAAAAAGGTAACAGAAGATGTATCACTTGGTGACAGTATTTCTGTCAACGGTGTTTGTTTGACGGTAACCAAATTTGATTCAGATTGGTTTACCGTTGATGTGATTCCAGAAACGTTTCGTGGTTCATCGCTATCGAAACTATCTGCACAATCTGTTGTGAACCTAGAGCGTGCGATGCATGCGAATGGCAGGTTTGGTGGTCATTTTGTCTCCGGTCATGTAGACAGTGTGGGAACGATTGAACGAACATGGCAGGAAGATAACGCTAAGTATTATTACATTTCCGTACCTGAAACACGTTATATAACATTAAAAGGTTCGATTGCAGTGGATGGTACATCGCTTACTGTTTTTGGAGTGGATGAGAAGGGATTCACCATTTCCCTCATACCTGAAACACAAACAGCCACTGTTCTTGGTGCGAAGAATCAAGGAGATATCGTCAATGTTGAATTTGATATGTTAGCAAAATATATGGAACGTCTCCTGCAAACATCTAATCAAACAACAGGTATTACAGAAGAGAAATTACAGCAATTTGGATTTTAAGGAGGTGCCGCGATGAAACACTCAGTAGAAGCAGTGATAGAAGCATTGAAAAAAGGAGAAATCGTCATCGTTGTGGATGATGAAGATCGTGAGAACGAGGGTGATTTTATTGCCCTAGCAGAACACACGACTTCACAAGTGATTAATTTTATGGCGAAGGAAGGCCGTGGATTGATCTGTGCACCGATGACAAAAAGCTATGCGGATCGTTTTCAGTTAGGAGAAATGGTGACACGAAATACCGATGATCACGGTACTAATTTTACCGTCAGCATTGATTATCATACAACACATACTGGAATTAGTGCACAAGAGCGTGCCTTAACGATTCAAAAATTAGTTGATGCGACGACAACAGCACAGGATTTTAATCGTCCCGGTCATGTTTTTCCGTTAATTGGTAAAACTGCTGGAGTACTAGAACGAACAGGACACACGGAAGCAGCGATTGATCTAGCTCGTTTAGCAAATTCAGAGCCAGTGGCTGTTATTTGTGAAATAATGAATGAAGACGGAACAATGGCGCGCCAGCCTGATTTGGAAAAAATCGCAGAAAAGCATGAAATGCCAATGATCACGATTCAAGAATTAATCCAATACCGTAAACGTTATGACCAATTGATTGTAAAGGAAACGGAAATCAATTTACCAACTGCATATGGTGACTTTAAACTTGTTGCCTATACAGAAAAATACACTGGTCAAGAGCATGTGGCATTATTTAAAGGTGAACTAAATCCTGATGAACCGACACTAGTTCGAGTTCATTCCGAATGTCTAACAGGAGATGCATTCGGTTCAGAACGCTGTGATTGTGGGCCACAATTAGAAAAAGCATTAGAGGAAATCCAAAAAGCTGGTCGAGGTGTGCTTGTCTATATGCGCCAAGAAGGCCGTGGGATTGGTTTAATAAACAAAATGAAAGCATACAAACTTCAGGAAGAAGGCTATGACACGGTTGAAGCTAATCACCAGTTAGGTTTTCCAGATGACTTAAGAGACTATGCAATTAGTGTCCAAATTTTGAGGGATTTGGGAGTTGGGAAGCTTCATTTACTAACGAACAATCCACGCAAGCTTTCAAGCATGGAAGAGTATGGTCTGGAATTAGTAGGAAGAAAAGCAATAGAGATTCCGGCCAATATAAATAATGAGAGATATTTACAAACAAAAGTAGAAAAATTAGATCATTTACTGCATGTAAAAGGTAATCAAGATGGAGGAGGAATTTAATATGGCAAAAACATTCGAAGGAAATCTAGTAGGTACAGGTTTAAAAGTTGGAATTGTCGTAGGGAGATTTAATGAATTTATTACAGGTAAACTGTTAAGTGGTGCAGAAGATGCTTTTCGTCGTCACGGTGTTGCAGAAGACGATGTCGATGTAGCATGGGTGCCAGGAGCATTTGAAATCCCATTAGTAGCGAAAAAAATGGCCGAATCAGGAAAATATGATGCGGTTGTAACATTAGGTACTGTTATCCGTGGTTCTACGCCACACTTTGATTATGTTAGCAATGAAGTATCAAAAGGTGTAGCAAGTGTTTCTATGGATGCTGGTATTCCAGTGATTTTCGGTGTTTTAACAACAGACACGATCGAGCAAGCAATCGAACGTGCTGGTACTAAAGCAGGAAACAAAGGAGCAGAAGCGGCAATATCTGCGATCGAAATGGCCAATTTATTAAAAGATATCGGATAATATAACAAGTGGCGGTTAAAATTGAAAACCGCCACTTTTTTAGTTTTTTATGTTTAACTTGTTTTAAATTTCTTGACGGTATTGGATAACGACAAGCTCTGCTCCTTCATCGTTGTAATCCGTTGAGCAATATCACCGATAGATGCATCACTCTCTTTCATCTGTTGATTAATTATCGCCAATTTATTACGCATCATTTGAAAACTATGCTTTTGTTCTTGTTTACTTGCCATCATTTCTGAAGTATCTTTGCTCATTACTTCCAGATTATCTGTGAAATGATCTATCACATGATAAATTTCATTAACTTTACTATTAATACGATTGAATTTCTCTGGTATATAAGCTAACTCTTCTAATAAATCATGCAATTTAGTAGAAAAAGTGGAAAATTCACTCTGACCTTGTTGTATCGTATCAACAGTTCCAGTTATGATTGATTGAATCTCAACGGTGGATTGTTTAGATTGCTCTGCCAGCTTTCTTATTTCATCGGCCACGACAGCAAACCCTTTTCCATATTCTCCTGCATGAGCTGCTTCGATTCCCGCATTTAGAGCCAATAAGTTTATTTGTTCTGCGATATCTTTAATTACTTTCATCACTGAATTACTTTGATTTGAAAAATGTTGAATTTGTTCATTTTGCTCTTGATACCTTTGCATGGTGTCATTGACATCTTGATTCATTCCGGTGATATCACTCACTGTCGATTGTACGGATGTCATTTCTTCTGTTAAGGTCGCAACATTTTCACTTACTTGTTCAACAGAAGAAAAGAACTGTTGAATCGTGGCAATTACTTCATTTTCTCTTTCCAACTCCCTTTCCAAACGTTGATCCGACTCTACAAACACTTGATGGGTATCTTCGATAGTATCAACTTGTTCTTTACTGTTTTCTCGCAAACGCTCTGTCTTTTGAATTAAATCCTCTGCGGAATGTTCAACATAGCTAGAAGCATCCTTCACTTGCTTAACTAATTGATCCAGTTTTTTAATTACCTGATTAAAAGCGATATTTAATTCATATGTATCTTCACCAGGTTCTACTTTTATCGTACTCGTTAAGTCCCCGGCCGAGTTAGCAATTTCCTTCATTGAATGGATCGTATCAACCATTGCAATAGATGCCCCATGTTCACTAACATTCAGTCCGGCAAGTTCTTCTTCTTTTTCTGGACGAATTTTCATAAATAGCCCAATACCTTTATAAATAAGATAGCCAAGTGCAAAGGCCCATAAAAAGGCAACTGCTACTCCAATAAATTGGATGAAAATTTGTTCTAAGCGCGTTTCTGCAGGTAGTAACGACATAGTACCGAATAAACCCACTGCTAAGGTGCCCCAAGCACCACACACACCATGAACAGATACCGCACCAATAGCATCATCTATTTTCCAAACTTTTTCGATAAAAATTAAAGAAAATACGACGATAATTCCTCCGATTGCACCAGCTAGGAGCGCCATAAGCGGTGTGAAGACGGCAACTCCTGCAGTTACCGACACTAAACCAGCTAAGACACCATTAAGAATATCTTCTACTTTAGGTTGTGAGGAGATTATCCAGCTAGTGATCATCGCGAGTAATCCACCTGCAGCAGCTGCTAAATGAGTGTTTAGGGCAATTAGTGCAATCGATGTGTCACCAATTGTGGTGGAACCAGCATTAAAACCAAACCAGCCCAACCATAAAATAAACACACCAATGGCTGCGAGTACAACATTAGAGGGTTTTAAGCTGTAGACTTTTCCATCTTTATATTTACCTATTCGTGGACCTACTACTAATGCAGCAGCTAGTGCCACCCAGCCTCCAATGGAATGGACAACAGTAGACCCTGCAAAATCAACAAAACCGATATTTTCTAACCAACCAGCTTGATCAGGGTTGAGTAGACTACCCCATGCCCAATGACCAAAGATTGGATAAATAATTAATACAATAAAAAATGTGCCGGCTAAGTACACACCGAATTTTACTCTTTCCGCAATAGCACCAGAAACAATCGTTGCTGCTGTTCCGGCAAATACAATTTGGAAGAATAAAAAGGCCCAATTCCATGGATCATCTTCTAAGCTCTGGAAGAAAAAGAGACTTGAACCAATCCATCCATGTGCAGAATCACCAAACATGATGGCGAATCCGAATAAAGAAAATACCATTGTCGCAATTAATAAGTCACTGACATTTTTTATCGCAACATTTATCGAGTTTTTTGCACGGACAAGTCCTGCTTCTAAGGCAGTAAATCCAGCCTGCATAAAAAATACTAGAATAGAAGCTAAAACAATCCAAACAAAATCAAGGTGAAGCTGAATCGTATCCATATGTGTCATCCTTTTCTATAAGGGTTACTAGATATAAGCTGTATATTTTCATTGGTGTATAATAAACATGAGTAAATAATACTATTGGAATAGAAACAATGTCATGTTCATAGTTAGATAATCTTACAAACATTCTTATTATCTGACATAAAAAATGAGGTATGTGAGGGTTTATTGCGAAAAGGGGTATAAAACTAAGAAGAAGTGACAGTTTAATGAAACTGTCACTTCTCATTATGAGTGAAGTAGTTCTTTTATATCATTCTCGATTTCTTTCGGTTCAGTCTTCGGCGCATAGCGTTTTACGACATTTCCATTCTCATCAATCAAGAATTTTGTGAAATTCCATTTAATTTGATCTGAGATTATTCCTGGTGCTTCCTTAGTTAGATGCTGAAAAAGAGGGTGCGTATTTTTGCCTCGTACATCAATTTTGGCAAGCATCGGGAAGCTAACACCATAATTGAGACGACAATATTCTGCCGCTTCTTCACTCGAGCCAGGCTCTTGATTCATAAACTGGTTGCAAGGGAAACCTAAAATTTCTAATCCGTCATCCTTATATTTATTATACAATTCTTGTAGTCCATCAAACTGGGGAGTAAAGCCACATTTACTAGCGGTATTTACAACAATCATCGCTTTTGCCTTATAATCGTTAACTGTTTTTTCTTCACCTTTAACTGTTTCAATTGTAAAATCAAACAATGCCAATTAAATCGCCTCCTACATAAAAGGATAGCATATTAAGCTGGTAACTACGAGGAACAGCTTGTTTCAACGACGAAAAAAGTATAAAAAAAATCACGAGGATTAAGACCCTCGTGATTTGATTATGATTCTTGCATCACACCATCTTCTTCGGCAATGCGATCCAATCTTGCTTGAATTTCTTCTTCAGAAAGGTTGTGTTCTTTCACATATAGGTTGCGAGGGTGAACACGGCATTCGTGCGTACATCCACGCATATATTTATGTTCATTTTCTTCTGAACAGAGAATTTGTTTATTACATTCAGGATTTGCGCAATTTGCGTAACGTTCACAAGGTTCACCATCAAAGTAATCATGACCAACCACAACGTGTTCTTTACGGTTTACCGGAACAGAGATACGTTCATCAAATACGTATAGCTGTCCGTCCCATAGTTCACCTTGTACTTCCGGATCTTTTCCGTATGTGACAATGCCACCGTGGAGTTGCCCGACATCATCAAATCCTTTTTCTTTCATCCAACCACCGAATTTCTCGCAACGAATTCCGCCAGTACAATACATGAGAATTTTTTTACCTTCTAATTTTTCACGATTATTTTCTATCCATTCAGGTAAGTCACGGAAAGTCTCGATATCAGGATTAATAGCACCACGAAAATGGCCTAGTTCATATTCATAATCATTTCTTGTATCTAGAATAACAGTGTTTTCATCTTGCATTGCTTCATAAAACGCTTTAGGATCCAAAAAGTCAGCATTTTTTTCGCGTGGGTCAACATCTTCTTCACCTAAGCGAAGTGTTACTAACTCTGGACGATGACGACAATGCATTTTCTTAAAGGCATGTCCATCCGCTTCATCGACTTTGAACATCATGTCACTGAATTTTGGATCATTATGCATGGCTTCCATATACTTATTAGTTTGTTCTACAGTTCCAGAAACGGTACCATTAATACCTTCTTCCGCTACAAGAATTCGACCTTTTAATCCTAAGTCTTTACAGAATTGCAAGTGTTCTTGTGCAAATGTTTCTGGGTCTTCAATCGTAACAAACTTATAATACAACAATACTTGATACTTTTCTTTGTTCTCCATGTTTCTACCACCTATCAATTCATATTTGCAAGATATAAATGTTTTTAGGTTGGTTTGTACTTTTATAATCTTGCAAGACAATATTTTATCACGTTTTTCTTTACTAAACAATCCCGGTTTATTCAAGTGTAGTATATGTGCAACTGTTGACACCATTCATAAAAACTTAACAAGTAAGAATAGCTTTTGATTTTTCTCTCTTTAGGTTGTGCTAAGGAACAGGCAAGTGGTCCGAGTTTACCAACTACTATAATCGATTATTATTGCAAGCTTTTCTATCATAGTTAACGAACCTGTACCCCTATCGATAACGCGACAGTTCCAAATACGGATACAACCTCAAACAGTACCGCAAGGCATGGCTGGTCATCTGTGAGATGTAATATAAAGATATCTAAAAAAGTAAAAAAGATAGCCATGGCTGATATTACTAATCCTCTTAGAATGAATGATTTGAAATTTATTAAAGAAGGCAGCATAAGTATGCCTTTGCTTATTCATATTTCAATTTATGTTAAAAATGAATAAAACAAAAGGATAATCTATTCACTCATCCTTTTGTTTCTTTTGCCATAAGAAAAACTCTACTTCTTTTTTTAGCTGTTTTTTCAATTCCTTCTTTTCTTCTTCGGTTAGGGAGTCTAGATCATAGCCGAATAAGCCGTCTAATGGCTCATTTATTTCAATTTTGTTATTTGAAATTTCCTTTTGATAATCCGTTCTACCTAAAAGATAATCCGTACTGACATCTAGTATGTTTGCTATTTCTTTTAACACTTCATTAGAAGGCGAACTATAGCCGGTCTCATAATTTGAAATTGTTTGCTTCTTAGTATGTAGTTTGGAAGCAAGTTCCTCTTGTGTTAATTTTTTATTCCTTCTTGCACTCCTTAATCTTTGCGCCAACATTGGAGCACGTCCCTTCTAAAAAAGTTCAAGATTATTGTACTACATAATAATTATAATCGGAATATTAAAAACAATAAGTCCAAGAAAATCATATAATTATATTGACATCCAACCAAATTGGACTTATAATTAATGGCGTATACAAATATCTTGGACATTCAGAGGAGGATTAAATGAAAAATTTCAATTTAATCAATGCTAGAAAACAGAAAAACTTGACTCAAGAACAACTAGCAAAAAAGTTGGGTTATCGGGGGAAGCAGGCAGTGGCTAATTGGGAAAGTGGTTATTCATCGCCACCACTAGAAAAAGCGCTGTTGGTTGCAAAAATTCTAGATAAAGAGATATCTTTTTTATTTAATGATAAAGTCCAAGAAAATCATACAAACAAAAAACCATAAATATTTTTAAGTAGGTAATTTTTTAAACAAACGGGCCGCTCGACTAATCTTAAATGTTCATCTTTGAAATTTATTCTAGTATTAGTTTACAAGAAAAGAATGAAAAAACAAAGGAGGCGCAAGGATTATTGAAATTAGGATGAAAGCGGATCTGCAAGCCGCAAAAGATTGTAGGATTGTCTATATATTGTTGTAAACGAAGATAACTAGTACTTAAAAGGAACTTCGCATTGCTTGTACTATAGAACACTTCAAAAGATTATAAGTATGGAATTTGAGAGCATTTACTTAAGTGAATTATTACATGTACGATCTTTACATATACTAAGGAGGCTAGGAAATGAGTATCGAATTTGATTATAAAAACAATGATAGATCAGATGTTGAAAAACGATCATTTGTTTGTTTAATGGATTTGATCGAGAGGTTAGTCATAATTGTAGATAATGATTATGGACGGTTTAGTGATGAACAAGTTAAGTCAGCCATAGAATATTTAAAAGTGATAGAAAAGAGTTTAAGCCCTGTATTAAAAACAAGAAAAGCTGAGTAGGAGATAACCATTACTCAGCTTCTCTATCATAGCCCAAAGTTAACTTCGCTCGTAACTTAAAAGTCATGAACAAAATATATTTCGTTTATATTAAGGATGTGTCTCACATTTCGGTAATTGACTTAGCAAAAAGAGTAGCTATCAACAATAATATAAGCCTTTGTTGAATTTCTAGTCATAATTGATTTTACCGAATACAATAGTAAGTATTACATATTATCCTTCAAACCATTTGATCAATGCTTGTGTTCCGCGATCCTCCAACCCCTTTTCGGCTAGCTCTTCATACAACTGTAATGATAATGTTAATCCAGGTGTTTCTAACCCCATTTTCTTCGCGTTTGCTAAGGCAATTTTCATATCCTTAATAAAATGTTTGATATAAAAACCAGGATCACTGTCCCCTTTGATCATCCGTGGTGCCAAATTAGACAGAGACCAACTGCCTGCTGCACCAGTTGAGATGCTTTTTAAAACGCGGACTGGATCAAGCCCAGCTTTTTTGGCATACATAATTGCTTCGGATACACCGATCATATTGGATGCTATCGTAATTTGATTTGCCATTTTCGTATGCTGCCCAGCTCCAGCAGGCCCTTGTAAGACAATATTTTCACCCAGTTTTTCGAAAATGGGAAGCATTGCTTCAAAATCCTCTTCCTTGCCGCCAGCCATGATAGTCAGTTTACCACTTTTAGCACCGATATCACCACCGGATACAGGTGCATCCAAACTATGCAAATCCTTCTTTTCAGCTGCTTGAAAAATTGTTTCGGCAAGAACAGGATCAGAGGTAGTCATATCGATTAAATAAGCTCCAGGTTGTGCATGTGCAATAACGCCATTTTCATCAAGATAAATGGCTTCAACATCGTGAGGGTACCCAACGATCGAAATGATGACGTTTACCTTTTGGGATAGAGAAGCAATTGATTCTTCCCAGACTGCCCCGGCGTCCAGCAGTTCTTGTGCTTTCGTTTTTGTTCGCGTGAAAAGGTGTACTTCATATCCAGCGTCGATTAAATGTTTTGCCATGCTTTTCCCCATTACACCAGTACCAATAAATCCGATTGTTGTTGTCATATTTCTCCTCCTTTTTTCTTTTACTTTATCAAAAATCAGGTGATTATCCCAATAGTTTAAGGATACTCTCCTGCACGTTCATTATGAAAGATAGAAAAACCCCTAGCATTAAAGCTTAGGGGCAATGGTATTACATATCATTTTGTTCATTTAAAACTAATGTTGCAGTTTGGAGGTTTCCTTCACGATAGAAGGTTACCGTTACTTCTTCACCAACTTCTGTTTCACTGTATAGATATTTCTTTAAGTCTAACATTGATTCAATTTCTTTATCGTTAAGTTTTGTCACGACATCATATTGTTGTAGGCCGGCTTCTTCTGCTGGTGAACTTGGCTCAACCTGTGCGACGACAACACCTTTTTCTACACTTTCATCTAATTGTAAAGTTTCCTGAATATGACGTTGTGGGACAGTTGAGAGATCAATAGCACTGATTCCGATAAATGGACGTTCGACCTCATTTCCTGTTTCAAGCTGTTCAACAATTGGCTTCGCATCATTAATAGGGATCGCAAAACCAATTCCTTCTACAGTAGATTGGGCAATTTTCATAGAGTTAATACCAATCACTTGTCCATTCGTATTGATTAAGGCTCCGCCACTGTTACCAGGATTAATGGCTGCATCTGTTTGAATAACGTTTGTTGTCCAGTCTGGTTGACCGTCACTATTTAAGTCGACATCAACCGCTCGATCCAAGCCACTGATGATTCCTTGTGTTACAGACCCGGCAAATTCTTGACCGAGTGGGTTACCGATAGCAATTGCTGTGTCACCTACAGCTAATTCATCGGAAGATCCTAACTCTGCAACGGTTGAAACTTGATCACTAGGGATGCGTAGTACAGCTAAATCGGTTAACGCATCTGTTCCCATTACATTTGCTGCAACATGTTCACCATTTGTGAGAATCACTTCTACTTCTTGAGCACCTTCCACAACGTGATTATTTGTAACGACGTAGGCATATTCGTCATCTTTCTTGTAAATCACACCTGATCCTGTGCCAGCTGCGTCAGATTCTTCCCAAAGGCTGATCTGTTGAATGTTGGAAACACCAACTACTGCATCGGATACTTTTTCTACGGCACTGCCAATTGAGTTAGAGGATTGATTGGCAAGGTTAGTTGTTGGCACAGCTTCTTCTGATGACGTTTGTTCGGTTTGTTCATTTTGATTGTTGTCTTCAGAAGGAGTAGCTTGTTCATCATTGATTATATTAAGGAAAATTCCGCCAGTAAATAGTGCTGCAATAATTCCCCCCGCAACTCCACTCATTAACATAGCTAATGTGTTTTTCTCTTTTTTGCCTTTTTTACTTTGTTCTGTTGTTTGTTCTTGATTGAGTTCTTCACTCATTTATTTATTCACCCTTTCGTAGGAATTTTAATGTAACTTCTATTATTATCATACCCATTATATACGGCATGTTAATGGGATAATTGTATAAAAAATGTGTAAAAGGAATAATTTATCGCTCGTTGCTTAATTTTTCTGCGTAAATATGCGAAAATAAGAGCAAGCAAATTGGGGTATAATGGGGAGAGGTGAGCAATATGAATCAACACATCTATATAGTAGAAGATGATGCGAATATTAGAGATATAGTGAAAGCCTATTTAATAAAGGAAGGATTTCAAGTAACACTACTGGAGAATGCAGAAGATGCTTGGCAGCGTGCTCAAAGTGAACAACCTGATATGTGGATTCTTGATATTATGTTACCAGGAATGGATGGCTATGAATTATGTAAAAAAATCCGTCAAGTCAGTGAAGTACCGATAATTATCATTTCGGCAAAAGATGAGGAAGTAGATAAAATCCTCGGTTTGGAACTTGGTAGTGACGATTATTTAACGAAGCCGTTTAGTCCGCGAGAATTAGTAGCGAGAGTCAAACGTTTATTTAAAAGAGCAGAAGCGTTGCCAATACAGCAATCTAACTCAACAGCAGTTATAGAATTAGGAGAATTGGAGATCGATAAAGCAGCACGAATTGTACAGTGGAAACATCAAGAAATTGACGTCACATCCAAAGAGTTTGCGATGTTAGAGATCTTTGCTCAAAAACCAAACCGTGCTTTCTCAAGGGAAGAATTACTTACACTGGTTTGGGGTGATGATTACTTCGGGAGTGATCGGGCAGTGGATGATTTAGTGAAAAGATTAAGAAAAAAACTAGATAGTTTACCAATTGAAACCGTTTGGGGATATGGGTATCGCCTAGAATATGATGAGGGCCAAAAATGAAACTGCAATATCAATTAACAATTGCTTTTACAACCTTACTAGTGGTCATTATGACGGTTACTGGTATTATGATTTACTCGCAAATGCTCCAAATGTTAATTAAGGACGAGCAACGCCAGTTAGAGGACAAAGGGGAATTAATCGTCAATTTCATATTGTCGGAAGATCTCAATAATACGACAAACGTACAACGGTTATTGCAAATGCTCGAGCAATATAATTTGCAAGTTTTTGCGTATGATGAAGCAAGTGAAAGGATCGTGTTTTCCTCGATTCCCAATATGAATACAATTGAATCGTGGGTTCAGGAATATGATCTTGACAGTAGGACACAGCCTTTATGGCAGGGAAAAAATGATAATTATGTGGTATCGATTATTCCGATTTTGTCACCGTTGTCCACTCAACACTTAGTATTACTTACACCGTTAGATGATTTGCAGGACGTACAGAGAAGCTTGATGAATCGTTTATTTTTGATTTTCCTGATTGGAATTGCGGTAGCTGTTTTGCTTAGCCATTATTTGACAACAAAACTTGTCACACCATTAACGAAACTAAAGCATCAGTTAAAAAAAATTGAAAAACGTAAATTTGATGAGATGGAAGAAGTAAAAGCAACGGGAGAAATTAAAGAGGTCGAGCAAAGTGTTGTTGAAATGGCAAATGAGTTAAACAGTTTTATTCAGTCACAGCACCACTTTTTCCAAAATGCCAGCCATGAACTTAAAACACCATTAATGACGATTCAAGGTTATGCAGAAGGTATTCGTGATGGAATATTTGAGGGAGAAGAAGCTAGACGTGGTCTGCAAGTGATGGTAGAAGAAATTAAACGTCTGAAAAAAATAATTAACGAAATTATTTTACTAGCTAAACTGGATAGTGAAGCAGATATCTATCGACCAGAAAGGGTAAATAGTAAAATATTTATGGAACAAATTATGGAAAGAGCAATTCCGATCGCTAACGAAAAACATATTCAAGTTAAACAAAATCAAGTCGATGAAGTGGAAGTTATGTTTGATGCAGAAAAAATGTTACAAGCTGTGATGAATATCATTACCAATGCGATTCGACATGCGGATACACAGGTGAAAGTGACGGGGTTTACCGAAAATAAACAATTTAAAATCCAAATTACGGATGATGGCGAAGGAATTGATGATGAATTATTGAAGAAGTTATTTCATCGTTTTGTCAAAGGTGAGAGTGGAGAGACAGGTCTTGGCTTAGCGATTGCACGGGCAATTGTCGAGCGGTCAGGAGGATCAATTAAAGCAGAAAACGCGCCGTATGGTGGGGCAAGATTTACGATTATCTTTACGGAATTTGAAAAAAATAATGATTATTGATAACAATTCCTGACTATTATGATATACTAGGTAAGTTGTAATACGATGAACGCATCTTTAAGAGGAGAGAATAAAATGACGCAATTGAGAGAAGAACTTCGCAACATTGCGATTATTGCCCATGTTGACCATGGCAAAACGACGTTAGTTGACCAGTTACTCCGTTACTCAGGAACCTTTCGTGAAAATGAGCAAGTGGAAGAACGTGCAATGGATTCCAACGATATTGAAAAAGAACGTGGAATCACGATTTTAGCGAAAAATACTGCGATTAATTATAATGATACACGCATTAATATATTGGATACACCAGGACACGCTGACTTCGGTGGAGAAGTAGAGCGTATCATGAAAATGGTGGACGGGGTATTACTTGTGGTGGATGCTTATGAAGGGTGTATGCCACAGACCCGTTTTGTATTAAAAAAAGCATTGGAACAAAAATTGCAGCCGGTCGTTGTACTAAACAAAATCGATAGACCAAATGCACGTCCGGACGAAGTTGTCGATGAAGTATTAGATTTGTTTATTGAACTCGGTGCTGATGATGATCAATTAGAATTTCCAGTTGTTTATGCTTCTGCGTTAAATGGTACATCCAGTTATCCAGATGAAGAGCAACAGGAAACGATGGAGCCAATTTTTGAAACGATCTTAGAAAAAATTCCTGCACCTGTTAATAATGCGGATGAGCCTCTGCAATTCCAGATCACGATGCTTGATTACAATGACTACTTAGGACGTATCGGTGTCGGTCGTGTGTTCCGTGGTTCAATTAAAGTTGGACAGCAAGTATCACTTATGAAGACAGATGGTTCAGTAAAAAACTTCCGTGTTACTAAATTATTTGGATTTATTGGTTTGAAGCGAATCGAAATTCAAGAAGCAACAGCCGGAGATATTATTGCGGTTGCTGGTATGGAGGATATTAACGTAGGTGAAACGGTTTGTCCTACTGAACATCAGGAAGCATTGCCGATTTTACGTATTGACGAACCGACATTACAAATGACATTTGTTGTCAATAACAGTCCTTTTGCTGGTAGAGAAGGTAAATATATTACCTCTCGTCAAATCGAAGAACGTCTGTTGTCACAATTAGAGACAGATGTAAGTTTACGTGTTGACCCAACCGATTCACCAGATGCATGGACGGTATCAGGTCGTGGGGAGCTACACTTATCTATATTAGTAGAAAACATGCGTCGTGAAGGTTATGAATTACAGCTTTCTAAGCCAGAAGTTATTATTAAAGAAATGGATGGCGTAAAATGTGAACCTATTGAACGTGTTCAAATTGATGTACCGGAGGATTATACGGGACCGGTTATGGAGTCTCTCGGTGCTCGTAAAGGTGAAATGCTGGATATGGTGAATCACGGGACTGGACAAGTTCGTATGGAATTTAAAGTGCCATCTCGTGGATTAATCGGTTATGCTACAGAATTTATGACACAAACACGTGGATATGGTATTATCAACCATACATTTGAAGAATATGCTCCACTTGTTAAAGGACAGGTAGGTGGCCGTCGTGAAGGTGTGCTAGTAGCATTAGAAAATGGTAAAGCATCTACGTACGGTATCATGAACCTGGAAGACCGTGGTGTCATTTTTGTTGAGCCAGGTACAGAAGTATATGCAGGAATGATCGTTGGCGAACATAACCGTGAGAATGACCTAACGGTAAATATCACCAAAGAAAAACACTTAACCAACGTACGTTCTGCTACGAAAGATCAAACAGCAACTATTCGTAAAACACGTAAAATGTCATTAGAAGAAGCAATTCAATACTTGAATGACGATGAATATTGTGAGGTTACTCCAGAAACAGTTCGTTTACGTAAGAAGATTTTAAACAAAAACGAACGTGAAAAAGCAGCGAAGAAAAAAGGTTAATGCATAAGCAAGAAAAACCCGTTTTGATAGCGAAAGATTATCAAAACGGGTTTTCGTTTATACCAAAAATGTTGGACAAGATTTATAAACTGCGAAATAACTGGTCATGGATTTGCTCTCTGCCATTTTTCCCTTGGACAGTGATGACAAACCGCTCCGGCAGAATACTTCGTTGGGAGAAGTGCAACATTTACTCAAACCAAAATTACTTTCGTATTGTTTTCTATGCCGACGTTCAAAACCACATAAGGAAATATCCCCGGAAGCGCCATTTTGTTCCAAGGAAAAAGCTTTCTCTTCCGGGGATGATCAGCTATATCCAGGGAAGAGAAGGAAATATCCCCGGAAGCGCCATCCTGTTCCGAGGAAAAAGCTTTCTCTTCCGGGGATAATCGGCTATATCCAGGGTAGAGAAGTGGGCAGCCGGAGTGGTAGTGATTATCGTTATATATTTCAAAATTATGTCTTAGATGACCGCACATCTGATTTCCTTGCTACTTCAAACAGAATTTTCACAACTTTGCAGGTTGTATCTACTATCAATTAATTGGCTTGCGAAAGGGTGTATCTATTGTGGTAGGTTTTTTAACTTAGATATTGGGGTATATTTTAAGTAATGGAATCCAAGAAAAGAGGGGATGTCATGCGTTTTTTTAGACGCTTCAAATTTCTATTTAAATTCCGTAAATCGTTTCCTTTCTTTAAGGAATTCTACTTATCCAAAGAAGTAAAAGTGACTGCAAAGTTAGCATCACTTATCCTCATCATAGGTTATATCATTTTCCCGTTTGATGTAATACCCGATTATTTGTTAGTGCTCGGTTTATTTGATGATGTTATGGTTGCGACATTGATTCTTCAGCAAATGGTCAAGATGGCGCCTGATAGTTTACGTAAAAAATACGATATAGAGAGTAAATAACTCTCTATATCTCTCTTCTCATCGCTTTTAACACATCAATTTGTGTAGCTCGTTTGGCAGGCTTTAAGCCAGAAAGAACCGTTACAATTAAACAGATTACAGCTGCAATAAGAATCAATGAAGGAGGAATACTGGAAAATTGGAAGCCTTCAGGTAACTCCTGCTCAAAGGCAGATTCAATGATCCATGGTAATCCAATGTTTAAGAGAATGCTAATTACAAAAGCTACTACGGTACCGATAAATGCCCCAATTAGACCGATATAACTACTTTCAAGCAAAAAGATCTGCTTAATTTTTTTCGGGTGGGCCCCAATTGCTTTCATAATGCCAATATCAGAAGTTCTTTCGGTAACGGCCATTGTCATCGTATTATATATACCAATCGATGCAATTATGATGGCAATCGTTCCAATAAAAATCAGCCCGGCTTTTGCGATCGTAAAAAAGGTATTTAAGTAGTCTAGTTCGCTCGCTGCAGAATATACTAAGTAATTCTCTTCCGTTAAATACTCCGAAATCTCTTGAACTTCTTCCAACGAATTAGCATATCCATAGACTTTATCATAACCAGTAACTTCTTCCTCAGCATCAGGATAGTTAGGATCAATTATGGCTCCTCTAGATGTTTCCGTGAATGATTCTATTTCAGTTAAAACATCCTCCGATATATATACTTGTCTATCTTGCATCCAATCTCTAGCAGGTGGTTCTACGATACCAGTAATGGTTAAGGTAATTTCATGTTCTTTCGTTTCATCATCTACATTTTGTTCAACTACCATATCCACCTCTTTACCAATAAGTGATTCCTCATATTTAAATTCTTCTTTCATCATTCCATCTTCATCATAAACCTCTTCATCAACTGGAAGATCATCAGGATAAAGGTTTTCGATAAAATGGGGACCAACTACTACTTCGTATGGGTCTTCCGGTAAATCACCTTCTTTTAGCTCCATACCTGCTTTTAGTTCTGATGGGAAGTGGGAGACGACTGTTTCTACGCTTCCACTGTAATCCTCGATGTTAAACTGAGGTGTTTGTCTTAATGAAAGTTGTCTGGTGACGGCTTTCATACTGTCTACCTTTTCAAGCTCTGTTATTTCCTCATCTGTAATTGGTGCAATGTCGTTATCTTTTTCGAGCCCAGATATTTCAATTTTAGTCACAGATCGATCTCGAATGATATCGTCGATAAAGGTTGTATGTAAACCAAAACCAACAGAAGCTAAAACAATTAAAAACGCGACCCCCATTGCAGTTGCCAATATCGTCATGAATATTCTTGACTTACTCCGTTTCATATTTCTGCGGACAAACCGCCATTGATCTTTAAAAGTCATGCACTAACTTCCTCCTTTACAATTTCACCGTCATGAATATGGATCTGTTTCGAAGCAATTTGAGCAACCTCCTCGTCGTGTGTAATCATTAAAAAGGTAATGCCTAAGTCCCTATTTAATCCGGTAATCAAATCTAAGATTTCTTGTTCGGTTTCACTGTCTAAACTACCTGTTGGTTCATCAGCAAGAATAATAGGTGGTTCTATTACGAGTGTTCGAGCAATACTTACGCGTTGCTGCTGACCACCAGACAATTCGCTGGGATAATGATGATGGTAATTGGAGAGACCGACTTTTTCTAATGTTTCTTCGGTCTTTTCTTTTCTTTCTTTAACTGACAGCCCTTTTAAGACTAGTGGTAGTTCTACATTTTCGAATGCGGTCATACTAGGGATCAATTGAAAATTCTGAAAGATAAAACCGATATTATCTAATCGGAAGTCTGCATATTCTCCTTCGTTTAATTTAGTTACATTCAACTCCTTAATCCATACTGACCCGCTAGTTGGTTTCATAAATCCGCCGATAATGTTGAGTAAGGTCGATTTACCAGAACCACTTTTTCCTGTTATCGCCAGAATCTCCCCTTTATCTACAGAAAACGAAATATTTTTTAAGACTGGAAGTGCAGTTTCGTTCTGTTTTTTTCCTAATAAAAATGTATGGTTGATGTCTTTTACATCTATCATTTTTTAACCTCCTTTTTTCCCTTCACTAGTAACTGACGAATGAAAATCATTGATTACTTCATTTTATTAACATTAAATTTTATCTTTTTATGTTAAAATAAGGTGAGTCTTCTTGGAGGAGTTTTCATATGAAGTATGCTAGTACCATTTGTTTGTTATTGTTTTTATTTGTTACGGGTTGTACAGGAAATGAAGAATATCAGGGTCAGTTTCACCATATCGATAAAAAAGAAAGATCTTCAAAAGAATCTGATATCAGTTTTGCGAAGAGTGAAATAGATATCGCTGCGATTGGAGATTTGCTGATTCATGAACGAGTTTATAATGATGCATGGAATGGTGAAAAATATGATTTTTTGTCGATGATCAAACCTGTGCAGGATTATTTAAAGGCGCCAGATATTACAATGGCTAATCAGGAAACGATTATGGGAGGAGAAGAAATTGGTTTATCCGACTATCCGCAATTTAACAGCCCTTTTGATTTAGGAGATGATTTGAAAGCAGTTGGTGTCGATATTGTAACGATGGCCAATAATCATACACTGGATAGAGGGGAAGAAGCGATTCGCAATGCGATTGCGTATTATGAGGAGATTAACATGCATTATACAGGAAGCTTCAAAAGTGAGGAAGACCAACAGACATTACGAGTTTTAGATACAGAAGAGGGTATTTCGGTAGCTTTCTTAAGTTATACATACGGTACGAACGGCATACCGATTCCAGATGGGAAGGATTATTTAGTTAATTTAATAGATCGTAAGCAAATTGAGAAAGATGTTTCCGAAGCTGAGGAGTTAGCGGACGTTACAATAGTAAGTTATCATTTTGGTCAAGAATATCAGCGCCTGCCAAATCAGGAGCAGAAGGATTTAGCACAATTTGCAGCAGATCTTGGGGTAGATGTCGTGATTGGTCATCATCCACATGTCCTGCAGCCAATCGATTGGTTGCAAGGTAAAGATGGTAACCAAACGTTGGTAGCTTATTCGTTAGGAAATTTTCTTTCAGGTCAATATGAACTATACAGAAAAATCGGCGGGATTTTACAATTTTCGATTACAAAGGATGGATCAAATGTAAAGGTACATTCTCCCTCCTTTTTACCGACTTTTGTTCAGTTTGATCTCATTGATGAAACCATAACAGATTTGCAAGTATTACCGTTAAAGAATGTCTCAGACCAACAGTTGCCTGCTGCATCAGATCATTTATCAGAGATAAAAGAGCATCTCTCACAAAATATCGAGGATCTTGAGTTTATAGAATGAGGAGAATGAGAAATGGAATGGCGAAATATTTATCGTGGCATGTTAATGGGAGCAAGTGATGTTGTTCCAGGTGTTAGTGGTGGTACGATTGCTGTTGTATTAGGTATTTACGACCGATTAATAGCAGCGGTGAATGGTTTTTTTAGTAAGGATTTCAAGAAACATCTTATGTTTTTAATTCCACTTGGTGTAGGTGTTTTGACAGCTATTTTCTTATTGGCTGGATTAATTGAGTGGTTGTTTGAACATTATCCAAAACAAACACAATTTGCTTTTTTAGGGTTAATTATCGGTGTATTGCCCTTTTTATTTCAAAAATCGAATGCCAAAAAGAACTTTAAGGGGAACCATATCTTATTGATATTGGTTGGTGCTTGTATAGTTGGTTCTATGGCTTTCTTTCAAACAGGTGATCCAGAGGTAGTTACGCACTTTGAACCTTCTACTTATATTTGGTTGTTCGCTTCAGGATTTATAGCGAGCGCGGCTATGATTTTACCAGGGATTAGTGGTTCCTTTCTTTTATACGTAATCGGCTCCTATACAACGATTATCAGCGCAATAAAAAATTTAGATGTCGTTGTTATTTTCACAGTCGGAGTTGGAATTATATTAGGAATTGTACTGATGAGTAAAGTCATTCATTATTTTTTAGCGTCATTTCCAACTGCAACTTACGCTATTGTGATTGGTATGGTGATCGGATCTGTATTTGTTATTTTCCCAGGATGGCCAGTTAGCGTTATTTCGACAGTGATGTGTATTATTACCTTTGCAGGTGGCCTTCTATTCGCCTATTTACTAGGTCGAGTGGAGTATCGCTAAACAGAATAGTTGCTTTCAAATTATGTTCGTGCTAGTTTTTATTAAAGTACCAGTTGAAAAAGGAGAATGCATAATGGAAGCTATTCAATCAGTAGAACAGTTTAATAAAATTATTGCTTCAGAAGATCCGGTTATTATTAAATTTTATGCCGACTGGTGTCCTGACTGTAAGCGTATGGATATGTTTATCGGTGATATTTTAGAACAATACAATAACTATGATTGGTATGAAGTGAATAGCGACGGGGTGCAAGGATTAGCAGGAAAATATGAAGTAATGGGTATCCCAAGCTTACTTATTTTCCAAAACGGAGAAAAACTAGCACATCGCCACAGTGCCTACACTAAAACACCAGATGATGTATTAGAGTTCTTACAAGAAGAGCTAGCCTAAGAGACAGTCTCAGCACTGTCTCTTTTTTTATCTGCAAATGGTTCATAAGATTTATAAACTACGAAGTAACTTGACATGGATTTGCTCTCGTCCATTCTGCATTTTGATGAGTGCTGCCATACGCTCTGGCAGAATACTTCGTTGAGAACAAGTGCAACCTCTATTCGAACAAAAATTACTTTCGTAGTGTTTTCTATGTCGTCGTGCAATCCCCTCGGAAGCGCCGTCCTGTTCCGAGGAAAAAGTCATCTCTTCCGGGGATAAACAATTATATCCAGGGAAGGGAAGGAGATATCCCCGGAAGCGCCACCCTGTTCCGAGGAAAAAGTCATCTCTTCCGGGGATAAACGATTATATCCAGGGAAGGGAAGGAGATATCCCCGGAAGCGCCGCCCTGTTCCGAGGAAAAAGTCATCTCTTCCGGGGATAAACAATTATATCCAGGAAAAGGAATTGGGTAGCCGGAGTGGTAGTTATCATCACTATTTATTTCAAAATTATGTCTTAGGTGATTGCACATCTCATTACCAAGCTACTTCGAACAAACAGAACTTCCATTACTTCGCAGTATGTATTTATTACAATTCTGATAAATAGAGCAGTACTATTTTTTATCGCTTATTTGTATAAAATTACAAGTTCGGAAACCTTTTGACAATATTTTTCGTATATAAGAGAGGGGGCGATTATGTGTTAGAAGTGAAGCAGCTAAAAGTCAAAATTGGGAAAGAAACCATCCTGGAGGACGTAGGATTTTCCGTTAAAGAAGGAAGCATTGTAGGCTTGATTGGGCACAATGGAGCAGGAAAATCAACCGTTATGAAAACAATTATGGGGTGGCAAGACAAAAAAGAAGGCACGATTCTCTTGAACCAAGTGGATCAAGATCAATCATTTATCACCTTTAAAAAGCAACTAGCTTATATTCCGGAAGAACCATTTTTATTACCGGAACTAACAACGATGCAACACTTTCAACTATATGGCCAAAGTTATCAACTTGATGAAAAAACATTTACAAAACGTGCGCAACAACTTTCAGAGCAATTCGAAATAGCTGATAAACTAAATGAATATCCAGAGTCACTCTCGAAAGGTATGCGTCAAAAAGTACAAACCATATGTGCATTATTACCAGATGTCCCTTTATTATTAATTGACGAACCTTTTATGGGACTAGATGTACATGCAGCTCATGACCTGCAAGAAATGTTGAAGGAAAAGGCGGAACATGGTACTAGCATTCTACTGACCTCCCATCAATTAGAGAAGATGGAAGAATTAGCTGATACATATATTATGCTACATCAAGGGCGCGTAGCAGAACATGGGTTGATGGAAGATTTCCACTCACTATCAAGGAGAGGGACCGAATGAAAGCCACCATTCAGATGATGCGATTTCTTAAAAAGGGTCGCATACGTAAAAAGCAAAAATTATATAAATTAGCCTTTGGTGTGGCTTTTGATTGGACAACAACTATTTATACTGGTTTATTTGCGATCATGTTTTTATTTATTGCGTATGATACGTTCAAAAGCATGGAAGCTGTCTTTATGTCCTATCAAGAAAATATCGAATTATATTTTCCGCTAATAGTAATTGGTTTGATATTTGGTGCGATTATACTTTCCTTTCATCATCCTTCGATAATGATTACAAGTGCAGAATGGAAATTAACGTCACTTCCTTTTTCGATAAAGAATATATGGTTATATGCTTTATGGACCGTAATTAGAAAACGATTGATAGCCTTAACGTTACTTTTGTTGCTACTAGTGCTGATTACGCCTTTTTCTACATTAGTTCTCGTAAAATGGTATGTTGCTGTTTTAATAGTATTGTTATTAACGGTCATACCTCAATGGTACTTTTTTCAGATAGAAGGTTTTAAAAAAATCGGACTCTATTTGTTGGCTGTTTTGGTTATTGGTGTAATTCGGCTGGCTTTTGCATTATTAGAGTTAAACACGGAATCTGTCTGGATGCTTATCATCTTCCTATGTGCCCTAAATGTATGGATATGGCCTCGTCGGTTGATGAAGGTCAATTGGATGAAAGTGATTGAGAAAAGTGATGAAAAAGAATGGAACATGTTTTTTATTAAACAGATGAGTAGAATGGATCAAGTAAAGCAACAAAGAAGAAATTATTTCTTGAAACCACTTTTCACATCCAAAAGAGCTAAACTTCCTTTTCCTTATCAGCAGCCGGCTAAACTAATGCGAAAATTATGGAGACGAAGTATTAATCAGGAAATCAGTATTATCTATACGATGCTGTTTTCCATTTTAATTACTATGATTGTGCTATCCGTGAGAGGAGGGCAGCTATTACAGGGGATCGCCATTATATTGTCGGTCTTTATCTTTATTAAGGTTGTAGCCAGTTTTTTTAATGCGATTTTCAAAGACAAATTATTTCACAGTATTCCTTGGAATATCGCAGTAATAACAACTGCTTTTTGGCAAATATCCTCTTTACTGAGTATCATAGTAATGGTGGTTGTTTCAGTGGTTGTCTTACTTACGAATACATGGAGTTGGTGGTTAATAGCTCAACTGCTATTTGTTTTTATAGCTCTATTCTTTTTACTAGACTCTGAGATGGAGAGAAAAGTTAAAGCATTAAATGAAAAATGGTATACGCCATCCTTTGTTGATCAAATAATAGGATTGTTCACGTATGTGGCATTGGCTTTTAGTTTATTATATCCTGTTACGATTAGTTATTTGATTATTATATTTGGATACTGGATAATAAAAAAACATTATTTTCCATCAAAAATTGACTAGTTCTAGTTGTTTACCTATAATACCAATCATATATAGATAATGAGAGAGAGGATGAGAGGGATGGATCAAAAGAGAAACGAATATTTAAAAAAGAAGCAAGACCCTTCCCTGAAATTATTTGTTGTGTTGTCAAAGGCTTATCGAGCGGTTGCCGACCAGGTGGCGAAAGATATTAGAAGCCACGGATTAAATACAACTGATTTTGGTGTATTGGAATTACTATATCATCAGGGAGAACAACCTTTGCAAAAAATAGGAGATAAAATTTTATTAGCTAGTGGAAGTATTACATATGTGGTAGATAAGTTAGAGAAAAAAGGGTTAGTGAAACGAACACCATGTCCTAGTGATCGGAGAATTACCTATGCGTCTATTACAGAAAATGGGCAACAGTTGCTTAATGATATATTTCCAGAGCACTGGAAACAAATTGAAGCAATAACTGCTGGATTAGATGAAGAAGAGAAGGTAGAAGTGATTAAGTTTTTGAAAAAGCTGGGGATGTATGCAGATCATTTTTCTGAAAAACAATAGAAAATGATAGGTTTATATGTTGTTTGTAGTGGGTAATTATTACTATAGATAAATATAGCTCAGGGGGGTTGCCTACATGAAGGAACGACAAATAGACGTATATGTTAGTGATAATTGTTCAGAATGTGATCAACTTGTAAATTACTTAACACAACGGAATATTCCATTTCAGATAAAAAATACAACAATAAATAAGGAAAATTTACGGCAATTACAGCAAGAGAACATTTATGTAACGCCTACGGTTATTATCGATAATGATTATCGCATTATCGGTTTTCAGGAAAGTAAGTTAAAGAAATTACTTAGGTAGTAGCGAACCAATTCCTTTCTATTTGCATAAACTAATACAAAATTAGCAGATGGAGGGGAGCAAATGGATTACAGATATAATGGCTTTTCTAATTATCAAAATTCTTATCAGCAGGGGATGTATCCTTATCAACCGCCAACATATACATCACCAATGCCGATGACACCCTTTCAATATTATCAAAAGCCGATGGTACCAAATCCATATGATGGGTTCGACACTCCTTCGCCTTCTTTTTTCGGAAAACCAAATAATCCGATGCTGCAGTATTTTCAGAATAAAAATGGTGAAATGGATTTGGATAAAGTGTTTAATACCGTGAATCAAGTCGCAAACACGTATCAACAGGTATCACCTTTATTCAAAAATTTCGGTAATATTTTAAAATCTTTTCAGAAATAATGTAAAATGATCCTTGTCGATTGTGGCAAGGATTTCTGTTGTGGCAGATATTTTATCACGGTGCTAAATGCCTGTAAGCTCCCGATTCAAGCTTCAAGTAACACAAGGATAAGTTTAGAGATATAACACTTTGGCGGTTTTGCTAATGAGGGTTAGCCCCCCATTGATCATAGTCTCAATTGATTAGGAGGTAGACAACTAATGACTGCATGTCTAATTATTCATGGGTTCACTGGTGGTCCATATGAAGTAGAGCCACTAGCTTTTTACATAGAAAAACATACAGATTGGCATGTAGTAACACCCAGTTTACCTGGACATGGCTTAGGTGAGGGAAGGGGGTTAGATCTTTTACATGTATCCTATAAAGATTGGATAAACGAAGCAGAACAAGCCTATTTAAAATTGAAGGAAGACCATGACGACATTTATTTGATCGGTTTTTCTATGGGGGGGATGATAGCAGCCTATTTAGCAGCAAAGTATACGTGTAAGAAGTTAGTCCTGCTATCTACATCAAGAAGGTATATTAGTATTCCGCGGATAAGTGTTGATTTAATAAATTTCGCTCAAAAGGCAGTGAGGCGAAAGTTGAAAGAGGATGCCTTGTATAATCACTACCGAACAAAATATGGATCTGTTCCTGTTAGGGCGATTCGAGAGTTTTTGAAATGCATGAAATTTACCAAACCATACTTGAAGAAGATTCACTGTCCAGTTTTTATTGCACAAGGAATGCAGGACGGAATGGTGCCATACAAAACAGTACATTATCTGGACAAAGAAATACCAGTTGATGCGGAGATTATATATTTCCATGATTCAAAGCATCTAATTTGTCTGGGTGAGGATAAAGATGTCGTCATTAATGCTGTCTATCAATTTTTGTTAAAGTAAGACTTCGGTTAACGAGCGCGTGCTCTCGAAGACAAAGTAAAGCGAAAATGAAGAAAAGTGTCTTCGAGAAGCGCCATCGAGGACAAAGTAGAGCGAAAATGAAGAAAAGTGTCTTCGAGAAGTGCTCTCGAGGACAAAGTAAAGTGAAAATAAGAAAAAGTGTCTTCGAGAACAAAAGACAGAGGATAGGTCACCTCTGTCTAATTGTGTTCAATCGTGATTTTCATTTTTCGTTTTCTCCGGGTACTGGCGATGAACAGAAGCAGGCCGAAGATGACAATGGTACCTCCCAACCATTGGGACCAAGTGATCAGTTCGTTTAGTATGATGTAAGCGAGTAATGATGCACCAATTGGTTCAAAAAGGATCCCCATTGAAATAACGGATGTACTTACCCATTTTAGTGCCCAGTTCAGTAGATTGAGTCCCAAAATCGTTGGAATGATGGCGAGACTTAGGAAGATCCACCATTCATTTGGCTCATAACCTGTTAATGGATTCGCAACAGCGATATTATAGGCAATAATCGTTAATGCTCCGATGCTGTATGCTATGAATGTATAACTCATCACCGAAATTTTTGTCCGCACACCTTGGCCAAGTAAAAAGTAAATCGTAATAAACATAGCTCCTAACAATGCCAGAAAATCACCATAAAGGGCTTCTCCAGCTATTTGAAAATCTCCCCACGCAATAATGACACTGCCTAAAATGGCAATCAGCATGCTAATTACTGTACCGGCAGAAAAG
This sequence comes from Gracilibacillus suaedae, assembly GCF_017599345.1. Lineage (GTDB taxonomy): Bacteria > Bacillota > Bacilli > Bacillales > Amphibacillaceae > Gracilibacillus > Gracilibacillus suaedae. Next base: position 111,641 of record NZ_JAGFVL010000016.1, read on the forward strand.
CGTTCATGAAAGAACAAATAGGTGCCGATAAAGGCGAAAATAGGTTGTAATGTCACGATTACAGTAGAACTGGCTACAGATGTATATTGAAATGATTCGAACCATACGATGTAATGAATTGCCAAACTGATACCAGCTATAATCGTTAGTATCCATTCTCTTGTGGCTAATCTCCTTAATTCATCTCTTCTTTTCAAAAGAATATATGGTAACAGTAAAATTGCTGCAAATAACAAGCGATAATTGGCTGTCACGGCCGAAGGGACTTCTGCTGCTAATTTTACAAGTACCGCAGCTGTAGAAACAGAGATTACACCGATGATAATCGCTATATATGGAATGAAATGCTTATTCACAACATCACCTACAATATTAAAAATCAATCTTTTTCTTAAGTATAACAATTATTTTAAGAAATCCTAATGATATCTATCCAGTATAAACGCAATTGTTTGAAACGATACGAAATATTATATAGAATTAACGTGAAGAGTGTGTTATGATGTAATAATCCATTGAGTGGTCATTTATAAGCCTCTTCCAAATGTGGAGGAAGGCTTTTTTCATTGTTATTCGTATGTATCTTAGTCAAAGTCAAGATTTCTTACGATAACGGCATCTTAAAGTGAAACTTCCGCCAGTGAGCGGTTTCCCTACTGGTGTACAGTGAAACTTATCAGGATGTTAGCGTCCGTTATCTTCCGTTTAGCTTCCTGGCAATGCTCGAAGCTTCAAGTTGGAGGTCTTGCGGACGGTTAGCACCGTGACAAAGAGTAGCTTATCCTACTTTTTGCATATTTTTTTAATGTAGATTGTATAACTTGGATACACTGATAATAACGACGAAAAAAATGATAATAAAGATGAGATTTATATAGTGAAAAAGGAGTAGAAATTAATAGTGACAAATTTTAATCAATTAGGTATTTCAGCGTCAATTATGAAAGCATTAGAAAAAATGGGATTTGAAGAGGCAACACCAATTCAAGCTCAGACGATTCCATTAGGGATGGAAGGTAAAGACGTTATTGGCCAGGCACAAACGGGTACTGGTAAAACCGCTGCCTTTGGTATTCCAATGATCGAAAAAATTGACCCTAACGAACGTAAAATTCAGGGGTTGATTGTTGCACCAACAAGAGAATTAGCAATACAGGTGTCAGAAGAAATGCATAAACTAGCGAAGTTCAAAGGTGTTCGTACACTACCTGTCTATGGTGGACAACATATGGAACGCCAAATTAAAGCATTAAAGGATCGTCCGCATATTGTGGTAGCCACTCCAGGCCGGTTATTAGACCACTTACGCCGTCGTACTATTCGTGTCGATCAAGTACACACTGCTGTACTTGATGAAGCAGATGAAATGTTGAACATGGGCTTTATCGATGATATTCGTGATATCTTAAAGGCGATTCCGGAAGAGCGACAAACTTTATTGTTCTCTGCAACTATGCCAAAAGAAATTCGTGATATTGCAGCAACATTGATGAAGCAACCGGAAGAGGTAAAAGTAAAATCAAAGGAAATGACGGTTTCGAATATCGATCAATTCTTTGTAGAAGTACATGAGAAACAGAAATTCGATACCTTGACAAACTTGTTAGATATTCATGTTCCTGAATTAGCGATTATTTTTGGACGTACCAAAAAACGTGTCGATGAGTTGACGGAAGGTTTGCAAGCACGTGGTTTTCGTGCAGAAGGAATCCATGGTGATCTAACCCAAGGTAAACGGACATCCGTTTTGAAAAAGTTTAAATTCGGTCGTATTGAAATTCTCGTAGCAACCGACGTAGCTGCTCGAGGATTAGACATTTCTGGGGTAACCCATGTATATAATTTTGATATTCCACAGGATCCAGAAAGCTATGTACACCGTATCGGACGTACAGGTCGTGCTGGTAAGATGGGGGAGGCTATTTCCTTCATTACACCAAGAGAAATGCCACACTTGCATTTAATTGAAAAAGTTACAAAAAGTAAAATGAAACGTATGACAGCACCTAGTTATGATGAAGCAAAACGAGGTCAACAACAGCTGACAGTACAAAAATTAATTAAAACAATTGAAAAGAAAGAACTTCAGGATTACCGTGAGACAGCTAGCGAAATTCTAGACGAATACGATTCCGCAACAGTTGTCGCTGCAGCATTAAAAATGCTAACCAAAGAAAGAAGACAAACACCAGTTACCTTAACATCTGTTCAACCGGTAAGTGTTAAAAAAGGAAATAATAAAGGTAATAACAAAAAATTCAGAAATGATAAACGCGGATTTGGTCGTAAAGGCAAACAGGGAGGCGGCCGCAACCGCAAATTCCAAAACAAACGTAATAATAAAAGATAACAAAAGTCCGTTGCAATACACTGCAACGGACTTTTGTTTTAGGATTTTATTTGATCTTATAGACAGAATAACTAAATATTTAACATTTGTGTCCATAAGAATAATTCTTATGGACACTTTTTCAATATAATTTCTAATTCTGTCTGTAACATGACCATGATCGAATTAATGCCACATTACATTAAAAATATCGCAACGATTGCTAAAATAGGAATACCTAGTACAGTCATATAGCCAATAAAAGAAAGTGATTTTATATAGCTGAGTTCTTCTGCGTTTAGGCTGGATGCTACATCCATCACTTCTGCTTTGATTTTTTGAATTTGAAGCAAACTGAAGATGATGACAGCTAATATAATGAGTAAAGGTAATATTAAGCTAGCAATGGATAAGCTTTCCTCATCCATAAACATAAATCCTAAAACAATCAGGAATATTGGAATTGCTTCGATTAAGCCAACTTGAATAAAAAAGCGAATTTGATCTTTTTGCAAACCTTTAAAATGAAATTCATTTCGTTTAATCCGATAAGATAATCCTCTCATTAATCGCTTAAAGGCAAATAAAATACCTAATCCAGCGATAACGGATGATACGGTAAACAACCAAACTGCTGTCAAAATACATTCTCCTTTCGGTTAAAATAGAGTGGAGATGAATCCGAGTAAAACTAATGCGATCAATATACCGAATAAAACTGGCTTCAAATAAGGCTTGTAACGATAACGTTTTTTGTTCCAACGATTAGGGTCAAATCCAATATCATCATCTCTTACTTTTCGTCTATTTTTCCACGGAGAGAAAGGTTGTGCATTTCTCAAGATAACAGGACCGAGCGCAAACCCGGCAATAAACCCAAATAAATGACCTGCGACATTAATGTTTGCCCGGAAAAAGGTCATCACTAATCCGATTACAGAAATGATTAGAATGAGTCGTGCATTTTGGGGATCAATTAACCGTTTTTCAAAAAAGACCATGAATAAATATAGCCCAAATAAGCCAAAAATCGCACCTGATGCACCGACATGTGTGTAAAGCGGATTCGATTCAACAACATAAGTAAGAATATTTGCAGCAATACCGGCAGTAAAATAAACAATTAAAAACTTTACTTTCCCAAGCATTTGCTCTAATGCTGGTGCAAATAAAATCAGTGAAAAGGAATTAAATAGGATATGACCGAACCCAGCATGCAGAAATATCGGTGTAACTAATCGCCAATATTCACCTTGGCTAATCAAAAAATTCGAACCAACCCCCATTGAATAAATCCATTCCCCTAAACCAGGCACTATTCCAACGACAAGCCAAATAATGACTTGAAACGCGATAATCGCTGAAACAACCGGATAAAATTGTAGAAAATCTCGAAAGTTTTCCGTACGTAAAAACATAGCATTCTCCCTTTTATGGTTAATTGCTTATATTTTAGCACAACTGTAAATGATATGGACAGTAGAATTAACCGTTTTAATTGTCACCGTTTTTAAGCTATACTTACGATATAAAATGGAGTTGATCTAAATGATAAAAGGAATCGGAATTGATATTATAGAGTTGCAACGAATAAAAGAAATAGTAGAACGTCAACCGAAAATGTTGGATCGAATATTAACGAAAACAGAAAAGAAATCGTTAGAGAATCTTCCATCTGATAAAAGAAAAATAGAATTTATCGCTGGAAGGTTTGCGGCAAAAGAAGCTTTTTCGAAGGCAAGAGGAACTGGGATTGGACCATTAAGTTTTTTGGATATTGAAATTATGAACAAAAAGAATGGAGCACCTGTTTTGAAATCAAAAGTTTTAAATGCTGAGACATGCTTCGTATCAATCTCTCACAGTGATGATTATGCAGTGGCACAAGTAATAATTGAAAGTGAATCTGCATATTAAGGGAGGTTGTCTCATACTATTTTAGTGCGGGTAGGAGGGAACAAGATGTACATCGTAACCGCGGAAGAAATGTACGAAATAGATCGTTATGCGATAGAAAAAGGGGGAATCGAAGGCAAGATTCTAATGGAAAACGCCGGATCACAAGTAGCCCAACAAGTCATTCAAAGCTATGATATCAACCAGAAGATAGCAATCGTAGTTGGCAGTGGAAACAATGGTGGTGATGGTTTTGTTATTGCCCGCTACTTAGCGGAATATGGTTATGATGTCTCGGTTTTTCAATTAGTAGCAGATCATAAAATTAAAGGTGAGGCAGCCTTTCATAAAGCGTTGTGGTTAAATACGTCAGACAAGCTGGCCCATGTGACAGACTCGCATCAGTTAAAGCAAAAATTAGTAGATTATGATATCGTTATGGATGCGATTCTGGGGATAGGTGTTTCTGGAGCAATTCGTGAGCCAATCCGGAGTATGATCGACGTAATCAATCATTTACCTGTCGAGAAAATTTCGGTTGACATTCCAAGTGGTTTGCCGGCAAATGATGGATTGGAGGTTGATCTTGCTATATATGCAGATCAAACTTATATCATTGAAGCCCCAAAAGAAACGGTTTTTTGTGAAAAGACTAGCATTTACTATGGCGAATGGGAAACGGTGAAAATCGGTATACCACAGCTAGCTTATGCTAAACATGCGTCGAAACAAAGGTGGTGTGCAAAGAATGTCCGAGCTACTTTTCCGAAACGCGAAAAGTATGCTCACAAAGGTTCTAATGGCAGAGGATTGGTGATTGGTGGTCAGCAAACGATGCCGGGAGCAATTGTGTTAGCTGCCAGAGCAGCACTTCGCTCAGGTGCGGGGCTGATAACTGTTGCAACAATTAAGGAGAATCTCCCGATCGTATCGGGTAGTTGCATCGAAGCAACGTATCACCTTTTGCCAAACTTAACAAACCGATTAACAGACCGTGACCTTGAAGCCTTTGAAAAAATAGATGCTATTACATTTGGCATGGGGATCGGACGTGATGACTCTCAGCTGCTATCCGATTTGATTGAAAAACTAGACAAGCCAATACTAATTGATGCAGATGGTCTGTATCACGCAAAACCATTATTGGAAACACTGTTGCAGTACAAGGCACCGATTGTGGTTACACCACATTATGGAGAAATGGCTATGCTGACAGACAAAACTGTCCCAGAAGTGAAGCGGTCGCCTTTTTCTATCTCCCGGCAGTTCGCTGAACAATATCAAGTCTATGTTGTGCTAAAAGGTAAGCACACTATTATTACAGCACCTAATGGTGAGCAAATTGTCAGTGACCAAGGGAATGCCGGTTTAGCAAAAGGTGGAACAGGAGACGTTTTGTCAGGGATTTTACTCACCATGATTATGCAGCATGAAGAATTGCTGCCAGCTCTTGCAAATGGCTGTTACCTGCATGGTACATCAGCAGATTATTTGTTGGAAGATAACCACACAGAGAGGGATTTATTAGCTACCGATGTGATCGAAGGACTATCGCAAGTATTTCGTGCATTATCTTAACGTGTGATCGTGTTCCCTTTGTCCACTTGAGATGAGACAAAGGAGAGATGTCGCGATGAAAAAATATAAAAGTTTAGTAATCGGTATTTTATTGCTTATTGTGTTAACAGCTTGTGGGGAAAAGTCTAAGGACGATGTTGTGGAGAAACTGGAAGATATCGCGGAGAATATGAGTGCTTATCAATCACAGGCAATGATGACATTGGATACAGGAAAAGAAAAACAGGCATACCGAGTTGAAGTTGCCCACAAGAAAAAAGACTACTATCGTGTATTGCTAAAGAATGAAAATGATGAGGAAAGTAGCCAAATAATTTTACGTAATGACGATGGGGTGTTTGTATTAACGCCAGCTTTAAACAAAAGCTTTAAATTTCAAAGTGAATGGCCGGAAAACAATAGCCAGCCATATCTCTTCCAATCATTAATACAAGACTTAGTCGATGACAGTGATGCTACCTTTACGGTGACAGACAGTTATTTTGTCTTTGAAACGAAAACAAGTTATGAAAGCAATAGTAACCTGCCATATCAAACCATTTATTTTGACAAAAAGACTTACGAACCTGTGTTAGTCAAGGTATTGGATCATGATAAAAATCCGTTAGTTGAAGTAGAGTTTACAGACTTTGAGATAGATCCAGATTTACCGGAAAATACATTTGATATGGAAACAAACATGACGAGCAGTATTTTCGGAGTACCTGTAATGGCACAAGAAGACCTACCATCACAATTAACTGTGCTTTATCCTTCTGAAAATTTAGGTTCAGAGCTAGTGGAAGAGGATCAAATGGACGTCGAAAAGGGTAAACGTGTGATGTTATCTTATGAAGGAGATAAAAATTTCACGATTATTCAAGAGACAGTTGAAGTGCTCCCGACAAGTACAGCAGTACCAGAAGTAGTAAACGGTGAACCAGTCGATTTAGGCTTTACCGTCGGCGCACTCACTGAGAATTCATTAGAATGGCATTACCAAGGCGTTAATTATTATGTCGCAAGTGAACAATTAACGAAAGAAGAAATGAAAGAAGTAGCAAGATCCATGTCAACGGAAAACGCAATGAAATAAGCTAAAAGCAGACTTTTCAGGAAGTCTGCTTTTTTTCTGTATCAGTATAGGAAGCTTTAGAGAAAACATAAACTACGAAGTAAAGTGGACATAGATTTGCTCTCTTCCATTCTGGATTTTGATGAGTGCTGCCATACGCTCCAGCAGAAAACTTCGTAGTGTTTACTATGTTGTCTGATATCCCCGGAAGCGCCATCCTGTTCCGAGGAAAAGTCTTCTCTTCCGGGGATAAACGATTATATCCAGGGAAGGGAAGGAGATATCCCCGGAAGCGCCATCCTGTTCCGAGGAAAAAGTCTTCTCTTCCGGGGATAAACGATTATATCCAGGGAAGGGAAGGAGATATCCTCGGAAGCGCCGTCCTGTTCCGAGGAAAAAGTCTTCTCTTCCGAGGATAATCGACTATATCCAGAAAAAGGAATTGGACAGCCGGAGTGGTAGTTATCATCACTATATATTTCAAAATGATGTCTTAGGTGACCGCACATCTCATTACCGAGCTACTTCGAACAAACAGAACTTCCACAACTTCGCCGTTCATATCGAATGTGCATCTTTTTTGTGTAGTTTAAGGATATGTCGTGTGTAATCTGGTGTTTAATTCATACCGTTTTTTCGTTAAATAGTTTATAATGGATTGCGTTAGACTCAATCAAAATGAAGGGGTATCAACATGGAGGAAAAATTTTACCGTGATTCTTGGGTAGAAGTGAATCTGGATCATATTATATATAATATACAGCAATTAAAGAATAAATTAGCAGATAAAACGCAAATCTATGCAGTAGTGAAAGCAAACGCATATGGGCATGGGGATATCGAAGTGGCCAATGCAGCACTTAAAGGAGGCGCAACAAGACTCGCTGTCGCTATTTTAGACGAAGCATTGCGCCTACGCCAAGGAGGTATTACAGCTCCTATTTTAGTTATGGGATGGATCCGTCCGGAAGATGCCGAAATTGCTGCGAAACATAATATTACCGTTACTTGTTATCAGAAAGAATGGCTTGAGGAAGTGCAAAAGCTCACCCTTCCAAAACCGCTCACGGTTCATCTTAAATGGGACACTGGTATGGGCCGTATTGGTATTCGGACAGAGCAGGAATTATTAGAAATTATCCCGTTACTTCAGCATGAAAATATTTATTTAGAGGCGATCTTCACCCATTTTGCCACTGCTGATGAAGCAAAGCTAGCACATTTTGAAAAGCAATTAACTCAGTTCGATAAACTATGGAATATTTTTCAAAACAATTGGACACAACATAAGGTGATGGTGCATACAGGGAATAGTGCGGCAAGCATGCGTTTCCCTGAAAAAATGGTTGATTTTGTCCGTTTTGGTATCAGCATGTATGGACTGTATCCATCACCTGTTGTCAAAACAGAAAAGCCAATTGATCTAAAGTCAGCACTTTCATTACACAGTCGCTTAATCCATGTGAAAAAGGTAGACAAAGGAACACCAATTAGTTATGGGGCGACATATTTAGCGGAAGAGCAGGAATGGATTGGTACTGTCCCCCTTGGTTATGCGGATGGTATTCGTCGTGCCTTACAAGGTGCAGAAGTTTTAGTTGGCGGTGAACGGTGTACAATTGTCGGTCGAGTTTGTATGGATCAATTGATGGTTCGGTTAACCAAACCTGCTAAAGTAGGAGATAAAGTCACATTAATAGGTTCACAAGGAGCAGAAAGGATCGAGATGGACGAATGGGCAGCGCGCTTGGACACGATTAATTATGAAATTGCTTGTATGATTAGTGATCGAGTTCCAAGAGTATATTCACAATAATTTAAAAAATAGTCGGTAAGACAAGATAATTCTTCAATCTTCTGGTAATACTGAATATATATTGTAGAAAAAAATGAAAAATTATCAAAAACCCCTTTGCAATGCCTGTTTCGGAATGGTATGATTATAGTGGATTATCATTTTAGGCTTGTCAATGTTGGTGGAGGTGTATGGTTTTGTCTGAAGACTTACAAGAAGTTGCTGTGAGATTACCTAAAAACCTGCTGAATGAGGTGGATGGCTTGATGAAAAGTGAAGATAGCAATTTAAGTGATTTTATTTGCCAGGCAACTAAGACGTATTTACGTGAAACGAAAAAACGCCATATCCAGGAATCGATGCAACGAGGTTATATGGAAATGGCAAAAATCAATTTGAATATTGCTTCAGAAGCTTTTCAAGCGGAAGAGGAGGCAGAAAACACCCTAGAGCGCTTAGTGAGCGGGGTGTAGGTCTTGATTGTAAAAAGAGGCGACGTATATTTCGCCGATCTCTCCCCTGTTGTGGGATCTGAACAGGGCGGTGTGCGTCCAGTATTAGTTTTGCAAAATGATATTGGAAACCGTTTTAGCCCCACTGTTATTGTTGCGGCCATCACTGCCCAAATCCAAAAGGCAAAATTGCCAACACATGTCGAAATTAATGCGGAAAAGTATGGCTTTGAACGGAATTCTGTTATTTTATTGGAACAGATTCGTACGATTGATAAACAACGATTAACAGATAAAATAACACAATTAGACAGTAACATGATGGAACGTATAGATAGAGGATTAGAAATTAGTTTAGGCTTAACTGATTTCTAATCCTCTATCTTCAAAACACCCTTGCTTTTTAGAAATAGAAGCAAGGGTGTTTTTAGTAAGCAATAGCGAAAAATGACTATTTTTGTAAAATAAAATGAATATTAATCGTAAAATATCTTTTTTTATTGTAGACTATGAGATAGAAAAGAAATTTAGCGGAGGTTGAAAAAATGCCAGAAGCATTACGGAGAATTGTAATAGAGAATAGCGATGTTATTTCTAAAAACTGGTTAGATGAGATAACAGAAAAACGCGAGTCTGACTACACTTCTAGTATATCTGATAGTTTATACCACACTACTAACCAAGAATTTATTAATGTTATTTTCGCAAGTATTAACCGTCGAGGCGATACAGGGGAAATGGATGATTTTGCTGAACGCCTTATAAATCTCGGTTGGCCATTAAGTTATATTACAGACGGTTTGCAAACGTTTAGGAGGGTTACGATAGACTTTATTTTAAGTCAATCTGATCAAGTAGATACAGAGGAATTCTCACGTATTTTAAGTATTGTCGAAGATTGGGTGGAACCCATTATCAACCAATTGGTGAACCAATACTCAGGAAGCTGGGAACATACCGTTTCGTTGCAGAGAATGGCGCTACAGGAATTGTCTGCTCCGCTTATTCCTGTGATGGACAATATTACCGTGATGCCGTTAATTGGAACGATCGACACAGAACGTGCCAAGTTAATAATGGAAAACCTGTTAGAAGGTGTAATGAAACACAATTCGGAAGTTGTATTGATTGATATTACTGGTGTACCTGTCGTGGATACAATGGTAGCTCACCATATTATTCAAGCTGCGGAAGCGGTGCGTTTAATTGGAGCAACTTGTATATTAGTAGGGATTCGACCGGAAATCGCACAGACGATTGTTAATTTAGGTATTGATCTTGGTAAATTCCCGACAAAGAGTTCGTTAAGAAAAGGGTTTAAAACGGCATTAAAATTAACTAACCGTGAGATAGTTGATTTAGAAAATTCCAAAGATGAGGATATAACTAAAATCATTGACTCACTTAAATAAGGAGGTGCTTTAATGAGAATACCAATATTAAAACTACACAATTATTTATTGGTATCTATCCAAATCGATCTCGATGATCAAACAGCAATTGATTTTCAAGAAGACTTACTTAGTAAAATACATAAAAGTGGTGCAACAGGAGTGGTCATCGATTTAACCTCTGTTGATATTATCGATTCCTTTATTGCGAAAGTGTTAGGTGACGTTGTATCTATGTCAGACCTAATGGGCGCAAAAGTAGTGTTAACTGGTATTCAACCTGCAGTTGCGATGACTTTAATTGATTTAGGAATTCATTTACAAAATGTTCCAACAGCACTTGATTTAGAACAGGGGCTGATTAAACTTCGCCAGGAACTGGAGGAGTAGTCATGATAACAAAATCAAGTGTACAAATAAATAAAGAATGGGATATTGTAGGAGCAAGACAGATGGGTAGAGAATTAGCAAAAGACCTTGGATTCGGTACAGTAGACCAAGCCAGAATCGCTACTGCAATTTCAGAATTAGCTCGTAATATTTACCTATATGCAAAGAAAGGCAAAATAGCTTATGAAACAGTGGAAAAGATGAATCAGAAAGGGCTGAAAATCATCGCTTCTGATCAAGGGCCTGGAATTAATGATTTAAGCAAGGTAATGGAAGACGGTTTCTCTACTTCAGGGGGACTCGGTGCCGGGCTACCAGGTGTAAAAAGATTAATGGATTATTTTGATGTTGTGTCTGAACCAGGTAAGGGAACGACCATAACTACGATCAAATGGGTTCGGTAAGCTAGGTTACTAGAGTAACTGATTAAGAGAAGATTCAATTTACCCCTATACCAAAATGACAATGAAGTTTAAAAAATTTGTACTAATCGTAGTTAGGAGGTAATGAGATGGAGCCCTATAAATTCGATGTCAACAATTATCGGAATTTGTTAAAAAAATATATAGCGTCACAAGACGAAAAGTCATTATATCAAGCGGAACAATTTAGTAAGTTATCGATGCAACATAATATATCTCCTGAGGAAATTATTAATGTGCATATACAAGCATTAAAAGAGTTATATCCAGATTTACCAACAGAGATAGACTCTTCTATGAACTTTCTTTTAGAAACAATGATTTCATACGGGTTAGCTTATCAAGAATTTCAGTCTTTAAGAGAAAAACAAGGAGAGCTAGAATCGGAAATCTCAATCGCTGCTAATATGCAACAAACTCTCCTTTCAACAACGAAACCGGATATAGAGGGCATGGATATAGGTGCGATTAGTGTACCTTCTCATCAAATGAATGGTGATTACTATTATTTTGTAACGGATGAGTCTAATAATCTAGGCATTGCGATTGCTGATGTCATTGGAAAAGGAATACCTGCAGCATTAGCGATGTCAATGATCAAATATTCCTTAGATAGTTTTCCGGATACCATGAGAAGCCCAAGTGTGATATTGGAACACTTAAATCGTGTGGTAGGTCAAAATGTAGCGAACACTAGCATGTTTATTACCATGTTTTATGCATTGTTTAATTATAAAACTGGTTACTTACAGTATTCATCGGCTGGTCATGAGCCTGGTTTTTATTACTGTGCAGCGAAAGATCAGTTCTTTGAAATCAAAACAAAAGGTTTGGTATTAGGTGTTTCTTGTCAAGTGACATATGAACAGCTTGACATTACCATGGAACAGGGGGATATGGTCGTATTGCTAACCGATGGTGTGACTGAATGCCGGATCGGAGAACGGTTTATAGAAACAGAAGAAGTGCTCGAAGTGATACGTCAATATATGCATTTGCCTGCGCAGGAAGCGGTAGAGTCAGTATATCGCCATTTTGAACGTCTACAGGATTTTCAGTTAAGAGATGATTTTACGCTAATCTTTTTGAAAAAATAGTTTATCGTGAAAAGATATAGGGAATGGTGAAACGTAAGCCAAACATCAACATTCTGACATGTCTTAACTGTCATTCAATAGATGACAAATATATCTATTAATCAAACTTAACTGTATGATGAGGAGGTAACCGTTTTGAACTTGAATATTGAACGTATTGATAATGGTGAAACACAAGAGTTGAAATTAGCTGGGGAGATTGATGCCTATACCGCCCCTCAACTAAAAGAAGCTCTATTACCATTAACAAAGAATGAAGGAACGACGGTTGTTGTAGATTTTGAAGGTGTTAACTATATGGATAGTACTGGGTTAGGAGTATTCATTAGTGCACTGAAGTCAACTAAAGAAAACAATAGTGATTTACGATTAGTCGCATTACAAGAACGTGTTAGACGATTATTTGACATTACGGGATTAGATAGCATTATAGATATTGAATCAACGGTACGAGGTGGGAAATAATATGGAATCCTTTGACTTCATTGAAATGAAAGTGCCGGCAAGGGCGGAATATGTAGGAGTAGTCAGGTTAAGTACATCAGGTATTGCTAACCGAATGGGTTTTAGCTACGAAGAAATTGAAGACTTAAAAGTAGCTATATCAGAAGCTTTGTCAAATGCCACTGAACATGCATATAAAACGGGTGATGACGGAGAGGTGACTATTGGTTTTGGTGTTTATCAAGATCGCTTAGAAGTGATGGTCGCTGACCGTGGAGGTAGTTTTGATCTGCAAAAAATTAAAAAAGATATAGGACCTTATGAAAATAATCAATCCATTGAAGATTTGCGAGAAGGAGGCTTTGGCCTATTTCTTATTGAAGCTCTGATGGACAAGGTAGAGATCAAAAACGATTATGGTGTGATTGTGTTAATGACCAAATACCTCCATGAAAATGAGGTGGATATCAATGACGACCAAATCTCGACCACACAATAATCGTGAGGATGAGATTTACCAGTGGATTCGTGCCTTTCAAGAGAACCCTGAGGATCAAGAGATACAAGAGAAAATTGTCTTAACATACCAAAAACTTGTAAAATCTTTGGCTCGAAAATATGCCAAAAATGAAACGATTTACGAGGATCTCGAACAAGTTGGAATGTTAGGGCTTTTAGCAGCTATTAGGAGATACGATCCAGATGTAGGTAGATCTTTTGAATCGTTTGCTATCCCTACGATTATTGGAGAAATTAAACGCTTTATTCGTGATAAAACATGGAGTGTACATGTTCCCAGAAGAATTAAAGAGTTAGGGCCAAAAATCAAAAAGGCGACGGAGGCCCTAACAACAGACAATCAAAAATCACCTTCCATTAAAGAGATCGCTGAATATATAGAAGTAACAGAAGAAGAAGTACTTGAAACGATGGAAATGAGTCAAAGTTACAATGCATTATCGGTTGATCGAAAAATTGAGGCGGACGCAGATGGTAGTGAAGTATCGATATTGGATTTAGTCGGCAACCAAGAGTCTGGATATGAAGATGTAGATCGTCAATTGTTACTCGAAAAAATAATGCCTATTTTAAATGAACGAGAACAGGAAATTCTTCGATATACTTATTTTGAGAATAAAAGTCAGAAAGAAACCGGAGAATTATTAGGAATATCACAAATGCATGTATCCAGAATCCAACGTCATGCATTGAAAAAACTGCGAGAAGCACTACAAGCTGAGAATATGGAGGCCATTCGTTAATGCAAAGTAGTCATCAAGTAGAAGTGTCTGTTTTTCAAAAAGCTAAAAAAGGTAATTATTATTGTGGAGACAGCTATTTCTACCATGAGTCTGACGGCAAGTTTATTTGTGCATTAGCTGATGGTCTTGGCAGTGGTGAATTTGCAAAAGAATCATCACAAATTGTGATGGAAGTGATTCGAGATAATAAAGATGATTCTGTTGCATCAATGATGAGAAAAAGCAATGCAAAGTTAGTAGGAAAACGCGGTGTAGTCTTAGGGGTTTTACAAATTGACTTGCATTTAAAACATTATGCTTATTCTTCGATCGGAAATATAGGTTTAATGACAATAACAACTAATTCGATTAAAAAAAGAAATATTCCTCAGGCTGGCTACTTAAGTGGATATGATAGACCGTTCAAAGTGATGACAGACAAGCTAGAAAAAGGTATGATTTTTGTCATGTTCTCTGATGGTATAACAACTAAAGAAATATCCAACTCGTATTTTCTTCATCAAGAAGTAGATCATATTACAGACACCTTTGCTTATCTCTATCAGCAAAAGCTAGATGACGACACTACCCTGATTGCCATGAAATACAATGAGGAATCCCGTTAAATAACGGGGTTCCTTTTTAGCTTATAGAGATTGTAAAATGGTGTAATCTTTATAATCTGTAAGGTAACTGTGCGTGGATTTGCTCTTTTCCATTCTTTTTGAGTTGAGTGTAAATTCGGCATTGCGGAGAACATACTCTTTTCAGGTTTTATGTGAACTAACCCATTCTTTTTGTTAGAATAAAGAAGGATTAGTATGAAGGAGGAAACGCTTTGGTAAATAGTGAAGAATATATACAATTAATTAATGCAGTTACCGACAGGACAAAAATTAATCAAAAAGCGGTAAAAAGTGTTATTCAATTATTAGAGGAAGGTAATACCGTCCCATTCATTGCACGTTATCGAAAAGAGATGACCGGCTCCCTAGATGAAGTGCAAATTAAAGATATTCAAGACGCATGGAATTACGTTAATACATTAGCTGATCGTAAACAAGAAGTGATCAGGCTAATTGATGAACAAGGAAAACTAACAGAAGACTTACAAAAGGAAATCGAACAAGCTACACAACTACAAAAAGTAGAAGACTTGTATCGCCCATATAAACAGAAGCGCCGGACAAGAGCAACAGTCGCCAAAGAAAAGGGCTTAGAGCCATTAGCTGAAACTATCTATAACCAACAAAATATTGATTTGGCCCAAGCTTCTGACTTTTTATCAGAAGAACATGAATTACATACGATTGAAGATGTTCTTATGGGTGTTCAAGATATCATTGCCGAGTGGATAGCAGATGAACCGAAATACCGTGAACACATCCGTAAGCTGACACACCAAAAAGGACTCATTACTTCCAAGGCGAAGAAGCCAGAGTTGGATGAGAAAAAAATCTTTGAAATGTATTACGAATATAGTGAAGCAGTAAATAAAATTGTTTCACACCGAACCTTAGCACTTAATCGTGGTGAAAAAGAAGATGTGCTAAAGGTATCGATTGAACCGCCAATAGCTGGTGTACTAGAGTACCTTCAAAATCAAGTAATTCAAAAAAATGCAACTACACAAATAAAAGAATTTATCATTCAAGTAATAGAAGATAGCTATAAGCGATTAACACAACCATCAGTTGAAAGAGAAATTCGATCTACTTTATCAGATGTAGCGGAAGAACAAGCTATAGATATTTTCTCTAAAAATTTGAAGAATTTATTATTACAGCCACCGTTAAAAGGTAAATATGTTTTAGGTGTGGACCCAGCATTCCGAACAGGATGTAAATTAGCGGTTGTTGATGATACTGGGAAGGTAAAAGCAATAGATGTGATGTACCCGACAGCACCAAAAAATGACACGGCAGGTGCAGAGAAGAAGGTCATCAAATTTTTAGAGGAATTCCCAGTGGAGTTAATTGCGATTGGCAATGGAACAGCATCAAGAGAAACAGAGCAATTTATCGCAGGTGTGATTGATAAACATCAGTTGGACATTGCGTATATAATAGTTAATGAAGCAGGAGCAAGTGTATATTCCGCTTCCAAATTAGCACGTGAAGAATTTCCTGATTTACAGGTGGAAGAAAGAAGTGCGGTATCAATTGCCAGACGTATTCAAGATCCTTTGGCAGAGTTAGTAAAAATAGAACCGAAAGCAATCGGTGTTGGACAATATCAACATGATGTCAGTCAAAAAAAGCTCACAGAATCATTAACATTTGTTGTTGAAACAGCGGTAAACCAGGTTGGAGTCAATGTAAATACTGCTTCTTCTTCTTTATTACAGTATGTCTCTGGATTAAATAAGACGGTGGCAAATAATATTGTGAAATATCGTGATGAACATGGAAAATTCACTACTCGCAAACAATTAAAAGACATACCCAGGCTAGGGAACAAAACATACGAACAAAGTATCGGATTCTTACGAGTAGTTGATGGGGAAGAACCATTAGATCGAACTCCGATTCACCCGGAATCCTATGCAGCAGCAAAACAGATTCTAACAGAAGTAAATTGTTCGGTTAAAGACTTAGGGACGGAACAATTGAAGGAATTAGTTAATCAGTTAGACAAAAAAGCGTTAGCTGACTCATTAGCAATTGGTCTGCCAACTTTAGAAGATATTTTGAAGGCATTAGCTAGTCCAAATCGAGATCCTCGCGATGATTTACCAAAACCACTATTGAAGAAAAATGTATTATCGATGGAAGACCTTCAAAGTGGTATGGAGCTTCAAGGCACCGTGCGAAATGTAGTCGATTTTGGTGTGTTTGTTGATATTGGAGTAAAGCAAGATGGATTAGTTCATATTTCGAAAATGTCCAATAAGTTTGTAAAGCATCCAATGGACATTGCTTCTGTAGGTGATGTGATCACAGTATGGGTAGATCAAGTAGATCATGCTAAACAACGGATTGCTTTAACCATGATTCCATCTTAAAGAAAGCTCGACGATTACCAAGCTTTTAGATGAGAGCAGAGCCGTAGCTGCCATAAGATTGACTACGGTGACTTGCTAACCACCTATTTTTTCTGGTGTAAAAAAAGAGAGTAAAGGGTACTTTTTCGGTGCCTTTTACTCCGCCTTATTTTGTTCTTTATCACAGTAGAAAAACCAGCATTGATTTAACAAACGAATTTGATACTTATTTTTATGAAGGAATGCGCCTGCTAATTGTCTTTTTAACCAATTAGGCATGTTTATCATCCTTTAATTAATAATGTTGTTTTATGTTATGTAATATGATAGATAGGTGTGAAAGCATGGAAATGATGACACAGAATGAATTAGAAAAGCTTACAAAAGATATATCTAATAAAGTTTTTAACAAACCATTTATTGATGAGGTACGTTTTAATAAGCGATTAAGAACAACGGGTGGTCGTTATATACCAGCTAAGCGAGTAATTGAATTGAATCCTAAATATTATAAGGAATTAGGGTATGAAGAATTTGTTGGTATTATTAAACATGAACTATGTCATTACCATCTCCATGTAGAAGGAAAAGGATATCAACACCGGGATCCAGAGTTCAAACAACTTTTAAATGCAACGAATTCTCCAAGACATTGTAATCCTTTGCCATCGATGAATAATGATTTTAAATATCAATATCAATGTTCCTCTTGTTACCATGTATATAAACGACGAAAAAGAATCAATGTAAAAAGGTATCGGTGTGGGAAGTGTAGAGGTAAATTATCATTGCTTCAAAATAAATAAAAAAAATCGATAATTCTATTGACTAGGATGCAAACAATATGATAAATTATATTGGCGTCACTTTGAAAGACGCTTGTCTTTGATTTGTGGCAGCAACTGAAAAATAATAAAAAACAGTTGACAATTCGATGTGATTATTATATTATATTTAACGTCGTCAACATGAATTGACTTATTATTCCACAGTAGCTCAGTGGTAGAGCAATCGGCTGTTAACCGATCGGTCGTAGGTTCGAATCCTACCTGTGGAGCCATGGAGAAGTACTCAAGTGGCTGAAGAGGCGCCCCTGCTAAGGGTGTAGGTCGCGTAAGCGGCGCGAGGGTTCAAATCCCTCCTTCTCCGCCATTAACACTTCAAATTAATGGCCCGTTGGTCAAGTGGTTAAGACACCGCCCTTTCACGGCGGTAACACGGGTTCGAATCCCGTACGGGTCATCCCATTTATATTAGAAATTTAATAGGTCCGGTAGTTCAGTTGGTTAGAATGCCTGCCTGTCACGCAGGAGGTCGCGGGTTCGAGTCCCGTCCGGACCGCCATTGTTGGGCTATAGCCAAGCGGTAAGGCAACGGTTTTTGGTACCGTCATGCGCTGGTTCGAATCCAGCTAGCCCAGCCATTTTTTTGACTAAAAATAACTTAAACCATTCGTCTTCATGACGGATATACTATTCCTCTTGCTTGATCGATTCTTCACAAAGTAGATTGGAATGGAATAAAATCGAATGAAGTGGATGTAGTTGAGGATGCTTCTACTGTTTCTCTGATTCTACTATGAATGTAGTTTTTGAGACTTTTAAGTGAGCTGCCCGTCGTGATTAACAATGCATCAAGAGCCATTAGCTCAGTTGGTAGAGCATCTGACTTTTAATCAGAGGGTCGGAGGTTCGAATCCTCCATGGCTCACCATCTAATAATTTAAATTGCATAGAATAACGAGCGGTCGTGGCGGAATGGCAGACGCGCTAGGTTGAGGGCCTAGTGGGAGGTAATCCCGTGGAGGTTCAAGTCCTCTCGACCGCACCAAAAAATAATCAAAAACTATTGACTTAGTCAAACGTATTGTGTTATATTAATAGATGTCGCTTTGATAAGCGCCCGTAGCTCAATTGGATAGAGCGTTTGACTACGGATCAAAAGGTTAGGGGTTCGACTCCTCTCGGGCGCGCCATGACCGGGAAGTAGCTCAGCTTGGTAGAGCACTTGGTTTGGGACCAAGGGGTCGCAGGTTCAAATCCTGTCTTCCCGACCAGTCGATCACATTATTAAATATTCCTTAATATAATATTTCATGCCATGCGGGTGTAGTTTAGTGGTAAAACCTCAGCCTTCCAAGCTGATGTCGAGGGTTCGATTCCCTTCACCCGCTCCATCGTAAATGGGCCTGTAGCTCAGCTGGTTAGAGCGCACGCCTGATAAGCGTGAGGTCGGTGGTTCGAGTCCACTCAGGCCCACCATTTATACCATTGATCTTTGAAAACTGAACAAAACAACCAGTATGATTATAAACATGAAACATTGCTAGCTTATAGAAGCGAGCGCAAGTCAACTTTTATTGAGAGTTTGATCTTGGCTCAGGACGAACGCTGGCGGCGTGCCTAATACATGCAAGTCG
>NZ_JAGFVL010000017.1 GCF_017599345.1 Gracilibacillus suaedae
CACTAACGTTGTAGAATAGCTCCATAGCGAAGGCCGTCCGCTTCCACTCCTACGGGATGATTTTAGACTAAGATCCACTTTTTCAAGCGGGTTTTGCTTGGAAAAGTTAGCTTAGTCGAAAATCCCATGGAAAGGGAAGTGGACAGCCGCAGCGATGGGTTCCTATACGGTTTATTTCAAAATGGCTACTTTAATAACAAATGCGTTGATACCGAGGATTATATACTTTCTTTCCTTAAAATAAAAATGCTTGAAGGAAGATATTCAAGCATCCTATTTATTGTATATTGAGTATTCGTATTAGAATCACAAACACTATCAGACTCGTTCTTTACTAAAGGCACTAGTGGTATCCCGTTGCATTAATTCGGGATTATACAAAATCCGTTCTGAACCCGAATACTTATTATTAATGGAGTCTATTATGACATCTACAACCTTCTTCCCCATCTCTTCAATAGGTTGTGCAATCGTTGTTAAGCCTGGTACAGAAGTAATTGCTAATATCGTATTATCAAAACCCATTAATGATAGATCTTCTGGAATATTTATACCTCGTTCTCTGGCACCTTGCAGGACACCAATTGCTAATAAATCGTTACAAGCAAAGATAGCGGATGGCAAATTACCATTACGGATAATCGTTTGTAAAGCCTTTTTCCCATTCGCTAATGAAGCATTTGCAGTGATAACCATATCGTCTGTAAACGTGTAACCATGTGATTCATAAGCTTCTCTAAACCCATAAACACGCATTTTACTACTCAATCTATTCTCATTTATTAGGGCAATCTTCTCATGACCTAACTCCAGCAAATGGTTGGCAGCATCATAACCACCCGTAAAATCATCGACAGCTACAGAGGTTATCCCTGTCATACCTGCTTCCTGTGTCAGCATTACCAAAGGGGTTCCGGCACTTTTAATACCTTTTAATAAATTTTTATCATTAAATGAGGAAGCGATGATAAAGCCGTCTACTTGTTTTCTCCTCAATAATTCTAAGTACTTCTTTTCTTTTTCAGGACTTTCATCTGTACTGCACATAATCACACTTAATCCCTTCTCATGTGCACGATCTTCTATTGTTCTAGCTATTTCAGAAAAAAAGGGATTGGAGATATCTGGAACAAGCAATCCTAATGTTTCGGTTTTTTTTCCTGTTAACGCTGATGCCATCATACTTGGATAATAATTAAGTTCTTCCATAACTGAAAGTACTCGTTCTCTAGTTTCTTGACGCATATTACCAGTACTGTTTATAACTTTTGATACAGTTGCAATTGAAACGCCAGCTTTTTCTGCAACATCGTATATTGTAACTTTCATAATCCACCTACTCTCTTAAGATGTATATCCGTTAAACAAACTATATCTACATACATTTACAACATGATTTTATCAATATTATAAGATAAAATCATGTTGTAAATCCTCATACATCTTTGTTACGTATAGTATAGCCTCATATCCCTGCTTTTTCTTGTATATAATTACGAGCAATAATTGCATATTTTAAAGGATTTGCCTTTGCAGGATCTTGTTCTGCCTCCACAATAAACCATCCTTCGTAATCGCTATCAGACAGCACATTAAAAACAGACTTAAAATCATAGGATCCATCGCCAGGGACAGTAAAAACCCCTGCTTTGACCGCTTGTAAAAAACTTAATTGATCTTTTCTAACGATTTCGGCTACCGAATCGCGCACATCTTTCAAATGAACATGTTTAATACGATCGATATATTTTTTTAAAACAGCAACAGGATCTTCTCCAGAAAAGTAAAGATGCCCCGTGTCAAAGAGTAGATAAACCAATTGTTTATCCGTAGTTTCCATTAACTTATCTATTTCTTCAGCAGTTTGAACACCTGTACCCATATGGTGATGATACACCAATTTCAATCCTTTTTCTCTCGCTAATTTACCTAATTTATTTAAACCATCTGATAATTTTTTCCATTCTTCCTGATTAAATTCTGGTTTATGCTTAAATAATGGTTCGTCTATATTACCTTGAATGCTCTTTCCTTGTTCTGATACAACAATAACTTTTGCACCCATTTCAAATAAGAAGTCACGATGCTCGATAAATGCGCTTTCAGTTTCTGCATAGGGTTTCGTCGTTAAAAATGCACTGAACCAAGCACTAGCTATGGATAAATTTCTTAATTGAAGAGCCTTTTTTAATTCTTTAAGATTGTTCGGATATTTATTACCGACTTCTGTTCCCGAAAAGCCTGAAAGTGCCATTTCACTTACGCATTGTTCAAAAGTTATCTCACCACCCAATTCAGGCATGTCATCATTTGTCCATCCAATCGGCGCAATACCTAATTGAATACGTTCTTTCGATAGCATACACTCACTCCTTTTCTTCAAAAAAAAGTTAACTCATTTCACTCAAATTTCATTCATATCAACCGTACGTTTCTCTACCCATGCTTTTTTTGCTGCAATGGCTAATTTCTGAGCCGCTAATCCATCTTCACCTGTACAGGATAGTGATGCATTATCTAGAATGGCTTGAGCGAATTCTTCAATCTCTTCCTCAAAAGCAACTTTATACCTATCTAAAAAGAAATACTTTGGATGATCGATGGTAACCGCTTCATTTGTTGCTATTTTGACATTTGACTTGCGCTCATTTTCTGCTAGCATAACACCATCTTCTCCAAAAACTTCAATTCTTTGGTCATAACCATAAACAGCTTTTCTACTATTATCAATCGTTGCCAATGTATCATCTTCGAATGTAAGGGTAATAATAGCTGTATCCACATCATTATATTTTTCAAATACGGGATCAACTAAATTACTCGCTACAACTGAAACAGATTTCACTTCACTGTTTGACAAAAACCGTACCATATCAAAATCATGAATCGTCATATCGAAAAACATACCTCCAGATGACTTAATATATGCTTCATTCGGTGGTTCAGGATCCCGTGAAGTAATTTTGATCATATGGGGCTTTCCGATTTTCCCATCCTTTATTAGCTGATGGATTTTACTGAAATGTGTATCAAATCGACGATTAAAACCAATTTGCAACTTTACGCCAGCTTCTTCTACCTTACGTAATGCTTTTTCTGTTTCTTCTAAACTAAAGCTTATCGGTTTTTCACAAAAGATATGCTTACCTGCTTTCGCACATTGAGAAATATAATAACAATGCGTATCTGTAGAAGAGCAGATAAAGATAGCATCAATTTCTGGATCATTTAATAAAACAGATACATCCTCCGTTATGACTGGTACATACTTTTCTAGGTTAGTTCCCTTTAAGTGTGAAACATTTATATCACAGATACCACTTAAT
This sequence comes from Gracilibacillus suaedae, assembly GCF_017599345.1. Lineage (GTDB taxonomy): Bacteria > Bacillota > Bacilli > Bacillales > Amphibacillaceae > Gracilibacillus > Gracilibacillus suaedae. Next base: position 3,327 of record NZ_JAGFVL010000017.1, read on the forward strand.
TCAATTTGAGATGAGCGTAAGATATTATTCGCATGTAATTGTCCGATTCTGCCTGCTCCGATGATTCCAACCTTAACGTTCCGCATATGCATACTCCTTTACTTTACTCGATATGAAATTATATTATTCGCAAATTTAAGAAAGCGCTTAACTTAATGATAATATCTTTTTTTCATCTAGTCAATGAATTAAAGTGAATTAATGCACAAAAATTCGTAGGACAAAATTTATCAGAACACGACTGATTATATTCTTCGCATAGAAAAAGGAACAGCATCTGTATAATACTGTTCCTTTTGATTAATTAAACTCTGTTAACAGAGCCAAATAATCTCATTTTCTCTTGTACGACTTGTGTGATCGCATCCATACCAGATCCTAATATATCAGGCGGACTAAATAGTTTCGGATCATTGGTTAAGAGCTTTCTCAGCGTTTCTGCCCATGCTTTATTCGATTCTGTGTTTACATTTATCTTAGCATGTCCATACTCGATTGCTTGAACAATTTGGTGATCTGGTATGCCTGATCCACCATGTAAGGCTAGAGGAATATCTGTCCCTTCCGATATTTCCTTCATCAAATCAAATGCAAACTTCGGTTCTCCTTTATATTCGCCATGTACGGAACCTAGCGCTGCTGCCAAAGCATCGACTTTGGTTTCTTCAACTAGTCGAAAACATTCACTAGGATCTGCATATTTGATGCCTCCTACCACACCATCTTCTATTCCACCAACCGATCCTATTTCCGCTTCCACTGAAACACCAAACCTTCTGGCATATTCAACGACCTCTTGCGTCATTTTAATATTTTCTTCTATAGGGTATTTAGAACCGTCGATCATCACCGAACTGTAACCAGCATCAATTGCTCGTATACACTGTTCCACTGTAAAACCATGGTCTAAATGGAGAGCCACTGGAACGGTAATCTTCATCTCTTCCACAATAGTTCTAGTAGTAGTGGCGATAAGCTTCAGTCCACCTAGGTACTCTACAATTCGATCGGTGGAAGCTATAATCACAGGAGACCTCTCTCTTTCCGCTGCACGAAGTATCGCAGTCACCCACTGAAAGCTGTTGATATTAAACTGTCCTACCGCATAGTGGTTTTTCTTGGCTTCTACTATCATGTCTTTCATCGAGACTAGCATATTATCACAACTCTTTTCTCTCTTTGCATATCATTAGTATTGTTTTGCAAATTGATCGAGAACTTTCTTCCGTTCCTCTGCTGCCTTTGTCACCTTATCATCATTAGCTACTTCTGCAACACCTACATTCCACCAGCTTTCATATCCATCTGTCATCGTTTTCGGCAGAACTTTCAACTCGATAAGCGTTGAATTAGGTTGATGTTTTGCACCTATTATCGCTTCTTTTAATTCTTCTACAGTATGAGCACGATATACTTTTGCACCATATGCTTCACCTATTTTTGCATAATCGATGTTTACAATTTGATTATTGGTGTTACGGAATTCAGTTTGGTAACTGCCACTCCCATTTGACATCTGTAAATTATTGATACAACCAAATCCAGCATTATCAAAAAGCATAACATTGATCTTTTGGTTGTATTGAATCGCTGTTACGAATTCTGAATGTAATAAAAGAAAACTGCCATCACCAACCAACGAATAAACCTCTTTATCTTGCTCTGCTAATTTGGCTCCTAAGGCACCTGAAACTTCATACCCCATACAGGAATAGCCATATTCAACATTATACGTATTAGGCGTCTTAGCTTCCCACATTCGTTGCATATCTCCTGGTAGTGATCCAGATGAAGTAACGACTACACTATCACGATCTATAGTCTGATTAATGGTTGCTAACGCAGTGGTTTGGGTCAAATTAGATTGAAAAGCTTCCGCATACTCATTTAATATTTCTTGAGTAAAATGACCTTTCACTTCAGGATCAAAGCCCGTCTTCTTAAATGCAACACTTCCTAAACGAGCAAGCTCTTGGTTCCATTCGGTTTTCCAATTATTAATTTGCTCTCCAAATTCTGATTGGTAGTCAGCTAGGCCAAGCAGAATTTTTTCGAGAGTGACCTTAGCATCTGCAACTACTTGGAAACCATCTAACTTATAAGCTTGCATTCTACTAACATTGATATTTAAAAACTTGGCCTCTTCAAAATTAAAAGCAGTTTTGGAAGAAGTAGAGAAGTCTGTATATCTAGTTCCGACACCGATGATTAAATCGGCTTGCTTAGCGGCTTTATTTGCAGCAAGTGTACCTGTTACACCTAGACCACCAAGATTATTTTTAAAAGTAGATTCCACCGTTGCTTTACCTGCTTGTGTTTCAACTAATGGAATATTATACTGCTCAGAAATCTTCATTAGGAACTCTCTAGCTTGAGAATATTTAGCACCACCGCCAATTAAAATTAAAGGCTTTTTACTAGATCTTATCAGGGAAATAGCACCTTCTAATTCTCGCGATGTGGGTTCTTTACGATCAAGATAATGAACTCTTTTTTCAAAAAAGGATGCATCATAGTCATAAGCTTCGCCTTCGACATCTTGAGCAATCGAAATCGTGACAGGGCCAGCTTTAGCAGGGTCTGTCAGTACGTCAAAGGCACGAATCATACTTGACATCAATTGCTCTGGACGAACGACACGATCCCAATAACGAGAGACTGCTTTTAATGCATCATTTGTTGTAATGTTCGAACTATCTTCATGCTCCACTTGTTGCAGCACTGGATCAGGTTGTTTTGAAGCGAAAGTATCCCCCGGCAAAAACAGTACTGGAATATTATTTGCCAAAGCAGTACCCGCTGCTGCCGTTAAGTTTGCTGAGCCGGGACCTATTGACGTTGTAACAGCAAATATTTTTTGCCGTAATTTTTGTTTACTGTAGGCAATAGCCGCATGTGCCATTCCTTGTTCATTTTTTCCTTGATAAATGCTTAATTGATCTCCTTCTTGTTCCAGCGCTTGACCGAGACCTAAGACATTACCATGCCCAAAAATAGTAAAGACTCCTTCGACAAACGGAAATTCTTCACCATCCACATGAATATATTGATTATTCAAAAAACGTACTAAGGCTTGTGCAGTCGTTAGTCGAATTGTTTTACCCATTACACTACTTCCTTTCTACATTAATCAACCGATTGATCTTTGATTAACTGTTCAATTTCAGATACAGTTGGCATTGCTTCAGAGGAGCTATGTTTACTCACGACAATTGCTGCCGATGCACCTCCGAATTTAAGCGCTGTTTCGATATCCTTGCCATTCATAAGCGCATATAAGAAAGCGGAAGCATAGGAATCACCTGCGCCAAACGTTTTCAAAACCTGTGTTTTATATGCCTTGCCATGGTGGGTACTTCCTGTTTTTTTATAGGCATAAGATCCGTCTACTCCGTGTTTAATAACAACAAGTTCTGCCTTGTGCTGGAACAGGTTGTTGACGGTTTCTTGATTGTCGCCTTTTGTTTGTCTGTTTTCCATAACATCGTACTCATCTCTTGTCGCAATTACGATATCCGCCTGCTCTGCAATAGCAGAATAATAAATCGAGACTTCTTCTTGTGATTTCCATGTATATGGACGATAATCCAGTTCAAAGATAACTTTTACATCATTTTTGCGAGCAAGGCTTACCGCTTTAAAAACTGCTTCCCGTGAGGGACTTTTAGCCAATGCTGTACCTGACACAAGCAGTACCTTAGATTGCTTAATATAGCTCTCATCAACTTCTGTTGGGTCTAAATATAAATCTGCTACATTATCACGGTACATTAAGATACTACACTCTTCAGGACTTAAGATCTCGGTAAAAGCAAGGCCAGCCTTACGTCCTTCTGTGTCAAATACCATATTTGAGGTATCGACACCTTTTTCCGACATATATTGTTTAATAAAATTCCCGTGTTGATCGTCAGGAATTTTTCCAATAAAGCCTGTTTTAAGTCCTAATTTCGCACTGCCGATCGCTATATTAGCAGGAGATCCACCGACATATTTGGTGAATGTCATCGTTTCTTCCATCGGTCGGTGGTATTCATTCGCATTTAGGTCGATACAAGCTCGACCAATTGCAATAATGTCGTACTCTTTATCTGCATTAAATGTAATTGCCATCATCATTGCCTCCTTTAAAAGTTATTGTCTATCAATAATCCATTCATGATCTGCTTCATTGTGAAACTTCCAAACTCGTTTTGGCCCCGCCATCACGTTCAAATAATAGGATGTATAACCGTCTGGAACCCCGACTGGATGATAACCCGAAGGTACGATAACAACATTTTTATTTTCAACAGCCATCGTTTCATCGATACTTCTGTCTTCTGTATAAACTCTTTGGAAAACAAACCCTTGTGGGGGATTCATTTCATGATAATACGTTTCTTCTAAAAATGATTCATTCGGAAGATTATCTTGATCATGTTTGTGTGGAGGATAACTGGACCAATTTCCTGATTCCGTAAAAACCTCTACTACCAGAACACTATTTGCAGTTGGGTCAGAATCAGGTAAGATATTATGCACGAGACGTTGGTTATTATATTTTCCACGTTTCTCGATCTGGTTATCCTCTGCTTTAATCAAACGTGTTGGTAAAGGATGATCTGAGGGTGCATAACACAAAGCAACTCGAGCATCTGTATCAGCCTTAACCTCTAGCTGCTTATCATTTGAAATATATACACTATCTGTTGGAACCTTTTCAAAAACACTTTCTCTTCTTCCGATTTCTTCAAAAGTTTCTTCTCCATCGGAAACTGTAATCTTACCCGTTAAAGCTACGATACAGCATTCTATATCGCTAAGGCTTTCTGTCATAATGGCACCAGGCTTTAGTTCAACAGTTTTAAATGATACATATTGAAGTTTCGAATTCGCTTTTGTTACTTCATGAAGAAGTGTAATACCCTCATCTATTATTTTATCATTTGGCTTTCTTAGTAACTCTGACATACTAACACCTCCATATCTGGAATCAGCTTGCACGAAGTCATTACAATCTGTGCAAGCTACTCTATTTATTTACTCAAATTTCGGTTCTGGATAACGAGCGGTCACTACTTTTTTGCGTGTATAAAAATCAATACTGTCTTTACCATTAGCATGCAATGTACCAAAGAAAGAAGACTTCCAGCCTGAGAATGGGAAAAATGCCATTGGTGCTGGTACACCCAAATTAACACCGATCATACCGGCATCAATATTCTCACGGAAATAACGAACAGATAATGCACTGGTCGTAAAGATACAAGCACCATTCGCAAATTCGGATTGATTGGCAGTTTCCACAGCTTCTTTTAAGTTTTTCACTCTAATTACCGATAAAACAGGAGCAAAAATTTCATCTTTCCATATCGTCATATCAGTTTTTACGTTTTCGAAAATAGTAGGTCCTACGAAAAAGCCATCATTCATTTGTTCTTGTCGACCATCGCGAATTAATGTTGCTCCTTCTTCGATACCTTTTTCAATATATTGAAGTGTTCGTTCCTTCGCCCCTTCTCGAATTACAGGGCCCAAAAACACACCGTCATCAAGACCATTCCCCATTTTAATACCGTCAGCAGATTCTTTTAATTTTGCTACAAACTCATCTGCTATGTCTTCTTCAACCGTTACAACCGCACATGCCATGCAACGCTCACCTGCAGAACCAAAGGCTGCACTGATAACATCTCTTGCTGCAAGATCTAAATCCGCATCTTTGAGTACCGTCGTGTGGTTCTTAGCACCTGTGAGTGCTTGGACTCTCTTAAGGTTCTCACTTCCTCGTTTATATACATATTCTCCAACTGGTTTAGAACCAACAAATGAAACGGCTTTCACGATTGGGTGATCTAAAATCCCATTCACTATGTCATGGGCACCGTGGACAATATTGAATACACCTTTTGGCAGACCTGCTTCATCTAATAATTCCGCTAATTTCTCAGCTAAAAGTGGTGCCTTTTCTGATGGTTTCAAAATAAAGGCATTTCCTACTGCAATTGCTATCGGGAACATCCAGCATGGCACCATCATCGGGAAATTAAATGGCGAGATTCCACCTACTACACCAATCGGATAGCGGTAATTCGTCGCTTCAATATCTGTTGCAATCGAAGCGAGCGAATCGCCCATAATTAATGATGGAGCGCCACTAGCAAATTCAACATTTTCAATTCCACGCTGTACTTCTCCAAGTGCTTCTTTTTTACTTTTACCATTCTCTTTGGTAATTAGTTCCGCTAACTCTTCTGTATGATCTATTAAAATATTTTGATATTTAAATAGAATACGAGCCCGTTTCGAGACAGATACCTTTTTCCATTGTTGATGAGCTTTTTGTGCAGATTGTGCCGCTTCTTCAAAATCTTCACTTGTTGAAATAGGTACCTCTGCGATCACTTCTTTTGTTGCAGGATTGTATACTTTTTCGTAAGTTTCTGTTTTACTTTCAATCCATTCCCCATTAATAAAATTTTTAAGTTTTCTAGCCATTTTTCACCCTCCTATTTGCTACACTGCAAGCATTCTAAAAAGTTGCAGGATTTTAACTCCCTTTATTTAACGATAGTATAACACATACTTATTCATAAGTTAACAAAAAGTTAACAAAAAGTTAACCACTTAGAGTTTATATAGATGTTTTACTTTGGGTATATGATATGGTTTTTGTATTCTGAAGCGGCATCTATATAATGCTTTGGTGGTTCTCGATCTGTAATAATATAATCAATTTCGTCAAAATAACCATATGTTGTGATCGAATAGCGATCAAATTTACTATGATCTGCTAGTACAAAGATCGTTTCGCTTTTTTCCATCGCATTTCTTTTAATCTGGGTTTCGAGTGGTGACGAGTTCGTAAACCCTTTATCAATCGATAATCCTGTCGTTGCCATGATCGCTTTATTAAAGTTATACTTCGCAATTGTTTCAGCACTATCCATACCAACATAGGAGCGAGTCGACCGTTCAAATACGCCTCCTGTCCCGTAGATTTGTAATTGCGGATATGGCGTAGCATCTAACGTGAAGTCCATATTATTGGTAACGATCGTAAGGCTTTTATTCTTAATAAATTCGAGAATAGCACCTGTAGTTGTGCCCGAATCCAAAAAAATGATATCGCCATCTTTAATGTAATCTGCTGCTAATTCGGCTATTATTTCTTTTTCTTTAAAGTTTTGAATTTTCCTGTCTTGATACGGTACCGTTAAAGGCCTAGGGATAGAAACACCACCATAAACCTTTTGCAGTTTTTTTTGATCAACTAATTCTTGCACATCTCTTCTGATTGTGTTCTTTGAAACATTAAATTCTTTCACTAAATCATCTAATGAAACAGAGTGTTTCCGTTGAACATAATCTAGTATCGCAGTGATACGTTTTGTTTTCAGCATAGAATTCTTCCTTTCCAGATCAACAAATGATTACATTCATATTACCAAAACTTACTCATGAATTCATCAAATTTATTTATTTTATCATTCATTAGTCATGTATATGTATTCCATAAAAGTACCAGCTCGGCTTCAAGGCAACCTTAATCGCTATCATCAATTAGCACTCACGCTTTGTGATCAGTTGGATATTGGATCAAACATTGGAAAGCGAAACGATCAGCCGTAGTGGTTGACTTGCACTAGCTAGCTTTCATAATGGCAACTCCATCTGTATAGCTATTCTTGCTTCTTAAAATATACGTGTTGAATCACCTTTCCCTATCATACTTGCTTATAAAAGTTGTGATATCCATGGTTATATACTTTACTGATAAAAAATGAATCATTATTCCTTCCCATTTTTGTGGTATTGTCTTTCCCATGGAAGCATCCGTCAAGGGGCAACTCCCTTGACCGAACCTTCCATAAGAAAGATATGTGGGCCAAGATGGACAAGGAACAAGAATAATGCCCACCTTAGATTTTTAAAAATACTGTCTTGACAATGGAGTTCACTTTAAAGCTTTCTTTTATTTATGCAACGCTAATGTTAATTTCATAAACAATAAAAAAACACGCCCCATCTCTGGAGCATGCCTATGCTATGCTTATATATCTGCCACACAACGAAAGCCCAAATTGCCTGTTGAACTGTCCATTGTATTCGCGCTACGTGCTGCTACTCGGTATCGATTACAGTAGGAATGGTGACACAGGTAGGAACCACCTCGCATCACACGTGGTATTTGGTTTCCCGGGTATTTTAATTGTTTGGTATTATCATTTTCAAACGGATCAGCACACCACTCCCATACATTTCCTGCGACATTGTACAAGCCATAACCATTTGGCGGAAACGAGATAGCTGGTGCCGTACCTATATAGCCATCCTCCTTCGAATTATTTACCGGAAATTCTCCCTGCCAAATATTGCAGTAATGTTCACCATTCGGCTGTAACTCATCTCCCCAAGCATATTTCTTTTGTACTAATCCACCACGAGCAGCATACTCCCATTCTTTCTCAGTCGGAAGTCGCTTTCCCGCCCAGTCACAAAAAGCAACCGCATCATTCCAGGAGACATGGATAACCGGGTGGTCCATTCGGTCTTCAATCGAGGATCCGAGACCCTCTGGCTGATACCAGAATGCCCCATCCACTGCTAACCACCATGGTGTTCCTGGAACCTTTCGTTCCTCTATCACAAGCTCCTGTTGAAGAAACAAATGAAACACGAATGACCAGCCAAACATTTCTGCTTCGGTTTTGTAACCAGTGTCATCTACAAATGCCTTAAATTCGGCATTAGTCACCGTGTGGCTATCGATATAAAAAGGCTTCACCTCTTCTTTTCTTACCGGACCTTCCTGATCAGCTGGAAAACCGTCCTCATCCTCTGTCCCCATTAGAAATGCTCCACCATCAAGTAATACCATTTTATCTTTAAATTTGATGGCTTGCTGTTTTTGCTTTGTCACAGGTGACGATTCTGTTTTTGCATCTGTAAAGCTTGCTCTACTAACTGAACAACAAGAAGCTTGCTGATTCTCCTTTTCCAATTCAAAAACTCCTTTTTCTATGCTATATGTCCATTATAGCATTAGGGTACAAGCATATAATTAGTCCACACGTAAGGTCATATCTAATTGGTAGAAAAGACGTGCCTGTTCCACTTTAGCCACATTGTCTTCAATCCAATTTCTGATGTCATCTACTGTTACAGCGGCATTTTTTAATTGCATCTGCTGTTTTATGGCTTGTGCCTTTGTTGTATCCTTAAGTGCATGAACTAACGTAAGGTAGCCATCCCTTACATGATAGTTCACAAATGTTATCTCTTCCGTCACTGCTTCTTGCTCGCGATTTAGTGCTTCATGTTCTTTCTTCACATCTTCAACAGAATGGATTTGATCTAATCCATAGTAGGTATATAATGGTGCTGGTGCTTCATTCTCTTCCATTAAACGCTTCAGCTTCTCAATCATTTCAAATTCTTTTTCTGCATCTGTTATTGGCAATTTCTGAGCAGGATCTTCTTTATAGTTAAATAATTTATTGCCAAAGCGCTGATAGCTTCTCCCCATAAAGTCAGACGTTTGCATTTTCAATGTGCTAACTCCCTTTGTAAAGGCAAAAGAGTTATCTAGCACTGCACCTTGTAATTCCTCTGGTGTAAAGCGGCGGTTCATACGCATTGGTGATAATGTATATTCATGCAAATAATCTTCCTTACCTGGCATTGGTGCTCTCATATAAATGTATGCTTGATCAGCAACGTTCATATTGCTACCAAAATAGCCAAACAAAATAGCATCATGATTCACTTCATCAGGCGATTCTACCAATTTACGTAAAGATTTACCCTTCATAAATTCTGGGATCTCAATATCGAAGAATTCCAAAATCGTAGCTGCAACATCGATATTTTGCGCCAATTGATCTCGTGATTCATTCTGTATGCCTACATCTGGGTACCAGATAAAGAATGGAATATTAGCAATCTCATTATAGACCGGCATAATGTTTTTCCCCCACCAATCATGCTCACCCAACAGTAAACCGTGATCTGTGTTCACTATCAACATCGTATCTTCCCACATGTTATGCTCATCCATAAAATCTAAAACTTTTCCTAAATAGGCGTCACACATCGTAACAAGTGCTTTATAGAAGTTTTTCAGCTGGTCTGCTTTTTCGCTCGTATAATCATCGTGCGAATACATAAGCCATCCATTAAACTCTTCTTGCGAAACACCATACATGTTTAAATATTTTTCCGGTACGAAAAACGGTTCGTGCGGATCAAAGCATTCAATTTGTAAGAACCAATTATCCGAACCCTTATTCTCTCTCAAAAACTCCATACCAGCTTCCACTGTGCGGTAAAGCATATGGTCTTCTTCTTTCGGCATATGTTCTCGATTATATAAATCTTGAGCGATACTACCGATTTTTCTTTTCTTAAATTCATCTGGAATATTATCTAAACCATCCATATTCATATTCTTGTCAACTTTCGCCTTCCAATTGTCCCCTTCTTGGCCACGAATCAATTCATAAGAAGAATATCGTGGGTGGTAAGTAGCTCCGCCATCTCGCCAATAATGCTTATGATCTGTTACAAGATGCGTGTATATACCATTTTGTTTCAACAGTTCTGGCATCGAATCATCAAAAGGCTCCATAGGCCCCCAACCGCGATGCAAGAAGTTGTATCGACCTGTTTGCATGTCACGTCTTGCCGGCATGCATGGTAAACTTCCAGCAAAAAAATGATTAAATTGCACGGTTTTTTGTTGTAGTCGGTCAAAGTTTGGTGTTTGAATATCTGTGGTCTCATATGCGTTCAATGCATTTCTTTTTAACGTGTCAAACATGACTTGAATTACTTTCATGGTCATTCATCCTTTCTAGATTAACCCACTGATTGGAACTTATGAAAAAGGGAAGAAAGAAAGTATAGAATACTTCCTTCCTCCTGATAATCTTTAATTCTTCGGTGACACTAGCTTATCTGCACCAGATACTGATTGGTGAACGATTGTCATGAGTTTTTCACCCTGATTCAGATGTTGTAGCTCTGCTGTGTTTATCTCACTCTGACGCTCCAGATTTGTTATGACAATAGGAGTTGTGACAGAAAAACCTGCTTTCTTAATCTGATCGATATCAAAATCAATAAGAACTTGCCCCTTCTCTACCTTATCCTCCTGTGCAACATGCGCTTCAAAGAATTCACCCTCTAATTGCACCGTATCTAAACCAATATGAATTAGAATTTCTGTGCCTTGTTCATCCGTAATGCCGATCGCATGATTTGTCGGAAAAATGGCTGATATTCTACCAGTTACTGGCGCAACCAGCTTACCTTCTGTCGGATCAATCGCAAGTCCCTTTCCTAATGCTCCGGATGAAAAAGCAGCATCTTCGACATCTGAAAGTAAAATTACTTTTCCTGTAAGCGGACTTGCTATCTCTTGATAATCATTATGCGTATTGTCTTTTGTCTCTTCCTCCGTGTTAGACATTTCTTCACTTTCCTTCTTCCAGCCAAAGAAATAAGCAAGGATAAAACCTAAGATGAGGTTTGCAACCATCGCAACAATCCCACCCCAGAAGCCGATATCAAGACCATCTGGACCAATTTTAGATGGGATACCAAAAATACCCAATCCACCCATCATATACACTTTAGTGTTCATTAAAGCCATAATACCTCCACCGACAGCAGAAGTAATTAAAGTAAGAATGAAAGGTCTTTTCAATGGAAGCGTAATCCCATAAATGGCTGGTTCAGATACACCGAAAAGACTCGAAATCGCTGCTGGTATACTTAATGTTTTGATTTTTTGTTGCTTTGTTTTTACCATAACACCAAGCACGACACCAGTTGTTGCTAGAGACGTAGCAGATATATAAGCTAAGATATAGTCTGAACCTGCTACAGCTAAGTTGTTGATGCCAATTGGTACAAATCCCCAATGCAGACCGAACATCACAAACACTTGCCATAAGCCACCCAGAATAATGCCTGCTATTAAAGGACTTACCTCGAAGATCCAATTGGAGGCATTACCCAGAAATAATCCTAACCATGTAGCAATTGGCCCAATTACTATAAAAGTTAACGGTACAATGATTAATAGTGTAAAGAATGGTACTAAAAATGTTTTCACAACATCTGGTATTACTTTGGTTAACCATTTTTCCAGCTTTGATGCTACAAAGGTAGCAAGGATGATTGGAATAACCGAAGATGAATACGTCATTAAAATAACTGGTATGCCGAGAAACGTAATATGAACAGGAGACTCGAACATCGTTCCTGTAAACAAGGTATACAATGGATCACCAGCGTCCAAGTTACTCATTGCTGGATATACTAACGCTGCTCCGATTGCCATCCCTACAAACTGGTTCCCATTAAATTTCTTCATTGCTGTTAAACCTAAAAATACCGGAAAGAAATAGAATAAAGAATCTCCCACTGCCTGCAAAATATTATAGATTCCACTTGTATCAGGATATAATCCTAATGATAAAAATAAAGCATTAAAACCTTTAATCATACCGGTAGCAGCTAATACACCTAGCGTTGGAGCAAAAATACCGGAAATAATATCAACAAATTTATTAAATATACTTTGTTTTTCTCCTTCATCATCTTCCTCTTGTTCTTCCTGTGATTCAAACCCTCCAACATGTTGAACTGCTTTATATACATCTGGTACATGATTACCAATGACTACTTGATACTGCCCACCACTTCTCATAACGGTTACAACATCATCCATACCTTCCAAAATTTCAGTATGAGCCTTTTCTTCATCCTTTAACTTAAAACGTAAGCGTGTGACACAATGAACGACACTTTTAACGTTTTCTTTACCGCCGACATGCTCTATTATGTCTTTAGCCAATTCTTCGTATTTCATATGATTCCCCTTCTTTCTTTTTTATGATGATATATGGAAAGCGCAGAGCGCCATAAATACTCAAATTTTATGCTTTCCTAATAAAAAAAACCTGAGATAACCCTTACCACGCAACAACTAGGTGTCTTATGGCAGAATCAACTCAGGTAATGCCCATTAAGGTAACATTCCCTACTATTTAGTTGTTTTAATTATGCTCAACTCGTTTTACTAGGATGTCTCATTTTGCTGTCGATCTGTCACACGATTAATGTGAACGGTTAAATAAATTTCCTCATCCTTTGTTAAATCCCAATCAAAATTATTTTTTAAATAGGTCGCAATCTTCTCCGTACACTGGTAACTTTCCGTATACGTTTCTTTAATCTGATTATATAGAAATGGATCAGCTGTATCTTCTAATTTTTCATTTCGGATAAAACGAATCGCGAAAAAGCGAAGGTGTGTTAAAAACCTTTCATAGTTAACCGATTCTTCATCTAATTCCACCTTAAAATGAAACTTTACAATACTCAAAATAGTATCAACCATTTCCGTGATTTGAACGGCATTGGTGACATTCTGACCAGAAAGCTGACTATTAACTAAGTGCAATGCAATAGATGCGGCCTCATCTTCCCCAAGACGTACGCCTGTCTTTTTTTCAATAACCTCTAAACACTTGAGTGCTAGCTGAAATTCTAGTTTGTAGTATTTGCGAATTTCCCAAGAAAGTGGATTTTTTAGTTCTACGCCTTTTTTGTATCTGCTTACAGCAAAGCTTATATGATCCGTCAAAGCAATATAAAGATATTCATCTAATTTATAAGAAAGCTTTGATTGGGCATATTCGTAAAACTGTGCCGCAATATTTAAATATATCTCTGACGTATTCATCAATACTTTGGCAAGTTTTTCTGAAATGCCTTTGGTTTGTAAGACAAAGGTTTTTTTGATCTTGGATTTATCAATTTCATCGCCAACTTTTTTTTGAAAGGCTAATCCATTTCCCATTACAATCACTTGTTGGTTAAGCTCATTATGAGAAATAACGACATTGTTATTTAAGATTTTGCTAACTCGCATCTATCCTCCCCCCTCGCGAGAAACTATAGTAAATCATATTGCAGACTATGATCACTAGCGGTTGTTTACCTTCCAACTTATCATTAGCCAAAACTTATCAGAGTGTTAGCTTCTGTTAGCCCTAAAACTTATCCTTGTGTTACGTGAAGCGTGAGGTGGTGGTCTTACAGCCGGTTAGCACTGTGACAACACGAAAAAAAACCTAAACTTGAATATAATTTGCCCCTTTTAGAAGCTTTCATTCAAATTTAGGTTTTGCCTATTACTATAGTAACAATCCTAAAATATTTATTTGTTGATGACGTAATAGTAGCATATTCGACATTTACTTGCAAGCCCTTTCTCAAATTCTTTTATTCTTCCTACTCTATATCTTTTGGTTATAGGCTATTAAAGAACGGTATTATCGCTATGCGAAAACCTCTGCTAATATAAGGTGGGACTATGATCAGTGAGGAATGACCCCCACTGATCATTAGCGAAACTTATCAGGGTGTTAGCGTCTGTAATCCCTAAATCTTATCCTTGTGTTACTTGAAGCAGGGGTCTTACAGACGGGTAGCACCGTGACATAATGTGCTAACACAACAACAAAAGAAATAGAACATCGGAGTTGAAATTTTATGTTCATTATATATTTTATCGTTGGACTCTTTGCCTCTACCCTCGGAGCAGTTGCTGGTCTTGGCGGCGGAGTCATTATTAAGCCTACTCTAGATTTACTTGGACATTTTGATTTAGCAACAATCGGAATTTTATCTGCTGCCACCGTCTTATCGATGGCATCTGTATCCTTAATGAAATGCAGGAAAAACAAAGCAATGAAAGTTGATAGAACAACTAGTTCGATAATCGCTGTAGGTTCGATTATTGGTGGGGGCTCCGGAAAAGCATTATTTAATTTGCTCACTATATCATTAAATATCCCAACGATAACGGCTATTATCCAATCAACAGTATTAGCTAGTCTTCTCTTGTTAATCTATATTTATTTTAAAAAGAAACACAAATTAAATACCTTTGTATTAGAAAACAAGTTAATTATACTTGGAGTAGGTTTTACTCTCGGATTGCTTTCCGCATTTTTAGGTATTGGTGGGGGACCAATTAATGTAGCGATTTTATCATTGTTTTTCTCGATGAACACCAAAAATGCAGGAATTAATTCTATTTTTATCATCTTTTTCTCACAGTTGGCAGCCCTAGTATTAATTGCATGCACAACTGGTTATGGAAATTCTGATTTGTCTATGCTTTACTATATGATTCCAGGTGGAATTCTTGGCGGTATAATTGGTTCCACTATTGTGACAAGACTGTCAAATAGGCATGTGGAAAAAATATTTAATATTAGTATTCTATTTATTATTGGTATGAATGTATACAATATTGTTAAGGTTACCCTAACTTAATGGCGCGATAACTATCCATCCGTTCTAACCTGCTACTTCTATATAAAGTAGCACTTATTGTTTAACCGTTTCATTTGGTTTATAATTATCTACGTCCTTAAGGAGGAAATACCAATGAATATCGCTACCTTACAGATGTTCTGTTTGGTTGTAGATGTTGGCAGCATTAGCCAGGCTGCCAAACTCTCATATGTATCACAGCCAGCAGTTACAAAACAAATACACCAATTGGAAACTACGTATAACACCTTACTTTTTGATCGAAAAGACGGCAGACTAACACTAACGGAAAACGGTAAGATCTTGTATCCTTTTGCTAAATCCATTGTGGAAGATTTCAAACGATCGAAGGATGCTGTAGCAGTGAACAATAAAAAATATCATGAATCCTTAAAGGTCGGTGCAAGTCTTACGATAGGGGAGTATTTGTTACCAGGGTTTCTGGGCAGATTCAATAAGAAAAATCCCGACATAAATATATCACTCTTAGTAGAGAACACACCACGGGTACTTGAGGCTTTGTCTAATGGCGTTATCGACCTTGCTTTGGTCGAAGGCATTATCACAGATAAAAACTTACAAGTGGAGAGTATTGCAGAGGATGAATTAATTCTCATTCATTCTCCTGATCATGCTTGGAAGGATCGCGATGCCATTACCCTTCAAGAGCTGTCAAACGAAAGAATGCTTTGGCGAGAACCCACATCTGGTACACGACTTATCATCGAGAACTTTTTAAGAGAATATGACATATTAGATAGCATCGAAAGCTACATGGATCTTGGAAGTACACAAGCAATCAAAAGTGCGGTGGAGGCTAATTTAGGAGTGAGTATTGTCTCTAGCCTAACCGTTAAGCGAGAGCTAGAATTAGGTTTATTATGCGAAACCAAAATCAAAGACGTTGCATTTAAACGGAACCTTTGGCTTGTTACTAGAAAACAACGCTTCAGTAAAAATAGTGCGAGGGCATTTGTTGAGTTTATTAAAAATTGATTCCATCATAATTACGTTAATACTGCAAAAACTTTCATTTAATCAATAAATATTAGTATCATATACGACATCATTTTCTATCGAACATAAAAAACCTAAGTAACTGGAGTTAGTATTCCAACTCATAGCAACTTAGGTTTTTCGGGTGAATTTTTCTACTTTAATTGGTAGGTGAATATTATTCAGCAATCTCATTTAAAAACTCGATGATACCTTCCTCTACTTCATCACGAATATCCCGATAGTTGTGGATTTCATGCCTATAACCGGAGTACAATTTCGTTTTTACTTGGTGACCGGTCTCCGCAAGCCAATTAGATACCGCATATACTCCTTCACCATACTGACCAACTGGATCCTGATCACCGGCGATATTATAGATTGGTACAGTGCGAGGGATTTTTTCAGCCCATTCCTTCCCGACAATATTCTGCATCATTTGGACAAATTGATATAAGGAACGGATATTAGGCGGAGATGTAAAATTATTAAATGGATCATTCGCATGGTCTGCCACCACATCTGGATCACCACATATCCAATCATTTTGTGTCAATGGATAATCAATCCGGTCCGTCATCCAACCTAATAGACTATCTAAATAATCCGCATTCACCTGTTCTCCTTTACCGTTATCTATATCTACTTTTAGTTTTTCACCAATCTCTTTCGCGTGAGGAAAATTACCCGATGTACCACATAAGATCAGCCCCTCAATACCTGTTCCATATTTACTCGCATGTATTCTGACAATCATAGATCCCATACTATGACCAAACATAAAAAACGGTAGATCACTATACTGTTGCTGTACTATTTCTCTTAGTTTATATTCGTCTTCAGCCATTGTTGTATAGCCCTGATCTCCCCAGTCACTCCAATTACCTGAATCATATGCTGTCTTACCATGACCAACATGATCTCCTGCCGCTACTACAAAACCTGCTTCATTAAGAGCGATAATCATATGTAAATAACGACGTGAATGTTCCCCAAAACCATGAACCAATTGAACAATGCCCTTTGGCTTTCTAATCGGCGTATATATCCACCCTTTAATTTTATCCTTCTGATTATACGAATCATACTGAACTTCATGTATTGCCATATTACAAAGCCTCCTCTTTTTCAATGTAATGAAGAAATAAAAAAGACACACTAAGTCCGCTATTCCCGAGTTAGTGTATCTCCATATCTCTTCACCATTTTTTTAACTTGAATTCAGATTATCATTTTGTGTAAGCGATGTCAATTAACTTGGTTTGTTATGTAGAG
The DNA here is from genome assembly GCF_017599345.1 of Gracilibacillus suaedae. Classification (GTDB taxonomy): domain Bacteria; phylum Bacillota; class Bacilli; order Bacillales; family Amphibacillaceae; genus Gracilibacillus; species Gracilibacillus suaedae. The sequence goes on from NZ_JAGFVL010000017.1 coordinate 20,937, forward strand.
TTAGCCAACATTTACTTCCGGCTTTGTATCGCTAATTAAGCAATAAGCGGGGCGAAATTAATACATCCATGCATCTAAAGAACCTACGCGACTAATTAAGTACCAAATTCACGTTTTGATGTACCTAATTTGGTACTTAAAGCTATATTAAGTACCAAAAACATGGAATAAAGAGCCGTTGATTGATTCAGTTGTTTTGCTTGATTAAACCTCGATATTTAATTCTGCTACAGAATATAATACTGCTTTTCCAGCCATCTTGACTCGAGTATCCTCATGTTTACAATAAAGCGTTCCTCCTCTACTGGATAACTGTCTTGCTACCATTTCCTTTTTATCTAGCCTAGTTGACCAAAACGGAATTAAGCCACAATGTAAGGAACCTGTTACGGGGTCTTCGTTTATTTTTAGCTTAGGGAAGAACCCGCGGGAGACAAAATCATATTCACTTCCTTTGGCTGTAACACAAACACCCAATCCGTCTGGTAATTTTTCTAATTTTGAAAAGTCAGGGCTGACATTTCTCACATCTTCCTCGGACTCTAGTATAAATATAAGATCTCTATTCAAGTATGTTTCTTTTGGTACCATTCCCAAAGCTCTGATCATTTGATCTGTAACAGAAATTTCTTCGGACCGAACGGAAGGGAAATCCAGTTCATATAAATCATTCTGTTTATGGACGGTTAACATTCCACTGATTGTACTGAATTTCACTCTATCTAATTGCATTTCATAATAATTCAGAATGATAAATGCCGTTGCTAACGTGGCGTGCCCACAAAGGTTAATCTCTCCTCCAGGTGTGAACCATCTCAGTCCATAATGTGCTCCTTCCTTTACTGCAAATGCTGTTTCCGATAGGTTATTTTCAATCGCTATTTTCTGCATGAGTTCATCTGAAAGCCAATCCTTCATGATACACACCCCTGCTGGATTTCCTTCAAAAACCTTTTCTGCAAAAGCATCAACTACAAAATATTTCATATCCATTTCCTCCAGTGTTATAATGTGTTTACTAATTTAATAGTAATTTACATCTATTCATGTATAACACTCAACACTAAAGTATAACACTTGAAGGAGATAAGCTCATGCACATTGAGATTCAACGTAATGCTGACATGTCCATATCGAAGCAAATATACCTTTCTATTCTTGATCATATACGTTCCGAACTCTTAGAAGGAGAATTACCATTACCTTCTGTTCGTACTCTCTCAAAACAGCTAGGTGTAAGTTTAGTTACTGTAGTGAAGGCTTACCAAATGCTAGAACAAGAGGGGTTTATCACATCTGTTCAAGGAAAAGGAACCTTTATAAGAAAGACTAAAATCGAAGCAGCTGAAAGGAAAGAAGGATCTAGTTCATACGATTGGCAACTCTCCGTTCAAGATTATTTACCAAGGTCTCAATTTGCTCGTTTTCATCAAGTCCCTGAAAAAATTCATCTTTCATCTAATATGATTGATCCTAGCCTTCTACCTAATCGATATTTAGAGCAAGAGATTCATAAAATGCTTTCTAAAAACCAAAAAGTTGTCTCACAGTATGGGGAGATCCAAGGAGATAAAGCGCTTAGGCAGGCAATGGTTGAGTATTTACAAAGGATGGACCTGCCAACTTCTCCGGATAATATTTTAGTTACAAGTGGTTCACAACAAGGAATTGATCTAATTGCTCGTACTTTTGTTGGACCAGGTGATGTAGTAATCATGGAAGCTCCGACTTATCCAGGCGCGATTGATGTGTTTCGTGGTAGAGGTGCTACCATTCTTACCGTACCAGTTGATAGCGATGGAATGCGAGTAGATTTACTTCACAATTTGTGTGATACATATAATCCTAAAATCATTTATACGGTCCCTACGTTTCATAATCCAACTGGTGCTGTCATGCCCACAAAACGCCGCAGACAAATTCTTGAAATTGCTAGAAGTACGCAGTGTTTAGTGATCGAGGATGATCCATGCAGTGAAATCTATTTTGAAAGAAAGCCTCCTGCATCAATAAAAAGTCTGGACAAAGACGGTCATGTTATTTATTTGAAAGGCTTAAGTAAAATATTAGCTCCAGGTTGTAGAATTGGAATATTAGCTGCTTCTGGTTCGATATTCAAACGTCTATTAGCTGCAAAAGCTAACGCCGACTTAGGAAGTCCTTTACTTACACAGAAAGCCATCATTCCATTTATTACTTCAAAAAGAATGATGGATCATCTAAAAAAATTAAGAACAGCTTTAAAGATAAGGCGTGATCTTGTTATGGAGATTCTCACGCAACATTCACCTAAAGAAGTTTCTTGGTTCATACCCAAAGGAGGATTAAACATATGGCTCACTCTTCCTTCTTGGATCGATACAGATCACTTCTTAATAGAAGCTAAAAACGAACAAATCACTTTTTTACCTGGGTCGGCTTGTTACCCTACAGAGCAAGAAAATCATCATTTACGATTGAGCTATTCTTATATGAATGAACAACAATTAACACAAGGGGTATCAACTATTTGCAACCTCCTTCAATCTGCAATTGATTTAAAAACAACTCAGGATAGCTCACCACATTTTTGATTATAGTTCAAATGGATTGTTTAGGCGCCTACCGATTTGTTTAAGTACAAACATTCACACACTATATGTATTATGGCTTTCCTATACAATCCGCTATATTGGCTGTTTGTCATGTTATCAAATATATAGGAAACAAACAGCACCATTTCGACTAACTACGAAACAACCCCACCTACATTCAAATAGATGGGGATTACGGCAATTACTATGTTAGTTAGTACCTGTTTCTACTATCATATCATGAGCTTTTGCTAATTCTTCATCTGGCACAATATAATAGTAAATATCATCAATTCTTTTGCCACTTCCTTGTAACATATATTCTTCCGTGTTATGACGAACATTTGCATAATTAGATAATAAATTCTGCATATCATCAAAATCCATATTAGTCTCCATATTATTACCTAATATGTCTATGAAATTATTAATTTTACCTACGGAAGCAATATTTGCTCCTTTATCGATGGCTGCTTCAATAACTTGTCGTTGTCTACCAGTTCTTCCAAAGTCTCCACTAGAATCTTGTTTTCGCATTCTTACATATCCTAATGTCTGTTGTCCATCTAGATTTAGCTCACCTTCTGCATAGTGGAATCCTTTATCTACCCAATCTAGATCATTTTGAACAGTGATTCCACCTAGTTCATCAATAAATTCAACCAAGCCTTCCATATTCATTTCTACATAATAGTCAAGTTCAATATCTAGTAAATTTTCTACCGTATTAATCGACATTTCAACACCGCCGAATGCATAAGCGTGATTAATCTTATCTTCTGTTCCACGACCAATAATAGTAGTTCGTGTGTCACGAGGAATACTAAGAATTTGCATTTGATCCTGCTTTGGATTCAAGGTTAATACCATTAAAGAATCCGAACGACCACGTTCACCTGGTCGCTTATCAACACCCAATAACAAAATATTCAACGGATCAAGATCACTTACTTTCTCCTTGGTCACTTTACGATCAATGCTTTCCACTTCATTGTGCATTTGATCATTTACTGTTTTCTTTGCATTGTCATAAACAGAATAAGCATAAATAGCAAATCCAATCACTACGATGAAAATGGCGATTATTACGCCGAAAAGAACTTTTAGCCATAAGGGCTTTCTTTTTTTAGATCGTTTCATTTCCGCTGACATTTTATCGCTTCTTTCTATTAAATTTAATCCATATGCATTGTATCATATTTTGATAATTTGTGATAAAAACTATCATAAAAACTAACCTTCATTAGAGCTATTCCAAAAAAGCGACTAACTAGAAAAAGAAAAAGTAACCTATCTAAGTAATAAAGATAAGTTACTTCAATTAGTGTTTGATATTTATGCTTTCGATAAAATCTATGCTAAAATAAACTTACAATAGTTGGAACAGTTTTGATTTCTCCATTACAATATCTTTAATTCTATTATTGGCAGGTAATAGAAGTTTTCTTAAAGAAGTTAATGGCTTGGCTGTTGAAAAAGTTTTATTAACTTCTTCAATATAGGATTTATTCAACTCTGTTCCAACATTTACTTTTTTCATCCCTTGTTTAACACATCTTCTCATATCTTGATCCGATACACCTGTACCTCCATGAAGTACTATCCCGACTTCTTTCATATTAGAAGATAACTCTTCAAGCAGTTCAAAATTAATGTTGGCTTTTGATTTATATTGACCATGTACGGTGCCAATCGCTACAGCTATAGCATCTACCCCAGTCTCTCTCACAAACTTATAAGCATCATCAGGATGGGTATACATCGCATTCTCTTCCGAAACTACCATTCCATCTTCTGCTCCTCCTATCGTCCCTACTTCTCCTTCGACAGAAACACCTTTGACACTAGCGTATGCTGTTACAATTTTCGTATTCTTAATATTCTCATCTATATCTAAACTAGACCCATCATACATGACTGACGTATAACCTGCATCAATTGCCTTTTTAATAATCTCGATATCTTTACAATGGTCCATGTGTAAGCATACATCTACTTCAAATCTCTCGGATAAAGTCTCAATGCTAGATACTAACAAATCAAAACCTATATATTCAGCAGTTCCAGGAGAAGTTTGAATAATAATCGGTGCATCTACCTCTTTTGCACCTTCTAGCATAGCAGGTAACATTTCTAGACAGTGAACGTTGAAAGACCCTATCGCTCTCTTTCCATCATATTCTTCAAATAGTTGTTTTAAACTTTTTATCATCAATGAGCTCCTCTCTAAATTCTTCCTCTTATCGAATCTTTTGTCAGTTTCATAAGTTCGTCAGCTTTTTGTAAATAGAACTGGACTTTTTCTTTATCATTTTCTTTTGTTGCTTCTTTTCTCTTCAGGTTATATAGCTTAATTAAATCCGTAAAAGCTTTTCCTAGTGCTTTATTTTCTTCTATACTTGCTTCATAATATTTAATCGCCTGATCATAATCCTCTATTTCAAAATACAAACTACCGAGCATATTTAGCAGAGGAATTTGATCTTCCCCCTCTGCAGTTTGAAGTTTTGTTTGATATTCCTCAATTTGCTCAGTCACACGCTCCACTTTAACCTTTTGTTGCATTTTAGTTTTAGTTGGTTCTTTCTTGTTTCTTTTAAATAGCGACATGTTGAGCCTCCTTTATGCAAATAAATTCATTATTGGATGTACTAGCCATTCAAAGAATAAACCTGCTGCTACTGTGTCAACATCCGTTGCTGTTGTATTAATAAAACCAAGACTATTAAAATGTGGGACTAAAAGGGCTGGAAGCAATGTAATAAAAAAGCCATGTGCAATCCCACCAAATAATACGCCTCTTTTCCCCCCAACCGCATTCATAAATATTCCAGCAGTTCCACCAGCGAAAAAGTTGGTTAACATTCCAGGTAAAATCATCGCTAATCCAAACCAAGGAAGAACAAACATTGCAATTACTGTACCAATAGTCGTAGTTACAAAACCTGCTGTTACAGCATTTGGAGCATATGGGAATAACACTGGACAATCTAAAGCTGGTTTTGCATCTGGAACTAATTTTAAGGCAATTCCTCTAAATGCTGGGACAATTTCAGCTAATAATAACCGAACACCAGAAAGTAGTACATAAACACCGACAACAAATTGAACTGCTTGTAAAAATGCATATACTACATAATTGACATCTCCTGATAATTCAGAAGCAAACTCCGCTCCAGCGAAAAAGGCAGTTATTACATATAATGGAACCATTACAAATGCTACGGAAAGATACGTATCTGATAAAAAACCTAGACCTTTTGGGAATTTAATATTTTCAGTAGACTCAGAATTCTTTCCTACCACTTTAGAAACCCCTGCTGCAAAAACATACCCTATTGTACAAAAGTGACCTAAAGCAATATCATCAGATCCAGTAATTTTTCTTACGATTGGTTGAGCAATTGCCGGCATGGCTACCGCAAAAAATCCGCCGACTAAACCTCCGACAAGTATTAAACTGATACCAGAAAAGCCTGCAGCACTACCAAATACAGTGGTCATTGTCGCCATCCATAATATTGCTTGTCCTGTCAGGAAAATATATTTCCACTTTGTAAATCGCGCCAAAATAATGTTGAATATGAAAATCGCTAAAAAAGTTAATGCTATTTGATTTGCTAGTCCCAAGTCATTCATAGCTTGACCATTAATAGCTTCAATGGACGGAACAATTCCTTCCATACCAAAACCTTCTGCAAATATATCACCAAAATATACTAGAGAGCCTACAATAATAGATGATCCAGCAGACAACACTAAAAATCCTAGCATCGTCTTAAAACTACCAGACATAACTTCGCCGAATGCTTTTCTTTGTAATAATAAACCAGCAAATGCGATTAAAGCGATAGTAATGGAAGCTTGTGTTAAGATACTGTTAATAATAAAATCGATAAAAGCCACCTTATAAAACCTCCCTTATTTATAATGCTCCTTTTGCTTCTAGAACAGGTACTAACTTCTCTTTGATTTCACTTTTGTCTACTAAGCGATCTAAAAAGATGAGATCCATGGATAAATCATATCTCCTAAATTGCGATTCGAAATTTTTACCTGAAATGATGATATCTGCTCTTGAACCTGCAGCGGATGAGATATCTGAATGGTCTACTGCCGCATGCACTCCGATCTCCTGTAACACACTCTCTACACTCATTTGACAAGCAAAACTACTCCCTAAGCCTGCTCCACAGACAACTAAAATTTGTAACATGCTATCACCTCCTTAAAGAATAATTTTTTTATATTGTTTAGCTATTTCTAACGTTTGCGAATTAAGACTATTTGCTTGCTCTGTAATATCATGAAGGTCTATTCGATAAATTTGCTCATTCTTCACGCCAACCATCACTCCATAATCATTTTGTATAATAGATTCTGAAACAACTGCTCCTATTTTTGAAGCTATTAATGCGTCTTTAAAGGAAGGTCTCCCCGCTCGCATATAAAAACCCATTATCGATTTTCTAACCCGTATCTCGGTCTCTTCTTCAATAGCTGTGGCAATTTCAAACGAAACTCCCTGATTACCTGATTGATAATTGTTATTTTCATAGGCAGACTCTGAACATAACAGAATCAAAGATTTCTTTTGCTTTAACTTTTCCTTTACTAGATGGACTATGTCACGCTTGTACGTCGAATATTCAGGAATAATCACTAGGTCAGCGGCTCCAGCAATTGCACTTTCTAATGCTAAATTACCGGAATTTCCTCCTAACACTTCCACCATGAATATTCTCCCTGGCATATTAGCAGAAGTATCATGTAACCCGTATAAGACATCTGTGATTTTATTTAAAGCCGTATCAAACCCAATACTGTAATCGCTATTATTTACATCATTATCTACTGTCATAGGAACGAAAATGGTGTTAGTTCCTTCTCTATACAATAATTGAGCTGCTTTTTGTGACCCATTCCCACCACATACAACTAAACACTCAAATCCTTCTGCTTCTAATCTTCGATCCAATTGTTCTCTACCTTCTTTTGAGAAAGGTAGTTTACTTCTTCCTGTCTTGACAAGATGAATACCATCTAGCGCTCGGTTTTCACAATATTCTTCTGTTAAATGAATGGGATCGTTCGAAAGAATTCCACTATATCCCCCATGAAAACCATATAAATCAATATGCGTATTCTTCGCAATCATTTCAATGGTGGAATTAATACCCGCTCCATCTCCACCACTTGTTATAAGCGCCACTTTCTTCATGCCCTTTCACCTCCTATCAAATGATTGAGGTCATCAATCGAATGCATACTAGATATCTTGTCTATTAAGCCATCTTCTACAATTCTCACAATCATTTTAATGATTTCTAAATGTTGTTCATTGTCTGTCGCTGAGAAACTAATCATGACTTTGACAGGTGATGGAGAATCTTTAATGTAGACTGGATTTTTTAACGTCATTAAACTAACACCTACTGCTAATGCTCCATTTTCTGGTCTTGTATGTGGTATCGCAATGCCAGGTGATATCACGATATAAGGACCATACTTTTTCACGTTATTGATCACTTCAGTAGCATATTCGGCGGTAACAAATCCATTTTTTCTTAATAAAGCAACCCCTTTGTATATAGCATCCTTCCAATCCTTTACCTCAACATTAAATTGAACATTATCCTCGGTAAAATAAGATTCATTCATATGCTTTTCTCCTTGTACTTGCTTAAATTTCTAATAAAGTCCTCGTATTTATATTGAGATATTAATTTGGTAATTCCGAATTCTTCTATTAAGAAGTAATAGAGTTGTTTGAAGATTATTTCCCAAATTTTTTGTTTATCTTTTGGCACACTCAATACAATAACTACTTGAACTTTCTCCCGATCCCAAACAATAGGCTTTTTCAATATGCATACCGCAATAGTTGTTTCCATCATGTTGTTATCTAATGGATGTGGGATGGCTAATAGATTACTAAGTTCTGTGGACGCCATTCTTTCTCTTTCGTATATGGAATTTTTCGTATACTCATCAATATATTGATCCTTAACCATGAGATTTGTAATGAAATGCAACACATCTTCTTTAGAAGCAAGATCAATATTTTTGATAAATAGTTCTTTCTTAAATATATTTCGGTAATTAATCTTATCTATTTCCTCATTTTCTTCAATAACTTTTCGTTTAATACTTGCTAACTCCTTGTTGCTTAATATAGGGCTAACGGTAATGATTTTGTTAGATACTATATCCATTGGAACAGTAGAAACCACTATATCCACTTGTTCTAGCAATGCCTGATTAAATTCTGCAAAGCTAATTGTTTCTACAACGCTAATTTGCTGACCATAGTAATTTAATATCTTTTCTTTAATCAGCGATGCTGTGGCAACTCCAGAACCACATACAATTAACACTTTTTTTACGATTTGATTATTTAAACCTTTCTTCTCTAGCGCTACACCGAAGTGAATGGCTAAAAAACCTATTTCATTTTCATCAATACGCAGTTTTGTTAAATCATTGATTTTGTTACTTGCAATAGCAGCAAGCTGAAAGGCAAGTGGATAGTTATTTTTAATACTGTGAAGTACATCATTTCGTATATTCATCTGGTATTCTATTCTTTTTAGCGCAACACTTAAATGAATAATTAAACCTTCTATTAACTGCTGATCATTACTAAAATCGATTGATGTTTTTTCTTTAATCTCGCTAATGACTGTTCGTAACATGGAATGTATGGTTTTGTACTCTTTGTCATCTATATCTTTGCAATACAATCTACTACTAGCTAACAAATGTTGTGTAATATAATAAATTTCAGCTTCAAGATTAATGTCTAGTGTAGAGTTAATTTCCTTTATAATTTCACTGGCAACTTTGTATTCTTTCGTATCCTTAAATGCCTCTGTAACCCTGATTGGATGATCTATCAATCTGTTACGCAAGACTCTTCTAATTGTTATTTCAATATGAATAATTAGGTTCTCGAGTGCTACATCTGTTAATTTCAATTGATTTCGTAATAATACTTGTAAGGTAATATCTTTTAAACGTTTAATTTCATTTTCAGGAAATATGTCATTGTACACTTCAATACTCTGATGATTAAATAAATACTCTGAAATACAAAACCTTATTTTATCTTCATTTCCTGTTACTTTTACGCCATTAAATCTGTCAGTTGTTACCTTTAACCTATGAATTGCCATTTTATTTTTTACGGAAGATAAGTAACTTTTAAAAGCGGACAAACTAATAAACAATTCTTCCGCTAATTCTTCTTGATGGATTCTTGTGTCAGTAAGACAATTCATTAATAGTTTCTTTATAATCTGATCCTCGACGTGATTATCCTCTGGGATCAAATTAGTTCGCTCTATCTGACTTGAATCTTTAGTCATTTGGTTGACATAAAACTGTTCAAAAGCATCCTCCTCCCCAATTTCTAATTCATATCCTTTTCCTTTGTGCGAAACAACCCTTGCACCGTACTTTGAAATGATTTGATTCAATTTTTTAATATCATTTCTAATTGTTCGGGTTGAAACTTCTAATAACAGGGCGATACTTTGACCATTCTGAAACCCTTTACTATTGTGTAACAAATGAAGAATTTCTACCTCTCTTTTATTCAGTAGTTCCATTTTTCATTTGCCCCTTTCTGCTTTTAGTATAAGTAAGTGCTTTCATTTTATTAAGTTAGAATTTTTCCTCTTTAGCGGAAACCAGATATTTATCATTTATACACTATTTCTAATTAAGTGAAAATGGAATTATAGATGAACTGGGATTATAATAGGAAACTTGAAAAGCTACTGTCCAAAAGTTTAATGATGTCGAGAGAGTTTTTGTGTTTGGACGCAGTTTCTCTGAAATGATAGCGAAAAAGTGAAGCGGCTTCAATAACAATATTGGATATGGGATTATCACTAAAAGCATTCGAGTAAATCTTATTCTATAAATTTAATCTATAAAATTTTTCCAACAGCAAAGAGAAACATGATCTTTACTAGTACTGTTTGCATCTACAGTGGCTTTAATAAAGTTGTCAGTCATGAGTTGTATGGAGCTGAACATATGATGGGAGGTGCTATTGCTTAATATATGACAGCTGAATACCAAATCGTGTGTAAATTTGTTGATTATATCGATACATTAGCTTCAAGCAAATTAATACTTTTCTATAACGGTTATTGTTACGATAGAATGGTAAGTTATTGAAGAAAGGAAATGAAGTATGACAAATATAAATATACCTGTTTCTGTCCTTAACTTAGTTCCGATTCGTAAAGGAAATGGACCAAAAGAAGCAATTGACCAAATGGTAGAACTGGCACAAGCTGTTGATGAAATGGGCTATGAACGATATTGGATAGCCGAGCATCATAATACAACAACATTAGTTAGTTCAGCTACTACCATTTTAATGAAACATACACTTGAGAATACGAAGGAGATTCGAGTTGGATCGGGTGGTGTAATGCTACCAAATCATGCACCATTAACAGTGGCTGAGCAGTTTGGTACTATGGCGACAATGTATCCAGATCGTTTAGATTTAGGATTAGGTAGAGCTCCGGGAACAGACCAGTTAACGGCAAGTGCCTTAAGAAGATCTAAAGAAGATCCAGTCTATACGTTTCCAAAAGATGTCCAATCTTTGTTAACTTATTTTGGACCAGAAGAAGAACAAGGATATGTCAAAGCATTTCCTGGTATAGGCACCAATATTCCGATTTATATTCTTGGTTCATCAACTGATTCTGCTCATTTAGCTGCAAAACTGGGCTTGCCTTATGTGTTTGCTTCTCACTTTGCACCAAGACACATGGAAGAAGCTATTTCTATTTATCGCCAAGAGTTTCAAGCCTCCCCATATTTAGATAAACCATATATGGTAGTTTGTTTGAATGTGATTGCAGCAGAAACAGATGAGGAAGCGCAACTTGAATCAACTACGATGCAACAATTTTTCTTAAATGTTGTTCGAGGATCAAAAAATCCTTTAAGTCCACCTGTAGAAGATATGGATGAGTTATGGACCATGCAAGAGAAGCAAGTCGCTTCGTCTATGTCTAGCGTTACGCTGCTAGGTAGCAAGGATTCAATTCGCGAACAATTAACAAATTTTCAGGAGAAATACCAAGTAGATGAGTTAATGGCCGTTTCTTATATTTATGATACAGAGAAGCAAAAGAGGTCTTATCAAATATTAAAAGAAGTAGTGAATGGAGAATAATAAGTTCATTAGAAGACGCAGAGTTGGAATGACAATTCCTTCCCTGCGCCGTTTTTAAACTACGATTTTCTAAATAAGTACCAAATTCACGTTTTGCTTCACCTAATTTAGTACTTAAAACTGTAATTAGTACCAAAAACATGGAGTATAGATGTTATTTCGGTACTTAAGTAAAAAAATGGATAAGGAATTTCAATCGCACTTCTTGATCTCAGTCGATAAACAAAAAAATGACCCATCTTTTTAATGGAGATGAGCTTAATAATCCTATCTTTCTTTTTCAAAAGCAATAAAATCAACCTTAATCCCGACTAAACAAATCCCGCGTATAAACCTTCTCACTTACGTCTTTCAAATCATCCGTCAACCGATTAGCCACAATAACATCCGATATCTCTTTAAACTCATAAAAGTCCTTCACCACTCGTGAACCGTCAAACTCTTCTTCTTCCAATACCGGTTCATAAATAACAAGTTCCACACCTTGGATCGCAGACTGTCTGAAGTTATCCGAATTAGTCTTCATTGTTAAACGATAGATACCAACAACTTTCGAATTCTTCGCTAGAATGCTATCTGCAACATGATCTTTACGTGTACTGTTCGCCTCAACAATCGCGCCGATAATATTGTTTGGTATCCTTCGGGTAAGCAGTAACCACCAATTCATGGATCAAGTGCTATCCTTATAAGCCATGGATCTCTACATAAGTATCCACCTCATTAAAAAAGGAAACACGCAAATACGTATTCGTACATAATTTAATGATCTCAGTCTCTGCTGAATCTGCAAAAAGAAACTCAAAAGGAAAATAATGACATGATTATATGATACTTTTCGAATTTGTATTCCTCAATCAAAAAATGGTTCTACGTCAAATGTTGGGGTAGGAGTACTTGCTCCTATCCCTTAACCTACTTAATCATGAATACTACCTGTCCTCTCTCCACAAGCAGGACATCGGTGTCTTTTAACCGGTAACTCTACATGTAAATGAAAGGTACCCTCCACCACTTCCATCTTCGTAACCATGATATTTTCTAATCCTGGTAAGTTCATGTTAAAATACATGTACACGCAACTCCTATCCCTTTGGTTTGTTTTTGGTCAATTCAAGTGTAAAGGATATAGGAGCTTGCGTGTTATTTTATGCTTGAGTTTTTTCATACCCAACATATATAATAGAGCCCAAAAAATACCCGATCCTCGTCAGTGTTCGACAAAGATCGGGTATTGAAAACATAATTGCTCTCATTGGTTCTTTAGTATGCGTTTGGAATCTTTTATTTCACTTTCATGCTTAATAGACCGAGCTGCTAAAGTATCAATTACCCTTTGCTGATCTTCTAATGTATCTTTAAGTTCATCATTTTTTGCTTCGATGTGTTTTTCTATTTGTTCAAAGTATGGTCCAAGGCCATTGATCAGATTGTCTTTTAACTGGTCCTGCCCCATTTGAAGTCTTTCTTGCCCTTTTTGTAAACGCTCAAGATGACTTTCAAAACTATCTTGACGAATCTCTAACTTATCAAACCGTTTTTCTACACTATCAAAGCGATTTTCTAAAAGATCAAAGCGACTTTCAAACTTATCAAACCGATTGTTCACTTTTTGAATTTCATCAAGAACTTGCTTTAAAGTTTCGTCCACTTCCACCACTCCGTTCTTCTTAATTATTATAACACGATTATTCAGATATGTTGAGATTTCCTCTCGTCTTTAATATTTAGACCACTGTGACATATTTATATTCCTAAAACTTTATCGTGTAGGATTAAACTTTGCTATGGGGAGAAGTTCTTTTGTTTTGAAAGGAATCCGCCTAGTTATTTAGTAAGTATTGCAAAAGTAACACTTCTAGTTCTATTAAGCGTTATAAGTCCATCCTGTTGCTTGATAGGTGTTCCAGGTGGCTAAGGCAAATCGTGCACATCTCGGGGTTATTGTAATAAACCTTTCATGTTCTTTGTGGGGCTAGATTCGAATTTTGTAAGTTTTTTCACTAACCGATCATCTCCTCTCAAATCGGAACATTTGTTCTTATTATATACTATTTATGAAAAGAAATCTAGCTATAACCTGAATTATTGTACCAAATTGAATTATAATAGAAGAAAGATGGTACTTAAAGCTATATTAAGTACCAAAACATAGAGTATTGTAGTTATTTTGGTACTTAAATAACAAATGGATAATTGATTTCATTCGGTAAACCAGAAAAAGGCTCATCTCCTTAATGAGGATGAGCCTAATAATCCTATCTTTCTTTTTCAAAAGCAATAAAATCAATCTTAATCCCGACTAAACAAATCCCGCGTATAAACCTTCTCACTTACGTCTTTCAAATCATCCGTCAATCGATTAGCCACAATAACATCCGATATCTCTTTAAATTCATTAAAGTCCTTTAAAACACGTGAACCGTCAAATTCTACTTCTTCCAATACTGGTTCATAAATAACAAGCTCCACGCCTTTTGCTCTAATCCGCTTCATCACACCTTGGATAGCAGACTGTCTGAAGTTATCGGAATTAGTCTTCATCGTTAAACGATAGATACCAACAACTTTTGGATTCTTCGCCAAAATACTATCAGCAACGTGATCTTTACGTGTACTGTTTGCATCTACAATAGCTTTCATTAGGTTGTTTGGCACATCTTGATAGTTCGCAAGCAATTGTTTCGTATCCTTCGGCAAGCAATAACCACCATAACCAAAGGAAGGATTATTATAGTGATCGCCAATACGTGGATCATGCCCGATCCCTTCCACAATCTGCTTCGTATTCAAGCCGCGAATCTCTGCATAAGTATCCAACTCATTAAAAAAGGATACACGCATCGCTAAATACGTATTCGCAAATAACTTAATGGCCTCTGCCTCTGTTGAATCTGTAAACAGAATATCAATGTCCTCTTTAATAGCGCCCTTAGCTAACAAATTGGCAAATACTTTGGCACGTTCTGATCTTTCCCCTACCACAATTCGTGATGGATACAAGTTATCGTATAATGCTTGTCCTTCACGTAAAAATTCAGGAGAGAAAATAATATTATTTGTATTATATTTCTCACGTACTTCCAATGTATATCCAACTGGAATCGTTGATTTAATCACCATGACAGCATCTGGATTAATGTCTAATACAGTCTCAATCACATTTTCTACTGTGCTTGTATCAAAATAATTCTGATCTGGATCATAGTTTGTTGGTGTAGAAATAATCACATAATCCGCATTTTCATATGCTTTATGTACATCTGTTGTAGCCACCAAATTCAAATCTTTCGTTTCTAAATAGGTTTGAATCTCTTCATCAACAATTGGCGATTTCTTGTTGTTAATCATGTCGACTTTCTCTTCCATAATGTCCAAGGCTACTACTTCATTGTGCTGTGCTAATAAAACAGCATTCGATAATCCGACATAGCCTGTCCCCGCTACTGTTATTTTCATTTTCTGTTTTCACCTCTAAAATAATTCTTGTACTTTATTATAACTCTCAATGGTACCAATATCATATCGCAAGCCATCAAATGTAAAGGCATATACTGGCTTCTGTTGAATTAACCATGGGATAAAATTTCCCGGTGCGTCAGGATTATTCCCTTCGGCTAAATATTGCTTAAATAAAGGTAATGTCTCCGCCTTATATAGATAAAAAGGCGGAACAGCTAAATTCGATTTAGGTGCTTTCGGCTTCTCTTCAAATGAAGTAACTAGCCCAGCTGCGTCCACTTCGACAATACCAGTTTGTTTCATTTCCTCGAGGTCATCTAATTGATGAGCCGTAATACTGTCTGCATTCACTTCTTGGTAAAAATGAACAAAATCGACCAATTCAAAATCAAACAGGTTATCACCAGCTAAGACCATCAGATCCTCAGTAATTCCATGCTGATCCAATACATACTGGATATCAGCAATCGCCCCTAATCGATTATCATTAGTTGTCGTATGATCATTTACGACGATTATCTCCTTATCACCTGAATAGCTTCGAGCCCAGTCTTGGAAACTTGGCGTAAATTTCTCATTGGTGACAATATATACTTCGTCAATGGCATCGACTTTTTCGACCTTCTCGATAATATGATTCAAGATCGGCTTTCCTGCTACTTCTAATAAAGGTTTCGCTTTATTCTTCGTTAACGGATATAATCTGGTCGCATAGCCAGCAGCTAGGATCATACATTTCATCTTCTTCCCTCCAGGCCAAAGTCGTTATTTTAATACCGTTCTTATCTCCTCTTCACTTAAAAGACGAGCCCCATCATTTGTCTTACAAAAATGGACTTTATATACGTCTTTATATTCCGGGTATTGGATTGGATAAATAGCATCCATATTTGCTTTAATTTGTTCTTTATAAGCAGGATCAATCAAGCCAATACAACAACCTCGATAACCTGCCCCACTAAATCTGGCTCCATATACACCTTCTGTTTCTCTCAACACCTCATATATCGTGATCAACTCAGGACAGCCAGATTCATATTGATGGATCGAACTATCGCCAGATTCAAACATCAATTTGCCAAATTGTTCGATTTCTCCTTGTTTCCACGCTTCAATTCCTTGACGGACACGTTCCTGTTCGGTAAAAAAGTGATCCAGTCGCTTACGGAATTTGCCTGGTACTTGGTCACGATACTTACGATAATGCTTTTCTGATATATTCCGTAGTTTCACATCTTGTAAGGCAGTTCGCTTCAGCCCTGCTAATTCTTCGACAATCCAGCCTGCAACTTTACATTCGTCTACTCGATTGTTGTAGTCTGTACTGATTAGTGATTGTGACACACCAGAGTACACTACTACCACTTCAAATTCCGGCATAGTAGTAGCTTTCTCTACTAATTGATGATCTTCCGTTTCACAATCCATCACAAGTAAATGATTTTCTTTGCTTAAAATGTTGGCTGATTGATCAAGAATACCATTTTTCAAACCGATAAATTCTCTTTCTACCCAGTGACTATAGACAATCAAATCTTGTTTTGTGAATGTAATTTGATTAGCTTCACATAAAGCCATTAGGTATGCGGTTGTTACAGCCGCAGAAGAGCTTAGACCACCTATTGGCAATTTACCACTGATTACTGCTTGGAATCCATATCGTAGCTTACGATCTTGTTGTAACGACAAAACTGCTCCGCGAATATAGTTCCCCCAAAAGCCAGGTAACATTTCCGGAACTCGATCAATATGAAAATATTCTTCATCTGGGAAATCCATACTGCTTACTCTAATATAACCGTCATAAGAAGGAGCAAACACCATTTCGACATTTGCATTAAGGGCCATACCTGTAACTATTCCATCTTGATGATCTACATGCGCTCCTAATGGACAAATTCGAAGCGGTGATCGAACGAGTTGTGCTTGCTTTTCGCCATATAATTGTTTAAATGTATCAAAAAGCTCCTGCATGATTAGCTACCCCATTCAAATTACTTTGTTAATTGTTCTGTTTTAGAGTCTTTCCCTTAAATAAATCATGATACTGCACGTACCAGTCAGCGAACTTCTGTAAACCTTCTTCAATCGGTGTTTGTGGTTTGAATCCAACCGCTTGGTTTAAACGCTCAGTTGAAGCATAAGTTCTTGGTACATCACCAAGTTTAATAGGTTCATATATTTTTTTAAATTCTACCTCTTTCCCTAATGCATTGCTTAGTGCTTTCTCCAAGGAAGTAATGAAATGCATAAGCTTCTCTGGATTATTATTTCCGATATTAAATACTTCATGTTGTACATCACCCTCAGGAGTTCTGGGGATTACCTTTACAATTCCTTCCACAATGTCATCGATGTACGTGAAATCACGATATAAATCATTCTCAAAATCGCCATTGTTAAAAATTTTAATCGATTCACCAGCAAAATACTTATCCGTGAAATCATAGTAAGCCATATCAGGTCTTCCCATTGGACCGTATACTGTAAAGAAGCGTAAACCAGTTGTCGGAATCTTATATAGGTGACTATATGTATGTGCCATTAATTCATTGGACTTCTTTGTTGATGCATATAAGGAAACGGGATGATCAACAAAATCTGATTCTTCAAAAGGAACCTTTTTATTAGCTCCATATACAGAGCTGGATGAAGCATAAATGAAGTGATCTACTGGATAGTGACGGCAAGCCTCTAAAATATTATAGAAACCTATCACATTACTTTGCATGTATATATCAGGATTCTCTAATGAATAACGTACACCTGTTTGTGCTGCAAGATTCACGACTACATTTGGACGATATTGGGCAAAAAGATCATCAATTACTGCCTTATCTGAAATATTTGCTTTCACAAAAGCAAAATTCTCATAAGGCTCTAAACCTTGTAAACGAGTATATTTTAAATTCACATCATAATAATCATTTACATTGTCAATTCCTATTACGGTACAACCCTGATCTAATAGTTTTTTAGAAAGATAGTATCCGATAAAGCCTACTGCACCAGTAACAAGATAAATTAGGTCCGATCGTAAAGCCTGTGTACTCATTTTGTTTAAATCCTTTTTAACAAAAATATGACATTTTACAATATGAAAATTATAACATACTTTTGGCTGAACTTCCTATCAAATATTGTAAATTTCCAGAGGGCTTATCATGATTTCAACGGGCCTTTTTGTGTTGACGTTAACTCCATATGACATCTTAATAAAAACCTTTTCTTCTAATCACAAACTACTCTTTATCTTAGCGAGATTTCTTGTGATTGGCTTTAGAGGGCATTGGTCTTGAATGTTCTGAAGTGTATCTAAAATCTATTCCTTTACACAATTATACTTTTTAAGAAGCGCAGTAATAAGGTTCTAACCACTGCGCTTTCAACAATTAAATATATTCCTTCTCTACCATAATCTTCTGAATCTTCTTCCTAGCTAACTTCCCCCAATTCTTCACTGCATTTTCCGTTACTCCTTCTTCTTCTGCTATGCTTCTAACAGACTGATCTTTTAGCACAAATTTATCAAACCAACACCACTGTTTATCAGTCAACTCTTTCTGAATATCTAATAATAATGGTGTATCCACTTCCAACTCATCCACCACTACCAAATCTTCTATTGTAACTTGATTAAACCAGCGCTGAAATTGATCGCGTTCTCGATTATCTTTACGAATCTTATTAATGAAACTTCTTGTAATACCATAATAAGCAAAGGTAGAAAATTTTGATTTTGATGGATCATAGTTTTGAAAAGCATTCCATAGGGCAATTAACCCTTCTTGATAAAATTCCCCTTCCACATCTCGAATTTGATATTTGTGCATGATGTGATAAATCATCTTTTCGGAATCTTTTAATATATCCTCAAATCTCATCACTAAGTGAACTCCTACATGACAAGCACTTGCCTTACGTATTCCGCGGTAAAGTGATCATATAAAAGTCCCTTATATATGTCATATAGTGATATTTGTATGCAAATTTATGAAAATACTAAAGTTAATACTCTTGTAGCTATTTTTATTTAAGAAAATTATATTATTGCATGACTCTATCAAAATTCGCTACTATTTATTGAACAATAACATCCCCTGATTTGCACAGAAATACAACTTACTTTTCCTATAAATAACCATTAGCACTTCATGTGTTAAAGGAGCTTTGTTTCTATATGTGATGATTTTATAGAAAAACAAAACTTATTAACTCCATTCATACATATAGCTTACCATGACCGATCTATACTAAGTTACCAGCGATTGGGACCCTCTTAGGGATACGGCAGTAAAGGACAAGCAGCAAGCTTTACTGTGGCAGGTGTAGGATTTTTTGATTAGTTATTGCTCATTTATCTATCAAAAAAAGCATGTACTCTCGTTCATCAACAACTTACACGCAATGTCTTTCTACTAAAAATCGCATAATTGTACAGAGGAGCTAAAGTGTAAAATTTCTCCCAAAATCAAAAACACCTGCTTCCTAAAAAGACAAGCAAGTGTTTATACTTTTATTAATTGGTCATGGCTATTCACCATAAGTGGTTTTACAGCAAAATGATTATTACTATATTCTAAATGTTGTTATTTCTATATAAAGCATATCTGTACACCCGCTACAAAGGAATCACCTAAGCCTATTGTATACTTAGGTTTATCGATGTACTTAGTAGGGACTATTACTGCTTCATGATGATAACTACTATTACTAATTGTTTCCCTATTTTTCACTCCTATTTCACTCAAAGGAAGCTCCAACGTTTTTTCAATTTGTTGTTTTGAACCATATGAACCGAATATCGCTTTCGTCGTAGCAAGCATATTCCCATATATCAATCCACTCTCTATATCGCTTTGAAGGTCATCACCGACATACATAGAGTAATCTTTTGTATGTACAATGACTCCTTTTTTAATCTTTAAATGTTTCTTAATAAACTTGACACCTTCCACACATGAAATAATTTCATCAATATTAATTGGAAAATCGTAAATTTTTAAAATTTGATCTAATTCTTCTTCATTCATACAAACAATATCCACTTGAGCATATATCGTTTCCATGCATAGCTTTTTTACTTGATCACTATGATAATGAGCATCCTCAAAGAATACCATACCTGATGGGTTATTGCTCCTATACTTTTTGATATGTTTCTTCACAAAATTCAAGCGTTCCATTAGAACATCCGTATATTTAATAGCGTTAAAACTAGAAAGAACATTACTACTTATCTGTTTTGCATTGTCTTCTATATATTGAAAATAAGGTTTTGAAAATGGTACCGTTTCATTAACTGTTATTTTTGTTATAATGATGCGATTAGATGATGGTATTTCAAAGCTCTCATCTTTTAAGTGGATATTATCCCCTTTTTTAAATTGTATAATAAAATGTATCTCTTGTTCTGCCTGCTGAGAAACCTGATTAGTATGGATCAAATTCCCGTTGGAAGAAATCGTATAAATATATGGAGAATCTAATATATCACATACTGCTTTCGAATCATCTGTTAAATGAACCAGTGAAGGGCACTGTATAGCAGCTAAGGCCATCGCACCTTGTGTTGCCGTTCCTCCCATTCCATATTTGGTAGGAAATATATGTTCAATTAATTGTGTGTCCGCTATATCTACTTCTCCACCGATTCCTTCTCTACAAAAATAAACTACTGTTCGAATGAAGTCTTCAATCGTATTTATAACTTTTGCTGGTTTCATTTGACTTAATTCTTCTTCCATATATTCTTCAAGAAGATCATTTATAATATCTACATTAAAATCGCACAAAACATCTAAATTGCTCGTATAACCCATTGCTGGCATCTTATTATTAGATTGGCGATGATTAATCGCATTGTCCATATTGTTATAACAATCTACATACTTGTCTTCCATCTTCATCAGTAGCTCACCTCTTTTGGATTTTCACTTATATTAGCTGTGAAAATATAATTAGCTTAATAATGTTAAATAGCCTTATCTCACTATCTATACTGTTTAAACTATTCTTTTTCTATTTCAATCTATCACTGTGTAAAGCAAATACATCATTCATTAAGGCTAACTTTTGATAGACCCAGACGTCATACCTGCAATAAAGTATTTTTGGAAGAATAAGAATAGAAGCAATACTGGAATGGACCCTAATATACTCATTGCCATCATTTGATTCCACTCATAAGCATGTTGTCCCATTAGCAGATTAATACCTACAGGAACAGTTCTAAATTCAGTTGTCTTCGTTAATGCTAAAGCAAATAAATATTCATTCCATGCCAACATAAATGTGTACATTCCGACAGAAACAATACCTGGAACTGCTACTGGTACTAATACAGTCCAAAGAGCCCTAAACCTTGATCCACCATCAATCATAACTGCCTCGTCTAATTCTTTTGAAAGTGTGTTGAAGTATCCGGTCATCATTAGAATGGCATAAGGTAATGTGAACAAAAGATAGGTTAAGATAAGCGCACCGTATGAGTTATACAAATTCAGCGCTACCACCAGACTCAAGTAAGGAATCAATAAAGTTATTGGAGGTACTGCCTGTACACTGATAATTAATGTATTAATAATTTTCTTTCCTGGATAATTAAATCTACTAAAACTATAAGAAGCTAGGATACTTACAAACAACGTTAAGATCACTACAATAAACGCTACAAAATAACTATTAATAAAAAAACGAATTTTTTCTGGATCAGAAAGAATCTGCGCATAAGCATTTAAAGTAAAATTATCAGAGATCCACACAGGTGGCCATGCAAATATTTCTGAATTGGGTTTGAAAGAATTCAAAAACATCCATAATACTGGAAAACCGGAAAATATCGTTCCTACCGCTAATAGTAAAAATGTGATGAGCTTGATATACCACTTTTTCTCCCCTACCATATTATTCTTGCCCCCTTTGATGGCGTACATAGAAGATGGCAACTATTGTACATATAATTAACAAAATTACTGCACTTGTTGAAGCCATGGCATATTGATATTCACTAAACCCTTGTTTGTAAATAAAGGTACTCAAGATTTCCGTTGCATCTATAGGACCTCCGCCAGTGGTCATCCAAATAAGCGCGAATTGCTGAATCGTCCATACGAAATCTAGGAGTATTAAACTTATTAAAATAGGTTTTAACTGTGGAAGGGTAATATAGAAAAAGTTTTTTATATGATTTGCACCATCAATAGCAGATGATTCATACAATTGAGATTGGATACCTTGTAAGCCTGCCAAGATACTGATCATAAATAATGGATATCCGGCCCAAATATTAATCATCGTTACCGAGAATAACGCAAGATCTCTAGAAGCTAACCATTCTAAGTTTGTACTGGATAGATTTAACTCTACTAATAAAAAGTTAATAAACCCATTTGGATTCAACAACATTTTCCATAAAACAGCTATAACAGCTGCAGTAAACATCCATGGTAACGAAAAAATCACTCTGAACATCGCCTTTAATTTTGGACCAATGTATTTGGTATTCAGAACCATTGCAAATGTGATACCTATAATCATATGTGCAATCACGCTTCCACCAACAAATATTAACGTGTTTTTGACAGCCACCCAAAATGATTCATTCGTTAATAATTCTTGAAAATTTTGAAAACCTACAAATACTGGATTATCATTGATAATAACATTATCAAAAAAAGAATATTGAATAACCATATAAATAGGTACAACTAATAGCACAACCATTAGAATTACGGTTGGTAATAGATATAAATATGGTTCTGTTTTTTTCTTTAAATAGCCTGATCTTTTTTTCGATCTTCCTCTATTTACATTTTGATATGTCACGAGACATTACCACCTTTCTACACATTGGGATGTATGGTAGCCATACATCCCGATGTTAACTTAATTGTTATTATTCAAATGCCTCTTCCCATATACTCTGTGTCTCTGATAACATTTCCGATGCTTCTCCTGTATCACCCTCAATATACAGTTGTAATTGCTCGGCAAATGTTCTCATTAGCTCTTCTGATGTCGGAAGACCAGTAAATTCGTTTACAGGATTTGAGTCTTGGTATAGTTCATAAGCTTTTAAGAATAAGTCATCTGCATCCGAATAGTCAGGATCAGCATTCGCATTACCAGGGAATGCGTTCGCGTAAACCGCGAGTTCAGCATTTACCTCTGGACTCATCATGTATTCTACTAGTTGCCATGCTTCCTCTTTATGCTCACTATTTTCAGCAACTCCTATACCCCAGTTGGCTACATCCATACCACTTTCTCCACTGAAGCCTTCTTGTACTGGTACAGGGACAAAGTCGAAATTCATATCGGGGGCTCCCTCTTGTATTGTGTTTAGGTGAGCTAACGAATCGATCATAAAGGCCACTCGACCATTTGTAAATTCTTCTACCATGTCAGCTTCTTTCATAGCATACGCACCTGGTGCCACTACTCCATCGTCAAACAATCCTTTCATAAACTCCACAGTATCTATTAAATCCGAATTGTCTGTTAGATTTGGTTGACCATTATCTAACATGGAACCTCCAGAAGCCCATAACCAACTCATGAAATTATTTTGTATTCCACTTGGTGATTCAGTTGATAACGGAATAGCCCATCCTGCTTTACCTGTCTCGGAATAAATGGTATTTGCTACTTCAGTAAACTCTGATCGCGTTTCCGGAATATCCTCTATACCTGCCTCTTCTAAAATATCCATATTCACATACATTGGATACGCAAAGTTAGCCACAGGAATCATGAATGTATTCCCATCTACTTGTATTTGGTCGGATAGCTGATTTTGATCATACCCACTATCATCCATTAAAGTTGATAAATTTGCGATAGAACCTTGTTTGGCAAAATCATATACCCAAGCTCCATCAAGTCCTACCACATCTGCCATTGTACTTGCTGCCGCTCCTGCTGCAATTTGTGTTTTGGTATCAGCATATGGATTACTTAAGAGCTCTACATTGATACCCGTCTCTTCCGTGAACCCGTCAACAATTTCTCGAAGCACTCCATCAGGCAATTCTACTCCCCACCATTGTTGAAACTCTAATGTTATTTCATCACTATCACCTTCACTATTAGATCCGTTATCATTATTTGTACCAGTTTCAGAGCTGGAATCACTATCACCTCCCGAACCCATACAACCTGATAGTGTTATTACTGCTAATACCATCAATAAAATATTTAGAATACCTTTGTTATAAAAGTTTTTAATTTTCAATTTAAATCCTCCTCATATATTGCCGTTTAGAATATTTAGACAGGACGTTACAATTGTTATTGAACTTTGTCAGATGGCATAAACTTATCTTATAATTGCATTGGTTGATACAAATCAGCTTTGCCAGACGAACCAAATAGTCGCATCTTTTTCGAAATAATCGACATAGCCGCTTCCCTCGAACTTGGAAATAAGGCATCCGGCTCATAACCATCAGGATTTTTGCTTAGAGTATTGCGAAGTTCTGTAAAAAAAGCCCGTTTCATCTCACTAGATAGATTGATCTTTCCAACGCCATACTTAGTAGATTCTCGAATATCATCATCTGAATTATCGGAACCTCCATGTAAGACAAGAGGAATATTCACATTTTCATAAATTTGAGACAATCGTTCAATCTGGAGTTTAGGTTTCATAGATTTTGGATATATCCCGTGAGAAGTGCCTATAGCAATAGCTAGTGTATCTACATTTGTCTTCTCTACAAAATCTCTTGCTTGTTCTGGATCTGTGAACAATATCTCTTCTCCCGCTCCTTCAGAACCAGTTCCTGTATCCCCAATGGTACCTAGTTCACCTTCAACAGAGATGTGTTGTGAATGAGCAATTTTTACAGCTTCTCTCGTTATTGCTATATTTTCTTCATAAGGTAAATGTGATCCATCAATCATCACGGACGTAAAACCATTTCTAATCGCCCGAACAATATCATTGAGATCACCACCATGATCAAGA
The DNA here is from genome assembly GCF_017599345.1 of Gracilibacillus suaedae. Lineage (GTDB taxonomy): Bacteria > Bacillota > Bacilli > Bacillales > Amphibacillaceae > Gracilibacillus > Gracilibacillus suaedae. The sequence goes on from NZ_JAGFVL010000017.1 coordinate 46,147, forward strand.
TGAATAACAATTGGCACATTAGCACGATTTGCGGCTTGCACAACATAAGCAGCAAATTCATCTCCCATTAAGGCAATTTCATTCGGATGAATTTGAAGAATGGCAGGTGATCTTTCTTTTTCCGCCGTTTGTATAACAGCGCTTACAAATTCGCTATTTGCAATATTAAATGACCCCACTGAAAACTTCTCCTTATACGCTACACTTAATAATTTCTCCATTGTCGTTAACATTTAGACACCTTCTTCTTTAATATTTTTTGAGTGTAAGTTATTGCATTTTTCTCTTGAATCACCTCCTAGAATTTTCGTTTTGTTTATTTGATGTCCTAATACTAAACATTTTTTGTTCATTTGTCAATATATAAAACAAATTAAACAAAAATCAAACATTTTTTTGTTTAAAATTCGTTATTACAACGATATCCTTCTTTATTTACTGACTAAAAAGGGAAAATTAACACATAATAGATGTTGTAATGTTTACTCAGTTTTAATAATTTTCACACTCCAACAAGTCTTGTAATATCAAAACATTTAATGTCAGTACCTTTGATCAGCAGCAGTAATAAACACAAATCAAACATCATTTGTTTGTTTTGTGTTTATTTTGTTTATTTATCCTTGATTTATTTGTTGATATCCTATATTATACAGTTATAAATTATTAAGTGAATAGGAGAATAAATAATGGTCAACGACAATAGACAAAAGAAAATCATGGAATTGATAATGAAAAAAGGAAATCTATCTGTTCAAGATCTAGCTGATGAATTTCAAGTATCTGATATGACTATTCGCAGAGAATTACAAAAATTAGATCAAAATAAAATGTTCGAAAGATATCATGGCGGAGTTCGTTATGTTAAGGAAGTATCTCCTGAACAACGAGAAACAGAATATACAGATGAAAAAAAACAAATTGCTAATTATTGTCTATCTTTAATTTCATCTAGGGATACTATTTTTTTAGATTCAGGAACTACTGCTCATTATATTGCAAAAGGGTTGGCTGACTCGTTACTTGAGAATGTCACAGTAATTACTCATTCACTAACAACAGCATATTCACTTCGAAATGCAAATAATGTTTATTTATTCATGGCAGGAGGTGAATTTCGTCAGAATTCTCAAGGGTTCTTCGGAAGTAACACCAAGTCTTTTCTAGAAAATTTATATGTTAATAAAGCGTTTATAGGAACTAGCGGAATCATTGAAAGAGGCTATAGTGTATTCCAATTCGCTGATGCTGAAATCAAACAAACGATGATTGATTCAAGTGAAGAAACCTATATTATAGGAGATTCATCCAAATTCGGTAAACGCTCGATGAATCTATTTGCTCCACTTGAAAATGTCGATATGATCGTGACAGATAATAATTTATCAGATTATTGGGTGTCCTTTATTGAAAATAAGGAAGTAAATTTGACAAGAGTATAACAGTCTCACAAACAAAACTTAAAAAGGAAGCGAATTTTCTTATGAAAATTCCTTCCTTGTATCTTTATTAGTAATTCCTGGTTTTTTATACTTTGAAAAAATTTCAAATACTACTAGCTATTCATCACTTTAAGGAGGTGTTAAATATAAATAATAGAGACTGGTAATAATGTTGTTGTTTATAGTGTTCTTTAGATAAAACTGTCAACTAATTATTTAATAAAAGGAGAGGTTACGAATATGTTAATTACAATGAAAGAATTATTAACAGTTGCCAATGAAAATCAATTTGCTGTAGGAGCATTCAATGTTGCAGACAGTACATTTTTAAGAGCTGTTGTAGAAGAGGCAGAGCAATCAAATTCACCAGCAATCATTGCTATCCATCCATCTGAACATGAATTTTTAACAGATGAATTTTTCTCATACGTTAAACATCGTGTCTACGAAAGTAAAGTGCCCTTTGTCTTACACTTGGATCATGGTGGGTCTTTGAAAGAAGTTGTAAGGGCAATTCGTTGTGGCTTTACTTCTGTAATGATTGATGGGTCCTTACTTCCTTACGAAGATAATATCAGTATTACTAAAAAGATCGTTGAAATTGCACATGCTGTCGGTGTATCGGTAGAAGGCGAATTAGGAACAATCGGTAATACAGGAACATCTGTAGAAGGCGGTGTATCGAAAGTTACATATACTGATCCTGATCAAGCAAAGGATTTTGTGGATAGAACAGGTGTTGATTCTCTTGCAGTGGCGATTGGTACAGCACATGGTATCTATCCGAAAAATATTAAGCCGGAATTGCAAATGGACGTTCTTAAAGAAATTCATAGAAATGTAGATATTCCACTAGTATTACATGGGGGATCATCCAATCCAGATAAAGAAATTGCTGAATCTGTCAAACTAGGAATTGGTAAAATTAATATTTCTAGTGATATGAAGTTTGCCTACTATAAAAAAGCACGTGAAATTTTAAGTTCAACAGAATACTGGGATCCGAATGTTATTTATCCAGAATGCATCCTAGAAGCTCGTAAAGTAATCAATCATAAAATGCATCTTTTCAACTCTGTCGGAAAAGCTAGTTTATATGAAAAATTGGAATCTAAAAGGAATGATGAATTGAAAGTCGAGAGCTTATACTAAATTTTTATATTCAAATAGTCTATTAAGGATGGTTGAAATACCCATCATGCATTTTGCATTACATTTTTGAAGACGTAATAAATAGCAGATACCATGTCAACAGGAGTTGAATTAGATGGATAAACTTCAAATAAAGGAGTATCAAATATTAGTTAAAAATATACTCGCTGATTCAGGTATTATTTTAACTGGAGATGAACAACAAGCTATTGAGATAGTCGATTTTGGGCTCAACGCGATCGAAACAACAGGACTACAATTAATTACTTACGTAAATACGAAACGTTATTGTGCAAAAGACTTAGTTTTACTACCGAATCAAACTTGTCCTGAGCATCGTCATCCTCCTAGAAAAAATGGAGAGCCTGGAAAGTTAGAAACGTTCCGGTGTCGAAAGGGAATCGTGTATTTATATGTAGAAGGTGAAACAACTATTGCACCAATAGCTACTCCTCCTGCAGAAGATTTCCAATTCTACACAGTATTCCATGAAATAGTATTACAAGCAGGAGAGCAATTTACCATCCCTGAGAACACGAAGCACTGGTTTAAAGCAGGAGAAGAAGCAACAATCATATCTGAGTTCTCATCTAATAGTGATGATGAATCAGATATCTTCACAGATCCAAGAATAAAGCGTGTTCAGGATTAATTAACTAATATACTTGCAATATAAATGCTCGATTATCAATTGAATAAAAATTGACATAGCTCTAGCTAATGATACTAGGGTTATGTCAAAAATCAATAGTTCTTAATCAATGCTAGACATCAAGTGCTTAATTCTAGATTTAAACCAACATGCCTATTTAATTTCATATGTTATCAGGCTTGTCATCCGTAATAATACTTCGTCTGTTTTAAATGTAATATCATCTATTTATCGTACTAATTTTCATAACAACTACTTTCATATGAACTAGCAAATTCAGTTTGCTAGAAAGCAGGCGAATTGTTATTACTGGTACCCTTAGAACCAATACACCAAACCCATCCCCACTCCTTCCAACATCACCAACATTATCCCCAAACCGATAAATCTACTCATCTACTAGTCTCACATTCCCTGCATCATTCAGTCCATTCATCGCTGGCTGCTTGGTCTAAGGATTAAAGCGATTCAATCTCTTCGCAAACTCTTGGACTGCTCTTAGTTGTTCGGCGGATAGTTCTTTCACTTGTTGTTTCGTTGTTTATAAGGTATTGCTAGACAGTTCGCTCAACTTTTTCATTTTGTCAAAAGCGGTGCCGGCTTTGACTCCTTGTACGGTGGAAATGCCTCTGCCTGCCTTTCCAATTTCCGCTAATCTGGCTGGCGTGACAAACATTAAGGCGCTCCAACCGACGCCACCACTCGCTCTCCTACCGTTAATGTTTCACCAGAGAACGGTTCTTTACCTGTTGCGGCACGATAGAGATCATTGGTTCCTATTAATTCACTTACCCACATTTGCGACGTCTTGACCGGTGATAGGGTCCTTCGGCATCGTGGTGCGATTATATGGCTGCACGTCACGGATCATTTGAGTAAACTCATCTATATTATTTTGTTGGAATTCCTCTTGAATCCGTTCCACTGCTTCCTCATAAGGGGCTGTAGGTTTTCCTGGTGATAGCTTTTCATAGTGTTGCTACATCCTTTTTAAATATTCTAGAAAACTTAAAAGGTGTAGGATTTTTTGATTATTTATGGCTCATTTTTCACATTTATCTGTTAAAAAAGTATGAACTCTCTTTCATAAACAACTTACAAGCAATGTCGTTCTACTAAAAATCACATGATTGTACAGAGGATCTAAAGTATAAATCTCACAAAATCAAAAACACCTGCTGCCTAAAAAGACAAGCAAGTGTTTATGCGCTTATATTAATTTTGTCACTTCATTTTATTATAATCATACATTCCTTTTTTCGCGAAACTTATTTAAGGTTACTATATATAACTTTCCGCGATATCGATATCATTTGTCATTTCTAAATCCGGAAATTTTCTGTCTAGCTTTCTTAAGCAATTGATTAGTTCTTTACTTTGTAAGATTTCTGCGATATCTTCAAAAACCTCACTTATATAATATAAATCTTGCTTAGAACAATTATTTAAATATTTTATAGTCTCTTCCTCATTTTCTGAAAGAGCCTCTATTATTTCATTCCAACTTTTTTCTATCCCATAATCATCGTTTAGGTTTAATTTTTTTCTTTTATTTAATATGCCTTCCATTTTATGTTCTATGTTCATATTATCCCTCCAAGTCTTCCTATGGTTGTTTAGTAGCATCAGGAAAAATTGTTCCTATTTCTCCATTTGTTTTTATGACTCCCACCCTCACACCATTATACCCTCCAAAAATTGCCACGCCATTTTCTGCTTTTAAAAATTCAGGTGAATTAGAAATCTTAGTACCTGCTGCTACAATATCTGATTCTGTCCAATTCTCAGGAAACCATGATTGATTGGAACCTGTTCTTTTTGCTTTCACCTTGTGTCCAGGTACATTACCTACTCTAACACCATTTTCGAATACTTTATTTATGTTATAAACTATTTTATTCTTTTCCAAAAATTCAATATTGCTTTGTCCGTGTCCTCCCCCCTTCATTTTAGAGATATTATTGGTTTTGGGATTTGTTGTAAAATCACCTACATCTGAATGCTTTATACTTCTTTCAGATATATTAATATTGTTCACTTGGGAAGTTTTATTAGCGATATCATCCGAGCTTTTTGTATTAATACTACCAAACCCATCCCCACTACGTCCAACATCCCCAACATTATCCCCAAACCGATAAATCTGCTCATCTACTAACCTCACATTCCCTACACCATTCAGCCCATTCATAGCCGGCTGCATGGTCTGCGGAAAAAGATTAAAACGGTTCAGTCTGTTCGCAAAATCTTGGACTGCTCTTAGTTGTTCGGCGGATAGTTCTTTGACTTGTTGTTTCGTGGTTTTAAGTGTATTGCTAGACAGTTCGCTTAGTTTTTTCATTTTGTCAGAAGCGGTGCCGGCTTTGACTCCTTGTACGGTCGAAATGCCTCTGCCTGCCTTTCCAATTTTCCCTAATCTGGCTGGTGGGACAAACATTAAGGCGCTCCAACCGATGGCCGCCATTCGCTCTCCTGCCGTTAATGTTCCACCAGAGAACGGTTCTTTCCCTGTTGCGGCACGATAGAGATCATTGGTTCCTATAAATTCACTACCCACATTCGCGACGTCTTGACCAGTGATAGGGTCTTTCGGCATCGTGGTGCGATTATATGGCTGCACGTCACGGATCATTTGAGTAAACGCATCTATATTATTTTTTTGGAATTCCTCTTGAATCCGTTCCACTGCTTCCACATAAGGTTCTGTTGGTTTACCTGATGATAGGTTTTCATGGATGACAGGCATTTTGTGATTTATGTATCTCTTTCCTTTGCGCTCCAGTGCATCTAGTTCACTGGCTATTTGTCCAAGATCCTCTTGGGCAAGCATTTGTCTCGTTTCATTAACGATGGATAAGTGCTTCTCTATGATCTCTTCTTGGTCTTCGTAGTATCGGTGCATCCGCTTCAGATATTCTTTAACAGGTCCGGTATGCACGGTTAATTTCCCCACCACATCTCCTCCTTCTAACCTTTCTATCTTTATTCATTAATAACCCCGATACATTTTGTTAAGACGATCTTGCTCATATGCCTGATAGGATTGGGTGGTGATATGGTTTCCATATCGGTATGCTAAGCTTTGGTCTAGCGTACTGAACTCTTCTGCAATCGCTGTTGCATTTTGTTGAAGTGTCGCAAAATTATCACCTAACAATTCCATCAAGTTGATCAGGGTATCTAATAATCTGATAAACTACTGTCATCTAATCCCTGTTCTTCTAATGCATTCTTACATTTGATTAGTTTTTGTGTCATCTGTTCCGCACTGTTTCGTTCATCAAAAAGCGTTCGGTATAAGTCTTTTACACGATCTGGATCTACTTTCACTTCCATGGTTCAACACTTCCTTCATCCCATATCATCTAACATTCTTTGACTTTTTCGGTCTGCCTCTTTTACTTCTTGATCCATCTTCTCCGTTAACTGAATAAAGAAATCAATATGATCCTCCGCTAACTTGGCTATATCCATATATTGATTGACAACATTCTGATAGCTAGAAATTGCTTCCCCAGATAATTCAGAAAAAATCTGATTAAACTGAGCATGAACGGTACGATTAGACGTTGAAAAAATGTCTAACTGCTGTTCTACTTCCGCTAACACATCCATCGTTTTGTCAGAATCATAGGAAATTTTACGACTCACCCGCACATCACCTTCTTTACCTCAACATTTGCTTCACACTAGGATCGATATCTCTTGAACGGATATAGGTCGCATGATCTTCTTCCGGTAAGCCATATAATGCCCACCGATGATAATAGTAACTGGCCCATTTTTGCGATTCTACTTTTTGTCTTAGTGATCTTAGCGCACGAATGCATGCCTGATATTTATCATTATAATCTGCCAAATAATGATCCATTGTATCAGCTAATTCTTCCGCTGCTTCACGCGCCTTACTGTTGTTCCAATCTTGTTGCGATATGGGAGCAGGACATACTAGAACTACTCTTTCTGCATGTTCCAATCGTTCGATCAACTGATCAATCCGATTTATTCTTGCATTAAAATCCATGGTCTATTTCCCCTTTTCTTACTCATTACTCAACCAATGCCGCATCATTGACGGTTCCCTTCTTTAATGGGGTAAGCTTCTCCCATTCCTCGATAAAGTCGGTAACATTACCTTCTTCTTCGCCTGCGTAGCCACAAAATAGCACTCTAGTAATATTGTCTTCATTAAAAAAATAGACTTGGTTATCCAAGACACCGGTAGGATAACTGCAGCCAATATAATCTAGGTACACTTCTTCTTTATGTATATTTTCCACAATCGGTTTTCTTCCTGTAATCATGATTGGTTGTTCGCCGTCTTTCAATACAATTACACTGCCAATCGGAAGCATTTCGTCACCTCCATACTTATATTCCACCTTTGGTTTAGGTAATATTTCCTTTGTTATACAAATTATATAAGATGATTCCATATATTTCAATTAGCAATCTCGGTACAAGCTGACTAGGGTGGTGCTGTTGACCTATTTCCATATTTTACTTAAAAGCGAAATATATTTCGTTCCAACCCCTTGCTTATTTTAAGAGAATAGCTAAGAGGTTGGATTTTTATGAATGATTTGGAAAAAGATGATTTTCTATACGTAATAGGAGAATATTATAAGAAACAACGTATTGCCAAAGGCTGGACCCAAAGTGAAGTAGCCGAGGCTTTAGATATGAGTGTTCGTTCGATTCAACAATTTGAGAATGGTGAGCTAAATCTAGCCATATCCCGTTTTGTAGAATTAACAGAGTTATTAAAAGTACCGTATTCCATTGTAGAAGAACAATTCAAAACATATAGCTACCATTCCTTTCAAGAACGAGTAAGAGAAGTAATGAATCGAAAGGAAAAGAAATGATAAAAGGTTATAGAATAACTAGAAAAACGCTAGCCATTGTACCAAACAAAGATATATTCCATCAGTCAAAAATAATAGAAATGGAGAAAGATCTTTACCATCCATCTTCTCCATTTCCAATCATCAAAGAAAACTGTCTGTATTACGGCGCCGCTTATAATGGCCGTAAAAAATCGGTACAACACCACCTAGACTTCCACCAAAAGACACCTATCCCTATAGCTCCTTCTCGAGAAATATATACCTTTCCTACCGAAGCACCACAAAACAATAATTGTTGTTGGTTGTTTTTTCATGGAGTGAAAGACATCTTTTCCAATACGGAAGCTAACCCTACAAGTACAACCATCCTATTAATTAACGAGAAATGGTTGACCTTAAACAATTCCACATATACTTTAAAAACTCAATACAATCGCACCGGGATGTGTAAGGTTGTTTTTGATCAATTATGATGAGCGGTTTGATTACTGCCACTAACGCTATTTCAGTGTCAATAGGCATTACATATGTAAGTACTGGTTAATGTGTTTAAAATACACCACATACTCTTATTTTCCCATGTAGCTTAACAATATGGCATGCAAAAACATGATTTGTTGCAACAAATAAAACAATTTATGTATCCTTCAGCATTTTTTGATAAACCTTAATTCGTTCATCTAATAACTGACTATATTCTAGTGTTGAGGGTGCAGTTAATCCATCTCGTAATCCAATATCCACTAATTCTTCTCGCATTTTTTCAATTTGTTCTAATAACAAATTAATGTTTATTTTTTCATTACTTTTCTTGATCATGATTACTTGATTTCCCCCTTACTCATTACCACTCTACAGATATGAATAATTTCCAGTTACACTTCCCACTCTAAGAAAATATTATATACAACTTTTTGTTGTTTGTAAATTTAATACGCTACTTTTAGTTGTATAAAGAACCTTCTTCCAACAGTCCATTGTATAATGCATCCAAGAAAGGGAGTAACTTATGTTAATATTCAGAGAAAGATTAAAAAATTTAAGAGAAGAAAAAGAGCTAATGCAAGAAGAAGTAGCAAAAAAGCTAAATATCTCGACGAGTGCTTATGGATACTACGAACAAGGAAGAAATGAACCATCTCTTGAAACTATCAAACAACTAGCTGAAATATTTGACGTAACTGCTGATTATTTACTAGGCTTAATTGATACGAAACAACATCCCGTTCGCTTTTCAGAAGAATTAATGCTAACCGAAGATGAGATCAAAACAGTCCATCTTATGAAAAAGGAACATCTTCTAGAGCAAATTAATGATGATCGAGACAATAATATAAGACGTATCAAACGAATGTTGGATTTTATTAGAGATGAATTTTAGAGAAGTGAAAGCTTTTTGAAAATTATCTGATACTCAAAGAATTATAATAAAAAAAAATAACAGTCCCAGGATGAATACGCCAGGTGGGACTGTTATTTATGTTAAAATACTATCCTCTACTAACTAAAAACCACCCATTCAACAATTTTTCCCGGTTATAGTAAAAACGCTCATCATCTTCATATCGAGTAACTTTACCACCAGCTGCTTCGACAATAGCTTGTCCTGCTCCAGTATCCCATTCCATTGTCGGAGCATAACGTGGATAATAGTCTGCTTTTCCTTCAGCTACCAAGCAAAATTTAAGAGAGCTTCCAGATGATACTACATTTACTTCTCCATCTAGTTCATTAATAAATGCTTCCGTTTCCTCTGACATATGTGAACGACTAGCGACTACATTTGTAACATTAGTATCTTGAACTTCTGGTAATTTAACACTTTGATTGATTAAATCTTCTGCACTTGTGATAATCACTTTTGATGCATCATTTAACTTATAAGCTCCTTCATCATTTACACCAAAATAAAACGTATCAAGCGCTGGTGCATAAATAACTCCCAATTTTGGGTGATTTCCATCAATTAAAGCGATATTTACCGTGAATTCACCATTTTTCTTGATAAACTCTTTCGTTCCATCGAGGGGATCAACTAACCAGAATTGAGTCCAGTCTTTACGTGCTTCATATGGAATTTCCTTGCCCTCTTCGCTTAATACCGGAATACTAGCATCGATTTTCTCTAATCCTTTTGCAATGGCGTGATGTGCCCTCTTATCTGCTACAGTTAATGGTGAATCATCTTCTTTCAATTCAACATCAAAGTCTTGTTGATAGACTTCCATTATCTCTTTTCCTGCGTCTAAACAAATTTGAAACAAATCAACTATGTATTTACTCATTTTATTCCCACCTTTATTTTATTTAGAACCATACCATGTTAACGATGGTTACAGTAACAAACATAACAATAATACTTAACGGGGTACCTACCTTGATATAATCACTAAATTTATATCCACCAGGTCCGTAGACAATGAGATTTGTTTGATAACCAATTGGTGTTATAAAGCTAGCTGAAGCTGCAATCGCAATTGTGACCGCAAATCCCATATAATCTACTCCTAATGAACTTGCCATCTCCAATCCAATCGGAAGCATCAGCACTGCCGCTGCACTATTCGTGATAAGTTCTGTAAATATATTGGTTAATAGATAAATCGCAACCAACAAAGCGATAATACCGAGTGGTTCACCAATTTCAAGAATTCCTTTTGCCATCCATGATGCCAATCCTGTCTTCGTCATTGCTGTTCCGACTCCGAATGCACTGGCTATTAATAATAGCACATGGAACTGAATATTTTTCTTTGCCTCTTCTGGAGTTATAATTTTGGTCACAATAAATATAAACACAGCTAATAGCATAGCTTTAAACATCGATAACAAACCTATTGTCACAGATAATATCATCGCAATTAATACGAATAGAGAAAACCATCCTTTACCTTTATTTTCATTCAAGTTATTAGGAGTATCTAATGATGATACAACATAAAAGTCATTAGAGTTGTTATAGGTTTTGATAAAGTCTGAGCCTGCTAGTAAAAGTAAGACATCCCCGGGTTTAGGTATGATATCTCCAATTTTACTTTTAATCCGTTCATTGTTGCGATGTACAGCCAAGACACCTGCATCATATCTTGACCTGAATTGTGATTGCTTAAATGATTTCGATAATAAGGATGATTGATGAGACACTACCGCTTCGACTAATTGAACTTCGCCATTTCTTAGATCATCTAAATCTAAATGTGTGCCTGTTTCTAATCTTAACCCTTTCATTTGTTGTAATTCTGCGATAGTAGAAATTAAGCCTGTAAAGATTAATCTGTCTCCATCACCTACGATAGCAGTAGATTTAACGGGAGATATGCGTTCCTTTTGACGGATAATTTCTATCAAGTATAACCCTTTCAAATCACGTAATCCTGCTTCTTGAACAGATTGGTTAAGGAAAGGAAATTCACTTGTTACGGTCATTTCGGCCATATATTCACGCGTATCTTTCTTCACCTGTTCACTAAAGCCCTTATGGTTTGGTAAGATTTTATACCCTATTGTAAAAAGATAAATAAAACCTAAGATTAAAACCGGAATACCGACCACAGCTAATTGAAAAAGAGTAAATCCTTCTAGGCCAAAATCAATTAGCATACCATGGACAACTAGATTAGTAGATGTCCCCATCAAAGTAATCGTTCCGCCTAATATCGTGACATAAGATAATGGAATTAAATACTTAGAAGGGGCGATCCCTCTTTCTTCACACCATTTTTTGATCATTGGCGTAAAGGCAACCACGATCGGCGTATTATTTAAGAATGCAGATGAAAGCGAAACAGGAAAATAAAAACGTAGTAACGAACCTTTCTTTTGACTACTTTTATTTAACCACCCAGTCATCATACGTTCGAGCATACCATGCTTTTGAACAGCTCCTGCTACGATAAATAATAAAGCAATGGTTAACATCCCTTGGTTAGAAAAACCTTTAAAGGCTTCTTCTGGAGTTAATAGTCCTGTTAAGACAAAGATAACTAGGACTGAAAAAATGATCATATCAGGCCTTGCTACTTCAAAGAGCAATGCTAAAAACATCAAGATAATAATAACTAAAACAAATGCCATATCAAATGTCATAGAGGGATCACCTCCTTCTGAAAGAAACAGCTACTACCATGTAAGTTGATAGCAGCTGTTATCTCTTTAGTCTAAGTATTTCATAATTTCTTTCACTACGTAGTCAGTCGCTTCTTCTAACGAATATTTACTTGTATCGATCTCAATTTCAGGATTTTCTGGTTTTTCGTATGGACTAGAAATACCAGTGAAATTAGGAATTTCGCCAGCACGTGCTTTTTTGTAAAGCCCTTTAACATCTCGTTCTTCACAAACTTCTAGCGGTGTACTTACGAAAATTTCAATATAGGAATCTCCAATAATTTCACGTGCATTTTGTCTATCACTGTCATACGGTGAAATAAAGGAAGTTAAAGCAATCAAACCAGCATCATTCATCAATTTACCAACTTCTGCAATACGACGAATATTTTCTACACGATCCTGTTCTTTAAAGCCTAAGTTTTTATTTAAACCATGGCGTACATTATCACCATCTAATAACATCGTATGATGACCCGTCGCTACAAGACGTTTTTCTACTTCGTTAGCAAGTGTAGACTTACCAGAACCAGACAGTCCTGTGAACCATAATGTTAATGGTTTTTGACCTTTTTGCTGCGCTCTAACCTCACGTGTTACATCTGTATCCTGCCATACGACATTTGTAGAACGACGTAATTCATGTTTAATGACACCACAAGCAGATGTCATATTGGTGACACGATCAACTAAAATAAGCCCACCTAGTGCTTCATTATTTTCGAATTTATCAAAAACCATGTTTTCTGATAATGAAATATCACATTCTACTAATTCATTTTTGAAGATTTTATCAGCTGGAACCTCTTTACCAGTATTAATATCAATTTTATTCTTAATAGACATCACCGTACCTGGTAATAGTTTGGTTCCTACTTTTACTAAATAATTACGTCCCTCTACTAATTCCGTATCATCCATCCATAGAATAGTAGCAGTAAACATATCGGTAACCTGAATATTTTCTGATGTCGTTATTACACATCCTCGAGAAACGTCCACTTCTCGGTCTAATTGTACCGTTACAGGTTGTCCAGCACCAGCTTCAGATACTTCATGATCGGTTACGAGAATGCTTTTAACGTTAGCCTTTTCCTGACTAGGAAGTGTAATAAGCTCATCACCAACCTTAATATGACCGGCTTCAACTTGTCCTTGAAAACCACGGAAAGTATGGTTTGGACGACTTACACGCTGAACAGGCATTACAAATTCCTCTTGATCCACATCTTCTTCTACTTCAATGTCTTCTAGATAAGGTAATAATGCTTTACCGTCATACCAAAGTGTATTTTCAGAATTCTTCGTAATGTTATCCCCTTCTGTAGCAGAAACTGGAATGACTTGAACACTTTCAAGATTAAAACCATAGGTCATTTGTAAGAAGTCATTTTTAATTTCTTCAAAACGTTTTTGATCAAAACCAATGAGATCCATCTTGTTTACTGCAAGCACGACATGTTTAATACCCATTAATGCACAAATACGCGCATGACGTTTTGTTTGGGTGATCACACCTTTTGTTGCATCTACTAAAATAACTGCTAAATCAGCAAAGGACGCACCAACAGCCATATTACGAGTATATTCTTCATGTCCCGGTGTATCAGCAACAATAAAGGAACGGTTATCGGTTGTGAAATAACGGTAAGCAACGTCTATCGTAATACCTTGTTCCCGTTCTGCCATTAAACCATCAAGCAGTAGGGAGTAGTCAATTTCTCCTCCACGGCTACCAACCTTTGAATCTAGTTCTAATGCTTTTTCTTGGTCAGCAAATAATAGCTTTGCATCATAAAGCATATGTCCAATTAACGTAGATTTTCCATCGTCAACACTACCACATGTAATAAACTTTAATAAACCTTTCATTCTAGAAATACCCCTCTCTCTTACGGCGTTCCATACTCCCAGCAGCTTCCTGGTCAATGACACGGCTTGTACGTTCAGATGAAACAGCACCTAATGTTTCATCGATAATTTCATCTAACGTTTCCGCCTCTGACTCTACGCCGCCAGTTAGAGGGTAACATCCTAATGTACGGAATCTAACTTTCTTATGCTTGATTTCTTCACCTGGTTCTAATTTCAAACGGTCATCATCTACCATCACAATATTACCGTCACGTTCGACTACAGGACGCTCTTTAGCAAAATAAAGCGGAACAATGTCAATGTTCTCTCGTTTTATGTATTGCCAGATATCTTTCTCTGTCCAGTTAGACAGTGGGAATACTCGCATACTTTCGCCTTTGTTAATTCTAGTATTGTATAACTTCCACATTTCTGGTTTTTGATTTTTTGGATCCCATGCATGATTTTTATTTCGGAAAGAGAAAACCCGTTCTTTTGCACGTGATTTCTCCTCATCACGACGACCACCACCAAATGCAGCGGTAAATTCGTATTGATCAAGAGCTTGTTTTAAACTTTGCGTTTTCATAATATCGGTATAGGCAGAACCGTGATCAAACGGATTAATGCCTTGTTCTACACCTTCTTGATTGATATGTTCAATCATTTCAATACCTAATTCTTTTGCTTTTCGATCCCGGAAATCTATCATTTCTTTAAACTTCCATGTTGTATTCACATGCAAGAATGGAAATGGTGGTTTCTCCGGATAGAAAGCTTTCATTGCTAAATGTAGCATGACAGAACTGTCTTTACCGATTGAATATAGCATTACTGGTTTTTCGCATTCTGCGGCTACTTCGCGGATTATGTAAATTGCTTCTGCCTCGAGTTGGTCGAGGTGAGATAGATGATGTCTCATTTTAATACCTCCTAGTAAATTAAAATCATTGAGAATATAAATACTATCATCTTATTTAATGCTTTCATGTTCAGTTATTTTCAATGCTCAGTTTAATTATCTATATCTGCTTCAAATATAATAATACGCTTTTAAATAATAGTTGCATTTTTCTAACACTATATTTTTTTCTTTTGCTGTCAATGAAGTTTCCCACTTACCTATAGAAGAAGTGCTAATTGGATTTTTTACATTTTTATGATGATTTAAACCTTCAACATCACCCATTCTGATATTACTGCTTCGGTATATCATTTCTGTCTGAAAGCCAATGTTTAAAAATTTACATATTTTCTTTGTTTCATCTAAAGGAGAGTTTACTAAAGTTTCGTATTTGACTTCATGATAAAAATCATTTGATAAAAGACTGGAAAATTTCCTTATATGCCGGAGACTATCAACCCATCTATCACAAGCTTCTTCTACGTTTTCATATAATTTGGCTGTTTTATATGAAGCGACAACATCTCGTCCATCTCTTATAAGATGAACAAATTTTGCATTTGGAAATACTTTTAGTATTTCGGTAAGACTAAATGAATTTAAAGGAGTTTTATCACCCCATTTTTTCATTTGTAAATTATTTAATTTAGCATATTCTTTATAAATTTCTTGAATAATAAATGCTAAACTTTGATTTTTTTTCTCTAAGTTCACCAGTCGTTTATATACCCTCCAAATATCATCAATTCCCCACCATTTAAATTCAGGATGATTTTCAAAATTCGCTAGTATTAAAGCACATAATTCATTCCACGTTATGTTATTCATGTGTATATAATGATAATATTTGTGAATAACTTTACCTAAGACATAAGATTCCGGCGGAATTACTACATTCTTGTTTTGCGTTAAAATACTTCTTAAAAGCGTGTTCCCTGATCTACCCGAACCAATTATAAAAAAAGGCTCTATATTTTCATCTGACAAAGGAAAAGCCTTTGTTGGTTTTAATAATGTTTTAAGACTATTGTAATAATAATATGATCGCAGGTTCTTAAGGCCACTAAGTTTCCTTCTTTTATACATCTAAGTCAACCTTTCATCCGTTATTTGAACTTTTTTTGATTTTTCGAATAAACATGTGAATAAGCTGTTTATCTTCTTTAGACACACCTAAAATATATAATATACTTCCAGATAAAATAGTAAATAACATCGTATATAATATAAGGTCTATATATATATTAAAATTAATTATTTGTTTTAGAAACACACACATTAAATAGCTTAGTGTTATAACACTAAATATTTTTAAATAATCTTTACTGTAGGGATGAATTTCATGAATTTTGTATACCATTAATAATCTTGTTATATTAGCTATAGATACAGATGCTAAAGACGCAATTGCAGCTCCTTCTATTCCATATTTAGGAATCAGAATTAAATTTAATATTACATTAATACTGACTGTCAAAAAATTATTATACATTTCGTACTTAGGAAAACCTGTCATAATTAACATATAACCCGAGGACCCTACACCGACATTTACAACTTGACCTATAGAAATTAAAATTAGTGCCACATTCCCTGAAACAAACTCTTCTCCAAATACAGACATAATTTCAGCACTATTTAAAACTATTAATCCAAATGCAATTAAATTAATTGTTACTACCCATTTTGTTATTGTCTTAAACATATAACTCAACTTGTTCATGTCACCTCTATTAAATAATGATGATATTGTAGGAGCAAATATCATATTAAAGGCAACTAAAACAAAACTACTTATAGTTCCAATTTGTAGGGCTACTCTATATATTCCTACATTTTCATTATTTAAATAATATCCTATCATAAAAATATCTGTCTTTTGGCTGATAAACCCTAAAAAACCAGTCAATAATAACGGTAATGAATAAATTAATACTTTTTTATATAATATAATAGAATTGAAAGCGAATTTTCCAAATAATAAACTACTATAAATATAGTATAGTAGATATATAACACCTATACCTATTGATAAATAAAAAGACAAGATTATTGAGTTGATATTATAACTTATGATGCTTACAGCCACAATAAAAAAAATAACCTTAAAACTCGGTACAATCAAATTTTGATTTATTATAAAAGGTTTTATTTCTTTAATACCTCTAAATACTCCTTGTGATAATTGTACTAATGTCAATAATATAATCATAGGAGCTATTAACCTAAGAGTAGTACTTAAATTTGAATCATTAAGCAAATGTTTTGAAATTAATTCTGAATTTACTATTATTATAACTACTAATAGAATACTAGAAATACTAACTATTAAATAACTAATTGTGATGAACTCTCTTTTAATCTTATGTTCTTTTTCTTCAGATAATTTAGGAATATAGTACACTAAACCTTGCTGTATACCCAACAGCGCTATGATAGGAAAGAAACTTATAAAAGTGTATAAATAAGTAAATTCCCCAAAAACTTCAGCACCTAATAAACGAGCTACAATTAAATTAAACAAAAATGTTATTACTAATCCAATCAGTTTTCCCACAAATACTATCCCTGACTGCTTTGTTACATTTTTTAATTCTCTATTCATTAGTTCACCTTTCTAAGATTCATATTGTTTTTAAATTTTAAGCATAATTGTGAATATAAATGTGTTAAGCGAGTAAGAGAATCTTCTAATAAGAGTATTTACTTTATAGATTTATCATTTTAATAAGTAATTGATAATCTCTAGTACACCTAAACCATTCAAAAAATAATAATTTTATTTTATAAAAAAGTTTTTTTTAGCATTGATCACACATGCTAATATTACTAAAATAATTATCATTAATTGAAAAGAGTGGTATATAGATGCTGGAATCATATATAAAGCCATACCAACAATAATCCCGTAATAAATGCTTTTATATTTTCTATATACTCCACGATTGGTGAATACAGGAGCTAGAAATGCTAACACCAAAACTGTCAGTCCAAATGTTCCATATCTAGCTAACAAAAATAACCATTCGTTATCCACATGAATACTAAAATAGTCTTTAGCAGGTCCTATTCCGAATAGTGGACTATCCTTAAAAAAAGTCAGCGCTTCATTCCAGTTTGTAAGCCTCGCTTGCCAACTACTGTCTTCTTGTAAATTTGTACTACGTAATCTCCATAACAATTCTTCTGGTACAAAATTTATTATTATGAAGACCAAACTGGAGACCGTTATGAAAGAAAGAAAAAGTATAATCATAGTTCTTTTTTTTATTATACCGGTTAAAAGAAGTTTCAAATTTATTCCTTGTAGAATTAAAGTTGAGAGAATCATTATGGAACTAGTTGATATTAAAAAAACAAACCCAGTCCTTGACAAAGTCATTAAGTTCGCAAAGAAAGTAAGAATTAAGGTAAATACATATTTTCTTTCATTTTTTTCAATTAGTAACCACAACGATAATAAAAAACCAATTCCTGGAATAACAGAATATACATTTGGATTATTAGATAACCCAACTACTCTCGGACTTTGGTAACCAGGCATCAGTGACTCGTATTGTGTTGGAGCAATAGCTGGAACATATAAACTATTTAAACCAAATAAATTAAAGTATTGTGTTATAGCTATCACAGATGATAAGGAAGAGTACAATACTATAGCTTTTAATACCTGAATTCTATCTTGATCAGAATTTATCAATGTGCTAGTAATCAAAAATATAGAGCTGTATAAAAAAACTTTATATAATTCAAAATAGTCATTGATGGTCGGGGTATATCCTTTTATACTTCCTACAAAAGAAGAAATAATAATAATAAAAGCAAAGAAAATATATATTTTTACAAAAGGTGAGATTGATAATATTACCTTTTTTCGCTTAAATGTACGAATAATTACATAAAAAACTATTATAATGATCAAAAGTTGCTCTAATCGAAAGCTCGGTAAATTACCAATATTTATACTTGGAGTTAAAATTGAAAAAAAAAGGATCAATTTAATTACGTTAATATTATTATTATCTGTACCTAAAAACATCACTATACCTCATCACTAATTAAAAATATTTACTTATCAATATATTTCTCAATACTATCAGCTTAACAATTTTTTGTATATATCTATTAACGTTATAGCTATTGAATGGGGACTGAAATTACTTTTTATATCCTCAGAAATGGTGAAACTGTTGTATTCGGATATATTTTTATACATATATTCCATTGCAATTTTTAAACTTTGAATATTTTCTTCCTCAATTAAAATTCCATTTTCTGGAGTGATAAAATCTTCTGGCCCGCCACAACGCGTCGAGATTACTGGTAAACCCTTTGCTAATGCCTCTACATATGCAAGCCCAAATGTTTCCAACTTTGAAGCTAATACAAAACAATGACTATTCTCCATTTGATCAGCTATAACTTCTCTATCTACTAAACCTTTTAATTTAACTTGAGAATTCATGTTTAGTTCTTTTATTTTATTTTCCAATTTTTTCCTCTCATTACCATCTCCATATATGAAAAGTTTTACTTTTGGCTGTTTCTTAAAAGCTAAACTAAAGGCATCAATCAGTAAATCCATGCGTTTATCCATGTGAAGACGACCTACTGATATAAAAGCAAAGCCTTTTTTTGATGCATTACTAATATGATTGAAGTTTGATAAATCTACAATATTGGGAACTACTTCAGTTTCTATTTTGAATCTACTAGCTATATTATCTCCTAAATAACTGCTTACGGTTAAAACCTTATCCATTCGATTATAAGTATATAAACCAATTTTTTTAAAATATTCATTTAACTTATTTTGATTCATTAACGAGTAATGCTCAGTCATAACTAATGGAATAGAAGAATGGTTAAAAACTTTTGATACAATATAACCAACGGTTATAAAATGAGAATGAATTAAATCTGGCTTACCATGCTCCTTATATATGATATTATATATTTTTTTTAGTCCCCATATTTTTATGTTATTTTGTATTTTTTTAGGAAAATTACCACATGGTATATTTAAAACATAAATATTTACCCCATCTATCTTTTTCTTTTCAATTCCCCATTTTCTCCATCTTCTAACAGAACGAATATCTATAGCTACATAAATTATTTCTATTCCTTCTTTAACTAAGGCTTTTGCCTGATCAAATTCAAATATTCCATTCATTTTATATTTATTTGTAGGATAACCTCTTGCAACAATCATAACTTTCATATAATCTTTCCTTTTATTGGTCATATAATTTTAAATATTTTTCTGAAATTAATTCCCAAGAAAAATTGTGGGCTAATTTACTATTGGTTTCAAAATATTTCTTTCTGTTTTCTATTAAAGTCATTATTTTATGAGCAATTTCTTCCTTATTTAGGCTATCAACACAATGCCCCACAGTCCCATCCTTAAAATGCCCATCAAACCCCTGATTTTTCGAGTAAATAACCGGTAAACCTTGACTCATCGCCTCCACATAAACTAAACCAAAGGTTTCGCGCAAAGAGGGCAATACAAAAATATCATGTTGTCTATATATATTTAATAAGTTTTCCTTGGTTGTATGAGAAATATAATGAACAAACTTATGCTTATTTAATTCCTTTAAAATAAAGTTATCCTTATCTTTCCCTACTACAGTCAACTCTATCTTATAACCAGAATCTCTTAATTTCTGCACTACTTCTAGCGTAGTTAATTGATTTTTATTTCTATTAATGTCGCCTACTTGTAATAACTTAATATTTCTATCAAGTTTACTTTTGGAAAAGCTTGGCTTATTTTCTAACCAAAATGGATCAACCCCATTCGGAATGATTGAAGACTTACCGTTAATTATTTTCACATATTTAGCTGGAATATATTCTTTAAGTACTATTTTTTTGTAACCTTTTGATATAAAAATAATTTCTTTTGCATTTAATAATATATCTATACCTATTTTTCTTAAATGAATCATTTTTTTAAAGAATATGTTTATATCTGTATTTCTAATCGTTACAATATAAGGTACTTTATATTTTTTATACAACTTATAAGCTACATAACCATTAACGAAAAGAGAGTGTGCATGAATAATTGAATAATCATCAATATTATATTGATATTGAACATCTTTTAGTATTTTCATCTGCTTTAGATAAAATATATAACGGTCATGTTTATTATGATTACTACTTATCTTGGAATATGAACCAAAATCAAAATCAGACTTAAAACCTTTATCTACAGGAACAAAAACATCTATATCTAAACCTGAATCAATTTGTTCATCAAAAAAATTTTTATAAAACTTACTTGTACTGTAATAGGAATTAATGTGCAAGACTTTCATAAATCAAATCTCCTAAATTATAATCTCCAATAAGTTAAATCAGATTTCTCGAGTTCTTCTCTACTAAATACGCTCTTAACATCTATAAAGATATTCTTACTATGTTTAGCATATAACTTTTTATAATCTTCTAGTGTCATATGTCGATACTCATTATGTGCAACTGCAAGAACCACGCAGTCAACATTATTTATATTTTCTAGCTCTTCCAATTCAATACCATACTCTTTTTTAGCTTCTGATTTATCTGCTATTGGGTCAACAACTATTGGTTCTACACCATATTCCTTCAAACGGTCTACAATATCAATAACTTTTGAATTTCTAGTATCCGGAGTATTTTCTTTAAAAGTCATACCTAAAATTGCTACTTTTGCTTTTCGTACAATTTTATCAGTTTCAATTAGCTTTTTAATAGTTTCATCCGCAATAAAAGCTCCCATACCGTCGTTTATTTTTCTACCTGATAATACAATCTGACTATGATAGCCTAACTTTTCTGCTTCATAAATGAAGTAATATGGGTCCACTCCTATACAATGTCCACCTACTAAACCAGGTGAGAAACCCAGTGCGTTCCATTTTGTATTCATTGCATCTAAAACATCTTGTGAATCAATACCCATTCGGTTAAACACCATAGCTAATTCATTCATAAAAGCAATATTAATATCTCTTTGACTATTCTCAACCACTTTGGCTGCTTCAGCAACTTTTATTGAACTAGCTTTATGTACACCTGCTTCAATAACTAACTCATATACACTTGCAATCTCTTCTAAACTATCATCATCAGTTGCCGATACAATCTTAACAATCTTATCAAGAGTATGAATCTTATCTCCCGGGTTAATACGCTCCGGGGAATAACCTACTTTGAAATCTTTACCAACTTTTAAACCAGACACTTTCTCAAGAATAGGTATACAAACTTCCTCCGTAACACCAGGATATACGGTAGATTCATATACTACTATCGAACCTTCTGTAAGATTTCTGCCTATTGTTTCACTAGCTCTTTCTATAGGTGCTAAGTTAGGTGTTTTATCAACATTAATTGGGGTTGGTACAGATACGATATGAAACCTAGCTTCTTTTAATCTAGATTCCTCAGAAGTGAAATCAACACTTGCTTTTTTAATCACCTCGTCTCCAACTTCGTTTGTAGGATCTATACCACTTTTATATAGATTTATCTTTTTTTCATTTACATCAAATCCAATTACATCTACTTTATTAGCAAAAGCCACAGCAATCGGCATACCTACATAACCTAGTCCTATGACTGATATTTTTTCTTCCCTATTTAACAGTTCATTATAAAGCATTTTTAACCATCTCCACATTTAGGTTTTAGCGCGTACTTTCCGCCTTTTCCCAGAAAGGTTTGGCCTTACCTGTAAGTATATTATATACTCCAACCCATTGCGCTGATAAGGTAACACAGTAATAATAAATAAGATTAATATATTTATTATTACACTTTAATATTAATTTAATTAATGCTAGAAAATAAAATGCACCTTGTCCAACAAATGTCACTAAGTAAATCCATTGTTCACTAATCAAAATTACATTACTTATAAATAATAACAAATGTGCAATCCATAGCAAATATCTACATGTTCTATGCCCAAAGTAAAAATAGGAATACCACTTGTACTTAAACACATTCAGAATTCTGATATCGGGTAAGATATTTTGTAAAATCCTTCTATTCATTCTTACTTTTCTTTTAAACTCATCTTCAATTTTTTCTCCAGCTTTTTCGTAAGCAATTGCTTCATGATTAGAAATTGCCCGTTTCCTTTTTAATGCATAGTAACGTGGCATATTGCTATCATGTGATTTTATAGGTTCGAAATCAACATATTCACTATTACGGCACGCATATAAAGCACCATTTCCTGCAGTAATAGTTTGAATTTTCGATTCAATTTCTCTAATTTCCAAATCTTTGTTCCAATATCCTGCTTCGCTATTACTTACTGATCCACTTTTTTCATTCGATATTATTAGTTTTCCTGTTACATAACTTATATCATCAGATGTAAAACTTGCCATTAATTCTCTTATTGCATTTTTTTCTAATATAGAATTTGCATCTGTCATAACTAAAAATTCAGTATTGACTAACTTTTGAGCTTCGTTTTGAGCATTTGTTTTACCTAGCCTATTTTTCACTTTATGTAAATATACATTTTCATTAGGATGTTGTTTAATAAATTCCTCTACTATCTCATTTGTTTTATCTGTACTATTATCAGATGAAATCAAATACTTTATTTTGTGTTTTGGATAGTCTAAATTAATGATATTCTGTAGTTTATCTTTGATGACGTCTTCTTCATTATGTGCAACAACCATTATTGTTACAGTCGGATCATGCTTATAATCTTTCGGGGTATATCTACTTATATACACTCTATTTAGTAATTTCATAGATAGTGGGTATCCAACCATTGCCCAAAAAATAATAAATAAACTTATGTTAAATACCACTATAAAGAATATGTTAACCACCTTTCAATTCTCCTTTTTTTCAATACTTACTGTCTATAAGCTGGAAAGAAATCAGTTGATGGTACTTCTTTATCATTTAAACTTCTCATTCTTAATAATTTCTCATATATTTCATTATTAAATACTTTCTTTCCAACCGAGAAGTAAGTGTCTGAATTTTTATTAAATGCTTTTTTAAATTTATATAAACTATCTTCCCCCGAACCTAAACCTCCGCCAAGGTGAAATAAATCAAAACCATTAGCTATTCCCCACGTCGCAGCTTCTGTTAATAACAGGTTTGTGGGAGCATATCTCAAGTACTCGCGCCAAGATGCTGAAAGGTGATAATGCATTTTACCATTTGCATACAATATCATAGACATAGCGATAATTTCCCCTTCTAAGACAGCATAAAAAATCATCGAGTTATATTTTAAATCATTCAACACACTATCATAAAATGCTATATCAAAATAATAGTAATTTCTGGCATTATCTTTATCCATCGTGTCATTATACATATCAATAAATTTGTTATATAGTTCTTGATTTCTACCCCAATAAATTTTCACTCCGGATTTCATGGCTTTTCTAATAACATTACGGTTTTTCCCAACCATGTTCTCCCAGAGTTTCTTTTCCGTTTCAAGTTTAACTGTAATAGTATTTCCTAATTGTACTACTTCATAATAGTCCTCAACATCATGACAATTATTTAATAATGGATGGAATCTAACAAATTCAGAGACGATATTATGTTTAATACAATAATTTTGATATTCTTCAAACAATTGATTCATATTATCATTGTTTTTTTGACCTTCAATTAGAAAGCCACCGTAACCATAAGGAGTAGATAGATCAAAAAACTTGTTCTCTTCAATTATTCCTTTAAAGTTCTGATCTGAAGCAATATCCCTTTTCATTACGACATTAATCGCTTTGATTTCGTTATCTTCATAATAAAATAGTAAAGGCTCTCCATCCCCATGGATTTTAAATGCTTTTACATAATCGACTAATTGGTAAACATCATAGTGATCCATTGATTTGACAAGATTATTCCAAAGTTCCTCTTCTTGAACTGTAACCACCCTTAACATTTCACCACACCTTTAATAAACGACATTCATTCTAAGAAAATTTCACTTCAAAAACTGCTCGAATTCTGTACCAGTTAATTCATGATACACTTCTTCGATCACGGATTTTGGCAATTGGTTTTCCCATTCTTTTGTGTTATTTTTACCTTTATATACACTATAAGGATTGTCATTCATTTTACTTCTAGAATCACCTATAAAATCATTTGTTTGTTTACCAATTGTCAAGTCACAAAAATCAAACATATCCTTCGTAACGTCTACAGTATTGGAAACTAAGTCCTCATATTTTAACAAATAAACTTTTTTAGGATACTTTTCTTTCGCCCATAAATATAGTTTTGTAGCTTCCTTCCATTTTTCGAATCCAAAATACTCTTCTGGCCTAAATAAATTTCGATTCTGAGCATATCGCCATTCCTCTTCAAAACTTAAATGAGGAGGTAATTCTTTAGGTGCATTCCTCCAGGAATTTAAAACAGCTAGTGGATTTCTTATTATGGCTACAAGTTTAAAATCGTCTACAGAAGATAGCAAAGTAGGTATTAGATAATGATACCGTACCATCTTTGTAACAAGTTTCTTAGGATTACTTTCTTTATTTTCAAATGATGGATATATACTTTTTTCTATTTGTTGAGTTTGATCTAAAAATTCATCTTCTGTATTATATAATTCATTATAATATTTTAATATTTCTTCTTTAGAACTACGTACATGTATTGCATCTTTAAAAGTGTAGGAAAAAAGAGGTTGAAATTTATACCTTACCTCTTCTGAACTATTAAATATCTGCCCTAACCAAGATGTACCTGATCGCGGAACACCATGTATGGATATTATTTGTTTAAACATTATTTTTCCCTCTCTATAAATCATTGAATTCTTTTGATATTTCTTTTTTATGTACTGATTCTTTTTTGAACACTACTAAGAATGTTTTAAAGAAGATCAATAAATCTAATTTAAATGAAATTCTTTTCACATATTTTAGATCATAATTAATTTTTTCTTTCCAATCAATTGATTGCCTACCATTAATCTGTGCAAGACCCGTAACCCCTGGTAAAACTAAGTGTCTATCTTGTGCTCCATATTCCAACTTGTTTATGATTTGTGGCACAGTTGGGCGAGGTCCTATGATACTCATTTCACCTCTTATTATATTTATAATTTGAGGCACCTCATCTAAACTAGTTATTCTTAATATTCTACCTATTTTTGTAATTCGGGCATCATTTTCGCTAGTTCGTAAACCAGCACCTATCTTTTCGGCATTATCAACCATCGTTCTAAACTTATATATTTGAAATTCTTTATTTTGATATCCAATTCTCCGTTGCTTATAAAATACTGGTCCCTTAGAGTCTAACTTTATGCATATTGAGATTATTAAAAGCAATGGACTTATGACTATAATTAAAAGTAATGCTACAACAAGATCAATGATTCGTTTTATAAATTTCGAATACAAACGATTATTGTGTGGTTTTATGTGCTCTTTTTGCTGCGCTGTAGAAGGCATTATACCACAACCTTTTTATAATATTAATTGTCTTAGATAAATCCTTATCCGTCATTTTTGTATCACTAGGTAAACAAACTCCTGTTTCAAACAACCTTTCAGAAATACCATCACCGATAAAATCGTATTCTTTGAAAAATGGCTGCATATGCATCGGTTTCCATATAGGTCTTGATTCTATATTTTCAGACTCCAAAGCTTCAATAATATCAATTGGGGTTATCTTTCCACTTACTGTTAAAGATGTTAACCAATAGTTTGGTTCATCCCATGTATTGATTGGCATAAAGGAAAGCCCCTCCAATTCCCCAAGCTCTCTCTTATAAAATTCAAATATGTATTTTTTCTTTTTCACTCGTTCTTCTAGTACTTTTAGTTGTCCACGACCAATACCGGCAAGAACGTTACTCATTCGATAATTATATCCTAATTCACTATGTTGATAATGTCTTGCCTGGTCACGTGATTGTGTTGACCAAAAGCGTACTTTTGATATTTTTTCTTCATCGTTAGAAACTAACATACCACCTCCTGAAGTGGTAATGATTTTATTTCCATTAAAAGAGAAAACACCATAGTCTCCAAATGTCCCCGTCTGTTTTCCTTTATAATAACCCCCAAGTGATTCGGCCGCATCCTCTATAACTACGACGTTATATTTATTACAAATTTCCATTATTCTATCCATATCAGCTGATAATCCATATAAGTGAACTATAATAACTGCTTTTACTTTAGGATATTTTTGAAAAGCAGCTTCTAATGCTTCAGGGCTTATATTCCATGTTTCTTTATCACAATCTATAAAAACAGGAGTAGCATTTTGGTAAACAATTGGATTTGCTGTTGCTGAGAATGTAAGAGATGGACAAAAAACAATATCCCCTTCACCTACATTAGCTGCTCGCAATGCTAAGTGAAGCGCTGCGGTTCCAGAAGATAAGGCAGCTGCTGATTTCACCCCTACCTTAGTAGCTAGTTCTTTTTCAAACTCATTAACGTTTGTGCCTAACGGTGCTATCCAATTAGTATCAAAAGCTTCTTGAACATATTGTTGCTCATATCCTTCTTCACTCATATGTGGAGAAGAAAGAAAGATTCTTTGTTTAGCCATGAGAAAAAGACTTCCTTCCAAAAAAGAATTATTAAGTACTATGAGTATTACAAATCTATCACTATTATTTAATGGACTCTACTGCCCTTTGGATATCCATATAAACTATCTTCATTAAACTTTCTTTAAGTTCTTTATTATTATAGGAAGTGAATTTGTTGATCAATTCCCATAGTTGTTTTTCATTCACCTCTTTTGTTTTGCCAACATAAATCTTTTCATACACAGCATTCGGATGTACTTCACCTTCTCCAAGTAGTTCTTCATACAATTTCTCGCCGGGTCTTACTCCTGTAAATTCAATAGGTATTTCACCTTCTGTGTATCCAGATAATTTAATTAGATTTTTTGCTAAATCTACTATTTTTACAGGTTTCCCCATGTCTAAGACAAATATCTCTCCACCTTTAGCTAAAGTACCTGCTTGGATAACTAATCGCGATGCTTCTGGAATCGTCATGAAGTATCGAGTCATATCTGGATGTGTAACCGTAACAGGTCCACCTTTTTCAATTTGTTTCTTAAATAGTGGAATAACACTACCACGACTGCCAAGTACATTACCGAAGCGTACCGCAACAAATTTTGTTTTACTTCTAGTTGCTAAATCTTGTACAACCATTTCTGCTATGCGTTTCGTTGCTCCCATCACATTAGTAGGATTTACGGCTTTATCTGTAGAAACTAAAACAAACGTATGAATGCCAAATGCGTCTGCCGCTTCCGCTACATTTTTCGTTCCGATAATATTATTTTTTACTGCTTCATGTGGATTGTATTCCATTAACGGTACATGCTTGTGTGCTGCGGCATGGTAAATGATCCTTGGGTTATGTTCTTGTACAACCTCAAAAATACGCTGTCGATCTTGTACATCTGCAATAATAGGAATAATTTCAATTTCTTCTTGTTGATACTTTTGGCGAAGCTCCATATCAATCGAATAAATACTAAACTCGCCATGACCGACTAACAATATTTTGGATGGTGTAAATCGCATTAACTGTCTACAAATCTCAGATCCTATTGAACCGCCGGCACCAGTAACCATTACGGTATTACCTGTTACATATTCTGATATAGAATTGATGTCCAATTCAACTGGATCACGTCCCAATACATCTTCGACATCTACATTTTTTAAGGAACTAACCGATATTTTCCCTGAGACAATATCTTCTATCTTCGGTACCATTTGCACTTTCACATTCGTACTGTTACAGATAGCTACCAATTCGGATAATGCACCATTTGTTAAAGATGGAATAGCTATGACAATGTGATCAATCTCTAAGTCTTTCACTAAGTCCGGAATCTGTTTCGTGTTACCTGCAACCGGTAAATCATAAAGCTGCATTTTATGTTTTGCCATATCATCATCTGCAAAAGCTACAGGCAAAAGTTCTGTATGTTGTTGTTCATTCTTTAACTGTCTAGCAATCATTGCACCAGCTGCACCAGCTCCGACTATTAACGTACGCTTTCTATTGGTCTTGCCTTGCATATAACGATCACGGTAAACTCTCCAAACGAATCTGGAACCACCAATTAACATAATATGTAATAACCAAGTGACAATAAGTGCTCTTCGATAAATGGTGAAATCATTCGCTAGGAATTGAACGATACCTGTTGCTACTATCGTGAAAGTAATTGCTTTTACGATTGCCAATAATTCACCAATACTCGCATATGCCCATACTTTATGATAGAGCTTATACACAAACGCAAATAAATGGTGAAAAAGAAGTAAGGCGATTGCTGTAATCGCCATTATATCTAGTTCACCAAATGAATGGTTTGGGTAAACAATCCATGAAGCTATAAAAATCGCGGTACTAACAATGAGAGAGTCTAATAATATTAATAAGGAAATTCGTTGTTTGTAACCCATTGGGGCATCCCTTCCATCGTGAGATTTATTGTTTTACCTTGTTTTCCTGTGCTAATTGATTAATGATTTTTTGCACTTCATCACCGATTTCTTCATTTTGTAATGCGAATTCAATGGTTGTCTTGATGAATCCGAGCTTTTCTCCCACATCATAACGTTTGCCTGCAAAGTCATAGGCAAATACACTTTGAGATTCATTTAATCTTTGAATTGCATCTGTTAATTGAATCTCACCACCTGCGCCTACCTCTTTTTGTTCTAAATATTTGAAGATCGTCGGTGATAATACGTAGCGCCCCATAATTGCTAAGTTGGATGGTGCTGTTCCTGGTTTGGGTTTCTCAACAAATTTATTAACAGAATAATTATTACCTTGTTGTTCTTTTGGATCTACAATTCCATAACGGTGCGTTTCATGGTCTGGAACTTGTTGCACACCGATAATAGAACCACCTGTGCTTTCATACTCATCAATTAACTGCTTTAGACATGGCGTTTCTGATTGGACAATATCATCCCCAAGTAAAACCGCAAATGGTTCATCCCCAATAAATTTACGGGCACACCATACGGCATGTCCTAATCCTAAAGGTTCTTTTTGTCTAATGTAGTGGATATCTACTTCTGCTGGTTGCTTTGTCTTCTCTAGTAATTCAAACTTACCTTTCTTCAATAAGTTATCTTCCAATTCAAAGTTGTGATCAAAGTGGTCTTCAATTGCACGTTTCCCTTTGCCTGTCACAATAATAATATCTTCTATTCCTGATGCAATTGCTTCCTCTACAATATATTGAATCGTTGGTTTATCGACAATTGGTAACACTTCTTTTGGCATTGCTTTTGTCGCAGGTAAAAATCTAGTTCCCAGCCCTGCTGCTGGAATGATCGCTTTCCTTACTTTTTTCATAATAGATAACAATCCTCCAAAAAATTATTATAAAATTCATCTAAAATACACTTTCAAAAGTATAACGGAACTTGTACTGCTTCACAACTAAAAAATTCCCAAAATTTTCTTCTTTTTAATTTTCTCCGGAACATCGCCTACAACATGATCACCATTCACTAAGTATTGCGCATTCTCCATAAACCAGTAGACTAATGAAGCGCCGAATTTATCTTTAACCTCACTATGTGCTTCTTGCATCACAAAACCTCTACTCGTAATATTATGCGCATCAGATGCAATAAAATGCGTTAAGTTTGCTTCAATTAATTGCATACTGAATTTTCTGATTTTTTTACCGAATTTACCAGCGACGCTTGCTGCGGTAACCTGCGTTAATGTTCCATTACTTACTAGATCATATAATATATTAGGGGTTTCGATCAGCTCTTTATTGCGTTCTGGGTGCACAATAATAGGTTTGATTCCTTGTAATTGCAAATCAAACATTAACTGTTTCGTATAACGCGGAACATGGTTGGATGGGAGCTCCACAAATAAATAGCCACTTGTATCATTTAGCGGTAGCAGTTGCCCGTTCTGTAAGTCGTCTAACATATCTCCATTTATTCGTGTTTCTTGACCTGGAAGAATGGTAAGAGGGATATCTTCTACTTGTAATCTATCATTCAATTGATCTACAGCTACTAATATGTCTTCTTTATAGTTATCATAACTACCATTTAAGTGATGTGGTGTGGCAATAATCGTGTTAATTCCTTGTGATACGGCACTTTTCGCCATTTGCACACTATCTTCCATATGTTTTGCACCGTCATCCACACCAGGCAGGATATGACAATGAATATCGATCATTTCATTCATCGTCCTTTCTGATCATAAAATATGTATATTACCCTTCACAGTATCATACTAAAGTATAACAGGAAACTAACTAAATGAAAATAGGAACAAAAAGCTGTTTTTTGTCGATTTTGTTTTAAATTCTGTAAACTTTGTCTATCTTCTCCATATTTAGATAAGGCCAAAGAGTTTCTTCTTTTTGATACGGGTTGGTTCTTCGCCCTGAACCATCTTATCATCCAAGAATAAACTCATATTCTCTCGTAATAAATACCACTGATTAAAAGATATGTTACGTTTAATTGTCTTCCACGCTGATTGCAAGTAATAATCCTTAGCTTCTGCCGTATCGGACCCAATAAAATGGAAAAGGTTATTTTTAGCAAAGTCTTGTGTTAATTTTTGTAGTTTCTTACCTTTTTTACCGGCTATACTTTTAGCACTCACTTGCACTAAAACACCATTCTTGACCATACTGTAGAGGTGGTCATGATCCTCTTGTATATGCACATTCTTCTCAGGGTTAACAAAGACTGGTTTATAGCCTTTTAGTTGAAGGTCGTAGCATAACTGCTTCGTATATTCCGGAATTTGATCATACATTAATTCAATAAAGACATATTTAGGATCTGTGCCATGAGTAATTAAATTGCCAGCCTCCAAATCCTCTTCCAAGTTTCCATAGATTCGAATCGTTTGTCCAGGAAGAATTTCCACGTCTACCTTTTCTTCTATTAGTTGTTCGTTGATTTTTTGCACTAGGGTAATGATGGTATCTGTATTGATTTCTTGCTTACCTTGTACGTATCTGGGTGCTGCAAAGATTTTTCTCACCCCTGCTTTTTCTGCTTCTTTTGCAATGGCAATTGACAAAGAAATATTTGCTACACTTTCTCTATTAATTGGAAGAATATATGGATTGATATCCAACATATGCACCACCCTTTCCTTATATCCTATTCGTACATGTAAGACCTTAGTCCTGTTCTTAGTAAAGAATAGCATATTAACTGTTATTTGGAAAGTAATAGCATTTTTGGTTCATACTATATACATTAGTTTGACGAGGTGTTTTTGTGGGGGATTATTTAATAAAGAATAAAAAACCTTTCGACCAATTGTTGCTAGCCGAAAGGTTTTTATTAATTTCCATAATAGTAATAGTGCCCTTTTTTCTGTTCACGGTCATTTAGCACGACCCCTAACAATTTTGCATTGCCTACTTCCAATAACTCTTTAGCCTTGGTAGCAGCATCATATTCTGTCTGATTACTACGGACAACCATTACCGCACCATCACAGATGTTAGCGAGAATTTGTGCGTCGGTTACTGCTAAAACAGGAGGTGTATCAAAGAGTACTAAATCATAATCCAAACTTGCATTAGAAATGAGATTTTCCATTGCTTTAGATCCCAGCAGCTCAGACGGGTTCGGCGGAATTGGTCCGCATGTTAATAAATCTAGACCTGCTACATCACTACTTGTAATCGATTCACTTAATTCTGTCTCGCCTACTAGGACACTGCTTAATCCTTTGCGATTATCAATGCGGAAAGTATAATGTAATGTTGGTTTACGCATATCGGCGTCAATCAGCAATACTTTCTTTCCTTGTTGAGCAAATACAATAGCTAAATTCGCTGTTGTAGATGATTTCCCTTCTGAGGGTCCAGAAGATGTCACAAGCATCGTTTTCAGCTCTCCATCTACAGATGAGAATTGTAAGTTTGTTCGAATCGTTTTATATTGCTCTGAAATTGGAGAACGTGGGTTCATCTTAGTAATTAAGTGTCTTACATTTTTTAAATTAGACTGTTTTTTTCCTCTGGCCACTTAAGCTCCCCCTCTCCGGTTTTTGATTGATGGAAACAGGATTCCCCATCGACATCATATCTTTTTCGTCAATGTGCGAGACTACTCCTAGAATAGGTAATTCCAATTTGTCTTCCACATCTTGCTCAGTTTTCACAGTATTGTCTAAGTATTCAAACAGGAACGCTAGACCTACCCCTGCCATGGCACCAAGCACCATAGCGATTGCGATGTTGAGTAATGGTTTAGGATTAACCGGTGTTGGATTCGCTGGCACTACCGCTTCGGATAAAATGCTGACGTTGTTAACGTTCATTAATTCAGGAAGATCTTCGCGGAATACATCCACTGTTGTATTGGCAATATCTGCCGCTACTCCCGGATCATAATCAGTTGCTGTTAAGGTAACAACCTGAGAGCCCTCTTCATTAGATAAAGATATTTTTTCACCTAACGCTCCTGTTGAAATGGTTAAATTCATTTCCTCTACAACTTGATCTAAAATGCGATTGCTTGTAATGATTCCTTTATATGTATTGATAATTTCCACATTGGATCGAATTTGGTTCAAATCGACATTATTCACTTCATTCGTATCTTGATTCACAATAAATTGAGTACTAGATTGATAGGTTGGTGTTAAAATAAAGAAGCTAATGATTGCACTAATACCTGCAGCACCTACAATTAATAATATAATTAATAACATACGTTTTTTCAGGACTTCGAAAATCTCTTTCAGTGATATGGTTTCTTCCATTATTCGTAACCTCCGCATATAATTCTTTCAGATGAATTTTGTCACTTCATTGCATACGTTCACACCATAATCGAAATTATAACATAAACCGTTTTTATTTGTCATAACAAACTTGTGATTTTTTATGAAATTACTAGGTATAATTTGTTAAAATCGTAAAAAAAAGCCTGTGTTATCTATCAACACAGGCTTAATTCATTAAGATACATGGAACCATTGATTTTTTAATGCTGTGATCACAGCATTCGTTCGATCGGGTACTTCTAACTTTCTTAAGATCGAGCTGATATGATTTTTTACCGTTTTGTCAGTAATGTATAATGTCGAACTGATACGATTGTTACTATACCCTTGTGTCAAGAGCTCCATCACTTCCCATTCACGATTGGTGAAAACGCCGACTGGACGCCTTTCTTTACGGTTGTGGATTTCACGATAGTCTCCTAATAGAATTTGAGTTAATTCTTCATGAATATAGTTTTGACCGGAAACGATCTTTTGAATGGCATAAACCAGTTCTTTCTTCTCCATACCATTAAAGAAATAGCCATTAAGGTCCATCTTAAATAATTCTGTGAGGTCTGGGTGATTGTTATCTTCTGTCCATACAATAATTTGCTTGTTGTTTTTCATGTACGTGTTTATTAAACTTATGGTATCTATATCTGTGTCAATATCAATGATGAGCAGGTCGATAATATAGTCTCGGAGTTTTTCTTGTTGATTTGGTTCAACCGCAATGATATCATAAGCTTTAAACTCATTTGAAAGCACCCCTACTAGACCTTCTCGATAGATAGAAGCTTCTTTCACAATTGCTATACGCATTGATATTTCCTCCTGTTTCCTTTTTTAAAAATAAAAAAGGCTATTTCTAAATGTATGCAGAAATAGCCTAAAATACTTCCGATGATATATACGAACAATTAGGTAACCAGGCTATCATAGGTATTTTTACCCTTAGACCCTAGGCTTTGCGTCCTGATTTTTCAAACAGTTTGCCTTTTTCTTACTATTCTATTCTGTCTTATATATTACCTCTTTCCTATATTTTTTTCAATAATTAGGTGGAAACATTTTTTAAAATAATCCTTTTGATCTATTTAATGTTAATTATCTGGCAATAAATTAGGTATATGTAATCTTTATTGTTTGTCGGTTTATGGCACTTAGTGTCATTAGTCGTAAATCGATTCCTTAATTTTGGCATTATTTCGAGTGAATTCTAGCTATTTTTTAGGTTTTTTCATTATAATCAGAGGAATTCTGACAGTCGTGTCGAAAAAAAGTAAAGAGAGAAGGAGGGGAATTAAATTATCTTTCTAAAGCGACTTACATGATGAAATATGACTATTTAATAATTTTAGGAATATCAACCAACATCTTATGTTTCTTGAGTATATCCTTTGATAGCTCAACTTATTTTATATCGACTCCTTGTTGCTTTCTACTATATAAGTAAGTATAAGATAGAAGAACTAATTAATTATTGTATATATTTTTTCAAATATACTGCCTAATACTTGGAGAAGAAAGTAGCTCTATCGTTATTTCTATAATGTTTATTGTAATTTTTTTAAGAGTTTTACATATTCACCATGCTCATCCTCACAAATATCTAATACGATTGTAAAACCCTTCTTTTCATATAGATGTCTTGCGTTTATGTTATCTGCATCTACACCAAGTGTTATTTCCTCATATCTAAGTTGTTTTGCATAATCAATCAAATAATCAACTATAATACCACCTATTCCACGATTACGATATTCTTCTTTAACAATCATACGAGATAGATAAATTCGTTTATTTGGAATAGTATAATCTGGGTCATCGTTTGAATAAACTAATGATCCTTCTCCTAAAAACTCGTTATTCACTACATAAATAAAGGTAATTCTGTTTCCACTTACTAGTTCGTCATAAAATAACTTTTTCATTTTCGGTTTCTCTTCCATATTCCAAATATTACTACACTTATTATATTCTTCGGGTTTTAATTTTTTCATTTGATACGTGGTCATAATCTATCACTACCATTATCAGAACGTTTTTGTGTCAGCATTCGATTATCTTGATCAAAAACAAACGCCCCCGCAACCATCAATCTTAAATGTTGTATATAATTCATTTTTCATTTCTCCTCATTCAATAAGCTTTCTTCATTAATCCATGGATTTCTTTCTCTAACTTCTCTTTTAATTCACCAATAGCTTTCCTTGCCAATTCCAATGTAAACTAGCGAACCACCCTAAGCGAGGCGATAATAATAAGAGAATTTCAATAAGCAGAATGAAGGTAGCTATAGAAAAACATTTGCTATTCTTACTAGTGTTATTTCGATATCTATTCCATACGAACAATCCGATCAATAGGGGGATAATTCCTAACCACAATCCCCAATTCAAAATACTTTGTAAAAGAAACATTTGATCATACGCCACAGCCTCTCCTTCCCATAAGCATTAGCAACAATACTAACCACATTTTGTACCTGGTTTTCTTCACATATTTCTTCCCCTTTCTTGAATCTCTATTGTGTTGTTACATAATTGGTTTAACGATTGTATCAAATACTTTTTGGTAACCAAAGGGAAGCATTGAAGCTATTAATAAACCTATTACGATTGAGGAAGTTACTAAAACTCTAAATTTACTAAGCGATATTTCTTCTCTTTGATAGGCAATATCGAATGCTTTAATCAAAAAATAAACCGTCATAAAAATAATAAATGCTGAGAAGATACTGATTAAAATGACCTCCATTTGAAAACTCCTTTCCTCTTATTTGTTTTCTAAATCTTCTATTCGCTTTTCCAAATGATCTATCCTTTTCATCAATTCGCTATTGGTGGTCTTTATTCGATTTGATATCATTTTTATTAGTGAAATGAGAAATAGGACGAAGACGACAACACCTAGAAAATATCCAATGATGATTTCCAATGTATATACTCCTTTCTTTTTTTAACTATTTATCTGGATGAGTTCTTGCGATTTTTCTTTTCTGCGTAATAATTCCAAATATAAAATATAGACCAAAATACGATGATTATTAGAAGTGAGTAGTAGCTCGTATACTCCCTTGGAATGGAGAATAATAGGATTATAGCAATAATAAAAAATGGTGGCATTAGTATCCAATATCGCTTATTTTTATAGTGTTTAATCACAATTCCCTCCTCTTATTCTTTATCACTATCAAAAACTATTTCTAATAGGGCAAGTAGTAATGCGATGATAACCTCTGATTTAAAGGTCAATGTAATACTCTTCATGAATTCGTCTACCGTAAACAAGACTAACCAGTTTGAAAGGAAGTCAAAAGTGAACCGGAAAAATCCTATCTTTACTTTACCTATCATATTTCGAACGGTTATCTTGTAGAAAACCTTGAAAAACAAATCGACAATTATTCCTAGCACAAAGAAACTAACAACAAAGGTTAGCAATGACCAGATAGAGTGATACCGGACACCGAGAAGTTCAAAAAGCCCTGCCAATCCAAAGAAAAAAACTCCTATTACAAAGCCGGCTACAAAGAAAATAAGAAGCGCTATTGCTGCAACAGTTATTAGTTTTTCTTTTTTATTCATATCGCGAAATGAATCATTATTTTGTTCTGACATAGGTTTGTAGCTCCTTTTCTATCACTAGCGATTCTTAGATGATTTAATTTGCTTTCCTCTGCAAGATTCTTTGGAGCTTTTTTTGACACTTTTCTTGATAAGTGTCTTTATGGAAACTCTTACTATTGAATCCCCCAATCAACTCACGCACATCTTGATCGTGAATGATTAGTTTCCTGTATGTCTCATTTAGAAAATAATCCCGGAACCATTGATACTTTTTCAAGTGTCTAATATTTTGTACGATCTCTTGTTCTGTTACCTCTGTGATCAATGGGGAAGAGGTGATTAAGCTTATGAGATTCAAAGCAAATTTTTTCAACTGAATTGCTCCTTTTTTTCGGGATATCTTTTGGTATATTTTAACACAAAGTGAATTTTCCTTCAGTGGATATCTTATCGTTACACTTCGGGAGGAATTTCACTATCTATGTCGAATATTTTAGAAAGAAAGGATGTGATTTCAATTATTATAAAAAAACGACAGGAACCAAAAAGTATTTTGATGCTGAACCGTGGACTGAAACGAATTAGAAAACGAAGGCGTGACATGGAGTTGGAACTTCGCAATATCGTGCAAGGCTATCAAGGTGAATGTGAACTCGACTTTTACTTGGAACGAATCGGAATTAACTCAAACGATGTCATTGTTCTTCAAGACCTCCGTCTCCCCACTGCAGATCGGCATTCCTTTTTTCAAATCGATAACCTTCTCCTCACTTCACACTTTGCTGTCAACATTGATGTAAAAAGCCAACCAGGTACATTCACCTTTCAAAACAACGCACGAAATTTCCAATACGATTTACATGGAAAGAAATACGGGATGACACATCCAATTTCACAGGTAGAAGAGCAGCGTGATCAACTCCGCTCATGGCTTGGTAGCTGGTGGGAAAATTATCCAATAATCAATCTCGTAGCTCTAGCGGATCCAAATGCTGAGATAGTTACGGACTCGAGTAGTGATTGGATATATGATTGTGTCATGCCTTTTGAGTTATTGAAAAAATCATTTAAGCAGGCTGTTGATCAATATACGCAATCCTTTTTTCAAGTAAGTGAGCTGACGCGTATTGGTTATCAATTAGCACAGTCGCATTGCAAGCCAGGGATGCATTATTGGAAAAGGTTTGGACTTGAACAAGGCGATGTCGAGAGTGGGGTGCTTTGTCCTTTTTGCGGTAGGCTGGCGATGGATCGCTTACGGGTAATTTGGGATTGCCCCCATTGTGGCGGACGAGATCGTCGCGCACATGTCATGAGCCTGTTCGATCATTTTGTATTCATAAAACCAACCATGACGAATCAGGAGTGCAGGGAGTTTTTGCATGTAGAAAAAGAATATACCGCTAGAACATTAATGACAAACGCCGGTATATTAGATTGGTACGGCAGTAAAAGCGGACGAGTGTATGTTTTGAAGAAGTGATGTTACTTAAGCAAGTGCTATTCATAAATTTAGGTATTTATTCAAGAGAAGGGAGGTTTTTTCCTTGGAAGGGAAGACTTTTTCCTTGGAACAGGATTTTGCTTCCGGGGATAAGTGCCCCGCTTCCGGGGATATTTGCTTCCCTTCCAGGGATATATCCACTTATCCAGGGAAGAGAAGGCTTTTTCCTTGGAAGGGAAGACTTTTTCCTTGGAACAGGATTCTGCTTCCGGGGATAAGTGTTCCTCTTCCGGGGATATTTGCTTCCCTTCCAGGGATATATCCACTTATCCAGGGAAGAGGAGACTTTTTCCTTGGAAGGGAAGACTTTTTCCTTGGAACAGGATTCTGCTTCCGGGGATAAGTGCTCCGCTTCCGGGGATATTTGCTTCCCTTCCAGGGATATATCCACTTATCCAGGGAAGAGAAGGCTTTTTCCTCGGAAGAGAAGACTTTTTCCTCGGAACAGGATTCTGCTTCCGGGGATAAGTGTTCCTCTTCCGGGGATATTTGCTTCCCTTCCAGGGAAGAGGAGACTTTTTCCTTGGAACAGGATTCTGCTTTAATACTCTGCATGTATTCCCTAACTTAAACAGGACGAACCAGTTTGAGCGTTTCTCTCAGCAATTGCTTTTAACCCTTTTGCTCTGCTAATAATAAACCTCGTCATATATTTTTCTAGAAACAACTTGTCAGCAATTCTTCCAATTAACCCAAAAGGTGATTTATACTCAAATGTATCAATCATTATGGTTCCACCTTTTTCTTCTACAAATTGATGTGTATGAGTAAATGAACTAAAGGCTCCTTTTACCATGATATCAACAAACTCAGTAGACTTTTTCATATGGATTACTTTTGCAGTTAGTCTTTGTTTAATGCCAAAGTGAGTAGCTTCCCAAGTAACCGTATCCCCCTCTTTTAATAACCCCTGTGTAACTCCACCAACAACTCTTTCCTTCGTATTAGCTGTTGTTTTAGTATGTATATCTACGCTTCTTGCAAGATTAAAACATTCTTCTACAGATGCTTCTATAAATTGCTTATGATAAACAATAGGCATGTTGTATTCTCCTTTGCAAGAACGGATTTCTCGCCATTACGATTGGTTGTTAATAATATCAATAATTTGGTTTACTGTTTCTTCTGTATAGTCTCTCTTGATTATAAAATCTGTTAAAGATCTACAAGGCTATTTCACCACATTAACTTCATAACAAATTGCTCACCAATTGGACCATGTTTTCTCTTTCCTGTATCTTGAAATCCAACTTTTACATACAGTTTTTGAGCAGCTGTGTTTTTGTGATTAACAGCTAAAACAATTTCATTACAATCTGGAAATTCAGTGATAACGAATTTTCTTAGTAATTTCATAGCTTCCTTTGCGTAGCCTTTTCCTTGTTTAGCTTGATTTATGGATAATGAGGTGAGCAACATTGCCTGAGGATTATCCGAATACTCCTTTACTCTGTCGGTTGCATGCAATATAAAAAAGCCGACCGGTTCCCTATCGTTAACGATAACAATTCGATGCTGACCTTCTGTTACTTCTTTATAATTAATGGGCAACGATGTAAATTGCGCTTGTTCGCTAGGAAGTTCAAAGGAATTTAATACTTCTAAATGTTCAATTTCAAAATGTCTTAATTCGATCATATCAGTTTTATTCATATAGCAAATCTCCTTTTAAGTTATGATACCGAAATGTATGGAACTGTAAACAATCGAGCCAATAATAAATAACACGCAAGTTACCGCACTTAGGAGATATGTTTGGTTGTCT
The DNA here is from genome assembly GCF_017599345.1 of Gracilibacillus suaedae. Classification (GTDB taxonomy): domain Bacteria; phylum Bacillota; class Bacilli; order Bacillales; family Amphibacillaceae; genus Gracilibacillus; species Gracilibacillus suaedae. The sequence goes on from NZ_JAGFVL010000017.1 coordinate 86,755, forward strand.
GTTGCAAACTTCCACTTCATCATGGCACCAACTCTACACCTTTTCACGCAAAAGTTGATTCGCCATAGATAATGCTTGTTGATCTTCATATATTTCACCAGGCTTATTACCGACTCCAAGGATATAGCCATCAAATGAAACACCAATGAAATCAAAAATATATTGAAATTGTTGGATCAAAGGCAATCCTTTAATTCGCGGATTACTTCCTCCTACTGCTATTACAAAGGCGTTTTTGGATTGCATCTGTTTTTTAAATTCTGGGAAGTTGGAATCCCTTAGTGTTTGAGACCAGCGATCAATAAAGTTTTTCATTTGCCCCGTCATACCAAACCAATAAATAGGTGTTGAAAACACTAAGGTATCATGAGCTAACAGCCTCCTTACTAATGAGTTATAATCATCATCCATATCTTTAAATCCTTCTTTTGAATGCCGTAAATCTTTGATTGGCACTATCTGAAAATCATCTAAATAAATACGTTCTACCTGCACACCGTTGATGGCATGTTCGGTTAGAATTTCCGTATTTCCGTTTTTTCGTCCCCCACCGTAGATAACTGCTATCGACATCGTATCCACTCCTTCATTATTCATATCCTTTGAGAAAAGGTTATCCATATCTTAAAATAAAAACAGCAATTAATAAAACTGAATATTTTGATTGTATCAATCGAAATATTCGATTACAGGAGAAAACATATGGATATCAAACAGTTGGATACTTTTAAAATAGCAGCAGAAACTTTGAATTTTACCAAAACAGCTAAAATCTTAAATTTTGCTCAATCAAGTGTTACCTCTCAAATTAAATCTCTTGAAAAAGAACTAGATGCAAAGTTATTTGAAAGATTAGGTAAGAAATTATATTTAACGGAAACCGGAAAGCAATTCAAGACTTACGCAGACAAAATGGTATACTTATCAGAAGAAGCAAAATCAATTGCAATAGGAGGCAATGAACCCTCAGGCACATTGATTATCGGCGCACAAGAAAGTCAATGTACATATAGGCTCCCACCTTTACTAAAGGAGTTCCAACAGCAATTTCCAAAGGTCAAATTAATATTTAAGCCTGCTCATTCAGATGAAATCGCGAAAGAACAATTACTAAAAGGAAATTTAGATGTTGCTTTTATCATGGATGAAGTGAGATATACCGATTCTTTAGTAGTTGAGCCATTGGTAAAGGATGAAATGAAGATTGTGGCGTCACCTGATCATCGATTAGCCAATCATTTAGAAGTGTATCCTCAGGATTTAAAAGATGAAACGCTATTATTGACGGAAACAGGTTGTTCATATCGTACCATTTTTGAGAATACTTTAACGGAAGCAGAAATTTACCCTTCCAATAAAATAGAATTTGTTAGTATTGAAGCACTTAAACAATGTGCGATAGCAGGACTAGGAATAGCTAAACTACCATATATGGCTGTAGAGAAAGATATAAGTTCAGGAAGATTGAAAGAACTAAAATGGCAAAGTGATGCACCAGCTTTTTTCACGCAAATCGCATGGCATAAAGATAAATCAATGAATCTTCCGTTAAAATCTTTCATAGATTTGACTTGTCAGATGTTAAAAGATACAGAGGAAATTTAAAAGGTTAAATGTAATTACGTGCACATCAGGGAATCCCAACTAACCTTTTTGCAAATGTCCTTATATTGCAAAAATCGTAACCGGCCATCCAGTAATTCAAAAAACTCTACAAATCCAACTGCCATGATAATAAGAGTGTTATTGCGACACCGAATGAGTTTCTCTTTTTGTTCATCTCATGGAATGAGTCCTCTTCTGACATCAGTCCGTTTCTTCTTCTAGATGAATTACTTTCTTTCGTAAAATTTTATGGAGCTTTTTTTGATAAGCTTCACTATGGATTTTCTTATAATTAAATCTCCCGATAGTCTCACGTACATCTTTATCGTGAATAATCAGGTTGCTATATTGTTCATCTTCAAGGAGGTTGTTGAACCACTGATATTTTTTAAGCTCTCTTATGTTTTTTTCTATTTCCATTTCAGTGACTTCCGTGATCAAAGGGGAGAAAGTAATAATACTTAACAAATTCAGAACGAAATTCCTCAATTGAATCCCTCCTAAATTTTAATGTACCATTTGTTATATTTTAACATAAACAAACCTTTATCTTCCATTACTAGTGTTAAGTCAGAAGCAAAAGAGTTGATAAAAAAGTTGATTTATGCTATAATGTAATATTAAGAATTAGGTGATATAATAAGATTCTCTTGGCCAGGGGAATCTTATTTTTTTGTATAGGAGGAAGATGTTAATGAAGCAGAATGAGTCAAGTCTAACTTCCTTAGTAGCGGCTTTTGGCCGAGCATATCACCATAAATACGATACACCTAAAATTTTCGATGATTTTATTGCCAACGATTTACTTTCCGAAGAAGAGTTTTCAGCTGTTAGTAAGAATATGGTGAACGGAATTCAGTTTTTTAACAAAGATATTGGAGAGCGTTTTAAAGATCAGCCAGAAGAAATGTTGAAATGGATTACACAAGTACAGCTTTCTCCAACCCCTTTAGCACGTGCAGCGTATTGCGAGAAAGTATTACTTCATGAAGTTAAGTTGGGTTCAAGACAATATGTCATACTTGGAGCAGGGTTAGACTCTTTTGCTTTTCGTCACCCAGAATTGACAGATAGTATAGATATATATGAAATCGATTTCCCAGCTACACAGGCATTTAAAAAACAAAAGTTAGCTGATGCTAATTTTGATATTCCTGAAAATCTCCATTTTGTTGCTGTGGATTTCACTACGACTTTTTCTCAACAAGATTTAACTGATCAAGGATTTGATAATAAAAAAACATTCTTTAGCCTTTTGGGTGTTTCCTATTATTTAACGAAAGAGGAAAATGCGAATTTGATCCAACATTTATTTACTAACCTTCCTTCTGGTAGCTCTATTGTTTTTGATTATGCTGATGAAAAACTCTTTGAAGAACAGGGTATTTCTAATCGAGTTGAAAATATGGTTAAAATGGCAGCTGCGAGCGGGGAACCCATGAAATCTTGTTTTACTTATGCGGAGATCGAGAATATGTTAGAAAAAGCAGGTTTGCAAATTTATGAACATTTATCACCAACTGATATAAATGAGCATTTCTTTAGCAATAGGACAGATTATTTAACTGCATTCGAGACTATTCATTTTATTCATGCTGTGAAGCGATAATTTGCTAGTCAATTTGCTGAATAAAGCAGAATGATTATTGTCTATAATGCTTTTAATCAAAAATGGCATACCAATCTTGATATGATTTGGTATGCCATTTTTTTGATTGACAGAGAACTAATCACCTTACCCTTTTACCGACCCAGCAAGTAAACCACGAACGAAATACTTTCCTAATAAAATATAAACTAGTAATGTCGGCATGGCGGCGAGCAATGCACCTGCCATCTGGACATTCCATTGCACAATTTGGCTTCCGGACAGATTTTGTAATGCGACCATGACAGGTTGAGCGTTGTTGTTAGTAATCGTTACGGCGAAGAGGAATTCGTTCCAAATGTTCGTAAATTGCCAGATCGCTACGACAACAAATCCGGTGATCGACAGTGGTAGAATGATTTGACGGAAGATTCCAAGAAAACTTGCACCGTCCACCTGTGCTGCTTCAATCATCGAATCAGGAATGTTAGCATAGAAGTTGCGGAACATCAAGGTTGTAATCGGTAGTCCGTAAACCACATGGGTAAAGATCAATCCGATAATCGAGTTATAGAGATTAATAGAGTTCAAGAATTGGATTAATGGAATCAGAATACTTTGATATGGAATAAACATGCCGAATAGAATCAGCGTGAATACGACTTCGGAGCCTTTGAATCTCCATTTTGACAACACATATCCATTCATCGCCCCTAGTATCGCTGACAATAATGTTGCTGGGATAACGAGATAGAGACTGTTCATTAAATTTGGTGCAAGCTCCGAGAATGCGTGCGTATAACTGGAAAAGTCAATCGCTGATGGCAGTGACCACATTTCAGATAACGATACTTCATCAAGTGGTTTGAAACTGGTAATCAGCATCACATAGACCGGTGTCAGGAAAAAGATAGCGATCGCGATTAGCACGGCATATTTAGCAATTTTTCTCACTACCATCATGATGCCCCCCTTCTTGAGTTAATCAAATATGGCACGATGAATATAGCAACAAGTAGCAACATGATGATTGCGATTGCTGCACCGTTTGCGTAATAGTTACCACGGAATGTCGTCTCAAACATGTAGACACCTGGTACATCGGTGACGAAATTGGCACCAGAACCTGTCATCGCGTAGATCAGGTCAAATATTTTTAAAGAAATGTGTGCCATGATGATCACAACACTCATCGTGATTGGTGTTAACATTGGTAGAATCACCTTGCGATAAATTTGCAGTTCGGATGCACCATCAATTCGCGCCGCTTCCCTGAGCTCATCTGGAATTCCAGTAAGTCCTGCGACATACATCGCAAGTGAGAATCCTGTCATTTGCCATACAGCCGCTATTACAACAGCAATCATGGCGACAGGTAAACCAAATTCAATGCTTCCCCACTGGAATCCCGCCAAAATATTGGTATCGGTGTACCATTTCGGTTGAATGCCGAACACTTGCAAGAATTGATTGAAACCAGTAGACGGATTCAATAACCATTGCCAAACAACCCCCGTTACGACAAATGATAATGCCATCGGGAATAAAAAGATATTACGAAATAGCGAATTAGCTTTTTTCGTTTGGTCGAGTAAAATGGCTAAGCCTAAACCTAGGATAATAACAAATCCGATAAATAGAATCGTAAAAAAGACAGTATTACGTAAATCTGCTTGGAAACGATAATCCCCAAATAGATAGATATAGTTCTTCAAACCAGCAAATGACATATCAGGCACAAGAGAATTCCAATTACTTAAGGAAACCCAACCAGTCCAACCAATAAACCCATAGACGAATATAATAATGAGCAAAAAGGATGGAGTTAAGAACAATAATGCCATCAGCTGATCTCTGGTAATTTTCATCGCGATTGTCCTCCCATCTGAAGTAAATTCTTTATTTTTTATTGAAGTGATTGTTGTTTTGGTTCGCATAAAGTTTTATTTGCAACTTCCGCGCTTCTTCTTGCAACTTCTGCTCCTCTTCTTGCAACTTCCGCTCCTCTTCTTGCAACTTCCGCGCTTCTTTTACAAGGAAAGGCTCGCACAGGGCGAGCCTTCGATTTTAAAGATCTCCTGCTATTTGTTGTAGTTTTTCGATAAATTGGTCAACATTTTGTTGGGTTACGAAGATATTTACTTCTTGGTTTGCTTTCGTTAGGTATCCCTCTGATGCTGCTGAACCGTGTGCTAAGCTTGGTGCCAGGTTATTGTTTTGGAAATCTTCCATAGTGTCTGTACCATATTCATCATAATTGGATGGATCAGCATCAACACGTGCTGGGATCGAACCTTTTAGTGGGTTGAATGCATCTTGGCCTTCTACAGAACCAAGGACGCTCAAGAATTCTTTTACCGTATCCGGATTTTCTACACCTTTAGGTAGACCGAATGTATCAGTGATAACCATGAAGTCTTCTGTCGTACCTGGGAATGGGAAGTAACCAAAGTCAACATTGGTTTCTAATTCTAAGTCATTAGAGAAGTAACCTTTTGCCCAGTCACCCATGTTGGTCATTGCTGCTTCGCCTTCACCAACAAGCTGTGAAGCGTCTTGCCAGTTACGAGATGCGTGGTCTTCGTTGACATAACCTAAGATGGTTTCGAAGTATTCTGCTGCTTGACGAACACGGTCGTCGTCAAAGCCAACTTCTCCTTCCCACAATGCGCGATAGTCGTCTGGACCAAGTGTGGCTAATAGTAAATTTTCAAAAATTTGAGTTGCTGTCCAAGCTTCTTTATCACCCATTGCAAGTGGTGTCACACCTGCTTCGTCAAGCTGTGCTAATACATCGACAAATTCATCTAACGTCGTTGGTACTTCAATGCCGTGCTCCTCGAATACTTCCATGTTATAGAAGATGACATTTCCGCGGTGAACGTTTACTGGTACAGAGTAGATATTTCCGTCTTTACTTACCATGTCAATTAATTCTTCTGGAAATTTATCCATTAAATCATTTTCTTCATAAAAGTCATTTAACGGTTCCATCTTGTCTGCTGCAACCCAACTTTCATTGAGTTCCGCTCCACCGTGTACCTGGAAAGTGGATGGTGGGTCATTCCCTTGCATTCTAGTAGCTAAAACGGCTTTTGCGTTTGTGCCCGCACCACCCGCTACTGCAGCATTTTCTACTGTAATGTCTGGATGCTGTTCTTCGAATAAGTCAATAAGTGCAAGTAAACCATCTTCTTCCCCTGCACCAGTCCACCAACTAAAGATTTCTACTGTTCCACCGTCTCCTGACGATTCTGCATTTTCTTCCTCACTTGCACCATTATCTGAAGTATCTTCAGTTTGATCGTCTGTTGTGCCGGTATTATCTGTCGTCTCTTCATTTCCGCCACATGCCGCTAACGCAATCATTAGGATGAACATAAACAGAAATGCTAAACTCTTTTTTAACATGTTTCTACCCCCTCGGATTAATATAAGCGCTTTCAGCTATAATTATATAGAGAAAACGCTTACGATCTGACGTTATTTTTCTGTATTTTATTACGAAAATCTGTATTATTTTACGATTTGGCTCTGGTATTGCTTTGGAGAGAGACCGACATGTTTTTTGAAAACACGGCTGAAATAGTTCGGATCTTTATAGCCGATTTCATAGCTGATCTCCTTTAGTGTCGCATTGTTCGTCTGCAGCAGTTCTTTTGCTTTCTTGATTCGGATGTCTGTTAAGTAATCAATAAATGTACTGCCTGTTGCTTCATGAAATAGATTGGATAAGTAATTTGTGCTTAGTTCAGTGTAAGCTGAGACATCGACGAGATTGATTGGTTTGTGATAGTTGGTTGCGATAAAATGTTTTGCTTTGACAATTTTGTCTTGTGATTGGAAATAGTGTTTCATTTCTTTACAGACGTACTGAATAAATTCTTTCCAGTCTTCCGTTGTGATTAATTCTTCAGGTGTCATGTCGAGTTTTATCCCTTTATCGTCTGCGATTTGCTTAATTTGCACAAATAATTCAATATTCGCATGTGGTGCGATCGCATCGAATAAAACCCAGACTTTCTCTTCTTCACCATCACGGATTGCTTCTAACAATTTATCAGTTGGAACCTCTTCTGTTTCATGGCTGGCGAATCCGTAATTCTTTTGTTTTGCCTGTAATAGCTGTCTTAATGCTTTCTTTGCCTGATAATAAGATTTTGTAAGGTCCTCCAAGGATTGATACGGGTGACCTGCGCCAATATAATAGTTGTCACCGAGAGATAATTGCAGACTGCGAATTTGTTTTAACACATCGGCATTGTCAAGTTTTTCGTTAGATACATAGAAGGCCATATTATCTTGTGAGATATAGGCATCTGATAACGAGAGTGGTTTATTAGCCATGATAAAAAAACCGCTCTGCATATTGGGAAAAAGACTGTGTTGAATTGTATGCGCATCTTCTCCTTGGATCACCTTTGTTAGAAAGAGCGCACGCCTGTTTTCAAGCATTTGCTTATCTTGTTCCAGTTCATTTTTGACATTTAAAATAGCGCGAATGATTTCCTCCTTTTTACTCGGTTTGAGAATGTATTCGCGTACTCCTAGCTTCATCGCTTGTTTGGCATAATCAAATGAATCATAAGCGGTTACCATAATAAATTTTGTTAAAGGAAATGCTTTGCAGATTGACTCCATCGCTTCCAAGCCATTGATACCTGGCATCTTGATATCCATTAACATAATATCCGGTTGGATGGTTTCCGCTAATTCTATCGCTTTACGACCGTTCACCGCTTCTTCAATTTGTTTAATATCAGAAAAGTGTTCCTCTAAAAATTTACGCATTGCTTTTCTCTCTAAAAATTCGTCTTCTGCAATGACTACTTTCACGCTAATACCCCCAGTTCTTGCTGTTGTTTATCTGGTAAATATAATCGGATGGTCGTACCTTTTCCGACGCTTGTATCTATTTCGAGAACATCCTCTGTTTGATAGAACATTTGTAGTCGTTTAATGACATTGACTAATCCGATCCCTGTCATATGACCGACATGCTGCTCCGTTTCTGTTGTTGATTGGATTAATTGGCTACGTTTTGCTTCTGGCATTCCGGCACCATTATCAGTAACTTCTACAATAACGCCGCTATGATAGGTTTTGAAATGGACTGAAATTTTACCACCTTCCTCTAATGATTCCAGACCATGGATAAAGGCGTTTTCGACAAGTGGCTGTAAGGTTAACCTTGGCAAAGGCATATTACAATCTTCTGGCAATGGGTCCATATCAAATTCAATTCGCTCCATAAAGCGCATTTTCTGAATCGCGACATAATCTTCAACCATTTTTAATTCATCTTTTAATGTTGTTGTTTTCTTCAAATCACCAAGGCTGTGCCTCATCATTGATGCTAATGAATCAATCAAATGGGACGTTGTTCGGGCTTCTTCTAAATAGGCCATTTTCGATACAGTGTTTAACGTATTGAATAAAAAATGCGGCTGGATTTGATTTTGTAAATGCTTGAGCTCCAGCTCCTTCATCAATCGCTCCTGTTCAGACTGATCTTTAATCTCTTTAATTAAATTGCGGATATTGTCGCGCATTTTGTTAAAAGAATCACCTAACAGCTTTAGTTCATCTGGTGACTGAATTCGAATAGATTTGCCATCGAATTTCCCAACAGAGACCTCTTTTGCTGCTTGGGATAATGCTTGAACAGGAAGATGGATGCCTCTGGAAAACCTTACTGTAATAAAAGCACCAAGTATAATGGAAGTAATTAATAAGTAGAGTGTGAAATATTTGAATGCTTCATTACGTTCACGAATATCCGCGTACAAGGATTGATATTCTGTTAGGGATCCATCTAATAATTCCAAGGTGGATTTCTGAATATAAGAAGTTGTTTGCTGGACTTCTTTTACGTGCATCGAGTAGCGTTCCATATCATCACGGAGTACGAATCCTATCGTTAATTCGGTTTGATAACGGAGTGCGTCGATTAAGTTAATATAATTTTTATAACGTACCGAATTCGTTTCTTGCATAATCGGAGCTGTTCTGTCATGAAATGTTTCCCTTGCTTCATAATAAGCTACTAAGTCTTCTTGCTCCCCGCTTAATACATATGCTTTGGTTTTATCGGATAGATCCTGAGCAGATTGCGAAATCGTGTTCAAGTTCAGTAACGTTTCAAACTCTTGATGGTATTGTTGCATTAACTGGGTCGAGCTAACATAAATCGAAATCGTCACAATATTAAATAAAATAATGATTCCAGCGAAAATAAGTGTTAATTTCGACTTGATCGTCCGACCATTTAGTAGATTCTTTATCCGCATGTTTACTCACCTTCTTTCAAAAATACCTCGCCATTCATAATGTCTTCTTTCTTAATCACGCCTGTTTTGGTGTGGTGAATTTTCTCCGGAGTACCGTTCTGATACAACTGATACATTTCTTCGACCGCTTTTTGCCCCATTTCCTCTGGGTACTGGGCAATCGTTGCTTGAATTTTGTCTTCTTCGATTAAATCAATGGTTTCAGGAAGAATATCGAATGCCAATACATATGGTCTTGTTGTCGGCTGAAATTCATGGATTGCTTGCACGATTCCCATCCCATCTAACGCAGTAATACCAAAAATAGCGGTAATATCAGATCGACTTTTGAGCAATTGATAGGTAGCATCTGCTGCACCTAGTTCGGTAATATTCGATTCGGCGACTGCGACTAACTCGATCCGCTTTTCTTGGTTAATTGCTTCCTCAAATCCTTCTAAACGTTCCATTTGATTCTGCGCATCTTTTTGCCCAATGATTGCGACAACCTTTTGTTCTCCTTCTGTTGCTTCGATTAGTGTCTTTCCTGCGAGATAACCCGCTTCGAAATTATCGGAGCCGACATAAAAATCTCGTCCACTTGTGGCATTATCGGTATCAATTGTTGCAACCGGGATATTGTGTTCCTTCGCTTTGTGAACGAGCTGACGAAACCGCGGACCACTCATCCCTTTTGTAATAATTGCATCGACATTGGCAGCAATCATGCGATCCAAGGTATCGAGACGTTCATCGGTATCTGTTACCTTTGGGCCTACATATTCTAAATAAATGTTAAGCTCTTCCGCTCTCTGCTTGGCACCTTTTTCAATCAAACGCCAATAATTATTCCCGACTTCTTCGGTGACAAGTGCGAAATGATAATCATACATTTGCTCAGAGGCAGCTTGTTGGTCAATATAAAACGTTTCTTTGCCGTAATAAAGCATCAGGCTGAAGGGGACAAGAAAAAGAATAGTAAAGAAGATTTTTCGCAACATGATTATACACCTTCTTCTTGAAATTGAGATATCTTTTCTACTGATTTGATTGTAAGCGTTTTTTTAGTTGTTGTCTATGGTGTTGGCAAGGGATTCTTTATTACTTCCTCGCCAACGGACAGAATGATTTCCTCGAGTCTAGGTGATTGGACGCATGGAAGATTTTGAGAGTCTTTTTTACCTTATTATCTTAGAAAAGCACAGTGCGCACGTTCAGAAACGTAGCGACTGAACCACCTTGCTTGATTTGTTAGTTATCTCCTTTTATTCAACAAATCTTATGGCTTCCTTGCTGGATTTGGTGATTATCTCCTTTTATTCAACAAATCTTGTGGCTTCCTTGCTGGATTTGTTGATTATCTCCATTTATTCAACAAATCTTTTGGCTTCCTTGCTGGATTTGTTGATTATCTCCTTTTATTCAACAAATCTTGTGGCTTCCTTGCTGGATTTGTTGATTATCTTCATTTATTCAACAAATCATTTGGCTTCCTTGCTGGATTTGTTGGTAATATAAGTTGTGATACATAATAAAGAAGCTTGAGCGAACTCAAGCTTCTTTATCTGCCATCCATTCGAACAGACCCGGTACTTCATCATTATAAACATAGATCCATGACCAATGACCATTGTATTCATACGGGGCGCCATCTTCATTCGTATAATGCCCTGATGTGTCAAATACTCCATCGAATAAGGTCATGTGTACATCCGCTCCATCGATTGCTGCCATTCGTTCATAAGTTGGGATCGTATTTTCTGTTGGATCTAATGTTGGATCATTTTCTGCGGTAATGAACCATGTTGGTGTTTTGGCTAATTCGATAATATCTTGATCGGAAATTAACGAATCATTTAACCCTTCGCATACTGGAAAAGCAGCAGAAAAATAGTCTGGATAGTCTCTTGTCATCACTAGTGTCATATAACCACCATTGGAAGCTCCACCAATGTAGATACGGTCGGTATCGATGTCATCATGTTCCGCTACAAATTCTTCAATCAGTTCCATAAGTGGTTCTGTATAGATGGATGTCCCATCTGCACCACCAGATTCGCCATGCATCCATCTTGTTGGAGCCTGTGGTACTAATACATATGCACCGTCATAGTAATTCTGAACTGAATCAGAAGCAAAACTTACTGCTTTATTTGCTGAAAGTGGGATTGTTGGGTCTGTGCCACCCTCACCACCACCATGTAACCAAATGATTAATGGATTTTCTTGCTTATCTTTATCCGGTGTGAAGCTGGCATAAGACATCTCCGTTCCAGCAAAAGTACCACTGTTCATGTCAAAATCTTCTACAGCTTTTTTCGTATCACCTTTAAATGTCGTTATTTCTAAGTCGGTTACTTCTCCATATGGTGTGTTGATTTCTTTTTGTTGAGAGATAGTATAATCCGTTTGAATCCAATTATTAAAGCCTGTTGTTTGCCAATCATAATTCATTGGTGAACCTAACGTTTGATCAGGACCAATTGCTAATTCAAGGACAGCATATTTTCCCATTTTTTTCGCTGGATTGCCGTTTTTATCCGCTACATATGCATGGTTCACATCACGATATCCTTCTTCTAAAAATGGATCTGCCAATCTATTATCACTGCGCGTCACGTGAACGGAAAAAGTTTCTTCATCGATGGAATCAGTTGGTATTGGTTTTCCAAGTTCTACGATCACCTTCGTAATTGCTGGCCCCCAATCTTGAATTTCTGTTATCGTGTAGTATCCGTTTGATTCTTTTGCAGCAACAGTTAGGCTGAAGCCGATTGTCAGTACAATCAGAGTACAAAAAATAAATAACTTTTTTAGCATAGCGTAGTCTCCTTATTGGTGGAAAGATCCAAGCAAAATGTCGGACCTTTCCCTACTGATTTATTTCGTCAAGCGATTGATGTCTTGCTCAGGTGCTAGTACATCATTTACTTCTTCGACAACGATTTCTTCCGCTACAGTAAAGTTTACGGTACCTTCTACACTCTCTGATGATGAGGCAACATGTAATTGATAGGTGCCTTTTTCTACAACCCATGCAGACCTAGATTCGTCAAAGGAAGCAATATCACGTGCCGTAATATCGAGTTTAATGTTTTCTTTTTTACCTGGACGGATGGTGTCTGTTTTTGTAAAGCCAGCTAATTCAATATCCGGATTCTCAATAGAACCATCTGGAGCAGAAACGTATACTTGTACGGCTTCTTTACCTGCTACATCTCCACTATTTGTAATAGAGGCAAATACAGTAATCTTATCTTTAAAGCGACCGTTCTTGTTGACACGAATCTTGTTATAATCAAACTCAGTATAGGATAGACCATAACCAAATTCGTATGCTGGTTCTACTCCAAAAGTATGGTGATAACGATAGCCGACATAAATATCTTCTTCGTAGACAACTTCTGTTGGATCTTCCTCAGGATAACCAGGGAAGTTATCAGCTGATGGTGTATCTGGATAATCTTTCGGGAATGTAGTAGCCAATTTACCAGACGGATTAACTTTTCCTGACAACACATCTGCGACCGCATGACCCGCTTCAGATCCTGGCTGCCATGCTAATAATATAGCATCCACTTTATCCTTCCAACTCATCATCTCGATCGGACCACCGATATTTAATACCGTAACAACTTGCTTTCCTTCATCATGGAATGCGTTTGCGATCGTATCAATATTTGTTTGTTCGGTTTCGGTTAAATAAAAATCACCTTCTGTTGCAGTGCGGTCTGCAAACTCACCAGAATTACGACTAATCACAATCATGCCAACATCTGTTGATTCTGCATACGCGCTTGCTTCTTCTGGCGTTACTTCACGTTCTGGTAATGGTGGTGCTGGTTGGAACGGACTTGGCGGTTGGTATTCAGGCATTTCTTTTAATTCATCAATATAGGCTTGATAGCTTTCAACAAGCTCATCATCTAGTGTATAGCCAGCTGCCTGAAGTCCTTCTGCAATGGTAACAGTATGTTCCACATTTACATCACCACTACCTGTACCACCTTTGATCGTATCTACTTGACCATTTCCAAATAACCCAATAGAGACATTTTCTCGTAATGGTAATGCCTGCTCACGATTTTCCAGTAACACCATACCTTGTGTAGCTGCTTCACGTGATACTTGGGCATGTGCTGCTAAGTCTGGATTGTCAGAGTGTTCATATCCTAAGAATGAAGGTGTTTTGACAACAATATTTAATATATTTTTTACATTGCGGTCTAGCAAAGACTCCTCAAGTTCGCCATTTTCTACGGCTGCGATAATAGCATCTGATTGTTGTTCACTACCTGGCATAAGGAGGTCATTCTGTGCTTCCATCGCGGCAACAGGGTCATCTCCTCCTCCCCAATCAGTCATGACTAATCCTTCAAATCCCCAATCTTCACGAAGAACATCTGTTAACAATTCACTGTTTTGCGGTGTATAGACTCCATTCAGTTTATTGTACGCACTCATCACTGCCCATGGTTGCGATTCTTTAACAGCAATTTCGAATCCTTTCAAATAAATTTCACGTAATGCCTGTTGCGAAACAATCGTGTCAATGGTTTGCCGGTTCGTTTCTTGGTTATTAGCAACAAAGTGTTTGATGGTTGCACCAACACCATTTGATTCGACCCCATTCACAACGGCTGCTGTCATTTTTCCTGATACTAAAGGATCTTCTGAATAATATTCAAAATTGCGTCCGTTCAACGGATTCCGGTGTAAGTTCAGTGCAGGAGCTAATAAAACATCTACTCCGTATTCTTTGAGCTCATTTCCCATAGCTGTACCGACTTGTTCTGCTACTACTGTATCCCATGAAGATGCTACAGCTGTTGCGATAGGAAAAGCCGTCGCATAAAACGTATCATCAGTATTCTCTCTTGTTGGATTAATGCGGACACCCGCAGGACCATCTGCCAGTGCAATCGATGGAATACCTAAACGAGGAATTGCATGTGTCTTTCCGGCTGCACCTAATTCGTCGTTAAATGCTGACCAGCCAATACCGGTAACTACTTTCGCCTTCTCAGCCAAGGTCATGGCTGCAATCACTTCATCAATGTTGTCATGTCTAAGTTGAGGAGCATCTGTTTCTTCTGCTGTAGCAACCGGTACAGATAAACTAGTCACCAAAAGTACTACTAATGCCAACATACTGATTACCTTTTTCGACATTTCATCTCCTCCTTTTTTAACTTACGGTTTTATCATAAAATGTAAACGTATTCATGTTTTCAGTAAAAAATAGCATTAGTTTATGATTTTATGGACAATTTTAAGAACGAGACATGCGTTTAGGTAGTATTTACCACGTGGGTTGATTTATGATAGGGGGATTGTGTTTTTACAATAAGAAAATTCTGAACTACTATTTCATAGTGCCATCTTTGATTGCATTATGAAACGAATTAAACAGCAAAAATCAAGACGAATTTTTTCTCCCTTACCAGTACACTAAATGCTATAAAAGGGGTGAAAATATGAATAATAAATCTATCGGATTATTCCAAGGAATTGCACTATACATGGCAGCTATTCTAGGATCAGGTGTCCTTTTTTTATCGTCTGTAACAGCAGCAATTGCTGGCCCTGCATCTATCGTATCTTGGCTTATGGTTATTTTCATTAACTTTCCACTTGCTTATTCGTTTGCTAGTTTGGCACAGAAATATCCTGATGCCGGTGGAGCAGCAACTTTTGTTAGAAATTCTTTCGGATATCACCTTGGCAATATTGTTGGATGGTTTTACTTTGTAACAGCAGCAGTTGGCCAAACCATTGTGTCCTTAACCGGAGCTTTTTACATCAGTCAGGCATTTGGACTTTCGCATTCTGAATCAACTATAACTGCCATCTTTATATTGGTCATTGCAGGTGTTTTCAATTATTACGGCGTAAATGTCAGTAGTAAAGTTGCAGTTATTTTAAGTTCTTTATTACTGATTCTTTTAGTGTCTGCCGTATTTGTGTCATTTTCAAAAATACAATGGGGAAATTTTACTCCCTTTGTTCCTAATGGATGGTTTTCTGTTGGAAGTGCTATAACGGTTATCTTTTGGTCATTTTTCGGTTGGGAAGCGATTTGTAATCTGGCAGAGCGCTTTAAAAATCCTGAAAGAAATATAGTCAGAGGGGCAGTTGTTAGTGCAGTTATCATCGGATTATTATTTTTATCGTTAAGCGTTGTTACTATCGGAACGGCAACGTATGGTAGTCAAGAAAGTAATCTCTCTCCTATTGGTGTTATAATGGAAGATACAGTAGGTGTTGGTGCTAAAGTCGTCACTGCTGTTTTAGCGTTAATTATTTGTACTGGGACAGCGAATGCTTTTGTAGCGAGTCTAACGCAATTAGGATATTCACTAAGCAGGGATGGTGCTTTTCCAAGGTTTTTATCAAAACTACATGGAACTACTCAAATTCCAAGACAGATGGTATTGTTTGTTATCTGTTTTTCGATAGCAGGTGTTTTAGTGACGAATGCTTTGTCACTGTCGTTCGATGATATCTTGTTTATACCAACATCTCTAGGGATATTAGTTTATGTTCTTTCAATGGCAGCAGGCATTAAATTGCTTAAAAATTACACACCTGCATGGTGGGCATCGTTAATCTCTTTTATTTTATGTATGCTGGTAATTCCTTTTTTTCAGCTGTATGGATTTGTTCCGTTAGTTATCGTAATTTTATATATGGTTTATATGATTAGTAAGAAGATGAAGGGAGAGTCTGATGATGAATGAAAATAATCTTTCCAAAGGAACCATGTGGCAAGCAACGACATCTTGTGATCCAGCTTATGATGGGGTTTTCTATTACGCCGTAAAGACAACCGGGATTTTCTGCCGACCATCTTGCAAGTCGAAGGTACCCAATCGTGAAAATGTATCTTTCTTTTCAAACGCGGAAGAAGCTAAAACGTCAGGTTATCGCCCATGCAAGAGATGTCGACCAGATCTAAGTATTCAACATTATGATCCGTTCGAATATGTTTTGGAAGATACTATGCGATTGATAAAAAATAACTATAATAAAAAAATGCCTTTACATGAAATTGCATCAAGGATAGGAGTTAGTCGTTTTCACTTAAATCGTGTTTTCAAAAAAAGAATAGGGTGTACTCCTCGAATATATTTAGAAAAAGTCAGAGTGAAGAAAGCGAAGGAACTTCTCTTAACAACAGCATTTAATAATACAGAGATTGGTTATCAGATCGGTTTTCAGAGTATGTCCAGCTTTTATCATGCATTTAAACGAAACACAGGACTTTCACCTAGTCAATTCCGTGCTTACTATACTGGAAATACAGGGAGTAAAGAAATGGAATGAATTGAGGTTGTTTAGAATGAATAACAATGGTACTTTTACTACCTTAGCTTATTGTGTGATTACACCTGTTAATAATTCATTCAAACTCCTTTTTTATCCAACTAAATACTATCTAATGAAGCTGCAACCCAGGTTCTACTGTCATCTTCGTGATTCCAAACAAAAATATCAATACTCCCGTTTTTTAGTATTGCATTATCAAACACCCATATGTCATAAAATCGGCTTTTATTATCTTGCTAATTTTACTCGTACTTTTTAGCGACCAAATACTCCGTAAAGGGCAATGTTATCATAGATAATCCTAATACAAGCAATAAAAATATATTTATAGTGCCGTTCACTAATTCATCAGCCATTACTGCACCAAGCAGAAAAAGCATTAAAAGAAAATAACTAATCTTAGAGCTTTTTTCTGTAATCTTTTTTCCTAATTCCTCATCCTGAAATATACCATCATTGTCTTCTTTTGTGCCCCAAGTGATGGTTGAGAAGAACATACTCATTACGATTGCAATGGAGATTATTTCATTGAAACCAACATCTTTTCCCGTAAACACCTTATAAACCGTAAATCCAATAATAACTAATGCAGTAATTCCAACAATTAATCCAGCAATTATTCGTTTTTTCATTTTTCTTCCTTCCCTTCATTTAAAAATAACTCATCCACTTTAACTCTCAAATTTTGCGCAAGATCAAAAGCTAATTGCAAACTAGGGTCATACTTTTCATTTTCAATCGCATTAATTGTTTGTCTACTTACATTGCATAATTCTGCTAATTTCTCTTGTGAAATATTTTTACTATTCCTGTATTCTCTAATGCGATTTCGCAAAAGAATGTCACCCTCTCATCAATATGTGTAAAAACTTTTTTACACATATACTATAAAAAAGGACAATTAATTACCCTATCCTACTCGTTAATTTTAAAAATTCTGTTTTGCTAAGGAACTCCCCCTTCTTTTTGTTTATGAAGTCATATTTTTTTCAATACATTCATTTAGAAATGTGTAACTCCGTTGAAGAAGAAAGTTTTTTACCGTGCAACAGCTCCCAAGACAAAAGATATAATGGAAAAAATGCCTAAAAAGAATCCAAGAATCCCATATGCTCCACCTTCGAATCCTCTAATGTTAACAAAACCAATATAGAATAGAATAATAGCAACTACAATCGCTATGAATCCAGGCAACAGCCTTACAGATAAGGAAAAACCTTTTTTGCTGAACCACCAGGTTAACGTCAAAATAATGACCCCCGGAATAAGGGCCATCAGAAAAGGTCCTAAAAGCATCATTTAATACATCCCTCCCCTTACCATATTAATATTATTCCAACTATTCATCAGTTGAATTGACGATCAACTTGATAACCACCTTCTTGAACTCTTGCGACAGTGAGCATAAGATAATTTTCTATTTTATTGGTGAATTGAGTTTGAGTTTTTCTTCTAATTCCTCAACCTTCCTCATAAACGGGTCCATACTATTACTTATTGAAATATTCAAACCTAAACCTACATCTCGAAGTATTTCTCGTAATTGTTCAAAATTCTTCTTATCATCTTCCGTTAAATCAACGAAACTATATAATTCGTCATTAGGATATTGATTTAATTTTGAATATAAAAGGCTTAACGTTTTCTTATCACTGTTTGAGAGCGTCCCTAATTGTTCACCAGTAGTAATCCCAAGAGAAATACCTTCCAATATATCTCCTAATTCAGTTGTCACTAAGTTAGGTTCTGACCAATTGTTATCACTTTGGTGCGCAATTAAACCTTCTAATTCGACTAAGTTATATTGGACTTCTGTTAAAAGCACTTGTTCTTTTACGAAGTTCATTTTAATAAATCCCCATATTACGATAGCGATTAGTAAGATATTTAAACCTATTAAAATCCTAAAAATTAACTTCCTTTTTTTACTCAATTTATCCCCCCTCATATGATAGATAGCAAGCATTTGCCTTGTTCTACTAGTGCTACCCGTTTGTTTAAGTACATTCATTCACAAACAACGATATATTATGTAATATTCTGAGATAAATGGAAATCATCTCAATTTTAAAGTAACCATTTTTTTAATCTCGCTAAATTTTCTTTTAGAAATAAAGTATTTTTTTCAATTCCTCGACGTTTACACCATCCAATACTATTGAAGGCATCAGTAAATTGATAAAAAGGTAATACATTTTCTAGGTCAATTAATGGTCTGATACTGTTATAGCCTTTTTGATATGCATTGTACAAGTTAACATCAAAACTTAAAAAATCGCGATACAGTTTGGTAAAATCGATTTCTGTTGAACCAAATCTTACGCTTTCAAAATCTATCATTCCTGAAACTTTATCATTATCAACAATTATATTTGCTGGACGAAAATCCATATGTACAAAGCTTGGCCCATCTGGAGACGGTAGCTGTTGTTTCATCTTTTTAAATTTTCCAAGGGCTTTTTTGTATAATTTTTCATCCAAAATGTCCCTTACATCTTCAGCAAAACTATAAAATTGGTATTCAACAAAATTAGACCAGTTCGGAAATTCATTTTTTATACCCATTAACACTTTCTCGGCAGGAGGATAAATAGAATGCATTTCAGCATGAAGAACCCCAATTTGGTACGCTATTGTTGGTGTAGCCGTAGATGTTAACGGTTTTCCTTTTAATTCAGATAATAAAAAAGCACCGGGACACTCCTCATCACCTGACCAATAATCCATCATTTTAGGAATGGGGACTCTTCCTTTTAAAATTTCATAGGCTTCTAACTCTCGCTGACACTTCAATTTTGTAAAAGGTATTTTCAAATAAACATTTTCACCATCAGATAAAGTACATTTATAAACCGTTGAACTATGGGAGTCTTCAACCTCATTAATTGATAGTAACTGCAATCCAAATTGTTGAATGATACGATTTAACATCAAACTTTTCCTCCTTGTATAATAATTCTACCTCCTGTTAACAAACTACATAGAAATACTTTTTCTTTTAAACAAAATCTATATTACAACATTTCCTCAACTAACTTGCTTCGTTAATATAACGAGTTCTACATAAATAGCGTTAATCCTTTTTGAATTAACGCCCCCTTTATTTTAAGTACATGATTTCACAAAATTAGTAAAAATAAATATTGTTTTAATACGCAGTATCGTTGTACTACGCAGCATTGACTTTGTTGTTTTTCACCTTTCTTGTTTAGCATAAGCCCCCGCTTATTTTTAAATAAAATTCAACACATTCTTTTTTGTAATATCTATTGGTTTATAGGCTCAAAATCATTACCATACATAATAAAAGGGATTAGTGATTTAATAAATTCTTCTGGTGGTACCTCACTATTTCTTCTCCATTCTACTGATGCTCCGTAGATTCCCCAATTTAACATGACAGCTATTCTCTTTAGTACTTGATTTTCGTCAATTGAACGTCTTTTTAAAAACATTTTGTAAAAAATAATTTCTAGTTGTTCCCTTATAATGCGAGCTATGGTGTCTTCGTACCCTCTATGGCATCGATTGGATAAGGAATTTTGAAAATTCGTAATGGCTAAAAAGATACTAACAATCACTTCTTCATTTAGTTCGTATTGCTCAACCTTATCAGAATTCAAATTGATCAACAGGACTTCTGATAATACTTTTTCTAATAAGTCATATTTATCCTTGAAATGATAATAAAACGTCGCACGGTTGACCATAGCCTCTGTTGTAATATCCTTAATGGTAATATCCTTAAATTCTTTTTTGCCCGAAAGTTCAATAAAAGAATCCATGATTAATTTACGTGTTCGAAGAATTCGGGGGTCCGTTTTTTCTTGGGTCATTCAAAAATCCCTCCAACTTTTTCAACAATTTTTCTAAGGTGTTGTATATACGATAAATCTAAATAATTATTGGTATTAGTATTTTTCATTATGAACTACAATGCAATTGTACAACAAATAGTAAATCAAAATTAAATTTGATGGCTCAATGTGCCTGACGTTTATTATAACAAACACAAAGGAGGAAACTTAAATGAATGAAATTAATAACATGATATGTGACATCGAGACAGGTGTATGTGGTGTGGCTGAAGAGGAAGAAATGGAGATGATTGATTTTAATCAGTCAAGAAAATCAATCAATCTTTATTATGTGACTGATCCTATTTGTTCTCATTGCTGGGCAATAGAACCAACACTTCGTCGTTTTATGAAGCAATACGGAAACTATTTTAACTTCCAAACTGTCATGGGTGGGCTATTAGAAAAATGGCATGGAGGACCTGTCGATCCTGCTAACGGCATCAACGGACCTGCTGATGTGGCAGGTCACTGGAGAGAAGTAGGTAAACATTATCGCATGCCGATTGATGGTTCCCTAATGATTGACAATCCAGTTCTGTCATCTTACCCACCGTCTCGTGTTTTTAAAATAATTCAAAAATACCATGGTGAAGAAAAAGCATTTGAATACATACGTCGTGCTAGAGAAGCTCTGTTTGTGTTCAATAAGAACATTGGTGAAGCATCCGTCCTTGTAGAAATTGTTAATGGTATGGGACTAGATGGTGAAGTCATTGTAAAAGAAGCTGACGAAAAAATTGGTCACGATTTATTAAATGAAGACTTCTTGCAAACTAGAAACCTTGGTGCTAGAGGGTTCCCTACTATTATCATGGTTAACGAAGAAAATAAAGGGGTTAAAATCGTTGGTGGTCGTCCTTTAGAATATTATGTCAATGGATTAACGCAAGCTCTAGGTGAAAAACCTCTTCCGAAACAACCAGCTTCGTTGTCAGCTTTACTCGAAGAAGAAAAGCTCCTATTCTCAAAAGAAATTGAGACAATGTATGATATTGAAAAAGGTGATATTAAGGCTTTTGTTGAAAGAGAGCTTTTGCAAGATCGTTACCAAATAAAGGAGTTTCTTGGAGAATTGTATTTTACAATTAAAAATTAACAGGGGGAATGAACAATGGCATACGTATTACAAGTAGATTTCAAAATGAATGGACCATTTGGAGATGAAATGGCTGCGGAGTTTTCAGGTTTAGCAAGAAGTATTAATGAAGAAGAAGGCTTCATGTGGAAAATCTGGACAGAAAACTCCGATACAAATGAAGCAGGAGGAATTTATATATTCGAAACAAAAGATACTGCTGAAAAATATCTAGACATGCACTCTAAGAGATTAGCTAGCTTTGGAATATCAGATGTTAATGCAAAGATCTTTGCCATCAATTCTAAACTAACTGAGATCACTAAAGGTAAAGTAAAATAAGTAACATTTGATATAATCACTAATAAAAAGGAAAGCGAGTAGCTCAATTGCTACTCCTTTTTTATTCTATTACCTTCTTATACAAAAACTGCTCGTTAGCTTAATCCATTCTTTCACAAAGTCGACTAAAAAAGAAGATATTTGTTGCACTGTATTTAGTCTAATACGAAAAAAGACCACCCTAAAAAGAGTGATCGCCCCACATGATAATTTAATTACAAGTATATTTGTACTGTGCAGTTGTGACTTATTTCATCTCTCTAATTAAGTATAAATCTTTTATAACATTATAATTGGAATAAATGCATGACCCAAAATACCAATGGAGGAATCATGATGGATGGTAGAAGATTTAAAGTATTAAATTTCTTAATCCCTAAAATACTTAAACCCGATGCTATTATCAAGATCCCCCCTATAATCGATATTTCGTTCAAAAGATCTTGATTAATATAATTTCCTATTAAAGTA
The DNA here is from genome assembly GCF_017599345.1 of Gracilibacillus suaedae. Lineage (GTDB taxonomy): Bacteria > Bacillota > Bacilli > Bacillales > Amphibacillaceae > Gracilibacillus > Gracilibacillus suaedae. The sequence continues at coordinate 109,294 of NZ_JAGFVL010000017.1, forward strand.
GCAATCAAATAAATAGAACCTTGCCAAAAAAATAAAACAATTGCCGAAACAGCTATACCAATGCCAAAAGTGGATGCTAAAACAATTGAAGTAATTCCATCCAACATCCCATTAGCAAGCAAATAAGTATAATCCTTGTTTAACGCTGCCTCGACAGGGCCTAAAATAGATAGTGTTCCAACACAAAATAAAAGAATCGCAGTCGCTAGCCCTTCAGCTAAATTACCTTTTGAATATTTATTAACTAAGGCATTAAATCTTGATTCTAAATCCAACCTTTGACCAAGTACTCCCCCTACAGCTAAACTGACAATAAATAGTACAGGATAATTGCTGGAAGGTAAGTGTTGTACTAGTGCATTAATACCTAACCCTAATGCAACTAACCCCATAGCCTGCATTAGAATGTTATGATACTCGTCTTTTATCCCTTTTTTGAGAATACTGCCCACAATGCTACCGAGTAGTATCATTACTACATTGAATATCGTTCCAAACATAGTCATCTCTCCTATTAATTATTTTTCCTATCTAAAAATATAGACCCTCCTGTAAGAGGAGGGTCAACATTTTATTGGTATTTGAATTTCTGTCAGATAGTCATCTTTACTGCGAGAGATATAATGGTCAATGATTGTTCTTTCAATGGAATCACCGCTCACTTCAAACCATTATCTCGAATGAACTTTAATAAGGATCTATAATGTTCTGGGGATTCGCTATGATTGCCGTTATAAAAAATGCAGGCATACATTCCTTCTGGAAGCGTTGTTACTAAAGGACCCTGGATATCATCTTCCTCGGCTAAGATAAATATTGAGTTATATTGAGTAAAGTTGTTGATTAGTAAATCATTCAAACTTACAGTAAGACCTACTCCTCCAATGAAAACAGAAGAACTTCTTTTGGACTGGCTCTCTAGTCGCCTCAACGAAACTTCCAGCTCTGGTTCTGAACTAATTCTCTCCATTAATCTTACTATTTTTCTCTCTTCCTTTTCCTTTATAAATGGAATGCCCAATTCCTTTGATTCTCGCGCCAATTTAATGTCCTTGATTCGATTTTGAAACCTGTGGTTAATTCGTGTTAGTTCTTTAATTTTTTCTTCCGTTAAACGTTTTTGCTCCTCTAAAAGATTTAAAAAACTGTCGATATCCCTGTGATCCAGATGTCCTTTAATTTCCTTTAAAGAAAAACCCAATTCCTTTAAATAATGGATGGTGTTCAAATGTTCGAATTGTTCTGTTGAATAATATCTATAACCGTTATTTACATCCGTATGTATAGGTTTTAATAAATCAATTTCATCATAATATCGAAGGGCTTTAATCGTGGTATTATGAAGTTTAGCCATTTCTCCAATTGAAAATTGATTCTTCAATTTAATCTTCCTTTTCAAAAGCATTTTATTAATACGATTATACTTGTTTGTGTGATGTTAATCTATCGCGCTTCTATGGTAAAAGTGCATTTCATAAAGTCAATTAAACTAGATGTTCCTAGCTGCGCAGTATCCGTCTACTACGTAATAAGAGATACTACAATCTAGGTCTATTATAAAATAAAGAATGACTATTTATTCCCTTACAACAAGTTTCTATATAATGAAACCCTGTTCCTTTAATGAGCACTTTTTGTTTCTTTTTGGGGTCAAAATGTTCCTTTTTCGGGGAAATTACTGCATGTGCGAAAGTATTTTTTAATGCGAAGGCGCAATCATTTTTAGGCGCTTAGAGGTTCCATTTTGCATGTATTTGTTCCTTTTTACCCACGAATGTTCCTATGTCACTGGTTTGCCACACTAAAAAGAAACAGGTAAATACCTTCATATCAAAAGATCACGTCTTTATGTTTCTTTGTTCCCTCCTTTTTTAATGAAAGACTATAAATCAATATTATATATAGGTGTGTCACACGAGTATAATATGATGATAATACCTCCTTGACAAGGATTGGAAAATCATTTAAAATTTCATAGTAAGTTTATCGTTTGAACAAAGTGAGTTACAAATGAATTACTTTCTCAGGCAAATTGACGACACACCACGAATTTGTAAGCGGTTACTTTTTAAACCCTTAATTTATAGAAGGAAGTGGATACAAGTTTTTTGGCATGAGGCGAGACATCATTACGTATACTGACCAACCCTCTTGAGAGATTAGCAGTGTAATCCAAACGTAAAAGGTGGAGTAGAAATGACAAAAAGTAATTTATTGTTTGTTTTTTTAGTGTGGCTCATGTTAATCGTTGTACTTGTTGGTTGTTCGTCATCTTCAGCTGAAGATAAAAAAGAGCTTAGGATTTGGACTTTCACAGATGAGGCCAAATATGCTGTGGAAAAGTTTCAAGAAGCAAACCCAGATATTAAGGTAGACGTCCTTTTTATCAATAACGATAATCATGTAAAAAAGCTAATGTCTGTGTTACAGGTTGAAAAAAATGTCCCCGACGTGTTTTTTGTAGAAAAAGCCTATTGGCCACAGATTAGGGAGATTCCTCGATTAGAGGATTTATCGCAATCTCCTTATAACGCCGAAGAAATACTAGATCAGCAATACCAATATATTCAGGATGATGAAAAAGACGAAGAAGGCATCATAAGAGGACTGGGATATCAAGGTACACCAGGGGCTTTCTACTATCGACGTGATCTAGCCAAGGAATATTTGGGCACAGATGATCCAGAGGAAGTAAGTAAGTTGATTTCAAACTGGGATAAAATAATGGATATCGGAGAGCGGGTAGTAGAAGAAAGTAATGGCGAGGTTCATGCATTGGCAAATTGGAGTGATATCGGTTCAGTAGAAAGCTCTAATATAAAAGAGCCTTGGGTAGTAGATAAGAAATTAGTGATCGATCCAGTTAGAGTGGAAGCAGCAGAACTTGCCAAGGAGGCTAGAGAGCGAAAGGTATTGGCAAATTATGAATCCTGGGGCCCTGCTTGGACTGCATCTATGCAGCAAGGAACAGTTATGTTTTATGCCATGCCTACTTGGGCGCTTCCCCATGTTTTTGAGAATAATGCTCCTGAAACAGCCGGTAAATGGGGGGTAACCCATGGGCCAAAAGCCTTTACTGGTGGTGGGACTTTCTTAGCCATGTATAGCGGAAGTGAAAATAAAGAGGTTGCTTGGGAATTTATGAAATTTTACACCACAGATAGAGATTTTTTAACTGAATTGGCCAAGAACGAGCAGTACTTTCTAAGCAACAAAGAGATTAATATCGATTTAGCACCTGAATTAACCTCAGACTTTTTAAACGGTCAGAAATACTTTGCATTCTTTAATGAGGCAGGCGAAGAAGCGCCTTCTTCCCCCCAATCAACATACGATAATGATATAAATGGCTTGTGGGATGAAAAAGTGAATGATTTTTTAAATGGTAGATTAGAAACGATAGAGGATATGATTGCATCATTTAAGAAAGATGTCGGTCATCATTTTCCAGAAATTCAAGTAGATTAGTGTCATTCTGACTTATTAGATTTTCTGAGGAGGAGAAATAATGTTTTCAAAGACATTACGAAAAGATACTTATGGTTATCTATTTATCGCTCCATTCTTTATTATATTTCTTGTGTTCGGGCTATATCCTATCATGTATTCCTTCTACTTAAGCTTTACAGACTGGGACGGTTTTACCAATCCAACCATCGTAGGGTTGGAAAACTATCTAAGACTTTTTGGTGACTTCTTTTTTTACAAATCCTTATTCAATACGTTGGTTATTTGGATTGTTTCGGTCATCCCCCAGTTAACTGTCAGTTTAGTATTAGCTGTTATTTTGCATGAAAAATTTGTTAAAGGTAAAAGTATTTTCAGGGCAGTGTTCTTCTTTCCTAACATTGTTACAGCCGCATCGCTAGGTTTATTAGTCGCCTTAATCTTCAGCTGGCAAACAGGAAGCTTTAATCAGTTTCTAATGGCTATAGGAATGATTAATGATCCAATCCAATGGACAGATATGCCGAATTTTATGAGGGGCTTAGTATCGTCTATTCTCTTCTGGCAATATTTTGGCTACTCGATGATTATCTATATAGCAGGTCTCCAAGGCATTTCAAGGGACTTATTAGAGGCTGCAGAAATTGATGGCGCTTCCAAAGTTAGGGTGTTTTTTAGTATAACTCTCCCCCTACTAAAGCCAATCATTTTATTCCAAGTAGTAACCTCTATTATTGGAGGCATGCAAATTTTTGATCAACCTTATGCCTTGACGGATGGATCGGGACAGCCAGATAATTCAACACTCACCAGTGTAATGTATTTGTATGAGACGGCATTTACTCGCTATCAATATGGATATGGTTCCGCAATTGCCTTTGGGTTGTTCCTTGTCATTGTCGTCTTCTCGATTATATCCTTTGCCACAATGAACGCCAGAACAAAGAATGAACAAAAATAAGGAGGAAATAGAATGATCTCAGAAACAAAAGTGGAAGCCATTCATGACAAGAGAAAATCGAAAAGAATCAAGCCTAGCCACATTATCATTCATATACTTCTCATACTACTTGCCATTGTTTGTATTGTTCCGTTCTACATTATGATCGTTTATGGTACCCATACAAATGCGGATATTGCTTCCAAATTTATCTTTTTCCCAGGGGAAGCACTCATTGACAATTACCAAAATATGACAGAAAATATTAACATTTGGCGAGGGTTCTTAAATAGCTTTATTATAGCAGGCTGTTCAACGGCACTTACCCTCTATTTCGGCGCACTTAATGCATACGGATTTGCGAAATATAAATTTAGAGGCAATAAGGTATTGTTTTGGTTTGTGTTAGCAACGATGATGGTTCCTCAGCAGTTAGGCCTAGTAGGAACATTTCGGATTATGTATATCCTCAATTTACTCGATACATATGCTGCCCTTATCTTACCAGCCGCTGCTAACGCATTCGCCGTATTTTTTGTCAAACAATTTATCGATGGAACCATTCCTGATGAGGTCATTGAGTCTGCGAGGATGGATGGGGCTAGTGAATTCAAAACGTTTAATCGGATTATACTTCCTATGCTGACACCAGCCTTAGCCGCACTAGGTATCTTTGCCTTTATAGGTTCTTGGAATAATTTCATCAGTCCATTGGTGCTACTGTTCTCTAATGAAAAGTATCCATTACCAGTCCTTGTACAAATGCTGCAAGGCTATTATGGCTCTAACTATGGCGTGCAGTACTTAGGGGTTGCCTTATCTGTCCTGCCGATTATCATTGTATTTACAATTTTTTCGAAGCGAATTATCGGTAGTGTAGCGATCGGTGCAGTCAAAGGTTAACGATCAATGAACGAAACCTACTCTATGAGAAAAGGGTCTGATGAGCATGCAGTTAAATGGTTTATTAAATGTATTTTACAACGCTGGTGTATGGATAATCCGACTTATCTATCTCAACCTATTATGGATAGGCTTTACGATTTTAGGTTTAGTAGTGTTTGGGATCATGCCAGCGACCGTGAGCTTATTTGCTGTTTTACGTCAGTGGATTCAAGGTAAGGAATTTGTTGCGGTATTTCCAACATTTCGGCAGTATTTTCGAAAAGAATTCTTAAAAGCAAATTTATGTGGTTTGATCTTTCTAGTGGCAGCCATTATTTTGCGAATGGATATCATACTATTAAAAGCATTTCCATCATTTCCGTTTCAACTGCTCCTAGGTATCACACTCTCTTTAGGAGTATTGTATGCCATTATACTGTTGTATTTCTTTCCGGTATACGTGCATTTCGAGGTTCCGTTATGGCATTATTTTAAATATGCCTTGATTATCGGTCTTACACAGCTGCCGATTACCATCATGATGATCCTGGGCAGTGTTGTAGTTTTCTGTATGTATTGGTTCTTCTCTGGTTTAATACCATTACTTTGTGTTAGTTTATTTTGCCTAAATTTGATGTGGTTCGGGTACCGTGCCTTCAAAAATATAGAATATCAACAACAGAGTGAGGAATACAAGCCATTACGTAGCAAGAAAGCAATAAGCCGTTGATGAGGGTTGTTTATAGAAAAACTACTCATAGGCTTTGGTAGCCTATGAGTAGTATAATTTAGTTTGATTATTGAGGCATACACCTTATTATTTTCATCTTAGAATATCCTTTTTATTTTATTTTTGGATTATCATTCCAAATTGAAGCAGCACCATCTTCTTCATAAATAGATGGATTCGAGCTAATCATAGCAAGCGATTTTCTATCAGTTATATCCTCCTGTAACAGCCTACCCAGATTTTCTGGAAATAAATTGTTAAACCAACCTAAATAATAGTGAGTTTTCATAAGTACCCCCGTAGCAAAGTGTAAAAATCATTTATTTCTGCATTACTTATTCTTTTTTCTTGTTACCAACAAAATACTCTCAATATGGTCTGATTGTTGAACACAAGTTAAACAACGCTCTTCAACTAAGCTGCCCCTTCAATAATTTCAGCAAAAAAAGGTGATTATCCTTCTTTAAGGAAAGCTACCCGTTAGATTAATAGTGAACCTAAAATAAATGGTGCAATAAACAGCATTATTGAAGTGAAGATTAATGTAATGGACACATTTCTCGGCAATTTCTTTCGACCATCCCCCTGATACCAACCAGAAAATTGTAATTTGTTTCTATATAATACAAAGAGTAAAACTAATATTGCTAATGCACCGAGCCATGAATAACCTTCAGTTGCTTCATTGATTGTATAAATGTTTTCTATAAATGCCCAACTTAAACCACCAAGTAATTCAAAAATAAATATGATACGTAGTAGTTCTAATAACGTCCTTATTTCTTACCTCTCACCTACCTCTTTTATATAAGCACCCGTTAATTTAAGTGTAATTTTTCACAAACTAGTATTTCTAACAAAACTATTTAACAGCTTTCCAAATTGTCCATCTATCTTTTTCTACTATGCTTTTTTTAGATGAAAGTGATTTATCTATATTATTTATCAATAAATGTAATTCTTTATCATCTAATTCATGTAAAATGCTTCTTCCTGTTCTTTCATTTAGATCTTTTAATAATTGCTCCTTACTTTCATATACTCTTCTTGTTTCCCATAACTTAATTTCTTCAATGTCCTTAAAGCCTACCTCTTTTAATGTTTCAATTACGATTTGGCTATTGTATCTACGATTAGTTTCTTTTTCAATTAATCTCGGAAAAAGTTCAAAGAAAAACCCTCTAATATGATTATCATTGCCTTCTAATAAACAATCTTCAAGAGTACGATCTTGAATGATATAAAATCCATTGGAATCCAATACTCTAAATGCTTCTTTAAAGCAATTTTGTAGATCCTTAATATGATGTATTAACGCTCTTTCTAGCAATAAATTAAAGCTATTGCTATCTAATCCAGTATCAAAAGCACTTCCATGCTTAAATGAAATGTTTTTATATTCTTTGCAGTTTTCCATTGCCCCTTCAAGTATTTCCTCTGAAAAGTCAACACCAGTAACAGAATCCACTCCCATGTCTGATAGTGCTTTTGAATAAATTCCTCCGCCACAACCAACATCTAAAGCTTTAGAAATATTCTCGGTAGGTACAAGGTCTTTTATTGTTTCAATCCACGAGTTGTCAGCAGTTCGAGTTGTGTAAGTAAAACGATTTTTCTTGCTATGAAAATCAATACCCACTATACATCCCTCATCTCTCGATATTATAGTTAAATTCTACCATAAAACAAAATAGGAGCTGTCACTTCGATAGCTCCTTGTACCATTAAAGCACCCAGTTTGATCAATAAAAGTTATTAGTTTTGGTAGCAAGTCTCATATTCGTCTTTCATTAACAAACTTTTACAAGCCAAACCAGTTTCGTGATAAATCTCTTTACCGATTTCTAATTCGATGCTTCTATTTGAATTGGGATAATCAGGGTCATTATTTAAAATGTATAGTGTATCCCCATCCAGCCATTCCATTGAAATATTATTTTTTGCATCACTATAATAAACAGTTTGCATTTTGTTTTTCTCATTATTATCTGTGATTTCAACCCATACGTTAACACCGCCTGCTGCACCACCATATAGTTCATAATAAGCATTAGCTGTATATTCTTCAGTGGGAGAGGTTAGAGGGCCAGGTCCCTTTTGCATGGATTCTCTATCAATTTTACTAAATGTAAAAAAGTACGTTTCATATATGTAGATTGAAAAAACCAGAACAACCCCACCCAAAGTTGTAATCAATAATTTTTTAGGAAAAGGCTTATTTTTAATGAAAGAAATTATTATTCTTGTACATAAAATCAAAAATAATATAACGGTAATAGAAGATATTAAAAGCCCAAATAATATTAAAATCATAATCCCTCCATTCTATGTTCAATAACAACATCTCAAATACTAATAAATACCCGTTTGTTTAAATGATAAGGTTCACAATGTTTCCCCCTTATAAAGCTAATCCTTTAATGTGTAGCACATATCACAAAGACTTCTTCTTATTCAAGAAAGCGCCCGATTGCGGAATTACATCCGTCCTTCAAAACTCGTAATTCTTCTCTCTTGTAGCGTTCATTACTTTAAAAATAACAGTGCCAAAAGTAAACTTAACAGGATATAATGAAAGTACTACAGCAATAGTCTCGCTGAGTATCTTTATTTCCCCAGTTAAGTGAAACATATCGTTTATCAGGTAATTAGCTAATTGGATAAGACCAAATACTATACTCACCGACACAATAAACGCAAACAATATTAGAATTACTTGTAGTAAGGACATCTGTTTTATCTTTCCTAATTTTTTAATGCTGCCATCGCTAATCGAAAAAGAAAAGTACGCCATTGGAGTTAATAATAAGTACCAACTTGAATAGCCAAAGCCTATCCACGAAGCACCCATTCCCAAAAGCAGAATCCACCCAATTATGTTAAAAGTTTTTCTACTCACTTAACCACTCCCACCAAAATAATATCTAGTTAAATTGCCTTATTGTCCTGATTGGCACTAATTCCTATTCCAGAATTGCTCCTTTTAACGGAAGAATGAATAAGTAATTTTTATTCTTTTTTAGTTTTTATTTGAGTCAATTGCTGTTCCAACTGTTATTCCGAAAACCAAACCTATACCAGCTCCGATTGCTAGGTTATCAAATATTGTTAACCCAAGCACTGCTCCTAAAGGTAATCCTATACCAATTCCAAACGCCAAATAAGTATTACTTGTTGTTTTTTTATTTTTGCTCATCATTTACATTTCCTCTCTGATAACTTTTATCATAAATAATAAAACTTACAGTTATGGTTAAAAGAGCGGTTCCGCCTATAACATACACCCCATCCCAATATGGAGAACTTCCAGTTATTACCCAAACTTGATAGGGGATAAATATAATTGCTGCAATTACTAACACGCCCCATAACATTGAAATTGCATTTTGTTTAACCTCTTTTAAAGCAGAATGCCGTTTAGGATATTTAATCATAGAAATCTGTCTCAAGGAGAATAACAAAACTAAAATAGCAGTAATAAGTAATAAATAATTCATTTAAAATACCCCCTTGTAATTACAAATCATACTTAAATCGAATTTCTTCTTTACTCAACATTGCTGCTCCTTTAACGTAAGAAGCGACTACACTTGTTTCGTAATCGTCCCCTTTAGCTTAATAGTGAACCTAAAATAAATGGTGCAACAATCAGTATTGTTGAGTTTTGATTCTACTTGATCCCAACTTCTGGTAGTCTCTCTTATGTCACATAAACGCATAATTTCTACTTTACGCTTCTCATCTAATTGCTCTTTCCTATTGACACTTGTAAAAATAGGGTTGATTTTTTCATGCAAATTATGAAGTTGTAAAAGTATATTATTTCAGAACGATTTGAGGGTCGGGATTATCAATATTAGTTAGTCCAGCATCTAATTCTCTAAAGATAGATTGAAGATCTTTACGTATCGTATCCTCACCTCAGTTTACTGATTCAATTGATTGTACCCCCAAATAATTCACAAGGAATACTAATGGTGATTTTACTTCTAATTCGTACAGGTACATATTTACTTTCTCTAATTTCTCACTTTGTTCACATACTTATTTCTTTTAACGAAGTATAAGATGGAAATGATTAATATTACTAATGATAAGATACAAATAATTATTACCTTTTTATTCTTTTTCAACGAATACTTTGTTGACAATTAAGTTCCCCTTTTCCCTTTTTATATTCCTTTTTCCTTAAAGCTTAACATAATTATGTATTTTAAAAACTTATCAAAATTCAAATGTTGTTATTCTAACCAGGCTTGTTAGGTGTGACGAAGGAATGCAAAGGCAAGTTTTCGTTCACCTTACAGGTAAATATTAATTTCTTTTTAAAATTTTTCATTTACCTATTGAACAACACGTAACGTGCTGATTTATACTATAGAAAATAAAGATGAGGTGAAGTAATGTACACGATTGGAAAACTCTCGAAAAATACAGGAGTTACTGTGAGGACATTGGATTATTATGATGAAATTGGTTTGATTAAACCTTCATCAAAAACGGAGGGAGGGCACCGCTTATACAGTGAGGATGACGTTATGCGGCTGGAACGAGTTTTAGCTTTAAAATATATGGGATTTTCACTGGAGCAAATTAAAGATATCCTGGAAAATTCCACTTCGACCTGGCAAGAGTCGATTCAGCAGCAGCTGGAATTGGTTAAACGTGAACAGGAACGACTGCAGGTCCTGGAGCAAGCACTGCTTGGTATCTCGTATTCCATTGAAATCGAGGGAGAAATTAACTGGAAAATTATTTTTAGTATTATTCAGCTTTATCAACAAGATCCTGAAGATGCCTTACAACAATATAAAGATTACTTGAATGACGATGAAATGAAAAAAATCATGGATATGAATGTGCAAAATATGAGTGAGGAAGACATAAGGAATTGGATGAAAGTCATTCATGATATCAAAAATAATCTTAACATTAACCCGGCTTCAGAAAAGGCACAGCAGCTGGTGGAAAGCTGGTTAAACCAAGCAGAGAAAATGTATGGGAATGATGAAAAATTACTTGGAGATATGTGGCAAGCACTGCAAAATTTAAAGGAAGGCATTGCTTTTTACCCAATGAACAAAGATGTTATCCAATTCATTGAAAGTGTTTTTATTGCAAAGGAGGAATTTAAAAAATGATTCTCGATATAAAAGGTGTTACGAAGGTTTTTCGTGGTAAAGGAGAATCCAAAAATGTTGCCAATGACAATCTCACATTTACGATTAATGAAGGAGAAATATTTGGGCTTCTTGGACATAATGGTGCGGGAAAAACGACGTTGGTTAATCAAATATTAGGACTATTAACACCTGATCATGGTGACATTCATTTGCTGGGAGAATCAGTAACGCAATCACCTGCACGTGCCAGGTCCATTTGTTCCGTACAGCCGCAATCCCAAGTGTCATTGGGCTTACTTACTCCAAAGCAGGCAGTGACGCTGATAGGAAAAATGCGGATGGGGAAAAAGTTTGAACCAAAGCGAGTGGAAGCGCTTTTCGAAGCATTAGAAATGGAGGCTTGGGCGAATACAGAAGGCGAAAAACTATCAGGTGGCGTGCGAAGGCTGACAGCCTTTTGTATGGCGGTGATCGCCCCAGGTGAGTTAGTTATCCTTGATGAGCCAACCAATGATGTTGATCCGGTTCGCAGAAGTTACCTTTGGCAGGTAATACGTGACTTGACGAAATACGGGAGCTCCGTTATTTTAGTAACCCACAATGTTCTGGAAGCGGAAAAGGCAGTGGATCGGGTGGCTATTATGGATAAAGGGAAAATATTGACACAAGGGGATCCATCGGAAGTAAAAAGTTTAGTAGGAGACCGAATGCGAATTGAACTTAGTCTGGAAAAGGAATTTAAAAATATCGAGGTTCCTGATTGGGCACTTTCCCCGCATCAGAACGGATCCCGTCTTATTTTCTCTTTAGACCCAGCAAAAGTATCAGACACGATTGATTGGGCAAAGAATCAGACAGATAAAGGCCTTGTTATAGACTATTCCCTGTCTCCAACTACAATTGAGGACGTTTATATTGAATTAACTTCTAAAAAGGGGGCAGTATCGTAATGAATATGGTCAGCCATTATAAGTATGTTTTTCAAATGCAGTTTCTTAGAAATGCCGGTTTTTTTATATTTATGGCTTTATTACAAATACTGATATCCATAGGGATTGTTATAGGATTTTCTTATCTTATACCAAACCCTGATACGGAAACGATTCTATTCTTGGCAACAGGAGCCCCGACGATTATTTTGATTGTTGCAGGAATGGTTATCCTGCCTCAGCAAATTGGTACTGCAAAGACAGATGGATATATGGAGTACATGCGTACCTGGCCAGTGAATCGCTCCGTTATCCTTGGGGCAGATACAACCATATGGTTATTAATTACCTTGCCGGGAATAATCATTTCATCTATTGTTGCACACCTCATGTTCACTCCGGGATATGATATCTCTTGGACGGTAGTTCCAGCATTACTCATGATTGCATTAACTTCAATTGGTGTTGGATATGGATTTTCCTATCTGTTGTCACCTACAGCATCAATGGGTATTTCCCAGGTTGTTGTATTTGGAGCACTTATGTTTTCACCGGTAAATTTCCCAATGGATCGGCTGCCCGAATGGCTTCAGTCACTTCATGAAGTGTTACCAATTTATTCAATGGCAGAAGTGATGCGTGCTTCCCTAGCTGCATCTACCTTTGATGCAACGATGGGAAATTATATTAATTTAATGATATGGTGCGTTTTAGGGTTTGGTGGAGCTATATTTATTTTGAATCGGAAGTAACGGTAAAAAAATATTCCATTTCAGATGAAAATAAGTGGGAAAGGGACTTGAAGGGAAGTCCTTTTTCTGTTTTACCTTAGTCATTTTAAGAAGGAGGACTTTGCAGGTAACAAAGTCCTCCTTTCATAATTTTCTTACCAATTTCTTTTCAATAAATGAAGAATATTTAATACAATAAACACTTCCTAAAATTAAACCTAAAAAGAAAGCTCCATTGATAAATCCCCACCACTTTTCACCAACGTGTAGAGCATCATTGACAAACACAAGTAATATAGCAGCTATCCAAACCGTTCCTGCAATTGTTTCGAAACAGTCAATCCAAGCGATCTTTCTTAGTACTGGAGTGTTAGATAAAGTTAACCATCCCGCTTTAATCTGTTCGAGTTTCCCTTTTGGTTCAGTTTTTTTATCATTCACACTTTCTAAAAGACAAAGTAAAATGCTTGCTATTACGAACAAACCTCCCACTAACCAAACCAGTTGCTGAGAACTCATAATAATTAAAAATAAACTTCCTACAAACCACATAACTGCTTGTATAAGCTGTGTATGTTTAGGATTAACATAGTGTGGAATCAATGTCTGTCTTATTGGATTTGCACATCCATCAAGTAAAGCAATCAATCCTATTATTAAGAAAATCAAATAATAATTTGATGCTGTAATTCCAATTAACATAAACCCCAGCATGAAAAGCAAAATAGTTTTTCCAATTTGTGACCCAGCCATTAACCATTTAAGATTTACTTTCCCTATCCAAAGTGGTGTTAGCAGACTGGATATAAACATTGAAGAAGTAATCGTAAATGGTACAAAGGTTGATGCGGTTGCAGAACCTGTTAAAACAAAAATCGTACTAATAACACTGACTATATATAAAACATCGCCAATATTAGCGAGTGATTGACCAATTAGTAATAAAGAAAAATTTTTATTCAATTTCATTTTATATCCCCCAATATTTGAATTGAATGTTGTCTTTAATTGGGGGATTTTAAATTGGATTGTTCATTAAATGTTTACTCCTTTCATATATCGGATAAATCTGGGGGATTAGATTTATCACAAGTTTTTATCATCATAAAATTTTTATATGCATTTTAGCAATAATTGATATAGCACCCTAGTAACCGAGACAAAATACATAGCCCTTTCAAATCACCTAACACTTGAATCCATGCACTCTGATCGATTAGATTTTTTTTATCATCTTGATTAATCTGCACATCTCGTTTTTCTATTGTCAGTGGGATTGAAATTCCCTTGTAAATTACTCAGCTGATAGGTTTTTATCTTGAAAAATAGGAATGTTGAATCTTGCTTGGATGATTAACAAGGAAGAGCCAATAAAACATTGATAAAAATAATTAATATAACAATGATAACTGCAGACACTAAATATTCACCTGTCAACCGCCATTTCATCTATGATTACGAATTTATAGCCGAATCCTTTTACCGTAATTAAATAATGAGGATTAGATGGATCCTTTTCAATTTATTCTCTAAGTCGTCTAATGTGCACCATCACCGTATTGTCAGAGCCGAAGTAATCTTCTCTCCAAACTGTGTCATATAATTTTTCTTTACTTACGATCTTATTAACATGTTGCATAAAATATTTCATTAACTCTAATTCTTTCGGCTTTAGCTCAATTACTTGATCATTTTTCATTAAGACTGCATTATCCTCATCTAATTCAAAAGGTCCAAATTTTACAATCGATTGTTCATTTTGAGTCGGTACACTATAATCTAACCTTCTACCATTTTAAAACATCTAGTCAAAACACACTTTGGATATCCAACTAAAAGGGGAAGCTTAGATATTTTCTAGATTGACTATATAGTTACTATATACCTTAGTATTTAAAATATGAGGATAATATTAATTTTAAACAATCCAAGGAGGCATTTATATGAATGGCATTTTCGTAAAAAGTGAATTTGCACCTTTAAAAAGAGTGGTAATGGCTCAATCTGAGTTTGCTTTTCCTTCAAAACTAAATCATGAGGATTTGACATTTTTATCAGAAGAAAACAGTGATATGTTCAATGAAAAAGACATACTAGGTAAAAATTTGAGTGACGTTTTCCCCGATAAACAAAGAAGATGGGAAGAAGAAAGGAAAAATTTAAAAAAGGTTTTAAAAAAATACAATGTAGAAGTATCTGTTCCTAGACTATTAACAGATTATGAGAAAGAATTGGGGAAAGAAAATGGATACAGTAACTTTTTTATTAGAGATCCGTTTTTCACTATTGGGCATTTTTTAATAGAAGGGGCTTTAAGGTTTCTCCACAGAAGAAATGAAATCTTTCCGGTAAGAGATATTTTAGTAACTGAATCTTATAAAAACAGATGCAAGTATTTATCCATTCCAAAACCAGACATATCAAAAGGTCCATTTTCGGAAGATGGTCCATTTTTAGAAGGGGGAGATGTTCTAGTTTTAGACAAAACCATTTTCGTAGGGAGATCGGGACTTGCTTCCAATACAAACGGCATTAAATGGCTAAACAACCTATTAGATGATTATGGATATGAGGTATGTGAAGTTCCTCTTCATCCATCAATACTTCACCTTGATTGTGCTATAAGTTTTGTTAGAGAAGGACTAATGGTGGTTTGTGAAGAAGCGTTATTAGACGGTATCCCAGAACAACTGAAAAATTGGGATAAAATACATGTAACATTAAAAGACGCATCAAATCTTGCTACAAATGGACTTCCTATCAATGAAAATGTATATATAACAGATCCAGCGTTTCAAGATATAGGTGAGCAATTAGAAATAAGAGGGATAACAGTAGAATATGTAGATTACAGAATTTCAAGAAGTTTCGGAGGGGCTTTTAGATGTAGTACGCAACCTCTTTTAAGATGTGATAAATAAGTAAGTGAAGAAACTGTTGGTTATAACAATAATGATATAAAAAAGGCATATCAATTAATAGAAGGAAAAAACAGTGGACACTATTCATATCATTTAAGTCATTTGTTAAAATCCCTGTAATCGGGTATAATATAATTAGAAAGTCATATAATATTAAAAACCGTAGACGCTCCAACGCCTACGGTTACAATAGACCGAACCCCGATAAGAGGGGCGGCGCTAATATTAGAGGAAAATAACCCCTTCAAGCGGTGGTTACCCCCGAAAGTTAGATTTTACACTCTAACTTTCGGGGGTCGGTACCCACATGAGGGGTTATTTTTTGTCATTTTTATTGGCCATGATAAACGCAACTAACATCCCAAAAGAGATCATTAGTGACAAAAATGAAATCATTATTGTCAAAACGTTTTCGCCATCACGGGAATGTACTTTCAATGGTTCTGGTGGTGGATTGTCAATCCATACAATTACATGGAACTGGCTTGGGGAACTTCAACTATTTATGCAATAATTGGTGGATTTATTACGTTGGTTGGAATCTTTTGGTCAAATATGAAAAAACAGAATACTCAAACTTCCTCTACTAAATTTGTTAATCGTGTATTAGGAAACGAAAGACTGACAGAAATGCTTGAATTTCACAGAATCAGGCATTTCTGTACTAATATTTCTTTATTTAATTGATTAGAACTATTGCACACATTAGCTTAATAATGAACCTAAAATAAATGGTGCAATAAACAGCATTATTGAAGTGAGGATTAATGTAATGGAAACATTTCTCGGCAATTTCTCTCGACCATCTCCCTGATACCAACCAGAAAATTGTAATTTGTTTCTATATAATACAAAGAGTAAAACTAATATTGCTAATGCACCGAGCCATGAATAACCTTCAATTGCTTCATTGATTGTATAAATGTTTTCTATAATGGCCCAACCTAAACCACCAAGTAATAAGAAAATAAATATGATGCGTAGTAGTTCTAATAACGTCCTCATTTCTTATCTCTCACCTACCTCTTTTATATAAAGCACCCATTAATTTAAGTGTACTATTTCCCATAATGAATACTGACATTTATCTAAATTATTTACAAAACATTTGTATATTCAAGTAAAGAATTTAATGTAATGCACAAAAAGATTATAAGTATTACTAAAATAAATCAAGACAAAGGATGCTTTTTATTTTTTAAAATAGTATAGATAAATAAGGATAATAAGCCTATAAAAACTATCCCAAAAAATAGTGGTAACAATAATAAAACGTACATAATATTCTCACGCCCCTATTTCTTAAAGCTAATTCATTTATCCAAGCCGGTCTCGGCTTGTTGAAGAAATGAACCTGTTACTTCAATAAGACTTACAATTAATTAGCTTAATTTCTATCTATAAGGATTTGTTTGTGTATATGGTGTTCCATATGTTCAAGGTAATCTTGTATTAGCCACTCTAATGTTTTATGTTGATTATTTCCTATGTCGCAGAGGTTGGATAGCTTTTCGTTAGAAGTATTTTCAACAATATTAACAATTTGTTTATTTAATGCTTTAAAAAGATTTAATATTTCTTCAGTTGTTCGTTCTTTATAATTCTGAATTGTTACCCATTGGTCTTGATCGTATGATTGGACAACATATACTGGTTTTTCACATTGAATTTTAATAAATCTTTCCATATTATTTACCGCTGAATCACATAGATGTCCTAATATCTCTTTTTTAGACCATTTATTTGGTGAAGGTCGCTTATTAATTTCATCTTCAGACATAGAGTTGTACTCTTCTGCTAATCTGTTTATCCAATAATTAATTCCTTCTACTACTTTTTGCATATTTATATCCCCCTACCCTTTTAAATCCCTCTATTCAGCATTACTGCTCCTTTACTTCAATAAGATTTCCTTCTTGAAGATTGTTATTGCTCACCAGAGATTGAATTGGTGAATTTATTAATCTCTTTAGTCATTTTTTTATAACGTGTCCAATGAAGATAGTGATGCCCTTCTAAGACTACAACTTTACTAGCTGGACTATCAGTTAATTGTGTCTGATAAAAAGACACATTGTTCTTTCCATCTTCCGTTACCTTTTCTTCTTTCGTTGTAAAGAATAAGGTTGGAATATTAGATGGAAACTTCATACCAACGGTTTTCTCAATATTCTCTTTTAGTTCATTGGCTTCAACAACAACGTTCTTGTTGTAACCCTTCCAAGCAGAGATTGCCTTGGTCATTTTTAAATTTTTTTCTGAATAGGTTCCTTTATCAGCAATAGGTAAAAACCCATCAGGAGTTATATATAATGTTAACCTTACAATTCCAGTAGGTGCCATATATCTTAAATACATAGGCATTGTAGGTGCATCTTCACCAAAATATTCTAATGCTTGAGGTAAAGTTGGGTCGATTCCTACGATGCCTTTAACTTCTTCTGGGTATTTATTAGCAAAATACATACTGTAAATTCCAGAAATTGAATGAGGCACCAAGATATATGGTCCTTTTATATCTGATTTTTTTAGAGCTATTCTTATTTCTTCTACAATGTTTTCAACTGTCCGTTCCTTTTTGGTTATATCGCTCCATCCGTATCCAAACGGTTCTACCACTACAACCTTATTATTTTTTGCCATTTCATTTATTAAAGGTTCAAAATCCAGTACTGGTGCTACCGTTCCAAGCCCACTTAATAAAACAATCGTCTCTTCACCATCGCCCTTTGTATAAATGTGCATATCTTGACCATCAACTTCAACTAATTCTCCTATTGGTTGGTATTTTTTTTGTTCATATGCTGTCATAATATTACTGATAATAATCCAAATTACAACTGCTGCTAGTATTGAGAATAATATGTTTCTTAAAACTTTCCAGATTCGAATTTTTTTCGTTTTCTTCATTACTTTCCCTATGACCTTCTTTCTTTTTTTCTAGCATACCTTGCGTATAAACAAAGAGAAATGAACCATAGCAGTATATTTAGGTAAGTCTCAAGTCTTATAATTTGAAATATTCAATTAACCTGCCCGTTAGCTCAAGTCTCTAGTCAATAATAACCTAATATTCCATTTGTTTTTTTGGAAAAGAAAAGACAATCATTGACGGTTGATTGCCTTGTTTAACTCTAGCAACCAATAGTTGAAAAGAGATATATTTATTTGAGATTTACCTTGAACATCCCTGTCATATTTGGTGAATAATCTTTAAAACCATATTTTTCATAAAAATCCACTTTCCCCTCTGAAGCAAATAGCCCAATAAATGCCTTATTAGGTGCATTATTTTCAATGTAACTCATTAAAGTGTTGATAATTTCTTTCCCAATTCCATACCCTTGATATTTAGGATGTACAACTATATCTTGAATGTAGTAATAGATTGCACCATCCCCAACAATCCTTCCCATTCCTATAACTTTATTATTATCTTTTATAATCACTGAAAAGACTGTATTTCGTAGCGAGGTTTCTGCTACATCACAATTCATAAAATCTCTCCATCCTACACTTGAACACAAACTTATATATTCATCTAAAGTTGGAGTTGTATTATATAAAACTTCATAATCCTTTACCATGTTATCCTCCTGAAAAATTAACGTAGTTATTTATTATTTAACAAATTCCGCAAAACCCTTCTTCAACATTACTGCCCGTTAGTGTTGAATGAGAATTGCTTATATCTTATTGTGTTAAAGCTCCCTTTACTTTAAGTGCAATTATTCACTAGAAAATCTTAAAAATCTCCCCTTCCTTTTGGAAAAGATTATTTTTAGATTAAATGGTCATAGAGTCAGTATTGAATCGAACTTTGTTGATTTGGTTTTTTGCTTCAATTGCTGAATCAGAAATAGACTTAGTCATTTCTTCTTTAGAAATTGTTCTCCACTCTTCTTTTTTATTCTTAAAATAATAGTTATATGTAATTCCCCTTGAGGAAGAAATAATAGCACCTAAACCATTCTCATCAAAGAAAACAGCTAAGTCTTCAGCTTTACCACCTTGTACTCCTAACCCAGGAACTAAAAAAATGGAGTGTGGTAACAATTCTCTAATTCTTTTCGCATCAGATGGGTAGGTTGCTCCTACAACAGCTCCAATAAAAGAGTAGTTATTATCACCTTTAGTTGCTTCTGCTGGTATGTCAACACTAAATCGGACAATTTTTTAAAGGTTCATCAACTTGTATTCAGTAGGTGTTAAATAATCTAGGGATCCATGAATTCGAATGTGGTTGAACCAATGAACATAATCAAAAAGTTCAAGGTCAAGTTCGTGTTGGTTAGTAAAATAAGCTCCTTTGACAAACTCTGTTTTGATGGTCTTAAATGTAGCTTCTGCAACGGCATTGTCATACGGCGTTCCTTTTTCGCTCAATGAACGCTCAATACCAAACGTTTCTAATGCCTGATCAATAAGTTGGTTCTTAAACTCACTGCCTCTATCCGTGTGAAACAATTCAAGATGATGAAGATTGTATGGAACGGATGCAAAGGCACG
>NZ_JAGFVL010000018.1 GCF_017599345.1 Gracilibacillus suaedae
TCAATAAAAGTTGACTTGCGCTCGCTTCTATAAGCTAGCTTGTTTCATGTTTATAATCATACTGGTTGTTTTGTTCAGTTTTCAAAGATCAATGTCATTTTGAAGCGACAAATAAATTATAGCAAATCGCTATATATCTGTCAATAATTTTTTTGAGCTCTTTTTAACGAGTCAACTTTTACAATGATACAGATTGTGTAACAAAAAGTCAATACCATATTTCAAATTTTATTATGGAATGATACAAATTAAAATATACATCAAAATTTTAATATAACGTAATTCTAGTTGGTCATTAGTTAATGTCAAAACCCGCTTCTACAACTAGAAACGGGTTTATATATGAAGTATATCGAAAGCGCGCTATTTAATTCGCAACAATATTCACTAACTTACCAGGTACTACAATCACTTTACGCACCGTTTTCCCTTCAATACGTTCTTTGATAGCTTCTTGTTCTAAAGCTTTTTGTTCGATTTCGTCTTTAGACGCATTTTTATCCACCAACATTTTCGCACGAACTTTCCCCATAATTTGAATGACAATCTCTACTTCATTTTCCACTAATTTAGATTCGTCATATTCTGGCCATTGCTCATACGCTAATGTGTCATCATGTCCAAGCAACTGCCAAATCTCTTCTGTTAAGTGCGGAGCCACAGGTGATAACAACTTCACAAATCCTTTCACATACACTCTTGGGATTTCCTCCGCTTTATAAGCTTCATTAATAAATACCATCATCTGTGAGATACCAGTGTTGAATCTTAAACCTTCAAAATTCTGTGTAACTACTTTTACTGTTTCATGATAGATTTTTTCTAAATCATCTGAACGATCTGCTTCCGTTACTTTATTAGATAATTGATGGTCATCCGTTACAAACAAACGCCAAACACGATCTAAGAATCGTCTTGCACCGTCTAATCCATTGGTACTCCATGCCACAGAAGCATCTAATGGCCCCATGAACATTTCATACAGCCTTAATGTATCAGCACCATGTGTTTGGACAATCTCATCTGGATTCACAACATTGCCTTTGGATTTACTCATCTTTTCATTATTTTCACCAAGAATCATACCTTGGTTAAACAATTTTTGAAATGGCTCTTTAGTCGGTACAACACCGATATCATATAAAAACTTGTGCCAAAATCGTGCATACAACAAGTGTAATACAGCATGCTCAGCACCACCTATATAAACATCAACAGGCAGCCATTCCTTCAATGTATTAAAATCCGCAAGCTTCTCAGGATTATGTGGATCGACATAACGTAAGAAATACCAACAACTCCCTGCCCATTGTGGCATCGTATTTGTTTCACGGCGACCTTTCATACCTGTTTCAGGATCTGTCACATTGACCCAATCTTCTATATTAGCAAGTGGAGACTCTCCTGTTCCCGAAGGCTTTATTTCAACAGTTTTGGGAAGTACCAATGGTAACTCTTCCTCTGGAACAGCAGACATAGAGCCATCTTCCCAATGGATAACTGGGATTGGTTCTCCCCAATAGCGTTGACGACTGAATAACCAGTCGCGAAGGCGATAAGTTACTTTTCGTTCCCCTCTCTTTTTATCCTCTAACCAATTGATTGCTTTAGCGATAGCTTCTTCTTTATTTAATCCATTCAAAAACTCTGAGTTGATGTGTGGACCATCACCCGTAAATGCTTCTTTTTCTATATTGCCACCTTCTAAAACAGGGATAATTTCAAGGTTAAATTGTTTCGCAAACTCATAGTCACGCTCATCATGTGCCGGAACCGCCATGATTGCACCAGAACCATAAGTCATTAACACATAATCTGCCACCCAAATAGGAAGCTTCTTTCCGTTAATTGGATTAATTGCATATGCTCCAGTGAAAACGCCTGTTTTATCTTTGGCTAGGTCTGTTCGTTCTAAGTCACTTTTTGTCTTTACGTTATCTAAGTATACATTGACATCTCCCTGTTGCTCAGCTGTAACCACTTTATCCACTAGCGGGTGCTCTGGGGCTAACACAGCATAAGTAGCACCAAATAATGTATCCGGCCGTGTTGTAAAAACGGTAAAGGATTCATCATGAGCATCGATATCAAAAATGACTTCTGCACCCTCAGAACGGCCAATCCAGTTACGCTGCATGTCTTTTATACTTTCCGGCCAATCTAACTCATCTAAATCTTCCAATAAACGATCAGCATAAGCTGTGATTTTTAACATCCACTGCTTCATCGGTTTTCGTTCAACTGGATGTCCGCCACGCTCACTTTTTCCATCTATTACTTCTTCATTAGCTAGTACAGTACCTAAGGCTGGGCACCAGTTGACTGGAACTTCATCAATATAGGCTAATCCTTTTTCGTACAGCTTCAAGAAAATCCATTGCGTCCATTTATAATAATTTGGATCTGTTGTATTCACTTCGCGATCCCAATCATAAGAGAAACCTAACTCCTGAATTTGTCGACGAAAGGTATTAATATTCTGTTCTGTAAAATCTGCCGGGTCATTTCCTGTATCTAACGCATATTGTTCAGCCGGCAGACCAAATGCATCCCAACCAATTGGGTGTAATACTTCATATCCTTGCATTCGTTTCATTCTTGATAAGATATCTGTTGCTGTATAACCTTCTGGATGTCCAACGTGCAAACCAGCCCCAGATGGATAAGGGAACATATCTAACGCATAAAATTTATCCTTATCAGAACCCGCATTCGTTGCAAATGTTTTATTTTCTATCCAATAATTGCGCCATTTTTCTTCAATTTGTTTATGATCAAATGACATATCTTCCTTCCTCCTTCAAACCATTATACATATACCGAACATACGTTCTTTAACGCAAAAAAATCTCCCTGATCCCAAAATGGGACGAGAGAGATTCCCGCGGTACCACCCAACATTAGTGTTAAGCTATTCGTTAACACCCACTTAAACTCCTTAACGCGGATAACGACAAAAGCTACTAGACTTGTTCACTTTTGTAACATCTGAGGCGAGTTCGTAACAGGATAGGAGTGACTCACACCGACCGCCACCTCTCTTAGCCTAATCCTATAACTACTATTCCTCTTCATCGTCATATATATGCTTTATTGTACTTAATCTGCTTTACTTTCTGATAGTTTAAAGAAATGTCTGAATTTTGTCAAGGAGTGTTCATTACCAGATATAAACCTTTGCTTCATAAGGCTGCAAAACCATTTTTTCAGATAATTGCTTTCCATTTACATTTGTTAATACTAATTCAGGAGATTTTTCAAGGACATGTGTGGGAATGTTTACTTCCGCCTCTGTATCAAACAAGTTCGTTATAATAAATGCACCTTGTTTCTCTAAGTATCGGGTATATGCATACACCTTGTCGTGATTTGCTAACTCAAGTTCATAACTGCCATACACTAGAACCTCGTATCGCTTTCGTGTCGCAATCATTCTTTTATAGTATTGTAATATAGAGTTCGGATTTTCTTGCTGAACTGCCACATTTATTTCCTTATAGTTTGGATTGACTTTCAACCAAGGTGTACCGCTCGAAAAACCTCCATTTACATCAGGGCTCCATTGCATAGGCGTTCTGGAATTATCACGACCACTCTTCCAAATCTTCTTCATGATTGTTTCATGTGATTTACCTTCTGCAATCTCGTTTTCATACATATTTTTGATCGCTACATCGTTATAATCATCAATCGAATCAAACTGTACATTAGTCATACCGATCTCTTGTCCTTGATAAATAAAAGGTGTCCCATGCATAAAGAAAAACATAGTTGCTAAACATTTCGCTGATTGCTCATGATATTGATCGTCGTTTCCCCAAGTCGAAACCGAACGAGGCTGGTCATGGTTTTCTAAAAAAAGCGCATTCCACCCAACACCTTCCAACCCTTTTTGCCACTTTGTCAAAGTTTGTTTTAAAGTGTGAATATCTAATCTCCCTTCTGCACTCATATTCCACAGACCTAGATGCTCAAATTGAAAAATCATATCAAAATATCCTGCTTCCTCACCAACCCATTGATCAGCATCCTCTACCGTTACACCATTCGCTTCACCAACCGTCATAATATCATAATGATGAATGGTCTCCTTCGCAAATTCTTTTAAAAACTTATCAATACCTGGGCGATTCATATGACCATCGAAGGAAGGTACATATTTTTTGTTATCAGGGTTTGGCATATCAGGAAACCCTGGCACTTTTTTTATATGAGATATCGCATCCACCCTAAATCCATCAATCCCTTTTTCTAACCACCAATTCACCATATCATAAAGATCCTGTCGTACATCTGGATTCTCCCAGTTTAAATCAGGTTGTTTAGTAGAAAAAACATGCATATAATATTCTTGAGTCTTCTCGTCATATTCCCAGGCAGAGCCGCCAAAGATTGATTCCCAATTGTTTGGCTCTTTTCCATCTTTACCAGGATGCCAAATATAATAATTACGATACGGATTATCTTTAGATGAACGTGACTCCATAAACCATTCATGCTCATCAGAAGTGTGATTAATAACTAAATCCATGATTAATTTCATATTACGACTATGTACTTCTTCCAGAAGCAGGTCGAAATCTTCCATTGTTCCGAAATCATCCATAATCTTCTGATAGTCACTAATATCGTATCCGTTATCATCATTAGGTGACTCATAAACAGGACTGATCCAAATCACATCAATACCTAAGTCTTTTAGATAATCAAGCTTCTTAATAACACCTTGTATATCTCCGATTCCGTCTCCATTTGAATCCATAAAACTGCGCGGGTAAATTTGATATGCTACTGCTTCTTTCCACCATTTTCTATTCATAGAATAACCCCCTTAATATATGTAACAAGTGCCTTCTCTTTTCCTCTTTCTTCCTTTTAAATTCGGAGACACTATAATTTCTTCTAAAAATTGCGCAAGCGATTGCATACATATAATATTATCATTTAATGTTTTTATGTCAATAGTATTTATAGAATTAGAAATATCATTATACAGACAAAGCAATCGATTGCATCTTGCACTAAATAATTGCTGACCTCTATGCTTGTGTGGAAAAGCATTTGTTGAGCGGACATTTAGTGCGTTATTTGGCGAAATAACTACCAAATTTCGGTGTTGACGGACATTTAATCCCTTATTCGGTTCATTTCAGGTTGAATTAATACTATTTTCGATGAATAGCGGAATAGATGTCCACAGCTTCATCAAAAACGGCATTTTTGTCACAAATAACGGAACAAATGTCCGCTTCAACTCCCATTTATCAGAGAGTAACCTTTACGTAAAAAAGAGTACCCGCTGGATACTCTTTACGCTTTTTGTTTTTCTTTATCTTTTTTGATTTGTTTACTACGAAGCTGTCCACATGCTGCATCAATATCTGTACCGTGTTCAACACGGACACCACAGTTAATGCCATTTTCCAATAATACTTGATAAAAATCTAAAATTGCCTTTTTCTCACTTCGATCATATTGATTGTGTTCATCAACAGGGTTATATGGAATTAAATTGACATAGGACAAATGACGTTTGTCTTTTAACAAAGACACTAATTGTTCTGCTTCTTTTTTATGATCATTAACATCTTTAAGCAAAATATATTCAAAAGTAATGCGACGGTTGGTTTTTTCTAAATAATAATCGATTGCTGGCATTAATTTTTCTAATGGAAAAGCTTTATTAATTTTCATAATTTTTGTTCGCAACTCATTATTAGGAGCGTGTAATGACAGCGCCAAATTCACTTGTAAATTCTCATCAGCAAAATCATAAATACGTTTAGCTAAACCACTTGTTGAAACGGTAATATGTCTTGCACCGATAGAAAGCCCTTCTTGGTCGTTAACAATTCGTAAAAAATCCATCATGTTATCATAATTGTCAAATGGTTCACCGATCCCCATGACAACAATATGACTCACCCGTTCCTCTTTCCCTTTAGTATCCAAGTGTTTTTGCACATTCATTATTTGTTCAACGATTTCACCAGCAGAAAGATCGCGATTCTTCGTTAATAAACCACTCGCGCAAAACGAACAGCCAATATTACATCCGACTTGTGTTGTCACACAGACTGAATAACCATAACTAAATTTCATTAGGACTGTTTCAATTAAATTACCATCGGAAAGCTTAAATAAAAACTTAATCGTTCCATCCTTCGATTCCTGTTTAATTTCCTGTTCTAATGTACCTAAATAGAAGTTTTCCTTTAATACCAGTTGGCAATCTTTATTTAAATTATACATTTCTGCAAATGTATTCACTCTTTTTTTATACAACCAATTCCAAACTTGTTTTGCACGGAATTTTTTTTGACCATGTTCTATTAACCATTCTTGTAGTTGATCAAATGTCAATGAATAAATCGAGCGTTTCATCCGAATCCCTCATTTCCATAATAGCTCTAGTTCCCATCACTACATCATACTAAATTTTCGTAACAATAACAAGGTCATCTTTGTCTGACAAGATCTATGTAAAGGTGGACGATAAGTAATATAATGCCAAACCCCCATGTAATCCACGCTGGGTAAATAAATACATGAGAAATATTTTTTAGAAAAGGGATCGCTAGTGCTTCAGACAACTGATAAGTAGATGTCGTATACATTGCAAGCGGGAACACCATTCCCCACATCTGATAATCATAATTAATCGGAAAACGATGGACTATATAACGCCAATACATCAAAATAACTAACAGCGGAATCCACCATGTACCAGTTACCCAGAAAAATAATGTGAACCCTTTGATAAAGGATACGAATTGTTCAATAAAAAGTGAACCGACTGCATTCATAATAATCAACGAACCTGCAAGTGTTGTAATTGCTACTGCCCCCATATTAATCCAATAAGGAGGTGTTAAGGAAGCATGCTTTAAATGCAAAAAAGTAAAGCGATAAAATATTAACGTTATAATACTTAAATACAGCATACATCCTAATAAAAACATGGATAGAGTAAAGAAGTTTATAAAACCAATTAATGCTTGATTTTCATAAAACGGAATTAGTAATACCCCTAATATGGCAACCGATTGAGTAGCAACGGTCGCAATTAACCATGCTCCATTAATTCCTTCAGCCAGTGTTGGTTTCTCTTCTCTAATGGTAACTGCAGTAAAAAAAGCATACATAATAACAATCCATAATACGATAGAACACATCCACAAAATAAAAGCCACACTGTACTTTTCCTCAAGGATTACAAGCTGACTGCCAAAAACATTCGTTCCTGCTACTAAAGTAAAGAAACCCGGACCTTTTAAATGACTTGTTAAATCTTCTATGACGTTTCTGAAATAAAAGGTGACTCTAACAATGGTTAGAATAGTGATTATTGTATAAAAAATAATATTACAAAATAAAAGCGCCTGACTTATTTTTATAAATCCAAGTAAATGTGAAGCAATCGATAATGCACCTGTTGCCATAACTAATGCAAAATATCCGGTAAATAGATGTTTAATATTCTCTTTTATAACTGACATTTGGTACGCTCCTTAATTCACAAATGGCTTTTTGTCCAATTACACCCACTTCACTTTACGTGATATACATCACTACGTGAGTATGGATAGCAGATTACAATAACACGAAAAGGATAAAGGGATGAATGTACAATGCAACGACAAAATAAAGCTATCCATAAAGACTCCTATATTACACAATCGTTAAAAAATATCGGGGTGGACACCATTTTCGGTTCTGTATTTCAGTCATTACTGTTAAAGTATGACAAAGATATCTTACACCAACAATTAACACATGAGCAATCCATTATTCATGCAGCAGATGGTTATGCTCGTGCTACCGGCAAAACCGGTGTTGCTTTTATTACAACAGATTTCGGGATAACCAATGCTGTAACTGGTATTGCAACTGCCCAATTAGATAGCATACCACTGTTAGTCTTTATTCAAAAAACGAATACACAAGATGAGTGTCTCGACATTGAAACCATCACCAAACCTATAAGTAAACATTACTTTCAAATCGAACACCTAGAAGATTTTCCATCTATCATTAGGGCAGCGGAACAAATTGCAAGTACTGGGCGGAAAGGTACAGTTATAATCGCATTTTCTAATCAGTTAATCGAACATATCGATTCACCACCACTTCACTCTCGAGAGCTTTACACTTCCGAGAAAGTACTTCCGTCCGTCCCCCTGCCCCAACTTAATAAAGCAGTCCAGCAAATTAGAAGAGCAAAAAAACCACTTTTATTAATTGGTGGTGGGGTGATTAGTTCAGGCTGCTATCACCTTCTTGATACATTTATCAATCTCACAAACATTCCTTTTACTAGTACATTAATGGGGTTAGGTGCCATCGATGTGAATCATCCGCTGCATTTAGGTATGGTAGGCATGCATGGGACCTTCGCTGCTAACCGTGCCGTACATCGTTGTGATTTACTTATTTGCTTAGGGGTTCGCTTTAGTGATCGAATTACAGGGAGAGCGAAGGGTTTTTCACCTCATTCCCTTAAAATCCAAGTAGATATCGACCCAGCTGAAGTGAACAAAAACATTCCAGTTGACATTCCTATTATTAGTGATATTAAACCTGTTTTAACTGCTTTCATAGACCAATTAAAAAACTTTAATGGCAATCATTGGGTTAATGAAGTGTTGAGTTGGAATAAAACTTCACCACAGTTTTCAACTTCTAGCAGCAAGTTAAAGCCCGATGATATCATCCGAATAATAGACCAATATGCTGGTAAGAATACTATTGTAGCCACTGATGTCGGTCAGCATCAAATGTGGACCGCATTACACTTTCCATTTCGCCGTCCGCGACAATTACTAACCTCTGGGGGCTTTGGAACAATGGGCTACGGACTACCAGCTGCAATTGGCGCTGCAGTAGGAAAAAAAGAGCAAACAGTTATATGTTTCACTGGTGATGGCAGTATTCAAATGAATATTCAAGAGCTCTATCACGTCGCTCAGCATAACCTAAACATAAAAATAATTATTTTACGAAACGGTTATTTAGGTATGGTGCGGCAATGGCAGCAACTATTTTATAAAAATAAATATTCTCAGGTAAAAATTAGCTCTCCTGATTTTCTTACATTTGCAGAAAGTTTTGGTGTCAAAGGGTATCGTGCATCGATTAAAACAGAAGCAGAAAAAGTCATTAGTCAAGCTTTTGCGTCAAAGCAGCCGGCAGTATTAGACTTTCTCATTGAAGAAGAAGTGAATGTCTATCCGATTGTACCACCTGGTGGAAATAATACAGATGCCATACATGGAACTGAACAAAATCAGCGCAAAAAGTAAAAACGAAAATATTTCAACATTAACTTGCAATTTCAATCTTAACTTGCTATAATTGCCTTAGCTATTTTGTTCGATGACACCTTCAAGTATCGTAACGTAAAGTTTTCGTTTTGAGGCAAGAGCAAGAATAGTAATACAATTGTGTGAACGGTTCACACTAGGAGGAAAAGAAATATGGTACAAGGTACAGTAAAATGGTTTAACGCAGACAAAGGTTTTGGATTTATCGAAGTTGAAGGACAAGACGACGTATTCGTACACTTCTCTGCTATCCAAGGCGAAGGCTTTAAAACACTTGAAGAAGGTCAAAGCGTAACTTTCGATATTGAAGAAGGTAACCGTGGACCACAAGCAGCTAACGTAGTAAAAAACTAATTTAGCGCTTAACTGAGAAAACCGCTTATGCTTTTTAGCATAAGCGGTTTTTTATTATGAAATTAACTCCTTCAGTATGACTACATGATTATACTGCTGCTCTTTCGCAGCAAACACTAATGTAATGTTATGCTTATACTCCTCACCATAAGTACGCAATTGATCTAATGCTTCTCGTTTTTCTAAGTCATGCTCTAATTCTTTTAAATATAACTGCTTAAACTGATCAAATTTAGCAGGGTCATGATCAAACCATTTTCTTAACTTAGGTGAAGGACCAACTTCTTTTAACCATACATCTATCTGTGCCCTTTCTTTTGAAACCCCGCGAGGCCAAACACGGTCAACAAGAATTCGAAAACCATCTTCTTTACTCACTTCATCATATACACGCTTTAATTGAATGGAAAACACCCCCGAGCAAATTATTAGACCTTTACTACTTTTGAGCGTATCATTTCTTACATCCTCAAGTAAAACAAGGAGTGATTACATGGGAAAAGAATTCTCCAATGTTAAATTTTCGATATTAGACTTAGCACCCGTCTTGCATGGATATGATGCTTCATTATCTTTACAAAATAGTGCCGATTTAGCCCAACACGTGGAAAAATTGGGATATCACCGCTACTGGTTGGCGGAACATCATAATATGCCTGGTATTGCCAGTTCTGCTACATCACTCGTTATCAGTCATATAGCTAGTCACACAGAAAAAATTCGCGTAGGTGCAGGGGGCATTATGCTTCCCAATCATGCACCACTAGTTATTGCCGAGCAATTTGGAACGCTCGATGCACTATACCCGGATAGGATTGACTTAGGATTAGGGCGTGCTCCAGGTAGTGATCAGGCTACAGCTTATGCACTAAGACGCACCTTAAACAGCAGCCCGGAAGATTTTCCAAGTCAGGTAGAAGAATTAGAAGCCTATTTTACAGGTGAAGCTCGCGTAACAGCAGTTCCTGGTCAAGGAGCAAATGTGCCGTTATGGTTACTTGGTTCAAGTGACTTCAGTGCTCGACTTGCTGCTGAAAAAGGACTGCCATTTGCATTCGCAAGCCATTTTTCACCTGATTATACATTACCAGCATTACGATTGTATCGAGATCGTTTTACACCATCAAACCACCTAAGCAAGCCTCAAGCAATGGTTGGTGTAAACATTATAGCTGCTGAAACAACTGAAAAAGCAAAATGGTTAGCAACTTCTCAACAACAGCAATTCTTGTCCATGGTACGCGGAAAACCATCTCAACTAATGCCACCTATTGATGATATGGATCATGAGTGGACTATCTATGAAAAAGCATCTGTAGAAAAATCTGTGAATAGTAAATCAACTATTGTAGGAGACAAAGATGTAGTAAGAGAAAAATTAGCTGCATTTATCGAAGAAACAGAAGCAGATGAAGTAATTATTAATTCTCAAATTTATGATCATGAAGAACGTAAAAATTCTTACCAAATCGTGGCAGACCTTGTCCACGTTTAATGATGTTACAATACACTACACACGTTTTCTTTGTGTTATGGACGTGTGTAGTGTTATTTTGAAATTAATTTCTGAGTTTGTACTGCTACCACTTTTTTGTGACAAATCTTTGTTCTTACTCTTGAGATTTGTTGATGATCTTAATTTATTCAACAAATCCTTCTGCTCTCTCTTGAAATTTGTTAATTATCTTGGTTTATTCAACAAATCCTTCTGCTCTCTCTTGTGATTTGTTGATTATCTCGATTTATTCAACAAATCCATCTTCTCTCTATTGTGATTTGTTGATGATCTTCATTTATTCAAGATCTACTTTTTATCGGTAACCATGCTAACACTTCTTGAATTTTTGCATCCCAGTATTCCCAGTCATGAGCGCCGTCTGAGAAAGTATGTACGATTGGAAGGTTATATTCTTCGGCAAATTGATAAAATTTCTGATTATCCTCCCATAGGAAATCCTCTGTACCACATGCTTGGAATAATTGCGGTAGTTCTTGATCACTTTCAAGTAAACCTTTGATAACTGTAAATAAATCATGATTTGTCCCATGAAGGTTATGATCCCCATAAACTTGATACAAAGAATTTGCAATTGGATTCTCATCTTCTTTAGCTTTTTCTACATGGGTGGCAATATCCAATACTCCCGATAAACTTGCCGCTGCCACAAATTGCTCTGGTTTACGCAATGCTAGCTTAAAAGCACCATATCCCCCCATTGATAAACCCGCTACAAAGTTATTATCTCTTTTGTCTGACAACGGAAAAAAGGAGCGAGCACTTCGTGGTAGTTCTTCAGAAATGAATGTCCAGTATTTTTTGCCATACTGCATATCCGCATAAAAGCTATGATCAACTTGTGGCATAACAACCGCAATTCCATATTCCGCTGCATACCTTTCGATCGATGTCCGTCTTGTCCAGATAGTATGATCATCACTAAATCCATGTAACAAATACAGAACTGGAACCTTTCCTTCCGACCGATTATTTTTAAGCCCAATTTGTGTTGAGGTTTCTTCAGGTAAAATCACCGTCATCGATGTACTAATAGTTAATACCTCTGAGAAAAAGTCGCATTTGATCAGTGCCATATAAACTCCCCCCCTTACAAAAGTGCGCCATAAATGACATTACGTATTCTTGGCTGATGATAAAACTCGAAGTTTGGCAGCATTTGCTGCATATAAACCGCAGAAAGTTTTTCTTTTGGATCAATAAATACATATGTTCCTGCCAAACCTGACCAACCAAACTCACCGATCGAACTATTACTACCTCCTCTGGCCTGATCGATCATAACGCGTACCCCTAGGCCATACCCATAACCATTTTCATAATTCCATCCTAACTCTGGAAGCTGCTCATCAGGTAAATGATTTTGTGCCATTAATTCAATCGTATGCTTGCTTAGAATCGTTACATGATCGATTGTTCCACCTAATGCTAAGCAGTGAGCAAACTTTTGATAATCTTCCAATGTAGAGTGAAGTCCTGCGCCACCACTCTCAAAAACAGCAATCGGTTCCGCATAACTATCTAATCTTGTATTCTTTACTAGTTCACCTGTTTCCTGACGGTCATATAGAGTTGCTAGTCGGTGCTTCTTAGCAAGTGGTACGTTAAAGAAAGTATCTTGCATACCTAATGGATTAAAAATGTTTTCAGCTAAGTATTCTCCAAATGATTGACCACTTACTTCTTCAATTAAAGCACCAAGCACATCATGGCTCAGTCCATATTTCCAATGGGTACCCGGATGAAACTCTAAAGGATTTTCACTTAGTTTTTTTGTCAATAATCGCAGTTTTGATATATTTAGAGAACGTTCTTCATCTCGCACCTCTGCCATTACTTGACTGGTCATTCTCTCTACCTCTGTATGTTCCCCACCATATGTTAATCCAGAAGTCATCGTAAACAAATCCTTAACTGTGATTTCCTGATTTGCTGGAACAAGCTGTTCATTCTCTAATACTTGCATGTTCTGAAATTCTGGTAAATAGGCGGAAAGGGGATCTGTCAGCAAAATTTTCCCTTGTTCGATTAGTTGTAATCCTGCTACACACGTAATTACTTTAGACATGGAATAGATACGATAAATCGTCTTGCTATTTATCTCATTTTGTTTTACCAGATCTGCATACCCAAAATAATTTTCATAGATTGATTGCTGATCTTTTTTGACAGATAAAGCTATACCTGCGGGGCCGTTTTTTAGAAATCCTTGTAATAAATCGTTTAACCGATTCTGAAGCACTGTCATTCCCTCCCTATGTTATCGCTTTCTTTATTTTATCACATAAATGACTAATTTGCTTTTTTCATACATGTTTACTAATTTTTGATACAATAGAAACAACTTAGAAAAAAAGGACGGACGCTTATGTCAGACAAAAGGACGAATCGACCACTCGTTCTCGCTTCACTTGTATTATCGATGTTTATGGCTGCGATAGAAGGAACAATTGTAGCGACGGCAATGCCTAATATTGTTGCTGATTTGGGTGGTTTTTCTTTATACAGTTGGGTTTTTTCTAGCTTTTTATTAATGCAGGCTGTCACAACGATGATCTATGGAAAGCTAGCAGATCTCTTTGGTAGAAAGCCTATTTTTATTATCGGTGTTGTGATCTTTTTAATCGGATCGATTCTTTGTGGACTTGCTCCAACTATGGGGATATTAATTGTATGCCGCTTAATTCAAGGACTTGGTGCTGGCGCGATTCAACCGATTGTTACTACTATTGTTGGTGATATGTATACCGTAGAGGAAAGGGCAAAAGTTCAAGGGTATTTAGCTAGTGTGTGGGGTATCTCCTCTGTAATTGGTCCATTACTCGGAGGAATTATCGTTCAATTTATCGATTGGGCATGGATCTTCTGGATGAATATACCAATAGGGATAATCGGGTTGATTGGTGTCATGATCTTTTTCCACGAAAAAGTCGATACAGAGAAAAAATCAATTGATTATCTAGGATCTAGTCTGTTTTTTATCGCAATCTCTTGTCTTATCATTGTTTTCGTACAAGCAGGAACGAATTGGGCATGGACATCCTTTGAAACGATTGGTTTATTATTGATTTTTGTGATTTGTATGGCAATCTTTATATGGCAAGAAAAAAAGGCAATATCACCGATGATGCCACTAACCCTATGGAAAAATAAATTAATTGTCATTGCCAATATCGCAACATTACTTTCCGGTATGATCATACTTGGCCTATCGAGTTTTCTTCCGACATATGTCCAAGGCGTAATGGGGGAATCTGCTATTGTTGCTGGTTTCACCTTAAGTACATTATCGATAGGTTGGCCGATTTCGGCTACACTAGCAGGACATCTTGTCTTAAGAATAGGGTTCAGCAAGACAGCTTTTGCCGGTGGTTTTGCCTTATTTCTCGGTACGTTCCTATTCTTTTTATTAGATGCAGATAAAGGACCAATCTATGCTGGAATCAGTTCATTTGTCGTTGGTGTTGGAATGGGATTATCTTCGACGACCTTTATTGTCTCGATCCAGAATACAGTGTCTTGGTATGAAAGAGGGGTCGCAACCTCGCTAAACATGTTCATGCGGATAATTGGCAGTGCAGTCGGTGCATCACTACTAGGCGGAATATTAAATATGCGATTACAATCCTTTTATCAACAAAGAGGAGAAGAACTAGAAGTTGCCAGTACAGATATGTTGTTAGATGAAGGAATGAGAGAAACCATATCTCCTGAAACTTTGGCATCGATGCAAGAAGGTTTAACCTATGCTTTACACACTGTATATACTGGTTTATTTATGATCGGATCGTTAACCTTTATTATTTTATGGTTCTTTCCAAAGGTTTCAATTAACAAGCAAAGAAAAAATTGAATAGTGTAGATCTTCCTATTAGTCTAAAACTGCTCATGCAACTGGAATAGAAAATTAGTCATATTCCAGTTGCTAAAAAAGTTTTTTAATACTGCTCCGTATAATGTCTTTAAAAAGTCTGAAATACGCTCGGGCAATCTGCTTCGGTTGGGTTATAAAAACAGTGGCTCTTAAAACGTCCTACATTCCATTGACCAAACCATTGTTCAGGGCAAGTTCCTTGCGGCATAAAGAACCATAAAGCATAACTTGCCGGATGATTGCGTTCCCCATTGATCGACTTTCGAGCTAAACGAATTTCTTTCTCTCTTGCTCGTTGATAAAAATACCCTTTTTGTGTTGCTTCAAAGCCTCCCGGACTTTGATATATCATTCGTTCTATCGAATTAATATCCTCAAAATCTAAACAACGGGCTTTCACCCGATTTACTCCTACATTCCCCACCATTAACATACCGAGCTGTCCGTCACCTTCTGCTTCTGCTCTCATTAATCGTGCTAGTAACCTCACATCTGCCTCATTTGCTTTTATTACAGCCATCCATATACCTCCTCTATTCCCTTTATATTCATTCTACAAAAAATGATGAATGTCCAAATACTTTCTAGTAATGTAACCCTTTTCATTTTGTGATATACTTGATCTAGGAGGTGCTTATTAATGGAGTTAAGTAGCTTTATTTTACACAAGGATATCTTACTAATTCATGCTGATATTAATGGAAATGACTATATATTTACTGTGAAGTGGAAAACAATCGAAAATAAAAAAGGCGGAGAATGGGAACTGAAATCCTATCTTAACAACTCTAATGGAAAAAAAGACTTGTCGGAAGAACAGTTGCAACAATTTATAGACCGGATAAATCCACAATGGGACTGGGAAAAAGACCAAGAACAAATTATGAATGTAATCAACAATGACTAGTTATCATGATAACTAGTCATTGTTCTTTACATATAAGCTTCCGTTGATTCCTTATACCATTTAATTTGCTCCTGTAGGCGAACAACTTCTCCGATCACGATTAAAGAAGGATTACTGATTTCATGTAACCTATCTGATATCGTTTCTAAATCAGCAACAACCGTCTTTTGTTCTGGAAGTGTTCCCCAATGAATAATGGAAACTGGAGTTGTCTTACTTAATCCTGCATTCTTTAATTTTTCACAGATAATCGGAAACTTCTTTATTCCCATATAAAAACACAATGTATCAGCTCCATTGGCAATATGCTGCCATTGTTTGTCTGTTTTTGCCTCTGGATTGGAACCATTAATAAAACTTACTGATCCACTGATATGACGATGAGTGAGCGGAATACCAGCATATGCTGCAGCACTTATTCCAGAAGTGATTCCAGGCACCACTTCATATTCAATTTGATTTTCTTCAAGGTGAATGGCTTCTTCTCCACCTCTGCCGAAAATAAATGGATCTCCTCCTTTTAATCTAGTAACGATTTTTCCGATAGAAGCATAATAAATTAGTTGCTCATTTATTTTATCTTGAATCAATCCATGCTTTCG
The DNA here is from genome assembly GCF_017599345.1 of Gracilibacillus suaedae. Classification (GTDB taxonomy): domain Bacteria; phylum Bacillota; class Bacilli; order Bacillales; family Amphibacillaceae; genus Gracilibacillus; species Gracilibacillus suaedae. Next base: position 16,577 of record NZ_JAGFVL010000018.1, read on the forward strand.
TGGTTCTTTCCCACAGAAAATCAATTCAGCTTGTTCTTTGGCATGATTTAATAAGGATCGGTTTACCAATCGATCATACAGGATGACATCTGCTTCTTGTATAGCACGCAATCCCTTTACGGTAATTAATTCTTCATCTCCTGGTCCTGCTCCCACTAAGTAAACTTTCCCCATGTTGATCCCATCCTTTTTTTGTATTGGCTATTCTTGGTTTTTCTCGAAATCTCACTAAAATGTAAGTGGCAATGATGGCTAATGTTAGTAGTATCACTTGATCAAAACGTTGATGAACCATTATTTCAGTCAAGCCAAAGGCTATCACTAACGATACTATTGGCGATGTAATCCAGACTTTCGCTATTTGGTGGATAATTTTTTGTTTCCAAACTTCTTTAAATTGGTTGCTGGCATTTATCCCGACTATCGCTGAAGTTGTTACCTGGGTCATTGGGATTGGAATACCTAGCAATGAAGCAACTACTACCAGTCCACCTGTTGCACCAGAAATCACAATGCCATTGCCTAAAGTAAGTGAAGTAATCTTTTTGGCATTCGTTTCTAATACTCTGCCACCAAATAAAATACTACCTAATGCTACAACGAGCGCCATTAAAGGTAAACCCATGTCCATTGAAGTAATCCCTGCGCCTACTAACGGTCCTAATGTATTCGCTACATTATTCATACCAGCAGCAATTGCTTCTATTATACCAGTTAACAGTAATAAAAAAGTTAAAAGCTTTACTGGTGGGCGATAATTCATTCTATCATTTAATTTTTTTCTGATTTTTTCAAGACACATTGTTATTAAAAAAGCCCCAACTGGTATAATGATCCAAAAAGCTATAATGAGTAACACCATTTGAAGATTCAGTTGTTGATAACTGAGACCTACTCCAATGATGGCTCCCACTGTCACCTCACTCGTGGATAACGGAATTCCAATATAATTCGTAATTAACAATGTAAATCCTGAAACAACTAAAATAATACAAGCGATTCTTATATCTAAAATTTCTTCGGAGATGATACCTTTTCCAAGAGTATTCGCAACATGCTGCCCTCCAAGTATCGCACCCGTAACAGCACCAACTCCCGCAATAATTAGTGCGTACTTTCGTTGCTTGATCACTTTAGTACCGTACGTAATACTCATGCTAGCTGCTGAACCACTTGCTCCAATATTAAAGGCAAATAGACAAGCAGCTAATATTGCAATGATTGCTAACATCTCAGATCCCAACTTTCACCACAACAATAAAGTGGAATTATTTTTAGTATAAATACCCTATCCCAATAAGAAAACTCGGATTATGAATATAGAAAAACTCCTACTTGACGACAAAGTAGGAGTTTTCCTCTTATCTGCCAAGTAATACCTGCTGGAAGTAGCACAGTGCTTATTTAGCCTGTTGCTGAGAATTCGTCGGGCCAGTTCCCTCCTTCTCTCTTGATAAGATCATATGTTATTTTCATTTCTTACCACCGTTGATGATGTACATAATATAAGCTATTCTTAAGTAATTGTCAATAGATTCCATCCAAATATTTTTTAAGATTTACCTTGTAATTATTTCCTCAATGATGTATGATGTTTGTATTATATTTCCATAATTATTATATCTTATCGAGAGAGGTCTAGGGACTGGCCCGATGACACCTCAGCAACCAGCAAAGCAATTGTATGGTGCTAAATCCAGACGGTAATTTACCAAAGATAAGAGAATGCAACCTTAATCAAGGAGGTCTTCTACTTATCGAAGACCTCTTTTTTTTATTTTAGAAAGGATGAATCAAAATGAACAATATCGAAACAACCCTTGCACAAATAGGTAATCGAAAAGATCCACGTACTGGTGCAGTAGAAGCACCTATTTATTTATCAACCGCCTATCAACACCCATCACTAGGAGAGACAACCGGCTATGATTATACACGAACTGCAAATCCTACAAGGGAAATTGTAGAAGATGCGATCGCAACATTAGAAAAAGGTGCTAAAGGATTCGCCTGTTCTTCTGGCATGGCCGCTATCCAACTAGTCTTCTCCTTATTCAAACAAGGTGACGAAATAATCGTAACCGAAGATATTTATGGTGGAAGCTATCGATTATTTCAGCATTTTCAAGAATCTTATAACATCAAACCAGTATATGCAGATGCAGAAGAAATGGAACAGTATATTAACCCAAACACGAAAGCTATTTTCATAGAAACACCAACTAACCCGCTTTTATTGGAAATTAATATCGAGAAATTAGCCGCATTGGCTAAGAAGCATCAATTACTCTTTATTGTTGACAACACCTTTTACACACCATATTTACAACAGCCCTTAACACAAGGGGCAGATATTGTGATTCATTCCGCTACCAAATATTTAGGTGGACATAATGATGTACTCGCCGGACTAGTTGTAGTAAAGGATGTTACATTAGGCGAACAATTAACGTATCTCCACAATGCCATTGGTGCCGTACTTTCACCACTGGATACGATGCTTTTAATAAGAGGAATGAAAACATTATCACTTCGACTTGAGAAGCAACAACAAAATGCTAGACAATTAGCAGCTTTTTTAAAGGAATTATCCTTAGTGGAGGAAGTGCTTTATCCTGGCAAAGGAGCTATGATTAGTTTTCGAGTACAGGCTAAGTCAATCGTTTCTCCATTTCTAGAAAAATTAAAAATTATTTCATTTGCAGAAAGTTTAGGAGGCGTAGAAAGCTTTATTACCTACCCAGCAACCCAAACCCACGCAGATATCCCGAGAGAAGAACGGGAGAGACGGGGAATTAGTGATACATTACTTCGATTTTCTGTTGGGATTGAGGCAGTGGAAGATTTGAAACAAGACATTCAACAAGCATTAGGAGGGAATTAAGATGGGATATTCAAAAGAAACAACACTCGCACATGGAGGGAGTCAACAAGGTTATCAGGAAAATCATACAGGTGCAGTTAACCCACCAATTTATGTATCATCTACCTATCATCAGCAGCAACTAAACGAATTTGGTGATTATGATTATAGTCGATCTGGTAATCCTACGCGTGACCAATTAGAAGCAGCGATTGCCAAATTAGAGAATGGGACAGCAGGGTTTGCTTTTTCATCTGGTATGGCGGCGATATCGTCGGCATTTATGCTGTTACAAGCTGGCGATCACATCGTCATTACCAAAGATGTTTACGGTGGTACTTTTCGTTTTGTCACGCAATTGTTAACACAATTTTCGATTGAGCATACTTTTGTTGATATGACAAATCCAGCAGAAATAGAAGCAGTGATTCAGCCAAATACAAAGGTAATATACATGGAAACACCAGCAAATCCCTTATTACAGATTACCGATATTAGTCAAGTAGTTCAGCTTGCGAAGAAATACAAATGCTTAACATATTTAGACAATACCTTTATGACTCCTTTGCACCAACAACCATTAGATCTTGGTGTCGATATCGTCTTACATAGTGCCACTAAATTTTTATCTGGTCACAGTGATATTGTTGCCGGTTTAGCCGTTACCAAAAATGAAGAATTGGCCGCTAGACTGAAGTTTGTCCAAAACACGTATGGTGCGATTCTTGGTGCAAAAGACTGCTATCAATTATTGCAAGGTATGAAAACATTGGAACCAAGATTTTCTAGAAGTGTGTCATCAGCGATAAAGCTAGCTGAATATTTCGATTCACATGATGAAATAGAACATGTCTATTACCCAGGTTTACAACATCATCCCGGTTCTTCTATTCATGCCAAACAATCCTCTAGCCCAGGCGCCGTATTATCTTTTGTAATAAAGGATCATGTCGATGCCAAAAACTTTGTGGAACAATTATCTATTCCTGTGTTTGCAGTTAGCCTTGGTGCAGTCGAGTCGATTTTATCTCACCCGGCTACCATGTCCCATGCTGCAATGCCAGTAGCAGAAAGAGAAGCTAGAGGTATTAGTGAACGACTATTCCGTTTATCTGTTGGGATTGAAAATGTAGAAGATCTTATCGCAGACTTTAAAAATGCCTTAACCGTAGAAGCTAAGGTGTTATAAGTAAAGCTTGATAATCCACTGCTACTGTGAACTAATGAAAATTTGTCTCGATACTATCGTTTGTTGAGCGGACATCTGGTGCGTTAATTGACGGAATAGCACCCGTTTTTCGGTGTTTGCGGACATTTAATACCTTAATCGAATCATTTGAACTTCAAGTAACACTATAGTCGATGAATAGCGGAACAGATGTCCGTGGGCACCCTAAAAACAGAGCTTTTGTTACAAATAACGGAGCAAATGTCCGTCTTTTTCCACACTGCAGCACAACACTTATTCCCATTCAAAATCTTTGTTCAACTTAAACGTCTGTATATCCCATCATTTCAAACTTCAAGTAACACAGTGATAACAAGAAGCTAATACCTTGATAAGCTTCACTAATGATCAAGGGGCAAAATCCCCCAGACCATAGCCCCTTTGTTGTTAATCTATTAACCTATCAAAAGCCGAATCGCTCCCAAAGCAGCAAATGTTAATACTAATATTTGAAATAATTTTTGCGGCATAATTTTGATAATCCTTACACCTATCCAAGCTCCGATGAGTATAGCAGGAATAAGCCATACATTGAATGTTATCGACTCGGCTGTAATAATACCTAAAGAAATATAGAATGGCACCTTGATAACATTCACAAATAAGAAGAACCAAGCACCTGTACCTACAAATTCTTGTTTCGGTAATCCTTTGACGAGTAAATATATTGCCATTACTCCGCCAGCAGCATTACCAATCATTGTAGCAAAACCTGCTAGGACACCCATACTAAAAGTAAAAATCTTTGATTTTGGTAACAGTTTTACGAAGCGTTCTCCTAATTTTTCTCTACTAATATGTAATAAAATAAGTGCTAATATTAAAACACCAATCATTGGTTTTAACTGCTCACTTGTCACAATATCTAACACAAGATATCCAAGTACAATCCCTACTAATACCCATGGTACTAACGAGAATAAATAACGCCAAACAACATTTCTGCGATAATAAATAACAGCAAATAAATCACCGACGATTAATAAAGGTAATAAAATACCTACAGATTCACGAGCCGGAAAGATTATCATAAAAATAGAAACCACCAAAATCCCCATACTCGCTACTCCAGCTTTGGCAAAACCTATTAAAAGTGCCGAAAATATGATAATTATCCATTCTAATATAGTTAACTCAAAAATGATAAACACCTCATTCTATGGATACGATAAAGTGAGACTATGATCAGTGGTGGTCTTACAGACGATTAGCATCGTTAGAAAGTGAGAGTTTTAAAACTCTCACTGACCATTAGCGAATCTTATTAGGAAAAATCCTTCCACCTTAAATAACGATAATCTTTTTCACTTGCTTTAGCAGCCTTTTGTTTTAAATCGTCCAAGTGATCATAAACCGTAACAATCCTCCCTTGAAAGGCTTGTAATTGATCATCGATCATTTTCTCGACCCAACTAGGTGCACGATCAGGTGAAACGTCTACATTATCTTCAAAAAGCTTTTCAACATTGGCTAAATATTTCTTTCCCTCGTTACTGGTTCGCTGATATTTTGTCATGTCCGTATCATTTAAACCGGGATCAAGTGCATAAACTTCAACACTGGTTTCCTGTAATTCCTTAGCTAGATTTTCTGTAAATCTGGCAATGGCTGTTTTGGATGTGCCGTAACCATTTCCATATGGAAAAGCATCAAGTGTGCCTCCTCCAATAATATTAATGATTTTACCGGCTTGTTGTTCCAACATGAATGGAATAACTGCTGAAGCACAATGATAGGTTCCAATTAGATTGGTTTCGATATCTTGTTTAAACAAATCAGAAGACACTTCCCACGTTGGACCTATTGCCCGAAAAGACCCTGCATTATTAATCCACACGTCAATTTTTCCAAACGTATCAATGACATACTTTAAAGTAGTTACTACATCATTTAAATTAGTTACATCCATGGCAACCATTCGGTGGTCTCCCGCATATTGTAACAGCTCTTCTCGAACTTCTTTTAATTGCTGTTCATTTCTTCCGGATCCAATGACAATAAATTCACGTTTAGCAAAATAATGAGCCATGTTTCGACCAATGCCCCTTGTTGCACCAGTAATGAAAATCACTTCTTGATTCATATTATCACCTCTTATGTATATTCCTACTTTAATGGATTAATAGTTTGAACTAGACTATCAGATTAACAATCAACCAAATTAAGATAAAACTGATTATCATCGTAATATTGGACGCAGTACCGACAAGCCGTTGGTTATAGCCAAACATGATGGCATATGGTAATACAGACGCAGGGGTTGGTAATATAAAACCGATCAATAACGTAAATTTAAACATTTCCTCTACTGGTAACCACACGTAACACGCAAACCCGGCAATCAGTCCAATCCCATACTTGGTAAATAAAAATTTCGCAATAAGTTTTCCATACCCTTTTGCAAAAGAGAAGTTTAAGTACAAACCTAATAGCAATAGTGATAACGGCATATTAGCTCCAGAGATTACACTCGTTACATCTATAACTATATCAGGTAATTCAAAACCGATAATATTAATCAAACACATCATTAGATATGTCTGCAGCGGAATCGATTTCGATAATTTAACGATAATCGATCTCGTCTCCAGCATCCCGGCACTACCTGCATATACACCGGCAATAATATAGCTGAGTCCAAATACAATAAATGCATTACCGACATCAAACATGCCAAAATATTTTAACCCATCGAAACCAAATAAACCTTCTACAAGTGGATAGGCAAATAATCCGATGTTTAATCCTGGGACCATCATCCCGAACGTACCTTTAATATCTTTCGGATGATTACGAAATACCATAAGTGCAAGTACGGCATTAATCACACCGTATATAAAAGCAATAATAACCAAATAAAATAATGAAGCCGAAAAGTCAACATCACTAAACGTCACGATAATTAAACATGGTAATGTTAAATTAAAGACTACCCTTGCTATTCCTTCGCCATCTTTTTCTTTAACAAGACTAAATCGTTTTAATACATAACCAATTGCAATAATAACAATTGAAATTATAAATTGTTCGTTAAATCCGCTCATTTTACTGTAACTCCCTGTTGTCTCGTTTCTTTTCACCCCTTCTACTATATCACATCGTGCAACAATTCGTATTTATCTTAATCTTTTGACAGATATAGTCCCTAGATGTACCATAATTATGGAAATAGTTTAAAAATTCTAAAAGGGGGACTAGTTTTCTCATCAAGGGAAACTAACACTATATGACGGAGACATGGTATTTTATAGACACAGAGAAACAGACACCAGCTTACAATATGGCAGTCGACGAGTGCTTACTTCATTGGCACAGCAAAAACAAAATACCACCAACTATTCGTTTTTATGAATGGCTGCCAGCAGGATTGTCGATCGGTTATTTTCAAAAAACCGTCAATAAGATTGATTTGGAAGCAGTCCGGAATCATGGTATAGATCTTGTCAGACGGTTGACAGGTGGGCGTGCTGTTTTACATGATCAGGAATTAACCTACAGTGTGATCGTATCCGAGGCGCATCCTAAAATGCCTAAGTCCATAAAAGAAGCCTATATGGTACTATCAAAAGGATTGTTAGAAGGTTTCCGTAGCTTAGGTATTGATGCATCCTTTGCTATACCTGAGGGTAAGTTAAATACAACACAATCTGCTGTCTGTTTTGAAGAGCCTTCATGGTATGAACTGGTAGTCGATCAAAAGAAAGCTGCGGGCAGTGCCCAAACAAGAAAACAAGGGGTTATTTTACAGCATGGCTCGATCCCGTTATCAGTCGACAATGATAAACTTTATGATTTGTTTATTTACCGAAATGAAAGGGTAAAGCAAAGAGCACGGGATGCCTTTGATAATAAGGCCATTTCTATTGAGCAAGCAGCAAACAGAAAAGTCACATTAAAAGAAGTGAAAGAAGCCTTTAAAAAAGGATTTGAAAAAGGGCTAGACATTAAGCTACAGGAATTTCAATTTACGAAGGAACAAGAACAAGAAATCAGTGAACTTATGGAACGCAAATATTTGAGTGATCAATGGAACTTTACTAGATAGGAGCGATACACAATGGCAAAAGAACAAGAACACCTTCGCAAACCGGAATGGTTGAAAATAAAAATAAATACAAACAAATCATATAACCGTCTAAAACACTTAATGCGCGATAAACGGTTAAATACTGTTTGTGAGGAAGCAAAATGCCCGAATATTCATGAATGCTGGAGTGAGAGGAAAACAGCTACCTTTATGATTCTCGGTGATACTTGTACAAGAGGGTGCCGATTCTGTGCTGTTAAAACAGGCTTACCGAATGAACTGGACTGGGGCGAACCAAAAAGAGTTGCTGAGTCTGTTGAGATTATGGACTTAAAGCATGTTGTTGTCACAGCAGTTGCACGTGATGACCTAAAAGATGGCGGTGCTGCAGTATTTGCTGAAACGGTTAGACAAATTCGCGAAAGAGTGCCAGGTTGTACCATTGAAATTTTACCCTCTGATATGAAGGGTGATTATGAAAGCTTACATACTTTGATGGATAGTGGTCCAGACATTTTTAATCATAACATCGAAACAGTGAGAAGACTTACCAAAAAAGTACGCGCTATTGCCATGTATGACCGCTCTCTTGAATTATTACGCCGCGTAAAGGAAATTGCTCCCAATACTCCGACTAAATCGAGTATCATGGTCGGACTTGGTGAAACAAAAGAAGAACTTATTGAGGCAATGGATGATTTACGCGCCAACAATGTGGACATTGTGACGATCGGTCAATACTTACAGCCTACTAAAAAGCATTTAAATGTGGAACGTTATTACCATCCAGACGAATTCAATGAATTAAAACAAATAGCCTTATCAAAAGGTTTCAAGCATTGTGAAGCAGGGCCACTAGTTCGTTCATCCTACCATGCTGATGAACAAGTAAATCAATCTGCTGCTCAACGTCGTATTAAGTATATGAAGGGCTATGAAGAAACAAGTGGCGAAGAATTAAAGAACTTTACTTTTTAATCAAGGGAGACTGATGATGACCAACTACAAAGCTCTTTTCTTAGATATTGATGGGACTATTCTACGACGTGATCATACGATTGAGGATACGACTAAGCTTGCCGTTAAACAAGCACAATATAAAGGGATTGAAGTATTCCTTGCTACTGGACGTCCTCTCCATGAAGTAGATGATATCGCTAAAGAATTAGAGGTAGATTCCTTTATAGGTTACAACGGGGCATATGCGATTTATGATGGAAAAACAGTAGTTGATGAGCCGATATCTAGCTCTGTGATTGATCAATTTTTAGATGTCGCTAAACAAAATGAACATGAAATGATTCTGTATACTAATGAATTAAATTTAGTGACTTCAGAATCAAAGCAAGTAGTAAAAGATTTCATTGATTATTTTGATTTGAAGAATCACCAAGCATATGAAGATATCTATCGCGATCAAATATTAGGTATTACGCTGATGGATGTTCAACCTAATGAACCAGTTCTTTATGATGTAGAGCAAGAGGATATTTATTTTTCACAAGTAAATGTAGCTGGCTTAGAGCATTGTTATGATATGATCAGAGAAAATGTCAACAAAGGGCAAGCTATTCAAAAAGTACTCCAAGAACTAGACATCCCAGCTGAGTCAGCGATTGCCTTTGGTGATGGGATGAATGATAAACAAATGCTGCAATATGTCGGTGAAAGCTTTGCAATGGCAAATGCAAGTCCTGAAGTGTTTCAATACGCCAAACATCGCACCACTTCCGTAGAGGAATCTGGAATCTATAACGGCTTGAAGCAATTAGGGATTGTTAACTAATCCACATTAGATATAAACTGCGAAGTAATGAAAATACTGTTTGTTCGAAACTAAAAGCATAGTCACCTATGAAGTAATTTTGACATATATCGTGATTATAACTGCCACTCCGGCTGCCCACTTCCCTTTCCGTGGGGTTTGCCCTTCATCTAATTTTTTCGAGCAAATACCGCTCGAAAAAGTGGATCTTCAGGTCAAACAATTCCCACAGGAGTGAAAGTGGGCGGCCTTCGTTAAGATATGCTCCACAACACTAATTCGAAATCAACCAGTCGATTTCTCACCAACCATAGTCGCATAGGGTGCGACTACTCAGGGGGGTTTACAGCCGATTAGCATTGCAATAAAACAGAAAAGTTTAGTACCTTGAGTCCATTTCATTCTATACTCAGCGAACAAAAATAGCGGAGGCAGAATACGGAGACTCCTGTGGGACAGCGAGAGCTGAAGATCCACTTGGTAAAGTGGTTTTCTTTACCAAGTTAGCTGAAGTCGAGCCCACCGAAAGCGCAGTATTCTGCCGGAGCGAATGGTAGCACTCTTCAAAATTCAGCGTGGAAGAGAGCAAATCCTTTTCACGTTATTTCATAGTATATCAATTATCTGAACAGTTATATATTAGATCACAAAGAAGCCAACCTCGTTGTGAAGTTGGCTTCTTTGTGTTTTGTGAAAACAGACACCTTAAATGGATAGGGGAGCAACAAGCTAGCATACATATAAGCAGGCTAAAGTGGACTAATTATTTAGGCTTACATGTATATTATTAATTAATGAACTTTCCACATTCACTAATTAATAGGATGAATATAATATAACAAACCTTTTTCACTCCAACAGTAAACTTGTAAATATATCTGACAATAAATTTTCCAAAGCTGGTATCGCCCATTTTCTCTAAAACTAGTCATTTACCCTAACTTATCTGTAAAAAGTACATACATTATATAGTGACAATACACAAGGAGGTTGATAGGAATGAGCTATTACGGAGGCTGCTCTCCATACGGTGGATACGGTTCTGGATATGGACACGGCGGTGGTTATGGCGGTGGATTCGCCCTAATCGTTGTGCTTTTCATTTTGTTAATTATTGTAGGTGCTTCTTTCTATAGCTAATTATATATCCAGGATATCCTGTTCCATCATTAAGCAAGATCCCCGCTAGCCGGGGATCTTTTCAATTATAGAATAACCCTTACCCTATAATGAAGGTTCATTTAACATTCGAACATGATATACGCCACCAGCAATCTTATTTTTTTCTGCATAAAAGGTAACCGTCACTTTGTCTTTACCATTGATAAGTGCCGTTGGTATCGGGTAGGATTTGGAATATAACTCGCCAATATTTGGTTTATTAAAGTGTTCTCTAGCTAGCACATGTCCATCAATTTTGATTTCAAAATCTCTTTCCATCTTCTTACCACTAATTTCTAACATAAAATCACTTTTGTTATACGTGATGTATAAATACATCTCTTTTTCCGGATCAACTCGTAAGTCATAACTAAAATATCCTTCATCCCGAGCATCTCTCCAACCGCTATGGACGTCATTACTATAACTGGAAGTTGAATTTTTCGCCTGGATATTATGATCTACTTCTGGTTGCTGTTCATTCGGCGTAACCTCATCAACTATAATTTTTTGTTCTCGAGCTTTTCGTTTTCTTTCTTCATCACCAAATTCTTTGAACTCCTGTTCCGACATAATATTCCAATAGATAGTATAACGTTCGTGGTGGATATTATAAAAAGGTTTCAACTGTAGCTGTTGATGGCCAGGTTGTCCGATAGCTTCTGTTTCAAATACCAGCTTTTTAACGTCTTTAATCTTTATCCAATCATTCAACGGTTCATTTGTCACCAATACTGGCACATCAATTAATGGATGATTATTTAATGCCTGGTGATCATCCAGAATATCTGTTTCAGGAAAATTTTCACGCCCTAATGCCCCTGCTAACACAATCGGTCCGTACATGATAACTTGCTTTTTCTGATCATCTTTTGCATGGTATCGATGTAAATTCAATGGTAGATCATACGTAATCTGATCTCCACTTTGCCAAGCGTGGTTGATAATTAGGTATCCATTAACTTCTTTCGTTTTTACTTCATTTCCATTAATTCTAACTGTCGGTACACCAGAGAACCAGTAAGGCTTGCGAAAGGCAATTTCTTTTATTTCACTGCTAGCCTTTTCGATTGTGATGGTTGTGTTTGGCTGATATGGAAAAGTGGTTTGTTGACGAACAACCATATCATCATTATCGATGGATGCTTCTGCGGAGATAAATAAATGGACGTACAATCTGTCAGCTATTTTTTCAAAAATACGTCGATTATATCTAGCTGGATTCTCCATTCCTGTACCAGTGCAACACCAAAAGGAATGATCGTGTGAATGATATACTTTAAAGTGACCTGGCTCAGAAGATACAAAGTATGTTTTCATTCCTGAATCAGGATCTTGTGACGCAAGAATATGATTATACAAAGCACGCTCGTAATAGTCATAGTAATGAGCCGATTGCTCCCATGTAAAAAGAATTTCCGTTAACTTAAGCATGTTATAGGTATTACATGTCTCCGTTGTCAATATCCCCAATTCTTCATCATTTTCTGGACCAAAATGTTCCCGAATACTATTTCCACCAATAGCATACGTGCGATAACGAACGACTTGATCCCAAAAAAATGTCGCTATCTGCTTATATTTTTCCTTCCCTGTGATATTATAGAGTTTAGCTACTCCTATCACTTTTGGAATTTGTGTGTTGGCATGCTTTCCTTCTAAATCATCTTGTTTATTCGCTAATGGATCTAATACCGCCTCATGATAAAATCTTTCAGCTAACTCTAGGTAACTCTTATCAGCTGTTATTAAATAAAGATCAGCAAATGCTTCATTCATCCCACCATGCTCACAAGTCAACATACGTTGGAATTGGTCTTTTGTTAAACCTTTCAAGCCGTTATATGCCCAATCAGCAAGTTTTGTTACCATTTCCAATGCTAATCTGGAACCAGTTATCTGATGAACATCGATAAGTCCTGCATATATCTTATGTATGGAATACCACGGTACCCATGATCCTCCTAAGCTAAAGTTCCCTACTTCAAACTCACCAGAAAACACCTTGTCAAAACAATCTCGAGAGAAACCACTTACATAGCCATCTTTATCAAGTGACTGAACAGTAGCTAATTCAGATAAAGCATATTCCATTTTATTTTTTAAAGATTCATCTTGAGTTACTTGATACATTGTTGCTGCAGCTGACAGCCAGTGACCAATCGAATGGCCAGCAATTTCCATTGACTCCCATCCGCCATATCGATCTTTTTTAGCTGTCTTACCTGCTGCCTCATAACATGGCGCAACAAGTCGATCAACATCTAAATATAATAAGTATTCCTTTCCTTTCTGTTGAGAGTTTTTAAACATTCCGTCTAACAAATTCACTTTTTGCATATTATGCACCTCCACTAGCTTTTCCTTAATACTAGTATGAAGTGTTAAGGTACCATTGTACATTCACAATAACTAAAATTACATATCTTTTTTTTAGATTTCTGATAAGATATAATTAAACTGTTTTAAAGGAGCGATCGTTTTGGCTCATCCAGTAATTATATCAAGCTACTCATTCCCACTTATTCATGAAATAGGTTTAATGACTGATAAAAATGGTGTGGAGAAACATCCAGATCGTGTGATGCCTAAATTAAATGTATTTGTTTACGTTAAAAAGGGACAATTACAAGTTATAGAAGATAACGAAGTATATAACCTAAAAAAAGGATCCTATCTTTTTCTTAGAAAAAACATCCATCATTGGGGGACCGAATTCTATCAACCTGGTTCTGAGTGGTTTTATATTCATTTCTTTAACCACGACATACAGGAAAGTGTTAATGAATACAGCATGTATGGAAAAACTTCACTCGTTCATCATGAAGAATACCAGAGAAAGCTGACATTGCCTAAATATGGTGAAGTTTCTCACCACGGCTACACCCAGTCACAACTTGAGCAATTATTCGAAATGTTTGAATCATCTCACCCGATGCGACCTTTATTAACCAGTATGCATACACATCAGTTCTTTTTAGAGATATACTTGGAGAATTTGGAAACCTATACAAATAAAAAATCAAATAGAATGATAGCTAAAATGATTCAGTTAATTGATGAACAACAAAGCAACAAGTTATCCAGCCAAGAAATATCGGAAGCTTTAGGTATGAATTATGCGTATCTCTCTACCCTGTTTAAACAGCATACAGGTAAAAGCATTACACAATATCAAAATGAACGCATGGTGGAAAAGGCAATTCAATTATTTCGCAAAGAAAACTATAATGTTTCAGAGGTAAGCGACAAACTAGGATTCTCTAATCCTTTTTATTTCAGCCGAGTCTTCAAAAAAGTAACCGGCATGCCGCCGACAGATTACTTGCGACAAATATACCGAGGGTGAAATATAGCTATGTATTTTTCTCCACTCCAATATTAATCGGCTCCATTTGCTACTGATGCATCTTTAGGGATAATGCAATTCTGGAGAGGTGCATTAATTTGCTGTGACAAATCACCGCTTTGTTGGATCCTTACCTAGGCCTCTTTTCTATATATAGATAGATTTGTTGATTATACGGCTTATTCAACAAATCTTTCTTTCATCCCTTAGGTTTGTTGATTATCTCGATTTATTCAACAAATCTTTCTTCTCATCCTTTTGATTTGTTGATTATCTCGTTTTATTCAACAAATCTTTCTTCTCATCCTTTTGATTTGTCGATTATCTCAGCTTATTCAACAAATCTTTCTTCTCATCCTTTTGATTTGTTGATTATCTCAGCTTATTCAACAAATCTTTCTTCTCACCTTTTTGATTTGTCGATTATCTCAGCTTATTCAACAAATCTTTCTTCTCACCTTTTTGATTTGTCGATTATCTCGATTTATTCAACAAATCATTTTTCCCCTTCTACGGATTTGTTGTTTTTATCGTGCAAAAAAAAAGACACGGTAAATAAATTCTACTCCGTGTCTTCAACATGATTTATTTTCCTTTTGCCCCCTGCCCCTTACTGTGTAGTGAGAAAAGGTTAGTGTCAATGGAGAACTGGATCGATTGGCGTTCTCTCTCTCGTTTTAACGCTAGTTGGATAAGTTGATCTGTTAATTGTTCAAAATCTTTTCCGCTTGGTTCCCATAAATAGAAAGATAGTGAACCTGGAATCGTATTGATTTCATTGACAAAAACTTTTCCATCGGGGTTTAGTAAAAAGTCGATTCGAGATACACCACTAGCATTCAATAAGCGGAAGGTTTTCTCTGCCAGTTCTTTAACCTTCGCAGTAGCTTGCTCACTAATTTCTGCAGGGATAATCCGATTTACACTTTCCATCCCTTTTGTATCTCCTGTTTTACCACCACTCTGATATTTATCTGCATAAGATAAAATTTCATCGGTGCTTAACACCTGTTCACAGACCGAGCTTTCCACTTTCTCATAGTCACCAATCACAGAACAGTTAACCTCTGTTAAATCTGTTACCATTTTTTCAATAATCACTTTAAAGCTATAGGAAATCGCAAGCTCAATAGCCTCTTCTAATTCCTCTTCATTTTCTGCCTTGGAAATTCCTACGCTTGATCCAAGGTTAGCAGGTTTCACGATAACCGGATAACCGACTTTGTCTGCCATTTGCTTTATCTCATCTTGCTCTTCATGCCACTGACTTGAGTAAAACCACTCATAATCAACAATAGGTATTCCGGAATCATGCAAAATCTGCTTCATCATTACTTTATCCATACCAGCTGCTGATGACGCAACATCACAGCCGACATAAGGAAGACCTAATAATTCCAGATAACCTTGTAATGACCCATCCTCACCATTTGTACCATGAATAACCGGGAAAACAATATCTATAGTTGTAATAACTCCTTTTGAGAAAAGGGAACGTTCCTTTTTCTTTAATACAATATTCCCTTCTCCTTCTTGTTCTAATACGACTTTGTCAGCTTGTTTAAACAACTGGTCCAAGTCTTTATAATTTTCGATATCTGTTAATACATCGCCTGTATACCATTCTTTTGTTTTGCTAATATAAATCGGTACTGGTTCATATTTGGATCGATCGATTGCATTATATGCTTGAAGTGCCGAGATAACGGAAACTTCATGTTCTACAGAAACGCCACCAAAGATAACGGCTACTTTCGTTTTCACTGCCTATTCCTCCCAATATCATTACTCGTTATATGTGTCAGGTAAATCATTCTCCAATAAAATAATCGCATCTTGCCGGTTTAATGCTTGTATTTGTGATATCGCATGATTTAAGTCTTTTGCGATAAACAATTGCTCTTCCGGGTAACCTTTTTCACGAAGACCATCCTGAATAGGTTTTGTCTGTTTTTCACCTACTAAAATCACATAGTCACACGCATCACTCGCATATTCACCAAATGCTTTATTATATGAATATTCCTTATCACCTAATTCTACCATACCTGGTGTCACCAATACTTTAAATCCTTCCATTGAGGAGAGTACTTCTAAAGCCATTCGGGAACCGGTCGGATTTGAATTAAAACTGTCATCAATTACTGTTAAATTACCGAAGCCTTTCTTTATTTCCATTCTGTGTTTCACTGCCTGAATCTTCTTCACACCCATTTGCAGTTTGGCGAGAGGTACTCCCATTTCCCACGCCACACTAATCGCAGCCAAAATATTATATACATTATGCTTACCTAATATCTTTGTTTCAAAATCTGCATCTAATGTTCCTGCTTTATTCGTCACTCTAAAAGTCGTTCCTTTTTTGTGAAAACGAATAGCAGAAGCTAAGTAGTCTGCTTCTTGATCATCGATTCCAAAATAAACTTTACGGCACTGATTTTTCGGGGTATAAGACATAATGTTTGGATCATCACGATTGAGGAAAGCAATGCCGTCAGCAGGCAATGTTTCAACAATCTCATATTTGGTTTTTTTAATGTTGTCTAATGATTTAAACGTTTCTAAGTGCTGTTCCCCAATTGCTGTTAGAATCGCATATTTATGCCCTACTAACTCACAGATTTCTTGAATATTGCCAGGCTCTTTCGCCCCCATTTCAGCAATAAATACATCATGATATGGCTTTAAAGAGTTCCGAATAGTGATCGTTACACCGATTTTCGTGTTAAAACTGTTCGGTGTTTTTAACGTGTTAAAGTGTGATGACAATATCGTATCTAAAATAAACTTTGTACTTGTTTTACCGAAGCTCCCTGTAATACCAATTGTTTCGGTATTTTTCGCACTGTTGATAATACGTTTTGCATCTTGGTAATAATATGCTTTAATTCTATTTTCAATCGGTTTATTCATGAGATTCGCCAATAACACTACTCCGTATGTGAGAATAGAACCTAGTACAATCACTAACCCAGCATAGCTTAACGGGTAATCATTCCAAATAAAATGTAAGCTAGTTGCTAGGAAGAAAAGATAGATAATTGCAATAGTCGTAATCAGACGTTTGACACGTGCGGTCACAGCTAATTTTTTCTTTTCTTGTTTATTTCTAGGCACAAATAGACCTAGCAATACGATCACGAATATGAGCCAATTCCACGCCAAAAATAATAATAGTAGTGCGAAAAGAAGTGCTAACCACTCATGAACCGGTACAACTTTTGACCAATGCTCTGTCATCCAGCGCCATAATCGATTGTTAAAATAACTGTTTAATTGCAGCATGTGGATTGATTGTTTCACTCGGAAGAATACATATACCATCCATAATACACTGACAATTGAA
>NZ_JAGFVL010000019.1 GCF_017599345.1 Gracilibacillus suaedae
GAGAACATCGGCAAAGATACAGTGAAGAGTTTAAAAGAGAAACGGTAAAGTTTGCGCAAGAGCAAAAGCAAAAGAAAACCATGACAGAGATTGCGGAAGATATCAAGGTTCCACTAAGTTGTCTGCATGAATGGATGAGTAAATATCGCGAATTTGAAAACGAACCGGTGGTGGTGGAAGAACGTTTAAAGAAACTGGAGCGAGAACTAAAGGAAAAAGAACGGGAACTAAAGGCAAAAGACAAGAAAATAGCGGAGACCGAGGAAGAATTGGCTATCGTAAAAAAGGCGGTGCACATCTTCAGCAGACCAAAAAAATGAAGTTTCTATTCATTGAAGACAATCGCTCGGTGTTTTCAGTGGAGAAGATGTGTAAAGTATTAGAGGTGTCTACGAGCGGTTATTTCAAATGGAGAAAGCATAAGCCGAGTCCACAAGAAATACGTAGGGAAGCCATAAAGAAACGAATTAAATACCATTATTACGATGCTGACAGTATATATGGTAGTCCCAAAATCACAAAGCTATTAGTCCAAGAAGGATATCAAGTAACAGAAAGAACCGTTAGTGTGTACATGAAAGAACTAAACTTACGATCTTGTGTATCTAAGCCATATAAAGTATCTACAACGCATTCAAATCATGATGATCCTGTAGCACCTAATAGGTTAAATCAACACTTTACAGCACCAGAACCAAACAAGATATGGGTAGCTGATATCACCTATATCCCTTGTCGACAAGGGCGCTTATATTTAGCTGCGATTCTGGACTTATATACTCGTGAAATAGTTGGTTGGCGCTTAGATGGACATATGGAAACGTCATTAGTTCTTCAAGCACTAGAAGATGCTTATACGTTAAGAAACCCAGAAAAAGGCTTGCTTCACCACTCCGACCGTGGTACACAATACGCTTCTACGGAGTACCGGGACAAACTGAAAGAATTTGGTATGGAGGCAAGCATGAGTCGTACAGGAAATTGTTATGATAATGCTTGTGCAGAATCGTTCTTCAGCCTAATCAAAAAAGAATTAATGAGAGGTCAACGATTTCAAACGAAGGAGCAAGCTTACGCGGAGATTTATCGTTATATAGAGCTTTTCTATAATCGAAAAAGAATACATGGATCCATTGGTTTTATATCTCCGGTAGCGTTCAAGCAAAAATACGATAGGCAGCATGCGGCATAAAAGAAAGAGCACTTATCGAAGCAGTAAGTTGCCTTTTCATCACTTAGCGACTAGCCAGATGATTCCGTGGAGGGGTCAAGTGGTTTGGGCTTGATGCCTCCGCGGTATCATCTATCATTTGAAAAGTGAAGAAAAGGCTACGGTAATCTGACATGTATTCGTTATTTAGGTGTCCACTTTCTTGACAGAAGTCCAAGATGTCCGCAACCACACTAAAAACGGCATTTTTGTCACAATTAGCGGAACAAATGTCCGCGTTCAATCCAGATGTACTTGGGAGTCCACGTTACTTTGCAGTTTATGAAAAAAGCGTTGTCAAAGTATGTGAATAGGGCCTAAATTTAGCAAATTATAGATTACATTTACAAGGAGTTATACGATGACTACACGTAAACATGACTATGCTGGACAGAAACAAATGCTAATAATCTCGACACTTGGTTTTTTTATAAGTGTAATGGTTTGGTTCAATATGGCACCTTTTCAATCAACGATTCAGGAACAATTGGCACTGTCTAGTGATGAAATCGGTGCATTAATGATTGTAAACCTTGCTTTAAGTATTCCCGGACGTATTGTAATCGGTCGATTAGTTGACCGTTATGGTCCACGATATGTATTTTCCATTTTACTTATTACGATGAGTATCCCTTGTTTTGTTTTTGCTTTTGGCACCACGTATATGCAACTACTCATCTCGAGACTAATATTAGGAACAATTGGTGCCAGCTTTGTAATTGGAATTAGAATGGTAACAGAATGGTTCCCAACAAAACAAGCAGGTTTTGCACAAGGAATCTATGCTGGCTGGGGTAATTTCGGATCTGCTTTTGCTGCCTTGACTCTGCCAACACTGGCAGTCCTATTCGGAGGGGAAAACGGCTGGCGTTACGCTATGTGTTTAACAGGTGTTTTAGTATTATTGTATGGTGTTATATTCTTTTTCAAAGCAAAAAATACACCTGCTTGGAAAACCTTTCAGTATACTAAAACTGCCAACCCTATGAAAGCATCCAGCCATAGCGATTTTATTATACTACTTGTGCTTACAATTCCTATTTATGGTGGAATGGCGATATTAGTATGGACATTACAAGAAACTGGTATATTATCTAATTTAACAGCTACACTTCTCTATAGTACTATTGTTTTGTTCTATGCATTCAATATGGTAAAAAGATGGAAGGCAAATCGAAGCTATTTACAGAATCAAATACCAGATAAAGAAAGATTTTCGATGAAAAATGTAGCCATTTTAAGCTTTGGATATTTTGCAACTTTTGGATCCGAACTTGCGATTATTTCGATGCTGCCAATGTTCTTCCAAAACACATTTACTATTCATGCAGTTTTTGCAGCCGCTATTGCCAGCAGCTTTGCATTTACAAACTTGATTGCGCGTCCGGCTGGTGGTTGGCTTAGTGACCGTTTTGGGCGAAAAAAAATAACGTTGCTGCTTTTGGCTAGCCTGTCTCTTTTATATATGATGATGGCTTTTGTTAATAGTAGCTGGCCAATTTATCTGGCTCTATTACTGACTATATGCTGTTCGTTAATAAGTCAAGCAGCTTCAGGAGCAATTTTCTCAATGGTATCGCTCGTGAAAAAAAATCGAACGGGACAAATAGCTGGAATGGTCGGCGCTTACGGCAATATTGGCTCCCTCTGTTTTCTAGCAGTGTTAAACTTATTTTTTCCTGTTACCTTTTTTATAGCTATATCTATTATGTTATTATTATGTTTCTTGGCAACAACTCAACTGAATGTTAACCAGTCGAAGCAAGCGTTGCAAAGAACTAAATTAAAAGAGAAAGCAATCTAAAAGAACCACCATTTGACAACAAATGGTGGTGTATTTTTTTTCCTTGTTAGAGAATTTTACCACTTAATTGTTTATTATCGCTAACCTCCTATAATGAATACATAACATCACTACAGGAGGTTTATGGAATGAATTCAGGTTATCAAGGAAATATTAGAACACTAGGATTTACTACCTTAGCTTTTTTTATTACGTTTGTTGTATGGTTTAACATGGCTCCATTTATGACAACGTTAAAAAGTCAATTTGGATTATCAAATGACGAGGTTGCTTTACTTGCAGTTGCAAACGTGACATTGACCATTCCTGCCCGGGTATTAATCGGAATGCTAGTAGATAGATTTGGACCAAGAAGAGTATATTCCGGCTTGTTAATTATATTAAGTATTCCTTGTTTCACTTTTGCTTTATCCAACTCGTTTACACAATTGATGATTTCCCGTATCTTCCTAGCACTTATAGGTGCTGGATTTGTAATAGGAATTCGATTAGTATCGGAATGGTTCACCGAAAAAAATGTCGGCTTTGCTGAAGGCGTTTATGGTGGCTGGGGGAATTTTGGTTCTGCTGCAGCTGCCATGACACTTCCAACACTAGCAATCCTTTTTGGAGGAGAAGATGGATGGCGTTATGCAGTTGGTTTAACCGGAATTATCAGTTTGATTTATGGAATTATTTTCTTGCGATTAGTTAAGGATACACCGGAAGGAGTTACTTATAAAAAACCTAAGAAAAGTGGGGCACTGGAAGTTACCAGTTATCGTGATTTAATAGGATTAATGCTGATGAGTATCCCCGTCTTTGGAATCCTTATCTTTCAGAGCTTCCGGTTATGGAATTTAAATTTTATCAGTTTTTATGTTTTCGTTATCATATTGGTTATGTTAATCGCCTTATTTTTATATAATTTACAAAAGATTTGGAATGTAAATAAAGACCACCTTCGAAAAGGTGTACCTGAAAAGGAAAAGTATTCTTTCAAACAAGTTGCTATTTTAAATTTTGCTTACTTTTGTACTTTCGGATCCGAGTTGGCTGTTGTATCGATGCTGCCCCAGTTTTTTGAAGAAACTTTCTCACTCGGAGTAGCTCAAGCTGGACTAATTGCCAGCAGTTTTGCTTTTATGAATTTGATGTCTAGACCTAGTGGAGGGTTGCTTAGCGATAAATTTGGCCGTAAAAAAACTCTCATGATTTTTACGGCTGGATTAGCTTTTGGTTACATCGGTATGGCACTAATCGGGTCTAGCTGGCCAATCTGGTTAGCTGTTATCATTACCATGTGCTGTTCTTTCTTTGTGCAAGCTGGTGAAGGTGCAGTATATGCTATGGTTCCGATGATAAAAAAACCGGTTACTGGTCAAATTTCTGGGATGGTCGGTGCATACGGTAATATCGGATCTGTTATTTTTCTTACAATCTTTACAATGGTCAGTCCTTCCGTATTCTTTATCTTGATTGGTCTATCAGCTGTTGTTTGTTTCCTATGCATGTTCTTCCTTGAGGAACCAGACACGGAAGAGGTAACTGAAAAGGCAAAGAAACCAAAAACAGAAAATGTTGTATCTTTTTAAACGTCATTAAGTGCAAAACTAGTAATAGCCAGCTATAGTAGCTGGCTATTTATCATAGGTTCAACCCTGGTTCCACAATCATTTGCCACCAAATAATTAAACTAATAATAATAGCGATAAAAATGATTAAACTTTTCACGGCATATGGTAAACGATTGGGAATAAATTTTAACGCTAAACTAAACACAAGCCCTGCCACAAACATAAAAATCACAGCATATATCAGCATTCCTAAAAAATTATCTACAGGCAAAGCCATTACTTCTCTTATAATGTCCACATTTACACCTCATTACAACAATAAACATATTTCATCTATAATTTTCTTCACCAATACTATCATACAATATTCTGTCTATTATGGAAGTATTTTTCCTCGATTCTTATTAATTAATGATGAAATTTGTTAATTTTTGTATATATATTTTTACACTATATTAATACCCCGTTCATAAAACTTCTCTATAATCGGTAATGACATACAAGCTAATCTATTAAAGGAGAATCTATTATGTATTCTGTCGAACTAAAACAAGTCGATAAAAGCTACGACAAGGAACAACTTGTTGTCAAAAATGTCAGCGTAATCATTGAACCTGGAGAGTTCTTTGTACTTGTTGGACCTTCAGGATGCGGAAAAAGTACACTGTTACGAATGATAGCGGGATTAGAAGACATTACTTCGGGTTCGTTATTAATTGATGGCAAAACAGCTGATCATCTCCCACCCAGTAAACGTGAACTATCCATGGTTTTTCAAAATTATGCGCTATATCCTCATATGACTGTTGAAGATAACATTACTTTTGGTCTTGATGTAAAAAAAATGCGCAAAAAAGAAAAGAAAGAAAAGTGTTATGAAATTGCGACAATGCTAGGTTTAACAGATTATTTAAAAAGAAAGCCCCGTCATTTATCAGGTGGTCAAAGACAACGCGTTGCTTTAGCGAGAGCTATTATTACTAACTCCCCTATTTGTTTGATGGATGAACCTTTATCTAATTTAGATGCCAAATTAAGAGCACATATGCGTTCAGAAATTCGTGAATTGCAGAGAAAACTAGGTATTACCTTAATTTATGTTACACATGATCAGGTGGAAGCAATGACAATGGGCGATCGCATTATGGTATTAAATGAAGGCGTGATTCAACAAGTAGGAAAACCTATCGACGTTTATAACACACCAGCGAATCCATTTGTGGCAAAATTTATTGGTTCACCGCCGATGAATTTGACAACTGGATTGGTAGATAAGAGTTCTTCTAAAATAACAATTAGGGACGGAATCTCGATACCTGTTGATCGCTTAATTGTGAACGATGGAAACAGTGACCAAGTCCTTGTTGGTATTCGTCCTGAGAACATAAAGTTTCAAGAAGAATCATCTAACCTGGATCTGACTTTTGAAGTAACCATCGATCATGTAGAAATATTAGGGACGGAAACCTTGCTGAAATTCAAATGGAACGATAAGTCGGTTTGGTATGCCAAGTGGTATGGACAATGGGATATTCGAGTTGGTCAGACAATGAGATTGACACTTGATCCTGATTCACTTTGTATCTATGATGGGAAAACAGAAAAATTACTTCAAGGTCCCCAAAATATTCAACATCAGAACGTGCGTGAGGGAATTATATGAAAAGCACAGCAGAATTACAAGAGAAATCCGTCACTAAAATAGATACAAAGTGGAGATTTATATATTGGAGGTCAGCCATCTTATATTTATTACCATCTATTATTCTTTTTAGTGTCTTTTTATTTTATCCACTCGGCAAAACATTATACTTAAGTTTCTTTTTAACTGATCAGCAAGGAAATGCAAATGTTTTTGTTGGCTTAGAGAATTATCAATATATTCTTCAAGCGGAGAGTTTCCATAAAAGTATTAAAGCAACTATTTTGTTTGTTCTTTACACCGTACCGACTGGTGTTATTATTTCGTTATTCTTGGCTTTACTTGCAAATGAAAAAATTAAAGGTGTCGGCATTTTTCGAACCATTTATTCCTCGACAATGGGTATATCTGTCGCAGCTTCTGCTGTAGTGTGGCTATTTATATTCCACCCAAGTATGGGGATTTTAAACCAGCTCATTACTTCCATAGGTGGAACTTCAATCGATTGGTTGCTACATCCAAACTGGGCTTTAGTATCTGTTTCTGTCACAACAATTTGGATGAATATTGGTTTTTCTTTTCTCATTATATTAGGAGGTTTACAAAATATCGATGATCATCTTTATGAAAGCGCCAGAATTTCAGGTGCAAGTTATTTTTACCAACTGAGGAGAATTACGATTCCTATGTTATCACCTACTTTATTTTTTGTTATTACAGTTTCATTGATTAATGCGTTCCAAACGTTTGGTCAAGTTGACATTCTAACACAAGGTGGTCCATCTGAATCTACTAATTTGATCGTTTATTCTATCTATCGTGAAGCCTTTGTTAATTACCAGTTTGGAACAGCAAGTGCACAATCAATCTTTCTTTTTATATGTATTTTAATTGTAACTATTTTACAATTCAAATTTGGAGAAAGGAAGGTGCACTATCAATGAAAATACTTCGCCCTACCATTACATATCTGCTGTTAATTATGACAGCTGTAATCGTCTTTTTTCCGGTAGTATATGCGTTCTTGATCAGCTTTATGAGTGGTGCGGAACTATTACAAGGAAAGTTCATACCGGAAAGCTTTCATCTAGAAAATTATCAGAAGGCTTTCGAACGATTACCCCTAGCCCACTATTTATGGAATAGCTTTTTTGTTTCAACTGTCGTGATGCTAGGACAATTAATAGTAAGTGCGTTAGCTGCTTATGCCTTTGTTTTCATTCCTTTTAAAGGTAGAAACATTGTCTTTTTTATCTTTATCTCTACGATGATGATTCCATGGGAAGCTACCATGATTCCCAACTTCCTCACGATTCAGCAACTAGACTGGATTAATAATTACCAAAGTTTAACGATACCTTTCTTTGCTATTGCGTTCGGAACGTTCCTTTTAAGACAACACTTCCTTACGATACCTAAAGAACTAAAAGAAGCAAGCGATATCGCTGGATTACGCTCTTTTAAATTTTTCTGGAAAGTTGTCATTCCATACTGCCGTACATCTTTTGTAACATTGGGAGCTTATGGATTCTTGACAACTTGGAATATGTATTTATGGCCACTACTTGTGACGAACAATGATCAAGTAAGAACCGTTCAAATTGGTTTAAAGCAATTACAAACACAGGAAATGGCATCAGAATGGGGGGTGGTTATGGCAGGAGTAATTATCGTCATTATTCCAACTTTAATCTTGTTATTTTTAGGACAAAAGCAATTGCAAAAAGGGCTTGCCCAAGGTGCACTTAAATAATAAGGGGGAATTATTCAAATGAAAAAGTTATTACTATTGTTTTTTTTAACGTTAAGTTTACTAATATTTATCACTGCATGCTCTAATGATGCAGAAGGAGAAGAACCTGAGGAAGATACTGCCGATGAAGAGCAACAAGCTGACGAAAGCACCGAAAATGAAGAGACAAATGAAGAAGAAGCAATGGACGAAAAAGTAGAAGCTGTTTTTTGGCATGCGATGTCTGGTAGCGGACAAGAGTCAATTGAAGCAATTGTCGATAATTTCAATCAATCTCAAGACCAATATACGATTATCCCAGAATTTCAAGGCTCTTATGAAGAAGCATTGACCAAATTCCGCAGTGTTGGTGGAACAGAAGATGCCCCGGCAATAATCCAGACCTTTGAAGTCGGTACTAAATATATGATTGATAGTGGTTTTATTGAACCAGTGCAATCTTTTATTGATGAAGAAGGTTATGATATTAATCAGCTAGAAGAAAACATTTTGAATTACTACACCGTCGATGATCAACTATATTCGATGCCTTTTAACTCTTCTACTCCAGTCATGTTATATAATAAAGATGCATTTGAAGAAGCTGGTTTAGATCCTGAAGATCCACCGCAAACCTTTGAAGAAATCAAAGAAGCAGCTGAGCAACTGACAGTTAAAGACGGTGATAACACCGAAAGATATGGTTTCTCCATTTTAAACTATGGCTGGTTTATTGAGGAATTAATCGCTACTCAAGGCGGATTATTTGTAAACAATGATAATGGTCGTAGTGACGAAGCAACGGAAGCAGTATTCAATGGCGAAGAAGGATTACGTGTATTCCAATTAATCGATGAAATGAATCAAGCTGGTACATACGGTAACTTTGGATCTAATTGGGATGATATCCGTGCAGCTTTCCAAACTGAAAATACTGCTATGTACTTAGACTCTTCAGCAGGTGTTGCTGGCACAGTGGAAAATGCACCGTTTGAAGTAGGTGTTGCCTATATTCCATATTCTGAAGAAGCTGAACGTAATGGTGTTATTATCGGTGGCGCCTCTTTGTGGATGTCAAATGGAATTGATGAAGCAAAACAACAAGCAGCATGGGAGTTTATGAAATACTTACAGTCACCAGAAAGCCAAGCAAAATGGCACATTGATACAGGCTACTTTTCTATTAACCCTGCTGCATATGATGAAGAAATGGTACAAGAAAGATGGGAAGAAGTTCCGCAACTGAAAGTTACAGTTGAGCAATTACAAGAAACAAAACCTTCGTATGCAACACAAGGTGCTTTAATTTCCGTTTTCCCTGAAGCTAGACAACAAGTCGTAACTGCCATGGAAAATGTATTACAAGGCACTGATCCACAAGAAGCTTTAGATCAGGCTGTAGAAGAAACGAATCGTGTAATGGAACAAGCGAACCGTGCAAATGAATAAGCTAAAAACAAAATACCTCTTAAATAGTTTAAAACCCGTTTCACTATAGTGAAACGGGTTTTATTACTTCAATTTCATTTATTTTTCATGCAGCTTAACGATAAATTTGATCTATTTTATTATATTCCTCGTCTGTTAACTGAACATCTAGTGTTTTCAAATTATCGGAAACTTGACTTGGTCGTTTAGCACCTGGAATGATCGCATCAATGACTGGATTTTTTAAATACCAAGCTAGCACCACATGAGCAGTATCTTCCCCTTTGGCAGCTGCGATTTGTTTTACTTCTTCCAAACGATCTAGCTCTCGTTCAAACCGCTCACCTTTAAAATGCTCCATATTTTGACGTAAATCTTGGAACTGATCACCTTTTTTATATTTACCTGCTAATAAACCGGCAGCGAGCGGAAAATAAGGGACAAATGAAATTCCATGTTCCTTCAAATAAGGGAAAAGTTCTTCTTCTGCCTGACGGTTAATTAGGTTATATTCCCCTTGGAAGACATCAACATATCCATCTTTATTAGCTTCTTTTAGCTGTTCTAGTGAAAAATTCGATACACCGATTGATCTTATTTTACCTTGCTCTTTTAAATCAAATAACGCGCCAATCGATTCATCTTTAGGTGTTTCCTCATCAGGAAAATGAATATAAAACAAATCAATATAATCTGTCTGTAACCGGTTCAGACTCTCTTCTACCGTCTGCTTTAGAAAAGCTGGTGAATTGTCTATAATCATATCATTATCTTTTGGGCGATGAGCACCTTTTGTCGCAATGATCATTTCCTTTCTTTTCCCGGTTTCAGTTAACACTTCACCTATCAACTCTTCAGATCTTCCTGGTCCATATATATAGGCAGTATCTAAAAAATTGATCCCTTCATTCATTGCCGTACGTATTAAGTCTTTTCCCGTCTCTTCATTTAAATTAGGATACAAATTATGTCCACCAACTGCATTTGTTCCTAAACCGATTGGATTAATAGTTAAATCTGTTTTACCCAACTGCACATTCGCCATTGTAAACCCTCCATGATTATTGTAATTCTTTAATTACAGCTTCAGGTTGTTCACCATTTAGTCCTTGCAGCATATTTTTGGCTGCGAAAAATTTCATTTCTTCCCGTGTTTCTGTAGTAGCTGAGCCTATATGTGGCAATGTAACGACATTGTCCATTTTAAGCAATGGATTATTCGGATCTACAGGTTCTTGTTCAAACACATCCAGCCCTGCTCCAGCAATTTTCTTTTCTTCTAAAGCTTTAATTAGCGCTGTTTCATCGACTACTTTACCTCTTGATGCATTAATAAAGAAGCTAGAGTCTTTCATTTTTTCAAATGCATCTGCATTAATTAAATGCAATGTTTCTTTTGTTAATGGAGTCATCAGTAATATAAAATCAGACTCTCGCAACAAAAGATCCAGATCTTGATATATTACCTCTAACTCTTTTTCCACTTTATCTTTACGAGATCGGTTATAGTATGTAACCTCCATTTCAAAGCCTAGTTTTGCTCTTCTAGCTACTTTCTCTCCAATTCTGCCCATTCCTATAATACCTAGTTTCTTATGATGGACATTGTGACCAAATAATGGGTCATCGACTGCTTTGTCCCATTTACCTTGCTTGACATATTGATCTAATTCGGTAATTCTTCTTGCACTGCTAAGAATTAAACCAAAAATAAGGTCTGCCACTGTTTCATCTAATACATATGGTGTGTGTGTCGCTATGATTTCTGAACGCTTTAACGCATCCACATCAAAATTGTCATAACCAACAGAAATATTACTCACAACTTCCAGTTGACCTGCTTGTACTAGTAACTCATCATCAATGCGGTCTTTCGCTGTGATCAATCCATGAAAACTGCCAATCGTATTTAATAGTTCTTCTCTGGGCATTTGTTCTATACTATCCCATGTTGTTAATTCTACATGTTCTTGTAGATAATTCTTTACTGTATTGGGAATTGGTTCGGTAACTAATACTCTTTTTCGCATATGTACCTCCTTAATTTACCAGGTTAATCTTATAATATCACGAACTGTTTGAATAATCGAAAAATGCGCATATAAACAAAACCAGGCAAACTTCTCGCCCGGTCCTACCTGTCGCATATTCAAAATAGATATATACTACTACGAACTCGTGAAAATTTGTTTTGGTGCAAACATTTATTGAGCGGACATTGTGTACGTTATTTGACTAAAAATCACCCGTTTTTCGATGTTAGCGGACATTGAATCCCTTATTTGGTTTATTTTGGCTTAAATGAGCTCTATTTTCGATGAATAGCGGAATAGATGTCCGCGACCACTCTAAAAACAGCACTTTTGTTACATATAACGGAACAAATGTCCGCATCTCATATTCACCCGGGGATCACTTTACTTAACAGGTGATGTATTTTGCATAAACTATTCTTCCAAGTATGCATGGTGCTTATCTATATATACCTCTTTAGCCTTCCGCACGCATTTTCATGATGACACCTGCTGTTTCTTCAATTGATTTATCAGAAACGTTAATGACAGGACAATCTAGTTTTTTCATCAACTCATTAGCAGTTTTTAATTCTCGCTTAATTTGATCCATGGAAGCATACTTGGACTGTGCAGGTAATCCTAACGTTTTTAGTCTTTCAGATCTGATTTTTAATAAGTGATCTGGATCAATGGTCAACCCGACAATCATGCGATCTGCTGGTTGAAATAACTCTTCTGGTGCTTCCATATCTGGTAAAATAGGAAGGTTGGCTGTTTTAATTCCTTTATGTGCTAGAAATATGCTTAATGGTGTTTTAGAAGTTCTTGAAACTCCAATTAATACTACATCAGCTAGTAATAAACCCTTTACATCTTTTCCATCATCATATTTGACCGCGAATTCTACTGCTTCTATTCTTTTAAAATACTCTTCATCTAACACTTGACGCTGGCCGGGTTCTGGTTTCGGATTACCATTGAAGGTGTCAATGTACGCTTGCATCATGGGACCCATTACATCAACTGCTCGTATATCATAACGAATGGCATCTTGTTGCATTTTAGCTCTCAACTCAGGTTGAACGAGTGTATATGCAATAAAACTATCGTTTGACCTTACTTCTTGAACAATTGCTTCAATTTCTTCTTCTGTTTGGATATGACTGTATCTTTTTAATTGCACATCTCTACTAGTAAATTGTCTAACTGTTGCTCTTACCACCGCTTCTGCAGTTTCCCCAACTGCATCAGAACACACAAAAATAAACGACTGATTATCTCGCATTTTAAGACTCCCCTTTATGCTGTGCTTCAGATCCCATATCAGTTAATGCTTTTACAATATTCGTTTTAGTAATCCTACCAATTACCTTTCTAACTTGGCTATTATCTGTTATTTTCACCACTGGTAAACTATCTACTTCATAATACACCATCATTTTTGCTGCATCATAAACACTTTCATCTGGTTCAATCGAATAGACTTTCGGCTGCCTAGTCATTACAAGTTGTACAGGCATCGATGCAGCTTGAGGGTTACCTAAGGTTACTTTTAATAGGTCCTTCCGAGATACGATTCCTTCCAAGTTGTTATTTTCATCGACAACAATTAATGAACCAACATCCTCTAAAAACAGGGATATCACTGCATCATTTACCGTGGTAGTCCCTTGTACTGTAACGGCAACACCTTGAATATCTTTTACAAGCGTCTGTTTCCAAACATCTTGCTGATTCGACTGATTGAAATTATTGGATAGAAAATAGCCTACTTTCGGTTTTGCTTCAATATGACCTGTCATCACTAGCACAGCTAAATCAGAACGAAGTGTGCCTTTACTTACACCAAGCATTTCAGCAATTTGTTCTGCAGTTATAGGCTCATGTTTTGCAAGAATATTCATTATTTCTTTTTGTCTCATAGTAAAGTCGATCATAATCTTCCTCCTGATTCTTAAAACCATAACTAACGCAATGATTATATGGTCATCATAACATATTTTCACTTGATAGATGGAAAATGTTATATTAATAAATCATTAATTATCTGTAAACCTATTCTATCAGGAAACCAATCACACAATTCATAATAGATTACAAATCACATTTTTTATTGTAAGATTTATTTTAACGCTTACATAAGGGGATATATCTAAATGCAGTTAAATAAAAAAACTAATTTTCACCTATTACTTTTTGTTATTTTCGGAGGTTTTTTAATTTTTGGTGTGTCGGAAAACATAAAAGGACCGGCAATTCCTGAAATGCAACAGGAATTATCATTATCTGATGGAACATTGGGTGCTTTATTAGCAATCAACGCTTTTGGTTTTTTACTTGCCTGTACATATACTTCTTGGCTGATTTCAAAAATCGGAGCGAAAACTACAAGTATATTAACCTTTGCATTAATGGCGATTTCTGGACTGTTTATCTATTTTTCTACTAATTTCGCTTCTTTAGTAGGTGCTTATTTCTTACTATATATCGGAAATGGTATGCTTGAAATTAGTCTTGCGATCATTGCTGCTCGATTATTTACCAAACATACTGGAACAATGCTGAATTTATCGCATTTCTTTTACGGACTTGGATCAACAGTTGCACCAATTGTTGCTGCACAAATGATGGGGTGGGAAATCAATGCCACTGTTATCGGATGGCGAGGTATGTATTTAATCATGCTTTCCTTATCAGTTTTACCCATTATTCCAGTTGTGTTAAGTCGTTTTCCCAAAGAGGAAGGTGATGATGAAGAAGACCGAACATCTATCAAAAAATTAACGAAAGATCCTATCGCTTGGTTGATTGTATTTGCATTAACAATGGGAGTTACAGCTGAATTAGGGATCGCAGCATGGCTTGTCAACTATTTAGTCAAAGTTAGTGAATGGACAATTGCAGATGCTTCAGGCATGTTATCCGTTTTCTTCTTTTCCTTTATGTTAGCAAGACTTTTACTCGGCCCTGTAACCGATAAATTTGGTTATGCGATATCGATTATTGTTTTTTCATTTTTGGCAGGTGTGCTAAGTTTAATCCCTATTTTTACTGGAGATAGTCTTGCTATTCTCTTTGCAATTGCTGGCTTTGGAATTGGTCCTATTTATCCAACAATGATGGCACTCTTAGCAAGAAAATATACAAAAGGAACTGATACAGCTATTACGTTTACAGTTGTTCTTATTGGAATCGGTGGTGTTATAACCAATTTAATCATTGGATATATTATCGAATGGGTAACAATTCTCTCTTTCGGTACTACATTTGCAGAGAGTAACAAAATTGGAATGCAAGCAGGCTATATCTTTATCGCTATGACTGCGATACTATGTGGACTTGCAACGATAGAGATATATAGAAGATTGAAAAAAGAAGGAAATGTCTTATAAAGTGGTTTTTTCATGAGATCTGTTTCTTTAAGGATTCAGACTACTTGTTGAGAGCTTGTTTACTGCAGGTGAGATAGACGGTGTTGTTTCCCGGAATATCTTCTAATCTTACCAACAGTATTAGCTCATAAAGGTAGAAAAAGTACTGTTGCGCCCATATAAATATTGCAAAATAGCACTCCTTTGCAACCAGTTGAATTCAAAGGTAAAGAGTTTTGATGACATAAAAAAGGTGACCCCTGTATAGCACAGGAGTCACCTTTCTTGCATAGTCTTTTTTAAAGAATTCTTTACATTGCTATTGCTTGATAGCAATTGTTTTTTATTATTGAGTTAACTCATTAATTACTAATTCTTCGACTGTTGCTGTTCCATTGTCTAGTATTTGAACTTCAGCTTCAATGTTGTCGCCTTTTTCCAAGAAAATGGCTAGTGGTGCTTTACTCGCATTTACTGTATAAATGGTCGTATCGTCTGTTAATAAAAATTGTACGATTTGTCCTTGTTCAGATGATGTAACTAATACGCGATCCACTTCACCTGTTACTCGCTCTGTGGCAGTTTCATCTGTTGCGCCAACATTGCCAGGAGCTTGTAACAAGGCCATTCGATAGGCATCTAGTGTTTCATTGGCAGTATCACCAAAGACAACAAAATCAGAATCATTCGCCTTAATATAAGCGTATTGCTTATGCAATCCATTTGGATCTAAGACGTTGACCACCCATGTCGGGTTACCATCAACATTATAAAGAACTGGCATATAGCCTTCCCATTTTTTCTCAGGAAATTCTTTATTCACTATTTGTTTCGCACCTTCGCTGTCCATAATTCCATTGTTCTTTTCCCCACCATAATAGATGAGCTCTCCCGTTCTGGCATCTACTAACGTATAGCCTAAAGCTGAATCGATATTTTCCTTCGGTGATGTCATATCAGTAAAGTAGAACATGTCACCATTCTCATCAAATATAGGTGTTACTCCAGATTCTGAACCAGATTCATTCGGAATCTTAACATCTCTTTTACCAAATACACTATTTAACCAGCCATGAATATATTTACCAAAGTAATTATTCTCTAAAGTAGCGATTTCCGAGCTAACAGAGCCTTCTATAAAGTCTGGTGCTTCATTTGTATCAAACATCTGCATATCCCCAGAAGTAGGATCGATCACCACTACTTTCAATTCTTCCAAATTCGGTTTGTTCGTTACATGCATCGGGCGATATACGGTTTGCACATACCAAGGTTTTCCATCATCATCTACCTCAATCTGTGCTTCACCACTCTGAATATAATGTGGATACTTATTATATATGACCCGTTGGACATATTTATTGAAGTAACTTGAGTTTGTATATTGCATGGAACTATCTTGAAACGCTGGTTGGGCATTTACATTCGTTGCTGAAATTGTAAAATAACCTGCTGTTTCTTTTCCTCTAAGATACTTCCAAAAGCCTGCAAATTCCACAGGTGCCACATAAACAATCTCTTCATTAACTTTTTGAACTTGAAGCTTTCCTAGATCATAAAATTGCGGATTCGGTACAACACTCATTGCTTTCTGGATTTTATTTCGCGCAAATTCTGGTGCTACTGTGATTGGTGTTTCATCTTTAGTTAACGGTTTTGCCTCTTCTTCTTCTTGAACGGTAATACTTTGATGTGCTTCATCTAGTGTCGTAAATCCTAAGATAATTACAACAATTACCCCTATTAACCCAACTCCAAAAAAGATAATAAGAGGACTTAATACCTTTGTTTCTATTTTTTCTCCTGATTGAATCACATATAATAATAATGGCAATAACACTACTGCTACGATTAAATTAGCGATCAACATGTTTGGTACAGTAATCGCCGGCATCATAAAATAGAAAATGGCACCTGTAATCACATAACCAATTACGAAAATAATCAGACCATGTTTCATAATCCGTGAAGCATTTATAGAAGAAATACTTACGGTAATGATCAAGCCTACTACATATAAAAGCATTGCAATAACAGTTGCAATTAACACACCTATCATTCTAAATTCCTCCTCTTGTTACTATTAATTAATACGAACGAAAGAAGGGAAAGTTTCAAATTTTTTATTATAACTCATTTGCTGTTGGACGAAAAACAATGATTTTACTTCCTGAAGCCAATGTCACATGCTGCCACAAGAAAAATAAACTACTAAGAATGAGGACGAGTTTTTTATGGTTAATCCGTTAGTCACTCCCACAGCCTTTCTTCTGTCTCAAAATAATATTGATTTTCTGTAGTAGAAATAAGCAGATGATAACCATCTTTACTTACATATACAACAGGAATATAACCGCTCCCCACTTAGATTTGACACCTTCTACCAAATAAGGGAATTCTTCAGCATGCTCTTGCTCCACATTCATTTCTTCATCACGCCATTGGTTAAAGTCTAATTCTTTTCTTGTAGCTGTATCCAATGCTTCAGAAAATGTATCTGGGTCCAATGAGATATTATATTCGCCTGAAGAATGAATTGTCTTTACCTCTGCATTTTCAACATTGGCCAAAAAGGTTTGCACTTCATCATCTGGATAGAGCACGGATTGTAATAATAACGCTACTAGTCCTGACAAGAGAAATAAATAACTAGTCCAAAAACCCCACCAGACAAATGTACGTGCACGCTGCCAACGCGCTGAATCTTTACGCATAAAAAAGTAGACAATCCAAACACCTAAAGGTAAAACAGGAATTCTCCATTCATTTTCTATATTCCAATGAAAATCAAACGTAAACATTCCAACAAAAATAAGGAAGGCAACTTTCCAAATCGCCATCACTTCCTCATTCTTGCGATAAAAATAAATAGCCCCTAATACAATCACTAGCCATACGGGAATAAAGGATAGAAACTCGACTATGTGTACAGTAATCATCGACACACCTCCTACGGTAATGGAGCATACCCAGTTTGTTCGACAAGAGATTGACCTTGTGGTGACTGCATCCATTCAATAAATGGTGATACATTCGGATTATCACTTCCCGCAGTTATCGCATAAAATTCTGCAACGACTGGATAGGTATGGTTTTGGATATTTTCTTTTGTTGGTGCTACATCATTAACGGGAACATGTTTTATATCCCCATTCTCTACCATTTCTTGTGAAAAATAACGGAATGAATAACCGATCGCATTTCCCTTATTTCGATAGTCCAACGTTTCGCGGATAATGCCAGCCATACCAGTTACAATCTCATCAGCTGGTGGATCCATTAGCGATTTTCCATCCATAAAGCGAATTAAGGCAGACTGACTACCACTTCCCTCCGGACGTTGAAATGCGAGAATTTCCTCGTCATCCCCCCCTAGCTCTTTCCAGTTGGTAATATCGCCAGCATAGATTCCTTGAATTTCTTCCACTGTTAATGATTCGACCGGATTATCATGATGAACAAAAAAGACAAATGCTTCTCTGCCAATTGGTGTGGTTGACAAGTCTACGTTTTTTCTTTCTGCTTGTTGATATTGTTCTTCTGATGGTTCGGCAAGAAATGCAATATCTATCGCTCCGTCTATTAGATTATCGAAAGCGCCAGAAGTTTGACTGGATATCACTTCACTATTGCTTACAAGATACTCTTTATCCGGATAAACTGCTTGTGCAAACGCAGCATAAACGGGGTATAGTGCTGTAGCTCCATCTAATCGAGGCAAATTCTCTTCTATTTGTAAAGTTGACTCTTCCCCAAGTGTAACTGCTTGCGTATTCTCTGCAAATGGTTGATAATCGCCAAGGTCAACATCTTGTGTACTGACAATTTCTAGACTTCTTAAATAATATTGATAACCCTCATAACTTCCAACAGCAATACCAGCTAACAATAAAAAAGCAATGCTAATTATTTTCACAGCACGCTTTTTCCATTTTTCATAAATAAGTAGAATAGAAATAATGATTAAGCCAATTGTCACAATTGGTATAAATCTTCCATAAAACGCTTGACTCTTTGTCGAAAAAGAAGCGAACCACAAAACCGCTCCAGCAAAACCAATTCCAAATACCATGATCAAACTAGCAAAAAGCTTCATATATACACCCTCCGGAAAATACTAAATTATACACAATATGGAATAAATCAGATTATAACACATGTCAGAGGGTGTAAAAATACTGCATTTAATATATTTTCTCAAGCCAATCTTGAATCGTCGTCTCCTCCCTAATTTGTTCCACTTGCTTTTGTTCCATAATAGTTCCATTCTTCATAACGATTACTTCATCTAGAATTGGCTCTACCTCCAATAACTCATGAGTAGTTATAATTAATGACTGTGATTCTAAATCGATAAATTGAATAATACCTTTAATTATTTTTTCTTTTACTAGCGGATCAAGACCTGCCAATGGTTCATCTAATACTAAGAAAGGGGCTCCTCTTGCTATTGTCACTACAATTTTGACTCTGCCTACTTGCCCTTTAGAAAGATATTTGATCTTTTCTTTTCGATTTAACTCAAAAAAATCAACCAATTCATTTGCGCGTTCCTGGTTAAAATCTGCATATTGTGACTGATAAAATTCGATTAACTGCTCTATGGAAAAATAATCATAAAAATAAGATTGATCAGGACTATAAGAAATTTGTTGACTTCGGTCAAATTCAAGGTTTATAGTCCCTTGATTGGCATGTAATATACCAGCTAATACTTTTAAAAGGGTTGTTTTCCCACTACCATTTTCACCGATTATCCCAATGATTTTGCCAGTCTCAATCACAAATGAACAATCTTTCAACACCTTACGAAACTTCCTTCTTTTACTGATATGCTGTACTTTAAGCATCGTGCTCCCCCTCTTTCAGACTTAAGATGATTTCCTTTTTACTAAACCCTAGTGCACCCATATCCTCCACAAATTGATCAACATATTGCTTTTTCAACTCTTCCCGAACCTGAGTAATTAACTGTTTATCCTCAGTAACAAATGTGCCTTGACCTCTTTTAGTGACCGTGATCTGACGCTGATCCAATTCTCGATAAACTCTTTGAATCGTATTCGGGTTAACTCCTACTTCGATTGCATACTCACGAACTGA
Source organism: Gracilibacillus suaedae (assembly GCF_017599345.1). Taxonomy (GTDB): domain Bacteria; phylum Bacillota; class Bacilli; order Bacillales; family Amphibacillaceae; genus Gracilibacillus; species Gracilibacillus suaedae. The sequence continues at coordinate 19,862 of NZ_JAGFVL010000019.1, forward strand.
CGGCAATTTTTCTCCAGATTGCCTTATTCCACTCACTATCTCTTGAATAATCGTATCAACCATCTGTAAATAGATCGGCTTATCCCGTTGAAATTGCTGAGGCATTGTCTACACCTCCACTCTTTTTACAAGCACCCAAGTAAAGAATCGATAGAAGCCAAATAACACCAATCCAAAAGCAATAACTAAGCTAAGGGATAATTGATTATCGACTATAAAAAGAGTAAGAGGAATATCAGCAATCGCTTCTATTTCAATTAACCACCAATCCGCTAAAAAAGACAGGAAGGATAAAATCCATTCGAAACTTTTAATAACTAAGAAAAACACCAAAAATAATGCGAACATACTAATTAGAAAACCAACATTTTCTTTCATCCACTGGTGCATCACCCATGCAGCATAAACCGAAACAGTTATCAGTATCGCAATAAATAAGTTAAACAAAAAAGCGGTCAATAATAATTTAAAAAGCTGAATAAATGAATAGTTAGTCATCTCATAAAGTTTTAATATTATTGCCATCGCAACCATTACTAATAAATATAGTCCAGTCAAAAATACTCCATGTAAAAATTTAATATGAATTTGTTTGGAGATTTGTTGCTTTAAAAAAAGAAACATGGACATTTGATGAACCTCCATATTAAGACTGAACAATAGGGTAGCTGGCAAAAGAATCATCCCCATCATCGATAATCCTAATAATGAATTTTCATCTAATGCAGATTGTCTTTGATAGATTATCGAGCAAGTCAACACAATAAAGACTAACAGCATGAAAACATGAAATCCTCGCATCATCGCCATTTCTTTTTTCCATAAACCTTTGTAAATACTCACTTCCATCGCTCCTTGTATTAGTGTACTATTTAAATAGTACACTAATACAAGGAAGGATGCAATTTAAAAACGCTCGGTTTTCACCGAGCGTTTTACAGCACTAATACCATTCGTACTGTTTTTAATAGCTGAAGCTAAAAACTTCTCTCGGATCTCACTTGGAATAATGCCTTGATATGTAGCATGCCAACTTGTTCTCGCAATCATCTGTACCTGCTTACTATCTCTATGCTCCATGTTTCGAATAGTTAATGTCATTTATTATCACCTCTCCCATTTATTGTACAATAAGGAGAGTCAAAAAAGAGGTACCAATCTAGAAAAGATTGTACCTCATGCAACTTTATTCATATCTTGTAACATCCATTTCATCCAATATCATATCATTTAGCTTTTCATTTACGACTAACTGAAAACGATGAAGTTGCTCCCGTTGTTGCGCATTAGCACTTGCCATTACGCGATCAATGCTCTGTGATAATTTCTCTAATTCCAAATGTGCGTTTGTATAATCTTCGTTTAATAAAAACTGATTACGATTAGACATATCTAACTGCTCTTCCGCTTGTTGAATAATATGTTGTCCTTCAATAAGTAAATTTTCAATCGAATCTCTTGTTGCCATCGTGATCACCTCAAATTTATTGTATGACAATTGCTAAATATCATACACTTTTCAAAAATTGTTTGCTAAAATACAGAAGAACACAGAACACTTTTTTCAGAGGAGTAATCAACATGAAAGCAATCATCCCTTTTTCTCATCAATTATTAGAAGAGACTATCAGAGAAGGAGACAGTGTTATTGATGCAACTTGTGGAAACGGTAATGATACCTTAATGCTAAGTAAGCTCGTTGGTGACACAGGAAAAGTATACGCATTTGATATTCAGAAAGAGGCTATTGAACAAACAAAAGGCTTGTTATCAGATCACCAAATTAAAAATGTCGATCTCATTCATGATGGTCATGAGCACGTAGCTTCTTATGTAAAAGAACAGATGATTTCAGCTGCAATATTTAATTTAGGTTATTTACCTAAAGGAGACCATTCGATTATTACGACACCAGATACAACGATCCAAGCGATCCGCTCAATTTTTCCTTTATTAACCACTCAAGGACGAATTGTATTGGTAATTTACCATGGACATAAAGGTGGTACTACAGAAAAAAATCATGTATTAAGCTTTTGCACAGAATTAGACCAAAAACAATATCAAGTCATGCAATATCATTTCATTAACCAGATAAATAATCCACCGTTTGTAATTGCGATTGAAAAGCTTAAATAATGTAAGGGGCTGAAAGTTGATGAAGCAAAATAAATATGACAATGATCAGTTTTTTTCTGCATATAAAAGTATGCCAAGGTCAACTATTGGTCTTGAAGCAGCGGGAGAATGGCATATTGTTAAAGAGTTAATCCCTGACCTACAAAATAAAGATGTTCTCGACTTAGGTTGTGGTTTCGGATGGCATGGTCGGTATGCTCGTGAGCAAAAGGCAAATTCGGTCATCGGTGTAGACATTTCAGAAAAAATGTTGCAAAAAGCAAAAGAGATGACCAATGATTCCGCAATATCTTATATCGAACAACCGATTGAAGACATCCGCTTTAATAATGTTTCATTTGATGTTGTATTCAGTTCATTAGCTCTACATTATGTAAAAGATTATCAAGTAATCTGTAACAAAATATTTGATTATCTAAAACCTGGTGGCGCTTTTCTTTTCTCTGTTGAACATCCGATTTTCACAGCAAGAGAAGAACAGGACTGGTATTATGATCAAGACGGACAGCGGTTGCATTGGCCAGTTGACCATTATCATACAGAAGGAATACGGCAAACCTCATTCCTAGCTGATAATGTCATCAAATATCATCGGACCATTTCAACATATATTAATGGCTTAATAGCAGCAGGTTTTAGCATTAAAGCAGTCAAGGAATCCACTCCATCCGAGGAGACGCTACCTGACATGCAGGATGAACTACGCAGACCCATGTTTTTAATTATCTCAGCTGAAAAAAGGTAAAAAGGCTGATGTGGGAAAAAACATAATAAATCTACTGTGATTACCGTTGTTCATTGATAACTGGTTCTCTTCCTTGGATATCTGCCTTTATTCAAGGAAGAATGTTGCTTTTCCAAAAATGCATACTATCATTCCAAAAAAAGCGCTTCAACCGGCTCCACGGTTTCTTTTAGTTGATAAACTATTTCTCCTTCACCAACATCATTTCGCTTCACCCATAGATTGCTATCCGAATACAAGAGTTTAATTACGATGTTTCCCTGAAACACCATCATTAATTCTCCCTTGGTCTTGTCGATATTTTTCTCTGCAATTTGAGTTGCTGGGTACTCGTTAAAAGCTTTAATAATGTTATGATTTATATCGATTTCCTTTTGATTTATATACATTCCCTCAACCGCTTCTATATCTATGGGCTGATGCAGTAAAAGATCATCCATAAAAGCGCTTTGTTCTTGTTGCTGTTTCCCTACAAATAGTCCAAACATGATTAAAACTAAAATAATAAAAACAAACAAGTATTTCTTCATCTTATCAACCTTCCACCAGTACTTGGTAAACAAGTAATTCACCACCTTTTTCAACTAGTATTGTAGATAAAAACTCGCTACTTTGATAATCACTACCCTCATTGGCATAAAGGATCGTACCTTTTGCTAATTTTGTAGCAAAGCAATCACGATAAAACCATTTGCGATCTGTTTTTTTGATTATTTCACCGATCGCTTCGCCGGTCTGATAACCTGTCGGCAACCAATCTCTATCTGATACATTTTGATAAACCACTCCACCCCATTGGATAATATCAGCATCAGGATTTTCGCTTAAGATATTTCGGGCATTTGGATTGTTAGTTGAAGAAGAATTTGCCGAAATTAGCAGTGTAACGATGAGGAATGAAATGGAACCGGCGATAAATAATGTTAACCTCATTAGCTGTCCTCCAATCCTTTATCACGGTGTTAAACGTCTTTAAGCCCCCATTTCAAGTAACACAGGAAAGCTAAATGTGGGGGATAACAGACGCTAACACCCTGATAAGTTTCGCTAATGGTCAGTAGGGGGGTTGCCCCCACTGATCATAGTCCACTTTATATAATAAGTCGTTTTCTAAACTAAAAGGTTACACATTAAATTAATTGGTTTCATGGAGGACTAGTGATATGCTTAAGACAAAGTTTAGGCAGGAGTGATACAAATGTCTGATTATCAATCTATTTTTTCAATGCAAAAAGATTTTTTTGAAAGCAATCAAACAAAGGATGTACGATTTCGTATCGATGCTCTACATACCTTAAAAGCAGGAATTAAGGAATATGAAGACAAGATCATAGCTGCTCTCAAGAAAGACCTTAACAAGTCTGATTATGAATCTTATCTGACAGAAATCGGTATTCTTTATAGTGAAATTGACCATACGATGAAAGAACTCCCGAAGTGGGTGAAACGAAAAAAGGCGAAAACACCGATTACCCATACAGGCTCCAAAAGCTATATTTACCAACAACCTTATGGCATTGCTCTTATTATTGCACCTTGGAACTACCCTTTTCAACTGGCTATTGCACCGTTAATTGGTGCTATTGCTGCAGGCAATTGTGCTGTGATAAAACCATCCGAATATACACCGGAAACTTCCTACGTTATCAAAGAGCTTATCACCGCGAATTTTTCCGGAGCATTTCTAACTGTTGTCGAAGGTGCTGTTGATACAAGCAAAGCGTTACTTGAAGAAAATTTCGATTATATCTTTTTTACTGGCAGTGTTCCTGTAGGTCGAGTAGTGATGGAAGCAGCTTCTAAAAGCTTAACTCCGGTTACGTTAGAATTAGGAGGAAAAAGTCCAGCTATTATTCACAAAGATGCCAATCTTCAAGTTGCAGCAAAACGTGTCGCTTGGGGTAAATTCACGAATGCTGGTCAAACATGTGTCGCTCCAGATTACTTGTATGTGCATCAAGAAATAAAGCAATCCTTCTTATCCGAGCTTAAACACGCCATTCAAACCATGTACGGTGAATATCCTTTAGAAAATCAAAATTTTGTCAGGGTTGCCCATGAAAAACATTTTGATCGTCTTCAAAGCTTTTTAACCAATGGAACGACCATTCTTGGTGGAAAGAGTGATCGTGAACGATTAAAAATCGAACCAACTTTACTAACAGATATTAACTGGGACGATGCCGTGATGCGGGATGAGATCTTTGGTCCTGTCTTACCAATCATGGAATATCGAGAATTAGGTGATGTAATCGATGGTATTCAACATCATCCCGATCCACTTGCCTTTTATTTTTTCTCAGAAAATGACTCCTTAGCAGAAGACATGATTGACAAAGTCTCGTTTGGTGGTGGTTGTATTAATGACACCATGTATCATGTAGCTTCGCCTTATTTACCATTTGGAGGAATTGGTAATAGTGGCATTGGTGCATATCACGGCAAGGACACTTTTCTTACCTTTTCCCATCAAAAAAGTGTATTGAAACAAACAACAACCTTTGATGTCCCACTCCGTTACCCAAATGTAAAAAATGGATTGAAATTACTTAAACGTATTATGAAGTAACGACAAATCCGATCATATCGATCGGATTTGCTTTTCTTAATATTTTCCTGCCAATCGATTGTATACTTTTATATTCCAATGGAAGAATTGAGACTTACGCCCGCTTACCCGAATTAATCGTTTGACTATCGTTTCAAACTGTTTCATCTTTTTCACTTTGGGATCCGCTAAATAAAGACCGACTAACCCGTGCTGGATCATTTCGTGAAAAGGGCGGTCCGGCAAAGTTTGGACATGATGATTGGTCTGTTCTACAAAATAGACAAGACGTTGTTCCAATTCCTGTGGCGTTTGATAGTAGTTACAGAAGTTTAAGTCTCCTTCCTCCTCATCTTCCTGCTGATCAATAAAATAATCAAGCATAATATGTAAGCCTTGTAAGAAAGGAAAATAACTATTAAATATTTTTCCTGCTAATTCTACTGTCATTTGATCATTCAGCCCATATGAAACCATACAAAAAATCCCCAGTGTAGAACCTGTACAAGCAGAAAATTCATACCAACTTAACATCGGCCATTTTTGCTGGTGTTGCTGGAACCATCTTTCTAACCGTGGAATACGCTCATCAGGAATCACATGTTTATGTACTTGCAAGTCACTGTATAGAGATTCAAGTTGAACCATGTGGGATTGAAAAATGGAATAATTACGAATTTTAAGTAGTACTTGTTGACATGTTTGGACCAGATCAACTAAATAATCACCATCTGCTTGTTCCTCGCGATATTGATAATAGTTTTTGATTTCATTTTCCGGTGATAATGCATCCTCCATGGATTGGTGAAGCATGCGGAAATCGGTTGGGTCAAGTGACGTGCTCCTGTCACATAAATTATCTAAATAATCACTAATCGTTTGATAGGCAACAATAAATCGAATTGCATCGCGCCACATATCTCCAGCTAATAAGCTGTATACACTCCCACCCTGACAGTGGAATTTTTTATCCTTAATACTAGCTAAGGCTTGCGTACGAAGTTCTTCGTTAGGTATTTGTTTGGCACGTCTGGACCAATAATTCAATTCACTTTTTACTTGTGGAAATATTTTTTGATAGACATTTTTCATTAAAATAGGTGCGTTTGTTGGGACGTTTGTAGACAACTTTTCTCCCTCACTTTACTGTTATTGCTTCTATATGAATATGATATCATATATTTAACTAGATAATAGGAGGTTATCACAAATGATGTATAATTATAAAGGAAAAACACCTTCGATTGATCAAACTGCTTACATTGCACCAGACTGTGTCATTACAGGTGATGTTGAAATTGGGGCATACGCAAGTATTTGGTTTAAAACAGTGATTCGCGGTGATGTCGCACCAGTTAAAATCGGGTCCTATTCCAATATTCAAGATTTATCCTTACTACATCAAAGTCCGGACTTGCCTTTGATCGTAGAAGATCAAGTTACAGTTGGACATCAAGTTACTTTACACTCTGCTGTTATTCGTAAAAATGCGTTAGTCGGTATGGGATCGATTATTTTAGATGGAGCAGAAATTGGTGAAGGTGCATTTATTGGTGCAGGTAGCCTAGTCCCTCCCGGTAAAAAAATACCACCACGTACGCTTGCTTTTGGAAGTCCTGCTAAAGTAGTTCGGGAATTAACGAAAGCAGACATTGAAGAAATGGAACGTATTCAAGAAGATTATGTGAAAAAGGGCCAAATCTATAAAAAGACTCAGCCATCAGATTTAGAGCTGTGATAAAGAAAACGTAAGCTTGCTCATTAAATATGAACAAGCTTGCTTTCTGTTCTGTCCTCTCCCTGTAATTCTGAAATATCAAATCTTTTCTCGATATAAATCTGGTGCCATAACATAAACATTAAAACAGTCCAAAGTTTTCTACTATTATCTTTTTTACCTTTACAGTGTTCCTCAAGCAAGTTGAAAATGACATGTTTTTCTAACAAATGATCTGTTGCACTCTCTTGGATAAGATTTTTTGCCCATTCATATAATTCATTTTTTAACCAGTGGCGAATTGGAACAGGGAAACCTAGCTTCTTACGATTCAATACATGATCAGGTACTATGCCACTTGCGGCTTCTCGTAAGATATGTTTCGTGGTACCATTTGCTATTTTCTTGGATACTGGTATCTCTCTGGCTACGTTAAATACTTCTTTATCTAAAAATGGAACGCGTAATTCCAATCCATGTGCCATTGTCATTTTATCTGCTTTAAGCAAAATATCACCTTTTAACCAGGTTTGCATATCAATATATTGCATTTGATGTACTGAATGCTCATGGTCAATTTGATCATAAAGCGGCGCTGTTACCTTTTGGTAATAGTATTCTTTTCGATAATTCCTTAACATACTCTGCTTCTCTTCCTCTTCAAACATTTTGGCATTTCCAATATACCGTTGCCTTATGGGAGTTGTACCTCTTGCTAAAAAGCTTTTTCCTTTAACACCTTCTGGCAGCACATCGGCAACGCGTGCTAATAAATCTTTAGCTGGTGCTGGAATCGATTCAAAAACTCGTAATGATTCAGGTTCGCGATATATATTGTAACCGCCAAATAATTCGTCCGCTCCTTCCCCTGATAACACTACTGTTACATGTTTCTTTGCTTCTCTAGCAACAAAATATAAAGGGACACAAGCCGGATCTGCCAATGGATCATCCAAATGCCAAATAATCTTAGGTAATTTCGCTACATACTCCTCTGGTGAAATCATGTAAGCATAGTTTTCTACTCCTAATCGATCCGCTGTCTCTTGTGCAACATCGATTTCAGAATAACCATTTTGTTCAAATCCAACCGAAAAGGTTTTTATATTCGGATGGTATCTTTTTGCTAAGGCAACGATAAATGAAGAATCGATACCACCAGACAAAAAAGAACCTACCGGAACATCACTACGCATATGCATCGCAACAGATTGATCTAAAGCAGTCTGGATACGTTCTATCCAATCCTTATTTTCATAATGCTTCACTTTAAAATCTGGTTGAAAATAACGATAGCTTACTAATTGCCTATCTTTGGCTTTTATAAAATAACTCCCCGACTCTAACTTACTAATATCTTCATTCATTGATATTGGCTCAGGTACATATTGATAGGTGAAATAATGTTGGAATGCTTCTTGATCTATTTGCTCTGATTCTGTAAGTAAACTTTTCTTTTCGGAAGCAAAATATACCCCCTCTTCCGACTCTTTATAATAAAACGGTTTGATGCCGAACATATCTCTGGCTCCATATAGACATTGCTCTTCTTTATCCCAAATTAATAACGCAAACATGCCTCGGAGTTCACGAAATGTATCAACACCTTTTTGGGAAAACATGGCAATAATCACTTCTGTATCAGAATCTGTCGAAAAAGTCATTCCTTGTTTCTCTAGTGCTGCTTTCAATTCCAAGTAATTATATATTTCGCCATTGAATACCATGCAATAGCGATCGTCATGATAAGTGAATGGTTGTTGTCCACTTTGAACATCTATAATACTTAACCTTCTAAAACCAAATATAATATGCTCATCTTCATAATAACCATCATCATCAGGACCTCGATGATGAATAAGATTATTACGGTTTTCAAATTCTTTTCGTTCTGATTCATCTAACCATTTTGTTTCTGCTTTTAATAGTCCGATAAACCCGCACATCCTGTTTCCTTCTTTCCTAATAAATTTTCAATCACTTATTTGACGATAATTATTTATTAGTATTACACTTTTTTAAATTTCAATAAGAAAAACTGAAAAAAACGCTCAGTCCTTATGACTAAAAGCTAAAGATGTACCATTTCTCTAGCATCCATTATGAAATACTTGAACAGCTTAACCACCGCTCCGGCTGCCCCCTTCCCTTTCTATGAGGTTTGCCCTTCAGCTAACTTTTCCCACAGGAGTGGAAGTGGGCGGTCTTCGCTATTATCATGCCCTACTACGCTAGCATGAGGTAACACGGTTGTTTTTACTCACAAATAGCGATTTTCAACTTGTCCATTGTAAAAAGGCAACCTATTACTTCTGACAAGAATTGTTGCACCTCCTCATAGCGGAGACTAATTACGGAGACTCCTGCGGGAATAGCTCGAGCCTCAACTAACTTTACAAAGTGGATTTCTTTGCAAAGTTAGTTGAGACCGTACCCGCGGAAAGCGAAGTAATTAGTCGTAGCGTTGCAAATATAACATAAAACATTTCAATATAACTACTTCGTTTAACACGGTCATTGCACTGATTTTATACTTTCTTTCCACATCAAAAAGGTCAAGTACAATTCATGTACTTGACCTTTAATAGATTATCTATATTTTTAGAAATGATTTTAATACGTCCACTTTGTCTGTATTTTCCCACGGGAAATCTCCATCTGTACGTCCAAAGTGACCATAAGCAGCTGTATTACGGTAAATCGGTCTTCTTAGGTCTAGCATTTTAATAATACCGGCTGGTCGAAGATCGAAGTTTTCACGTACCGCTGCCACCAATTCTTCTTCTGTGTGTTTTCCAGTACCAAATGTATTGATTGAAATAGATACTGGCTGTGCTACACCGATCGCATATGCCAATTGTACTTCGCAATTTTCTGCTAATCCTGCAGCCACGATATTTTTTGCCACATAACGAGCAGCATATGCAGCAGATCGATCTACTTTTGTTGCATCTTTACCACTGAAAGCTCCGCCCCCGTGACGAGCGTATCCACCATACGTATCAACAATGATTTTCCGACCTGTTAAACCAGCATCACCTTGTGGACCACCAATAACAAAACGACCAGTTGGGTTAATAAAATATTTCGTATCCTCATCTAATAATTCAGCAGACACGACAGGATTGATGACATGTTCTTTTATATCCTTTTGAATTTGTTCTAGCGTAATATCTTGATGATGTTGTGTTGAAATAACAATGGTATCAATACGTTGAGGTTTGTCATTTTCATCGTATTCCACTGTTACTTGTGTTTTTCCATCAGGTCGCAGATAATCTAGCGTTTTATTTTTCCGAACATCTGACAACTGTTTAGCTAGACGGTGTGCCAAGCTGATTGGCAGCGGCATTAATTCCGGTGTCTCATTATTGGCATAACCAAACATAAGACCTTGATCTCCAGCACCAATTGCCTCAATTTCATTATCTGTCATTTGACCTTCACGTGCTTCCAGTGCCTGATCAACACCACCAGCAATATCAGCTGATTGTTCATCGATAGCAGTTAATACACCACACGTCTCCGCATCAAAGCCATACTTCGCTCTTGTATATCCTATTTCTTTAATTGTATTACGAACAATTTTCGGAATATCTACATACGTGGATGTAGTAATTTCACCAGAAACTAATATCAATCCCGTTGTTACTGTTGTTTCGCAAGCTACCCTTGCATTTGGATCCTTTGCTAAAATCTCATCTAAAATTGCATCAGAGATCTGGTCACAAATTTTATCCGGGTGACCTTCTGTAACCGATTCTGACGTAAATAAGCGTCTATTTTTCGCCATATTTTTTGTTTCCTCCTTCTTAGTTTACACCAAGACTTTCATCATCACTTTTATATAAAGTTGGACTTCCATTAGCCGGGTTTCTTCATCCCCACTGATGGTTAGCGAAACTTATCAGGGAGTTAGCGTCCGTTATCACCCACTGTGCTTCACGGACGGTTAGCGCCGTGATAAAAGTCTAATTAAAGAATGTATATGATAAAAAATCTACATCTTCAACTATACAACTTTTCCTTTAAAAATGCACGAGGCAAGTTAATTATAAAATCGATAAAATTAACTTATTAATCCTATAAAAATACTTGGTTAAAAACCAATATATGACTCTAGACTTTGTTGGTGTAAGTCTAGAGTTATCTTTTCTTCATAATTGTAGCATATATCGTATCCAATTTAGATAATGAAGTCAACCAATTAGCAACATTTTTATCGATTTTCTACTCTTACAAAACAACGTATAGCTAGCAGTCAGCTATACGTCAGTTCAATTATTTTTTCGATATGGTTCAAACTATGTGATAAAACATCGTCCTTCATAATAAAACTATAGTTTTCATTGGATTTAATATTTTCAGGAAGCTTTTCTAATAAAACTGGTCCTTCTGTTTCATAGTAAGAATCTTGTTCTCTCAATTTCTTTACCATTGCAAAGTAGATATTTTTTGCCAGCTTTTCTCTTTTTCCAGATACAAAATATTGTCCAATATACTTAATTTGATCCACTTCGCCTCCAGTCTCCTCTAGTACTTCTCTTATTGCTGCTTGTTTTGGCGTTTCATTTTGTTCTACTTTGCCACCTGGGAATTCCAGACCGCGATTTTTATGCTTCGTTAACAGCCACTTCTTTTCGAAACGGCAAATCACCCATACATGCTTCGGTTTTGAATCAAACGGCTGATCTTCGAATGATAATTGTATTTTGTTATTATAGTAATCATAAAAAGTTTTCATACCTCTATACTACCTTTTATTTTTACTCATGGCTAATGTTTGCTATTTTCCATGTACCATCTATTTTTTCAAATACAATTTCAATCGTGTATGGTCCATATAACTCGTTTTCGTTGGATTGTGTAATGATTACTTTGTTATCTTTTGATTCTTTTTCGTAGTCTTCGTCCTTTTCAAACCATGGCGGGGTTTCTGTAGGTACAATATATAATCCGTCTTCTTTCTCTTCGTAATAGTAATCAATATAAGGTTTTACGGCATCTTTTACAACATAAGGCTCAAAAGCATTTAACAGCTCCTCTTTTGTATCGAAGCGTACTACTTTATAATGATCATCAATTTCCTGTACTAATAGATCCATAAATGTATCTGTCAGCTTCACTATTTCTTCATGTGTTATGTCCTTCGTCTCAGCTGCTTGCTTGATATTGTCAACTTGTACTTGTTTGAGGCCGGCGCTTTTGTGTACGTATTCGTGATTCTGCTTTGCATACATTTGTTCAGTATCTGGTTGATTGATCGTGATAATGGCAAATGCAAAAAGGACTACAAATGTTATCATCGTGGTGATTTTTTTCATGTTTTCTCCCTCCTAGCGTCCTTTTATTTAACTATTCCTCTTATTGTTTATTGTAAACATCTATTTATATAATTAGACGTATGGACCTACTGATTTGTTTCAATTATTTTCATTTTTCGGACTGATTCCTGACTCGTCCATTGCTTGTTTTGTTTCTGGTGTTGCTAATTGATAGATCATTTGCATAACGTCTTGTAAATCCGTATCATAATCATCATTTTCAGGGTCTTGATGATACTGGACAAAAGGAATATGCGCACGAACGAAAGTCCCGATATCATCTTCGTGTATTTCATTAAATTTTTCTCTGAGCAGAAAGACTTCCTCATCTGTTGCCTGGATAGTGTATTCCGCGTTGTTACCATATGGGATTTGGGAGATTTCCTGTGAAGCTATATTGACGTAGTATGTTTTCTTTTCCATGTTGATTCACCTCTTCACAGGTATTGTATGTAAAATTATCAGAAACATGCGGAGCAAAACTAAACATACATAGAGACAGAAAAAAGCCCTGCATTCTCGTTAGAACACAGGACTTTTACTTAATTACCTACAGATTGCATTTGTTGTTGTTTGGATTCTTCGACAACCTCTTTAATAAGACAGCGTCCACGACCATGTGGAATACACATTGGTGTACCAAACATTGGGTCATACATTACATCAGCTTTCATTTGAAATACATCATGAACTAGACTACAGTTAACGATTTCTTCTGGTTTTCCTTGCGCATATACTTGCTTATCTTTAATGGCAACAACGTGATGCGCATAACGACAAGCCAAGTTCAAGTCATGTAATACCATGACAATCGTGCTCTCCCGGCGCTCATTTAATTCAAAGAGCAAATCAAGTATCTCGATTTGATGTGTCATATCTAAATAAGTAGTGGGCTCATCTAATAATATGGTATCTGTTCCTTGAGCAAGTGTCATCGCAATCCATGCACGCTGACGCTGACCACCTGATAAGGAATCAACAGCACGGTCCTTTAAGTCTGTCATATTGGTCGCATCTAATGCCTCTGCTACAGCCTTTTCATCTTCCTCAGACCAACGTTTAAACATCGTTTTATATGGATGTCTTCCCTGTTTGACTAGATCTTCTACTGTTAATCCTTCTGGACTGATAGGACTTTGTGGCAAAATAGCTAACTGTTTCGCAACTTCCTTTGTTGGAACTTTTGCAATATCTTCTCCATTTAAAACTACATCACCTTGTTTCGGCTTTAATAACCGAGCTAATGAACGTAATAATGTTGATTTGCCACAACCATTACCACCAATAAAGACGGTTATTTCCCCTTTAGGAATGGTAATATCCAATTCATCTATAATAATTTCATCGCCATATCCAAGCGTCAAATCTTTTGTTACTAATGTTTCCATGCTGAACCTCTCCCTTATTCACACTGTTCGGGCTTTTTAATGTCTTCGATTCAAACTTTTATTCTGTCTCTAGTTTATTAGCATTTGGCACGGAAGTCAATGAGTTTGAGAATCGTTTTCAATATTTTCTCTAATTTGATCAAAAATTTATAAAATCATCACATTGTAAAAAGACTACACTACTATCGATGAGCTTGGATGATACCTATTTAGTTTTCATCTAAATCATACACTGAGAGAAATAACGTTTGACTCCATCATCTTGTATTTCCGACAATGAAAGTTCCTTTTGTCTTAATTCTTGATAATCTTCAATCAATTCGTCGAATGGCTTATGTTTATCTAGAAGTTGTAATCCTGTATTAAATGGTGGTAAGGAATTGAAAAATTACGTTATATGAAGTGAAGCAATGATTAAAATGCAAGATTCCCGTTTTTTCCCTATAGATCCGTCGTTCTAATTTTCATAAAAATGCTAGGTGGAATTGAGGACCTTCCGAATATTATATTTATATGAAGCACTAGTGAATTACTATATTTTAACACTATTATTTTCTAAATACATAGGCTATACTAACATCCAGAACGAGCGTTCGCTGTGAAGAGGTGTTGGACGATGGATTATAGCTCTTTCCCAAAACATAATGTGCTTTGTATCGATATGCGATCTTTTTACGCAAGTATTGAATGTGTCAAACGCGGGTTGGATCCGATGACAACCATGCTTGCTGTTGTCGGTGATAAAAATCGATCTGGCAGTATTATTCTTGCTGCTTCTCCTGCATTAAAACAACGACATGGGGTTAAAAATGTAAGTCGTTATTTTGAATTGCCTAAAGATCCCGCTATCTATGTGGTCGAGGCAAAAATGGGCGATTACGTTAATATGTCAATGCAAATCACCAAATTGTTACATCATTATGTTCCCAAAGAAGCAATCCATCCCTATTCCGTTGATGAAATGTGGATTACCGTCGATGGATTAGAGGATTTATACGGGGATGCTCACCATGTTGCGCAGATGATTAAGGACGAAATACATGACACGATGGGATTGACCTGTGCAATCGGAATTGGCGATAATAAATTTTTGGCGAAAGTAGTCATGGATCTCTATGCAAAAAAGACCGGTATTGCTACATGTCACTATCACGATGTCGAGCGTTTACTATGGCCAGTTCCGATTGAAAAAATATGGGGAATTGGAAAACAACTAACAGCACATCTGAATCGGATGGGAATTGTTTATTTAGGACAATTGGCTAATTATCGCTTAGATCTACTACAAAAACGATTCGGTGTCATTGGAGAGCAATTATATTGGCATGCATGGGGAATTGATTTAAGTCCTGTTTATGATACATTCGGAAAAAAAGAAGAACAAAAAGGTTTTGGACACGGTATTACCTTACTACGCGATTATACTGCAGAAGAGACATTAACATGTATGCTCGACTTGTGTGAGGAAGTATGCAGACGTGCCCGTACACACCAAAGGGCAGGAAGAACGATTCATTTAGGAATTGGCTATGCCGATAACAGTGGAGGTTTTCATCGCTCACGTTCCCTTCACTTACCCACCAATGTGACGATGGATATTTATCATGTATGTTTACAATTATTTCACGAATTTTATAATCATCATAGTAAAATTCGCCGTGTCACTGTTTCGCTGAACAACTTGTATGATGATATAGAAACACAGTTGGATTTATTTGAAAATCAACCAAAAAAGAAAGATGTCGGTTATGTGATGGATGCCATTCGCGCCAAATATGGATCAACAGCTATTTTACGTGCAACAAGCTATACCGAAGCTGGTATTACCCGAGAGCGTAGCAAGAAAATTGGTGGACATTACGCATAGAAAAAAGGACAGCAGTTGAAGCAATGCTGTCCATTTTTGTTACTATCAACTTCGGGCTGTTTTCTATCAACTTTTGAGTTTTACTATCAACTATTCAATAAATGACGCTGCAGTTTCTTTGTGGCATTGCGTGGCAGGTGATTACGGAAATAGATTTGCTTTGGTACTTTAAATGAAGCGAGTCTTGCTCGGCAATGTACTAACAATTGCTCGGCTGTTACGTCCTCGTTTGCCACTACATAAGCAACAGGTACTTGTCCCCATTTACTATCTTCTATCGCCGTCACTCCGGCTTCTTGCACACCTTCAAATGATAAGAGTACCTCTTCTACCTCAGCAGGATAGATATTTTCACCGCCGGAAATGATTAAATCACTTCGACGATCGACCACAAACAAGAAACCTTCTTCATCTAAATAACCTAAGTCACCTGTGTGAAACCATCCATCTCGAAAAGCTTCTTTATTAGCTGTTTCTCGATGATAATAACCTGGTGTCACCATTGGTCCCTTTACTACAATTTCACCAACTTGGTTTGGCTCAGCTGTCGTATTGTCAGCTTGGATTTGCAAGGAGGCAGAAAAAAGCGGTTTTCCAGCAGAACCTAATTTTCGTAAAGCATCAGCTTCGTTCAAAGTCACAATTTGTGAACATGTCTCAGTCATGCCATATGTTTGCACAATCGGCACATATTTTTCTTTTGCCTTTTCTAATAACGGCTTAGGTGCCGGTCCACCACCTAACAACATACAGCGAAACGAGCTTGGATAATAGCCATCCGCTAACCTTTTTAACAATCGGGAACAAGTCATAGCTACAACGGAGACAACAGTAACATTATGCTTCATTATCGCTTCGTGTACTTTTTCTTCATCAAATCGCTTTAATAAATAAATTGGCATACCATATATCACACTTTTGAATAAAATCGATAAGCCTCCGATATGGAATAAAGGAAGACATGCGAGCCATTTATCATTTGGCATCAATCCTAGATTTAAGGCAGATGCTACTGCACTAGACCAATGGTTATGATAAGTGTGAATCACAGGTTTTGCTCTACCTGTTGTTCCTGAAGTAAACATCATGGAACAAATTAAATCTAGATCGATATCGGTCGTCAATGTACACTCTGCAGATTGAAAAGCGTGAATGTCAGAAAAAAGGTATGCCGGTAAAGTTAACGACTGAGCGCTCTCTCTGTACTGATCATCGCAAATAATAGTCTTAACATCAGCATCTTCACATTGTACCTCCCATTCTCTAGTAGTTAATCGTGTATTAAGAAAAACTACTGGAACATTCAAATATGTACACGCCCAAAAAGCTACCACCATATCGATGGAATTGTTTGATAACATAGCGATATGGCCGTTTGAATGAACCGTATATATTTTGGAAGCCAACTCACGCGCTCTCTCATATAATTGAGCAAACGTTAGCGCCTCTCCGTTACTAAACTCGATCGCAATGTTGTCCGGTGTTAAATAAGCCCGTTTCGTCAACCAATGTTCCATCACCTCACACCTCCTTCTTCATTTCTAAAACCACACCACATGAACTGATCTGATTCCTATTAGATAACTACTGCGAACTAATGAAAATTTCTGGAGTAAACCTATTTTCTATAAAGAAAGCTGGGATTCCACTACACTTTTACTCTAAGCAAGCTTCGCAATAAATTCTGCGGATAGACGACACTAGTATATAATGCTTTAACGTTTGAGAAGCGGACATTTAGTTCATTATTTGATAGGAAAACACCCTTATTGCGATGTTCGTGGACATTGAATCCCTTATTCGCTTACTTTTATTATACATCAGAGTTATTTTAGATAAATAGCGGAATAGATGTCCGCCAACATCAAAAAAACAGCAATTTTGTCACAAATAGCGGAACAAATGTCCGCACGCGCCATTCAAATCTATATTCATGCAAAAAAAGAACAGGCCAACACGTTATGTATTGGCCATTTTTGTTCTTATGGGAAACGTGGGAATTGTTTGAAGTCCGGTTTACGTTTTTCTTTGAACGCATCGCGGCCTTCTTTTGCTTCCTCTGTTGTATAATAAAGCAATGTTGCATCTCCGCCCATTTGTTGTAGACCAGCTAGTCCATCTGTGTCTGCGTTGAACGATGCTTTTAGGAAACGAAGGGCAGTTGGTGATTTCTCCAACATTTCTTCACACCATTGAATGGTTTCTTCTTCTAATTTTTCAAGTGGTACTACCGTATTAACTAAGCCCATATCCAATGCTTCTTGTGCATTATATTGACGGCATAGATACCAAATTTCGCGAGCTTTCTTATGACCAACAATACGTGCCAATAATCCTGCTCCATAACCCGCATCAAAGCTTCCTACTTTTGGTCCTGTTTGTCCAAAAATCGCGTTATCTGCAGCAATTGTTAAGTCACAGACAACATGTAATACATGACCGCCACCAATTGCATAACCTGAAACCATTGCGACAACCGGTTTTGGAATAACACGGATTAAACGTTGTAAGTCTAAAACATTAAGACGTGGAATCTCGTCTTCACCAACATAACCGCCATGCCCACGAACTTTTTGGTCTCCTCCGGAACAGAATGCTTTGTCTCCTGCTCCTGCTAGCACGATTACCCCTACATTGGAATCATCACGCGCATATGTAAAAGCATCAATTAATTCGTTCACCGTCTGCGGACGAAATGCGTTTCGTACCTCCGGGCGGTTAATCGTTATTTTGGCAATACCATTATATGTTTCATATAAAATATCTTCATAGGCACGTTCACTTATCCATTCTACTATCATTTGAATGACCCTCCTCTAAAATAAATTCCTTTATTATTGTACCAAAAATTTTGGATTGTTCCACATGAATTGCATGTCCAGCCTGCTCCATAATTTTCAAGCGACTATTCGGAATCCATTTCCCCATCTTTTTATTGATCTCAACAAACTTCTGATCCCATTCTCCCACTATTAAGAGTACTGGCATTCTCAGTTGATCAAGTTGATTCCATAGCGGGGGCATCATACCTGTCCCCATCGTCAATAACGAATGTACTAAGCCTTCTTTTGCTTGTGATAATCGCTCAGCGCGAATTCTTTCTCGTAATTCAAAAGATAATTGTTTTTGGGAAGCGAATAGCGGGGTATTCTCCCATTTATTCACAAATGCTTCGAGTGAGTGACTGGCAATATAGTCAGCAAGCTCTTGATCTTTTTGTTGTCTTGCTTCACGCTCTTTTTTTGTAGCTAATCCCGGTGAAGCACTTTCCAACGTTAATGTTCTTACCATTTCAGGATATTGACAGGCAAATGATAAAGCTGTCCTCCCTCCCATAGAATACCCAACAAGGTCAAACAGCTCGAGACCCATTTCACTAAAAACACGATAAAGGTCCTTACAACAGTCATCCATTGACTCCACTGTAGCGGTTGAACGACCATGCCCAGGCAAATCAATGACGATCAACTGTTGGTTAGGAAAAATAGGACGCAGTGATTGCCATGTTTGTGAAGAACCTGTAAAACCGTGTAATAACACGACAGGCTGACCGTCACCATAGCGTTCTACCCAATAGTTATCAATATACATCGCGATGTTCCTCTAAAATAGCGATCGTAAGCTTTTCAATCTCTTGCCATTTTCGTTGGTGCCAGATTACATTTTCATTTCGATCTGTTTTCACTTCGATTAGCGATACACCCTTCTGTTTATAGCTTGCTTCTAGGGCATGTAGATAAGCTGGCCATTCATCGACTGCCGTAATATTAAGATTATAAAGTGCTGCTATCTTTTCGAATTCAACGGTCTGTGGTGTACCAAATAACATTTCATAATGAGGACTTCCTTCTTTCGCTTGTGGTAAGAAAGAAAAGATGCCTCCACCTTGATTGTTGATTAACACAATGGTCAAATCGAGAGAGTAATGTTTCGTCAGTAATAAACCATTCATGCTATGCAAAAAGGAAATATCACCGATCAATAACGTAACACGCTTTCCACTAGTCGCCATGCCAAGTGCCGTTGATAGAATGCCATCGATACCGTTGGCACCACGGTTCGCCTGAATGTTTATCATTTTATCTGTTGCCAACCAAAATGTGTCCACATCTCGAATTGGCATACTATTACCGACAAATAAGATACTTTCATCAGGGATAACCGTTTGGATGCCACGAACTGCCAAACCTTCAGTTAAAGTTTGTTGCTCTTGAATCAGTACTTTTTTTGCTGACTCATTTAATTGTTGCCATATTAATAACCACTCACGATCAAATGATAGTGAAAGACTTGTTAGTTGTTTCGCAATATCTGCTGGTTGTCCATATATATAATGTGCACTCTTGATCGATGGATTGCGAAATGTTACATCTTCATCGATAATAAATTGCTCGATATCATTTTCCTGCAAAAGTTGTAAAACAGGTTTCGAAACAGGCATTGCACCAAAACGAACGATAAAATCTACATGAATGAATTCCCTTATTTTTTTCGATTTCAAGATACTGTCATAGCTTTCTACTACAACATTTCCCCCATCCAAATGCCTTAAAGATGAAAGTGGATCAGCAAATACAGGTAATTGCCATTTTTTCGCTAAGTCTAATACTTTATCCGCTAGATCAGGATAGTCATGTGGACCGCAAATAATGATTCCACGTTTTCTCCCTTGTAACTGCCGCTCGATGTCCTTTAACACAGAGACAGACATCTGCGTCTCTTCAAATGGAAAATGCTGCGTAATGACAGCTCCATCCCCCCAGACATTATCTAAACTGAAATCAGGAATTAATGGTTCACGGAAAGGAAAATTTAAATGAACGGGTCCTTTCACTTGATATTGCGAAGTATGTACTGCTCGATCAGCATGATTTCGTGCATACTGAAGCATGTTAGCAGTTGCTTCTGGCAAAGCCATTTCGTGAAACCATTTCACATAGTCTCCGTAGAGCTTAATTTGATCTATTGCTTGTGGTGCACCAACATCACGTAATTCATGTGGGCGATCCGCTGTCAGAACAATTAAAGGAATGCGACTATATGCAGCTTCAATAATGGCCGGATAATAATTAGCAGCAGCCGTACCAGAAGAACAAACTAGTACGACAGCTTTCTTAGTTTGCTTAGCAATCCCTGTTGCAAAAAATCCTGCAGAACGTTCATCTATATCGACCCAAATATTAAATAGATTGTACTCTGCAAAGGTGAGAGATAACGGTGTTGAGCGTGATCCCGGAGAAATAACAATATTACGCACACCACTTTGGTAAAGCTGGTCAACGAAATGACCAACATATGTTGTTAAAGATTCCATATGACTCATCATTATCCTCCCAACGCCTGTAACATTGGAGTAAATTTAATATTTGTTTCCTGATACTCTATGTCTGGGTCTGAATCTTGGACAACTCCACAACCGGCAAATAACGAAGCTTTGTCTCCAGAAACAAGTGCAGATCGAATTGCCACTGCAAATTCTCCATCAAAATACTGATCAAACCAACCAATTGGAGCACCATACCAGCCACGTTCCAACTGTTCAAATTTACGAATAAAGTCTAACGAGCCTTCTCTTGGAAAACCACATAATGCCGGTGTTGGGTGAAGTTTTTCAACTACATCCAATAATGTATAGCCTTGATCTAATTCCGCTTTAACAGGCGTAAATAAATGCTGTAGATTTTTTAGGGGATACAAAATTGGTTGATCAGGTATTTCCACATATTTAGCAAAAGAACAAACCGCATCCTTAATCATATCTACTACAATTTTGTGCTCATTACGGTTTTTCTGGTCATGTAATAATTGCTGTCCCAATTGATTATCTTCATCTTTCGTTTTACCTCTTGGTGCAGTTCCAGCAAGACATGTAGAAAACAGTTGTTGCTGATCTACCTTAACTAAACGCTCAGGTGTTGCACCAATAAAACATACAGACTCTTTTTCCCAAACAAAAATAAAACTGTTCTCCTGCGTTTTTCGTAATCGATCAACCACTTGTCCAATATCACACGAATCACCAAATTCAATTTGCAATTCTCTTGCTAAAACAATTTTGTCTACATTTTTTGAATCAATAGTAGTGGTTGCTTGTTTTACAAGCTTTTTCCAGTGAACAGGATCTACTTCATGCTTTAATACGATGTCGTTCTCCTGGAATGTTGGTTTTGTCGCATATAATAACTGATTCTTTCTCGTTATTAGTTCTGCTGCTAATTGATCAACATTACTTCCTTGCTCTACATAAGCTGTTGTCGTCAAAAATGATTGCTCATTGTCAATCGTTAGTAAAAAGGTAGGTACCCGAAATTGACTGCCATTGAACGATTTCCATAATTCTTCAGCCTTTTCATCCGTATCAAACGGAAAACCGCCAAAAACAATTGGGCCTGTCTTATATTGATCAAAAGGATTAACAATCCAACTGTTTTGCAATACTTGTTTCCAATTGTCTTTCAATTCTTGATAAGAAACATCTTGATCATGAAAAAGCAATGCCTCGCCAACTCCAACAAATGTAGTTTTTTGGTCTGCACTCTGCCAAAAAACTCGATCTTCCCCCACCGATTTTCCAGTTTGAAAGAAATCAATAGGATCGAGTCCTTCTATTCGTTCTGTAATACTAACAAAGGTTGGTGCTGATTTATCTATAGATTGTTTTTGTGCTGAGTGTAAAACACCATCTATCTTTATTTCCTTTGTTTCGATCATGGATAAACCCTCCAATATAATAGGGCATTTTTTCATAAACGCTATTTATTATAGTATAATTTGCACTATTTTTAAAGATAATAATGTCTTCTTTAGCTTATATACCCTTTAATAGTATAACAAAAAACTTAACATTGGTGATGGAAATTGTTTATGACAATAGTTTGACACATATATAAGTATTCACTAAACTTATAATGTTACTTAATTTTTATCAAGGAGATTTCTTACAATGGAAACAAAAGCAAACCATTTAAATGAGAAGCCTGGATTTCATATATGGTGGAGATTACTGAGACCACATACATTGACCGCTTCTTTCATCCCTGTGTTTGTCGGAACGATGTTAGCGGTATTAGATAATAGTTTCCGACCACTGTTATTTATGGCCATGTTAATAGCAGCCATGTTGATCCAAGCAGCAACTAACATGTTTAACGAGTATTATGATTTTGTAAGAGGCTTGGACAACGAAAACTCTGTCGGTATAGGCGGAACCATCGTCAGAGACGGTATAAAACCGATTGTCGTAAAAAGATTAGCTTTTATCTTTTTCGGAGTATCCATCTTATTAGGGGTATACATTTGTTTGACATCGAGCTGGTGGATCGCACTAATCGGTAGCTTATGTATGCTAGTCGGGTATCTATATACGGGCGGACCGATGCCAATTGCCTATACACCATTCGGAGAGGTTTTTTCTGGATTGTTAATGGGTACAGTGATTATCGGAATTAGCTATTTTATTCAAACATTAACTATCACATGGCAAGTAATCGTTATTTCTATCCCGATCGCTATTTTTATTGGCTGTATTCTGCTAGCCAACAATATTCGTGACTTGGATGGTGACAAAGAGAATGGTCGAAAAACGATTGCTATATTGATCGGCAGGAATCGTGCAATTTTTCTCTTATCTAGTTTAATGTTGCTTAGTTATGCATTGACAGCCGCTTATATTATCTCCGGACTACTACCTATTTATAGTATTATTAGTTTATTAAGTATAGCAAAAGCAAGAAAAGCTGTCCGTACATTCCAAGCGAATACAACAAATGTTGGAATGATACCCGCCATGGTCGCTACAGCTCAAACCAATACAATATATGGGGCATTGATCGGAATATCCTTATTATTACAAATTCTGATGCCACTGCCATTGTAACTTGGGGGTATACTGATGCATAACAACACCTTAATGGAAGCATTACAAATGGAAATTAAAGAACAATCAAAAAATCTTGTTGCTGTTGAGATGCCGATTACTGGAAGTGTCAAGCAACCCATGGGCTTTCTACACGGAGGTGCAACCGTTGCTTTGGCAGAAACAGCAGCAAGTATCGGTGGCATGGAGCATGTTGATACTAATTCTCAAGCGATTGTTGGTATTGAAATTAATTGCAACCATTTAAGAGCGAAAAAAGCCGGCGTTATTATGGCAAAAGCAACTCCAATTCATATAGGTAAACGTACAATGGTATGGAATATCCAGGTGATGGATGAAAACGAGGAATTAATTGCAATTTCGCGTTGTACGTTAGGAGTTATTAATAATAAGTAGAAAAAAATCGAGCCACTGCGCTCGATTTTTCATTTCTTCTTTATCCAGTTTTGAAGTTTGGTGAAGATTAATGCAAAAGCGGCTCCTACTATTATCCCTTTTATCAGGTTAAATGGTAAGATACCAACTAGTACTGTGTTTCGCTTTACACTTTCGGACATTTCTTCCCACCCCATAAACCAACTGTATGCCGGAATAAATAAGAAGTAGTTTAAAAGGCTTAAACCAATGGTCATCAGCAATGTGCCGATTCCTAAACCGATTAGCACGCTTTTCATCGAACGGTATTTCATATACATAAAACTAACCGGTACCACATAAAACATTCCGGCAAAGAAATTGGCCAGTGCACCAATAGGATCAGAAATAGCCGTTACAAGTACATACAGTATATTTTTGATGGCTACAACCACTACTGCAGCAACTGGTGAAAAAATAATCCCTGCAATTAACGCTGGAATATCACTTACATCTATTCGCAAATAGGCTGGAATGAAAGGAAATGGTAAAGGGAAATTCAAAAACATTAATAATACCGAAATCGTACCCATAATCGAAATCACGATTAAACGATAGAGATTACTTGTTTGGGCAGATGATGAATTCACAATGTTTGCCCCCCATCAACATAATAATTTAATCCTATGGGTTTAAACAAATTGTGTCAACAATTTTTAATTATCCAGCGGATTTAAACTTTCCTTTCCTGTCATATTAGCGATCATTTCTACCAGTAAAGATATTTCTTCCTCGATATCCTTAATACTCGCCATCTCGACAGGTGAATGCATATACCGTAATGGAAGCGAAACTAAACTGATCGGTACACCTTTACCAGTTAAACGCATCTTATCAGCATCTGTTCCAGTATGTCTTGGTGTTAATTCATATTGCACATCGATATCTAATGTTTTCGCATTTTTTTCTAACAATTGATTTAATTTACGATTGATAGGTGCTCCTTTTGCCAATACAGGGCCACCATCTAAGCGAATATCACCATGCTTTCGTTTATCAACAGATGGATAGTCCGTAGCGAAGGTTACATCAATTGCTAAGGCAGCATCAGGTTCAAGGCCAGCTGCTGCAAAATACGCACCGCCCATGTTTGTTTCTTCATTCACTGTACTCACACCATAAACCCCTATATTAATATCTTTATCCGCTAGTCTTCTCATCACTTCAGCCACAATAAAAGCTCCTGTACGATTATCAAGACCTCTCCCCGAAACATAGCGGTTTTTTAATATTTCTGATTGACGTCGGTATACGACCAAATCCCCTATTTGAATATCTGCTTCGATTTCCGATTTATCCATTGCTCCACAATCGATAAATAGCTCATCTACATCAAAATCACCTTTTATTCCTCCGTGGTGTTGAGCATTTACACCAATCACGCCTGGTACATGGTTTACTTCTCCGATAATTTCCACTTTCATGCCAATTGCTGCCTTTGGATTAATACCACCCATTTTATCAACAAAGACAAATCCATTTTCATCAATTCGGTTAACAACAAAGGCAATCTCGTCACAATGACCAGCTAAAAGCAAATGAAAATCTACATCTTCATTCCTTACCGCAATAACATTACCAGCATGGTCAGTACGTATTTCATCAACAAAAGGCTCCACGTATTTCATCCATTTTTTCTGAATCTCCATTTCCATACTGGACGGAGATGGTGTGTGTAATAACTCTTGTAAAAAGGTTATTCTTTCTTTTTCCATTATAAACATTCCTCCTAAGTAAGAATAAGGTACTTAAACTTGTTTAGACTATATTTAAAAAAGGTGATCACATGTTTTGGCATAAATGTGTACAATTTTACTTCCATCTTCCCATTATTGTAAGGCTATTATTAAGTATATCGATTCTAATGATAATGTTCGGATCGCTTATCCATTTAATCGAACCTGATCACTTCCCTTCCTTGTTTGACGGAATTTGGTGGGCGATAGTCACAGGATCAACAGTTGGATATGGCGATTATGTACCACTTAGTACAGTCGGTAAAATCATAGCCATCCTGCTAATCTTAGCTGGGGGTGGTTTCGTTACCTTTTACATGGCTACCTTGTCTGCAGGGACAATCAAATTCGAACAAGATTTATCAGAAGGAAAAACTGCTTATAAAGGTACAAACCACACCATTATTATAGGTTGGAATGAGCGGACTAAACAATTAATTGACATGTTTGAAGCTCATAATCTTGATACAGAAGCGGTGTTGATTGACCATTCTTTAAATAAGCTATCTTATCAGGATCACCACATACATTATATCAAAGGTGAGCCTACTTCAGATAAAATATTACAAAAAGCTAATATTGAACAAGCAAAATATATTGTTATTACCTCAGATCCTAATTTAACGGAAGAACAAGCTGACCGGCAAACGATTTTAAGTATTATCGCAGCACGTGGCAATAATGCTTCCATTCGTATCATTTCCGAAATTTTAACCGAAATGCAGCGGAAAAATGCAATTCGGGCAGGTGCTGATGTAATAGTCCGTTCAAATAATTTCATGAGTTCCTTATTTTATCAATCACTTTTCCAAACCGATCCTCAAGTTACAGAAATTATAGCAAAAACTTTGGAAGAACAACAATTTTGCTCAGAATTAGTTGACGAAGATTTGATTGATAAAGATTTTTATTTCTGTGCCCAACATTTTTTAACAGATAGAAAATGGTTGATTGGCCTATTTAGAGAAGAGGAAATGATCTTGCATCCTGCCTTTTCCTTACGTACAAAAAAAGGGGATTCTCTCATATTTTTAAAGCCATTAGAACAAAACCGAAAACAAGTTGAATAATACCAAAAACTGAGCAAAAAACGCTCAGCCCTTATGACTAAAAGCTAAGGATTTACCATTTCTCTAGTATCCATTATCAAATAATTGAACAGCTTAACCACCACTCCGGCTGCCCACTTCCCTTTCCGTCGGGTTTGTCCTTCAGCTAACTTTTTTTGAGCAAAAACCCACTCAAAAAAGTGGATCTTCAGGTCAAACAATTCCAACAGGAGTTGAAGTGGGCGGCCTTCGCTATTATCAGGTTCTACAACGCTAGCATGAAGTAACATAGCTGCTTTTATACTCACAGATAGCGGTCCATTAAAAAAAAGTCAACCTATTACTTATGACAAGAATGGTTGCACCTTCTCATAGCGGAGACTAATTACGAAGACTCCTGCGGGAATAGCGCGAGCCGAAAATCCACTTTGCAAAGTGTTCTTCTTTGCAAAGTTAGTTGTGGCCGTGCCCGCGGAAAGCGAAGTAATTAGTCGGAGCGTTGCCAATATACATCAAACATTTCAAAATAACTACTTGGCTTAACGCAGTCATTGCACTGATTTTATACTTTCTTGTCTGATAATAAAAAACCCATTTCTTCTTTTTCGAAATGGGCTAAGTAGATTGTCGATCATTTTCAATCCGAAATTTGCGCGAGTAACACTTCCAAGTTTTGCAATACGACTTTCCCTTTTTCAATATAATTGGATGGAATATCGCCGTCTTTTTCTGTCGGAGCTTGAAATTGATTAAAAGCAGCTTGTATCACACTACTCTCTGCATAGGCGTCCACATCATCCTGGTAACGATGTGTTAATATATACGGCTTCCCCATTCTAATTACAGCCGCATCCTGTTCGATCTCTCCTCTTTCAGATTGAAAGGGAATACGTAAAAAATGATAACCGCCATCATTAGCTAATTTATAATCAAAATAGCCATGATCATAATCCCAGGCCCCACCTAATGCATATCCTTCTTTTTCAAGGATTGCTTTTACTTGCTGATAGGAATACACATTATTCTCAATTTTTGAATCTAATTCGTACAACACATTCACCCCTTTTTCGATTAGGGTGCCCCTCATCATAGCAAAATATGTAAAGCATGTTTGTTGCTCAGATCTAACCGAGTAAAGTTCAAGTTTTTTGCATTTAAAAAGGCCTGTCCTATTTATCTTAGGTCAGACCTTTTTTACTTAAAGGCGTTTTTCTAATTTTGCTTTTTCTTCTTCAAAACCTGGCTTACCCAGTAAGGCAAACATATTTTTCTTATACGCTTCTACACCGGGCTGATCAAATGGATTCACTCCTAGTAAGTATCCACTAATTGCACATGCTTTTTCGAAGAAATAAACTACATATCCAAATGTGTACGCATCTAATTTAGGTAGATGCACAAGTAAGTTTGGTACTTCACCATCCGTATGTGCCAGTAGTGTACCCTGAAATGCTTTTTCATTAACAAAGTCCAGTGTTTCACCAGCCAAATAGTTTAATCCATCTAAATCTTGATCTTCTTTTTCAATCGTGATATTTGATTTTGGTTCTTCTACATGAAGTACTGTTTCAAAAATGTCACGGCGACCTTCTTGTACATACTGACCTAAGGAGTGAAGGTCTGTCGAGAAGTTAGCAGAAGATGGATAAATTCCTTTGAAATCTTTCCCTTCACTTTCACCATAAAGCTGTTTCCACCATTCAGAGAAGTATTGAAGTGCTGGCTCGTAATTAATAAGCATTTCAATTGTTTTCCCTTTATTGTAAAGGACATTACGAACGGCTGCATATTGATAAGCAGGGTTTTTCGCTAGGTCTGCTTCACTTAATTCTTCTTGAGCTTTTTGCGCACCTTGCATCATTTCATCAATATCTACTCCACTTACCGCAATTGGTAATAACCCTACTGCTGTAAGAACAGAGTAACGTCCACCAACATCATCTGGAATAACGAAGCTTTCGTATCCTTCTTCATTCGCTAGTGTTTTTAGGGCACCTTTTGCTTTATCCGTTGTAGCATAAATACGTTTTTTCGCTTCTTCTACACCGTATTTCCCCTCAAGGAACTTACGGAAAATGCGGAAGGCGATTGCTGGTTCTGTCGTTGTTCCACTTTTGGAAATAACATTGACAGATACATCTTTATCCTTTAACACATCAAATAAATCATTGATATAAGGAGCGCTAATGCTATTACCAACAAAGAAAACTTGTGGAGTCTTACGTTGTTCTTTCGCTAATTCATTATAGAAAGAATGATTCAGCATTTCGATTGCTGCACGTGCACCTAAGTAAGAACCTCCAATACCTACAACTAATAGCACATCAGAATCTGATTTGATTTTTTCAGCTGCTTTCTTAATACGGGAAAATTCTTCTTTATCATAGTCAGTTGGAAGATCTACCCAACCCAGAAAGTCATTCCCTGCACCTGTCTTGTTATGTACCATTTCATGTGCTAATTTTACCGGTTCTTTCAGATATTCTAATTCGTGTTCCCCGAAAAAGGCTAGTGCTTTCTCGTAATCAAAGCGTACATGTGTCATGTTTTTGTAACCTCCAATAATTATTCTCACTATTTAAATGTACCGAATCCTGCTTACTAAATCAAGCAATGAAACAAGAGAATTAATAAAAGGTTCTGAATTTAGGAAAAATTTCTGATAGGCTTAGAACATTCAAGCTACTGAATGTAAAATACCCGCTTCTTTTCTAAAAGCGGGCAAAAACTTATTCGGATTGTTTGATCCATTCTTTTAGCTTGTCCTTCAGTGTATTAAATCCGTGTTCTCCTTCTTTTTCAGCAATTGAATTTGCATTGCGATCCCCTTGTCTATCCGGCTGAAGTGCACGGATTGATAATGCATACTTATTCTCCGCTTCATCAACTTCAATTATTTTAACAGTTACCTTATCTCCTTCTTTGACATGATCTGTAATATCTTTGACAAATCCATTTGTGACTTCAGATATATGAACTAAACCTTGTACGTCCTCATCAAGAGAAACGAATGCCCCATAAGGTTGAACACCTGTGATTACTCCTTCCACCACGTCTCCTATTTGATAGTTATCTGACATACTTCCAACTCCTCTAAGCATTTTCTTACCAATTAATGACTCTATAAACAATAAGTAATGTTAGCATACTTAGAATAAAAATAGCAAAAGAAAGCTTAATCAGTTGAGCTAAAAACTGGGGAAAAAATGATTTTTTTTCATAAAAAAGGTTTAATAAATATAGAAATGGGCAATTTATATATATGTAAGACTTTCTCGTATTCCCCCTGGATAGCAAAGCGATCCGTCGCTTTGCTTATTTTTTATATAAAAGGAAAAACACATACAAAATAACGTATTGTAATGAGGGCTTTGATACTCAGACATTTGTTCCACTATTTGTGACAAAAGTGGCGTTTTTTAGCCCGAAGGACACCTATTCACTATTCATCGAAAACGCCGCTAAATTTATACCGAAAGCAACCGAATAAGGGATTACATGTCAAATGTTATCGTTTCTCGTACATATAATACAAGCACAGTATTTTGTCGGAGCGGAATAATAGCACCTACTTCAAATTATAATGGCAGAAACATAAACCCAAACAAAGATTTACCAATTCACAGTAGTTATTGGATATGAAAGATTGTGTTTACTTAATCATGTTTAAGTGAGGTTACATCATATGAGAAGTACTATCCCGTATAAAGGTCACATTATCAGCTTCACTTTTTATAAACATTCGCTAAAGCCAACTATTATCATGCTGCATGGTTTCTTAGCTTCAACATATTCCTTTCGAAAATTAATTCCATTGTTACAAGAAAACTTTCAAATTATGTCCATCGACATCCCTCCCTTCGGAGAAAGCGAAAAGTCCAACGCATGTTTATTTTCCTATGACCATATGGCAGATGCGGTCCAATACATAATGAAAGACCAATCCATTGATAAAGCGATTTTTCTCGGTCATTCAATGGGTGGACAAATTTCTTTACGATTTGCTTACAAGTATCCTGATCATATCGACCGATTATATTTGTTAGCACCTTGTAGTTTTATGAGGCATTCCCCATTGTTTGCTAAAGCAATCTGTCATAATCCGTTTTCTCCTTTTATTGCCAGAAGATTATTAAAACGAAAAGGAGTTTATGAAATGCTCAGACATTCGATTTATCAGGATCATATCATCACAGATGAAATGCTGGAACACTATAAAAAACCTTTTCTAGACAAAAAAATATATCCATGTATTATCAAAATCTTAAACGATCACCAAGGGGATTTATCTGAAGAAGAACTCACAACTATTGAGAGCCCTACTAATATTATATGGGGAAAAAACGATGAAATAATCCCATACGAAATTGGATATGAGCTTATAAAATATCTCCCAAACGCAACATTAACAACTTTAGACAAAACCGGTCACCTTCTCCCGGAAGAAAGTGCTCACCATATTGCAAAAATGGTTAGACAGGCAAATTCACAAATCGAGTATTAGACTTTTCTTTGGGTGGACGGTATGATTGAAGTGGAATAACTAGAAACGTTATTAAGGGAGTGCTAAAAACATTATGACATTTTCTTTTGATAAAAAAATTGAGAGACGAAATACAAGAGCGGTTAAGTGGGATCTGGTCAAATCCCTTTATGGATCAGAAGATGTCTTACCAATGTGGGTAGCAGATATGGACTTTGAAGTTCCACCTGCTGTTAAAGACGCATTAACCGAGCGCGCACAACACGGTGTATTCGGCTATACCTATACAGATAATGCGCTACAAAATACGATTACCGATTGGCTCGAGTACAAACACGATTGGAAAGTAAAAAGTGCTTCGATCTTGTACAGCCCAGGTGTGATTGCCACTTTATATATGGCTATTCAAACCTTCACAAACAAAGGGGATAAAGTGTTAATTCAAACACCTGTATATCCTCCTTTTTATGATATTGTAAAAAATCATGACCGTGAATTAGTGACAAATCCACTGATGGTTCAGGAAGATAGATATGAAATTGATTTCGAAGACTTTGAAACGAAATTACAACAAGGGGTAACAGTTTTTATTCTCTGCAATCCGCATAATCCGGTTGGGCGTGTGTGGACGCAAGCAGAATTAGAAAAAATCGTTGCACTATGTAAAAAATATGATGTGATGATTTTTGCCGACGAAATCCACGCTGACCTTGTTTATCAACCAAATAAACATATACCTATCGCTAATATCGATCAGGAAATGGAAGAGCAGATCATCACTTGCATGTCACCAACCAAAACATTTAATTTGGCAGGTCTGCAAGTCTCTTATGCAATCGTAGCTGATAAACAAAAAAGAGATGCATTAGAAAAGACCTTTCA
Organism: Gracilibacillus suaedae; assembly: GCF_017599345.1. Lineage (GTDB taxonomy): Bacteria > Bacillota > Bacilli > Bacillales > Amphibacillaceae > Gracilibacillus > Gracilibacillus suaedae. The sequence continues at coordinate 52,030 of NZ_JAGFVL010000019.1, forward strand.
TAAACAAGGAATGCATATCTTAAATACAATGGGAATTACTGCTTTAGATGCGGCCTATAATAATGGTCGAGAATGGCTCGAGCAATTACTCGAACAATTACAAACCAATATTGATTATGTAGCTAACACCTTTGCCAATCACCCTAAAGTGAATGTATTCCGTCCAGAGGGTACATATTTAATATGGCTTGATTTCAGTAAACTTGAGCTTTCACAAGATGAGCTTAAAGAGTTCTTACAAAAAGAAGCTCAAGTTGGTTTAAACGACGGAGCCTCATTTGGCGAAGAAGGTACAGGTTTTATGCGAATGAATATCGCATGTCCTCTAGATATAGTAAAAGAAGGTACTACCAGAATTAAAAATGCATTGGATCATGCTTAGAAAATGTCAAAGAAGAGTAAGCGATTGAATGCTTACTCCTCTTCTTCTTTATTAGATTCAGTTGGATCAGTCGGTTGCTCATCATCGGTCGCTTCTTCTAGTGAGATCACACCACAAACAATGCGGTCACCTGCATCACCTGCAGGTTGTGAAACGCCATCATCCTGTCCCTCATGAATGATAATGGATGTACCATCTTCTCTTAATAAGGACTTATCTCCGTCCATTAATGTTGCGCTTGGAAGCTCCAGTTCTACATCTGCCGTTCCGTCTGCCTCTACTTCTAGATTAGGCATATCACCTAGGTGAGCACCATCCGGATGCATGAGTCCATGTTCCTTTCCTTCTGGATTAAAATGATTGCCGGCAGATTGAAAATCCGGGCCTTCACATTTAGCATATTCGTGAATATGTACGCCATGTAGCCCTTGTTCCAAGCCTTCCACCTTAATTTGTACAGATACCATATCTTCCTGTTCTTTGAACGTAGCAGTTCCCACAGCATCATTATCCGCATTATACAGCCGGACTTCTAACGGAGAGCGATCTTCTGCCTGACAGCTTGCAAGGAACAGGAGCACAGCTAAACAGAAACAAAGTACATACCTTTTCATATCATCTACTCCTCTTTACTTATCCACTAACTATTATGGACAACGAGAAGTAAACTTAATCAATCTTTTAAATCGTCATATTTTTGTTTCCATTTCTCTTCTTCTTTTCGAGATGCTTTCTTAATGAAATGCATCGCAACAAAAGCACCGATTACAAATACCAGTAAACTAATGACAGCTGGAATATATAACGATTTATCTTCTGGGAAATAAAGAAATTCCATCATCGTACATCACTTCCCTTTTATAAAGAATTACTAATTAAGATCTTATTATAACATAAAAAAAGCTAGTTATTTAACTAGCTTTTTTTACTTTATTTTCCTAAATGTTCTTCAATAGTTTCTGCAATTCCTTCTAGAGCCTGATCTTCATCATTACCATCAACTGTAATACGAATTTCTGCTCCTTTAGGTACACCTAGTGACATAACACCCATGATGGATTTTAAATTTACTGTCTTACCATTATAATGTAATTCCACATGTGATTCATATTGCCCAGCTTTATTTACTAATAAAGTAGCTGGTCTTGCGTGAATACCCGTGTCACTTTGAATACTAAATGATTGTTCTTTCATAACCATAACTCCTCCTCATCACTCGTTCATCTTTCAAGAGTCAACTAATTGCCCAAACTTGTGAAATAACTAACTAAAACTATTATATACGATAAAAGCAAATTAAGAAACTAAAAAAGAAAAATTTCCTTAATCCATGAAAGGGATACCATTTTATACCGGAAGGGTCCCATTTGTATTTCGATTTTTATTATGATATTTTCTAAGTATAACATCTTGCCTAGAAGGAGGGCTTATTCATGAGTGTACATATTGGAGCAAAAAAAGGTGATATTGCAGATACAATCTTACTTCCTGGAGATCCATTGCGTGCTAAATATATAGCAGAAAATTTCTTAGAGAATGTCACTTGTTATAATGAAGTTCGTGGGATGTACGGCTATACGGGTACATATAAGGGAAAAGACATCTCTGTTCAAGGTACAGGAATGGGCGTACCGTCTATTTCCATCTATGTGAATGAATTAATTCAAAGTTATGATGTGCAAAATTTAATCCGTGTCGGTACATGCGGAGCCGTTCAAAAAGATGTACAAGTAAGAGATGTTATACTAGCAAGTACATCTTCCACAGATTCGCAAATGAACAGAATGGTATTTGGTGGTATTGATTACGCGCCAACCGCTGATTTTGATTTACTGAAAAAAGCATATGACACAGGTGTGGAAAAAGGACTTTCCCTCAGAGTTGGGAATGTGTTCACGAGCGATAGTTTTTATCGTGATAATATGAAGGAATTACTGGAATTACTTGATCAATATAATGTATTAGCTATTGAAATGGAAACAACTGCATTGTATACCTTGGCAGCTAAACACAACCGTAATGCCTTATCTGTACTGACCGTTTCCGATCATATTATTACTGGTGAAGAAACTACCGCAGAAGCGCGTCAAACAACATTTAACGACATGATTGAAGTATCTTTGGATGCTGCAATTAAATAAGATCCAAAAAGATGAGAGCTTCAGTTCGTTCTCATCTTTTTTAATAGGTAAAAATAGCTAAAATCTGTGTACCTGTCTAACTCAGTTGCTTCTGAAGTCACTTTGTTTCTAAATAGGCGCACTAAGCTTTTCTTATATTAAAAGCTTGTTAATTGATGTGTAATCCATACTAAAGACGTTAAAGCTATGCTATAATGTAAAGAAATTGGTCAGTAGATACATATCATAAGTCGTATACTACTCATGAAATCATTATATCCACCTAAGAGACAGAGAGGATGTTCTAATTGGAGCTTTTCGAAAACTTTCCACTTTGGGCAGCTATCATTGCCATTACTTTTGCCCAAATCATTAAAGTTCCCCTACATTTTATCGCTACAAAAGAATTCAAACCTGGCCTAACATTTAGTACAGGTGGAATGCCGAGTAGTCATTCAGCTGCTGTTACAGCAGTTACCACCGGAATTGGTATTGAACACGGCGTATCATCCGGCCTTTTTGCGGTATCTTGTGTACTGGCTATTATTATAATGTTTGATGCGACAGGCATTCGCAGACAAGCAGGAGAACAGGCCATTTTGATAAACACACTTGTTAAAGACTTTCACCATTTTGTCTCCGAAGCAAAAGGATGGTCTAAAAAAGGGGAATATGAGAAACAAAAAGAATTAAAAGAACTACTCGGACATCAACCTATTGAAGTGTTCTTCGGTGGAGTAACTGGAATCCTTTTAGCTTTCTTACTTTACCCGCTATTTTAAAAAAAGGCTTATAACTAACAAAAAAACAGCCGCAATGGCTGTTTTTTGTCATGATACTATTAATCTTTATTTAGTAAGCCCCTACATTTTTTTATTCTGCCTTATATTGATGTCTAAATACTTGTAATGATTCTGTATTATTTAACGATGCCAATACTTCTTCGTTTAATTCTCCAGTTCCATATTCAATCACATATACATCTACCTCTTTTTTGCCCCATTTTTCATACACATCATTCACTGTCGGATAATATAAATCAATCTTATTTCCTTTGATTGCACCACCCTTATCCGCTACAATACCATAGCCGTAATCAGGAATATACAATATCGTACCAATCGGATAAACATCTAAATCCGCAGCAATTGTAGAATACAAATCTCTAGTAACTTTAACCCCAGAATATGTCACACCATAAGCGGGATGATCTGGCGTTTTCCCAGTAGATTCCACACCTGCTGTATACCCAGTGGCTACGACATTATGTTTCTCATATTGACTTAAATCCAACGTTTCTTCCAGGGTAGATGGCTCTGTTATTTCTTCACTTGAAATGTATGTGACGCGATTGGTACGATGTTTGACGTATTTCTTTTTGTTTAGAATTTCTCGATCTTGCTGATAACCTATATCAAGTGAATCATTTGTTTCCTCTGTTAAGCTATTAAACATTTCTTGTGCTGATACATTAGATACTATAGTGAAACTAGACATTAATGCCCCAAACAACAGAATAATCATCAATAGACTTTTGAAAATTTTCCATATAAACATAAAAAGATCACACCTCTCTTAGGTGTAATCTTTTCCACTAACAACAAGAAATATACATTTGGTTCTATTAGAACATTTGATAACCGTTTTTTCTAAGAAACTTAATCACGATCCCAGCAACTATTGTGCCAATAAAACCAGATGATAATATAATCGCATCTTGTACACTTAAGGTAATTAACTCATTCCACAGTGTTGGAAATGCATGACCTGGGTCAGTGAAGTATGTAGAAAAAGGAAAAGTATCAACAATGAATATAACAATGATCGGAAAAACGAAGGCCATTAGCCATGTCTGACGTAAAATCATGTTAAGAATAAAGCTAATCCCAAAAAATAAAACAAAAAATAAAAGAACAGAGATAAAAAGTTGAATCATTCGTATACTCCTCTTCGTTCATATAAAGTGAGACTATGATCATCGGGGCACGTTAAGCACCGTAATCAAAATCAATAACTCTTCTTATTTTATACTGCCATGGGAACTTGTGCAATAAAGTTCATTTATTTGTAATAAATAAAGCATTTAGGACTGTGGTGGACATTTGTTCCGTTATTTGTGACAAAAAAGGCATTTTTAGAGTGCCAGCGGACATCTATTCCGCTATTCATTGAAAATAAAGCTAATTTTCACCGCAAGGAACCGAATAAGAGATTAAATGTCCGCTAACACCGATAAATAGGCGTTATTGCGTTAAATAACGCACTAAATGTCCGTGTAGGCATCTACAGCTTGCATTTAAAAAGCAGAGGACCCAATCCTCTGCTTTGGTTTGTGATATTAAAAGATGTTAAATTTACCTTTTTTCAACACTAATCCTATACCGCCGATTTTGAATAGTGCACGGTTATCGATTACTTTCTTCATGAAAGAAGCAGTCCAACCGAAGATCTTCTTGCCACCGAAGATAGATCCCATTGCATCTTTGTCACCAAGTGAACACACAGTTCCTCGGTTAATAAATTCAAATGGTTCTAACTCGCCACCTTTTACAAGTGCGATTAAATTGTGTGCACATACCTCTGCTTGTTGCATAGCAATTTGAGCAGTTGGTGGGTATGGACGTTCAATTTCTTTGTTCCAGACTAATGCACAATCTCCAACTACGAAGACATCTTCATGTGAAGGTGCACGTAATTCAGGTGTTACTTCTACTTTACCACGGTTGTCTTCTAATGCAGATTCTTCTACTAGGTGATTTGCACGAACTCCAGCTGCCCAGACAGTTGTCATGGTTGGAATATCTTCTTTTTCACCGTTTTGCTCGATCGTAATCCCATCTGCACGAACTTCTTTCAACATGGCACCTAGTTTGAATTCAACACCTCGAGCTTCAAGAGAATTCATGGCATATTCAATTAATTCCGGATCAAAGCCAGGCATAATAGAGTCCATTCCTTCTACAACCATTAGACGAACTTTACTACGGTCAATATCATATTCTTCACATAATTCCGGAATACGGTTTGCTAATTCCCCAACAAACTCAATTCCGGTGAAGCCACCACCACCGACAACAATGTTTAAACGTTCTTGCTTAGGTTCAGCTTCATTATTATACGTTGCAAATTGGTAATCAATATGTTCACGAATCTGACGCGCTTTATTAATGCTTCCAATCGTAAACGCATTATCCAATAAACCTGGAATTCCAAATGTAGCAGCTTCAAAACCTAAAGCAACTACTAAATAGTCATACTCTAATACGTCACCATCTTGCAATTCTACTTTCTTCTCATCAGGCTTAAGTGCTGTTACCATATCTTGCACAAAATTAACCTTTGCTGAGTTAATTAGGTCAGAAATTTTCACACGACTGCGGTCATGATGTAATGTACCTGCTGCAGCTTCATGTAACCAAGTTGACTCATAGTGATAGTCATGCTTGTTTACAAGCGTAATGTGTGCATCATTCACACCTAGTTTTTTTTGTAGCTTGGCTACTGTCGTTAACCCACCATAGCCAGCTCCCAAAATGACAATTTTTGGTCTGTTCATCTTTCTCACATCCATTTAAGTATTTTTTTGTAACTATTCGTGATGTATTTCACGTACTATCACGTAATAATACATATGTCTTAATAATTAGTCCATAGTATATGTTAGACCTTTTTACGACATTTTTCAACCCTTGATTTTAATTTTGTGAATTTTTTAACCCCCCTTTCTGAATTTGGCACAATTTACAAATATTCAATTACAATATTGTAAAAATGACATGATTGATGCTGTTATGTTAAAATATAAGGCATTGATGTAAGTATTAGGGGGAATCTAATATGTCAAAGGAAGTTTATGATATAACCATTATTGGAGCAGGACCTGTTGGATTGTTTACAGCTTTTTACGGTGGCTTAAGGCAATCTTCTGTAAAAATCATCGAGAGTTTACCACAAATCGGCGGACAGCTAAGCGCATTATATCCAGAAAAATATATTTATGATATAGCCGGCTTTCCGAAGGTTCGTGCGCAAGAACTCGTCGATAACTTGAAAGAACAAACGGATTTATTTGAACCGGAAATTGTTTTAAATCAATCCGTTGAGAAAGTCGAGCGTTTAGAGGATGAAACCTTCCGAATTACTACACCGACAGAAGAACATCTCTCTAAAGTAATCATTATTACAGGTGGAAATGGTGCTTTTCAACCAAGAAAATTATCGATTAATAATGCAGAGCATTTTGAAGATAAAAACCTTCATTATTTCGTGGATAATATGGATAAATTCCGTGACCAGCGTGTTGTATTATTCGGTGGAGGCGATTCAGCCGTTGATTGGGCTCTTATGTTAGAACCCATTGCAAAAGAAGTGACATTAGTACACAGAAGAGATTCATTCCGTGCACATGAGGCAAGCGTGGAGAACTTAATGAATTCTAATGTGAATATTTTAACACCGTATGTTCCAGAAAGTCTGATTGGACAAGACAAAATAGATCAAGTCCGCTTAAAAGAAGTGAAAGGTGACAACGAAGTCGTAGTAGATGTAGACCATGTACTAGTGAATTATGGTTTTATTTCATCCTTAGGACCGATTAAAAATTGGGGATTAGAAATTGACAAGAACAGCATTGTAGTTAATTCAAAAATGGAAACAAATGTCCCTGGCATCTATGCTGCGGGTGATATTTGTACGTATCCTGGTAAAGTAAATTTAATTGCTGCTGGCTTTGGTGAAGGACCGACTGCCGTTAACAATGCAAAAGCTTATATGGATCCAAAGGCGAGAATTCAGCCTAAACATTCAACGAGTATGTTTTAAGGGTAAAAACATAATTATAAAAATACAATAAAACGCCTATATAACAGCATTTAAGGTGTTTGGTGAAAATTAGAATAAAACTATTTTTAGGTTAAAACTGTATCATTTATAGTATCACATATATTTTAAGCACCTACTTATTCGGTAGGTGCTATTGTTTCTTTTGCTTCGTTAAACAAACGCTGAATATCAGGTTGTAAACTACCTTCCTCTATATCCATTTGCAAAAACGTCAACGCAGTATTTATCTCATTCATATCTTCGTTTGTTAAATAGTGTTTTCCGTCTACTTCAAATCCTTCTCCGGCATAATTTATCAAAAAATCATCTAAATCCTCCACTTGCTCACTATAAAATTCATTAGTTTCGCCATTAACCAATGGGTCAAATTCGTCAAATAATACTCTTGCATCTTCCACGAATTTTGGGTGCAACCCGTCATATGTTTCATACGTTGGATGCTTATCTTTTAGTTCATCTGGTACACTTTTAGCTTGTAAGTATTCCAAAACTAATTCTTTATCTGCTTCATAATAACCCTTTTCGCTTTCTAAATTGTCTGATTCGTCAGTGTATAAAGTCATACTTCTTAGTTTTCGTACTATTTCTTTTTCTAATCCGTTCATCTCATACATAGCGTCTTCATTAGACATGTATTCACCAACTATGTACTTATCCATATAATCATTAAATAATTCATCTTCTTCTTCGTTCAATGATCTGTTTTCACCATGAGCAGTATCTAACAATTCTAATATTTGATTTGTATCTTTTTCAAAATCTTCTTGGATTAAATTATTACTGCTACAACCAGCCACCACAAACAACAATAACAAAAATAATATGTATTTCTTCAAATTAACCTCTCCCCTTTCTTCCATTATTCTACAACATTTCCATGAGAAAAAACACCTACTTTTGTGTAGGTGCTTTGTCATATGCTCCATTTCTAATTAAATGAAATCTTCTTTTTAAGTACTTTCCTAATAAATGTAACGATTCATTTCTTATTAAATCTTCCACTTCATCTTCATAATAAAGGAAAGTATGACCGTTAGTTCTGTCCAATATATGTATAGCTCTTTGACGCATGTCTACATCGTAAAAAGTACGAATTTTAAAACGGCGCTCCTTATCACTATTCATCATAAATATCCCCCATTAATATTATTAATAATAATATTTTCGACAAAATAAACAAAAATCCTTCATAAAAATACAATTTGCATAATCTTATTATTTGGATGTATGATAAGAACAAACGTTCCTGTTATGAGGTGAATATGTTGAGGTATATAACTGACGAAGAATTCAAAATTGCTAGCAGGTATTTATTTTTAAGCATGGCTATTGAAGTGATTCAGAAGGATCTAGATACATTAAGAAACAACCACATCTTTAAAATAAATGAGCCTTATATTAAGTTGCTGGAATCAATCGAAAAGAAAGCTATTGAGGAAAGACGTGAGTTGAAGCAACAAATGCACCGGAATAATCTTAAGGTGTTGCAGACTGATAAAGATGATCAGTTCACAGAATATACATTTTACGCTAAACACAAAGAGGAAAAACGGAATTATTTTAATCCGGCTATACGGAAGAAGGTGTTAAACATTTTAGAGGAGTTGATGGAAGGAGCAATGATGAAAGTTTAGTCCTTACCGTATAACGTTAACAGATAAGGACTAAACTTGCTGAAAGGAAGGAGACACTCTTCCTTTCTTGTCGAATTATAGCGTAATATGTTCAGAAAAAGAAGAAACCACCACATATGAGTTATGGGTATAGATAATATGTTCAAACTTTAACTCTGTCTTTTAATTGTTTTTTTTGTTAGTTTTAGAAAATAACACAATGCAAATTGCTATAATATTTAGAAGAAACATAATTATATAATATAGGTTTGTTAAATCATTAATGTATTCAAATAAATATCGAATGCTATTTAGAGACAAAATAATTATTAAAACAAGAAATAATTTAGAATTCATAAAGACTTCCTTTCTTCACAGAAAATATTTACGCTCATTTTGACTTGGTAAACTACATTTAATTGGTTTACTCAATTTTTTTCTGTACTTAGCAACTATTTTATAAAAAAAATCCCTTATAGGTTTAGGTATTATTTTTAATATAAACAATGGAATAAATAATTTATTTGCTTGAACTATTACGTGGAGTATTGCGTCTGAATATACATACATTCTATTAGAATTAATTAAAATTATGCTATCCACATTATCTTTAATTCCATTTTTAATAGTAAATTCATTGTACCATTTACTATTAAAACTAGTAACTCGTAAAGAACTATTTTTGTTGATTTTTAAAAGGAATTTTATAAATTTACTACAAAAATTACATTCTCCATCATAAACTAAAATCACCATTAAGCTCCCTTCTCCTCTCCTTGAATATTGGTATTTTCTAACTTATAAACTTTTCCTTTAATAAATTTCAGAACACCTTTATACTCTCTATCACTTATAAATTGTAAGTCTAACGCAATCATAATAACACCAAACTGAACTAATCCCATAAAAATAATAATACTAAAGTGAAAAAGGATTGATCCAAATAAAATTAAATACCGAGTATATTTATTGAAAACAAAAAAAGGAAAAAATAATTGTGTAAATATAGCTAAATAAGCTCCTAAAGTTAATAAAAATGGGGAGTTTAATATAAAGGATCTGAAACTTTCAAAATAATTCATACTGAAGGAATCTAAGTTTAAAATATAATATAAGGCTGTTCCATGATACCACATCTCTCCTTGAGCCTTAAAAAAACCTGAAAAGAAATAAAGAATACATACTTGTATTAGTATCATAAAAAGCAACATATTGTGCAATAACTTCTTAGTTGATGTCATTTTTTTTATTTTATATACAGAAAAGTAAGCTGTATTATGGTATGTCAACACTAAATCGGACAATTTTTTAAAGGTTCATCAACTTGTATTCAGTAGGTGTTAAATAATTTAGAGATCCATGAATTCGAATGT
>NZ_JAGFVL010000020.1 GCF_017599345.1 Gracilibacillus suaedae
CCGAAATCAACCAATCGATTTCTCCACCATATGTAGCATAGGGTGCGACTATGCCCAAGGGCGGGGTTTACAGCCGATTAGCACTGTAATAATACAGAAAAGTTTAGTTCCATGAGTTCATTTCTTTTTATAATCAGAGAACAAAAATAGCGTAGGCAGAATACGGAGACTCCTGTGGGACAGCGAAAGCTGAAGATCCACTTTGCAAAGTTAGCTGAAGCCGAGCCCACGGAAAGCGGAGCGTTCTGCCGGAGCGGTTTATCTGCACTCTTCAAGGAAAGAATGGAAGAAAACAAATCCACGTCTTCATTACTTCGCAGTTTATAGAAAATTCATGTTAGATACCTAGAAAGATAAGGTGAAACTTATCACGGTGTTAGCTTCTGATAACCTTCACTTAGCTTCCTTGTATTACTCAAAGCTTGAAATGAGGACCTCACAGAGGTTTAGCACCGTGATAAATCAGAACTACTCCCCTATTAAGGGAATAATCATTCGGATGTATGTTTGACTGATATACTTTTGTCTCACACTCTACTTCATTGCTTTCTCTCTATTTCTTAATATTCACGTGTTGGCAATAGCTTTTCTGCTTGATCCATTGTGTACATACTTTCTTCTACCGCAATACGTTTATCTAATTCCTCTCCAGCGAAGTGTTGTTCAATTAAATCCACTAATTGCGGACCAAACAACGGATTACATTCGATTGTGACGTTCATTTTGCCATCAGCCATAGCTTCGAAAGCTCCTTTTACAGCATCTACACCAATAATCGTAATGTCTTCTGCCGGTTTTAAACCATATTCTTCAATTGCTTGAATCGCACCAATCGCCATATCATCGTTATGCGCATATAGTACATCAATGTTGTCACCATCAGATTTTAAGAACGCTTCCATCACTTCTTTTCCTTTTGCTCTTGTAAAGTCACCAGTTTGTGATTTGATAATTTCAAATTTATCTTCTTCTCCAATTATTTCTTCAAAACCTTCTTTTCGGTCAATAGCTGGCGCTGAACCCACAGTTCCTTGCAGTTCAACGATATTGATAGGTCCCTCTTTATCTGCCATTTCTTCCACTAACCAGTTTCCTGCTTTACGTCCTTCTTCTACGAAATCAGAACCAAGGAACGTCGCCCATAACGAATCATCGTCAACATCTACGGCACGGTCTACAAGAAACACTGGTATGCCTGCATCTTTTGCTTCCTGTAATACAGTTTCAAATCCAGTTTCTACTACTGGTGAGAAAACAATTGCGTCTACCTTTTGGGTAATAAAAGAACGAATTGCTTTAATCTGATTTTCTTGTTTTTGCTGGGCATCAGAGAATTTCAACTCGTGACCAGCATCTTTAATTGCATCTTGGATCGACTTCGTGTTAGCGGTACGCCATTCACTTTCAGCACCTACTTGTGAAAAACCGATCACTAATTTTTCAGCTGCTTGATCATTACTATCTTGGTTTTCTGTATCATTTCCATCTTCTGTTTGTTCCGTGTCATCACTCGCATCCTCATCATTACCACCACTTTCATCTGCAGAACCACATGCCGCTAACAATAATAAAAGTGCGAATAGTAACACTAATAACCCCTTAGCTTCTAAAAATCTCTTCATGTTCGTATAACCTCCCTTTTTTCTACACCAATATATGTTGGTATAGGGTTATTCTAAAACGCTTCCACGTATTAAGTAATAGAAATTTTTTTGAAAAAAATTAAAATATTTATGAATGATCTTTTTTTAGTTTAATTTTTTTAACTAAAATTGTATTATTTTTTAAAATACATAAAATAGACTATAGAAACTTGTTCTAATAAGTTAAAATATAGGAAAGACTTATTTAAAACAACGAGCGTATCTTTTACATATAAAGTTTCGTTATTGCTCAGCGGGAGCTCTGTCCCCCACTGAGCAATAGCGAAACTTATCAGGGTGTTAGCCCCTCTTATCTTCGTTGTGTGAAGGAGGGCTATTACAGACAATTAGCACCGTGATAAACCATCAATAAGGAGTATGGTAAAAATGAATGCGTTTTCAATTTATCGTAAATTATCGATTCGCTCAAAATTCCTGATTCTATTTGTTTTACTTTTCATATGGTTAGGTCTGATCCAACTTGTACAGCTCTTCTTTTTTATTAGTTATATTAAGCAATACAACGAAATGACGGAAACAATCCATTTAACGAATTCGATTCACGGTCAGTTAAGAGATCAATTAGAGGAAGAAATTCGAGATATCGTTTATGGAAAAGTCTATTTTGAAGATGGAAGCCAATATCGAATTTTATCCCAAATGGAGGAACACCTAAACACTGTAGCAAGTAAGGAAATGGCACAACCATTTACCAATGAAATAGCAGAGGTAAGGACAATTCTTGAAACAACAACCGAATATGTCGACCAACTAGGTGATCAAATTAAATTAAATGCACCTGCCGAAGACAAATATATTACACAAGAATATATCGGCATCGCTTCAGGATTAATTAATAAGCATGTCCAGACATTACTGCAAAAGACTTTACAAGAAAGTGAAATAGAAAAGGAAGCGATTAAAGAAAAAATCAGTCGTGATATCGTTATAAGTGTTACAGTCTACATACTATTAGTAGTAGTTACATTTTTCGTGATTTGGATCGTTTCTAAACGTATGTTAAAACCGATCTATTCTTTACAACATCTTGCCAAAGAAATTGCGAAAGGAAAATTAAATATTAAGATTAACCCGGTAACAGCGACAAATGAAATAGATGACCTTTATAATGGTTTTCGTTTGATGACTAATTATTTAAAACATATTATTAGTCAAGTACATCATACGAGTGAAGAAATCATCCGCACATCACAACAAATTCATCAGAGTACAGAGGAAAATCTTGCAGCTGGAGAACAAATGACATCTACTAGTCAATTCATCACCCGTGATCTACAGCTACAACATACATTGCTGCAACAACTGCAGCGAGAAAATGAAAATTTATTACAAAGACAAATAAGTTTTCAAACGCAATTAAATAATCTTCCTGAGGAACAACATTTCATCTATGAACACACTTCTATCACTATCACCATCATCAAACAGCTACAAAAAAATATCGAGGAATTTAAAAGTCAAATCACGGAGTGCTTCGCAAATATGGAAGTGATCGGAGCTCTAGGTGAAGAACAATTAACCACTATCGAAGAAATCGCCGAAAACTCTGATAAGCAGCTAGCCTATTTAGATCAACTACAGCAGCAATTAAGACACTTTACTATTTAACTGCGGCCTAAGGGATGATATCTTATGCAAAAGAATTGGTTCAATTGGTTAGACAAAAGCTTACGCCTAAAAATGCTCGTTATGTTTGTTCTGTTAACAGTCTTTCCGTTAGTTTTAATCGGATTAATATCTTATATAAAATCATCTAATATTGTTTCAGAACGAGCTTACAGTTTGGCGCAAATTAAAACAAGTCAAATTACAAGAGAGATTGATGTTGTTTTTCAAGACCTTCATCGATTTAATGAGATTGGAAAACAGCAGAGTACCGTTCAATTCTTGCTCCATCAAGAAGAAACCTACGATGAAGCGAAAGAAATACTAAGTTTGTTTGATTTTTACCAGAAAAGCTATTTATCAGGTGAAGATATCTTCGACATTGAAATCATGAATTTAGAAGGTAAAACAATCAGTCATAACAAAGGGGTCTATCAACGCAGCGATATCGATACAGAGGAATGGTTAACCGGAGATCCTACACAAGCTAAGATGGAAATTGTCTATCGAAATGGTTTCCCCATATTAGAAATATCGAATGCTATTGTATGGGATATAACAGATTCTGTGATCGGTTTGTTAAAAATAACAATTGATGCATCTGTGATCACTGCTGTTTTGGATGACGTCAAGTTAACGGAGAGCAGTTCCTTCTTTATCACATCCAGTGATCGTGATATCTTCTTTCAGCAAAAGCAACGTAATGATGCAGACAATGTTTATTTCGACCTGGATAGAATTTCCGAGAAAGAACAGGGGTATTACACAGATGATGGCACATTTTATGTCTATGAAACTTCGAAAATGACAGACTGGAAAGTCATCGGCCAAGCGCCAATTCATGAAATTATGAAGGATAGTAATGAAATTCGTAGTTTAATCTTTTTAACCGTTATTTGTAGTATCATTTTCATTATCGGACTTTATATGTTTATTTCTAACAAGTTAATATTACCGATCCGCATACTAAAAACCAAAATGACGCATGCTGCCGAAGGAAATCTTCATGCAAAAGTAAACCCGGTTGGAGAAGATGAAATTGCAACTTTAGGCCATAGTTTCAACCAAATGATTGCCAAAATAAAATTGCTTCTCGATCTAAGTATTGAAGAGCAAAAGAAACTGAAAGCAGCAGAATTTCGTACCATGCAGGCTCAAATAAATCCGCATTTTTTATATAACACGCTCGATACAATCGTCTGGTTAGCAGAAGCAAAAGAACATGAATCTGTTATCGAACTGACTAAAGCCTTATCCCAATATAGTAGAATCTCTCTCAATAAAGGAAAAGACTGGATCACTATTGCAGATGAAATGTCTCATATAGATAGTTATTTATATATTCAACAAACTAGATATGAAGATATATTAGATGTAACGGTTGATGTAGAGCAGAATCTATATCACTATCATATTTTAAAGCTCTTATTACAGCCTGTAGTGGAAAATGCCATTTATCATGGCATTAAAAATAAACGCGGCAAAGGGTTTTTACGGATAAACGGAACATTAGAAGATAAAGATAAGGTTCGTTTTGAGGTGATTGATAATGGCATTGGAATGGATGAAGACCGATTAGAAAAGTTAAGAAATCACCTAATCTCCGGCGAAATTGTTCCAGATTCGAAAAACGGATTCGGACTTATAAACGTACAACAACGAATACAGTTGTATTATGGAAAAGAATATGGATTAAAGATAAATAGTTGGAAAGGATCAGGAACAAAGGTAACGATCACTATTCCAAAAAGGGGTGCGTAAATTGAAAAAAGTATTCTTAGTTGATGATGAAGCTGTGATTAGACGGGGGATTGCACAAAAGATTGATTGGAAAAAAGAGGGGTTTATCTATTGTGGTGATGCATCTGATGGAGAAATGGCATTACCATTAATTGAAAAACATCAGCCTGATATTGTGATTACCGATATAAAAATGCCTTTCATGGATGGATTATCGCTATCCAAAATAATAAAGGAAAAAATGCCACATGTTAAAATCATTATTTTAAGCGGACACGATGAGTTCGAGTATGCTAGGCAAGCGATACGAATACAAGTTGAAGAGTATTGTTTGAAACCTGTAAGCAGTCAAGATTTAGTATCTATATTACGAAAAGTAAAAGCGGAGATGGAAACAACAAGGAAGGTTTTTAATAGCATAGAAACTAAGGAAGCATTATATGAACAACTTTGTAAGGGCTTCCTATCAACAGAGGAAATTATCCATCAAACCAAAAATCTTCAAGTAGATTTAATGGCGAGTTATTACACTGTCCTTGTAATCGAACGAAAGAGTGAAACAATCAAACAAAAATTAGCAAGTTACCAACCCTTACTTTTTGAAAAAGATACGAAATCGGTGATGATTTTAAAGCATGACTTGGAACATTTACTGCTAAAGCAAATCAAAGAAATAAAAGAGATAGTAACATCCCATCATCAACCGCTTTTATTTGGATTAGGATCGATCGAGACAAGGACGGAACATATTACGCTAGCTTATGAAAATGCATTAGAAGCTTATAGTTACAATCGTGCCATACAATCTTATACTTTTTTGCAAGATCATCAGGACTTCCATCAGGAATTAATGCAGTCCTTTGACAGAAGAAAACTCATTCATTTTCTAAAGTTTGGCCAATTAAATCAACTAGATACGTTTGTTCAATCATATGCTAGTTTTATTTATCAAAAACAAGAACCTTCCAATGTATTTCTCTATTATTTTTTGCTAGATTTTACGATTACACTCCGACATCATCTGGACGAAACTGTTCAATATGATAACCGTTGTAAAGAAAGAATTGAACCATTAGAAAATTCTATCCACCAAGTTCGGACCAAAGAAGAGATGATTGATTTGATGAAAAAAATGCTACATCCATTGTTAGTACAGCATGATTATCACTCTAGCAAATATGGAAAGGTGATACAACAGGTGAAAAAAGTAGTTACTTCACGATTTCATGATTCCAGTTTGTCTCTTCAAGAAATTGCAAAGGAAGTAAATATTAGTGCTTCTTACCTTAGCAATATTTTTAGTAAAGAGATGGAGCAGACGATTACGGAGTATTTAACGAAAACAAGAATGGAGCAAGCAAAAATATTATTACAAACAACTGATCAAAAAACATACGAAATTGCTTATAAAGTAGGCTTCAATGACTCTCATTATTTTTGTCATACATTTAAAAAATTGACAGGTATGACAACAAAGGAATACAAAAATCATATAGCAGAAACGATTTCGGCAACAAGCTTCAACTAAAAAGAGGGATATATATGTGGAAATGGATTTTTACGATATTGGGTCTTTACATTTGCATTAGTATTATTATCTTATTTTCTGAATCCAATCAACCCGTATTGCAAGAAGATAGTATACAGAATAATGAGCAACTAGATTTGGGTTATACATTTGCAATTATTTATCCCGTCGCACATCCTTTCTTTGAAAAAGTAACCAAAACTGCGCGTGAACAAGCGGACAATCTAGGAATTAACATTATTATTGATGCACCCAAAATTGCTTCTGCTGAAGATCAGGCAAAAATTCTGCAAGAATATATAGAACTACAGGTAGACGGAATTGCCATCGGAGCTACAGATCCGGAGAAGATAACTCCTATCATCAATCAAGCAATTGATCAAGAAATTCCTGTTGTTTCCTTTGATACGGATGCTCCAAACAGTAATCGATACGCCTATATTGGCACAGATAATTATTTAGCTGGCTTACATATTGGGGAGACGGTAGCAAAGCATTTAAATTATAGTGGAGAATTAATTGTAAGTAGTGGATTACCGACAATGGAAAACTTACAGCTTCGAATAAAAGGTCTAAAAGCTGTCGTCGAACGATATCCTGATTTGACAATAGAAGAAATATCCTTTAGTGACGGAACAGCACCTGATACTTTATCAAATATCGAAGAATTAGTAGATAATCACCATGATTTTGATGGTTTTGTTGGTATTGATTCATTGGCCGGTCCTGCTGCCATTACGGTTTGGAAAGCTCATGGCCTTGATAAAACAGCGGTTACTTTTGATGATTTACCGATTATTCTGGAAGGATTGAAGAATGGGCAAATTACAAGCACTATCTCCCAAAATCAAAGTGAGTGGGGAAAACTGCTCATCAAAAGACTAGTTGAATTGAAAAACGGAGAAAATGTTAAAGAAAAAGAATTTACGGAAACAATTGAAATGGATGGAATGGCAGAATGATGGAATATTTCTCAGACCATTGCAACGATAAACTAAACCGCATGAAAGTTGCATTTCATGCGGTTTGTTCATTTAAAAAGTTCTGCCTCTTGCTAACGATAACGATATTTTAATAAACACTGATCCAAAAAGTCTTGCGGTAATTTTTTGACAGCTTTTTGCCATATATTAATATGGATAAATGCAAAAAGACTCACACCTGCAATAATTGCCATGGGGAAATACAATCCCACAAATACAAAAATGGCACCTATGCCTCCAATTAATAAAATATCAGGCAATATGGTAATCGAAGCAATCCAAGAATTTTTCCATAACTTTAATCCTTTTAGATGAGATGTGACGATTAGTGGCAGCATTGCTAGTAAGGTGAGAATGAAAATACTTGCTGCAAATAACCATATCACTTGCATAAGAAAATGCAGAAATCCGTTAAATGTTGGAAGAATACTTGCATTCAAAGTAAAGATAATCGCAATCACACCAACATTAATTCCCAAGAATAGCGTATTTCTAAAGTTCAGTTTAAAAGCTTGGTAAAACGTCTTCCATATCCCTGTTATATCTACTCCATGTTTCGACCATTCCAAGACAACGGCATACATAGCAACAGTTGCGGGAATAACGGTAACAATCCCTAATGAGAAGAAAAACCATAATAACTGTAATGCCAAAAACGAAGCAAATACATGTAGAATGCGAAACAGCATCGTTTCTGTCTGGTTCATCTCATCACCCATTTCTCCTATTATTTTAGAATATTGTGTTAACATTATAGCCGTTTTCTAAAATAATAAACGTATTTAATGAGAAATAGATGGTTAAATTTGTGCAGAATTTCTGATAATTAATTCAGGGTCAACATATACTGTTTTTTGCACCTTTCTTTCATTTATTAAATCGTGCAACATATTAGCTGCAAGTCTGCCAATCTTTACTTGATCCTGTTTAACAGTTGCCAACGCTGGGTCACTATATCTACACGCCTCAATATCATCACAGCCGATTATTTTTATGTCTTTAGGAACCGATAACCCCGACTCTTTAATCGCTTTCAAAGCTCCTAATGCCATCATATCAGAAACAGCATAAACCGCCTCAGGTATACTTCCCTCTTCTAAGATTTCCTTCATTTTTTCATAGCCGCTCTCTTCAAAAAAGTTTCCATATTTAATCCATTGATCACGCAAGTCCATTCCAAAATCTTGCATGGATTGTTCGTACGACGATTTACGTACATTAGAGATTATCGAATCTTCTTGCCCACCAATAAATGCCAATTTCCGGATGCCATTCAAATAAAAATACTCGACAACCTGTCTGGAGATTTTTTCATTATCTGTCATCACATAACTAGAACACTCTCCAGACAACTCTAAATCGACAGCCACTGTCGGAATATCACTTTGATCTAATTGATAAATCGCTTCCTCGATCTGCTCCCCTGCAATAATTAAACAGCCATCTAATTGATAGTGTTTTGCTCGGGCTACATAGTCTTCTTTCCCAATATTAAACGCTTGGTTTGAAAAAACAAGAATATCGTATCCTAGCTGTCCTACCGTATTTTTGAAGGCATTGATAACCTGGTTAAAAAAAGGATGATTGAATTCAACATGAACTTCCCCAGCATATATAAGACCAATCATATTCGATTTCTTTGTTGCAAGAGCTTTTGCTGAAAAACTTGGTTGATATCCTGTATCTTCTATGACTTTCTTTACTTTTTGAATCGTGTTTGGGCTAATGCTACCAGTTTGGTTAATTACTTTTGACACTGTTCCAGGTGAAACCCCTGCCATTTTTGCAATCTCTCGTATCGTCAACTTCATAATTTTATCCCTCTGCCTCTTTATCTAGTTAAAATGTCCGAACCAACAAAACATTCTATACTCTATTTTTAGCTTTTTACAGCCCCTTCTGTCAAGCTAGAAATAAATAATCGATTCAATAATAAGAAAATAATGATTAATGGGACAGTAGCCCAAAATGTACCGGACATAATCATACCGTTATCTCGGACATAATTATCAATCAGCCCACGTAAAGCAACCTGGATTGTATAAGACGATTCTTCGCGTAACACAACTAATGGCCAAAGGAAATCATTCCAAATATACATAAATCGAATGATCGCTAATGTTGCGAACGCAGGAATAATTACTGGCACTGCAATATTCCAATACACCCGAAAATTGGAGCATCCATCTATTTTTGCTGCATCAACCAATTCATCTGGCACATTGCTGCTGATATATTGCCTCATCCAAAATATTCCAAATGCATCAATTAAACCTGGAAAAATAATCGCTTTTAGGTCATTTAACCAATCCAATTTTGTGATGATAAAATATTGGGGAATTAATCCTAATTGTGGAGGAATCATCATCGTAACCAAAATTGCGATAAATAAAAAATTTCGCCCCTTAAATCGTAATTTAGCAAATGCATACCCTGCTAAAGAACATAAAAATAATACCCCAATCGTCGTAATCGTTGAAACAAGGAAAGAATTCCACATTGCTCCAAAAAACTCAATCGTGTTAATAACGTTCTTAAAATTCGTAACCAATTCTGCACCAGGTATAAAAGCTGGTGGAACACTGTTGATCACACTATTATGATTTGTCGCCATTACAAACATCCAGTAAAAAGGAAAGATGGAAAGAATGGCAGCAGCAGCTAAAGTTACATAGATAAAACCTTTTGCCGACGTATTTTTTGCTTTCATCGAAGCTTGTGTACTCACATTCATTCCTCCTATCGTCCAATCCGATTTGCTACAAAGACATTAATACTAGAAACAATGATAATTATCACAAATAAAATAATCGCAGTTGCCGATGCAGGTCCGAATGCAAGATTCGTAAATGCTTCACGATATAAATAAAGCACAACGGTAATACCTTCTTCACGAAACGAACGGCCAATGTAAATTAATGGTTCAGTAAATAATTGTAAAGCGCCAATCGTAGATGTAAAGACTGTTAAAATGATGATCGGTCGCAACATCGGAATCGTAATATATTGAATCTTCTGTCTTACTGTGGCTCCGTCAATAACAGAGGCTTCATATAATTCATTCGGAATTCCCTGAAGGCCAGCTAAATAAATGATTGTGTTGTAACCAACCCACCTCCAGAAAACCATCGTGGAAATTGCAATTTTTACACCCCATTCTGAAGTTGACCAGCTAATTGGATCTACACCAAACCAACTAACAATTACATTCATCAAACCAAAATCCTGACTATTGAACATGACGCCAAACACAATGGCAACAGCAACGGTCGATGTCACATAAGGCATAAATATGGAAACGCGAAAAAAACTTTTCATCTTAATGAGTGTTGAATTCAAGGCATATGCCAATATAATCCCTAAAATCAATTGTGGTAATGTTCCTAAAAACCACATAATCAATGTATTACTCAATGATTTCCAAAAAATCGGATCTGTTAATATCCACTGGAAGTTTTGCAATCCGACATACTCCATTTCACCAAGCCCATTCCATTTTTGAAAACCTAAATAAAAACTGAAAAGGATCGGGAATAATCCAAAAACAGCGAACAAAATAAAGAATGGTGAGACATATAGATAGCCTGAAAAAGCTTCTTTTCGTTCTTCGTTCCAAAATTTACGATTTTTACGAGATTGGGAATTAACATGCTCCACTTGTGTACACTCCTCTCTTCAATTCCATTAAGGCAATACGGCCAATTTATATTGACCGTATTGCTTACTTGAGGGAACAAGCTATATCGTTATTGTCTCTCTAATTGTGATTCAATCCGGCTAATCGCAGCATCCCATTCATCTTGCGGATCTGCTCCTTCCACTGCCACATTGGTCAGAGCTGTTACAATCTCGTCATTCGCAATCGAGTAATTCACTCCCATGTATACAGGTTGAACAGATTCTGCTGCTTCAGCAAATATACGAGCTGTTTCTGCTCCACTGAAATAGTCATCTGTTGTCGCTAAAAATTCTTCATCTTCATATACTTCTGGTGCAGATGGGAACAAACCATTGTTATGAAACGATTTTAATTGGATTTCAGGTGATACTAACCATTCGATAAAGTCATATGCTTCTTGAGGGTGTTCAGACTCTGCTGGTATCGTTAAAAATGAACCACCCCAGTTACCTGCACCTTCTGGAATCGTTGTCAATGACCAGTTACCACCGGAATCAGGTGCATTTCCTTTCACATTAGCAATCATCCATGCAGGAGCACCGATTAGAGTAGCATAGCTTCCATCCTCCATTGCACTGCCCCACTCTGGTGTCCACAATGAATTTTGTCCTACATATCCTTCCTCTATCATTTTAGTCGTAAAATCATAAGCTTCTTTTACGGTGTCTTCCATAATCAATTCATCATCTTCATTAAAATATTGCTGATCTTGTTGATCACGGATCGCATTAAACATTAATTCCGGACTATCTGTGATCGGTTTACCAGTTTTATCATATATTTTCTGAGCCGCATCATAATAAGCATCCCACGTATCGATTTCAGCAGCTAACTCTTCCGGATCTGTCGGGAACCCAGCCTCTTCCATTACATCAGTACGATAAAACATTGTAGTCGGGCCAATATCTGTTGGTAAACCTAATTGAAATGAACCATCGACACTTTCAGCTTGTAGCCACTTCCAATCCAGATACTTATCTTTTACATCCTCTGCACCATAATCATATAAATTATAAAACTGATCACTTGCTTCCATAAATTTTGCGATGTTACTTACCTCAATCATGGAAATGTCAGGTGCTCCACTTCCAGCTGAAATGGAAGTGAATAGATTATTATGGACATCTTCCATCTCACCTTCATTAATATTTATTATGACATTTGGATTTTCTTCCATATATTCATCTGCTAAGACGTCGTAACCTGCACTACCAAATACCCAAAAGTCTAGTTCAACTCCATCACCACTGCCTGACGCACCTTCAGAATCATCTGTTTCTGTCGCTTCACTGTCGTTGTTATCATCCGAATCATTATTTCCACTACTGTCATCATCACTACATGCTACTAACAACATGAATAAGCCTACGGTTAACAAAAGCATTAACCACTTTTTCATTTTTCCTAACCCCCATTGGTTTTAATTTTAATCCTTCTTCATACCTTGCCTGTTACAGTCCTAAGGCATAGATTCTCATATAAAATGTCATTTACTTGATGTATTGCCGAAAATTGATTCAGCACAAGGAAACCGGTTTCTTATAATCGTTAAAAACAAAAGCGAACATCTTCTGCAGCAAAATGTAATCGCTTTCTACAATGATTATATTTCGTTAAACTGAAAAAATCAATACTTTTTTACAAAAGATTAATAATAAATTATTTTTATAAAGAAATCGCTTTCTTGGTTTTGATTCTATAACTGAACTTTATATGGATAAATACTTTCAAGCATACTATAGAAAAATAACTATTCCAGTAGAAAATAAAGAATTGCAAGAGTCTGAAGAAGAAAATTATGAAGATTAATTCCGTAAAAAAAATGGATTCGATCTATTAACCATTCCTTATGATCATAGAAAAGACCTAAACCTAAATAATGGGGATTATATTTCCGTCACGTTAGACGGCCCTATCTTAGAGTCTTTTCCTATGCAAGGCAATGTCACACAAGTGGAGATCATTCAACCAAGAAATGCTTCTTAAACCTATCTAGATTATGAAAAAGCTACTCCCTCATCAGGGAGTAGCTTCTCATCTATTATTTCATTTCCGGAATTACTCTTACTTCCTTCTTCATTTCTGATTTACAGATTGGACATGCAGGTTCTTTTTCAAATGAATAATTCTCACGCATCCAGCCTTGACAATCATCACTTACACAGGACCAAACATTCGTCTCAACATTTTGGACAGGTTCTTTCTGGTTATTAAAATAAGCCATACGGCACTCCCTTTCATGGGTGATACCTCTATTATACGCTTATTTGTCTACAAATACAAAGTTATTAAGAAAAGCGAAGAGTGCCATAGCAAATACTGAGTTAGTTGAGATAATTACCCTAAAATGATAATGGAAAAAATTCAGATTAAAATAGAAATAAATAAAAATATCTATGGCAATCTATTTAAGAGATGGTGAAATAGATATAGGAGGTAAGTATATGGATAACCAAGTATTAATTGAAATGTTTTCAACCTTATTTAGATGAAAAAATTACAACCTTTAGATATTCGTTTACAAAAACTTGAAGATGGTCAACAGAGATTAGTGAATCGTCAACATGTGTTAGAGGAGGGTCAGCAATTAATCATTAAAAAATTAGATAATGTTATGAATCTAAGTTGCTGATAACACCGAAAAACAAACTAGTATTGAAAACATCAACAGTAAGCTTGCTGAACACGATACAGATATCAAATTAATGAAAAAATTTATAGCAAATTGACTTGTTAAATTTTAGAAAATATAAACAGGCTACCTAGTCCTTCTCTACTCACTTTCGTCCACTCAAAAGGCTACACACTTTTGCTTATAGCTCTCACGTCAACATTTTTTGCTAATATAAATTCTAGCAACTACTTTTTTATTTTGTTTCCGTTCTAACTAAAAAGGACAAAAGAGTAACTAAATAGGAAATAGCTGAATACAAATGGCTGAGCAAATGTACCGCATCAGTAAAAAACTTCGCTTTCCGTAAACACTTCATACAGTGGTTCTTTAACTCGCATGAATGTCCACAGAAGTTTACATATCTTCTAGGGTAAAATCAGATTGTTCGTATTCGTTCTTCCTATTTAGTTATGTCCCATCCTCTTTTTTATTGCTATCTAATCACTATTTTTCTCTCTAAAATTGAACCTGTTAAAAGCTCTATCTTAAAGTCTCGGAAACTTTAACCAAAATCTTTATTTAGAAAATCCTACTAATGTGAATCGATAACGGTAAGAGCGATTCGCATGCAGTCGATACTCGGGATGAACCTGTTGCCCCCAACTGTCATCTCCTCCAACACCCATTTGCCAGCCATTAACGCGGACTGAAACTTTATCAGTGTCAGGCAGTTTATAATGATGACTAGCTTCTTCTAATTCAAACGCTGTATAGGGAAGAGCATTTACTTCAATGGTAGGGTCTCCCGTTATCTTCAGGCCATTGCCTTCTCCATCGGAAAGCTTCAACCAACGGACACCACATTTATTTCCGCTCTCCTGAGGTTTTAAGTACGGCTGTAATTGATCTTTTACTTTACCATTATGAATGGCTACCTTACCGCTTTTTTGGCGATCCCAATACGTTTCATGCGGGCCTTTGCCATACCAAGTCAGATTTTCAAAAGTATCATTTATTTCAAAGCGCATGCCGATCTCCGGTATATCAGCTGACCTTGCTCCAGGCAGTAATTGCTGTTCTACTTCAACCTCTCCCGCTGGATCTACCGTATAGGTTAAGTTAACCATTGAAATAGTGGATGTTGGCAGGCGATAGCTTGTCTCAACTACGATCTGCTTTTCACTGTCATGAACCTTGAAATCAACCAATTGTCTTTCCAAACTAGCTTTCCGCCATTCATCACTCGTTTGATCTACCTTTGCACCACGATCATTGTCTGTCATTGCTCGCCAATAATTTGGTACAAGTGGCTGTCTGATAAACTCGGTACCTTTCACTTGATAGGAGGATAATAAGCCCGATTTCTTTTCAAACGTAACCGTAAATGATTCACCAGTCATTCGATAAACATGAGCATCCTCTTCAATATGCACATTGCCACTGACAGCTTCTTTATTTGAAGCAGCAGGGATAATAAATTGCTCAAAAGCAACCTCATGGTCTGTTTCTGCCCAGAATGGTGTATGATCATAAATCACCTGTAACGTAACAATTTGTTCTTTTGTTGGCTGAAATTGTTCATTTTGATAGGCTAATTTTACGATTTGTTCACCGCCCGCTTCCGCATCTAACGGGTGAATGCCAGACTCTATTACTTCTCCATTTTCCTCCACAGTCCAAACTAATTTATAATCGTTTAAGCTTTGGAAGAGATTTTTGTTTACTACATTAAATTCACCCGTCTTCATATTAATAGCTTGGAAATCAATATTACGATAACAAGCTTTCGTTTCTAGCAGTTTTGGCGAAACAGTACCATCAGCAAAAATTAAGCCATCACCCGCAAAATTACCATCATGTGGTGATTCTCCAAAGTCACCGCCATAAGCAAGAAATTCCGTTCCATCTTTCGTTTGATGTCTTAATGCTTGATCCTTCCAATCCCAAATAAATCCACCTTGCAAGGAAGGATACTTATCAAAAAGCTCTGTATATTTATGGAGGTTTCCTGTGGAGTTCCCCATAGAATGACTGTATTCACACAAAATATACGGCTTTTTCTCTCCTGGCTGATTCGCGTAAAATTCTAACTCCTGTGGACTACGATACATGGTTGTTTCCATATCCGATGCATCATCAGATCGACGGTAA
Source organism: Gracilibacillus suaedae (assembly GCF_017599345.1). Lineage (GTDB taxonomy): Bacteria > Bacillota > Bacilli > Bacillales > Amphibacillaceae > Gracilibacillus > Gracilibacillus suaedae. Next base: position 15,965 of record NZ_JAGFVL010000020.1, read on the forward strand.
TGGAATACTCCTTCATAATGGACAAGGCGAGTCGGATCCTCTTTTTTAAAATAATCATGCATTTTCAAGAAGTTATCTCCACCAAATGACTCATTGCCAAGAGACCAAATAACAATAGAGGCATGATTTTTATCACGTTCATACATAGATTTACAACGGTCTAAAACATTGGCAGTCCATTCTGGTTTACTTCCAGGTAGAGCATCCTCCAATGTTTCCTGACCATAACGCCAGGTACCATGTGTTTCCAAGTTGGTTTCGTCAATCACGTACAAGCCATACTGATCACATAAATCATACCACTTCGGATGGTTCGGATAATGTGATGTTCGAACCGCATTAATATTATGCTGCTTCATCAAGACAATATCATCAATCATATCTTGTTCGGTTACAGCTCGTCCTCTGTCTGCCGTGAATTCATGACGGTTAACCCCTTTGAAGATAATCCGTTTTCCATTTATATGCATAATATTGTCGATCAGTTCAAATTGACGGAACCCTACTTTTGTTGCAAAAACCTCAAGAACCTCACCATTGTCACCGGTTAATGTAAAAACAAGTGTGTATAAATATGGGTCTTCAGCACTCCATTTTTTGGGATGTTGTATCATGGTTTTCGTCGTTACTTCTGCTTTTTCTTTATCGGTAATATCAAGTTCAACTGACTGTTTGGTAACGACTTCGTGCTCATCAGTTAATAATTCTATTTCTAGACGACTGGCAGAGAAGGGTTTTAGATGATAGTTGATTAGTTGTGCTTGCACTTCCAATTCTGCGTTCTCATAGTCTTGATCAAAAGTAGTGCGGACACGATGATCATATAAGTGAATGTCCGGTAAAGCATATAAGTAAACGTCACGGAAAATTCCGCTCAATCTCCAAAAATCCTGATCTTCCAACCAGCTTGCATCTGCCCAGCGATATACTTCCACCGCTAATTTATTTTGTCCAGCTTGTAAATATGGAGTCAAATTAAATTCTGCTGGTGTAAATGTATCCTCACTATAACCTACGAGTTCTCCATTTAACCACACGTAAAAAGCGGCTTCAACGCCTGCGAAATGTAATACTACCGGTTGATCAGCCCATTTTTCAGGTACCTCAAAGGTTGTCACGTATTGACCAACTGGATTATAATTGGTTGGAGCAAATGGTGCTTTAATATCATCATGTTCAATCCAAGGATATCTTGTATTGACATATTGAGGATAATCGTATCCTTCTAATTGCCAATGTGCAGGTACCTGAATCATATCCCAATTGGAAACATCATAATTGGTTTGGTAAAAATCCTTTACTCTTTTGTCTGGATTTTCCGAAAAGTGAAAATACCATTTCCTATTTAAATTTTTGTAATAGTGTGACTTCTGTTCTTGTTGTAACAAAGCCTGTTCACGATTATGATAAGGAATCGCTATAGCATGCTGTGGCATCCGGTTTAATTGAAATATCTCTGGGTTATTATTCCACTCTGGATATCCATTCTGTGGCGGTGTGTAATCTAACTTTGATTTGTTTAACATTAAAGAACCCTCCTCTTTTTGAAATCGGATACATTACGTAACAAAAGTTGTGTTTTCTTAGCTAGTATAATAAAATAATTAGTAAAACTAGTCAAGTTAAATTTTACTTATTTTACTTAAAGGTAGTGAATAGTATGGCAACCATTAAAGAAATTGCGGAAAAAGCTGGTGTTTCGATTGCAACGGTCTCCCGAGTATTAAATTACGATCCAAAGCTATCAGTCGGCGATGAAACAAAAAAAAGAATTTTTGAAATCGCAGAATCTCTTTCTTATCAGAAGAAAGCAACCAGGAAAAAATTAACGAGAAGAATAGCTTTTGTACATTGGGTAACAGAAGCTGAAGAACTTACCGATTTATATTACATGGGGATCCGACACGGCATTGAAGAGCAAGCCAATCAGCATCATCTGCACTTATTAAAATATACGGTACATGAATTGGCGGATATTCCGCAAGATATAGACGGCATTGTTGCAGTCGGGCGTTTTAGTAAAAAACAAATTGACCAATTCAAACAGCTGACACCGCATATTGTCTTGGTCGATTCTGACATTGAACATACTGGTTGTGATGCGGTATTGACTGATTTCCACAGCGTCATCAAGCAGGCAGTGGATCATTTTTTAACGCTTAATTTTAAGCAGATTGGTTTTATTGGTGGGAAGGAAACATTACAAGGAACAGCCGAGCCTGTCCAAGATATTCGTGAGCATTACTTTCGGGAATATCTGAAAGAAAAAGGTTTATTAAATGAAAGGCTGATATTATTAGATCATTTTCATGTTGGCAGTGGTTATGATTTAATGAATCAATATTTGGAAAGGCCATTGGAAAATAAGATAGGTTTTGTCGCTGCTAACGATCCACTTGCCATCGGTGCACTAAAAGCAGTAAATGAGGCTAAAATCGAGATACCTGATCAAATCAGCTTAATAGGTATTAATGATATCAGCGTTTCAAAATATGTTTATCCTGCACTCACAAGTGTTCGGATTGAGAAAGAGTTAATGGGGAAAACTGCGGTAGACTTGATAATGGAACGGTTGAGAGATGATCGGCAAATTTGCAAAAAAGTGTATATGGACACAACCTTAATCAAAAGAGAAACAACCTGATATTCGTTATCAGGTTGTTTTATATACGGGAAAAGAAAGTATAAAAATCGGTCTAGCTCCGGGCGCCCTGCGCTTTTCTTACGCTATCTCTTAACAGATGTAATGTTTGAGCATCTTTCAGAAATTGTCTTTCATCATCATCTTTGACAAATTCCATTAATACGTAACGATCGTGTCCATCTTGCTGGATTGCCTTTAAATATTGGTGCCATTCTCCTTCACCACTTACAAGCTCTAAACGGTCCTCGAAAGAATGCCAGTGAAAAATATGGACATTCGTTATCCACTCCTTCACTAAATCGATACTCGCTAACCGTTCAGCTACAGAGACATTATTAGCAGGTTGCCAATATAGGAAAAGGTTTGGATGATTGATCTCCTCCATTAGTCGTCTGGCACTTTCTTTTGTATCTGTTAACGTATGATCATGATATTCCAAATGTACGGTAATTCCTTCATCTGAGGCTAAATCTGCTACCCTTCTGGCATCCTCGATTACTTTTTTACGATAATGATCATCTGCTTCGTTACTTCCTTTCATACCTGCCCAAACACGAATTGCCGGTGCTTGTAATTTCTTGGCCGTACCTAGGATTGTGGTAAAGTCATATTCATTACCGGCATGGTCTGCCAGTCGATAGTAAGACCCGTAGGAGCTTACCTCTAAGCCTCGGGATCTCGTTATTTCGCCTACCTTTTCTGCATGCTCGTAATCTCTAGGTGGAACATGGACATCTCCCCCCCATTCAATCCCGTCTAAAGAAACTTCCATCGCTAAATCTACAATTTGTTCTGGACTTTTATCACGAAATGTTACCGAGCATAAACCTATTTTCACACTAAATCCCCTTTCTTAAGCCATTTTTAGAAATTGCTGCTTAGATACGGACCATTGGAGCGGTTCTTCGTTGATATATCGCTTTAATTCCTCTAACATATAGGCACCCATTCTGCCACATTCTTCTCCTTCACTTGGCAGGTGACACTAGTACGTAACGTATGTCTAGCGAGCGGACATTTAATCCGCTATTTGATGGAATAACACCCATTATTCGATGGCGGTGGACATTTAATCCCTTATTCGGTTACTTTTGATAAAAATAAGCGTTATTTTCGATGAATAGCGGAATAGATGTCCGTCAACACCCTAAAAACAGGACTTTTGTCTCAAATAACGGAACAGATGTCCGATCCAATTATCTAGTGAGAAATCGACAAGTTGTTCTTGTCGATTTCTTGGTTAGGATTCCAATAACGTTTCTAAAAATTGTGTGGTTTTGTCATGATTCTCTGAATTAATAGGGATGATTAAAACCTTATCCCGGAAAGGCTCGATATCATCAAAAACATCTAACTGATTCGTATCAATCCCATATACGGATTCTGTACCGAATTGATATAATTCCACACCATTCTTCTCCAATAATGATTCGGCAACGACTTCTTCTACTTCTAATATACCTTCCTGTTCTACCATTTGTTCTGCTATCGTTTCATTGGTTACAATAATATCAACCATATTAGCACCAATATTGGCCCAAAACTTTTGAATATCTGCATAGGACAAATCCGCAATAGATTCGCCTCCAGAAGTTATATTATTAACTGTTACTTGGAATTCATCAAAGTATTTCTCATTGACTTGATTGGAGAATTGCTCCGTAATATCATATGGTATTTCACTGACAACCATCACTTCATATGTTTCTTCTTTCTCCCCCAAAACAGTTGATAAAATGGATACTAGAAAAGCTACTCCTAATACAATTCCGATTATGTGGATTTTATAATATTCCCAAATATAATCTACCGCTTCTCTAAAAGACATCGTTTTCAAAGTTTCCCATAATTTTTTCATCGTGCAACTACTCCCCCTGCTACCATTCTGTCTTTAATCATGAGTATATCACATTCATGAGAAACTGAAACTGCAATCATGAATTTTACATAAAGATTCCATTGTTTTAGATTCATCACAAAATTAAGCGTGCTGCAACTGATCTTTCAACCAATCATACGACTTTCTCCCACTAATTTCATGTACCCCTGGAAAGATATCATAAGCAAATTTCGCAGGGCGATTATGATAATATTTTTCAATTTCAGCAATTGCCTCTTCAACAAACTTACTAGGAAAAATCGGATCTTTTTCTCCTGATTCAACAAATAAACTTCTTGGTGAGATTAATGCTATCCATTCCGGTAATTCCGCATAATTTAATATGCCTGGTATATAATTATCAATACAGTGATGCATTGCCATAATGCTTCCTTTAAATGTATTTGGAAATCCTGTTAGGACAGTTGCACTTACTCGAAGATCCAAGGCAGCAGTGTACGTCGTAACAACTGCTCCACCAGAAAAACCCATCATCCCTATTCGCGAAGTATTTACGTCAGAACAGGCTTCCATGTAATCTAACAAACGACGTGCCTCCCAAATTCGTAAACCTGCAAGTGTTTTCCCTTCCATTAATAGGTTTGTTGCCATTGCTTCACAAGAATTAATATTCCCAGCTTCCTTATCTCGTGTGAGTCGCCGCTCTCCAAAACCTATTACCTCTGGTGCGAACACTTTTAAACCACGTTTTACCAATTCTACTGCAAATCGCTTATGAATACCTGGCTCTCCTTGTTCCTCTTCCCCACTATTAGTCAGTCCAACTGCTTCGTTGACACCATAGCCATGACCATGAACTGCTAAAACAGAAGGATATGTATGTTGTTCATCTTTAGGTGTCAGGACATAGACTGGTATCTGGATTAATTCTGTAACTGGTAAAGTAATCAATTCTCTTGTATAGTCATCAAATTCTTTCGTTTCCATAACAGTAGGTTTCATCTTCACTCTTGTTTCGTCTAAATAAGAGAAATCACCTAATAACTCTACTAAACTACTTTTTAAAGTTAGTTTTCGTTCGATGGGGCCAACCGCTTTAACCGTTTCTTCTAGTGCATTATCATAAAATTGGTTAAACAATCGATCTAACTGATTCATATGTCCAACTCCTTTTATATTACGTAGCCAAAAATGAAAACGTTTTAAAGTGTAATTCTATTATATACGATTTTGGTACTTTAAAAAAATAAAAAAAATAAAAGAAGCTTAAATTATGGAAAGGGCTAACCTTCCAAAATCGAAAGTTAGCCGCGAAAAGATTATAGCCCACCACAGTTTTTCCCAATTTGTTTTCTTATTAATTCATCTCTTTCTCCGCCATCCGATAGTTCTTCAGAAAATTCATGATCTTTCTTATTTTTTATCTTGTCATTTGTATGGTATGGTTGTCTTTTAGTTTTCACCTTGTCCACCTGTTTCTGTATTTAGATAATCATTACTTGGTTCAATCGAGACTTGTTGTAATCTTGTTTCATCCCTTCCAGGATGATGTGTTTCATGATGAATTTCAGGTATTGTTTCTTGTTCAATCTCTACTTTTTTTGGTGTTTTTTTCTCTTTCATTCTAATCCCCCTTTTAAATCAAGATTACGAGTTATTCCTTACTTGTCCAATTTCTTTGTTAGCAACATATTCATTCGCTTCTTCCAATTCTTTATGTGCGTCAACAGAGTCCCCTGCATAGCGCTCACGTGAATCTTCAAGATGGGCGGGATCTACGTCTTTTCTGATCCCCATTTCTCCATCCTGATTTGCCGGGCTAGGCATGTGAAAGCTCTTTTTTTGCTTGTTTTTCATGATGATCACCTCAGCATTATTTTTTGCATTATTGTTGTTTTCATGCAAGAACGTATTTAATAAATAAAAAATTTGAGGAATAAGAGAATAAAAGCAGTAAAAAATATAACTATGTATGAAGTGGAAATGAAAGAACATATTAAAAGATGATGATAATTTAAGGAGGTAACTAAAATGGCTCGTATTGGAGTAGAGGAATCCTTAACAGCAGTGCAACAACAACTACAAGAAAATGGACATGAAGTCATTACATTAAGACAAGAACAAGATGCCAATGGCTGCGATTGCTGTGTCGTTTCTGGTCAAGACCAAAATGTGATGGGGATGCAAGACGCGTCGATTCAAGGTGCGGTAATTAGTGCTCAAGGACTTAATGCGAATGACGTTTGTCAGCAAGTAGAGCAAAGGTTGCAGCAGCAACAGTAAATTTTTCGAATGTAAACCTATATCATAATAATGAAAAACCAGCCTGCAAATAATGAAATGGCTGGTTTTTCATTATTTTATTTAACAATAATTGGTTAATTGTTTATATCCGCATGTTCGATAGGGATAACTTTATTTGTTATACAATTCAACTAAGCAACCACACACCCATGCTTTCATTATACTTTTTTAAAACACTGCATGTTACAAAGTATAGTTTTATCATTTTAATACAAGCTATAAGCATCAGTTTGTTATCAAAGGAGCTACACAAATGGAAGGTAGTTGGATTGCTATAATTCCGTTTATCGTCGTGATCGTGACCGCGATAAAAACAAAGCAAGTATTCCCTGGGTTAACACTAGGGTTGATCGTTGGGGCTTATTTCGTTGAACCATCTCTTATAGGTGGTATTGAACAAGCGGCACAATACATCGTTGACAGCTTAACAGATATCAATAATTTAAAAATCATTATTTTCTTATATATGTTTTCTGGTCTTGTTGGGATTATGAAAGCTTCAGGTGGTATCAAAGGATTTGTTGAATTGACTTCTAAAAAAATTAATACAAAGCGAGAGGCAATTTTGCTTACGTGGGCTTCGACGCTTGGTACATTTAGCGCTCCTAGCTTCCGGATTGTAACAGTAGCACCAATTATGAAGGCTTTATTACAAAAAATTAACATGACTCGCAAGGAGCTTGCCTTTATGATTGAGACAAGTACACAACCTGTTATTGTGTTAATCCCGATTGCTACAGCTTTTGTTGGATATATGGTTTCCGTGATCGAAATGGGCTTGCAAAATCAAGGAATTGAAGCGGATCCTTATTCTATGTTTATCCGCAGTATTCCGTTTAACTTTTTTGCCATTTCAATGATTGTTATCGGGACGTTATTCGTTATATTCCGCCATCCAAAAGAAATTGATCAGGATGAGCGTGACCCTGAACGAATTAAAGATGAAGACAACACCTCGGTAGCCGATGATATCGAAGCAAAACCATGGAATTTAATCATTCCCGTATCATTAGTAATTATCTTAACTTTGTTTCTGACCTGGTGGGATGGTAATCAACAAGGATATGGATTTTTCCAGGCCTTTATCGAAGCTGATGTCTTACAGGCAATGGTGGTGGCGCTATTTATTACCTTATTAATAACGGTCATCATGCAAATCATTCAAAAAAACTCGTTAAAAAACACTATACATGAGTTTATTGAGGCTGGAAATAATCTCATGTCTGTCATCCTCTTATTAGCTGTTGTATGGGGATTATCCTCTGTTACCGAAGATCTAGGTTTTTCAACATTTGTTACCAACAATGTAGATTGGGTACCAGCTATGCTGATTCCACCTGTTATGTTTTTAATTGGCTCATTTGTGTCCTATTTTATTGGATCTTCCTGGGGAACATGGGGTATTTTAATGCCACTTGGCGTCTCTCTGGCACAGGCTGCTGAAGCATCCTTACCTTTAGTAATAGGAGCAGTATTTGCAAGCGGATCATTTGGTTCAATCGCATCACCGTTAAGTGACAACAATAATACGATTGCTGGATTATTGAACATTAATGCGATGCAATACGCTAGGTATAAATTAATTCCAGCCTTAATCGCACTTGCTATTTCTGCCGTTCTATATGGTGTGATGACATTTATCTTATAGGTGAGACTTACATCAGCGGGGCTTACGGACGGTTATTGCAGTTATAAAGCTAAAGTGGAGGTATATCATGTATTCGAGCAACTATATTCAATCAAAAGATGGCATTAACCTTTTTTATCAAACATGGACACCTTCCCATCCGAAGGCAGTTATTATTATTGTACATGGAGCCGGTGAACATTCTGGCAGGTATCAGCCAATTACCGCACAATGTGTCAACCATGAAATTGCAGTAGTTGCTCCTGATTTACGTGGTTTCGGACAATCAGAAGGAGCTCGAGGGCACATTAATACATTCCAGGAATATGTAGACGACCTACATACGCTAGTTGAGTGGGTATCCGCCCAGTTTCAACATATGCCGATTTTTTTATTCGGCCACAGCTTAGGTGGTTTAATTGTGATTCGTTACAGTCAAATTTACGCATATGAGACAAATGGTGTAATCCTATCTTCACCTGCATTAGCATTGCGTTTTGAGCTGCCTTCTTTTAGCAAAAAAATCCTTGCAGTTGCTTCAAGTGTATTACCGAACCTATCGATACGTCCTAATAAGTGGGAAAGGATTTTCAGAGCAATAACATCCTTAGAACCGTATCTACCAAAGAAAAAAGAACTTAAAAAAGACCCATTAATGACGTCGCAGTATACGCCACGTTGGCTATTTGAGTTAATCCAAAATGGAGTTGATGCTATAGCAGAAGCAGCCTTATTCCAATTCCCTGTTCTATTTGTCTACGATCAAAAAGATCCGATCATACATCCTCGTTTTATTCAAGATTTTTTCCATTCCGTTTCGATACCGGATAAGCATTTCGTTACGTTTAATGATGGATTCCATCACCCGTTACAAGCCCACTATCGAGATTTAGCACTGGATAATGTTATGCAATGGATCAATAAGCGGTTATAAGTAATAAAAAAAGATAAAACAACCTCAAATTCATCATTTATTCAAGGAACAGGAGAGCTTTTTCCTCGGAAGGGAATGCTTTTTCCCCGGAACAGGATTTTGCTTACGGGGATAAGCGCTCCGCTTCCGGGGATATTCGCTTCTCTTCCCTGGATATATTCATTTATCCAGGGAACAGGAGGACTTTTCCTCGGAAGGGAATACTCTTTCCCTGGAGCAGGATTTCGCTTCCGGGGATAAGTGCTCCGCTTCCATGGATGTTCGCTTCCCTTCCCTGGATATATCCACTTATCCAGGGAACAGAAGGGCTTTTCCTCGGAAGGAAATGCTTTTTCCCTGGAGCAGGATTTCGCTTACGGGGATTTTTCTTCGCTTCCTTGGATATCCAATAATTACTCGCACCATGATAAATAGAACGAACGGCAAGTGAGACTAGACTAGTTTAGTTACCTTTATTGTTTTCGCCAGTTAAAATCTATCGTATTTAAGAAAGCTTTTGCTAAAACCGTATGTCCCGTGTTATTGGGATGAACTCGATCCCATGCAATTGCTGCCGGATAGATTTTCTCTAAAACGGTGTTAAATGCTTTTTGTGTATCAACAAATAATGTATCGTGTTCTTTCGCAATTTGCTTAACAACTTTACCATACTCATCCATCTTATAACGCATTGGATCATTTGGATTAGGTTCGAGATAGAAAGGTGTCATCAGCACTACATGCTTTACTTCTGATTTTGTTTGCTTGACTAGCTCCCGGTATGTTTTCTCATATTCATCGATATAAACATGACGATCTGGAATAAAAGGAGAATCGAATTGGCGCCACACATCATTGATACCAATCATGATGACTAACCAGTCAGGGGCTTGGTCAAGTACGTCTTCCTGCCAACGATTTTTTAAGTCTGCTACATTATTTCCGGATATCCCTTTATTTACGACACGGATTCCTAATTCAGGGTATGTCGATTGTAGGAATGCATCAACAATGGATACATATCCAGTTCCTAACGCTTGAAATAATCCTTCCCCCTCTGGTTTTGCACGATCACAATCAGTTACAGAATCTCCAATAAACAATAATTTTTGATTTTTTGCTAGCTTCATTTTGTCCTCCTATTATATTATGGTATTCGATTAATTTCAGGATTAGTAAAGATATCATACTCGTCTCGACTAGTAGTAGAAAACTCGGAAACAATTGCACCTTGATCTGTCGCCTGGAACCAATGCAACGTATTCGGTGGAATCGTATATTGTTCACCTGGGTTCAGTTCAATCTCGTGAAATACGGTATAATATGCTTCACTTTCTTTCGGAATCGTTGCTTGGATCGGCTCTGTTTGTTCTCCTTCTACATATAAATAAACTTTTCCTGCTCGACAGCGAAATGTTTCTTGCTTCCCTTCTGATCGACCAATAGGAGGGTGCTTATGCTCCGGGCATGTTTGATTTGGAAACAAGACAAGTTCTTTAGCACAATAGTGGACGTTATTTTCATATGTAATTAACTGTAAGCCTTCTTGCTTTAAACGGTTCAAGCCAAAATCAGCAATTTCCACACGTTGCTTTTCCTCTTCTGTTAACGCTAATCCAGCGCTTGTTAAAGTTTCAATTGTTTTATACTGAGCCTCTTTTCTATCCATTTGTATCACCACCTATTTATTTTTATGATATTGTACACACCTATTATTCTATTTGAATGAGATACTTTTTCCTTGAATCGGAGATTACCGAATACCCCCACCTATCGTAAAACGCTTTCAAAACTATCTCTTCAAATCTTAGCATATTAAAGTGGACAAGCCAATATAATTGTTAGTTCTAGGTTTTGTAATTAAATAAAAAACAGCCCTCAGAAAATTCTCCAAGGGACTTTCATTTTTATTCAATTTTCCTCGTCTTTCTGTGCTCCAATTCTCATTAATTCTATTCATACTTACCACCAGTTGTAATTTCCGTATCAGAGAAATTTTCTACTGATGCTCCTTTTTCATAGAACTGTTTCGCATTTTGTAAAATACCTTCTCTCGTATAAAAAGGGCTTTCTTTTGTTAAAGGTAATGTCACTGTACGCAGGTAGTTAGCAGATTCATAGATTGCTGTAATCAATTCTAAAGTTTGTCGTCCTTGTACGCCATCAACTAAAACCGGTTTGTTTTCCATAATCGCATCAAGTACATTTTCGATCTGACCAGAATGTCCCTCATACTCTAAATCAGGCTGGCTGTTAAATGCTTCCGTCAATAATTGCTCAAGTTCAGGATCATCATTCGGAAAGCCATTTTCCTTTGAAGTTGACGCCTTTACCTTCCATGGTACGGAGACACGTGCTTTCTTACCTTGGAAGATCAACTGCTGCTCTTCTCCGTGGTGAACAACAGAACTGGTGATTTGAGCTAAGCTTCCATCCTGATAACGACCAATTGCAATGGAAATGTCCTCTACTTCAGCATTGTCATGAGCCGTGTTACTTGTTACTGCTGTTATTTCGGATGGCATGCCTCTCATCCATTGGAAAATATCAATATGATGTACGGCATGATTTAATGTGCAGCCACCGCCTTCTTTTTCCCAAGTGCCTCGCCACCATAAATCATAATAGCTATGTCCTCTCCACCAGAAAGAATCAACTTGTGTATGGAGAATCGGGCCCATTAATTCTGTTTCAAGTACATGCTTCAATTTCATCATTGGCGTTGTAAATCGATTTTGAGCAACAACCGATAAAATTTTGTTATTCCGTATGCCGGCTTCAACCATCGCATCACATTCTTCTAAGGAAGACGCCATCGGTTTTTCAACCAGTACATGTTTTCCAGCGTCCAAACTGTTAATCGCAATATCGGCATGAGTATATGGTGGTGTACAAATAGAGATTAGATCGACTTCCTCCTTATCAATTAAATCCTGATAATTATCAAATACATTCGCATCTAGGTTGAATTCTTGTTTTATTTTTTCCGCTTTTTCTGGATAAATATCACATAATGCAACAATCTTACACTTACTTGGAAATTGCAGATAACTTTTTACATGAGATGGGCATATTGCTCCTGTACCAATGATCGCTACTCTTAACAAATTAATTCATCCTTTCTTATTTAAATTGGAACCAACTAAAATTAAAACGTGAACCCGGTAAAAAGATGAATGAAACCTTTTGCACTCCCTTTATCTCTTCTAAATCAAAACTTATGTCTTTGTAATTGTTGCTATGATCAAATTCTAGAATTTCTGCTTTTTCTCCTTTTCCATCAAAAAAACGAACATGTATTGAATTGTTATCAATCGGAGAGTGTCCGTTAATAACTAACTTAGTAGCACCTTTGTCTCCAAAATCAATATTATCGAACTCAAACGAAACGTTATTTCCAATTTCTTCAACTCGGTCTGATAACTTTTTGAACGTATCACCATAAATTTTATCTGCATTCACCACATAATTTTTAGAAAACGCTCGGTTGTGTTTTTTAAAAGAAAATCCTTTAATATGCATTTTTTTATTCGTAACAAAATAGATTGATGTAATGCCTTTGAGCATTTTGGAAAGTTTGTATGTTTCTGATTGATATACATTCCACTTAGATACTTTCTGATAAGTAGTGTCCGCTAATAATTCACTTTTTGAATCATACGGCTTTCCTTCCCAGATCTGTAGATCATATTCTTCACTTGTAAGTGCAAAAATTGGTATAGTAATTTCATCTGACCCCTCTTTACCAAAATCAATATTCCAGAATCCTATTACCGTTTCACCATCTCGACTAGTTGCAATACCTCGTTCATTACCATTTGTCACTTCCCCTTTACTCTCATCATATAAACCAGCAGAAATAAAGCAATAAGGGTCTTTATAAGCAGTACCTAATTTTTCTGCTGTAAATTCCAATTCAGAAATAATGTTAATGTGTTCTTTACCATTTTTACTTGTACAACGAACTCTGAAATCACCATCTCCAAACGCAGTTACGATCGCTTCTTTTCCATGCGCTTTAATAGCTGCAATATTTGATGCTATCCCTACGTCATTTACTACACTCCATTCTATCTCAGTATAATCTGTATTAGCTGGATAAAGCCTGGCATGTACTTTTGCTTCTTGTTTTTCCTTGTTTAAAATTTGCCCACTGTCTGAACAAATTTCTATTTTTCGCAATGGAATTTCTTCTTGATTTCCTGTTAATACTTCCATTGATTGATTATGATCCAAAGGTATACTGCTTTGTTGGTTTGTGCTCGTCATTCCTTCAGCGTATAGCTGTACAGAAGTACTTGTTAATTGGGGAGAAGTAACGGTAATAGTTATTGGACCTGTTTCTAACGTAGAACCTATAATCGCCATTAGTTTACCATTAAATAACCTTCTGCTAATTCCTTTGTATTGATCATAATCAGTACTATCTCCGTTATCCAATCCTACCAATCGCCCCTCTCCTTGAACATTTACATGTACACGATTATTCGCATTTTCGACTGGATGACCATTACTGTCTTTCATACCAATTTCAATGAAAGCCAGATCTGCTCCATCTGCTTTAATGTTCTTTTTATCAGGATTCAGTACAATTTCAGCTGGATCTCCAAATGAATGCTTTTGATCTTGTGCAATGACCTGATCATACTCATCAAAAGCATTCGCTACAAGTGTTCCTTTTTGATATGGCACTTTCCACCATCCAGTTATCGTATTTCCATTATGATGGTCAAATTCCTGAATGCCCAACGATTCACCATTTAAGATTAATTCAACTTTGGGAGCATTTGTTGCCACTCTTACGTCAATAATCTGTCCTTCATTATAATCCCAATATGGAAATAGATGAATCATTGGTGCTTTCTTATAATTCGTCCACGCCGATTGATATATATAATAAGAATCTTTCTTAAAAGTAGCTGTATCAACCTGACCAAAATAAGAATTCTTCGTATGATACGGAGTCGGTTCTCCAATATAATCAAAACCACTCCAAATAAATTGCCCCAGTGAATAAGGGGTATCACGTTCTTGAATTAATGCAGCTTCTACTGATTTCGCTCCCCAACTTGTAGCACTATTCCCAAGTGCCGAACAATGCTGATCATCATCAGCTAATATCGGTTTATTATATGGAAAGTGATACACTCCTCTGCTTTGAACAACTGCCATTGTCTCACTACCGTAAATCACCCAATCTGGATACTGTTGATGATGTTTCTCATAATATTTTTCACCATAGTTATACCCCACTACTTTGACAATATCTGCACATTTTTGGGCGTTTTCCCACGGCATATAATTAGAACCTATCGTTACTACTGCATTTTGATTAGGATCGAACTGATAAACCGCTTCCATTAAATCTTTTGTTAGTTGCTGACCACGTTCATCAGCATGTGTATCGTAAATTTCATTTCCTATACTCCACATCAAAAGGCTAACATGATTTCGATCACGTTTTACCCATGATTCGATATCTTTTTCATACCATGACTTAAAAAATCTTGCATAATCATAAGTTGTTTTCGACCTTTCCCAAATATCAAACGCTTCCGTAACGACAAGGAACCCCATTTCATCTGCAAGCACCATTAATTCTTTTGCTGGCATATTATGTGCGGTACGTATCGCATTAACACCCATTTCTTTTAAGATTTGCATTCTTCTTCTTAAAGCGTTAACATTAAAAGCTACTCCTAAAGCTCCCAAATCATGGTGCTCATTGACACCGAATAATTTCATATGTTCACCATTCAGAAAAATTCCTCTATACGGATCAAGTGTTACTTCTTTAAAGCCAATATTTTGACTGTGTGACTCTACTATTTCATAGCTATCATTTTTCTGCAATGTAGTATTTAATTTATATAAATGCGGAGAATCAATATTCCATATATAAGGATTAGTTATCTGTAACGCTAGTTCATTTGAATTTTGTCCTGGTTCGATTTTAGCAGAAACGCTGGCTACTACTTCTCCCTCTTTTTCAAGAGAATGTGTTAATATAAGTGATTCAATTAATTGCACCTTGGTATCAAGCTCAACTTTCCAATGATCACTTTCCTTAAAGGTAGATACATAAATACCATCCGTCTCTATATAATTATGACTGCGCTCTTTCAACCAAACATTACGATAAATACCCGCCCCTGTATACCATCTGCTATTAGGACTTTGGTAAGTTACCTTTAGTAAGATGTCATTCTTACCCTCAACTAGAAATTTTGTAATATTGTGTTCAAACTTAGAATAACCATATTTCCACTCTCCTGCAAAATGGTTATTCACATATAATTGAGAATCCATGTAAACACCTTCGAAACATAGCAATACATTATCTGGGATTGATTGGTATTCCATTGTTTTTTTGTACCAACCCCTACTGTTCTCGTATAGTTTTTTTGTATTATAAATTAACCAGTCATGTGGGATTTCTACTGGTTTAAAATTAAGTTGTTCACTTGTTTCTGTATCTAAGTCACTCTTTACAAATAACCAATTATTATTAAATAATTCCGTTCGATTGATCATAGTGGTTCACCATCACTCCTATAGAAATTATTTATGTATTCTATTGCTCTCGTTTTTTACAAAGCTAAATTTCACATCTTCAATAATCGGTTTGGTATTTAATATTAGTAACCAAGCTACTAAGCTACTAATAAACAGAACTATAAAGTCAGATGTAAAAAACATAAGTACAATAGTGAGAAACAGAATTCCCATATTACCCGTTGATCTTTTAACCCATGTAAAAAAATAATATAGAGACAACCGATAAATATCTCTTATTCTGAATTTATAATGAGTGGTAATAACCAAAGAATAAAATGCAAAAATGACCATGATTAACAAAACCACCAAAAAAATACCATTTAAAATTTGATAGAATACAGTTGGATTTTGATTAAAATACTGAATATCGATAACTATAATAAAAAAGGCAGTTAGTATAGGTAACCATACTTTTGTAACATCCCAGTAGTTCATTTTATAAGCTTTTAAAAACTCCTTAATTGGTGTTACTTCTTTTTTTCTTACTAATACACTTACACTATGAAATAAAGCAGCAAGTGCGGGTCCAGTAGGAATAAACGCTATATAATAAAATATAGCATTGGATATGCTAGGAATTAACAAGATAAGTGCAGCAAAACTAAGAACATTGGTTAACACAAATAAAATATTTAATATTAATAACCAATAAACATAATTAGAAAAACGATAAAATCCACCTTGATTTAAATCCATCAAAAAACCCTTTCTTTTTTATCTATTTTTTATAACATTCTACTATGAATTGTTGTCACATGGGTAATTATTAGAATTATTTTTTATAGAATGTTTATACATTTTTTTGATGAACTTAGCAGTTATTCTTCCCCCTTTTTCTTAATGATTTTCAAATGTCTTCCAACATGTATCTAAATACAACAGAATAAAATTTCTGATAAAGAAGTATATAACACGGAGAAGGAATTCCTCCGTGTTATAGTTTACTCCATATTATTTATTGTTTTGGTACACTTCATTTGCAAGATCTACATATCCTTGCATATTTTTACCTTCTAGTTCTTGTATATAAGCATCCCATTCTGACATATCTCTATCACCCACAATGAATTTCAATGTGTTTTGTTCAACAGTGTCTTTTAACGGTGTTTCTAATAATGAAGATTGCTCTAGCTGTGTCGTATCATAGCGGATTGGTGGATCTGGTAATAAAAGTTCTTTTGTTTCGTGCATTGCGTTTTGGAATTCAATTTCTTCCTCACTAAACATCGAGTGAAGTAATTCAGTTGGACCACCGTAAGACCAATTACCTTGGGAAAAACCGTAATCAATTTGAAGGTGTTTTTCCGCGCCCTCATTCATTCCACGGAATGTAACGTCTTCTGCTAGCTGACGGTTACCGCCTTCTTTAGTAAATGTTTCTCCTTCAACCCCCCATTTAGCAAACTCTAAACCTTCATCACTGTATAATAGCCAGTCAATGAATTGTAGCATTGCTTCGAAATTAGGGTCTTCTGCTGCTTTTGCCGAGAACATGATACCGTTTTCGAGTTTAGATCCATTCATTAATTGTCCAGCAGGACCACCTGGAACTACAATTTTCTTAATAGAATAATTGTCTTTACCCAATGTTTCATTCATGGTTGTACGATATTGTGTTAACGTTTGCCCATTTGTATTAATTACAAAAGATTCGCCGGAAGTGAACTTCTCAATTGCAGGATCATCTTCTTGTGTAACACTTTCAGGGTCTAATAATCCTTGTTCAATTAATCCGTTGAAATATTCAACCATCGAACGATATTCTTCTGTCGCGGGCGCAAAAATAAATTCATCGGAATCTTCTTGATATTCCAACATATTTCCTAGACCCCAACCAGCTCTTGTACCAAACCCAGTCGCTGCAATATTTAGAGTACTTTCAAACTGGAATCTGTCAGAGAATGGGTACTTGTCAGGGTATGCTTCTTTCATTGCCACAAGCATTTCTTCTACTTCTTCCCACGTTGTTGGTTCTTCAAGTCCAAGCTCTTCTAAGATATCTGTTCTTACTGCTAAACTATAATCCGGCCATACATTTTCATGAATTCCTGGTAAAACATAGTATTTGCCATCACGTTGACGTAATCCCTCTAAGAATGGTTCAATTTCCCATTCTTCTACTTTTTGTTGATAGTGCGGCATCAAATCTACATAGTCACTAATCGGTAATATTGCTCCTGAAGATACGAATTGTGTTTCTTCTCCCGGATATGTTTTTGGTATAATATAAGGTGCATCACCACTACTGATTAACAAACTTCTTTTTTCCGTGTAATCACTCATTGGTACAGAAGTAATGTCTAATGAGACATTCGTTTTCTCTTTTAGTTTCTCAAAGAATAACCAATTTTCGTCTAGTGGATAGTTTGGGTGATCATTAAAAAGCGATGTAAATGTTACAGGCTCTGTAGCTTTAAATGAATCACCTACACTGTAATCCTCCATTGCTACTCCTGATCCGCCTTCACTTGATGGATCATCATCACCTTCTTCAACGTCATCAGACGAACTAGAATCACTGCAAGCTGCTAATACACCAACAACAAACACTAACAAGATCGTTAACATCATTTTTTTCCATTTCTTGGTCATGGAACTTCCCCCTCTTATTATGTTTGAACATAAATATAAATAATTGCACTTCATCAGTTTCGGCTATTTATTTTGTTAAGCCAACCACCTCCTTAAAGACTTGTCATTTTATCATCCTTTTACTGAACCTAACATGACACCTGACACAAAATATTTTTGAATATACGGATATACCATTAAGATAGGTAATACCGTCAATACCATTGTCACAGATTTTATATTCGCTGAAATTTGAACCATGTTATCTGCTGCTGTTGCACCAGTTCCAACTGTCGCTTCTGCACCTTTAATCATGTTTCTTAAATAAATAGATACAGGAAATAATTCTTTATCCGAAAAGAAAATAAATGCTGGGAACCAAGAGTTCCAGTGTGTAACTGCATAGAATAACATCATAGTTGCTAAAATTGGTTTTGACAGCGGCAACACAATTTTGAACAGAATACCAAAAGTGCTTGAACCATCCATAATTGCTGCTTCTTCTAATTCATCCGGGATGTTTTGAAAGAAGGTTCTCATAATCAACATATTGAATACACTAATCGCATTAGGTATTACGATCGCCCATATACTGTTCCCAAATCCTAAAGATGTTACAAGTACATAGTTAGGAATTAAACCACCATTAAAAAACATAGTAAACACGAAGAATAAAGTTAAAAATCTTCTGCCTTTTAATCTAGTTTTAGATAATGGGTAAGCAATCATTGTCGATAAGATTAGTGATATTATTGTTCCAACAACCGTATAGACAACTGTATTTTTATAGTTAATCCAAAACATTGTATCGGACATGATTTGTTTATACGTTTCAACGTTAAAACCTTTTGGCCATAGACTAACTTGACCAGAATTTATATAGGCTTCTGAACTAAAGGATTGTGCAACGATATTAAAGAATGGAAATAATGTTACAAATACAATGAACATTAAAACAGTTATATTAAAGACTCTGAAGATTTTATATTGCCATGATTGCTTCATGATTTATCCCCTCCTACCACAAACTGTTATCTGTAATTCTTCTAGAAAGATAATTCGCGCCTAACACTAATATTAAACCAATGATAGATTCAAAAAGGCCAATTGCTGTACCGTAACTAAAACTACCTGATTCCAGACCCACTCGGTATACGTAAGTAGCAATTACGTCAGCTGTCTCATATGTTAACGGATTGTAAAGTAGTAAAACTTTCTCAAAACCTATTTGCAAGAAATTACCAATATTTAAAATTAATAATACTATAATAGTAGGTAAAATCCCCGGGATAGTAATGTGTATTGTTTGTTTCCATCTGTTTGCTCCATCAATTCTTGCTGCTTCATACAGTTCTTCGTTTATACCTGTTAAAGCTGCAAGATAAAGTATTGCTCCCCAACCTAACGTTTGCCACAAGTCAACACTTACAAAGATCGTTCTGAACCACTCTGGTAATTGCATGAAACTGATTTTTTCAAATCCCCAACTTGCTAGCAAACTGTTAACAGGACCGTTAAGAGCTAATACTTCAAATACCATCCCAGCTACCACAACCACTGAGAAAAAGTGTGGCAAATAAGAAGCCGTTTGTACAAAACGTTTAAATAATTGACTTTTCAATTCGTTAAGTAGTAATGCAAAAATAATAGGTGCTGGAAAGGTGATAACTAAAAGTAAAAAGGCTAAAATAAATGTATTGGCAAAGACATTATAAAAGGTCGGATCATTTAAAAACATATTAAAATACTGCAATCCTACCCATTCTTCCCCAATAATACTTCCACCAGGTACAAATCTTCTGAAGGCGATAATATTACCAAACATCGGACCGTATTTAAAAATAATTAAGTATATTACTGGTAACAAAATCAATGAATAAAGTTGCCAATCCTTTTTTATACTAGTCCATAAATGACTCTTGGAAATTATAGATTCTTTCACTTTCTTGGTAGCTTCCATACTTTTCCCCCTCCTACTACATCCATCCTCCATTAAAATACGTTCGTATGTATGAGAAAAGATGTTATTTAAACTCTACACAAAGAAAAGGCTTACATTTTTACATTTCATCCTTTACATTCCACTACGCCCTAAAGATTTTTAGTATGACTAGTATGGTAATAATAACAAAACAAAGCAGAGAACGCTTTCAAACATCTTTGTTTGTTCGTTGAACTTATTATATATTAGGTAATTCTATTTGTCAATATACTAGAATGGTAGTATTAAATGGTTTTAGATAAAAATTTTTATGTTTTAAAAACATAAAAAAGCTAACGATATTATAAGTTAAATAAATCGTTAGCTTAACTTGTCTTTTTAGTAAAAGTTTATCACGGTGCTAACCGCCTGAAACATTTCCACTTCCAGCTTCAATTAACACAAGAATAAGTTTTGGGATAAGTTTCGCTAATGATCAGTGGGGTCAAAAACCCCCACTGATCATAGTCTCACTTTATAGATATACTTTCCCACCTTTCTCTGCACTTTCTATTGCTGCAAATACCATTTTCATACTATGAATGTTATCATTACAATCTGTTTCTGCTTGACGATTTTCTTCCAAAGCAGAAAACATTTCATCTAAGCAGCCAGCATGTTCTTCTTTTCCAGTCCAACTATTTGGTATCGTGCTTTTTTCCGTTTCTTTGAAAAAAGCTGTGTCAGCTGGCTTCTTGACGATTTCGGTTGTAAGATGTTCAAAACCGTCCCATTTAGCTGTCCCTTTCGTTCCGATAATTCGCCAATCCCCATTCCATGACGTTCGTAATCCTTCTGCTGCCCAGGAACCACGGAATGTAAAAACAGACCCATCTGCCATTTCAAATATACAAATAGCTGAAGCATTACCATTATACCATGACCCCGCCGGATTGAATTCATGACAATAGACGGAGATAGCATTACTATTCGAAATATATCTCGCCTGATCAAATGTATGTATTGCCATATCAACAATTAACGGATGATCCATTTGCTCACGAAATCCGCCGAAATGAGGACCTAAGTAGAAATCTACATCTAAAGTATGAACTTTCCCTAATCCATCACTTTCCATGAAATGGCGAAGGGATCTTATTTCTTTGAGATACCGTCGATTTTGCATGACACTATATGTTTTGTCTGTCCGTTCTGCTATTTTTTTCACTTCCAGAGCATCGTTTAAAGATTCTGCCATCGGTTTTTCACCTAATACATGACATCCAGCTTCAAGTGCTGTTGTAACAACTTGCTTATGAGCAGCTGGAATGGTCACATCGAAGACGAGATTTGCTCCTGTTTCTTTTATGGCTGCTGCTAGATCTGTAAAAATAGGTACGTGTAAGTTGCGTTGATCAGCCATTTTCTGAGCTGCTTCCTTATTGAGGTCGACCAACCCGACAATTGAGGCATTTTCACGTTGTTCCACGTAGTCCAACCAAACATTTGCCATACCGCCACATCCAGCAACTATAATGTGATGTTCTGTAGACATAGGCTCACCCCTTTACCACTCAATGATAACGGATTCATTCAGAGAATACTAGAATTTAGTATTCGCGAAATAAGTGTAGCTATCTCGCGAATACTCTGCATTATATTTCAATTGTAACGTTTTGTTTTCCAGCGTTTACGGATACTTTCTTATGACCGACAATTTCAATATGATAAGCTTTCTCGACACCAGTTGTCTGTACATGAATCTTATTAGCATTTCGTTCTGCTACAATTGAGCCAATCTCTTCCCCTTTTGCGTTAACAAGTGTTCGTTCCGCTGTTTGCTTATTTGATAACTGATAGATTTTAAAGGTTACACTATCCGTATAGTCATAAACAGGGTTTTCTTCACTTGTTCCTACCGGCAAAATGGTGTTCGGATTTACAAAAAGTGGCAGACTGAAGTAATCGTATCGTTCTTTTATCCATGTACCGCCATTCACTATTTCTCCAGTTAAAAGGTGTGTCCATCTACCTTCAGGCAAGTAAAAAGAGCCCATTCCTTCCTCATTGAAGATTGGTGCTACAAGAATGGAATCACCAAGCATATATTGACGATCTAATGTCTCACACAATGGATCATCAGGGAATTCTAACAACATCGAACGCATGACAGGGACCCCTGTTTGACTGTTTTCCACTGCTTGCCCATAAAGATAAGGCATTAAACTATTTTTCAACTTGGTAAAGTGACGCGCAACATCTACAGCTTCGTTATCAAAGTTCCATGGGACACGATAGGAAGAACTTCCATGAAAACGGCTATGGCTTGAAAGTAAACCGAATGCTGTCCACCGTTTGAATACATCCGGAGTGGCAGTATTTTCAAAACCGCCGATATCATGACTCCAATAACCAAAGCCTGAAGTAGTTAATGATAAACCGCCACGTAAACTTTCGGCCATCGCATCGTATGTCGAGTCACAGTCACCACCCCAGTGTACCGGGAATTGTTGTCCACCTGTAGTTGCTGATCGCGCAAATACAACAGCTTCCTCTTCACCTTTTTCATCTTTCAGTAAATCAAACACTACTTTGTTGTATAAATAAGCATAGTAGTTGTGCATTTTCTGTGGGTCTGATCCATCATGGTAAACAACATTAGTCGGAATCCGTTCACCAAAGTCTGTTTTAAAGGAATCCACACCCATATTCAATAATACCTTCAGCTTGTCTTGGAACCACTTGCTTGCATCCGGGTTCGTAAAATCAACTATACCCATACCTGCTTGCCATAAATCCCATTGCCATAGATCACCATTTGGCTTCTTTAATAAATAACCTTTTTCCATTCCTTCATCAAAAAGTACTGACTTCTGTGCAATATATGGATTGATCCAAACACAAATTTTCAGTCCTTTTTCTTTCAAACGCTTTAACATACCTTCCGGATCTGGGAAATTGCGACGATCCCAAATAAAGTTACTCCATTCGAATTCTTTCATCCAGAAACAGTCAAAATGAAAGACACTTAGTGGGATACCACGTTCTGCCATGCCATCAACAAAATGATTAACCGTTTCCTCATTATAGTCTGTCGTAAAAGAAGTGGATAACCATAATCCAAATGACCATGCAGGGGGTAAAGCAGGTTTTCCTGTTAATTCTGTATAACGACTGACTACTTCTTTTGGAGAAGGACCATGAATAAAGTAATAATCTAAATATTCTCCTTCAACACTAAACTGAGCGCGGGATACTGTTTCAGAGCCTAACTCATAGCTCACTTGTTCAGGATGATTGACAAAAACACCATATCCTTTACTACTTAAGTAAAACGGAATGTTTTTATACGATTGTTCTGAGCTTGTGCCTCCATCTTTGTTCCATATATCAACTGATTGACCATTTTTTACAAATGGCGTAAAGCGTTCACCTAAACCATAAAGGTGTTCTCCTACTCCAAGGCGTAATTGACCACGCATATATGTTTTATTTCCCGGCCCATTAATCCATGCAAGTCCTTTTCCATCAGAATCTGTTAATCTACCATTTGCATTTTCAAATGATAAAGCAAAATTTTGTTTGGAAATCTTCAATTTTAACGTGCCAGTTGTGAACGTCACATGTTCCTCTTCATCTTCCAACTGGATCGCGTTTTCCTGATTAAAAACTTCAAAATTTGGATATTTCGCTTTACCACCTTTGAAGTGCCATGTTTCGACACGAATCACTTCATCAACGGGTGATGAAATTTTAATCGTTAACAGTGGACCATCTAAAGTGTCTCCACGATGATTGAGATATTTACATGGTGCATATAAGGTCACCGAACCGTCTATTTCTTCCACTTCATGAATTAATTTTGGAAAATGTATTTCATACCCCTCTCTTACTAACCAATTACCGTCTGTAAACTTCATATTTTTCCCTCCTGTATTAAATTATTTAACTGCACCTTCAGAAATACCATCAATAATATATCTTTGTAGGAACATATATAAAACAATAATCGGAATCATCGCAATAACTAAAGCCGCTAATGCTAGATGCCATTGTGTGGAATATTCACCAAAGAAATAAAACGTTTTCAACGGAATCGTATACATACCTTCTTTGTTGATCACAAGTGATGGAAGTAAGTAATCATTCCAGAACCAGATCGCATTCAGAACAATAACGGTTACCGTCGTTGACTTTAACATGGGCAACATGATGTACCAATAAACTTGAAACCTATTACAACCATCAATAATCGCAGCTTCATCTAAAGCTTTAGGTATCCCTTTCATTGCACCTACGTATAAGAAAACCGCTAGACTAGATCCTAATCCTAGGTACATAATTGCTAAACCAGTTCGATTTAATAAATCTACTGCACCAAATAGCGAAACTAAAGGAATCATAATAGACTGAAAAGGAATTAGCATACAAATAGCAAACAAAAAGTAAATAGCTGAACTAGTTTTTCCTGGTTTGCGAGATAATGCATACGCTGCCATCGAAGTACAAATGACAATAATCAAGATACTTCCACCCGTTACTACAACGGAATTAAAAAACGTCAACAGGAAATCTAATTCAGCAAAAGCTGTCGGATAGTTTTCCAATGTTGGTGTTCCGGGAAGTCCTAAAGTACTCTCAAAAATATCTGATTTTGTTTTAATCGAATTAATGAATACTAGATAGAAAGGATATATCCACAATAAAGAGACAACAGCACCTATAAACATCATCGTATACTTATGTGTACGTTCTTTGTTTCTCATAGTTCTGTCTCCTTTTTACGAGTGATATAAAGTTGGATAACAGATATTAAAGTAATAATAATTAAGAAGACAATCGCTTTCGATTGCGCATATCCCATATCTTGTACTTTAAAAGCCGTATCATAAATATTCATGGTAGCCATCTCTGTTGATCCAAATGGTCCTCCATTTGTTAAGGCCATATTTTGGTCATATACTTTAAAAGCATTTGATAACGTTAAAAATAAACTTACCGTAAACGCAGGAATAATAAGTGGAAACTTAACCTTCCAAAAACTTTGCCATTTATTTGCTCCATCTATCGTTGCTGCTTCTAGCAGTTCTTTTGGAACATTATTCAAAAAGGATATATAAATAACCATGATATAACCACTCATTTGCCATACAAACAGGATTACCAATCCCCAAAAACCAGTTTCTGTGTCTGAAAGCCAACCTCTAAAAAACTCGATACCAGTCACATCTGCAATTCCTGTAAAAGCTTTTAAAAAGACGAATTGCCAGATAAAACCTAAAATAATCCCACCAATTAAGTTTGGCATAAAATAAATCGTTCGAAATAATGTACTTACTTTCCCTAATTTTTGTGTAACTAATAAAGCAAAAGATAATCCTAATACATTAATTCCGATGACAGAAGCTGCTGAAAAAGCTGCAGTAAATCCTAAGCTATAAAGAAACTGATCATCTGAAAATAACTTGATATAATTATCAAAACCTACAAACGACGTTACTTGAAAGCCATCGTATTCCGTGAAAGAATAATAAACACCTTGAAAGAAAGGTATGATTAACACGAGTAATAAGGCTAGCAGAGTTGGTAATAAGAACAACCAGTATGTGCGGTTTTTAAAATTCAATCTTCCCACTCCTTTAAACCATGTGTATGATGGAGCAAAAATACACTTTTGCTCCATCTTTCTTGGGGATCTTTAACGCATTTCTGAAAATGCATTGCTAGTTGCTTCCTTAAATTCTTCCCAGCTTTGTTGTTCACCTAGATATTTTTGAAACTCTGGATGTAACGCTTCAGAGAAAAAGCCATCAGGATACTGGTTATTTGCCCAAATTTTCCCTTTTTCATCTAATAAATACTGATATACTTCCGCTGATACTGGATCTGAAATGGAATCTGTATCATAACCTTCATGAGAAGGAACATATTTAAAATCCTCAACAATTAATTCTTTTCCTTTGTCAGAAGTATACATCCAATCGATAAATTTCTTAGACTCTTCTACTACTTCTTCATCATGCTCTTTATTAATACCCCAATACCATGACGGACCGGCAACAATTTTCCCTTCGGTATCTGAAGAAACAAAGAGAGGGAGAATTCCTAGTTTTTCTTGCGCAAAACTTTCGTCCATACTATTTAATGTTGGAACAATCCAGTTACCTTGGTGAATAATCGCAGCTCGATCATTTGCAAATAATTCTTCTACAGAAGTACTGTAGTCTAATGATAAAATAGGTTGATAGTTATACTGGTTAAATAAATCTGTATATTCTTTCATACGATCACCATATTCAAAATTCAGTTCATCTGATTCGAAAGCAGTCTTGACATCATTACCAAACTCCGGAGCCGTAAAATGACTTGAGAATTGACTGACGACCCAGTCCTCTTTTGCACTAAAGGCAAACACCGAATCTATACCTAATTCTTCTTTTTGAGAATCGATCGTTTCTACTGCTTCCACAAATTTGTCATAACTATCAATAGTTGACGGATCTACCCCTGCTCTTTCAAAAATATCTTTGTTAATCATCCAACCATATCCTTCAATATTTAAAGGAATTCCATATGGTGTACCATCCATAGAAGCACCCTCTAAAGTTCCGTCTATTGCAGTTTTAGCACTCTCCATATCTGATACATCTAACAAATACTCATTATATTTCTCTACATCCGACAGACCACCTAACAAAAAGATCGCTGGTGCTTCACCAGAAGAGAACTTAGCTTGTAATGCCGAAGGTGCATCTTGTCCACCACCAACTGTGGTTACATTAATTTTCACATTTTCATTTTCACTCTCATAAATATCGATTAAGTTATTTAGTTGATCCGTTGTTTCTACTTTTATATTAAACAAATCAACAACTACTTCATCCCCTTGACCTGATGACTCTCTGTTGTCACCGCTTTCATTTGAACTGCACGCAACTATTAAACTCATAGAAGCTAACATTATTAACGAAATAATTACTAATCTGAATTTCATCATTGACCTCCTTAGTTTTGATATCAATAGTTGATAGATTTGCTACCTTCTACTAATTTCACCTTTCTATGATTCGCGATGATGTACGTACATCATTCTAAGGTGAAAAAGTAGATGAATTACACAACGTAAAAGCGCATTCATCTTCAGGTAACTCATCTATTTATCTATATGATATATTAGAAAATGATGTACGTCAATCATTTTCCTGTTTATTAATTAAATTATTTGCATTATTGATATAATATTTTGCATTAGCCTTGGTTACGATTTCAGGTTTGACAATATATGAACTGGTATCGTTGATATTATCATCTAAAAAGTAGTTCATTATCTTTTTCAATGAAAAGTTAGCTTGTGCTACCGGATCTTGACAGATTGAAGCAGTGATAAGATCCGTTTGAAACGCATGATAAATAGTTTCGTTTATATCGTGGCCGATGATGACAGGCTTCTTCTCCCATTTCTCTACATTTGGGATAATCTTATCTAATAAACCACCAGCTACATAGATAGCATCTGCATCCAGCAACATTTCTTTATGGTTTTTTAACAATTTTTCTACTTGTTCCTCTTCGATATAAGCAGATGTATCGTACTTAATTTTCTGTAGTTGATAATTTACGTTCAATTTTTTAAAATAATCGGTAAACCCATTTTCTTTATTTTGCATTTGGAAGGTGTTTTCTTTTTCTCTTATAAATATTATATTTTGTGCGCTTCTACTAAATAAGTAGATTAGCTCTCCAGCCAGAAAGCCCGCATCATAATAGTCACTACCTACATATGCTATACGTTGACTATTTGGTACGTCTGTGTTTATGGTAAACACTGCTATATCTTCTTTTGTCGCTTGATCAATTATTTTTTCAAGTGGTTTCGTATCATGTGCCGCTATCACAATTCCTTGATATTGCTTCGAATCTACAATTTCCTGCAAATATTCTACTTGCTGATTTTCAGGCACTGTATGTACGCGATGGACATCGACTTTTAATCCGAACTCAGAATAAAGCATTGCTCCTTCTTTAATTTCAAAATCTAAGTCGTCCCAAAAATAATTTGGAAATACAGGAAGAATAAAGGCAATATTAATTACCTTTTGCGTTGCTAAGAATTTAGCTGCTCTATTCCGTTGATACCCTAACTCGTGAGCCTTAGATTTTACTTTCTGTATCGTCTTTTCACTTACCCCTTTCCTATTATTTAAAACTCGATCAACTGTAGCTGGAGATAAACCTAGTTCATCTGCTATCATTTTTGCTGTTACTCGCATTTGTTAGCCACCTCTATACAAGAATGTTTTACTTTTATGTAATCGTCCTCATTATTTACACTTTTTATCTGATTGTCAAGTTTTTCATAGGAATAAGAAAAACCGGGAAAGCCCACCCGGGCCTTTTCATTGACCAAAATAATATATCGATGGTATAAAGTAGTTATTTTGAGATGGATATTGGGCGTAACAACCGCTACGGCTTGCCCACTTCGCTTTCCGTGGGGCGTGTCTTCAGCTAACTTTTGTAAAGAAGATCGCTTTACAAAAGTGGATCTTCAGATCACGCTGATCCCACAGGAGTCGAAGTGGACGCCTACGCTAATTAATGCTCTACAATGAATGTACTCGCTGACATTCCAATTTTATTACACAGGTTAAGGAAGCTCGAGAAGTTAGCAGTCACAAACGTTGTAGAACAGTTTCATAGCTAAGGCCGTCCACTTCCACTCCTACGGGATGGTGGAAAGGGAAGTGGACAGCCGCAGCGATGGTTTCCTGTACAAGCTAACTTTCAAAATAACTACTGCATTTAACACAGTCATTGCGCTAATTTTCCATATAAAAAAAACTAACGATGAACCCATATCACCGTTAGTCGTACGTCGTAATCTATTAAGGACTCAAAATTAATGTATCTTTTGCTTTTATTTCTGTTTCACCTGTATATTTTTCACCCGTTAATAGATTTGTATAGGTCTCTTCACCTGTATGAAAGCTTGCTGGCTTATTATTATGATTCATTACAAATAAAATCTTTTCATCAGCTTTGTTTCGTGCTATAACTTCAACACCTTGTGCAGAATCTAATTCACCTTGTATATTTTTGTCAGCAGTAATGGTATCGACAAAGTCTTGGACAAATACTTGATCAGGACTAGAGGCGATATAGTATGCATGACCTTCTCCGTATTGATTTTTTGTTAGTACAGGCATTCCTTTATAAAAGTCTGAACCATATGTCGCCAGAACATCTGCACCTTCAGCATGAATCAGATCAAATAATATGTTGCATTTGTACTCGCCCGATAGTGACCCGACTTTGTCCTGCATGACAATCTCGTTATAATTAGATGGCTCTAATGCGTCAATTTCTTCAGCCCAAATTCCAACTAAATCTCTCAATTCTCCTGGATAACCTCCCAATGTGACAAGATCGTTCTCGTTAACGATGCCACTGAAGAAAGTGGTTACGAAGGTACCACCTTTTGCAACAAACTGCTTCAAGCGATCAGCATGTCCTTCTTTTACCATGTATAACACTGGCGCAATCACAATATCATAATCACTTAAATCTTCTTCCACACTTATCATGTCGACCGGAATATTCCGTTGATAGAAGGCATCATAATATTTATGCACTTCTTTTACATAATCTAGTGCTATGGAAGGTCCGCTTGATAATTGAATGGCCCAGCGATTTTCCCAGTCAAAGACAATCGCTACCCGTGCGTTCACACGACTATCGATAATTTTATCTTCTAATTGAGTGAGTTCTTTTCCTAATTCTGCCGACTCACGGAATACGCGTGTATGTTCATGCCCAACATGCTCAATCACAGCGCCATGATATTTTTCCGTAGCACCTCGTGAACGTCTCAATTGGAAAAACATCACTGTATCGGCACCATGTGCTACCGCTTGATAACTCCACAGGCGCATAACTCCCGGTCGTTTTAAGGCATTGTATGGTTGCCAATTTTGCTGGCTTGGTGTTTGTTCCATCAGCATAAACGGCTGACCACTTCGAAGACCTCGCATTAAATCATGGGTCATCGCTGTCATACTTTCTGGTGTATCAATCGATGGGTAGTTATCCCATGAAACGACATCCATCTCTTTCCCCCACTTGAAGTAATCAAGCTCTGGATACAGACCCATTAAATTCGTTGTTACCGCAAGATCTGGTGTATGTTTCTTCAATGCATCTCGTTCCAATTTAAACACATCTAATAAACTATCAGACTGGAAACGACGATAATCTAGTGAAATACCTTGGAAATTAGTGTTTTGTCCTCCTTGCCATTCTTCACTTAAACCATTTGGTGCCACAATCTCATCCCACTCGTAAAAAGTATGGCCCCAAAAACGTGTATTCCATGCTTTATTCACTACATCAAGTGTCCCATATTTGTCTTTCAGCCAGACCCGGAATGTTTTTTGACAGTTTTCACAGTAACAATAACCACCATACTCATTGGAAACATGCCAGATTAATACAGCTGGATGGTCCTTGTACCGTTCTGCCAATTTATCCGCGATTCGTTCTGCATATTTGCGATAGGTCGGACTGTTTGGGCAGGAGTTGTGTCTACCACCAAACAGCCTTTTTCTTCCTTCAAAATCAACCCGTCTGACATCCGGATAGTGTTTTGCCATCCAAGCCGGATGGGCCGCTGTACTTGTTGCAAGACAAATATAGACACCATTTTGGTATAAGCGATCGATTGTCTCATCAAGCCACGTGAAATCATAAGTATTTTCATCAGGCTGATTTAATGCCCATGAGAAGACATTAACGGTTGCCACATCAATCCCCGCAAGTTTAAACATTCTGATATCTTCGGTTACAGTCTCCTCATCCCATTGTTCTGGATTGTAGTCTCCTCCATACCAGATTTTTGGTAGTTTTTCATGGATCATTTTGGTTCCTCCTCTAACTATTTATGTATAGCAAGTATTCGACAGATCAATAATAAATTCCTCTACTTTATTTCGATTCGTTGTAAATTTATCACGGTGCTAACCGTCTGAAAAGTTTCGCTAATCAACCACCAACATTAAAACCGAGATCTTCAAACCAATCTCATCCCATAATAGATGAAGCCTGAGACCACTTAGGTGGAATCAGGCCCATCATATATCAGATTACTTTGTACCCCATAGTTCCATAACATCTAATGTTTTTTGTGTCATCAATTCATTTGCCTTTTCAATATTCATTGCTTCTAACTCTTCAATCATGGCATCCCATGCCGCATCAAAATCTGCTGGATCACCTAAAACAGCTTGTGTTATACGTTGCTCTGTTAA
Organism: Gracilibacillus suaedae; assembly: GCF_017599345.1. Taxonomy (GTDB): domain Bacteria; phylum Bacillota; class Bacilli; order Bacillales; family Amphibacillaceae; genus Gracilibacillus; species Gracilibacillus suaedae. The sequence goes on from NZ_JAGFVL010000020.1 coordinate 47,646, forward strand.
GTCGTCTGCTTTCTGCTGGATAATCTCTAAATCGCTTCCTGACTCGATAGTATAATTCGCCGCAGCACCATGTTTAGAAATTCCTAATTCTTCTGCTGGCGGGAACCAATCAATCCAGTTTTCCATATCATATTCGGCTACAACCTCTTTTTCGGCATCATTAAAGTTGTCAATAATATCTTGCTCAGAGTTTGGTGTGATCGGCTGACCGTTAGAGTCCACTGCTCCATTACCCCATTGTGGGAATGGATAGACATAATAGCCTACACCCGTTTCTTTCGCATAATCACTATCAGTATTCATTCTCTCACGGTCATCTTCGTGCATCACTCGTTTTCCGTCTACAATATCATAGTTTTCACCTTCAATTCCCCAGTTAACGAGGATCTGTGCTTCTTCGGAAGCCATCCAGTCTAAAAACTCGAATGCTTCTTCTTGATGTTCACTAGTGGAAGAAATGGAAATTCCCCAACCACCAGCAAAACCATAATCTTTTAGACCTTGTGACTTATACTCTTCACCTAACGTGACAGGAAGTGGTGCATATGTTCTCCACTCTTTTCCATCCGCTACAAGTGCTGCATCTGCGTCACCTATATTCCAATTTTGATCAGCAATACTTAGTACACGACCAGATGAAAGCTTCGAAATATAAGTGTCGTATGTGTGTGTAAATGACTCCGGGTCTAATAGCCCTTTATCATTCAAACCATTTAACCATTTAAAATATTCTTTTAATTCCGGTAACAAGAACTTGTAAGTTGTTTCACCAGTTTCATCATTTATAGCCCACTGCCCATCATCCGGTATGCCTGCAGCGAATCCTGCCGGGTTACCTACCGTAATTAACCAACGCCAATCACTACCTAATAATGATAATGGGATTGTTTTTTGCCCATCAATTTCTGGATACTTTTCATAGTATTCTGTTATCGCTGCTTCAAAGTCTTCTAAAGTTCGAATTTCAGGATATCCGAGTTCACGTAAGACATCTAATTGAATTTGGAAAGTACCACTTGTTTCCCAACGTGCTTCTTCCACACCATAAGTACCGACGTTATAGATACTTGGATCGTCTATTGAGTTGCGTAAGCGATCAAGTTGATCACCATACAAAGCTTTTAAGTTGTCACCTTTTTCCTCAATTAAATCATCTAATTTAATAATACCGCCGGCTTCAATTAGCTTTCCGATATCACCTTTTGCAAAAATTAAATCTGGGTAATCACCACTTGCAATCATTAATGGAATCGCTTCATCATTTCCACCAACCGGATAATCCATTTCCAGTTTGATGCCTGTTTTTTCTGTAATTTTTTGTGCTACTGGATCGTCAAACGATTTTTCTTCGCCATCAGCATTGAAATAAGTCAATGTCAACGGCTCATCACTTGATGAATCACTTTCATTCTCGTCTGTAGCACTGTCCTCCTCGCTGCTTGTATCTGTATCTGAATCATCACTACAAGCTGCTAAGAAAAGTACTGTAAACATGAATAATAAGGTTAAAAATAAGATGGATAGCTTTCTCTTCATGTTATTCCCCTCCGTTTTTAATAAATTTATATATTAATTTTCATTAATACCTAGCTTTTCACTGCACCTAGCGTTAGTCCTGTTACAAAGTATTTTTGCAGAAACGGATATACCATTAGGATAGGTACTGTTGCAATAATGGTAATCGCCATTTTAATCGATTGTGGATTGGTCTGACCTGCTATTACCTCGGCATTCTGTGAGGTAATATCCCCGCTTGAGATATTAGCATTATCTAATATCTTCATTAATTCAAACTGCAACGTCGTTAATGCCTCACTGCCTCTAGCATATAAATACGTATCAAACCAGCTGTTCCACTGCATAACTGCAAGGAATAACGCAATTGTTGCGATAACCGGCAAACATAGCGGGATAATAATTCTGGTAAAGATGACAAAATCATTGGCACCATCCATTTTAGCTGATTCCTCTAATGCTGTCGGTAAATTATCCATAAATGAGCGGATAATGATAACATTAAATGCCGAAATCAGCATTGGCCAAATATAAACACCAAAGTCATTAATTAAACCTAGCTGGCGAATTAGCATATATTCCGGTATTAATCCCCCACTAACAAACATCGTTAATACTAGTAAAAAACCGACTAAGCCATTAAAAACGAAATCTCTTCTGCTCAACACATAAGCAAGCATCGTACTGGCAATAATCCCTGTAAGGGTACCAACTACTGTTCTTAAGATCGACATAAAAAATGCTTGCAGCAGCCTATCATTACTGCCAAAAATCTCTTGGTAATTAGCAAGGGTAAAGTCACGTGGCCATATATGGATTCCACCTTTAGCTGTATCTACCGCATTATTTAACGATATTGCTAAAATGTTTAAGAATGGATACAGCGTAATGACTACTATGAAGAGCATAAAAATAGTTAAAATGATATCAAATGTTGTCCATTTTCTTTTTTGCATCGGTTGTGACACTCCTTTCTGCTAGAATACACGTCCTTCGCCTATTCGTTTCGCAAAGCCGTTACATATTAAAATAAGAATAATACTAATGACGGATTTAAAAATCCCGATTGCAGTACCGAATGAATATCGGAACATTCCTATACCATAGTCTAGTGCATATAAGTCAATGACTAACGCCTTTTCGGCGACTATATTGTTCCCTAATAGCATTTGTTTTTCAAAACCGATATTGATTAAGTTACCAATATTTAAAATTAGTAATACGATGATAACGGGACGAATACTTGGTAAAGTAATATGCCACATCTGTCGCCATCTACTGGCACCATCTACTTTCGCTGCTTCATAGAGCTGGGGATCGACACCAGCCATTGCCGCTAAATAAATGATTGCGTTCCAACCAGTCTCTTTCCAAACATCAGCAGCTGTTACAATTCCCCAAAACATATCAGGTTGTGCCATAAAGTTAATGGGGCTATCGAGAATACCTACACCAACTAACAGATTGTTGACAATCCCCTCTGGTGAAAGCATGGTAATCACGATATTGGCAACAATTACCCAAGATACAAAGTGAGGTAAATAAGATATCGTTTGTGTCCATTTCTTTAACGTTAAAAACCTGAGTTCATTGAGAAGTAAAGCAAATGCAATCGCTGATAAAGTACCAAACACCAGTCCTAAAATCCCCATTCCCAATGTGTTCTCTAATGCCCGATAAAACATCGGTTCATTAAAGAGGTCTTTAAAATGTTTGAATCCTACCCATTCTTGCTCAAAAATCCCTAATTGCGGTTTATAATCTTGAAATGCCATCACCCAGCCTGCAACTGGAATGTATTTAAAAATAACTAACCAAATAACAAAAGGAAAGGACATTAAGAATAACGCCTTTTGTTTACTCAACCTTTTCAAGAAGCCTTTATTGCCTGGATCTGGTCCGCGCTTCTTTCCTTTATATGAAGAAAAGCCTGGCTTCACTGGCGTTTGCAAAGGTGAGTGTGACTCAGGTAGATTTGGTTGTGCCTCTGCCGTATTGTTGATTCGACTCATTTTATCTCTCTCCTAACCTGTCAACCCTGTAATGAAAGCGTTTTTTAAGTTAATTCCATTATATTAGAAACCGTTTTCTCGAAAAACATGAGAAACAAGACATAAAAACCTGTAAAAATGAGAGATGGAGTTAAATACCTTTTTTGGTTGAAAATGAAAAGTGAATTACGCCCGTTCAATACAGATAAATTGATGAAAACATGCTCTAGAATCCGCCAAACATGATGTTCTAGTGGCGCTCATCACAATGATGTATTGTGGAAAGAACAACCAGTTATTCGCATAACGTTTTGAGTAATTTAACTAGTTTTTCGTGAACATCAAGTTTGTATTTTACACAATAAGAAAGACCCGCTTCTTTTATTTCGAAACGGGTTCCTTTTGTTTGCTCGACAAAAAGACAATATTCTACAAGAATAATCAAGAAATCTTTTTTGACTTAGCTTAGATTTGTTAGTTATACCTAGATATTCCACAAATCAGTCTTGACTGAGACTAGATTTGTTGGTTATACCTAGATATTCTACAAATCAGTCTTGACTGAGACTGGATTTGTTGGTTATACCTAGATATTCTACAAATCAGTCTTGACTGAGACTAGATTTGTTGGTTATACCTAGATATTCTACAAATCAGTCTTGACTGAGACTAGATTTGTTGGTTATGCCTAGATATTCTACCAAAATCTCATCTGTGTTTACTTAGATTTGTCATATAAAAACCATAAACATTATGATTCAGTTTGTACTGCCCATGCTATTGCTTGGTGAAGTTTGTCTTTTTTAATGGTGAAGTCAATTTTACTACTGTCGTTTTTGATGATTGCATAGTGTGTATCTGATATTGCATGGAATGCTATCGTGTTTTCAACTGATTGATCGCCCTCATCCGTGATCAGATAGCTTATCATTACTTCCGGCTTATCTTTCACCGTTTCTCCATTATAAGCCTGATCAAATGTCAGTCCTGCCAATTGTTTGTAATCTTCCCGGAAGCTGTCGATATCTAGCTCTTCCCCATCATGGAATACAGTTGTTTTCATCTCTTCTTCAGCATTCTCCTCATGGTCCATTGTATAGTGAACCCTATCCTCTGGTGTCTCAATCGTTAATTCGTCGATTGCTTCCAGAGATACAATATGAACAAAATGATCGATCATATCATAAGCCTTGTAACTATATGGATCTAGTAGTTCTGTAGGTACCTTATAGATTTCTTCCTTACCATCAACCTGGACATAATACTGATTATTTGCCGCAGGATCACCGATGATAAGCTTTTCTTCTTCTTCTCCATTGGAAAATATAATCGAAAAGTCAGAGTCTGCCAAACCGTATTGATCGTCGCCATCGACTGTTTCGACTTTTTCGATGCCATCTACACCAACTACCATCTCCTCAGCATTGGAAAAGGCAACACTATAAACATGTTGATATGGTTCATGCATATACCAGCCACTAAGGTGTGCTAATGACTCCTTTTCTGAAAAAGGGGACTCCTTATTCAATTTAATTACTTCTGTTCCATTGTCTATTTCGATTTCCGTAATATCTTGAGAAGAAATGGTCAGAATCTTATTATCGAATAATGATAACCGTTGCAATGGAATCATTTCCACCGATGAACGGTCTACTAAATAAATCGTTTCTTTTTCTTTATGTTCAACATAATAACGATCTCCTTGAGCCTGCATTTGACCTATAGCAATTTTTTGCGTGTCACCTTGCTGATCCATAAAGGAAACAACCACTTTCGGAAAATCTAAATTGACATTTTTCTTTTCGACTTCGACCGCTTCCCCTGTCATTTCTTCCATTGCTAATAGAAAGCTATCTATTTTATCCGTATCTTCTTGTTCCTCTGCGTCCTCAACTTCCCAACCTTGATCCGTTTTCGTTAAGGAAATATCCTCACTTGCCAACACATCAATTGCAGTTACCTGTTCAAAATCATCAATGAGGTGATCTGACTCTGCTTCAGTTTCCTTTTTGTCCTGATCTACTAAAACAAATAACAAGACGAATAGTGCGACAATACTTACGATCACATAAATTAAAATTCTAGTTTTCTTCATATTCCATCCCTCTTTGTCCCAATTGTTCTTCCATCAACTGAAGTGGCTTTCGCATATTAAACATCATAAAAAAAACTGCTACACTCATACAAAACCAAACGGTAATACTAGGAGCAAAATAATAGATGATCCCCAGTGATATTAATGTGGAAATATGAAACAAAGTCGTCTTAAAGTAACGGAAGACCGCATATACCGATACAATAAGCAAATTCTTTAATTTCACTTCAAACCTTGACAAAATAGGAAATGCATATAACATTAAAAATAGCATGAAAATCAATAAGATTAGAAATACTGGAGATAGCACTGCCAGAAATTGATTAGCATAATATATATCTATTATTAAAATTGTCATAATCGTCAACTGAACGATCCAATATTTGGTTGCGATTTCAAAATTATTTTTGTAATAACTCCAAAAATCTTTTGTTGGACTTAGGTCACGTTCACGAATCATTTTCCCCATCGTTGCGTATAAGGCAGCCAAAGAAGGACCTGCTGGTAGTAAAGCAATAAAAAAAAGGATAATATTTTGCACGGACATTTCAACAAATACAAAAGCTAGTAAAAACAGGAAATTTGCCAGCATAAAATGGATATTAGTTATGAGAAAATAATAAAAATATTGAACACCTATATATAATGGCCTTTCTGTAACTGTTTGTGCCATTTGACATCCCCCTTTAAGCGTGTTGTTTCCGCTGATGTTTTTGATACTCTTTCGGACTAACACCTGCATATTTTTTGAACTTCTTATAGAAGTAATCATTATTGGAATAACCTACTTTTTCTGATACTTCGTACACTTTCAACTCCTTTTCGACTAAGAAATATTTTGCTTTTTCCATTCTGACTATATCGAGATAATGGTGAAAATAACATCCTGTTTGCTTTTTGAATTTTTTACCTAAATAAGAGCGATTGTAACTAAATAAGTCAGCTATTACTTTTAAATTTAAGTCCTTATAATAAAACTTCTCGACAAATTCAACAATTTTCTCGATCGTATTTTCCGAATTACAAGCAAATCCATTGATTTCAGTTGCCGTCTTGCTTAATTGGTTCTTTAGTGAAGACAGCAGTTGTTGTAATGTCTGAGATGCACAGATAATATTGGCCATTTCTTCATTTGAAGGTATATGAATATCTGGGTTGGCTCGCGATAAAATCGTATAGATATCTTTGGTAATTTCAATTAATTCAGCAGTAATTCGTTGGGGCTGGTATTGTTTTGCCTGATAATATTTTTCCATTTCTACAAAATAGCTGTCTAATTTAATATCATCTTCAAACTCAATTGAACGACATACTTCTTCCATCCAGCCGTCTGGTAAACTAGTTTTCTCTGAAATCAGTTCTTGGTTAGATAAAACAGTTGTATCGCCATAACTGAAGTGTAAACGTTGCAACTGTTTCAGTTGGTTGACTATGTCTGGTAACCTCTCAATGGTCGTACCTTCTTCTATAAGCTGAAACTGATGTAGTTTGGCTTCCATTAATCGGCTCTTTGACTGGAATAACCGCTTGATAGAGGCAATTTCACCATTTTTAAAGAGTAGATATATAACTTGATCGATCCAAATATATTTAAAAAGTTGATCCGTCTTTATCTTTTCTTCCACCCAGCTTCTTACCGGTCTATCGATGAAGGTGACACTTGCTACATGGAAGATCTCATTTTGATACTGGTTCAACCTGTTATGTTTTTTTCTCCCTTGTAAAAATTGCTTCCACTCTTCATTCTCTGTCATCGTCTCATATTCGTGTATTTGTGAATGCAATAGATGCTCACTCATACATTTTTCCTTAAGCTGACGAATAAGTGGGATCAGCTCCTCTTCGTCGACTGGTTTCAGTAAATAGGATTCCATCCCCAAACGAATCGATTGCTGGGCATAAGAAAAATTGGAATAACCAGATAATACAACAAACTTACAAGTATAACCTTCATTCTTCGCTTGCTTTACCATATCAATTCCACTTAAGCCAGGCATCCGAATATCTACAAAAACAACATCAGGTCTTAATGTTCTTATTTTTTCTAAACCGACTTTACCATTTTCCGCAGTTCCTACCACTTGATAACCATAATCATTCCAATCAATAACAGAAGCAAGACCTTCTCTTATCAATGGTTCATCATCTATAAACAGTACTTTTAACATTCATCCTACCCCCTTCTCATACTGACCATGTTTAATTTTAGGTATTTTTAAGGTCATCGTTGTGCCCAAACCTTCAATACTATCCATTTCAATACCATATTTTTCTCCGTAATAAAGCCTCAACCGTTGATGGACGTTGTGTAAGCCAATACGATTACCTTCTGAATAGTATTCTTCATCGTTCAGTCTCTCTCTAATTTCACTAAGATTAGCTTTCGGAATGCCAACACCATTATCTTTTACTTCCACTTGGATATACTTATCTTCTTCTTCCATCGTAATCTTAATAAATCCTTGCTCTTCCTTCGCCTCGAGCCCGTGAATAATGGCATTTTCTACAATAGGCTGGATCAATAACGGGAAAATATAATAATCTTCTACTGCAGCTTCCACTTCCAATTGATAACTGAATTTCTCACCGAAACGTAATGTCTGAATTTCTAAATAATGATGCATAAGATCTATTTCGTCAGTAATCGGAACTGGACGATCTGTTCTTTCTAATGCAGAACGCATCATTTTACTTAACATTTTTACAATTTTTGCGACTTCCGGATCCTTGTTTAAAATTGCTTTCATCCGAATCATTTCTAATGTGTTGTAAAGAAAGTGTGGATTAATCTGACTAGCTAGCATTTTAAAATCCATTTCCTTTTGTTTGCGCTTCCAAGTCTCTTCTTTAATTTTATGAATATAGACTTCATCAATGATTTTCTGGACACTTTGGGAAGTTGTTGCTAAATCACGGTAAACCTCACTAATTTCGTCGTGTCCATTTATCTGTTTGTTAACCTGAAAATTACCTTTTGCTACTTGATACATCGTTTGCCTCAATTGCTGAATCCGCTTATGAAAACTTCTGATAAAAATACCTATTAACAGAATAGATACCGATAACGCACCAATGATCACCAAAAGTCCTCGTGTATAAATGGCATTTGGTTCCTTCATCACTTCTTCAACAGGAATAACGGACGAGACTTGAAAACTATTATCCAGCGATTTATCAGGTCGAAAGTCGTGCAGGTTTATCTTGACATGCTCTCCTGCAAACTCTGTATCCATCACATAATTTCCGAATGCACTAGATTCTTGATCAAAAAAAGTTGCTTTGTCACCAATATATTCACGCTCCGTACTATATACGATTGTTTCTCGATCTAATGTGATATATGCTTGATATGGCTCCCCTTCTACTACTGATTTCAGCATATCCGGTGAAACGTAAATGGCTAATACTCCTAATAAATCATTACTTTGACCGTATACTGCTCTTGTTAACGCTAATAATTCCTGACCAGTCCAATAATCCTCCATATAAACCCAGGATAAACGTCCACTTTTTTCAACTGCTTCCTTGTACCAATCCTCTTGCTTTACTATGGAATCCGCATAAATAAAGTGTGAATCCGTTATCATATCTTTGTTCATAAAAAACTGAATGGTTTCAATTTCATCATAGTATTTCAGAAAATCATCGAACACCGGATAACGATTATAGGCATTGTAAATTTCTAATGTCGATTCATACTCATTTTCTAACAACTCTTTCATATTCTGATTGATGTAAACCATATCTGCAATACTAATGACCCGGTTAAAGATCGTTTGTAATCGTAATTCCAGCTTATCTACATTCGATTCGGCTTCACTTAGTGAATGATTTAATACAATATCTCTCGTACTATCATTCAAATACGCACCGACCAAAAGAACAGGTATCGCTGTGACAATCAGGTAAATGCCTAACAATTTATGCTTTACTTTTAAATAGTCAAATAAAGACATGATTTTTTTCTTTAGGAACATTTGTGATCCCTCCTGTCACAACTTCTTCTTACTTATTATCTAGGTTTTCTCGATTCGTTTCAATCACCTGTTTACAAATTTATCTGAAATGAAACTGGTTTATTTCGTTGTAGCATCATAGTTTGCTGGTTTTGCGCCACCTCTTGATAAAGTGGCAAATACAATTTTATTTCCTGATCGATTTGGCTGACGATTTGTAGCTCTATGTGCTTTGCCTCTAAATCCCAAATTAATCTGTTCACTATCATTTGATTTGGCAGGCGAATTCCTTTAATTTCTCCTTTTGAAATCGAAGTCGGAAGGGCACCTAACACGGTTAATCTGCCATTGCTAAAATCAACTAGCATCTCATGAACGACTTGTGGTAATGCTCCGTTTCCATCAACATTGAAGATTTTCTGTTCATTATAATGTGACATCATTAATGAAGAATAGAAACAATTATGATCAATCAACAGACGGAAAATATCATCCATTAATTCCGGCATATGGAATTGGGTAGCACACAATGCGGAATGCATTCGACCATGAGTAGATGAGGTATCCCCCTCTTCATTTAACAACCACGCTTCCAAACGTTTATTAAATGCGGTTCTTGCTGCTTGCCACATTTCTGGATCTGTCTCATCATTAAATTCCCTGCTTTGAAAAACAGAATAAAGGTGAGAAAAATGACGGTGGTTATAATTTTCGCCTTTTTCTGGTGTTAACCATTCTTTCAATGCACCAGCTTCATTCACCTGATAAGCAGGCAGTTTATTTCTCATCTCTTGGCATTTCTTTATCTTTTCTTCTGGATAACCTAAAATTTGATAAGCTTCAATTAAGTTAGCTAATACCTCCTTCGCGACCGATATATCCTGTGTTGCATTATCCGCTGCTCCATTTTCAGCTGAATAGGAAGGGGTAAAACGATATGTTCCGTCTGGATCTTCAACGAGAAAATCTTCATAGAACAAGACAATCTCTTCTAAAAAAGGAATCGCTTCATTTTGCAAAAACAGTTTATCCCCTGTAAAACGATAATATTGATAATACCAATGGGCCAGCCACCCTGCACCACACGTCCATAAATGTAATGGCCATTCTTGATTCCAGTGAACATGTTTGCCACTGTTACTGGAGTGAATCGCTGCCATAACACCTCTTGCACCATAATACTTTTGGGCATTTTCACGAAAACCTGGCATTAACTCTTTTATTAAACGGAAATATCCTTCTAATCCTTCTAATAGATTACTAGAAAGTGCAGCAGCAATCGACAGCTCAACATTGGTATCAAAGGTAAAATCACCACTCCATGCCGGTTCAAACGTCCCTGTCCAAATTCCTTGTAAATTTGGTGTGAGCTCACCGGCACTACAAATATACATATATCGTCCAGCATCATACATTTTTTCTAATAAAACAGATGTGATCTGTCCTTGTTCTTTTGCTTTTGCCACTAATGACCAGATCGATTGTTGCCGTTCCTTTTCTGTCGTTAATCTCAGTTCAACTCGATTAAACATTTCCTTATGAATGGGCTCATGATTGATAAAAAGGCTATCATAATCATCAGATAGTTGAGATTTTTTTCGGATTATACTACGCTCAGACTGTTGATGATAAGGAGAAATTTCCATCCGAACAAGTACCGATTCCTCACTACTAATCTCAAAGCCAATCGCATCTGCAAGGGGCTTTATCACCTCAGCTTCGACTTCGATCATCACATCATACCCACCATCACTATAACAATAGTCAAAATGGGTATGGATTGTTTTTCCATCAATCATACTCGTTTGGCTCATCTTAGGATGCTGGTAATCTTCTAGTTTTATCGTGTATCGACCCGGACTTAGCGAGTGAATAATTTGATTGCAATCCTGTGAAACAAAAACTTTCCTTGAGTAAAAATTTTCATCCACTCTATAAGAGACTTCAAGCTCCCCTGTCTCGTAATTAATGCTCCGTCTATAATCTGAATAGTTCTGGTGATCTGTTTCAACATGCAAATGAAAACCTGGATGTGACGGATCACTCATCGTTAATCCCTGATAACCAAGTTCTGTCGCCTTCTGATAATAATAGGATATTGCTTGTTCATATCCTTGTTGGCGAATAATCGCTCGCATTTCTTCTAAATACGGAGCCAAATCTGGTAAAGCATAGCTGTTGCCTTGTGGTAAATAAAGTCGACAATGGTTGCCAATAATAGTATCATGAACAGGATCACCGAATACCATTACTCCATGTCTGCCATTCCCACTTACTAAAGCATCCTCCCATCTGGAGGCAGGTTGATCAGTCCAGATACCTCTTTTAGGTAATTGATGTAGCAAAGTACTCATCCTTCCACTAATTGTACTGATTGAATCGATAAATGATGGATTTCGAGGATCATAGTGATTGGATCACTATGCGCTAAATCTACATCGATTATTTCATCTGTCCATTGATTGCTATCGATACTTTTCACAGCAACCGGTGACATTTCTCTGTCATTTAAGAAAACATGAATCTGACCAGCCTCACCTTTTACTCTTACTTTCAATTTTACGTTTGGTTGGGATTGTACATTCCGAAATAGAATCCATCCTTGTTGTTCAGCTGTGACACAAGGTTTTTCCATTTCTCCTTTTGTTAACGTAATATTTTCATAATCATCGTAGTTTTCTGCTGGTGTTGGTTCTGCCAGTGAGCGTTCTCTGATCACTTCACCCTCAACTGCTATCGGATCAGAAGCGAAAACAAATTGTTCACTTGATGGACCAATAAGGAAACGAACGATACCTTGTTCAAGCACAAACTGATTCGTTCGGACATCGAACACTTGTAATTGATCTGAATCAATAGATAATGTGACACGTTTTTCTTCATCTGGTAACAACAAGACTTTTTCAAACGCAACCAATTGTTTTTTAGCTTTCAAATAGTATCCTTCCGTTATCGTTGCATACACTTGCACAACTTCTGCCTGCGTAAAATTGCTTTCATTTTTCAATGTTAATGAGATGGACAACTCTTCATTTTTCGCTATTTTCAATTTATCAACCGCGATATCTTGATATGTGACGGTCCCGTAACTTAATCCGTGACCAAATGGATACAAAATATTCGAGTCAGCATATTGATAGGTACGCTTTCCTTTACGAATATCATAATCTGTAATATCAGGTAGTTGGTCCGCGTCTCTGTACCATGTCATGCTAAGTTTTCCTGAAGGATTGTTTTCACCGAAGATCGTTGCAGCTAAACTATGACCAAGTTCTTGTGAGCCATGTGAGCTATAAAGAATTGCCGGAATGTTATCTTGTTCCCAATTGATGGCAAATGAATAACTACCAATTACGACTAGTATCATATTGGGATTCGCTTGATAAACTGCCTGGACTAGCCGTTGCTGATAGTCTGCCAGTTTAATATCCTCTCTGTCTTCTGTTTCTTTACCATTTATCATGGGGTGATTGCCTACACAGACAATGGCAACATCACTTTCTTTAGCTTGAGCCGCAGCTTTTTGTATACCATTTTCAATGATCTTTTTTTCGAAAAGTGTATGATCTGCTTCGTGTACTACTACGTTGCCTTCTGCTATTGTTAACGGGTAACCGTTCCAACTGCTAAGTGTATAGAAATTCTGTTCATTTGGTTGAACACTTATTTTTTCACGATTAAACCAGTCAAAAACCTCTTCTTTTGTTGCTGAAAAAGTACTAGCTTTATCCGCTTGTGTTACATAATGATTCGTTTTAACACTTTTAAAAACATGCCAACCATTTCCCCAGTCTTCATCCACTAATAGCGCAGACTCTTCGTCGTTCCCCGTAACGATCCATTGATTTTCTGCATTCAATCCAACATGTTTTCTCGATTCTTTCGGTTGCCAGATTATGCGATCAAAGCCATCATGATAAGTGATATCGACATCTGGAAGATAGTCCTTGATACCTGCTAACGGTGTTACTTTATATGGAGGGTAACCTGTATACCAATCTCGGAAGACATCATTAGCTGTTGGACCAATCACGGCAAGTTTTTTCCATTTATTTTTCTGTAAAGGCAAAAACTGTTGATCATTTTTTAATAATACGATCGATTCATCTGTTGCTTTACGAGCAAGTTTACCATGTTCCTCACTGCACATCAGATCTAATGGTATATTGTGATAAGGATTTTGACTTGGATCATGATCAAAGTGCCCTAAGCGAAAGCGTACCCGTAGCATTCGACGTATTGCTCGATCAATATCTTCAGGTTGGATTAATTCTCTGTCGAGTGCCTTCCTTGCTGCTCCCTCGACAATTTCTTTACGATCTACAAAACAATCAATTCCTTTTATCAATGCATCTGCTAATGCGTCTTCAAATGTGTGATAATATTGATATTCATCTACATTTAGGGTCAATGCACCGCCATCGCTGACAATAAAACCATCCATATTCCACTCATCTCGGACAATTTCTTCGATTTCATGTATTTGCATACAAGGAATGCCATTAATACCATTATAAGCGGTCATCATGGATAAAGCTTTTGCTTCTTTAAACGCTGGTTCAAACGCTTTCAAATAATATTCTTTACGATTACGTAGATCAATACTGTTAGATGTATCTTCTCGGCCTTTTTCATTATTATTACCATAAAAATGCTTCGGTGCTGCGACAAGTTTCACATAAAAAGGATCATCACCCTGCATCCCTTTAATCAACTCTTTGGACAATTGTCCAGTTAAATAAGGATCTTCTCCATAAGCTTCTTCTGTTCGTCCCCAGCGAGGATCACGTTCCATATCAATCGTTGGTGCCCATAACGTCAGACCCGTTTTTTCGTTCTGAAGCTGATAAAAGACTCTTGCTTCATCTCCTATTGCGCTTCCTACTTGGTGCATCAATGCTTTGTTCCACGTACTGGATAGTCCGATTGGCTGTGGAAATACGGTCGCCTTACCACCTTCGCGATCGACGACTCCATGTGCTGCTTCACCGCCTACTGCATATTCTTTGATTCCTAATCTCGGTATCGCGCTTTGACTGGTACTTAACAGCGATATTTTTTCTTCTAACGTTAGCGCTTCCATTAATGTTGCTAATCGTTGTTCTAATGATAAAGATGGTGATTGAATCTTTTCTACAATACTCAAAAAATCACACCTTTCCATGGTTTGGGGGTGACTGAAAGGAAAGCGGTTTCCTTTTAAGTAAAATTTTATGAAGTTAATAGTCGAATCAAGTACATTATAAATAAATTAATTTAAAAAAGCAATGGCAAATACCTTTCCATATTTTTAATGTCAGAATAAGGAAAGGTATTAATATTGGGGGATTATGTATTGTTATAAACACTTCTACGGAATTGTAGTTGGTTCTATGTAACATTGACCTTCTCTTGAATTTTTGCATGAAAAGTGATGGTTCGCTTTTCATTATATCAAAATGAATGACATTACATTAAGAAATGCCATTCACACACTACCTCTTTTGTAATGACTGTATTTATGTTACTTCGAATTTTGCCATAAATATTCTAGTTTTTCTACAATTAAATGGTCTTGATACAATTATTAGTTGGAATAAACTCCACTGGAATAATTGGGTAGATAGTAGAAAGATATTCAGAGAGAAATAACATTCCAGGCTCTTCACTTTCTAAGTGTCCAAGAATAATAGCAGCTTTGTTTTTTCCCATTGCCAAGGCATCTCTTGTAAATTCTGGTGTTTCCCATTCAGGCCCTTCTCCATATACTACAACATCTGCATCGTTTTCAAGTGCTGGTATAGTATTAATTCCACCACCTCTAAAACCTACTAGAATTGCAACTTTTGTGATGTTTTGAGATAAATCCCCAACGTATTGCAAACGATCTAATTGTAATTGTGATTTGATGTGTTCTGTCACTTGTTGCAATGATTGTATTGGCAAATCAAAAAGAGTATACTCTGTATGATGCTGTTTGACATAGCTATCCCAATTTAAGGCTTTTATCATTCCTTGCATGATTCCATCAGGTTGATAACGATGGATGTAGTCATGTAATCTCCAGATTACGATTCCTGACTCTTGTATAAGCTTTACTTTTTGTTGGTACACATCTGTAACTGTTGCTACTTTATTATCATCATGACTATAAAAGGCACCCTCATGACATATTAGTAAATTAGCACCTGAAGCAATAGCTTGTTTTATTACTTCATAAGTTGGCATGAAAGCAACCGCCACTTTGTTAACAATTTTAGTATCATCCCCAGCAATTAACATATCAACACTATTTTCTACAGGTTCAATATTCTCCATTAATCTATTCATTAGCTCTTTAATTGTAAGCATTTCTATGTTCCACCTTTGATTATCCATACTTTCTGTGCATCTAGTACCACCATAAGACCAGTTACCTTTAGAGAAGCCATGATCAATTTAAAGATCTTCTTTACCGTCTGAATTCATTCCGCGAAAGGTAATATTTTCTGTCAGTTGACGTTCACCGTCTTTTTTTGCAAATGTTTCGTCTTCAACGCGCCATTTAGAAAATTCTATTCCTTCCTCACTATGTAATCCTTCAGTTATCTTATATCAAAGCAGGCCAAGTAAGTCTATTTAAAGATATGACAAGCTATATAGTAATAGAATATGTGATGGCCTGCCGAATAAAAAGAGCCAAAAACTAAGTTCATATACCTTGAAAACGGAGGTTATAGCAAATGGGAGTGTGTTTAAAACCACTCCCAGTTCAATGGTTGTTTACTTATTTTTACTTATAGCTCTATTTACGGACAGAGTGATACCACCCAAAATGAAGAGCAATAATCCAAAAATTAAATAGTTAAATAGATTAGTGGCAGTAGAAGGTAATTCTTGACCATATTCATTTTCTTTTCCGGTTTGATCATCATCTCCATCTTGGCCAGCTTCTCTGTCTTGTCCGTCTTCTCCACTCTGGGTATCTTCTTCCACTTGGCCGTCTTCTCCACCTTCTCCATCCTGGCTATCTTCTTCCACTTGGCCACCTTCTCCATCCTGGCTATCTTCTTCCACTTGGCCACCTTCTCCATCTTGGTCGTCTTCTCCATCTGAACTATCAGCTGATACAAATACTCCATACGTCGAGAAATGCGAAACTTGCAAAGAAATTACTTGATTTTCTTCATTCACTTCTCCTCCACGATATTCCCATTCATCTGCTTCTTCGTTGTAATAGTAGATTGCAAGAGAATCTGTTTTAGCATCCTCATTATAACCGAACTCTAATGCGAATTCATTCGATGGGATGATAGACCCATCTGGATATTCCAATGTGAAAGTTAACATTTCACCAGCAGGGGTTAAACCTTCGTAATTTGTTTCTTCAACATTCTTAGTCATTACGGTTACTTTTGTTCCTGCAGGTAGGTCAGTTGGCATAGTAACGTTAGCATTTATGCCACTAACACTGTATGTTTTACCAGCTGCAACTTCTTGTCCTTCTCCACCTAATTCAAGCTCAGTTGTCTCTTCATCAGGTATCCTATTTTCTTCATCAGCTTCCGTGAACTTCCAGTAATCAAAATTAAATAACTCGCCTTCACTGTCTCCTTTAAACAGGAAGAATAAATTGTGAATCCCTGAAACATTTGATAAATCTGTTTCAATTAACTTCCAATTTTGCGCTCCTCCAGTGGCATCCACTTCTAGTGTACCAATTACTTCACCAACCGGGCTGTCTAAGCGAAGTTCGATTGTACCACCTACTGTAGAAGCAACATTGGCTTCAAATATTTCAGCGCCATTTTGTCCAAAATCAATATTTGATACCGCTAGCCAATCACCGTCATGAATATCTGTAACATTTAAATTTACCTCCTCGATCATGTTACCTGGTGCTGCTGAATCCTCTGTTGCTATACCCGCGTTCCACGCAATGGTTTCGGCCTCGTTCCTTTGAAATGGGTCTAAATTCTGAAGTTGTGAAACACCTTCCATATCTGCAGTAATGTCTTTTATATTACCGTTATCATAATAGTCTACTTTGTTTAAATGGGGGGAGCGATAACCGTTCACTGAATCTAAAGCTTTCCCTAAAGTTTGAGCATGGTATGTAATATACCATTGATCTTTAAATTCAAAGAAATCTTGATGGTTGTTTCCACCGACGCCAAAAAATTCAGACCCATTTTTCAAAACAGCATCGACATAATTAAATGGACCCATAGGATCGTCACTTACCATGTATGCGATCTCGGCATACTTAGGGTCATCTACTTGGCGCACACCAGAAAAATTAGTGCTGTAAGAGTAGTAATATTTTCCATTATATTTATGGATACCACTCGACTCAAAATGGAATGGTGAATCAATTACTTGTGCTTCACCTTCTGTATGAATCATATCATCACTTAATTTTATTACTCTAGCAGTTTGAGGATGTTCTGCCTGCTCTTGTGTTGGATTATTTCCACCAGGAACTCCTCCACCGTAATAGAGATAACCCTCACCATCATCATCAATTAATACATCTGGATCAAATATCCATACAACACCCTCAGTACCAGGAGTACTTCCATCAATTAAAGGTTCTCCAATCGGATCTTCCCATGGTCCAATAGGCGAATCTGCTGTTAATACACCAATTCCTGAACCATTATTTGAAAAGTATAAGAGGAATCTATCCTTACCGTCAATCTCTTTCTGCCCAACTGCTACTGCCCACGAATTAGTTGCCCACGTTGCTGCACCATCTGGTCCAGCAACCGGAATGGCACCATGATCTGTCCAATTAACCATATCATCTGATGAAATAACTGTTATGGTATTTATACTTCCATAATTGTTATCAATGATATTTCCGTTTTCATCGTATTCCACTTGATCGTTTGTCAAATAGATATATACTCTGTCATCATAAACCAAAGCATTTGGATCTGCACCATACTTATGGCTTATTAGCGGGTTGTTGAAACCTGGTATCTTTGCCAGCGCTTCTGTATCTAGTAGTATTAAATCAATATTTGCAATAGAATCATGTACATTGTATGCTACATCTTGATTACTAGTTACGTCGATATAGTTGATCCTTATTTCTTCTGTTCGATCCTCTGTAACAAAATCAGTCACTTTTAATTTAAGCGTCGCAAATAAATTGGAGGAGTCGTTACTAAAGTGGACATTATCTCCATTGACATTTAGTTTTAATTGATGATTGTCATAACTAAACGTACTTTCACCATCAATATTATCTGTGTTAAAATCTACTCCAGATACTGTTAAACCTTTCGGAATATCAATAGAGGCAGCTATAGATGTGTGATTTCCTTCAGGAAGAGCATCCATTTCAAGTGGAACCTCAAATTCAACATTAGGAGCACCAACAATGTCAGAAACATCTCCTAAGTCTGCATTTAATACTGTTTGGGAAGACTCAGAATCTGTGATCTTATCATCTACTCTGAAATAATCAAAATCTACATATCCGCCAGTTTCTTGTGTTGCATAATTAAACAGTGCAAAACGATAACCCATGAAATGAGGTATTGTGTACTCCATTTGTAGCGTATTCCCTATTTTTGTCCAATTTACACCGTCAAGACTATAATAAAAATACGCCTTGTCTGTTTGATTTTTAAAATCAAAATCCACCTTTAAGTACACTTTATTTTGGCCAATTTCGACTGCTTCTATTTCTTCTTCTGATTCAGAATCACCATTTACCATCACAATAGAGTTAGAATCACCGTCCGTTTTCACCCCTACAAATCCATAATTCTCTTGGAAGGCTGCTAAACCAGTTACATCTCCATTTTTCATGTTACTTATGTCTATTGCTACTTCTCCAGAACTTTCAGGACCAAATGTTCTTTGGGTAAGTGTGTTTCTTGAATCATGGATGCTTGTACTGGTTCTTCCATTTATTAGTCTTAAATAACCTGAACGGTCGGTCAGTGACCAAAAATTATTATTAGGATTATGGTTCCACTGCCATGTTATACCTAGGTTAGAACCATTATCTTCATACTCTCCACTTTTTTCTGTATCAGGCTCAGGTTCGGGGGCAGATGTTTGTGTAAAAGATACATCATCCACATAATAATCCATTAAATCATTGTCAGGATCAGCCGGATCTGCATACGTTGTTTCAATAAAAATGAATGACTCAGACAAATCTGCGTCTGCAGGAATTGTGTAAGTACCTTCAATCGTTCCCCACTCACCTTTTGTAATGGAACTAGATCCGATCACCTCAATCGTTTCCCAAGTTGGTCCATTTTGAATGTTAAAATTAAATCCTTTCTGATCTGGACCTTCGGTATATTTCACTTTAGCTGAAAATTCGTATGTTCCACCAGCTACCACTTTATTCGTTAAATCTTGTTGTGGACCGTCAACAGTTGCCTGGCGATCAAAAACTAATAAACTACTGGATCCACTGTTTGCTTCTTGATCAGTTACCTCAATACTAGCATTTCGGTATTCTGTCCATGGATCTATTCCCTCTTCAAAACCGCCATTTTCAATTAGATTAGGATCTGGTGTAACATCTACAAATGATATATCATCCACATAGAAATCTAATAAGTCTACTTCTGAATCAGGTTCAGAAACCCAAGGTGTCTCAATGAATATAAAGGTTTCTGAAAAGTCTACATTTTCTGGGATAGTGTAGGTACCTTCTACAGTTCCCCACTCACCTTTGTTTACTGTTCCAGATCCGATAACTTCAATGCCTTCCCAACTTGTACCATGTTGGATATTAAAATTAAATTGTTTCTGATCTGGCCCTTCTGTATATTTTACCTGTGCTGAAAATTCATACGTATTTCCTTCCTGTACCTTATCGGTAATTACTTGTTTCGGTCCGTCACCCGTTGCAACTCTGTCTGTCACTAATAAACTGTTGGTGCCGCTGTTGGCTTCTTGATCAGCGACCTGAACAGTAGCCTCCCCATTTACCCTCCACGGTTCTTGTCCATCTTCAAAACCACCATTTTCTAGCAGTTCTGTACCGTTATTAACATCAAGTAATTCCTGTGTAGCCAACATCATTTCTTTTTCATCTGATGAAGCAGCACCTTCTACTGACGCATCACTAGTGTTTAATGCACTTACTGTATTACTATTTTCATACGATTGGTAGAATTCATCGGATTGCACAATATTACTAATTGAATTTGCCCCTTCTGCAGTTATAGACAACTCTTCTGGAACTTTACCATCCACGCCGAATACCGGCCAATCATCTTCCCAAGTGACAGGTACTAAGTAAGGAATTCGTCCAACCGATCCTCGATCTCCGAATAAGAAACCATACCATTCCCCATCAGGTGTATCAACCATTCCTCCTTGGGCAATACCAGAATCCTGTAATACTACTTTTCCTTCATATTCTCCGTCTATACTATCTGAACGGTACACTAATTGAGTTCGTCCGCTATTTTCCGGCCAAGATATCAGTGAAACATAGTATTTACCATTAATTTTTTGAAGATGTGCACCTTCTGCATTAATAATATGTTGTGAACCTGAAATCGAACCTGCATCAGGAATTAGAACTTTGTCAAGTCCTCCTTCTTTAATAGAAGATGCATCAGATGTGAGTTCTATTATTCTAATATCCGTAGCACCATACACCATGTAAACTCGACCATCATCATCGAACAACAAAGACATGTCATGGTATAGATTATCTAATGTCGTTTTGTTCCATTCTCCATTCTCAATATCATCTGTTTGTAAAATATATGTTTTTCCAGTGCTGTTGGAGGCAAATGCCAAATAAAATATACCTTCATGATATCGAAGGCTACTTGCCCATGATCCTTGTCCATATTCATTTTGACCATTTCTAAGCGCTTGTTCTTCCCCTCTATCAAGCGTATCATATGCATAATTAACTATTTCCCAATTGACTAAATCCTTTGATTTCATAATAGGAACGCCAGGATTCATATGCATGGTTGTGCTTGACATGTAATAAGTATCTCCAACACGAATAACACTAGGGTCTGGTACATCGGCCCATACAACCGGATTTTTAGCTATGTTATTTTTTGTTTCCTGTGCTAAGGCACCCATATTAGGAATATAAGCAAATATTATTGTAAGCGCAACCAAAAATAATAATGATTTATTCTTCATATAATCAAATCACTCCTTTTTTAATTCCGAATCATAACCTTATTACCTCAATTACCTTCATCAAACCCTTAGACTCTCATAACCCCCCTATAAAAATGAAAATATCACTAATATTGATCAACCTCTCCTATATTATTTCATGTTAATTGCAAATATTTAATAGAATATTTTTTTATAAGATTACAATTTTTTTATATTTATTTTCCTTTACAAAGAAAACTCGTTTCACAGGATAGAAAACGAGTTTATACATACATCAAAATAATATTTTAGCAAAATCACGATATTTATGTTGCGATAATCTTCTTCATTGCTTCTTTAGGTTGTTGATTTTCATCTAAAAGAAATGGCCAGTTTTTCCGCCCTTTTACAGGAAAATCGTTCAGCCATGTATAATCATCTGCCACTCCCCAGAACGTTACAGCTCCGATATTCTCCTTATACTCTTTAAAGACCTCAAAGAATTGTAAATATCTTTCCATTTGTAGGGCTTCCATTTCTTCTGTTGGTTCGGTTAAATCTGTCCGCTTATCATTAAAAGTAAACATCGATACATCCATCTCGGTAATTTGAATTTCGATACCTAAAGATGCATACTTTTCAATCGCCTTACGGATATTATCCAAGGATGGATCGTAAATATTCCAGTGAGCTTGCATACCAACTCCATGAATGGGTACACCTTTTTCCTTTAACTGCTTGACTAATTGATAGATTTTATCCCGTTTGGCTGGATTCGATTCGTTATAATCATTGTATAGTAGTGTTGCATCTGGATCTGCCGAATGTGCATATTCGAATGCTTTTTCAATAAATGACTCTCCAAGCACCTGATACCATTTAGAATCACGATAAAACTTGTCCTCTTCATCGGCAATTACTTCATTGACAACATCCCAACTGTATATCTTACTTTTATATCTACCAACAACAGTATCAATATGATCTTTCATTCTTTTTAATAAGATTTTTGCGTCAACCAGTCCACCATTTTGTTCAAAAATCCAATCACTCGTTTGATTATGCCATACTAACGTGTGACCTCTCATTGCTTTTTGGTGTTTTTCTGCAAATGCTACCATTTTATCGCTGATCTCAAATGTATATTCATTTTCATTCGGATGAACACTCTCAAACTTCATTTCATTCTCTGCTGTTAAACTATTAAAATGTTTTTTAATTACTTCTTCTGATGAATACATGGTCCGTTGGTTAATCGCTGCCCCAATTTTGAAATCTTCCTCAAAATGCTGATAAAGACTCATTATTTGTTCTGCCATTCGTATTACTCCTTTATTTTCTATTTTACTGCTCCAAGTGTCATCCCTTTAACAAAATATCGTTGCAAGAATGGATAAACCATAATAATTGGTACACTTGCAACTATTGTCATTGTCGCCTGAATCGATTTAGGTGTTACCATGTTAGAACCACCGTCAGCTGAATTAGCAAAAGCAGATGCCATGTCACCACTTGAGGTCGTACTTGAATTTTGCAAAATTTTCATCAGCTCGTACTGAAGTGTTGTTAGATGTTCTTGACTTGAATTGTATAGAAACACATCGAACCATTGATTCCATTGAAACACGGCCACAAACAGAGCAACCGTTGCTAAGACCGGTAAGGATAACGGTAAAACAATCTGAAAGAAAATTCGAAAATCTCCTGCCCCATCAATTCTTGCTGATTCAAAAATACTGTTTGGCAACCCTTCTATAAAGGAACGCATAATGATCAAATTAAAGGCACTAATTAAAGTTGGTAAAATATAAACCCAGAAAGATCCAATTAATTGCAAATCTCTCATTAATAGAAATGTAGGGATTAAACCACCATTAAAATACATCGTCATAATAAAAATTATCGTCACTGACTTCTTAAAGATAAAATTCGGTTGTGCAATAGCATAAGCTACCATTGCGGTACAAAATAATCCGATACCTGCTCCAACAATTGTTCTTAGCACCGAAATAAAGATAGCCTGATAGATAGCAGCCTTCTCAAATACGTGCTCGTAGTTGTGCCATGTAAATTCTCTTGGCCATAAATAGATTCCGCCACGAACAGAATCTGTTGCATCATTTAAAGAAATCGCAACTTGATTTAAGAACGGATACAACATAAATATACAAAGAATAATCATAAAAATAATATTAGATGTATCAAAAATGATATCTTCTTTTGTTCTCATAAAACTTGCTTTTTTTCGTTTAAACATGGATAGTCCCCCTTAATAAAGTCCGCCTTGACCCATTTTCTTCGATAATGAATTGGCTGCTATTAGGAATATAAAGCTGATGACTGTCTTGAACATACCTGCTGCGGTTGCTAGTGAGAAGTTAAACATCGATATACCATATTTAATAACAAATACATCGATATTTTCCGAGTATTCGACGTTTTGACCATTTCCTAGTAAGTATTGTGGTTCAAAACCAGCCTCTAAAATATAACCAATATTCATAATTAGAAGAACGATGATAACAGACTTCATCCCAGGAATAGTAATATGCAAGATTCGCTGAATTCGGGAAGCTCCATCAATTTTCGCTGCTTCATATTGCTCCTGATCAATCATGGAAATCGCAGCCAAATAAATAATTGCATTCCATCCGACATTTTTCCATGTTTCGGCAGCACCTAAAATTCCCCAAAAGTACTCCCCTACACCTAACCAAAGAATTTCTTTGTCAATAAGACCTAATCCCATTAATATTTCGTTAAAAATACCTTCAATTGATAATACTGAAGAAACTAACGCTGCAGCTACTACCCATGATAAAAAGTGTGGCAGATAACTGATCGTTTGAACTACTCGTTTAAATTTCATATTAGATAATTCATTAATTAATACTGCTAGTGTGATTGCTGTAATAAATCCTAATACAAGGTTAATTAGACTTTGTGCTAGCGTATTTCGAAGTACACCAAGAAAACGATCATCAGTAAATAAAAACAGGAAATGTTTAAAACCTACCCATTCCTGATCGGAAAAACTTAATGCTGGTTTATAGTCTTGAAAGGCCATGGACCAGCCCCATACCGGTAAATATTTAAAAATAAACACCCAGATAACAAAAGGTACAGTCATCCAAAGAAGTGCCTGCTGTTGTTTGCATTTCTTAAAAAAACCTTTCAAGCCTTTATTATCATCTGCTTGCGACATTGTTTTTGTTTTAATAGTTGATTCTGATTGCATCGATAGTCCCCCTTTTCTTACCTTAAAAATTTTCTTTATGGTTTCGGACCATCAGGCAAACATAACAGCTCGCCTAATGAACAATCCCTTAAAAGATTTACTTCATTCTTATCTGAATGGTCCGAAAACAACAAAGAATCTTAGTTGTTTGAAAATATTGGCTTATTGTAAAAAGCGGAAGGCTGATAAAAGAAGTCAGCCTCCCCCTTCAACTCTTTAACTACTTACTCAGCACTACCTTCAACAAGTGCTGCTTTGTTTTGCACAAAATTTGTGATTACTTCTTCGTATGCTGCAAAAGGAAGACCTGAAAATTCATCTTTAAATGATGTCCATTGAGCATTGAATTCACCAGGGTCTGCAAATATAATTTCAGGGAATTTACGTTTCATCAAGTCATCTAACTGTTGTTCATACAATTGAGCCTCAGATCCTGTTTCAATAGGTGCATCATATGCAGGATACCAAGGACGTTCATCAGGTTCTGAGAACAATCCTGTAAAGGTGTCAATTTCATACGCATCCAAGAACTCTTTATCGCCTTCATCATACATTAAACTAGCAACTTCCTCTTGTTTCGGAGGTTCAACTGCATTTCCATCCTCATATTCACCATTCATACGCGGCCAGCCCCATTCGAAATATGAGAAGCCAAATTCATCACGGAATTCTGTACTAGATGTTTCATCAATTTGTTCTTCCGTACGATAATAACGACCATCTTCGCCTACCTCATAAGTTTCCCCTTCTATTCCCCACGTGATTAGTTTTTGTGTTTCTTCTTTTGCGATATGATCAAGGTATTTTATAATACGTATTTGATCCTCTTCAGGTGTACCGGCTGTAATACCCATACCAGGTGAAGCAGTAAAACCGATTGGATCAAGATATTGATCTTTCGTGTCTTCATCAAAGACTACCGGAAAGCCCATATAATCATTATATGGATCATCATCTTCCTCTAATGTGTCTAAGGCTTGACCTACTTGCCAGCGATAGTCGAAGAAACCAACCACTCTTCCAGAAGTGATTTTTGCAAGGTATTCATCATAATTCTGAGTAAATGCTTCTTGGTCAAATAAACCTTTGTCATTCACTTCGTTTAATTTCTGCAACCAGTTTTTCGTAATTTCTTTATCATTGTAAACTTCCGCTTCACGCGTTTCCATATCAATTAAAGCCCCACCATCATTTGGATATCCTGCCAAATGCATAGGTTGATTGGAAAGTGCGAAAAATCTCCAATCATGTGTTAGCGCAGTAAATCCAATTGTCTCTGCACCGTCAATTTGAGGGTTTTCAACTGTGTACTCCTCAATAATATTAAAATAATCTTCTAGGGTTTTTGGTTCTGGATAACCCAATTCTTTAAGTACATCACGTTTTATCCACCATGCTCCTTGATTCAAGTTTGCTGGTTTTCGGTAACCGTGAGGCGCACCAGATGAAATAACATAAATATTCCCATCATCTCGTTTCATCAATTCCCAATAAGGTTCATACATTTTATATAAGTTCGGTGCATGTTCTTTAATCAAGTCATTCAATGCTACAAAACCACCTGCATCAATAACTGCATCCGTTGACTGTTCTGCATTTAATAATGTTGGATATTCACCACTTGCAATCATTGTTCCAATCTTTTGGTTTACATCCCCAACAATGTGCTCGATGTCAAAATTTACACCTGTTTCTTCTTCAAACATCTTTCCTAGCGTTGTCTCGGCTGTATTGATATCTTCTCCAGGACCAGATGCATCAAAGAAATCATAAGTGTAAACCTCTCCATCATCTCCACTATCATTTTCTTCATTACTTGACTCTTCAGAGCTGTCATCGCCACTATCAGTAGAGCCTGTTTCCTCACTATCATCGCTACAAGCTGCTAATAGTAACAATAGTGCGGCAAGTAAGCTTAATAGCCATGTATTCTTTTTCCAACCCATAAACTAATTCCCCTTTCCTTTTTTAAAATTTTCTTTTTCGCCTTTTGTAAGCACTTTCATTGTAACGTGTAACGTTTTGAATTGTTACCCATCAAAGTTTAGCTGAAACTTTGAAAAATAAACTATAATAATCAATAGTTCACAAAGTTTTAGTAACTTTAACCAAAAGAAAGAGACTACCCATAAGATTAGCTCGCTACTTAGTAACGGGAATAGTCTCGTTTCCACAGACAACACTTGCTCCGTCTTGATTATTCCTACTAACCTTATTGAACAGTCCCTATCGCTTGAACATTAACAGGGATTTTAAGATAAACGGTTGTGCCCTGACCTTGTGCTGTTTCAATTTTTAATTCAAAGTTATCCTGATAATACATTTTTAACCGCTGATAAACATTCCTTATACCGATGCTCTCCCCTGTAATTTCATTTTCTTGAAAGGATTCAACAATCTCATTGTACGTACCTTCTTCCATACCAACCCCATTATCTTCTATCATACAAATAAGATGGTTATTATCCATTTCAATTTTTATGTCGATCTTACCGATTGTTTTTAATCGTTCAATCCCATGAATGCTAGCATTTTCGACAAAAGGGATAATCGTCATATTTGGTATTAAGACATTTTCTGCCGCTTCTGATAGTTGAATACTATATTGCATCTTGTCAGCAAAACGATATTTTTGTATTTCTAAAAAGGCTTGGATTAATTGCACTTCTTCTTTCACCGTTACAAAGTCTTTATCCCAAGTAATCGAGTTTCTTAACAGTTGTGCCATATTACGAATGATTTCAGCCGTCTCATCTTCTTTTTTCAATAAACTTCTCATTCTGATCGTTTCCAGTACGTTAAATAAAAAATGTGGATTAATTTGACTTTGTAATGCTTTTAATTGTGTTTCTTTGTTTTGTATTTGCAGATCTTTTTTCTGAATCCGTGCAATGTAAACATCATTGATCAAATCTTTAATCTTCTTGGACATTCGATTAAATTCGGTTGTTAATACACCTATCTCATCTTTATATGGTTTCCCAGGTATTAGCTCGAAATTTTGATTTTTGACTTTTCTCATTTTCTTCACGATCGTATTTAGGCGAAAATGAATATTACCAGCAATATAAATGATAAATAAGGTCGGGATCACAAAATTCCATAACGCTAAATATAAAATAGACGGAATTGACTTTCTTACTTCTGCTAACAATTGATCTTCCGGCATGACACCTACAACTTTCCAATCATCTATATACTGTACCGGATAGGATTCTTCTAATACGGTAGCATGGTTAGGAATCGAAATAGTATCAAAAGCAATATACTCAGACTGCCACGGAACAGATTCATTCGTGGTATATTCGATATTATTTTCCTCATTTAACAAATAGATATCTCCCTCAAATGTTTCATTTTCGAACAGCTGATGAATAAAACGATCATTTAAATTAATCATAATAACCTTTTCGTGTGATGAAGTATCACTTGAGTCTAAAGCTCTTACGACGACAAATTGGCTTAGATCACCATTTTCTGCGGTACTCCTTGTTACAACTGGGTATTTTTTTCTCGTTTCAAGTGTTGATTGATACCAATGTGACTCCTTTACTGAATCATCAATCGCAAATACTCCACCTGCTGTAATGACTGTCGGGTTGTCTGTATATAAATAAATGGAACGAATTGAAGAATATACTGGTGTATATTTATTAATATCACGAAAATTATTATTATATGCTATGATAAAATCTACCGGTGACTCATACGTAGTATCTAATAATTGATAGACAAACGCATCAGCATAAAGAACGGATGCTATTCCGACAGCATCCTCAACTCCTTGTTTAAAGCTATTAGCCACTTGCCGTAACGCAAGTTCATTATCATGTATTTTTTGGGTACGGACATTTTCTGACGTCACATTATAGAAGATAACATTCGTGAGTACAATCGGTAAAAATACGGAAAACATATAGATGAATAATAACTTATTGCGAATGCGAATATCATTTAAGTGAATTTTTTTCATAGAAACCCTTCTAACTGATTCGATCCATTAATTTTTTTCGATATTGTGACGGAGTGGTTCCAACAATCTTTTCAAATTGCGTAACAAAATAATCTGGATTATTAAATCCGACATTTTCTGCCACTTCATACACTTTTAAATCGGTAGTTCGTAAGAGTTTCTTAGCTTCATCCATTCTTACCGTTAAGATGTAATCCTTAAAATAAACACCATATGTTTTTTTAAACAATTGCCCCATGTATACCGGATTCATAAAAAATTTGTTCGCAATCGATTTTAGCGTTATCGGTTGATCATAATGCGTATGGATGTATTTCTTGATTTGATAAATGGTTCCTTTCACATTGTTTTGATTTAATTTAGCCAGGATGTTGGCTGCATCTTTGATAAAATCTCCCCATAAAACTTGTAATTGCTGAAGACTTAAAGAATATTGGTCCCACTCTAGCATTTCTTTTAAATTGGCGATTTCCTGTTCATTTCCTTCTGATTCTTTAATCGATTTAAGAATTTTATGATTGAGGCGGTTAACCATGGTTCGCCAAGCATCTTTAGCGAACTTCATTTCTTTGCAAGCTTGTAGCATCTTATTTAATTGTTTGTCGATCTTTTCATGACTATTTTCTTCTACACATTCCATCATTTTGTCATAGTAGGCCTGATCTAGATCAATGAAAAACACACCTTTTTCAGCAATCATGGCAGATGTAATAATCGGCTCATCAACTAAGTATTTGAATTGCACACACTTTTTTGCCGTCTTATATGAAGTAGTTAATTCTTCGACCTTCTGAACCGTTTCACCACAATAAATATGCATATCTAAATCTGCTCGCCGATACCACTCATGGAGAAATTGATCTAGCGTTTGATGATTCGCAGACAAAAATTTGTCACTGATTACCAAACCAAAGCAATTGATATTATCTTCAAAACAGATAAAATGATTTTGTGCGTCCATCGAAAGCAAAACATTTTCTAATTGTTCAAAGCTTTGTTGATAATCCATATTCAAGCCGTTTAACTCGGCTTTTATAAATGTATAAGCCGTCGCTTCCAAGAAAGGATGCTGCCATTCATTTGACAGGTTACATTCTTTGTCACATAAAAGAAACTTCTTCAATTCTGATACCGTTTCCAATTTATCTTCCATTTGTTTGGTTTCATATTCAGCTTCGATCGCATCAGCTATTTTTTTCAATGTTTGATGAATTTCATCTTGATCAACAGGTTTCAAAATAAAATCTTTTACTCCATAACGAAGTGCGCGCTGTGCATATTTAAAATCGTTATATCCACTAATGACAATAAAATAAGGGGATTGGGATAACGTTTCTTTCGCATGTTTAATTAAATCCAAACCATCTAAGACAGGCATTCTGATATCGGTTAATACAAGGTCTGGCTGAAGTTTCTTTATTTCCGTCAATGCATCTTCTCCATTTCCTGCTTCCCCGCAGACTGTAAAGCCATATGATTCCCAATCTATCAATGTTTTGATTCCTTTACGAACAAAGACATCATCATCGACCAAATAAACTTTATACATGCTTCTTCTCCCCTTTCATATATTCTTTCTCTAATAAGCTTTGCTGCCTGTTTTCAAAGCTTTCAAAGGCAAAAATAGCCAACCGAGTGACAATATAAAAAGTGAAGCTGATGCCAACGACTGGGAGTAGACCAGGAATAAACCTCCATACATATTGCAGTAAAAATAAAGCAACGAACATTGCTAGCGTAACAAAAGGACTAAATAACCCTAATACAATCGCATGCTTAAATGTTTGCCGTATCGTTAAGTCGAAATGTGCAAAGGTTGGAAATATGTACAATATCGTAATCGTGTAAATAATCCCAATGACGATAAATAAGACCAGAAATAATGATTGAAAGGTTGAAGTATGCTGGGTAATCCATTGAAAATCCACATATAAAATATAGCCAATAATAGTCAATAGATAGCCGATTACGTTTGATTGGATAAACTTATGCTTATAAGCTTTGAAAAATGTTTTGTTAAAAGCAATCTCATCCTTTCGCACACACCACTCCCTCATGGTAATCACTAAAGCCGCTGTAGCCGGAAATATACCGAGAACAAGCAAGCCAACAAGTGACATCATTACCCACAACAAATTTAAATACATAATCCACATCAACCATTCCAAAAAACGATAAAAGCCATTGGAATTTACTGTTTTTGCCATTGTGACCCCCCTTTATTGAAAACGCTTTAAAAAACAAAGAAAAAAATATACTTTGTTTATTCGATAGACATACTTATTATAGTACAATATGTATCAAAAGAAAAGTGGGTTTTCGATTTATTGTGATTATTTTGCCCTAGAAATTTCCACTAATTGATTTTATTGTGTAAGTAGCCCATGCAGAACAGCAGAAGGAGGAGTTTTATGAGTTACGCAGCTACATTTACCAACAGAAACTATCGAAACGTATGGAAGGAATATGAGTATGAAGAGGAGCTAATCAATCGTAAAGTAGAGAATACATGGAAACAATTATTTGATCCCTCACACCCAGAAACACAAATCTATTTTCCTGTCGGTGATGATCTAGGTTATATGCTTGATACCGGAAATGACGACGTCCGAACAGAAGGTATGTCCTATGGAATGATGATGGCAGTACAAATGAATGATCACGATATTTTTGATCGATTATGGAAGTGGTCAATGACTTATATGTATATGGAAGAAGGAGAAAATGCTGGCTACTTTGCCTGGTCATGTGCACCAGATGGTTCAAAGAATGCTTATGGCCCTGCCCCAGACGGTGAAGAATATTTTGCATTAGCACTGTTTTTTGCTTCACATCGCTGGGGTGATGGTTCAGGAATCTATCAATATAGTAAACATGCAAAGGATTTATTACATCGTTGCATTCATAAAGGAGAAAATAATGATGGCTATCCAATGTGGAATCCAGATAATAAACTGATAAAGTTTGTTCCTAGCGTAGAATTTTCTGATCCCTCCTATCACTTGCCGCATTTTTATGAATTGTTTGCGTTATGGAGTTATGAGGAAGATCGTGATTTTTGGAAGGAAGCTGCCATCGCTAGTAGGCAATATATTGCAAAGTCGGCACACCCGATAACCGGTTTGGCACCCGAGTATGCTTTTTATGATGGTTCACCTAATCATATTAGAGGGTTCGGCCATTTCTTCAGTGATTCTTACCGCGTTGCCTGTAATATTGGATTAGATTATGAATGGTTTCAAGATAATGCTTGTCCAGTCGTCGTCACGGAAAAGATCCAAGCATTCTTTGCTGATAAAGATCCTGAGGATTACAGAAGGTATAAAATTGACGGAGAACCTTTCGACGAAAAAGCACTTCATCCAGTGGGACTAATCGCCGCCAATGCTATGGCATCATTAGCGACAAGCGGTGACAATGCGAAAAAAGCTGTTGATCTATTTTGGAATACCCCCGTCAGGAAAGGAAAGAGAAGATACTATGATAACTGTCTTTACTTTTTCAGTCTTTTAGCATTAAGTGGGAGATTTAAAATTTGGTTTCCATCATAAATAAGGATATGGATTGATAGGGTAATAGTAAGTATCGGCAGTGTTATACTGTGATTATACTAAAAAGCCAAGGAAATTAACCCTTGGCTTTTTTTATTATTTTCTAAAGTCCATCAAATCTTGATTTAGTTGCTTTGTTTGTTGGTATACATCTAGATACAGCTTAAATAACTGCTTATATTTTTCTACGTTGTCTGGATTTGGTTGATAAGTTTCAGCATCTTCTAAAATGGCATCTGCACATTCTTTTAATGAAGGATACCAGCCAGAACCATAGGCAGCAAGCATCGCAGCTCCCATTCCAGGACCCTGCTCACTTTTTAATTTCACAATATTGGCATCAAAGATATCAGCTTGCATCTGTAGCCAATCTTGATTCTTCGCTCCACCACCGATCGAATAGATCGTATCGATTTGCTTGCCATTTTCTCTAAAGATCGCAATCGATTCGTTAAGTGAGAAGGTAATTCCTTCTAATACTGCACGGGCAAAATCCTTTAATGTATGGGAACTATCCATACCGATAAAGCTACCGCGAATTTGCGAATCGGCATGTGGCGTACGTTCACCCACAAGATAAGGCGTGAAAAGTAAACCATTTGCCCCAGCAGGTACTTCACCAACACCATCTAACAGCTCATCAAAGCTCTGTTCAGCTGCAAATGTTGTTTTAAACCAATTTAAGCTATGCCCAGCTGCTAACGTAACACCCATGGCATAGTATGCATCCTGTTCACCATGGTTGAAATAGTGTACTTTTCCTTTATAGTCTTTATCACCTGTTGGTTCATAGGAAAGTACCACACCAGATGTTCCAATACTTGCAAAAGTTTTTCCTTCAGATAATATACCTGAACCGATCGCACCACAGGCATTATCCGCTCCACCAGCAAATACATCTGTATCTGGAGATAATCCAGTTTCAGTTGCAATCTCTGACGTTATTTTTCCGACATTGTCATGTGAATCAACTAGTGGCGGGCAAATCGAAACGTCTAAGTCAAGTAAGTCACAGATTTCTTTGCTCCACTCTTTTTTCGCTACATCTAATAAACTAGTACCAGCTGCGTCAGAGTAATCCATATGCACTTGCTCTGTTAAGCGGTAACGCACATAATCCTTAGGTAAAACGAATGTTTTTGCTTTCGCAAAGATTTCCGGCTCATGTTCTTTCACCCATAAAATTTTCGGTAAGGTAAAACCTTCTAATGCTAAATTTTTCGTAATATCAATAAACTTTTCTTTGCCTACTTTTTGATAAATTTCCACGCATTGTGAAGTTGTACGCGTATCATTCCAAAGAATAGCATTACGCAACACTTGATTATTTGCATCAAGTAGTACTAATCCATGCATTTGACCGGAAAAGCTTAAACCTTCAATTTCAGAAACATTTCCACCAAATTGTTGTACAAGCTCTTTTAGCCCAGCTACTGTTTGTTCTACCCAGTCTTCTGGCTTTTGCTCAGAGTATCCCGTTTTCTCTTGAATTAATGGGTAATCCTTCGAAACTTCCTGAACTACTTCACCAGCTTTGTTTACTAATAAAAGTTTCACTGCGCTTGTGCCAAGATCGACACCGATTACATAACTCACAGTCACACCTCTCCTCTAACTTTTGCTTATCATTGTAACCAATACAACTCCTATAATCGAAGGGAAGACTTAGCTATGCACGAGATCAGCTAAGTCTTCTTCACACTGTATTAATTATTGATCAGCGTATGCGTTTAATAGATATTGGTTGATCGTTGCTTTGATTAATTCTAAGCGACCTGATTTGTTTTTAATTTCTTTAAGGTTTAATGCATGTTCTTCTAATGATTTGAAGTCTGCTTTACCTTCTACGATATCTTTACCGATACCTTCTTTAAAGCTTGCATAACGGTCATCAATGATTTTTTCAAATACTTGGTCTTCTACTAATTTGCTAGCTACTTTGTATCCAACTGCAAAGTGATCCATACCTGCAATATGTGCAAGGAATAGGTCATCTTGTTCAAATGAACCACGACGTACTTTGGCATCGAAGTTCAGACCACCAGATCCAAGTCCACCGTTTTTGATGATTTCATACATAGCTAGAGTTGTAGAGTAGATATCTGCAGGGAATTCATCTGTATCCCATCCTAATAATGGGTCACCTTGGTTTGCATCCACAGATCCTAGTAATCCGTTAACACGTGCATAACGAAGCTCGTGTTCGAATGTATGACCAGCAAGTGTCGCGTGGTTTGCTTCAATATTTAATTTAAAATGATCCTCCAAACCATACTTTAATAAGAATGCATGTGCAGATTGAGAATCAAAGTCATATTGGTGAGTTGTTGGTTCTTTTGGTTTCGGCTCGATTAAGAATTGCGCATCAAAGCCGATTTCTTTCGCATAATCTACTGCCATGTGGAAGAAACGTCCAAGATTGTCTTGCTCTAATCCTAGATCAGTGTTAAGTAGTGTTTCGTAACCTTCACGTCCTCCCCAGAATACGTAGTTTTCTCCACCAAGTTCTTTTCCTATTTCTAATTGTTTCTTTACCTTCGCTGCTGCATATGCGAATACATCGGCATTGCTAGAAGATGCCGCACCATGAACAAAGCGTGGATTCGTAAAGTTATTTGCTGTGTTCCAAAGTAGTTTTACATCACTATCTTTCTTATAATCTTTAATCATTTCAACAATTGTATCAAGGTTTTGATTTGATTCGCGTAGTGTAGCACCTTCTGGAGCAATATCTACGTCGTGGAAACAAAAATATTTCACACCTAGTTTTTCAAAGAATTCAAATGCCGCTTCTACTCTCGCTTTAGCGCGATCCATACCATCATACTTATCCCAGTTACGGATTGCTGTCCCTGTACCAAATGGATCAGATAAATCTTCAGTAAATGTGTGCCAGTAAGCTACACCAAAACGAAGGAATTCTTCCATTGTTTTACCATTGATCTTCTCTTCCGGATTATAAAATTTAAATGCTAACGGGTTAGTGGATTTCGAGCCTTCATATTTAATTTTGTCAACGTTTTCAAACCATGTCATTTATACATACCTCCAAGTTATATCCATTATAGATTTGATTTCGTGATTATTATAGCAACAACACTTAAGTTTGTCTAGTGAATAAACAAAGATTATAGAATTATTTTTTTGATTGTGTTAAAATGAGGTTAATTTATTATGTTAAGGGAAGAGTGAGCAGATTGAGTCAAACGTGGAATCAGCATGTCGTAAAAAAAGAGAACAAAGCACTAGTTCTTAAAACTATTCAAGAAAGAGCGCCTATCTCTCGAGCAACAATTGCAAATGTTACCGGTTTAAACAAAGGGACTGTTTCATCACTCGTAAGTGAACTAATAGATGAAAAGTTAATTCATGAATCTGGTACAGGTAAATCCAGCGGTGGCAGACGACCAGTGATGTTACTTTTAAATGAAACTGCTGGATTTACTATTTCAGTTGATCTCGGTGTTAAAAGTATTTTAGGTGTGCTAACCGATCTTCGTGGTAATATCTTGTCAGAGAAGAAAGTCCGTTTCAAACAGGAAGATTTCGATGAAGTATTGGCATTGTTATATCAATTAATTGATGGCTTAAAAAACGATGCCCCAGAATCTGAATACGGAATTGTTGGTATCGGTATCGGTGTACCAGGAGTTGTAACTATGAATGGCGAAATTTTATTGGCACCAAACCTTGGTTGGAAAAAGGTTCCGCTCCAACAAATTCTTTTTGACCACTACAAGGTCCCTGTTACGGTGGAAAATGAAGCAAATGCCGGGGCATACGGTGAGAAAGTTTACGGAGTCGGACAAATGTCCAATGAGTTAGTCTATACAAGTATTAGTATCGGTATTGGTGTCGGTTTGATTTTGGAAGGTAAATTATATAAAGGTTTAAGAGGCTTCTCTGGTGAACTCGGACACATGACAATTGAAAAGGATGGACCAAATTGTCGTTGTGGAAACCAAGGTTGTTGGGAACTCTATGCTTCTGAACAAGCATTGCTAGACCAAGCAGAAGCAGATGGATTTAAAGATGCTACGGTTGAACATTTAATCGAAACTGCTGATCAAGGTGACGCGAAAGCGATACAGTTATTAGAAAATGTAGGTGACTATTTAGGTGTAGGAATTACTAATATTATTCATATTTTTAATCCTGAACAAGTAGTTGTCGGCAACACACTACGCCAGGCCGAAAAATATATTATGCCCGCCATTGAAAGAAGAATTGAGAAGAATGCAATCGGCTTTAACAAGAACGACGTCCAGTTAAACGTAGCTAAACTGCAGAACCATTCTACCGTAATGGGAATGGCTGCCTTTAATATTGAGAAGTTTTTTACGGAAACTGGGAATGAACCTGTGATACATTAAATTATCATTTTGTTTACATTTTTACATGCAGCTGGAGCATTTTCTCATTCCTCTTCTATTCCAGCTGCTGTTACCACTTTAATTCCTTCTTTCTACTCCATTATTATTGAATAATTAGATGTACTAATGTATTCACCCCGTTTAGGCTTTTTTCATATGCTACATGGGGTGATGACATGAATAAAGAATACAAAGAATATCTTGAAAACTTGTTGAATTGGGGAGAAAAGCTGAAACAGACTATTCAACAGAGTGAGCTTTTGGACGATGAAAAAATGCATGCTTTAAATCAAGTGGAAAAATGGCAAGGGAATATTTACGAATTATTAGACCAAGAAGAGACGGAGGCAAATCCTGAAAGAATGTTAGATTTAAGAGCAGAGGGGGAACATTTGATCCAAGAAATACAAGGTTCTTCCAATAGAGATAGTGTGCCTTATGGTAAGCACAAACTGCCTCCTTTGCCTTATGCTTATAATGCATTGGAACCTTATATTAGTGAACAAACTATGCGTTTACATCACACAAAACACCACCAGTCCTATGTTGACGGATTAAATAAAGCTGAAGAAGCTTTATACACCGGCAAAAAAGGCAAAGATCCGATCAAGCATTGGTTAAGAGAACAAGCATTTAACGGTTCAGGTCATTATTTGCATACCATCTTCTGGTATAACATGACACCAAACAGTAAGAAGAAACCATCTGGTGAGATACTCAAACAAATCGAAAAAGATTTTGGTTCATGGAGTAGCTTTAAAAAGTTGTTTACTGATGTTGCGGAATCAGTAGAAGGTAATGGTTGGGCAGTATTGCTGTGGTCACCGAGAAGTGGTAAACTAGCGATCCAATCATTTGAAAAGCATCAATTATTCCAATTACCGGACACCATTCCTTTATTAGTGCTAGATGTTTGGGAACATGCCTATTACTTGCAACACCAAAATGATAGAGCGTCCTATATAAAAAATTGGTGGAATGTCGTGAATTGGGATAATGTGAACGAGAGATTAAAAGAAGCTAAAAAAATCAAATGGAAATTATATTAAAATGAATGAAGCGATATTTTTATCGCTTCATTCGACTATTTAACGACCTTTTTGCTATACTTATTAGGAGAGGAGTTGATTAATTGATATTAAAAACCCCACAAAAAACGAAATCATTGTTACAGTTAGAAATACTACAAGATCGTTACCTCGAAGTACCTCCTAATATTGTAGATGCATTCGGTCGTGAACTAGCAGGTTACCTCGGAGAAAAAAGCTTACCTTATTACATCAACCTCACATCATTAAATTCCCATTATGATTTATATAACTTGCGCCTTGAGCATAATAGACACCATTTTCAAATGGATGGATTATTCCTTTTTTCGAACTTTCTTTTGATAATAGAAGTTAAAGGAAAGATAATGCTAAATGATGCAAATCAACTGATTCAATCGAAAGATACTGAAGAAAAAGTTTATGATAATCCCATTATGCAAGCTGCTTTACAAAAAGAACAACTACATTCATTACTGTCAGAATTAGGCTACCACTCCATTCCTATTCACCCTTTAGTCGTTTTCACACATAAAAAAGTAAACCTATCAATTGATCATCCAGATATAATCACTGCTCAACTGCTACCATTTCGACTAAAAAAACTTTCAAAGGATTTCCCTAACCATATACTAACAATGGATCAGTTGCTCACCCTTGGAAAAGAATTGCTTACTTTGAATAGTGAAAAAAATTTGAAACTATTACAGGATACACACACAGATTTACGCAATATTCGCCGTGGTGTATTTTGTCCAAAGTGTAAACCTATTGTCATGAAACGTACACACGGTGGATGGGTATGTCCCAAGTGTAACTATAAAAATCGAGACTGCCACATATATGCTTTAATTGATTTCATTTATCTCTTTGGAGAATTCATTACAAACAGACAGCTTAGATGGTTCCTTTTAATAAATTCAGAATATACTGCAACAAGAATATTAAAAGATTTAGGTTTAAAAGCAGAAGGTAACACGAAAAACAGAAGGTATAATTTGTTACCTTTGTTGAAATATCAAAGATAGAACATTTCTTTTATATTAATGCAAGTTGCACAGCCTTTATTCGATATCAGCTTTTATTTATTGCGAAACGATGCTCATTTATTGCGAAATCACCTTTGTTTATTGCGAAACACTTCTGGAACTATTAATTGAAAATCCGGTGTGATCTCCTTGAGGCACACCGGATTATTTTTTATGAATATGAATCAATCAAGCTATCATCCAACCCTGGGTACGAAGATGTTTCATCCTTTAGTAATTCTACTTCAATTAATTTCACTTCATTTTTTGTTAATAGAAGGTCTAGTTGTAACCTTGAATCTTTAGCATTCTCTTGAAAGGATTCAAATAGTGGCACTGCACTATGTTTTAATGTTTCCACTTGTGCTTTTGACGGAAAACGCGGTCGGCCCATCTCTTGCCATACTCGCCATGGGTTGGCATGTTTTTCACTGATTGATTTAGAAGAGACAAAATACTTCCCGTTAGCTAAAGGCAATTGAATGTTTATTACACGATTATGATCATCACCTTTCTCCATCACTAAATTCCAGACAACCAGCGAAATACTCCCATCTTTCTTTTCCGTAACAAGGATGTGATCATCTCGATATAATACCTTCCTTCCTAATCGATTAAAAAAGGCAAAAAGATGATAGGTTGGCTTTCGTACATGACCTAAGCCCATCAAGCCAAAGCCTCCATGAAATTGCGCTTTCGGTACATCTAGTTCTTCGAAAATATCACTAAATGTCCAATACGAGAAGGAATCAACATGATCGCCACCTGCACTTAATATCTTTGCTAAATAGGCAGCATTTAATGTTGTATCATGAACCGGATTAATCGGACTATACGATGTATTATATTCCGTTATATGAAAAGGTAGATCAGGAAAATCGGAGTCTTTAATCATCTGTCTAACATTTTTAAATTCAGTTAACATCTTATCTGGTTCTGCTAACTCTTGATAATAATAATCCGCTGTTACTTTATGTGGTGGACGTGATGTATAGGCATGACGCGAAACGAAATCAACAGGCACGTTTTCGTTTTTGCAAAATGTCAAAAAGTCTGTAATCCATTCATCTGATCCACCACAAATAGCCGGTCCACCTACTTGGATTTGCTGATCAACAGATTTAATCGCATTAGCTGTCACTTGATATAA
The DNA here is from genome assembly GCF_017599345.1 of Gracilibacillus suaedae. Lineage (GTDB taxonomy): Bacteria > Bacillota > Bacilli > Bacillales > Amphibacillaceae > Gracilibacillus > Gracilibacillus suaedae. The sequence continues at coordinate 87,631 of NZ_JAGFVL010000020.1, forward strand.
CGTAAAATATTCTTCCTTGTCAGCATCTTTCCAAAAATTCACGAGATTCGGTTCATTCCAAACTTCAAACGGCCATGTTAACACTTCTTCTCTACCATAACGGTCGATAAAGTGTTGCGTTATCGCTTTGATTAAGTCTTCCCATTTTTGATAATCATTTGGTGGTGTGACATTGCCTTCCCAGGCAAAAATCGTTTGATGATCAGAAGCCAATCGTTTAGGCATAAATCCAATTTCAACGAATGGCTTTAGGTCAAGCTCCAGAAATGAATCGAAAATTCGGTCAATATAAGTAAAGTTATAAAAAGATCTCTTCTCTCCATCAACTTCGATCTCTCGATAAATCCCGATATCATCATGTAACAGACCATGACCTCTTATATAGGAAAAGCCGATTTCTTCTTGTACCGTTTTTAAGTGCTCCAAATATTCCTGCTGTAAAGCTAAACCTAAGCGACCAGTACCGATACATTTTTTCCAATTATCCGAAAAAATAGCTTTATTTTCTCTTTTCACCTGAATTGTGGTCATCTTAAGTTCCTTCCTTTCTCCACCGCTTCAATAAATGCTTTTGCTCTATTGGTTAAATCATCTAAATAATTCTTTGTAATCTGATCCGCCTGTTTAACTAATGTACTTCCCGCTCCTACTGCAACAGCTCCTGCCTCGATGTATGCCCTAGTATTATCAACATCTATACCACCTGTAGGCATTAAAGGAATATGTGGAAGCGGACCTTTGATATCCTTAAAAAACCTCGGCCCTACTACACTAGCAGGAAATATTTTAATCATATCTGCCCCTTTTTCATAGGCTGTTAAAATTTCAGTCGGTGTAAAGGCACCAGCAACAGATACGGCACCATATCGTTTCGTCATTTCAATCGTTTCTTCTTTTACTGTTGGCGAGAAAATAAACGATGCACCGGACATTAAGGCTGCACGTGCTGTTTCCGCATCAAGCACGGTTCCTGCCCCAACCATTACCTCGTCACCTAATTCGTCTTTTACTTTCTCTATAAGTGTTAACGCTTTAGGTGTTTCCACTGTTATTTCAAGCGATGTTATCCCGCCATCACGTAATGCTTGCGCAATAGGAATAATTGTTTCAGGTGTGGTTTTGCGCATTACCGCTACTACACCAGTATCTAACATCCTTTGTAATACAGTCATTTGCATTCAACCTACCTTTTGACATCGATATTATCTAGCTGGAACATAAATTGATGTAATTCTTCTTGATCTGGTAATCCTTCGTAATCACCTTTCACTTGTGTTTGCATTGCCCCTACAGCATTCGCCCGCTTGACCGCATCGCTTAACGGAAGTTGATCAAGCATACCAGATAAAAAACCTGCCACGAAGCCATCACCTGCCCCGACAGGGTCGATCACTCGTGGAACTGGAAATCCTTCGATATATCCGCTTTCATTTTTAGTCTTAAAATACGCTCCCTTTTCTCCAAGCTTAATAATAACTGTTTCACAGCCACGAGCTAAAAATGGATCGGATACCTGTTCTGGATCTGTTTCATCAAATAAGAAGTCCGCCTCTGCTAAGCCTGGTAAAACAATATCTGATAACGCCACCATTTCTGTTAGCACAGTTCTTGCTTTTTGTTCTGACCATAGCTTCCGTCTTAAATTCGGATCAAAAACGACTTTTACCTGGTGCTTACGAGCTAGCTTCATCATTCGAATCACAGTATGATAGGCAGAATCACTCAAAGCTGGCGTTATTCCGGTCACATGGAGATATTTGGCATCTTTTATATAAGCTTCATCGATATCATCCGTTTGTAAAGTACTTGCTGCCGATCCTTTGCGATAATAACTGACACGGATATCATCAGCATGGCGGATTTCTTTAAAATAAAGCCCTGTCGGAAAATCCGGATCTCGTTTAACTTGGCTGACATCGATTCCTTCTCCACGCACCGTATTTAAAATATATGTACCAAATTCATCTTTCCCTAGCTTACTAACCCAGCCTACGTTATGCCCAAGGCGAGCAAGACCTATTGCTACATTAGTCTCGGCTCCACCTACATTTTTGGAAAAGGTCTCTGCATAGCGCATCATTGGAATTGATACGGGAGTAAATACAACCATTGATTCACCAATCGTAATGACATCTTGCATGATTACACCCCACTATATGCCATAAATCCGCCATCAACTGGAATACAAGTACCGGTTACAAAACCACTTGCTTCTTCATCAACAAGCCAAAGCAATGTTCCTAATAAATCTTCTGGCGATCCTAGGCAACGCATTGGTGTATGATCAATAATTTTTTGCATACGTGGTGTTGGTGAACCATCTTCATTTGTTAAAAGCGGTCTGTTTTGATCTGTTAAAAAGAAGCCGGGAGCAATTGCATTGACACGTACATTCGCTTCCGCCATATGCACTGCAAGCCATTGTGTAAAGTTATTGATCGCAGCTTTGGCAGCACTGTATGCTGGCACTTTTGTCATTGGACTCGGTGCACTCATTGATGAAATGTTGATAACGGTCGTTTTCCGTTCCACCATCCGCTCGGCAAAAACTTGTGTTGGAATCAAGGAACCGATAAAATTAAGGTTAAATACCGATGAGAAGCCTTCTGTTGTCATATCAAAAAATGTGCGGATGGAGGGGGCTGACAATTCTTCTTTTTCAAACTTTTCACTTGCTGTTGTACCGTCAGGATGATTACCTCCTGCACCATTTATCAGAACGTCACAGGCTCCATATTCTTGGAATATTTTTTCTTCGGCTTTCATCACCGCTTCTCGATCGAGTACATCACAGCCAATTGCCAACGCTTCTCCACCTTGTTCTTTAATAGCATCAACTACCTTTTCTGCTTTTTCGTAAGTGCGATTTAATATGGCTACCTTCATGCCTTGACGTGATAATTCCTTAGCCATTGCTCCACACAGGACACCGCCGCCACCAGTAACAACGGCTACTTTATTTTTTAAGTTCGAATGGATTGGTAACATCTAATTCATCCTTTCCTTTGACTAATTGGTAAGCATCCCATAATCCCCATAAATACATAATGCCAAGTGCTCGATCATATAGCCCATAACCTGGTCTACACTGCTCATCCCAAATATGCCTACCATGATCAGGTCTCGTGTAGCCTGTAAAGTTAATATCATGATAGGCTCTGACAATCTCGTCAATGCCAATTGAACCATCATTTGTTCGGTGAGATGTTTCAATAAAATTACCATTATCAAATAATTTCACATTACGAATATGAGCAAAATGAATACGATCTTGAAACTCATGAATCATCGAGACAATATCATTATCTCTTCGAACTCCTAATGCACCTGAACATAAAGTAATCCCATTATACTCGCTTGGCACCAGACGCATAATGTTACGGAGGCGCTCTTGTGTTGTCACTATCCGCGGAAGACCGAAAATTTCCCATGGCGGATCATCTGGATGAATCGCTAATTTGATATCATATTCTTCACATACTGGAATGACTTTTTGTAAAAAGTACCGTAGATGATCGATTAAATCATCTTCTGTCACGTGCCGATAGGCTGCAAATAAATCCTTTAGTGTCTCTAATCGTTCCGGCTCCCAGCCTGGCATCGTATAATCAGGATTTGCGGCAATTTTTTCGACCAATTCTAACGGATCCATATCTGTCACTTTTGCCTTTTCATAGAAAAGTGCTGTCGATTGATCAGGTAAGGAACCAAATAAATCGGTTCTTACCCAATCAAATACTGGCATGAAATTATAGCAGATGACTTTTACATTTACTGCCGCTAAATTTTTGATCGTCTCTATATAATTCGTAATATATCGATCACGGTCTGCTCTCCCTAGTTTAATAGATTCATGAATATTGACACTCTCCACAACATCTAGGTGTAATCCATAACGGTCTACTTGTTGCTTCACTTCATAGATGCGATCTTGCGGCCATATTTCACCTGGAGGAATATCATGCAATGCCCAAACAATACCCTCCACTCCGGGAATTTGTTTAATTTGAGATAAAGTTACACTATCATTCCCCTCACCAAACCATCGAAACACCATTCGCATGTTGTCACATCCCTTCTTTAGTAGATGGTTCGTCCGTATTGATCTGGGATACCAGATTTACGGTAAAAATAGGTGTTGATCTGATCACGCCATTCCTTAGCGTTCTCCAATTGTCGCTCTAAGCGATTCTTTACATTCTCAAATCGTTCCCTATCAATATGGTTGTTTAATCCATTCCATTGCTTGATTAAGCCTTCAACCTGTTCATAGCCTTTATAATGAGTGTCATAGATATGTTGAATAACCGTCTTCCCGCTTTTTAACGTATACTTGTATGGTACATGGTGAAAAAATAAAAGCAGTTCATCTGGAACTTTATCTAAGTCATTATATATAGATTGATGCGGTTCTTGATATTGTTCGGTATAACCTGTTCCTGTTTCTTTCGTCCGATCAACACCAATTCCAGCCCGATCAGCGAAATGATAGGTTCCCCATTTCGAATACTCATACCCATCAATATTAGGTCCGTAATGCAAACCAGGCGTTACCATCCAGCCCACTCCAAGTGGAGCGGTATAATTTTCATAGATTTTCCATGCGTTTAATAGCATATCTTCAATCGTGTGAAGCACTTCTTCGTTCGTACCAAACGTCTGCCTAATCCATTCTTTTGCAATCTCTTCCGAGGTTAATGCTGGATTCCAGGTTAATCTGCCATATCCATAGAGATTTGCTTGTGCTAATGTATTTCCTGTCCAGTTTTCATCATCACCAATATTTGAAACTGCTGCTACCCCACTGTATTTATTGTGATGAATATTGCCGGCTACTATTTCTTCAATGGTCGTTCCTTCTCCCTTAATGTGCGTATCAAAGGCAAGGACTTCTTTCCACTGTGGTATTAGATAGCATAAATCGATTTGTTGGCCAGTATATTCTTGCGCCACTTGAAATTCGATCATTTGATTCGTATTTGGCATCACCCCAATTAATGGTGAGACAGGCTCTCGCACTTGAAAATCCATCGGCCCATTTTTCACTTGTAAAATCACATTTTCATGGAAACGTCCATCCAATGGTTTAAAGTGATCATAAGCTGCTCTTGCCCGATCTGTTGACCGGTCACGCCAATCCTGTAAGTGGTTATAGACAAAACAGCGCCAGATTACTTTACCTTGAAATGGTTCTAACGCTGCTGCTAACATGTTCGCCCCATCGGCATGGTCACGATCATATGTAAAAGGGCCAGGTCTATTCTCGGAGTCTGCTTTCACAACAAATCCGCCAAAATCCGAAATATAATCATAAATTTCTTTACTTTTTTCTTTCCACCAATATTTTACGTTTTGATTAAGTGGATCTGCTGTATCTAGATCTCCGAGTGTCACAGGGCTGGCAAAATTGATACTTAGATAAAGTCTGATACCATATGTACGGAAAATGCTAGCAATCTCTTGGATTTCAGGAAGATACTTTTTCGTAATAAAATAGGTTTCTTCTTCCCAAACGTTGACATTGTTGATCGAAATGGCATTGATACCGACAGATGACAAAAATCTCGCATAATCTTTGATTCTCGTTTTATCTTCGACAAATTGATTATTTTGATAGAAAATCGATTGACCGGAATACCCTCTCTCAATACTACCGTCAAAGTTATCCCACTGATTCAGCATTCGAAATTGATTTTTCGGCTGTTCGACTATACTTAATTGTGTGATATCTGCATGGAGTTGCATCAACCTTAACAAATGATGTACTCCATACAAAACAGCAACATCAGAATTACCGGTAATGATTAATTGTTTTTCATCCGACGCAAGCAGGAAAGCTTCTTCATTCTTATCTACTAATTTCGCTTGCTTGTTTTCATCTAAATATTGAGCTAGCTCACTCTTGTTACCGATTACAACTTTGCTTTTAAAGGGGTTATTCGAAACGTTGAATTCCTTGCCAAGCATTTGTGGTACAGCCACAAGCAGTTCTTCCTTTGCAGCTTGTACCTGTAACCCATCACCTACCACACTAACTTGATCAAACAAAAGTTGGTATTGCTCTTTCGTTTTGCTATCTGTTACTGGCTGATATTGCAGCCACATGTTATATTCTTTACTATTCATACCTACTCTCCTTCTCTCTAAACAAAAAATTCTGGATTTTGATCTTTTAGCTGATCTTTTTCTATTTCAACGAGCTGTAGATGTTCCATCGCTGCTTTTTCAGCTGTCTCAGGATCTCTGCCAGCTATTGCTTCAAATATATTACGATGCTGGGCGACGATGATTTTCCAATCATGATTGACAGAAAGACGTAGTAGACGTAAACGATCAAATTGAACATTCATTCGTTTTACCATATTCCATGTTCTATGTTTACCACAACCTCGATACATTAACTGGTGAAATTCATCATCTAATTCGAATAAGCGTTGATAAGATCCTTTTTCTAATGAAAATTCCTGAAGTGTTAAGTTGGATTCCATTTGCAACAAATCTTCTTTTTCCATTGTTTCGGCTGCTTCTCTTACAATAGCTTTTTCAATATTTTCTCTGACAAAGCGTCCTTCCTCTACTAATGCTAAATTAATTTTAGTCACAATAGTTCCAATTTGTGGATAGACCCCTAGCAATTCTTCTTGATTTAATTGTAGAAAAGCTTCTCTAACTGGCGTTCTGCTAACATTAAGCTTATCCGAGATTTCTTTTTCAGATAGCTTTGTTCCAGGGGCAATTTCCCCATTCATAATTTGTGTTTTAATCGTGTTATACACATAATCCCGTGACGATCCTCTTGTTCTTTGACTTTGAGTGACCATTCCTACACCTTCTTTATACTAGTATGGTAGTTTATATTATACGCTTATTATTAGTAAATTTCAACATTGAACATGGATCATTCTTCATATTCCCATAAAATTCGCCATTCTTGATCCTCTTCAGCTAAAATAACTGGTTGATCAATTTCTAAATAACCATATTTACTCTGATAAATATAGGTTACGATAAGTCGATAAACGGTTTGAGTGTTTGCCAGATCTGTGGTCATTTGATAATTTTCAATTTTCACCGGTTCATCGATCGTAAAATCAAACGTGTTAACACCAAAATGTTCAAGAAATACATGGGCACGATCCTGAATATAGTCGCTCTTGTCGAATCTGTTCTTCATGGACGAATGAAACATCTCCCATGAATTGGAGAAGTCTCCGCTTTGTTCGTATTGGTAAAACTGTTCTGCAACTTCTTCCACTTCTCGTTCTGTGGAAAAAAACTGTATGATCACATACACAACTAACGTGATGAAAGCTACCGAAAGGATTAATCCGATTAGCAATATGATGTTACGGTTTTTTTGATAATTATAACGGCGAAATTTCATTTTGATCACCCAATTTTCAAAATTATATTCATTTAAAAAGCCTTTATATAGCATATTCGCCATTACTTAATTTAGAATTAACATTATTTACCAATAAAATAAGTATATATACCTATTGTAATCGCTTTCTAAATTTTATATACTGAAATCGGTTACAATAATAGTTGTTGTGTACATATACTGTTCACATCTTCCTGAGATGTGGATACATGTACAGTATTTTGATTCAAAATAGATTGTCCCCCTTTGCACCCTATAATATAGGGTGCCTTTTTTTGCAACAACAAAACTCCTTTACCGAAATCTCCGATCCTGCTTGTTTTTATGATGTGGAGTAGATACATACTGCGAACTAATGAAAATTTGTGGAGTGAGGTTTTCCCCATTCTGATTTTTACTGAGTGCTTACATACGCTACGGCAAGATACTTCGCTGTGCGTAGTGTTCTGTTTTTTGAAAGAAGTAATACATGGGAGTAGATTTCCGAGTATTTTCGCTTTAAAAAGATAGAACACTGTTACTAGCGTAGGCAGAATACGGAGACTCCTTTGGGAACAGCACGAGCCGAAGATCCACTTGGTAAAGTGGTTTTCTTTACCAAGTTAGCTGAGGCCGTGCCCACGGAAAGCGGAGTATTCTGCCGGAGCGGTTTGTCTGCACTCTCAAAGTCAAGAATGGAAGAGAGCAAACACATGTCCAAGTTACTTCGCGGTTTATTGATTTTGTGCTATTCTTTGATATTCTTGGAACAAAAAACACACTCCACTTGGGAGCGTGTTTTTAGCTTAGTGTGCTTCTGCTTGTTTGATAAAGCTTTCTGCATTTTTGTGTGTAACTTTTTCTTTGATAAAAGGAATCACATATCTATCTAATCCAAATCTTCCAGCGTTATAACCTGCTACAAGTATGAATAATGTGAGTAAAATCATTTGACCATTTGTGCTGATGGTTCCACTGAATAGGAATGCAAAGTTCATGATGATTCCCATTAATGCTGCGAAATTAGTAAACACACCTAGGATAAGTGCGATACCTACTAGTAATTCTCCCCACATAACGAGGAATGTAAAGATATCAGCTCCAGGAATTGCAACAGCTTCTAAGAATGCAGCCCACCAGCCTTGAACAGTTGGATTCTCACCACTCGCATTTGCTACAGCTCCTTGTAGAAATCCGCTAGCATCAAATTCTCCACCAGTAATCTTACCCCAACCTGCTGTCATCCATTGATACCCTAAATACACTCTAATGAAAGCTAATATTCCTGCTACTACTTTATTATTTCTTAATAAGTTTACAAACATTATTGGTCACTCCTTTTAATTTTTGTTCAACACTTCACATATTTAACTATAAATTAATTTGTTTCTGCTACGACTTGTTTTAATTGATTTCTTCTCTTATTTGCTATTTTTTGGCGAATAAATGGAATTACGAAACGGTCTAAACCAAATCTACCTGCATTAAAACCTGCTGCTAACAGAAGTGCTGTTAATAAAATCATTTGCGGATTACTGCTTACTGTTCCACTGAATACAAATGCAAAGTTCATTACAATTCCCATCAACGCTGCAAAGTTTGTGAAGATCCCTAGAATAAGCGCAATTCCTACTAAGAACTCTCCCCACATTACTAGAAAGCTAAAGACATTTGCTCCTGGAATTGCCACATTTTCAAGAAATGCTGCCCACCAGCCTTGTACTGCAGGATGGTCACCTCCTGCTTTAGCTACTGCTCCTTGTAAATAACCGGACGCATCAAAACCTCCTGTTATTTTGCCCCAACCTGATGTCAACCAAGTATACCCTAAATAAACACGAATAATAGCTAGAAACCCTGCAACATAACGATTAGTCCTTAAGAATTCTAAAAACATCTTCCATCACTCCTTTTTAATGTTCAATATTTCACATATAGTTATATGTTTGTTATCTTTAATACACTTATATCATATCATGTTTGAGTTCTATTTCAACAATATTGTTCATTTATTCACAATTAAGTCAATTCTTTGTGTCTAATTTGTGACATCGCTTCCTTTTTCAGTTATGCTAATAATACATGCTTTTATTTGCAAGGGATAAACGATCACTTATAAAAAAAGAGATGAGGTGCAAGGAATGAAATATCGCAGACTCGGTAAAACAAATCTAGATGTCTCAGTAGTAGGAATTGGTACTTGGCAATTCGGTGGTGAGTGGGGACAGGATTTTACGCAAGTAGAAGTTGATCAAATTCTCGATCAGGCAAAACAAGAAGGAATCAACCTGATCGACACTGCTGAATGTTATGGTGATCATCTCTCTGAACAATTTATCGGTAATTATTTAAGTAAAAATAATCGTGAAGACTGGATTGTAGCAACAAAATTCGGTCACCATTTTCACCGTAATTTTGAACGAACGCGCCATTGGTCTGCAGATGAAGTGTTGAAACAACTGGATGACTCCTTGAGATCATTAAAAACGGATTACATTGATGTTTATCAGGCCCATTCCTGTACTGATGAAGAATTTACTAATGATGATTTATGGACCACGTTAGACAAACAGAAGCAGGCAGGTAAGATTCGACACTTAGCGATTTCACTAGCTGGAAATGAAGACAGTTATCAGACTGATCAAGCAACAGAGGTTGGAGCGGAAGCAATTCAAGTAGTTTATAACCGCCTTGACCGTGCACCCGAGGAAAAAATATATCCTGCTGCCATTAACCAAGATCTTGGCGTTCTGGCCAGAGTTCCATTAGCAAGTGGCTACTTAACCGGCAAGTATAAACCAGGTTCTACATTTGAAGCAAATGATGTAAGATCCAGACATGATCGTGACAAAACCGACCGCTTGTTAAGAATCGTTGAAGAAATTGCCCGCCATGAAGTTCCTGAAGGAGTAAATATGGCAAGTTGGGCGCTTGCTTGGTGCTTAAAACACGATGCTGTCACGACTGTTATACCAGGTTGTAAAAACCGAGAACAGGTCATTTCCAATGCACGTGCGGCTGATTTAGGTATCGTTTCAGAGAAACATCCGCAAGCTAAATGAATTATCTTGTAAATAATTGTTTCAATAAAAAAACAACAGCTCAATGATGGAAGCTGTTGTTTTTTATGTAGTTATCCACCATATACATCTTCACGAACTGTAGGGCTACTACTATTACCGCTACTACTGCTGCTGCCACTGTTATAACTGCTGGAACCGTCATTATTATCTTGATAATAGTATCTATTATTATTGCTGGACTCTACTTGCTCGGTTCCTTCATATAGGTTTTCTTCATTTTCTAGTTCAACAGTTTCATCAATGTCTTCCTCATCTTCTATTTCTTCACTTTCTTCATTTTCATCCTGTTCTTCTTCTCCAGCTAGTATTTCTAATTCTTTAGGTAAATGAGTATTGATCGTGCTTAATGCCTTTGTCTGATGAAAATCATAAGCATATTGCTGAATGGAATTGTTATTAAAGACGGTTTTACCATCAAGGTAACTTTTAATAAACCATCCTAAGCCAATCAGTAATGTAATCCCTAATGCAATTGTAATGTATACGGCCATCGAATCTTGATTATTTCTCAGGGCTCTCCCCTCCAAGCATTACGACATTCATACTACTAAATTACCATTGAAAGATAAAAATGTAAATAAACCATTTAAATTATTCATAGTTTGCTAGTTTTTAATTCAAGTCTAATGTCCCACTTTTATTTCGCATACAGGTAAGGATCCCCTTTTCGATTTCTAGTTGAGCTACTTGAATCGAGGAACGTTTAGATAGATAAGAATCTTCTCCGTAACCTTTTAAACGGTCAGGATGAGTAAAGTAGAAAGGAGTGTACCCTTAAAAGATACACCCCTTCATCCCATCCCTATCAGTATTTATACATATTTAGCAAAACTTTGCTTGACCTCTTGCAATACGTCATCCCCATCACGATCCCACAATGATTGATTAATGATCTCAACTTCAATCGGACCATGGTAACCTGCTGCTTCTACTGCTTTTCTCATTCTATTAATTTCGATCACACCGTCTCCCATCATAAAACGGCCTTTAAACATATCATCCATCGGAACTTTCCAATCAGACACATGAAACCCTAAAATTCTTCCTTTTGCCCGTTCTATTTCTACATATAGACTGGGGTCCCACCATACATGGTAGACATCGACAATAACACCGACTTCACTTGGATCATATTTTTCTGCGATAGTTGTCGCTTGGTCCATTGTGTTAATAACCGACCTGTCTGCCGCAAACATCGGGTGCAACGGTTCAATCGCAAGTTTGACACCATAATCTTTTGCAAAAGGAACTAATGCATCTATTCCTTCTGCAACATGCTCTCTTGCCGTATCAATATCTTTATCGGCACTTGGACCACAAACCAACACCAATGTATCTGTACCTAATTCTGCTGCTTCTTCTACCGCCCTTTTATTATCATCGATTCTTTCTGCTCTTTCTTTTGCAGTAGCTGCTGGGAACATACCACCACGGCAAACACTGGATACTTGTAAGCCTGCATCCTTGATTAGTTGCTTCGATTTATTCAAACCAATTTCTGCTATTTTATGGCGCCAGACTGAGATCCATGGTACATCATGACGGAGGCAACCTTCTACTGCCTCCTGAAGATTCCATTGTTCGGTTGTGATTTGATTTAAACTGAGACGGCTCATTAATTGATCTTCTGTCATCTTGTACCCTCCTGTTTCACGCCGGCTAATTCTAACGTCAAACGCATTCTTTCTGTTGCTAACTCTGGGTTTCGTAACAAGCCTGCTTGATCTGCCATCACAAATAAATCAGCCAAATGAACGATTGAACGAGCACTTTCTTTTCCACCGATCATGCGGAAATGATCTTGATGACCATTAAGGTATGCCATAAAGACAACACCTGTTTTATAAGAAAAAGTTGGCGTCTGGAAAATATGGCGCGATAGTGGTACTGTTTTTTCTAATAAGTGATTATATTTTTCTAGGTCACCTGCATCTAATGCATGCATCGCTGCCGCTGCCGCCGGAGCAATTGCGTCAAAAATACCTAACAAGGCGTGACTGTATCCTTGTTCATCACCTTTGATAAGTTCTGGATAGTTGAAATCATCGCCGGTATACATTCTAACACTAACTGGTAACTTACGACGCATCTCAATTTCTTTTTGATCATCTAGGAGCGAAATCTTAATACCATCGACTTTTGCTTCATTATCTCGAATGATTTGCAAGCATACTTCCATGGCTTCATCTAAATTTTCATGGCCCCAGTAGCCTTTTAATGCTGGATCAAACATATCACCAAGCCAGTGTAAAATAACAGGCTGGGACACATTTTGTAAAATTTTATTATAGACACGTTGATAATCCTCTGGCCCTTTTGCACAGGCAGCAAGTGCTCGGCTTGCCATCATAATAATTTTACCGCCTTCTCCTTCTACAAAAGAAACTTGTTCTTCGTATGCTCTCTCTACATCTTCTAATGTCACAGACGGAGATGGTTCCAGATGGTCTGTTCCAACTCCGCTTGCGATATTCCCACCGACAGCTTCTGCTTCTTTAATCGAACGTGAGATCAACTCTTTTGCACCTTCCCAGCTTAATCCCATGCCGCGTTGTGCGGTATCCATTGCCTCTGCTACAGATAACCCGAGTGACCATAAATAATGACGATATTCCATCGTTTTATCCCAATCAATTTGAGAATGAAAGGTTGGATCAGCATCTGCTAGTGGATCGGCTACTACATGAGCAGCCGAAAATGCAGTTCTTTTTTCAAAAGGTTTATCTGCTGGAACATCAAAAGATTTGTAATTACTAGCTTGATACGTATATAGTTTTCGATCCTTTTTCGGTAAAATCAGCTTTGTCATTTGTGAACCTCCTTACAATTTGATTTCCGGTACGTCGATCCACCGTCTTTCTTCCCAAGATTTCAAACCAAGATCAGAAAGTTGCGTCCCTTTTGCTCCTTCAAGCAGATCCCAAGGGAACTCCTCATCTGCAAAGACATGTTTAAGGAACAACTCCCATTGCACTTTGAATCCATTGTCATACACATCATTTGTCGGTACTTCCTGCCACTGCGCTTGGAAATCAAATGGATTTTCGATATCCGGGTTCCACGTTGGCTTTGGTGTATTGACACGATGCTGTACTTTGCAATCTCGAAGTCCTGCAACCGCACTACCTTCCGTACCATCCACTTGAATAGTTAACAAATCATCACGGTTTACTCGTACAGCCCATGATGAATTTGCCTGGACAATCACACCATTATCTAATTCAAATGTTCCATATGCTGCATCATCTGCCGTTGCCTTATATGTTTCGCCATTTTCACCGACACGCTCTGGAATATGAGTAGCTCCTAAGCATGACACTGCTTTTACATTGCCAAAAAGGTTATCGATGACATAGCGCCAATGTGCAAACATATCAACAATAATGCCGCCACCATCTTCTTTCCGATAGTTCCAAGATGGACGTTGCGCTTCTTGCCAATCTCCTTCAAACACCCAATAACCAAATTCCATTCTTACCGATAACATTTTGCCAAAGAAACCGGATTCGATAAGACGCTTTAATTTGAGTAAACCTGGTAAGAATAATTTGTCTTGTACTACCCCATTTTTCACTCCCGCTTCTCTTGCCAATCTTGCTAGTTCAATGGATCCTTCTAGATTAGTAGCGGTTGGCTTTTCACAATAAATATGTTTCCCAGCTGCTATTGCTTGCTTAATACTATCAGCGCGCCTAACAGTTGTTTGGGAGTCAAAATAAATTTCATTATAATCATTTTTTAATGCCGCCTCTAAATCTGTTGAATAGCGTTCAATGCCATGAGCTTCTGCCAGCGCTTTCAATTTCTTTTCATTTCTCCCTACTAAGATTGGGTCAGGCATTAATGTATCTTCATTTTTTAACAAAACACCACCTTGTTCTCTAATTGCTTTAATAGAACGAATTAAGTGCTGGTTCGTTCCCATTCTCCCTGTAACCCCATTCATAATAATTCCGATTTTGTGCTCTGCCATTATTTCTTCCCCTTTCAGTTGCTAATTTATAATAAGTTTATCGTAATAAAAAAAATTCGTCTTATTAATCTAAGAACGAATTTCTTAAAATCGGAAATGAATTTGTAAGATAACTAGCATTTTGATCGATTATTGGGCTTCTTTTGTTAATTTACTGGCAACTTTCCATGGTTTTCTGGCAACTTCGATAAGGTTACTGGCAACTTTCTCCGTTTTCCGGCAACTTATCTATATGTTGCTGTTTAGTCCGGTACTTATGAGGAGAAATCTCCGTGATGTTTTTAAAGGCTCGATAAAAAGTAGAAAGCGACTCAAACCCAACCTCAAAACAAATCGAAGCAATATCTTTGTCCGTTTCTGCTAACATTTTCTTAGCTAGACCTACGCGCACTTCTGTTAAATATTGAATAGGGGTCATATAATAGGTTTCTTTGAAAATCGTATTCATATGTCTCGTACTAATTCCTAGCCGTGATGCCAAGTCTTCTGCATGGATCCAGTCAAAGTAATGGGAATCAATATAATCCTTTAGCCGCTCTGCCCGTAATGTATTTGCATCGACTTTTTCATTATTTTTGCCACCACGTGCGATTAACAGTAAAAGTTGTGACAAATATGTGCGTAAAGCTGTTTCCTGATGCAAACTGGCATGAGTCTGTTCATAAAGCATTGTCCGCAAAAGCTGGCGAATCTCACTGCTATTAAAAGGGTTTAAACTGATAAATTTAGATTCGTATAAAGTTTTCTCAAATAATTCTGTATTCGTTCCGTCTTTTATTCGTCTATCAAAAGCGAGCACTAAAACAGTTAATTTATGATCTGAGATAATTGCATGTGGTGTCAATGGTGTAATAAATGTTAGGTGATCCTGTTCAAGAAGATATTCTTTTCCATCTAGGATGATTTCACCTGTCCCTTCAAGCGCATAAAGTAGTTGATAGACTTGATGATGATGTTCTTCAATACGATCACCAGCATGATGCTTGCTTTCATATAGTTGTATACCGAATGGTTCGATTCGAATATCTTTTAACATGGAACTTCCTCCAGATTTCAGATTTTTTTGTTTTGTTTTATAGCATCTACTGCGAAAAATAGGAAGTTGTGATATATTGCTATTATATAGTATTGATTTTAAAAAAAGCAAAAAGTGAGGAGATTTGTCTTATGGATAACCAGATTTCCATTGTATTAGTTGGTATCGGCGGTTATGGAAATGTTTATTTAAAAAATTTATTTGAAAACAATTATGAAAACGTATTCTTGAAAGGTGCTGTTGACGTTGCTCCTGAACAATCGAGGTATTATCAGGAAATCAAGGATAAAAATATCCCAATCTATGATACGTTGGAGCAATTCTATCTAGATCATCAAGCTGACCTTGCTATTATATCAACACCTATCCATCTACATAAAGAACAAGCATGTCTTGCGATGGAAAAAGGCAGTCACGTACTTTGTGAAAAACCAGCAACAGCCAATCGCGAGCATTTGCAGGAAATGATTGAAACACGGGATCGTACCCAGAAAAAATTAGCCATCGGATTTAACTGGTCTTTTACTAAATCAATTCAATCATTAAAACAGGATATTTTAGCCGGAGAATTTGGTCGTCCGATCAGGATGAAAAGTCTAGTATTATGGCCGCGAAACGCTGACTATTTTAATCGCTCCGGCTGGGCAGGAAAAAAATATAGTCCAGACGGAGAAATGATTTTTGATAGTGTAGCCAATAATGCTACCGCTCATTTCTTGCATCATTTACTCTATTTATCTGGTGATTCTATTGAAACGAGTGTAGAAATCGATCAAATTTCGGCTGAACTATATCGTGCAAATCCAATTGAAACATTTGATACCTGTGCGATTCATATTCATACCAAAAACGATGTCGAAATGATTTATCTTGCTTCTCATGCAGTTGCTGATGAACATCGCCCGAAATATACGTTGGAGTTTGAAGATGCAACGATCACGTATCATCCAGAGGGAGAGCGCGGAGATATTGTAGCAAACTGGCATGACGGCAGAGAAAAAATATACGAAGATCCTGAAAATATTCATATCGTAAAATTAGAAGTTATGTTAGAAGCGCTCCGTAATGAAAAGCAAAGTATTTTGTGTGGACCGGAAGCAGCAAGCGCACATGTTAATGCTATTTATGGGATACATCAATCTGTAAAAGATATTCCTAAATTCCCTAAACATTGGATAGCTTATGACGAAGACCGAAAATTGACTACTGTTCAAGGGTTAGATGAGACACTAAAACAATGCTATAATCAGTTTTGTCTTCCCAATGATTTAGGTGTTGAATGGAGTAAGCCGGGGAAGATTGTGAAATTTTAAATAGACCTTAAGAAGCCATGGCATGGGTTTACCATGGCTTCTCTTATTTGGAATGAAGAAGTGAAGGGTGAAAACTTAAAACGGCTTCTACATTCTCGTTATACATCATTTCTTTGTAGCTATGGTAGAAAGGAATATCTGGATAATGGTAATGGACTATTCTTTTTATGGAAGGATCTTTATCAAAGATTGCAACTACATTTAAGTTTTGAATTAACCCATCATTGATAAAAGAGATATAATCATTAACTTCCTGATTCCAACCAACAATACCTAATCTTAATAATGCCATTCGTCAAAACTCCCTCTTTATAATACTTAGTAAGCGCTATCTCTTTAAGTAAGATAAATGAAGAGACTTATAATCATTCGCATTATGATAAATTTCAAGACGCTTTTTTCGGTAATCTCTTGGGGATATGCCAACCTTCTCCTTGAAGTATCGACTAAAGTGTGAAATATTTTCAAAACCACTCTCATACGCGATTTCTTGCACTGGTTTCTTTTCTTCTGCTTCTAGCAAATATTTAACTTGTTTCAGCCGGCACGCCATCACATATTCCATGATCGTATATCCTGTCATCTCTTTAAATACGTGCGATACATATGATTTATTTAAGCAAAGGTTGTACGCAATTTCTGAAATGGTAATTTTATCTTGAAAATGATGCTGAATATAGGATGCGATTTTTTCAGCATGCTCTGTTTTACTGCTAAATTCTTTACTGACATTTGAACAATCATCCCTAAAAAGGAAATTAATCCACACTAGCATTTGACCTAGCAAGAATTTCAGTTCCCATTCCTTCTCGGAGTACTTCATACTCTTACATCGATCAACACGATCCATCTTTTTAAAAATCTCTTCTATCTGTTGAATACTTTGCGTATTATTTGTACGAATTAGGTAATGGGAATGATGAAATACATTTAGTAATTCTATTGCCTTCATGGAATGTAAGACTGGTTCTATTACTTCTGGGATAAAATGAATATGACTTCTAATGTATTCACCCTCTTCTGGTATATTTGGTTTATGGAGAGCAAGTCCATCCATTAACAAAATATCTCCAGGTTGTAAATCATAGATTTGATTGTTAATAAGGTAACGACAAACGCCTTTGTGGAACATAAAAATTTCAAAATCTTCATGGGAATGTAGTTTTTGATGATCAGGATTTCCGCTTAATTGGTACTTTACGGAGAACAATTTATCCACTATTATTCTCACTCCTAAGCTATGTTAGTTTTATTTTATTGTATTATAAACCGAGATAAAATAGCTAGCAGTGGCAAATTTCATTTCAAATTTTGCTGTGAGTGTTTTCTTTTCATAAATGCTTGATTTTTAATTGTTTTGATGATATTAATGTAAACGTATAGTACCATACTAGACAATCTAGAATATCTCTATGTGACTTAACCGTGAAAGGAGGTATTTAATATCATTTATTGAAAGTGCTATCTTTTAAAAATTATATTAAGGATGTGTCTATTATGAGTAGAAAAAGGCTTTATTTTATTTCCATTTTAGTGTTAACAATTAGCTTTGTTTCAACTAATCTTTGGTTACCGCAAGTAAAAGCTACTTCACCAACTAGTGTTATTGAATGGGATGAAAATCGACAGCATATAGACGGATTTGGCGGATCAGGAGCTTTTCAGAAACCATCATATATTATGGAACTTCCAGAACCCCAAAGAACGAAAATTTTAGATATGATTTTTTCTCAAGAGAAAGGCATTGGATTATCCATGGTACGTAACTTAGTTGGAGATGGTGAAGCCGCCTCTACAATCCAACCTGAGCCTGGCAAATATGTGTGGGATGAGCCGGATTGGGAATTAAAGAAAGATGATTTTGACAAGGATCAAATTTGGTTTATGAGAGAGGCCGAAAAACGAGGAGTTACTACATTTTTTAGTTCTGTTTGGAGTCCTCCTGCTTGGATGAAGACAAACGATAGTGTAATTGGTACGGGAGAAGGAAAATTAAAGCGAGAAAATTATCAAGACTTCGCCAATTATCTAGCTGAATATGTGCTAGGCTATAAGGAACATTTTGATCTTGATATAACCTATATTTCGATTGCCAACGAACCCCATTATGGTCCAAGTTATTCGGGAGCAGTTTGGACACCAGAGGAAATGAATATATTTATTCGAGATTATCTTGGGCCTACCTTCGAAGAAAGGAATGTTCCGGCTAAAATTGTAATGCCTGAACATATGCATTTTACTGAGGAGTATGCACTTCCAGCACTAAATGATCCTGTTACGGTCGATTATATTGATGTAGTAGCTTCACACGCATATGGTATTGGCACTGAGGTCCCAGAATTTCCAGTATCAACAGAAAAAGGTAAAACGATTTGGCAAACAGAATATATGAACCAAGGGGAAGGCTTACAGTCTTATGAATTCAATACGATAAAAGATGGACTGCGCCACGCTAATTTGATCGGAGATATGTTTGATGTAACTGGGATTAGTGCATATTTCTGGTGGTGGCCTGCTGCTGTTAACGGTGCAGATGGTTCTGATTTAATACGTTTGACCACAGATGAAAACGAGAAAGTAAATGGAATGTTTAGAGTTTTTAAGCGGTATTATGCAATTGGTAACTACAGCCGCTTTATTCGTCCTGGGTATATGATGATCGGATCAGACAAATCTCCTGTTGAAGGTGTACAGATCTCTGCATATAAGGATCCGGAAACAAATAATTTTAGTATCGTTGCTGTCAATAATAATGATACAAATCAAACCATCACATTAAAACTAGATCAGTTCCCTGAAAAAATAAAAGAACTTGTCCCATATCGGACATCAGGTAACGAAAACTTGAAAAAATTAGACAATGTGAAGGTTACGAATAACGGTAAATCTATTACGGTGAATTTACGTAGTAATAGTGTAACCACTTTTATTCCAAAAGATTATGAGCTTCCAGCATTTGAAGATATGAAGGATGTCTTTTCAAGTTATGAGGCAGAAGAAAATGACGGTCAATCGAAAGGTATTCCTAAAAGTAAGGAAAAAACATACATTAAGCATGTTAGAAACGGCGACTATATCAAGTATGAAAATATAAATTTTGCAGATGGTACAGCTAATGGCCAACCTGGAATGGAACATATTTTATCAATGGATGCTTCTGTGAGGCCAATAAACGGAGGATTGATTGAAATTCGACTTGATGATCCAGTAGACGGACCGGTCGTAGGGGAAATGTCCGTTTCAACTGATAACTCTAATAAATGGGAAACAGTTTCGACCATGATTGATACAAATCCATCTGATGGTGCGTATGGTTTCCATGACATGTACCTTGTATTTAAAGGAGATAGCAGAAAAAAGCTTTTTGCTATAGATAAATTTACTTTCAATGATGGAATTGAAGAACCTATCGAACTGGAAAAGTTTTTGTTTGATTATGAAGATGGCACAACGAATGGCTGGAAAGGTAGAGGGGGATCAGAAATATTAGAAGCTACACAAGTAGAGAAGCAATCTGGTGAATTTAGTTTAAAAACAACTAATCGGACTTCCTCTTGGCACGGACCTTCTATTGATATTACAGATATGGTTGTAAAAGGAGAAGAATACGAATTCTCAGCCTATTTCCGTTTCGTTGATGCACCTGAAACTCCTAGTACGGTCAAATTCATGCTTGAAATAACAGATTTCGGAGGCACAACTTATTTACCACTTGAGGAGATAGAAACCAATAACGGTGAATGGCTCCCATTAACAGGAAACTATATGATCAGTCAGGAAATTTCTTCCTTGAAATTATATGTTGAAACTTCCAATCCTGAAGATTCATTTTATATCGATAATGTTATAATTGATCCAATAAACTAATCTTTCAATCTAATATGAAACCTAATCCCCTGTCTTATCCAGTGATGACAGGGGATTCTTATATTACATATTTATCTTCATTTTTTCTAAGCTAGACATAATTTCCTCTACAGACTTACCTAAGTTAGATTCCACCGCTGCAATATAAGAACCTTCTACAACTGGAATATCCTCAGCGATACGAATACTCGAAGACTCCAGCAATTCTAGCGCCATTTCTGCATTCATTTTTGCACTACCCAGATCGTAAAAGATAATAGCGCCACTATCACTTACAGCTTGTTCAATGGCTTCTTGGATTTTTTCAATACTGGTACCAATTTCATTATCCTCTGTTCCACATGCCAGCGAAAGTGGCACATCATCAATAACTTGATCAATCAACGCCTTGATTCCTTGACCAATTGAATAACTGTGGGAAACAATAATAATTCCTACCTTTTGTGACATCTCTATTCCTCCAAATCGAGTACTTCGGCTAGAGCTTCAAAAATATAAAAAGAGGACATCGAACCAGGATCTACATGTCCTTTGGAACGTTCTTTGAGATAGGAAGCTCGGCCTTTCGTTGCAGCCATTTCTCGTGTGTCCTCAATCGTTGCCTGACAAACTTCTAGTATACCGTACCAATCTTTTACATCTTCTTCTTGTAAAAAATTCGCCACTTGCTTCCATACATCATACATGGTTTTCTCGCCGAAATCTGCTTTACCGCGAGCTTGTAGCCCTTCAACTGCATCATTTATCGCTTGTTTAAAGACGTCCTGATCTACTTCTTTCCCTTGCATTGCCAAAGACATTTTGAGAAAAGCAGTTCCATATAGCGGACCTGATGCCCCACCAACTTTCGCCATTAAAGTCATTGCAGCACTTTTGAGGACATCCGCTACGGAATCATATGTCGTATGATTAACTTTTGCAACAACTTCATGGAATCCACGCGCCATATTAATCCCGTGATCCCCATCTCCGATCGCTTGATCTAGTTCTGTTAATTGATCTTTATGATCAAACATTCTTTTTTGAATTTCTTTCATCCAATCCTTTGCTTTATCAACCGTTAATATAATCATCCAATTCTCCTTTTACACGTGAAATGCAATTGTTTTGACATCTTGAACTAATAGATTTTTTAATTCGCTATCTAATTTTAATAAGGTTATCGAAAATCCTGCCATATCAAGTGATGTCATATATTCCCCTACCCAAGTTTTGTACAGTGTAATCTCTTTTTCCTTTAAAAGATCCGATACCTTTCTATTCACAATATGTAACTCCATTTCAGGTGTTGCCCCTAAACCGTTCACCATTAAGGCAACTTCTGCTTTTACATAATTGATATCTGCTAGAACCTTGTCAACCAGAATGGTGGCAATATTATCCGCTTTCTCCAATGGTACTCGTTCTATCCCTGGCTCACCATGGATACCAATACCAATTTCCATCTCATTATCCGCTAATGTAAAGCTTGGTTTTCCAGCAGCAGGTACAGTACATGATGATAATGCCACCCCCATAGATCGAACATTTGCAATCGTTTTTTCAGCGACAGCTTTTACTTCTTCTAATGATGCTCCCGTATCTGCCTTAGCACCAGCTATTTTATGAACAAACACAGTGCCAGCTATTCCCCTTCTTCCCACTGTAAAAGTACTATCTTCCACAGCGACATCGTCATTAACAATGACACTGTCTACTTTTATTCCTTCCATTTCCGCCATCTCTTGTGCCATTTCAAAATTCATGACATCGCCCGTATAATTCTTGATAATTAAGAGAACGCCATTGCCACTGTCTACCGCTTTAATCGCTTCGATAATTTGGTCAGGAGTTGGAGACGTGAAGACCTCCCCTGCTACGGCTACATCTAACATACCTTTTCCTACAAATCCAGCATGTGCTGGCTCATGACCACTTCCGCCACCACTTACAATACCAACTTTCCCCTGTACCGGCGCATCACTTCTCGAAATGACAGTTGTCCCTGGAAGCCTTTTCAAAAAGGTCGGATAAGCTTCCACTAATCCATCTAACATTTCATCCACGACATGATTGGCATCATTTATCACTTTTTTCATTTACCTATCACCTCTTTTTATTTATTTTTATCATAGCGGAAATCAATTGGTTTTTCCAGTTTTTAGACAATAAAGATATAATGGACTCAGCATGTTAGACTAAGTCCACTATTTCCCTTATTTTTTAGTTGGATGTACAGCTTCGTATGATAATAGTTCCAGTTCCTCTGTATAAGCTTGTTTTGTTTGATCGGACCAATTAAAGATCTGCTGCATCTCACTAATGACCGCTTCTTTCTCTTTTCTAACCCAGTTAATATCGAAGAAAAGTGCACCTGTTCTGCGAATAAAAAAGTCAACTGGTTTACAAGTCGCTTCATGCTCGATGCTATATTGAAGCATAGCATATGTTACAGGTGCAAGAGAATTATCATTGGTTAAAGCTTGTTGATAGTAATCATAAACAATCGGAATATTAGAGCCATAACGCTGTACAAGCATTCTAGCCTCTTCTGTAGATAATCCTAATTCTACCCCTTTGGCGATTTGTTTTTTCATATATGCTTTAAAACCTGTTGATCCACCAACATCACCACCTGATATGGGTAAATGCTTTGTATCACTTGGATAAAAGACTTTTTTCTCAGCTTGAACCATTTTATCTCGAATGACATTTACTACATGTTCCGCCATTTTTCGATAACCAGTTAATTTACCTCCGGCAATCGAAATAAGACCAGAATCTGATTCAAAAATCTCATCCTTACGTGAAATTTCGGAAGGATCTTTTCCCTCTTCATGAATTAATGGGCGTAATCCTGCCCAACTAGATTCAACATCATCAGCTGTAATCTTCTGATCAGGAAACATAAACGCAATTGCGTTTAATACATAATCTCTGTCTGCCACGGTCATTGTCGGGTGTGCGATATTTCCTTGGTAGACAGTATCTGTAGTTCCTACATATGTTTTACCGTCCCGTGGAATTGCAAAAACCATTCGACCATCAGGTGTATCGAAATAGATCGCTTGCTTTAAAGGGAACCGTGATTGATCAAAGACAAGGTGGATCCCTTTCGTCAATTGCAATGTTTTTCCTCGTTTCGAGTGATCTTTCTCACGAATGGTATCTACCCATGGACCAGCCGCATTGATAATATATTTTGCTTTTATTTCGTGTACTTCATCTGTTAATTGATCTGCTACTTCTACACCAATGACACGGTCGTTTTCATAAAGGAGATTCGATACTTTTGCATAGTTTAAGGCAAGAGCTCCTTTCTCCACTGCTTTCTTCATTACTTCCATCGTTAGTCTTGCATCATCGGTACGATATTCGACATAATATCCTGCACCTTTAAGTCCTTCAGCTTTCAATAACGGTTCACGTTGAATAGCTTCTTCCCGGTTGAGCATTTTTCGACGTTCCGATTTTTTGACCCCGGCAAGGAAATCGTACACTCGCAATCCGATATTAGTTGAAAAAGGACCAAACGTCCCGTCTTGATAGAATGGAAGCATCATCCATTCCGGTGTTGTCACATGAGGGCCATTTTCATAGACTATTTCTCTTTCCTTCCCAACTTCAGCAACCATTTTCACTTCAAATTGTTTTAAATAACGTAACCCACCGTGGACAAGCTTGGTAGATCTGCTTGAAGTACCAGCTGCAAAATCCTGCATATCGACAACGGCCACTTTCAACCCTCGTAAGACAGCATCAAGAGCAATTCCTGCACCTGTAATACCGCCACCTATTATGATCATATCCAATGAATTATGTTTCATTTGATCATACATATTAGTGCGATTTTTGCTTGAAAAAGTCATAGATTTCTCCCCTTTAAATTCTGACAATCAATTGTTGCTCGTTTTTGGTTACAATAATAATTTTATAACGATGCTTATCGTCCATAAGACTTCTGCTACTGGAAGGCTCACTTTATTTCTTTTATTTAAAAAGTCTGGTTGCTTCTACAGCTTTTTTCCAGCCTTTATATAGATCGTGTCGCGTTTGACTGTCCATCTCACTATTGAATTGTTTATCTACTTTCCATTGACCGCTAATATTGTCTCTACTCTCCCAGTAACCAACTGCTAAACCTGCTAAATAAGCTGCTCCCAAGGCAGTTGTTTCAATTACTTCTGGTCTTTCTACTGGAACATCCAATAAGTCACTCTGGAACTGCATCAAGAAATTATTAGCAACAGCACCACCATCAACGCGTAACGATTTCACATCGATATTTGAATCCTCAATCATTGCACCAAGTACATCCTTAGTCTGATATGCAATCGACTCTAATGTGGCACGGATGAAGTGTTCTTTTGTAGTTCCTCTCGTTAAACCGAATACGGCACCACGAGCATCACTATCCCAATATGGGGTACCTAATCCTACAAATGCCGGTACTAGATAAACACCATCGGCAGATTCCACTCTTTCAGCATATTTTTCCGTTTCTTCTGCGTTTTTAAACATCCGTAAGCCATCACGTAACCATTGCACAGCACTTCCGGCAACAAATATACTGCCTTCCAGCGCATATTCTACCTTTCCATCGACACCACAAGCTAATGTAGTTAATAAGCCATGATCGGATCGAACAGGTTCTTCACCAGTGTGCATCAGCATAAAGCAACCCGTTCCATACGTATTTTTCACCATTCCTTTTTCAAAGCATGCCTGACCGAATAATGCTGCTTGCTGATCTCCTGCAGCACCAGCGATTGGAACATTTTGACCAAAGAAATGATAATCGACCGTTTCACCATATATTTCTGACGATGATTTTACTTCTGGAAGCATGCTTTTTGGCACACCTAATATATCTAATAATTCTTCATCCCATTTCAAATCATAAATGTTGTACATTAAGGTACGAGAAGCATTGGAATAATCTGTTACATGTGCTTTACCGCCAGTTAACTTGTAAATCAACCATGTATCGATGGTTCCAAAAAGCAGCTTACCCTGTTCTGCTTTTTCACGTGCTCCCTCTACATGATCTAGAATCCATTTTACCTTTGTTCCAGAGAAATAAGCGTCAATCAATAGACCTGTTTTCTGACGGAAGGTATCCTGGTAACCTGCTTCACGTAATTCCCTGCAAATATCTTCTGTCTGGCGAGACTGCCACACAATTGCTTTATAAATAGGCTTACCTGTTTCTTTATCCCAAACAACTGCTGTTTCACGTTGATTGGTAATACCGATCCCGGCAATTTGAGATGCTTCGATATCTGCTTTTCTTAAGGCTTCTGCAATACATGCTAAAATAGAAGTCCAAATTTCATTAGCATCATGCTCAACCCAGCCAGACTTCGGAAAAAATTGTTGAAACTCCTGTTGCCCTACTTCCACAATTTCTCCTTTCTGGTTAAAAATAATTGCTCTTGAACTGGTTGTTCCCTGATCAATTGATAAAATATACTTTTCCATTATACTTCCTCCCCAAAATGTATTTATCACGGCGTTAACCGTTCTTAAGCCCTAGCTGATGGAAGTCTCATTTTATCTTTTAAACTGCTTCCTTTTCAGAAGAGCTGTTGGATGACTTAATTGGCCCATTATGCTTTTTCAACTCTGCAGTTAACGCTACTCCTAATATAACTACCATCACAATCGACATGATCCAAAATAAAAGCGTGATGTCACCAACAAAGATAGCGTTATAAAAAACTGCTCCATAAACCCCACCGATAATCGGACCTATTACCGGTATTAAAGCATAACCCCAATCGGAATCTCCCTTTCCAATAATCGGCAAAACAGCATGAGCAATTCGGGGGCCTAAGTCTCTGGCCGGATTAATCGCATAACCCGTTGTTCCCCCCAGTGACATCCCGATTGCTACAATTAACAAACCTACTATGGCAGGATTTAGCCCTTCCGTAAATTGATTGGCACCGATAAATAACAGCCCCATAATTAATACGAAGGTACCAATTATTTCACTGACTAAATTGGAAGGTTTACTTTTTACGGCAGGGTCTGTAGAAAATACTGCTAACTTAGCCCCTTTATCTTCTGTTTCCTTCCAGTGCGGTAAGTATTGAAAGAAGACAATGACCGCTCCAATAAATGCACCGATCAATTGCGCCCCAACATACATCGGAACTTTTGCCCATGGGAATTCACCAATTGAAGCAAAACCTATAGTTACAGCAGGGTTGATATGTGCTCCAGAGACATTTCCTACGGCATAAACTCCCATCGCAACAGCTAGCCCCCAGCCTATTGAAATGACGACCCAACCTGCACCTTCTGCTTTTGATTTCTTCAAAACCACACCACCGACAACACCGCCTCCAAAGATAATCAGAATCATCGTTCCTATCAACTCAGCTAAAAACTCTGACAAAATGATCCACCCCTTATTTTTAATAAGTTCCATCTTCAACAAGAGATGCACGTGCAGTGCCAGAAAAAAAGCCCACACAGCCTTTTACGCACCACTTCCTAGGAAAGTGCGCAAAATTGCTGTGTGGACTCCTTATCTCCGACACATTTTTTAACTTGTTAACTATAACGATACACCTAAAGTAAAGCGCTGTCAATGATTTTCTTTTCCAAAATTTTGCTCATTTGTGTTAACTTTTCAATAGAATCGTAATATTTACGATTAATCATGTCCATATCACGGGGTTTAACTACATTTAAATATCCAGTACGAATTGATGGTGATTCTGACTAATTTGACCATTTATTTTCACTTTTCTTTCTTCCACTTTCGGTAAATAGAAGGTTATTTTGTCATATGGCAGTTGATATTCTCCAACTACTTCTGTGTTAATATCTATAAATTCACCATTACATGCCATCTTAATTTTGATATACGTATATTCCCCGTCTTTATAGTTGTTTGTCTGACCATCATCTTCATATATATATTCTTCCGATACCCCACTCTTTTCATATGGGAAAAGGAGTACACCTCTCTCTTCTTCGGTATTGGAGAAGCTTATCTCTCCGTCTCGAATTGGAATGATGGCTCCTGCTTGAGCAAACATAGGAATCGTATCTAATGGCGCTTCATTCGTTAAGCTGATTCCGCCATGATAGAATGTATCTGAATTAATATCGTACCAACCATATTCGTTATCTGGTAAATAAACATCGCGATGACGTGCCCCCTCTTCTACCACATTACAAATCAACAATTGATCTCCTACGATAAAATCATCATTTTCTTCAAATGCTTTTTTATCATGATCAAACTGATAGAACGTAGGAGTTAAAATGGGTTTGTAATCTTTGTGTGCCTTATGCAATGCGTTATAGAAGAATGGAATCCATTTAACACGCTCTTTCATTAAGCCTCTTATGAGATCCAAATATTCTGGATACATCCAGGGAACATTTACTGTCTTATCTTCATTCCAAGAATGAATAGTAAAGCGCGGATGGAAAATTCCATTTTGTATCCAACGAATAAACAATTCAGGATCAGGAGCTTTACCTGAAAAACCTCCTACATCATGCCCAAAGTTATATACACCACTCATGCTTAGACTTAGTCCCATTTTAATATTGAAGCGGATTGTTTTCCATTCTGTAAAATTATCCCCTGACCATGTTTGCACATATTTCTGCATGCCTGCCGCTCCAGAGCGGGAAATTAGATAAGGACGTATTTCTGGATAGAATTCACGCTGAGCTTCATAAGATGCTTTCATCATTAACATTGTTTGTATTGGCTTTATATAGCTCACAGGAATCTGTTCTCCAAAGCCATTTGCTTTAGCTTGTTCATCCCATATCTCATACTCATTATTGTCATTCCAAGTAGAATCGATACCATAGGATAGTAATTGTTCTTTTATTTTATCTTTCCACCAGTTAAATGTTTCGTAATTGGTAAAATCCAAGTAAGAGCCGACATCATCCCAGAACTGAGAAATTTCTGGTTCATTCAAATCTTTAGACATAATAAAATAATTGTTATCAGCTAAGTCGTTATATAAGGGATGATCTTTTAATAATGCCGGTTTAATATTGGCACATAGCTTAATACCATTTTCCTGAAAGTTTTTGATCATATCTTCAGGTGAAGGGATTTTGGAATAATCCCAATTAAAAACGTAACGCTTATCTCCTATACTTGTATAACCAGATGAGAGCTGGAATGAATCACAAGGTATATCATATTCTTTACAGGATTCTACAAACTTTTTCAGCTGTTCCTGTGCGTTCGGTGCATCAGTATAAGTCATCGTTGAGCCTGAATATCCCAAACTCCACTTTGGAGGCATGATTGTTTTGCCCGTTAACCTTGAAAATGTCTCTACGACATCTTTTATTCGTGGGCCTAACATAAAATAATAATCCAAATTTCCTTTACTCGCGTGATAATACCGATATAAACCATGATAATTATCAAGTTCATTTCCTAAATCGAAAATAGCATCACTGTAATTATCATAATATAAACCATAAGCAATTTCCGTATGATCATTGTAGGTAATATAGTAAGGGATATGCTTATACAATGGATCAGTATACTCAGCATCATACCCCATTGCATCTATCGTCTTCATTCGATACCGTTTACCAACTTTATTTAAATGGCCGCCTTTTTCACCGAGTCCGTAATAATAATCATTCGGATTTCTCTCCATATAATGATAAACACCAGTACCTAAGTTTTGATTAAAGTTGTAATTTTGTGTCTTTCTATCGTTAGCAATATTGATCCAGTTTTCTTTCACTTTTGCAAACCAATGAAACTTCAAGCCAGTTAAATCAATTACAACTCTTAATTTACTTGTAAAAATCTCTATCTCATTTTCAGTCTCCTGAAGCTGGAATTTAGGTAAACTAAATGGTGATAAGTCTGATTTATCTCTTCCCTCTTTAGCCACATCCTCTGCTTCTGGTGTAATGGTCCACGTTCTATTTAGTAATGGATGCCGCTCTTCAGGAATATATACTCTAAAAACGTCATCTTCTAAAATATATACATATGCAATTGTATCTTCTCCACGTAAAATAACGGTATTATTCTCTACTGTTCCCAATTTGAAATTAATATCTTTTATCATAACTAAACCTCGCTTCTAAAATTTACATCAAACCAAATAACCTAGGTATAAATAAACTTATCCATTCAAAATAAGTGACTAATAATAAGGCAATAACCAATGGTATATACAATTTAATCAATGGTCTTACTACCGATTCTATCGAAACACCGGCAACACTACTACCAACAAATAACGCACTTCCCACCGGTGGAGTTGTTATGCCAATACAAAGGTTAAAAACTAAAATTACTCCAAAATGAACAGGATCTACACCTATATTGGTAACAATAGGAAGAAATATTGGAGTAAAGATTAGAATCGCTGGTGTAATATCCATAAAAATTCCTACTGCTAGCAGGATGATATTCATTAACAGAAGGATGATAATTGGATTCTCAGATATGGATAACAAGATATTGGTAATTTGCTGCGGAATACCTGCATAAGCCATTACCCATGACATAATAGAAGAAGCTCCAACCAGGAACAATACAATACCTGTCATTACAATCGATTCTTTTAAAATCCCTGGAATCTGTGAAATTTTGATTTGACGATAGAAAGCTGCCAGAATAGCAGAATATAATACCGCAACTGCAGCACCTTCTGTAGCAGTGAAAATCCCAGCAACAATACCGCCAATTACGACTACGATTAGAGAAAGACTTGGAATAGCATCTAATACAACACGTACTCCCTGTTTAAAGGTAACCTTTTCAGATACAGGATATTTTTCCTTTTTCGCAATAAAGTATGCTACAACCATTATCGCTAACCCCATTAAAATACCAGGTAAATATCCAGCCATAAACAATGCCGATATGGATGTACCTCCACTCACTAAGGAATAAACAATGAATGCTGTGGTAGGTGGGATTAATAAGCCAGTTGGTGCTGAAGCTATATTTACTGCTGCAGAGAAAGAAGGATCATATTTTTCCTTTTTTTGCAATGGATTCATAACACTTCCGATAGCTGCTGCCGATGCAACAGCTGAACCAGAAATAGATCCAAATAACATGTTACCTACTACATTCGTATGAGCTAAAGACCCAGGCATTCGCCCAACAAAAAGCTTAGCCAAATTAATCAAACGGATAGCAATTCCACCATTATTCATGATACTACCAGATAACATAAAAAAGATGATGGCTAGTAATGTGAAGCTATCTATACCTTGAAACAGTTTTTGGGCTGCTGTAAATGAAATCATATCTAAAGGAACTAAGGTTAATGCAGCTAATAGCGATGAAATTCCAATTCCTATTGATATCGGTACACCTATGACTAATAATACAAAAAAAGAACCAAATAAAATGATTGTTGCCAGTAAACTTGCATCCACCTTATTCACCTTCTTTCTGAATGATTTTTTTATAACTGTTAATTCCTAGTAGTTTATACAAAATAATAAGCACGCCACTTATTGGTAATATGGAATAAACTAGCCCTTTTGGCACACCTAAAATAGGAGTAGTTTGAGACATTGTCATATCAACTGCTTCCATACCGCCTTTTAATAATATAACCACTGCGAAAAAAACTACGAAGATATCATTAATCACAGTAATAATTAGCCCTTTCATTCCGGTTAATTTATTGGTAATAAAAGTTAATGCTAAATGCTTATTCGCTCCAAACGCATAGCATGCTCCTAATAAAGAAGTCCACACTAATAAAAACCCTAATAATTCATTAGTGAAAGTACTAGGATCCTTTAAAACATAGCGTGTAAAAACTTGCCACAAGGCTCCTAGTACTAATATAACCAGTAATGAGGAAGCTACAAATATAATGCCGCGGTCCAACATCTTTTTTATTTTATCTACCATCATGAAGTAACTTCTCCTTCTTTATCCTGATTTAGAAATATCTTAATGATAATGGCGGTCTCATAAGGTTTAATATAATTTATAGAAATTTCACGAAATGCGTCTATCTTCATTTCGTTTGTACTGTAACCTTATGAGACTGCCCAATATCATCATCTATTCATCAAGTTCGTTAATTGCGTTAATAATTTCAGCTAATCTGTCATCTTCTTTATATTCTTCATGTAATGGTTGTACTAATTCGATAAATGGCTCTTTGTTCACTTCGTTAAATTCTACACCCATCTCTTCAGCTTCGGTTACAGCTTCTTCAATCGCTTGATTCCATAATTCCGTGTGCTCTTCTCTTGTTTCATTTGCAGCCTCTTTAAAAATTTCTTTTTCTTCATCTGAAAGGCTACTCCATAATTCAGTACTAACAACTAATATATCCGGTATATTCGTATGTTCTGTATATGAGAAGTTTTTAGCTACTTCACCATGCTGACCAGTAGTCAGTGCAGTCGGATTACTCTCTGCACCATCAATTACCCCTTGTTGTAAGGAAGTATAAATTTCATTATAGCCTAATGGTGTCGGTGTACCACCTAAAAGATCAACCATATCAATCGCAGTTTGACTGTCCATCACTCGAATATTCAAACCTTCTAAGTCTTCTGGGGTTTCAATCGGTGTATCTACAGTATAGAAACTTCGGGCGCCAGAATCAAAATAAGAAACACCTACAAAGCCCTTATCTTCAGTCGATTGATATATTTCTTGTACTATATCAGACTCCATTACACTTCTATAATGTGTATCACTTGTGAAAATATAAGGTAATGAAAATACAGCGTATTCATTTGAGAAAGATTCTAACGCACCAGCGCTTACTTTCGTCATGTCAACACTACCGTTCTGTACTTGTTCTAACACTTCTGATTCACTACCTAAAACACCATTTGGAAATACTTCAAACGTAATATTACCGTCTGTCTTTTCTTCTACACTGTCAACAAAAGTAGTTAGTGCCTGATGAATTGGATGATCCTCACTTAAGTTATGCGCTAACTTTAGTTCTTTAGATTCTGTACCTGATGCGGAATCATTATCATCTGACTCGTTATTACCACATGCTGCTAGTATTCCTAATATCAAAAACATAATTCCTAGCTTTTTCATTATTTACCCTCCTATATTGTCTTCTTGTTGTTATTTAACAAAACTTCATTTAATAAATTAATAAATTAATTATGGAAAAAAGATCCAGAAGCAACAAAAAAAGATCCATCACTAAACTCAGGTACGCGTTTTCAAAAAGCCTAAAACGCCATACCTTAAATAGCTTGGATCTCCGTTTCTCCACAATAATATTATTAACTTATGGATAAATCATATATTATTACTAAAACGCTGTCAACGATAATTTTACGGTCAATCTTAAAAAAACGATAGATTTGATAGTTTAAAACTACCGTTTTCGAATCTTGACTTATAGTTGAAAAAGATCTTTATTTGAAGTAGTAATTGCTACCGCACCACATTTCAGAGCATTTCTAATATCTTCTTCTTTTCTAATTAAGCCACCAGCTATCACAGGAATACCAGTTTGTTCAATAATATCACTTATTACAGACGGGATAATTCCCGGTAATACCTCGATATAATCAGGTTTTGTTTTTTCTATGAGCTCAATATTCTTTTCAATCGCCGAACTATCAATCGCAAATAGACGTTGAATAGCTACTATATCACTTTTCTTAGCCATGGATATTACATTTGCTCTAGTAGAAATAATTCCATCGACTTTTACTTGTCTTATTAAAAATTCCATACCGTACTGATCAACTTTTAAACCATTTATTAGATCTGCATGGACGAAAACCTTTTTATTAAACTTTTTAGCGTATTGAACAATTTGAGGTAATTGAGCAATTCTAGTTTCCAATATAATAAATAATTCATGATCACTGTTTAAAATATAATCAAAGTCCTTCATTTTCCGAATTGCAGGTAGAACCCCTTCGAGTTTCATATTTTTACCCCCTTTTCCTTTAATGATTTGCGAATTTCTTTCATTTAGCATAAACTTATTATAGAAATAGACTCAACTATTATACATAAAAAACGTGGATTTTCAGACAATTACGACAATAAAGAAAAATCATTATTCATTTTGTCAAAATCATGTTATCATAATAGATGTGTCTATTTTATATACTATTTTCATTTATTTCTCTGACGATTCTTAAGGCAGTGTGGAATCGCTCGTCCAGTTTAAGTCCTCTAACCAATTCCAGCCAACTATCAATTGCAAGTTATTCAAAGCACGACACTATTAAATGCACACGTTTATTTCATAACATCTCATTGTAAGAAAACTTTGAAAGGAAGTGGGACAATATGACAACAACATCAGAGGAAAAAATCAATGTATCATTGTTAAAAGATGTCGAATACCTAACCAAGATTTTAGACGATGTATTGCTTCATGAAGGTGGCGATACACTGTTAAATACAGTTAAAGAGATTCGTGTTCTTTCCACAGAATTTAGAGAGACACAGGATGCAACCACTCAAGATAAAATCAAACAAAAAATTAATGAACTGGAGCCTGGATTGAGAAAAACTGTTATTCGTGCTTTCTCTATTCACTTGCATTTACTAAACATTGCCGAGCAAAACTACCGCACAAGAAGACGTCGGGAATATCAAGCACAGGATGCAAATATTATCCAACCTGGTTCATTAGAAGCTGGAGTAAAAACACTAATTGATAACAATGTTAGTCCTGATCAGATTACAGATTTACTTGGGAAACTGTCTTTAGAATTAATTATGACCGCGCACCCAACAGAGGCAACGAGAAGAACTATCTTACAAATTCATAAAAGAATTGCACGCTTATTAACACAGTGGGATTATTCCTATACAAGATATGAGAAGAAAATGATCAAAGAGCGTATTGCAAATGAAATAACTTTCTTATGGCAAACACAAGAAATCAGACAAAAGAAACCATCTGTTATGAAAGAGGTTTCTAACGGATTATATTATTTTGATCGTGTACTATTTGATGTTTTACCAAAAATACATGACGATCTTGAAGATTTATTATATGAAAAATATAACCAGCGTTGGAATATCCCTTCATTCTTACGTTTTGGTTCTTGGATCGGTGGCGATCGTGACGGTAACCCGAATGTAAAAGCAACAACAACATACGAAACTTTAAAACGCCACCGTGAACTAGTCTTAAAAAAATATAAAGAGGCACTTGATACTTTAAAAGATCGTTTGAGTCATTCCGATTCTAAGATCGAAGTAAGTGAAGCGTTGAGATCTTCTATTGAAAAAGACCGCAAAGAATTATCATTTAACGGCTGGCATAAAGATGATGAAGTATATCGAGTAAAACTTTCTCTTATGTTGAAAAAGCTTGACTATACAGACCAAGATGATAAACGTGGTTATGCAAAAGCAGAAGAGTTACTTGAGGATTTAAATCTTATCCGCGAAAGCATGAAAATTCATCATCCCAATCACAATCCAGTCAAGCTTTTACGGAAAGTAATTCGCCAAGTTGATCTATTCGGATTCCACCTTGCATCATTAGATATCCGAAACCATAGTGGTGAGCACGAATCAGCACTTAGTGAAATATTCCATAAAGTAGGTATCGCTGATAAATATAAATCATTAGATGAGGAAGAAAAAGTAGCAACACTTATTTCTGTTCTAGAGAACCCTCGTCCACTGATTTCTATTTATGATGAATTCAGCCCTGAAACATTAGAAGTAATTGATACGTTCCGTATGATCAAGCGTGCACAGGACACATTTGGTTTACGTGCGATTGAGGTTTACTTAATCAGCATGACTGACAATGTAAGTGACCTTCTAGAAGTTTTAGTATTAGCAAAAGAAGCTGGTCTATATCGTGTCTATCCAGATGGAAAAGTAGTGAGTCGCATCCATGTAGCACCTCTTTTGGAAACGATTGATGACTTGAAGAACGGACCCGAAATGATTAAAAAATTATTCGATATTCCTTTATATCGTAAACATCTTGAAGCACGTGGGGACCTACAGGAAGTAATGCTTGGCTACTCTGACAGTAGTAAAGATGGTGGTAACATCACAGCAAACTGGGAGTTATACCAAGCACAACAAGAAATTCATGACATTGCTTCCAGTTACGGCGTTAAATTAAAATACTTCCACGGACGTGGTGGATCACTTGGACGTGGCGGTGGACCATTATATTCCAGTCTATTATCACAACCAGCCGTAACACTTGGGGATGGTGTTAAAATTACCGAGCAAGGGGAAGTATTATCTTCTCGATATCTACTAGAAGATATTGCTTACCGTAGTTTAGAACAAGCTACTTCCACCCTATTAACAGGTATCATGGGATTAAATGATGATAATACAAACATGAAACCTTCACAAGAAGAAGTGGATGCGATGAGTCTTATTTCTGAATACGCATTGAAGAAATATCAATCATTAGTTTTTGAAGATCCAGGATTTATCCAATACTTCAACCAGGCAACTCCTTTACACGAATTAGGTGACTTGAACATTGGTTCCCGTCCGATGAAACGTAAAGGTAGTGACCGCTTTGAAGATTTACGTGCAATCCCTTGGGTATTCGCTTGGACCCAAAGTCGTCAATTACTGCCAGCTTGGTATGCTGCAGGTACTGGCTTTAAGAAATATCTTGAAGAAACAGGTAACTTAGACTTACTGAAAAAAATGTATGAAAAATGGCCATTCTTTAATGCAACTATCAATAACCTACAAATGGCCCTAACGAAAGCAGATATTCAAACAGCCCAAGAGTATGCTAATATGATGCAAGATAATGAAATTAGCTCTCGTATCTTTAACGCTATTAAAGAGGAATATACGCAAACTAAAGAAATCGTCTTAACTATCACAGGACAAGAGGAATTACTTGATAACCGTCACAACATCAAAGACTCTGTAAGATTACGTAATCCATTGGTTGATCCATTGAATTTATTACAAGTTCAACTCGTTTCACAATTACGCAATCAGGGAGAGGAAAGCGAGCAATATGATGAACTGTTAATGGAAGCTCTGCTTACCATTAATGGTGTTGCTGCCGGACTGCGTAATACAGGTTAAAATATTCTTGAGAAAGCCTTTAAGTACACATTGCTTAGAGGCTTTTTTTCATGGTATAGGAAAATTGATACGCTCGGACGATTTGAATAAAGATAGTGGCGTTTAAAGCCCCGTCCAAAAACTAAGTGATTTTCACTCAAACGTCCTGATAGGCAAAAATCAACTTCGAGTCGTTTCTCTTAGTGATACCTTTATCCCTTTGATTCTCAAGTTGTTATGTTTCTAATCTTGTGGCTTTATTCTTATAAACGGGTTTAACGTTCCATTAATCATGGTAAAGGGTTAGTAAATCCATCAAATTTCATATACTTTACCTTAAACAAACCACGTACTCTACTCCGTTCCATCCAGAAATTTGTGTCTAAAATATGAACTAATTGTTACAAAAATATGAACCTTATGTTATACTAATGTTGAAAACACTTACAAACTTTAAAACTTGAGGTGACTCAGTATGGATATACTATTAACTTTCTTGCTGATTTTTAGCTTCACTCCTTTTTTACTTTGGGGCGACAACTGGAAGAAAACTGCGATAGGCCAAATACCTTTTGTTATAGGTGCATGGTTTACCTTTGTAAAATATGTAACCGCTGGAATAGGACCTGGAGAGGCCTATTTATGGGGGATATTCATTGCCAATCTGGTATACGGTCATATTGCCTTTACTATCGTGTTACTTGAAATGCGAAAATCTATTAAAATACGTCAACCAATGGTACAACAAAATAATTAATCAAGATGATGTGATTGTTGCATCATCTTTTTTTTATAAGAAAAGTATATAATCTGCGGTACCAAAGTATCCTCTCTCCCATTTTAAGATTGATTGAAAGCGGTATCTCCTTTATACTTTACTAAAAAGTATCTTATTTATTGGAGGAAGTGTTATGAAAATTGTTGTTGCACCTGATTCTTATAAAGGAAGTCTTTCCGCTACGGAAGTCGCAAATGCGATAAAGACAGCAATTCAAGCAAGTGGAAATCATGAAGTTATCACAAAACCAATGGCAGATGGTGGTGAAGGCACGA
Source organism: Gracilibacillus suaedae (assembly GCF_017599345.1). Classification (GTDB taxonomy): domain Bacteria; phylum Bacillota; class Bacilli; order Bacillales; family Amphibacillaceae; genus Gracilibacillus; species Gracilibacillus suaedae. The sequence goes on from NZ_JAGFVL010000020.1 coordinate 125,310, forward strand.
TCGAGGCAATTTTATCAGCTACATCTGGAGAACAAGTCCAGATCTCTACACTCGGACCATTAGGCACTACAATTCAGACGAGCTACGCTATTATTAACAAGACTACTGCTGTCATTGAAACAGCCATGCATGCAGGATTGTATCAAGTTCCAACTGAAAAGCGAAACCCGGATTTAACAACAACTTTCGGTATGGGACAAGCGATTCTCGATGCATTAGATAAAGGCTGTCAGGAAATCATTGTCGGTCTCGGTGGTAGTGCTACGAATGATGGTGGTTTAGGTTTATTACAAGCACTTGGATTAAAAGCATTTGATAAAAATGGTAATGCTGTCGATAAATTCGGCAAAGACCTATTACGTATTGACACTGTTCAACTGGATGATTTAGACCCTCGTATTCAAGATGTTGATTTTCGAATTGCATGTGATGTCGATAATCCTTTATGTGGAAAGCTTGGTGCAAGTGCTATATACGGTCCACAAAAAGGCGCATCCTCGGAACAAATCCGCTTATATGATAATGCTCTAAACAAGTTTGCTCATCTGATAGAAGATCAATTACATCATCGTTGGCAGCAGGTTCCCGGTGCTGGTGCTGCTGGTGGTCTAGGATTCGCATTCCTGGCACTTGGTGGTCAATTAGAATCTGGAGCCTCTTTAATTGCTGATGCTATCCATCTAGAACAAAGTATCAAAGCAGCTGACCTTATTTTTACTGGTGAGGGTCAAAGTGATGAACAAACCTTATATGGAAAAGCACCCGGTTTTGTGGCAGAAACTGCTAATAACTATAACACACCAACCATTTTATTATCTGGCAGTTTGGGAGGTAATACCGCAAAATTAAGACAACATTTCGCAGGCTGTTTTTCCATTGTTAATCAGCCCTTAAGCCTGGCGGAATGTATGGAAAACACCTCGACTTTGTTAAAGGAACAAATACTGCAAATTATGTCATTGATTCAAGCAATAAAGAAAGAGAGATAACTTGTTTCATTTGTCGCTTTTTGCGATAATGTAAGAGACATACATTAATTAGGAGGTCTTTTGCTTGAACGATACATACAATGATACCAAATTGAAAGTTTTTTCTTTAAACTCCAACTTGCCTCTCGCTGAAGAAATCGCTCATCATATTGGTATTGAATTAGGTAAGTCATCTGTCAAAACATTTAGTGACGGAGAAATTCAAATTAATATTGAAGAAAGCATCCGAGGTTGTGATGTTTTCGTTATTCAATCAACGTGTGATCCTGTTGAAGACCATATGATGGAATTATTAATTATGATAGATGCTTTGAAGAGGGCTTCTGCAGCATCCATTAATGTTGTGATTCCTTATTATGGTTATGCGCGTCAGGATCGAAAATCTCGTGCACGCGAACCAATCACAGCTAAGCTGATCGCAGACTTAATTCAGAAAGCTGGTGCAGACCGAATTATATCCATTGATTTACATGCACCCCAAGCTCAGGGCTTTTTCAATATTCCTGTAGACCCCATTACAGCTGTCCCTATTATCGGAAGCTATTTGGATGCAAAACAATTAGAGAATATTGTTGTAGTAGCACCTGACCATAGCAGTGTATCACGGGCCAGACATTTAGCTGATCAGTTAAAAGCACCGATAGCTATTGTAGACCGCAGAGGTCCAAGAGACAGTGCATCTACTATCAATATCGTAGGTGATGTTGAAAACAAAACAGCAATTATTATAGATGATATTATTGATACTGGGCGACGTATTACGACCAGTGCAGAGGCATTAAGAAAACATGGCGCAAATCTGGTATATGCGTGTACAACACACCCTGTACTTTCGGGTATAGCCGTCAATAAAATTGCTGAATCCGATATAAGAGAATTAATTGTTACGAATACAATTCCTTTATCCGAAGAAAAACAAATCGATAAAATTACACAATTAACTGTAGCCCCTGTTGCTGCCGAAGCAATTATCCGTTTATATGAACATCAATCTGTCAGCTCACTGTATAACTAAAGCATAAACTAATGATATAGCAGCTGGTATGTAGAAAACCAGTTGCTATATTTTATTGCCTGACATTTCTTGTTATTTCCACCCTAATTCATCACCACACTTTTGATTTAACCAATTCTTCATATGATTCTTCCATAGTCGCAACGTCCATCATTGCATCCCCACTTTAATTATCGATTGATTTACAACAATTAACTTTCTCCTATTCTTCTAGCCAATAGTAATAGCTGAGTCAACATACTAACACATCGTAAAACAGCGAAGAACATAGATGAGTCATTACCGTTTTCACGTTTTCCTTCTTTTCTTGTCAGCTTATCATACTGACTTTTTTTTGCACACCTTCTGGGCGAATACATATGATAGCCATATAAAGAGAGGAAGAGATGTCATGCGAAAAAAAGTAACTATACCACAATTGATTACCATCTCCTCCCCGATCTGCTTACTTCTATTATGGGAGTTTTGTTCACAATTCGAGATATTAGACCCTCGTTTCTTTCCAGCACCCTCTTTAATCATACAAACTCTTATGCAGATGGGAGAGACTGGGGAGCTTTTTACACACGTCACTGTTAGTTTAACCCGGATTGTATTTGGGTTCTTACTAGGGGTTATTCCTGCAATATGTATTGGGCTGTTAATGGGAATGTACCGGTATTTCAGACATTTTTTCTCACCAATCATCATGATTTTTATGCCGATTCCAACTTTAGCGATGCTTCCAATTATCCTTATTTTATTCGGGATCGGGGAATTCTCAAAAATGATTACCATTGCGATTAGTGTCTTTTTTCCAGTGGCTATCAATACCGCAGCAGGTGTAGCGAATATCGATAAGATCTACGTGGACGTTGCCAAGAATTATCAAGCCAATGCAAAAGACTTCTTTTTCAAAATTGCACTTCCCGGTTCATTACCAGTTATGCTTGAAGGGATCCAAATGGGTCAGGCGATTGCATTGCTGACAATAGTAGCAGCAGAAATGATTGGTGCTAACTCGGGAATCGGCTATCTAATTTGGATGAATTACAAAGCCTTTTTACTGCCACAAATGTATGTCGGCTTATTGCTTATTTCGTTTTTTGGTTACTTTTTCTCCTTATTACTAAGAGGAATAGAACGAAAATTATTGCTCTGGAAATAACGTAGAAAAGAGGGATAAAGTTGTCAAAAATTGAGATTAATCAGCTTTCGAAAAAATTTATTAAACGAGATAAGTTTATTGAAGCTTTACAGGACATCACATTATCGATTCAACCAGGGGAATTCGTTTGTTTACTAGGTCCAAGTGGCTGTGGAAAAACAACCTTACTTAGAATTTTAGCTAATTTAGAAAAACCAAGTTCTGGTGAAGTAATGATTCACCAAAAAGATAAAGAAAAGCCGTTACAATCGATGGTTTTTCAGGAGAATGGAATTATTCCTTGGCTCACTGTGGAAGAAAATGTTGCATTCGGGTTAAAAATGAGACATTTACCAAGTGCTTATATAAAAGAGCGCACTGAATATTATTTATATAAAGTCGGTTTAACTAATTTCAAACGATTGTATCCGAAAGAACTATCTGGCGGTATGAAGCAGCGAGTTAGTATTGCGCGTGCTTTTGCGAATGACCCGGAAATTTTGTTAATGGATGAACCATTTGCAGCCTTAGATGAACAGAACAAATTCATTTTGCAAGAAGAATTACTTTCGATTTGGCAGGAAACAAAGAAAACGGTTCTTTTTATCACCCATAGTATTGATGAAGCATTACTGCTTAGTGATCGAATTTTGCTAATGAGCTCACAACCCGGAAGAATTGTGAAAGACATTAACATTGAAATGGAACGATCACGGTCAATTGAAAAAGTGCGATCCGATTCAGCCATGACAGACATTTTCTTAGATGTATGGGAGCATCTACAAAATGAAGTAAAGCAAGCCAGGTTATAGTGAGTAATTGTAATGGAGGAATAACAATGAAAAAATTTCTATTTTCAATTATGGCAGTTGCTGCGTTTTTGGTTGTAAGTGGTTGTCAATCATCCGGTTCCGGTCAACAAAATGACGGCGAAAATTCTGATTCTTTAACACCTCTTGAAGAAAGCGCCAAAGTTGTAATCGCAGAGGATGGATCTGCTTCTGGAGCAGGCTTTTACATCGCTAAGGATAAAGGTTATTTTGAGGAGTATAACATTGAAGTAGAATTCGCAACTTTCGGCAACAGTGATGAAATGTTGCCTGCTGTTGCAGCTGGTGAAGTTGATGTAGCCGGAGGTATATCTTCTGCTTCCTTCTTCAATTCAATCGCACAAGGTATTGATGTTCGCTTTATTGCTGACAAAGGTCATAACAATCAAGGCAGTTCCTATTTTACCTTTGTTGTAAGAGAAGATTTAAAAGATGACATTAAAGCTTATTCTGATGTAAAAGGTAAAAAAATTGCTGTTTCCACAGAAAACGGTGTTGATCATTATATTTACAATGAAATGCTGAAACATGCCGAGGTTTCTCCAGATGAAGTAGAATTTGTCTTGATGAGTGACTTTGGTAATATGATGTCTGCGATGGGAAATGAACAAATAGATCTTGCTTTACAGATTGAACCTCTTATTACACAAGGGGAGAACCAAGGCATACACCAGCGTTTCCACGATGCAACAGACTATGCTCCGGAGGCTCAAATTGCAATGGTTTTAGGTTCACCAAAATTTTTAACAGAACGACGAGATGTTGCAGTTCGATTTATGGCAGCATACTTAAGAGGAGTTCGTGATTACCATGACGTCTTTATAAAGGATAACGATGACGACGGTGAAGTTATCTCTATTATGGCCAATCACACAGCACTTAAAGATGAAAAGCTATGGGAAGAAGTCGGTGTAACTGGCTTAAACCCAAATGGCTACATTTTTGAAGAAGATGTCGAAAAACAATACCAATTCTACAAAGAAAATGGTGCGATTCAAGGAGAATTAGATTTCGATCAAATTATTGATATGTCGCTTGTTGAGGAAGCACTAGATTTAATTGGAACATATGAAGAATAATAATTCCCCTTCCTATTTCAATCTAATAAATGGTTATTACAGGAAATTATTGATAGAATGTAATAAACATTAATTAGTAAATGGAGTAGGAGGGATTGTATGGACGTATTAGAAGCTATTAAAAACAGAAGAGAAATTACAAGATACCTAGATCGTGAGATTGATAAGGAAGTATTGGAAGCAGTAGTTGATGCTACCTATTTTGCTCCTACAGGAAATAATTTACCATCCAAAGATATTATCGTTATCACTGATTCAGAAAAATTAGTTGCTCTAAAAGACACCACACCATTTATGCCATGGATTGCCGACGCTAAAGCTGCTATTGCAATCACGGGTCGACCGGATATTAGTAAGTATTGGTTACAGGACAGTTCGATTGCAGCCGGATATTGCTGGCTAGCAGCGGTAGAACAAGGATTAGTTGGTGCTTTCGGCGCCATCTATCACGCTGAAGATCCAGAAGAATCAGAGAAACGTGAAAGTCATGCCAGAAAAGTCTTAGCTATTCCTGAAGATCGACGAGTAGTGGCCATCATCGGTCTTGGTTATCCAGCTGAGACAAAACCACCGAAAAAGCATATACCAAAAGAAGAAATGGTACATTATGAATATTTTGGGGATTAATGATTGTTGGTTTTGACAGTTTACTTTCTCAACTTTTTACACTTACCGTAACTTCACATTCATGCGTGACTATGATTTCAAGAACATTTACTGGCAACTTTTTGATTTTACTGGCAACTCTGGACCTTTTACTGGCAACTATATCAATAGAAGCGGGGATTATCCCCGCTTCTCTATTAAATCAGCCAATTTCCACTCTTTGTCTTCTAGATAAATGATCCCGTTCTCTAATCTTGGCAACTCTGCTTTCGCTTGTGTCGGTGATCCGTAAAAGGCATGCATAAATAGATGAGTTCCCTTGTTTAATGATTTCGTTAGTGTTGGGATTACGGTCCGTTTCTGCATCAAATTCGTATTGGCATTTGGAAAAATATGCTTATATTCAGCTCCTCCAGTAAGAGCAAGAGCTGATACTTTGCCATGCTCTGTTACCACTGCATTTTCATCTAAATCATTTTCGGAATCTGTTAATCCAAGTGCAAAGCCTCCATCAGCTATGTCGAGTGGTCGTTTGGAGGTAATTTCATGAATACGTACGTGCCAAGGTAATCCAGGAATGATCCATGTGTGGATGACAACATCTTGCCACGGTGCCCACCTCATATAGATATAATCATTTTCCACCTTTTTTTCCATGACTTGTCTCTTAACACGATACAAATGATCTTGTTCACTGATTGCTAACATATTATCAAAGGCACCTTGATCCAGTCCCCACTCTCCTCGCGGTACACTAAAACCAAAATAATTCGAGTAAGCAAACTTCTCATATTTAGCAGAGGTATGAGTATGAGCATTTGTGTGCTTATAACCAGAAGTAAAAGCTACAACATGTTCGTCATGACGTTTGATTAATAAGGAAGCTTTTGCAAGTCGTTTTGATTTTGGCAGCGAAGGCATTGGCTGCTCATCCACTTGCCAAAAAGGATGATCCTCAGGCAAAGCTAATAGAAAAAAAGATTTAAATGCCCAATACGGTGAGCCTGGTGCATTATAGTTTTCTGCCATAAAAAGATTTGGATAATGATAGCCAATCGATAAAGTACCATCAGGCAGAAAAATATCTTGTTTACACCAGTAGCGAAAATGTCTGAGAATGATTCCTTTGACAGTACCTAAAGGAATGTCTTCCAAACCCGCATAGACATAAGCACTCCAGAACGAACATTGGGCAAATCGATAGGTTAGACTACGTCCATATGGAAGTGCCCGTCCATCCTCACTAAACCAGTGGAGAAAATCCCTTGCGAACAAAATAGCTCTTTCTTTATAGACCTTCGCACGTTCAGGGTCATCTTTTTCCATGACGGTAGCATAGAATAATCCATAATAATGAAGTGCAAAAGGTGTGTAATAATCGACATGAGCTACTTCGCCATCCTTATACCAACCTTCACCTAAGTAAAAATCATCAATCCTGTTTAAATTTTGTTCAATGGTTGTTTGATCGTAAGGTGCTCCAACTTGTTTCAAACCGATGTTCACGATCACTGCGAAAAATAACCAGTTACAATCATGGGCAGCGTGCTGATTGATTTGAGATAACCAGTTTACCAGATTTTCTTGTTGATCTTCGCTTAATGGTTCCCAAAATTGTTCCGGAGCTAGACACAAGGCATATCCGAAAGCTGCCATCTCGACAATACGCTGGTCATAGTCATGGATTTCGCCCCAGTAACCTTCACTTTCTCGATTTGTACCATTAATAATTCCTTGCAAATGTTTCGACCATAAAGCAGTACGGCCACTAGATGCAAGGAAAGGTGCCGCTCCCCATAAAACTCTTGAAAAACATTCAAGTCCCGCTACATTTCCCGAGTAGGCTGCAGCTGTCTGCCCCACTCTTATCCGTGAGTTTGTTTGATCATAATGTGGCTCAAGCGGTGCCCACATATCTAGTAATACTTTCTCTAAATCTTTTTTCGAACGTAAAGGATTCTGCTGCAACATCATGTTCCTCCTAAAACTTAAATTCAAATCGAAGTGTAATATCTTTATCTAGGCTGATAACTTCGCATAATATGTGTAAATAATATTCGATTTTACCCTGATGATTTCGAAAACTTTTCCTTTCCACACTGGATTGTACTTTATCTTTATCAAACGTTATTTCCAATGTTTCCTGATCGCCTTTTAAATAAATTCTATCTTCTTGCCGTTCAAAAGGAAGATCCGCTGCAATAAAAGATTCCACCAAAGAAGATGGTTCCCTCTCAAATGCAAATTCGTCGCTAACTACTAACTTTGGTCTATCTGATTTATCCCAATTAAACTTGCGAATAAATTGTAGTTGTTCTGTGTATGCATCGCTTAAATCTAATGCAAGCTCGTCATTACCGCTGCTTTCTCTGATTTGAGTGATTTCACCAGAAAATTGTGCACCTTCTTGTTGATAGACTCCATTAATAACAGGAACGGAATGACCTGCTGCACTATTGCAGATAAATTGATAGCGTTTATCACTAAAATAATCTTTATGATACTCACCAGATCCTAAATCTCGCAAAAACACATATCCATTACCATAAAGGATAAAATGTCCGATATCATTATGGTTGTGTGGTTCGTCATTATGACCAGCCTTGCAAGCAAATGCATATTGGTCGATTCGCGATAAAAAGATAGAGGCATGTTCCATCAAATAGTTCCCCTGTGGCCATTCCCTTCCTTTGAGATTTGGGTCATACCAGCTTAACTCGCGGATAGCAGGTGCCCACCTGCCACAATGATCAACAACATTTGTCAACGCCACACTCTCTTGTGGTACATGTACTTCGGGGAATTTTTTATGCAAAAAATGGCTGAATCCAAGCATCGGAGCAGCAGTTGGTTCGGCATCTGAGAAGTTGGCTACGTAATTGCCAGCCAAAAATATTTTTTGTTGAAAAGAAGCAATCGCTTTTACTTTGGGACGGGTGAAGAAATCTATGTTAAGGAAACGCTCTAATAGATCAGCGAAATAGACAAAATAACCGAAGCCATATTGCCAGTAGCCGTAGCCTTCTGTACAAGCACCGTCATCTTCAAACCCTGTAAAATAATATTCCATCGTTTGGACCACTCTATTGATTATTTGGCTTTGTCTACGATCACCGTTTAGAATATATAACGCTGCTGCTCCAATAGATCCACCGCAGACAGATGCCCAATTATGTGTGGCTTTCTCCCAATGAAAGGAACGTTCTAGAAAAGGAGTGAACACCCGGCGATCGATCTCAATTTTCATCTTCTCTACTAGAAAATCATCCAGTTGTTCATCAAATAGATCAATAAGCTCGGCTAGTGTAAAAGCTGTCTCTGCCGCAAAAAGGTCAACAGAATATTGCAATTGATCGGTTTGTCGATATCTTTTATAATCTTGTTCTTCGAATTGTCTGTCTAGGTGTGCAGGCAAACACCACGTAAATTCATTACACACTTGCCATATCTCATTTTCAAACGCAGCTATATACGTTTTCACTTCTGGGTACAGGTAGTGAAGTAAACCAAATGTCGTTAATCTTTTTCGCCGCAGAAAATACTGTGCTTCGTAACTTTGCCGATCGCCGTTTCGCATAAATTGCCGGTACGTATCAAAATTGATGTTATCTGCTCGCGTGTGCAGAAAATACTCGGCATCTTTCTCTAGCTGTGCTATAACGCTGTTTCTCCATCCTGTATTCATTTCACTTTAGCTCCATTCCATTTGCGCCATCTATATTCTAGTGGTGTACACCCTGCCTGTTTTTTGAAAATTTTAATAAAATAACTTTGATTATCGTAACCGAGTTGTGCACATATTTGTCCAACCGAGTCATTGGTTAATTCCAATAACTCTTTAGCCCTCTCTACTTTTCTCTGTTTAACATATTCTACAAAAGTAATCTGCATTTCTTTTTTGAAAAGTCTGCTAAAATAACTAGCATTTAAATATAAATATTCTGCCACTTCATCTAGGGATAATTTTTTCTCAATATTATCAGCAACATAATAACAAGCATTAACAACATCTTGATGATAGTTGTTTTTTAATTGCTGTGTCGTTTCTTTTAGGCATTTTTCGGCATAGTTATTCAGCCAGTCGCGCAGTTCATATATCGTATCTAATAGAAAAATCTCTTCCTGTATGGACTCCACATGGTAATTAGATTGAAAATACGGAATCGTTCGCAATCTTATGTTCAAGTCTAAAATCATTCGGAGAAACCATTCTTTAACAACCTTTGGCTCATACTGCTTTGCAATACAAAATTCTATCCATTTGGACAAGTTTTCTTTGAACAACACAAGATCACGTTGGAACATTGCCTTTTTCAATTCGTTTGCCACATCCTGATAATATTGAAAAATCTCTTGTCCATGATAAGTGGTAGTTATTTCCTCTGCATTCACTATGGTATGGTTACGAGTGAAAAAAATCTGTTTCTCACTATTCACTAAAGAGATAATTGCTGATTTTAATAAACTCACATCCGTTTTATTTCCTATCAAGAAGCTTACTTGTATATTTAAAAAATGGTTCAGCGAATGTTGTAACTCTTTCAATAAGTCACGTAACTCTCCGAAAATATCATATTTGATGGTTAAGTAATCAGGATAGAAGAGAAAACCTTTATTTTGCTCATAATGAATACATAAAATCTTATTCATTTCTTTTTTATTGATTATTTCTCTCATAATGTTATAAATTGCAAATTGTAAGGTATCATCCGAAATAAAGTTTTTCTTCACTTGATAATAATCATTTACATAAAAATATACAGGAATATATGGCACACTTTGATCGAGCATTACCAATAATTTACTGGAAGAGCCTTGCATGAGCTGTCGCAATAGTTTTTGATTTTCGATATCATAATTCATTTTCACTTTATGTCTTAATTGTTTTACTTCTATTACTTTGGAAGTATCGTTATCCAATCGCCTTTTACAAGCTATTAAAACCTCTTCAAGATCTTCTGGATTGAGTGATTCCTTTAATATATAGTCCTGGACATCTAATTTAATCGCTTGCTGAGCATAAGAAAATTCGTTATGACAGGAGATGATTGCTACTTGAATATTAGGATTCCATTTTTTCATTTCTTTAGTAAGCTCGATGCCATCCATCTTTGGCATTCCTATATCCGTAATTAAAATATCAGGCATGTCTTTTTTCGCATATTGAAAGGCATGTAACCCATTCTCATGTGTACTGCATAATTGTAATCCTAACTTCTCCCAATTAATCGTTTCAGATAAAAACTCAATTGTTGGATAATCATCATCAACTAACATGACTTTGTACATGACCTTCACCACCTAAAGGAATCTTTATCGTTATCATTGTACCTACCTTCAACTCACTATCTATGTTCATTTCTGGACTCACGCGATAAGAAAGCTGCAATCGTTCATATACATTTGCCATACCAATACTCGAAAATCCCGTATTCGAACGTTTTGTCGTTGTGGATGAACGTAATGCCTGATTCAATTTAGCTAATTGTTGTGGACTAATCCCTACTCCATTATCATGTATGCTAAGTTGAAGCACCTCATCGTTTACATCCGCTTTGATGACAATTTGACCGGATCCTTGATTCAGACCATGAATAATTGAATTCTCAATCAAAGGCTGTAATAAAAATCTTGGCACGAGTTGCTGATAGGCTTTGTCTGTTACATCTACCTCTAATACTACTTTATTTCTCTGTCTCATATTCATTAGATTAACGTAATCTTTCATTAAACTTATTTCATCGAATAAGGTGATTTGATCTTCTTTATTATCAATGGTCCAGCGTAACAATTTAGAAAGAGACTGAATCATGCCGGCACTTTCCTTATCACCAAACGTAAAAACTTTCATGCGAATCGAATTCAACACATTGAACAAAAAGTGTGGATTTATCTGGGCCTGAAGCATTGCCAATTCTGCTTTTCGTTTTCTTTTATGCGTTTGATTTACTTCATCAATCATCGTATTGACTCGATCGAGCATATGATTCAACGATTGAGAGAATTGACCAATTTCATCATGACTGTTTACGTTTGCTCGGACACTCAAATCACCTGTTTGTACCTTCTTCACCACTTTATCCAAATGTCTTAATGGTTTGGTAATTCTGTTCATTAAATATGCTAAGAAAACGAAAAATATTGCAAAGGAAACAGCTAATAATAAAAATACTTCTGAGAAAATCGAATTAATATTGGAAGTAGCCGCTTTATATGGAATAACGGATACTAATCTCCAATCATTAAATGTTAATGATTTATGGGTCATCACGTATTTTTTTCCGTTCCATTCTGCTATTTGCGAACTATCCGTTAAAGGGATATCTGCTAATATGGTTGCTTGTTCACCTATCAGTTCGGGATCTTTATGGGATAATATTTGATCTTGGTCATCAATAAGCATGATTTCCTCAGATGGGTTCTGGTTGTTTAAAATATTTCGAATCTTAGTTTCCAGTAAGGTGACAATGACATATCCATAAATGCTACTGTTACTGTCACGTAACGTTCTGGCAACAGATAGTTGATATGGACTTTGGATTCGTTCATACGACAGCATCGTTGGTTCCACACCAGACCAGTAAGATTCAAAGCCATTTAATGAACTCAATTCCTGAAACCATTGCTCTTGATAGAATGAATTAGGATCAAATTGTCCGGTAGAATAATTCGTATAGTACTGGCCATTTTTCAACAATATCGTTACATAGGATTTTTCGCCTAACAACGTTATATTTTCAATCGTTTTCCGTACTTGACGGTCTTCTAAATATTCCGTATAACTCTGATTGTCGATTTCATTAAAGGTTAGATTCGATTTATTCTTCAGGATCGTATTCAATTCTGAATCAATCTGAACAAAGTTAGAAGCATTAATCACATCATCTATTACTCTAGCAACATTTTCTTCGGTTAAATCAAGCTCTTTCTTTGCATTTTGCATTGCTTGTTCTTCTACTGCATCTCTCGTTAAGTAGCTGTATATTGATAATGTCATTAATACGGGAATCCCAATACATATAAAAGATGCGAGAAATACTTTGGAACGAAAAGAAGGAGACGTTAATCTCCGGTAATCAGTCCACATCATCATCCTCCTCTAATACAAGAATGTCAGGGGACAACGGAATCAACGTCCCTTACTTTAATTGTAAACGCTTTAACTAAGTCAGTTCAAGATTATTGATTGTTTTCGATGATTTCCTGAGCTTGCTCATGCATAGCATCAACCGTTTCATCGATATTTTGTTCTTCATAAATTAGTTTCTCATATTCATCATTTGCCATCTGATAAATTTCTGCCTGGTACGGAGCCGGTGGAATTAGTTTAGATGCTTTTGAATTTTGTAATACGGAAATAAGTGCCTCTTTATCAACTTTCTCCGGATTATTAGTATCGTCTAAAATAATATCGACAATATTCTCTAATTCATCATCACCTACACCATTCCAAGAAGGAATATTTTTGCCTTGAACGATTTGACCCTCCGTTGTATACCAACGAATGAACTCGTAAGCTGCTTCCTTGTGTTCAGAATTAGAAGCGACAGCCATATAGTCGGTTGTAACTGGTGTATAGCCACCTTCGTCATCTGGATTATTTTTCGGATATGGTGCTATTCCTACATTAAAATCGAGAGGGAACTGATCAGTACCACCAAGTTCTGTATTCATCCAGCTACCGATCATAACGAGACTTGCATCTTGATTAAAGAAGGTATCGCGATAGTGTAATTGTTGAGACATTATGTCTGTATATGGTGTAGCTGATTGATCTTCTTTCTCCATTTGCCAACGAAGCTCTAGTGTCTTCTTAAACATTGGATCCTCAAAGTTAGAACTTCCATCCGCTTTTAGTAGTTCCGTTTCCTCTGGTTTACTTGCTAAAGCTAATTTTAAATATTCCATCCATCCGCCATTTTGCGGTCCATGGAAAAACGTTCCATAATGTTCATCTGTTGTTAATTGATTGGCATAGTCTGCAAATTCATCCCAAGTCCAATCTGTAGGCATTTCTAAGCCTGCTTCATCTAAATGGTCTTGGTTGACTAATACATACCATGGGTTAAATTTACCTGGTAGGGCATAATACTGATCTCCCAATTGTGTATTTACTTTGTACTCCTCTGTTACATCATATCCTTCTTCTTCAATAAATTCATCAATCGGTGCAACCATACCTAAGTCAACGCGTTGCGCATAAGAAGCAGGATCACTAAACATCAACACATCTAATTGTTCGCCCGAGGACGCTGCAAGGTCTAATTTCTGTAGTGCTTCATTTGTGTCCCCTTTTTCACTTAAAATGACTAGCTCCACTTCAATATTTGGATGTTCTTCTTCAAATGCTGGAATGGTTTCCGACCAGTTATAGGATGCTTCATTGCCATGCGTATGGAACATGATTTTCACTGGTTCGTCAGAGCTCGCTTCTTCGCCTTCATTATCACTTGCTTGTTGTTCGGTATTATCTTCTTCTGAATCAGAGCTTGTAGCTGGTTCGTCCTCACTACTGCTACAAGCTGCCAAGATACCGAGGAATAATGTCATACTTAATAATAAGAGCAGTAACTTATTTTTCATTTTCATACCCCCTGTAATTTTATTGAAAACCCTTACACTATTGATGCTAACAAAATACTCTTCAGCATACATATCACTATTTTTACCTCTGACAACACTTTTTTTACTTTACCCTTTTACTCCACCTAAAGCAATACCATCAATTACATGTTTTTGACCTAAGATAAAGACAATTAAAAGTGGTAAAATAGCTGATACGGCAGCTGCCATTATCAAAGTATAAAAGCTGCCATTTATAGTTGTAAATTTTTGCATCGCTAATTGAATCGTATACAATGCATCTGTACGTAGGAAAATTAACGGATTTTGATAATCGTTCCACGTCCAGATAAAACGAAGAATGGCATATGTTGCGACTGCTGGTCTTACAATTGGCAAAGCGATTCGCCAAAAAATCCGCCAATGTCCTGCACCATCAATTTTGGCTGCATCGATAAAGTCATTATGAATACCTATAAAAAACTGCCGAAGCATAAAGGTTCCTAACACGCTAAAGCTACCTAATAGTATTAAACCAATATGGGTATCAAACAGCCCTAAGTAACGATACAAAATAAATTGAGGTACCAAACTTGCTTGTGGAGGCACCATATATGTTGCCAGCACAATCATAAATAGCCATGCTCCTGCGGGAAATCTTACTTTTGAAAAACCGTAAGCAGCTAACGATGATACGACTACGGATATTAAAGTAGTGCAAACAGCAACTTTAATCGAATTCCAATAATATAAATAAAACGGATGATCACCAAACCAGACTTCCTGATAATTGCTTACCGCGTTCCATCTCGATGGAATCCATTCAATAGGGTATTTAAAGACATCCGCTTCAATTTTTAATGACGTTGATAGCATCCAGATAAATGGTAATAAGAATGCTATACTACAAAAGAATAAGATAATCGTACTGATAATTTTCTTGGGGTCCCATTTTCTTTGCCTTTGCATCCAAACACATCCTTTCTCTTAATAATTCACCCATTTTTTCTGTCCGATCCATTGGATAATTGTGATCGAAAATACAAATAAAAACAATACAACAGCTATCGCAGAAGCATAACCAACATCTAAATCAAGGAACGCTCTTTCATATAAATGCCATACCAGCATTGTCGTTGAGTTTAGCGGTCCACCTTCTGTTAACACAGCTATAAGATCAAACACTTTAAAGGAAGCAATAATGCCTGTAATTAGCAGGAAGAATGATGTTGGCGATATTAACGGAAACGTTATATTTCTAAATTTGTACCAACTATTGGCACCATCAATATCAGCAGCTTCATATAATTCTTTCGGTATCGACTGCAATCCTGCAATATAGACTATCAGGCTAAAACCAATCGAAATCCAAATATGAATAATCATTAACGAAATAAGCGCAAAATTAGGGTCAGAAATCCATGTTGGCGGATTCTCAATTCCCAATGTCATTAATACTTGATTAATAGGTCCCTGAGATGGATGAAAAAGCACCTGCCACACAACAGCGATTGCGACAACACTTGAAATGTACGGCATAAAAAAGGCTACTTTAAAATAACTTTTTAAATAGACATTTTTATCAATAATGATCGCTAAGAAAAGCGCACATATCATCGTGATCGGGACAGTAAAAATGAAGATCGCATTATTGATCACAGATTTTATAAATTTCTCATCATTTGTTAAGGCGATAAAGTTATCAAATCCAATCCATTGTAACTGATCAATCCCGGTGACAAACTTCCAATCTGCGAAAGCTAAGATAAATGTGGCAACAATTGGGAATAAAACTATAACAGATATTCCTAGTAACATTGGCGAAACAAATAATAAACCAACGAGATTTTCACTTTTTTCGATTTTTGATTTTCTTGTTTTTTTCGATTGATGTAATTCCTCTGTTGTTGAAACGGAGTTACTCGCCATGAAAAACACCTCTTTCTTCTAAAATTGTCTTTTGGGATGGTGACATGTTGTACTTGTCCAACCTTTTCAGAGCGTAATTGCTAAAATACATGGCAATAAAGGTTAAACCACTTCCTAAATATAAGAAAGAAAACCCAGGAATCACCCAACAGATAAAAAGAAAGCTAACTAATGACAGCCCCATCCAGATCGTTTGTATTGGAAATAGTGTACTCAGCTGTATAGCTCTTCTCATTTGTTTGATCAAGCCTAATCCCGGAAATGTAATCATGAAACTAAAGACATATAATAAAACAACAACACTTAAAATTGATACTGTTGAACTGCTGCTAAGGATTAAATAATATAGCATTCCACTAAAGTTCTGAACTAGCGCAAAATCAATGTATAAGGCTATCGCGGTGACTACTATAAGACCTCCAAGTAAATTGCTTTTCACAAAGTGCTTCTTATATGCTTTCCAGAATTCTTTTATGACAGGAAACTCTTCGGCTTGAATCCATTTATTATTTAATGCGAACATAGCGGTGATTGCTGGGAACAATCCGAGTACAATCCCACCTAGCAAGGTAAATCCAATCGCTATCACATTGAGCAATGCAAGACGATACAGCCATTCACAAATTTTGAATAAACCACTTGATGTATCAAACTGCATATGGCTTCCCCCTTTCCTTACCCAAATTATAAACGCTTTCATTTTGGTGAAAATAGCACTATTTTTACTTTTATCGATAGATATTTGACTTTCATGATGAACATCTATTCCTGCTTACTTAGTATGTAAGACGAACTTCATAATCATTTTCCTCTCCCACCAAGTCCTTATCATTAAATGTTAAGTGGAATGCAATTGCCTTGGTAGTAATTATGAATTTTTTCGACAGCATAACCATCACTCCGGCTGCCCACTTCCCTTTCCGTGGGGTTTGGCCTTCAGCTAACTTTTTCGAGCAAAACCCGCTCGAAAAAGTGGATCTTCAGGTCAAACAATTCCCACAGTAGTGGAAATGGGCTGCCTTCGTTAAGGTCTGCTATACAACACTAGCATGAAGTAATACGGTTGCTTTTATAATTACATAAGCATTTTTGCTCTTTGTCCATTGTAAAAAGTCAACCTATTACTTATGACAAAAATTGTTGCACCTTCTCCCAACGGAGACTAATTACGAAAGACTCCTGCGGGAATAGCACGAGTCGAATCCGCTTTGCAACTTGTTTTTCTTTGCAAAATTAGTTGAGGCCGTGCCCGTGGAAAGCGAAGTAATTAGTCGGAGCGTTGCCAATACACATATAACATTTCAAAATAACTACTTCGCTATATCTACCGTTTGACCACCACTCCAGCGGCCTACGCTAAAATCTGCTCTACAACATTTGTCAGACCTAGAAATTTAGGTTATTAGCTCTGTGAAAGTGCAAGATATGGCATGCGAAATCACTAATAATAGTTATAAAGAGAGACTATGATCAGTGGGGCTTATCATTAGCAAAACTTATCAGGGTGTTAGCGTCTGTTATCCCTAAACTTATCCTTGTGTTACTTGAAGCTTGAAACGAGGGCTTAAAGACAATTAGCACCGTGATAAAAGTTGTGATACCAATGGTTATATGCTTTCTTATAAAATAGAGGCTAGCTAAACATGTCGTTAGCTAGCCCCTATTTTCGTTATGATATTGATTTTCTTCGTATGATCCATACACTGATTCCGACAACTAATAGTAAAATACCTACCAATAGAATGTTGAATTGATTCGTTGCCGTATCCGGTAAATCATTTTTTTCCTTTTGCTGCACTTTCTTTTCTTCCCCAGCAATTCCCGACTCCGTTTCTTCAGAAGCATTCGCTAATACAGCATAACTTGAGAAATGAGAAACATCTATGGTTAATGTTTGGTTTTCGCCATATTTTGCAGTTTGGGCCATCCATTGATCATTTTCTTCCTGGTAATAATATATATCTTTTTCACCTTGAACCTCTTCTTCATAACCTAATGAAAGAGTATAAGGTTCTGAAGGCTGCTCGGATCCTTCTGGAAAATCAAATGTAAACGTAAAACTGTCTCCAGCAAGCGTTAATCCTTGATGATCTGTATCCTCGATCGATTTCTCTGATACAGCAAGCTTTGTATCAGGCGGTAAGTCACCAGGCATTTTAATTGTACTTCTTGTACCTTTGATTTGATAGAGTTGATTCGCTTCCACCTCAAGAAATTGTAAGTCGTTAATAGTACTAATCGGAAGCTCATTTTCACTATGCCCAGGAGATTGCTCATCCTCAGTTTCATTTGGGCTTTCTTCATCTGTTCCTTCTTCATTCTCAGGTTCTTCTTCATTTATTAGTTTCTCCATGAAATCAATTGTATAAGTGTTACTTTGCTCCTCGTTTTCCGCTGTTACTGTAACTTTTGCTTCCCCTGGCAATGACTCTGGAAGTTCGATTTCGTAGGTTGCAAATAAATCATTTGTTTCCACTTCAACAGCCGGAATATCTGATCCTTTTTCCATTTCCACTTCATAACGGAAATTATCAGCCTTGAAATTTTCTAATACTCTATGATTAATCCAAATATTTTTCAGTGTCGCATCTTCACCAATTACTGGTGTTTCTCCGAATCCATATACTTCGATTTCTACAATAGCAATACACGTATCTGGCATAGCTGTTAATTGCGTTCTAACTTTGTCAGTTGTAATTGCGTCGAAAGCAATGTTTATTTCATCTTCGGCATCTACTTCTACATCTGAATTGTCTATTTTAACCCAGTCCGACCCATTCCAATACTCTAAAAATAAAGATTCTGGAGGTCTTGTTCCACCTTGGTCATCATAAAATGTAAATTTAACTTCAGAAATCTCCCGTTCTTGGCCAAAATCAATTTCAACCCAATCTGTCTCCCGCCATTCATTCGGATCCCAGTTAGTCCAGCGATTACTGGAATAATCCCCGTCATTTACTCGATTAACATCATCCCATTGACCAGTGAAGGAAGCTGTTGCTTTTGGATATTCAGCATTTGTATTGCTTAGCGCAAGATTTTCAAGCACACTTTCTGCTACTTGCACAAGTGCAACGGCTTTATCACCTGTCCCTTCTACTTGGCCATTAACCTTAAACTGACCATACGTTGCATAATCGGAAGTTTCTACTTCATCCCAATTGACAGGCACTTTGATTTCTCTACCACTTGACAACTCTGCTGTTACTGTATTTGGTAGTTCAGGTGCCATACCTTTTACCGTCTTTACCTTTGTATCTGTTAATTGAACAATCTCACCTACATATACTACTGCCTCTGCTTTTAATGATGTTTGCTCCACAGTGCCCTCTACTACAAAATCCCCTTCTTTATCGTATTGTTCAGGAGAAATATCGTCCCATATAACCTCTACTTCCCGTTTTTCACCGTCACCATATTTAGCAGTGACTGTATCTGGTAGTGAAGGCGCATTTCCAATAGTAGTCCAGGTTGTAACATTATCAATAGTTGTTATACCAGCTTCTACTATTGCCCATTGTTGATTCGTTCCTGCATTAGCCTGCCAAACTCCGACTGTAGCACCTTCTTCAGTCGATTGGCCACCTACCTCTAATAAGGTACCACTTTCTTTATTGATCAATGTATAGTCACCATTACCAGAGGTAGAAATGATCCATTTTTGCGCGTCAATACGTTGATAAGGTGACAAGATCACATCTCCATCCTGATGTGTCAGTACTTCATTTGTTTCTGCGTTAATTATTTGATATTCTTCTTTATTTGTGTAGCCATCTGTCACTTTCTTAAATTTCCATTCCTGACTTGTATTTTCACGTTCTGCTGTATATTGAACAAGGGATTGATCATTTAAATCAAGTACTTTTTCACTATTTTGATTTTCTATTTTATATGTCTTATTCTCTTGAAAGAAGGCATCCTCTTCATCTACACCAGCTACACCTGAGATCACAAATGTTGTAACTGATTTCGGTTCTACCGCAGTTGTCAGACTCTTTTCCTCTATGTTAATGGTTTCGCCCTCAGCAAGATTATGCTCTGCTGAAGTAACATGCGTTGATGCGGTAGCAGATTGATCTACTGCTCCGAAACCAGATAAATCAATATCAATGGATTTCTCTGATGCTGACGTATTCGTATAAACAACAACGGCCTCGTTATCTGCTTTATTAATGGCAGCTAGTGTATTTTCATTATCAGAGTTAATCATTCGGAATCCCGGACGAATGAATTTCGTATAGTTTGCCATGGTGTAATATTTTTTGTTCTTGTGCCATTTTAGTTCCTCAAAGTTCTCTGGATCAAAGTCAACATGGATTAGTCCCCAGTTCATATTCTCATTTTCTGCATTCATATTAACTTGATCTTCAATTGCTTGCCAAAGTACCCAGGCTTTCGGTTCAAGACTCATAATATCTGATGTGATTCGTTCTGATAGAGCTAAGCCTGGTTCTATATTGTCAAAATCCTGAGGAATGCCACTTGGACCTAAGTCTACTTCTGACATCCATAATCGTTTGTTTTCTCCCTTAGCAATATCTCTAATAGGAGTTCGTTCACTCGGCCCGTACGTATGTACATTCATTTGGCCAATGTTATTTATAGTGTCTTGTCTGTATTGATACCAATTCTCCCTAAATTTAGTTGGATTTGTTTCATCCATTGCTGAGACTACGGTTTTTAAATTTAGTGCTTCTAATTCTGTACTTACCTCTTCTATAATTCTAGCTTGTGATGCAGGATCCCAATGTGAACCTTCCTGTCTACCTTGTGCTCCCCAATAATTTGTATTAGGTTCATTTACAGGAGACAAAGTTTGAAATGAGATACCTTTTTCTTCTGCAAAATATTCTACCACTCTCGTAAGATATGTGGCGAAGTTCTCATATTGATCCTCTTGTAAATTATCTTCAGCTGAATTCCAATTACCAGAAGTATATCCACTGTTTGTCATAAAATATGGTGGTGAATTCGAAAATGCTTCAAATAAATTGGCTCCTCTTTGTTTAGCGGCTTCTAACCACCATTGCTGATTTTTATCCTTGTCCCAATCCCAATGGTTAGGATTATCTGGATCCCACCAGTCCTCTTGCTCTTCCCAATCTTCATCTGCATCATCTGGTGGACCAAATTCATCTGGACGATTCCAATAGCCTGGAACTGCCCCTCCAAGACGCATGTATGGTTCGGTCTCTGGCGAATCTTCGCCTCCGATATTATATCTAGCAATATTTAAATTCAAGCCACTTACTCCAAAAAGCTCATCAGCTAACTCATTCTTAACCTCCTCTGGCCATCCACCTGTGACATTCGCAAACCAAACTAATGCTGTTCCCCAACCATCAAAGGAAGAATGTTGATAACTTGGATCTAACTTTATGATAGTATCGCTGCTATCTTCTGTATTATTAGCTGAATATTGTGCATGTGTAGAAACAGGACTAAGTGTAGTTACCAAAAGTAAAATAATACTCCCTATTAAGGCTAGCTTCCTTATCGACTGCTTCAAAATATTTCATCCTCTCTAATTATTAGGCATTTCAAACATCAAGGTCTTGACCGTATTGTTTAGAAAGTTTGGCTGTAACGATCACCCTTTAAGTAAACGTTTACATCCACTGATGCAAAATCCCTCCTTTACAGCTATTATATTTATCATTATGGATAGCAAAATAGTAAAATGGAATATAATATTTTTCTCATTTATTGCAATTTTTTTATTCTTTTAGAAAAGCTCCTAGGAAAAATCCTTAGGAGCTTTTCTGTTAAACTTGATATCTAAATTCAGATTCAATTCTATGGTTCCGTTAGTTGTATAGTCTTTGATCTGCTTCATGATGATCTATATTACCCCCAACTACCGATAAACCAGAACTACTCTTTTATTTCACTTGGTACATTTTCAAGTAATGTATCATATTCTTCCTGTGTAATTGGTAAAACGGTGCCGTGACGTGGATGACTAGGTAAATCGTAATCTTCGGCTACTGTCCATTCCCCGGAAGCTAAATCGGTTGTTTCAAAAGGTACATAGCCTTGGCCACCAAACTCGTCAATAAATAAGTACCATTTTTCTTCTGTATTGGACTTAAATATTGCTGGTCCTTCCCCTTGGCTAATCGTTCCTTTACCAATTCCTTCTGTAATCATTTCAAAATCAGGGTCAAGTACAGAATCTCCTACCTCTTGGAAAATAAATTTACCATTTGGTGACGTTTCTTCATTGTTTACTCGTTCATCCTTCGTGAAACGATAAATCTTGTCATCATGTTCTACCATGGTTGTATCAATAATCGAGTAACCATAATCCAAGTAAACCTCAGGTTCACTAAAAGTATGGAAGTCTCTTGTTGTTGTATACATCATACGTTGATAACTATCTCCTGAGTTTCTATCTTCTTCATTGTCATACAGTTTCGATGCCCAGAATACGACATACTTACCGATCGTATCATCATAAAAGATCTCTGGAGCCCATGTATTTCCTGCCTCCTCAGGCGCTACCTCTACTAATCGTTGTTCGGACCAATTCACCAGATCAGTCGACTCCCAAACCATGATTGACCTGCTTCCTTCTGTTTGCGCTCTATTCCAATCCCAATTACCATTGATTTTTAAATCAGTCGCAATCATGTAAAATTTATCGCCTTCTGGAGAACGAATAATAAACGGATCTCTTAAACCTTTTTCACCTAATTTAGATGTGATGACGGGTTCTCCATCATTAAGCTGTTGCCAGTGAAGAGGATCATTTCCTTCACTCAAGGCAAAATATATTTGTTCACCATTTTCGGAACCTTCACCAGTAAAATAACTAAACAAATATCCTTGATAATCGAGCGGTTCCGGCATTTCTTTTACATTCGCCACAAATTCTTTGGTTGCTTTCTTACCATTGAGTGCTACAGTTGCTGCTAATGTTATTTCTACGTCGCCTTCGCCATGTTCAGGGCGTGTCACTTCACCTGTTGTCGTGATAACCGATGGATTTTCTGACACCCAAGAGATCGTTGTTTCGTGCTCTCCTTCGGTTGGTAATGACAAATTACCACGAACATCATCAATATTATAAACCTTTAACGCCTCTACTGCTTCTTTCACTAAATCTTTATCTTTGTTCTTGTCTTTTTTACTTTTGTCTTTCTCCTTATCTTTATTTTTGTTCTTATCTTTTTTACTTTTGTCCTTCTTTTTTTCTTTATCCTTATTTTTTTCTGCTGGACTAGCACCTGTAATAATATCGATTCCATCTAGCACATAGTTACCAGCTTTCACTACTATTTTAGCTGTATGCTTCTGCTTTTTCAGACCTCGAATGTGATAAGAGGTTTGTCTGTCTCCTCTTGGATATACTCGATAGTCCTCCTCCACTAATTGATCATCAATATACACATCTATTAATGCGTCAGATGTTGCACCAAATAGATTAAAGCCATTTCCTTTAAAATCAAAGAGTATCATATCTTCACTTTCTTCAGGTGTACTGTAAATGTTGACACCGCGATAATCCATATATTGTTCTTTTACTTCATTGTCACCTAAAGAAACTTTTAACGTATGGGCTTTATCTTCTAATCCTCTGACTGAATATCTGATACCGTCATCCTCTACGTCAAAATTACCGACACTTTCACCATCCAATTCCACATGGTAAGTGGTTTCATTTTCTGCACCTGCAAGATAATCAATTCCCGTACCTGTGAAGTTGATGAAGATATAAGGATTATCATTAAAGTCAGCCCAAGCATTGGTGCTGTTAGCTCCCCAGGTATTGCCATTCTCACGGTATGCATACACTGTATTTTCCTCATTTCCAATTTCTGAATCATCAGCTATTGCGGTAAAGTCATTGGGAGCTAATGTTGTTACTGCTTCAAAGTCAATCGGATCATTTGTCTCTATTTCAGCTCGAACAAAACTTGTATAAGCTTCTTTAGCAACCACTTTCAATGTGTGCTCAGTTTCTTCCAGATCTGTCGCTTCCCAAACCTTTTTTACGATCGAACTATTATTCAAATAATCAGCTTCACCGACAAGTTCACCGTCTAAATAAATATCTGCCGTACCATTCGACGGATTTGCTTCACCATACAATCGGATAGCATTTCCTTTAAAGGTAATTTCATAAGAATCACCCTCATTTCCCCAAGCATTACCACTATTGGAGCCCCAATCTCCTGAATAGTAAACCTTGTTTAATGTTCCTTGCTGATTGGTAGTATCTGTATGCTCCACAGTAATGCCATTCCAAACCGGATAGTCACTTGATGCGCTCATTTGTGTACGATTATAGTGTCCATATCCAGCCTGGATAAATTCCCAGTCACCAACATATCCAATTGGGTTCCATTGATCATCGTTTTCTAATGCCTCTTCCTCTGTGTCGTAAATTTCACCTTGCGCATTATCCAGTTTCCATGATTCATATGCATAACCCTTAATTGGCTCAATTTTCAAATTATCGATAAGTGTTTCGTAATAGCCTGAGCCTAATGTCACTCTACCAGACATGACAGTTGAATCCTCATCCGTGTAAGAGGCTATTTCTTCATCATCAAGATAAAGGGTAAAGATATTTCCTTTTGCTTCAAATGCTAAGTTGTGCCATCTAGTATTATCAAACGATTCTATTGTTCCTTCTTCAACCACATCACCAAGTTTCAAAATCTCGTACTTTCCATCCTTGTAGATCCGGGCATTATAAGGTGCCTGAGAATCAGACCAGTCAGATTTTACTTGGCGAACACCGATTAAAGCATAATTCTCTCTGCCTTCTGCTTCTGGAGTATGCGTATCTAATAAAAAGTCATATGATACTTTATAATTTGCCCAGCGGAAATCTCCGATATTGGTGTTAGGATTAACATTTGCTTCAGATCCGTCTGTTCCACCCCAAACAGCCCAATCTGCTCCGATAATATCTGGCGTGATTTTTTGTTGCAGCATACTGCCGTGTTCTTCTGCGTCCGGGATTTCGCGTTCTGTTCTTTCAAAGCTGCCACTTCCCACTGGTTTTGTTGCTTCTTTCACTACCTCAAAAGCCCCGATTTGATCTGTTGTATACCTTGGTGTACCTCCACGTCGTTCTATATAGTCTCTTCCTTGTTCATCTTCAGGATATTCATCATACTCAAAATCATCTGTATATGGTAAAGGCATAATCGTATCTTCTGATAAATCTACCGGATCTGATTGATAAGCAAAATCATCGATTTTCGCTTCTTTATCTAACGTAGAAATGGTCACGATCGAATAGGGTTTTACCTCAATCTCATACGTTCCATCTTCCGGTTGAATCGTTTCTATATGTTGAAACCAATTTTCATCATAATCTTGTCCTTCTTCAGGCCCACGAGTCTCCCAAACAAATACTTCTGCATCCTCTTTTCCATCCAAGTTTTCTAAATCAATCGTATATTTACGTGTATCTTTCGTGTTGTTGGCAAATACAGTAGTGTAATCGTCTGTTTTCGGATCTTTCAATGTCATATAATTATGTGTACTGGTATCTACATCTACTCCTCCGTCAAAGAAATTACCATCACTGTAGGTGGCATTCTTTATATATTGCCATCTTTCATTTTCCTTTGTGGAAGGATCATCATAACCAACAAAATTCATGACATGTCTGACACCCTGAAGACCACCATCTACTTCATAAAAACCTGACCAAGGATCAAATGCACTAATTAAATGCTTCGGATTGTATTGTGCACCTTGGTAAAAAGCAGCAACAGATGGCTGAAAATCAAATGAAACTGCATTTAATGGCAGATTACCTGCTCCTTCCCACGAATAGACAGAAATGATTCGTGATGTCACATCAATAATACCAGCACGTCCACCAAGGCCATTGTAATGTGGTTCCATGTTCTCACGATATCTAGCATTAATCATGGGTGCGATCCCTTCTGAAACCCAAACCTCTTTTGGTTCTTTATCTTCTGCAATTAATTGGTCTTGTAATTCTGAAAGTTCATTAGAACCTGTCAGACCATAATGAGAACTGATCACACCAATTTCTTCGATCAAGTCTGGGTTATCTAATAACGTACGACTAATTGTCTCGGTATCCCGATATCCATCAGCAGCAACTAGCTTTATATCTTGATAATCTTCTTCATAATTGGGTTCTTCCTTTATTCTTGAAGTAAAATACTCAAGCCATTCTACATCAATTCTCCCATTACCATTTTGTGCTCTCTCGTTTTGCGATATGCCGATATAATCTAATTGGAAGCCATACTCTTCATTAACAGCATCGATCGTTTGTTTGTACCACTGATAGCGATTTTCATAATCTTGATCAGCCGCACCATTCCAAGTCCAGCGAGGTTCACCCCATCGTAAAATCTCGGTTGTGATTGCTGGATTAATAGATTTCGCGTCAGCAGCAAATTGAAAGCCTGCACCTCTTAATACGTTGGCAGGTTCATCTTTGTAACGCATTGTTGCTGGTTCAGTACCAGAGGAAGAATTGATATCTCCACCTAATTCTACTTTTACATGAGTTAATCCTGCTCCTGTCTCTTTATTAAATAGTTGATTCATAATCTCCCAATACTTTTCAGGGTGCTCTTCTTTGTAATCGAGTAATAAGCGAGATGTATTATTGCCTGATACCGTACCAAAACCTTTAAAGCGATTGTGTTCATCAACATCGTTACCATCGATCGTTATCGTTTTTGTTATTTCTTCTGCTTGCGACTGATTAATTCCGATAATTGTGCCAAGTCCTAACAAAGTCAGTGTTATCGCTAAAAGAACGATAAATTGTTTAAAAGAACTGCTTTTACCTGTCATGTTTACCACCATTCCTTTCGAAGGTATTAAGACCAGTCAAATTCCTTTATACATCATTAGCTGTTTATCATGTTGTGTAAGATACAATACCTCCTCCCACAAGATTGAATACGCTTACATTATTTCATATGAGCTTTCGGCTTTTTGATAAAATTTTTACTATTTTTAATGTTAATTTGACTTATTAATAGTTTAATTCGTAAATCTACAGACATTGATCACGAGATAACACCTTTCCTCAGAGAGATAAACTTGTATACTCGAACAGAAAACATATCATGAAATAAAAAACAGCCAAACCAAAAGATTTGACTGTTTTTTCTATCTCACAACCATTGGCCCTATTAACATCTCAATCTCTTTACCTAATAATAGTTTACAAATGTGATCATAACTAGCTTCTTTATAGTTCGCTAACAGCTGTTGTACTTTGTCCATAGAATGTTCTTGTTTTATTTTATCTATTTCTCTTTCATAAATGGATAATACATAACTATCTTTTACTTCTGGTAAAAAATCACTCGTCTCTTCATCCATAAGAAGACATCCTAAATATTGAAAACTGTATTGCAACTGTCGAGTTAGCATTATAATATTTCTGAATTGTTCAAATTGTGCCGGATGTTCTGTTTTCAATTGTCTAATTGCATATTGAAGGTCTTGCAATTTCTGTTTATTTACTGAAATAAGCATAATTCCTCTCCTTAATCCCATGGTTTTTCCAATGATATATTAGAAATCAATTCTTTATTTTGCTGTCTTTTTAAATCTCTAATCTTTACACGTTCACTGCTTGTTTCATATAAAAATTGTTCTTCCGCAGATTCGGGTTCTACTTTTGGAACTTGGACTGGCTTCTTATCCGGTCCGATTGCCACAAACGTAAAGAATGCCGTTGCAGCGAAACGTCTCTCTCCAGTATCTAAATCTTCGGCAATTACCTTGCAAAAAATCTCCATTGAACTTGTACCTGTATATGTGACAAAAGACTCGATACAAACCGAATCCGATTGGCGAATTGGCGCAATAAAATGAACAGAATCAGTGGATGCTGTTACACACTCTTTAACTCGTGATAGTCTTCTTGCTGATAATGTCGCACATCCATCCATCTTTTTCATTAACACACCACCAAAAAGTGAATGATAATTATTTAAATCATTGATCAAAACTTGGTCAGTTTGAACAACGCGTGTGTCTTTCATTTTTTTTGTTTCCATATTGTCACCCCTGCTAATTTTCTCTAAATTTATCCCTTACTTCTAAATTATAATCCCATAGAGTGAGCAAAGTACAATTCCGATCTAGTATGTCAAAGATAACAAAAATGCATGTAAACGATTCAAAAAAAAGAGCCCACATCGAGACTAACTCAACTGAGATATTACGGTGAGGCTCGCTCGTTTGCTAGATTTGTTCTTTATTTCGATTTATTCAACAAATCTTTAATGAGGCTGCTCAGATTTGTTCTTTATCCTTGGTTATTCAACAAATCTCTAATAAGGTTACTCAGTTTTGTTCTTTATCCTTGGTTATTCAACAAATCTCTAATAAGGTTACTCAGTTTTGTTCTTTATCCTTGGTTATTCAACAAATCTCTAATAAGGTTACTCAGTTTTGTTCTTTATCCTTGGTTATTCAACAAATCTATTAAAATTTTACTTGGATTTGTTGATTAAAATTTTATGATCTAGACTTAGCTATCTCGACAAGACAAAAAATAACCTGCCCCAATAAGGACAGATTCAGTCTTCTTTCTGTTTGATTAATTTTTCTTTCGTAAACGTAATAAATTGTTTGTTGATTTGAGAAAGATAAGTCTCTTTTTTCCAAATAAATGCGAGATTCCAAGAAATAATTGGATTAACAATCGGAATTCTTTCAATATTCTTTGTAAATGATTGACTTGTACTATCTGGTAAGAGGGTAACTCCTAAATTCGTTGCCACCATTTCTTCTAAAAAGTCAATTTGTGATGTTTCGGACACTATCTTCGGTTCAAACCCAGCGTTCTTGCATGCTTGGATGATAATGTTCCTGGATTCAAAATCCTGATTGAACATTATAAATGATTGATCTTTTAAATCTTGTATTTGTATCTGATGTTCAATTGCTAGTGGATGCTGATTAGACACAACTAGATTTAAATTATCTTCGACAAAGGTGTAGTAATCTGCCGTCAAATGATTATTTAACACGACTACACCACAATCCAGCTCCCCATCCAACACCTTCTCTTCGATTACTTTTGATCCGTTTTCTTCTAAATGAAAAGTAACACCTGGATACCGGTGATGAAAATCAGCTATTAATTGAGAGAAAAAGAAAGAATTAACGACAGTTGGTAAACCAATTCGCACATGGCCAGTTTTCAAGGTCCGGATTTGATCGATTTCCTGCTCCATTTCTGTTATTTGATCTGCAATTTTTGATGCATGCATATGTAGTACTTTCCCAGCATCTGTAAGTGTAATTTTCTTTCTTGAACGGTGAAATAAAGCAACACCTAAGTCACTTTCTAACGTTTTCACAATTCGACTAAGTGCTGGCTGGGTAATATATAGGTTTTCTGCTGCTTGGGTAAAATTTTCAGTTTTACTTACTTCTAAAAAATATTGTAGGTGCTTGATATCCAAGCTGGATCCTCCTCTGATAATTTGTCACGTCTGTAAAGAATCCCACTTCAAGCTTCAAGTAACACAGGGAAGCTAAGTGGTGGGAACAGACGCTAACACCTGTTCATAGTCTTACTTTATACATAAATATTATCATATCTTGTAGAGTGATGTGGGATTGCCTTACTCTGATGTAATAAAAAAGGACCTCCATTGAAGGAAGCCCTTACCATTTTAATTCTCAAACCAATTATTTGCGATGGTTTGTTTATACCAATAAAAACTGTCTTTCTTGGTACGTTCTAATGTGCGGTAGTTGACGTGTACAATACCAAAGCGCATCGTATAACCTTCCGCCCATTCGAAGTTATCCATAAGTGACCACGTAATATAACCTTTTACATTCACACCTGATGCGATTGCTCGACTTAGTGCTGTTAAATGTTGCTCGAGATAATTAATACGACCAGTATCCTTTATACTACCATTCTCTGGTTCATCATTATAACAAGAACCATTTTCCGTAATATAAATGGGAATATCACCGTAACTATCCTTAATACGCATCAAAACGTTATAAAATCCTTCAGGGAAGATTGGCCAGCCGATATCTGTACGATCATAATTCATTTCAACCATTTCCCAATCGAGCAATCCTTCATTTTCCTTATAACGAGCAATATGACCAGTGTAATAGTTAATACCAAGGAAATCTACTGGTTGATTGATTGTTTCCATATCGCCATCCTCTATGTCTAATTCGACACCTTTTTTCTTAAACCAATCGACCATAAACTCTGGATAGGTACCTTTAAACACTGGATCCATAAACCATTCAATATACCAACCGATTTCACGATTACATGCATCAATATCTTCTTGACGATTACTATAAGGCTCCAGCCATGTCGTATTCGGCGCAAAACCAATTTCGCCATCATTTCCAAGCTCACGGAATTTTTGTACAGTTTTTCCGTGGGCTACCAGTAAGTGGTGAGAAATTTGCGTTGCTAATTGCAGATCTTGATGACCTGGTGCATGGACCCCGATGAAGTTGGATAAAAAGGAGATACACCATGGCTCATTTAATGTTAGCCATTTTTTGATTTTCCCAGAAAACTCTTTAAACATTAGTTCTGCATAATCTACAAATGCATCAATCGTATCACGGTTACCCCAACCACCGTTATCCTGTAATGCTTGTGGCAGATCCCAGTGATAGAGCGTACACATCGGCTCAATGCCATTTTCTAATAATTTATCAACTAAACGGTGATAATAGTCTAACCCTTCTTGGTTGACTTCACCTGTACCATTAGGGAAAATTCTCGGCCATGCTACCGAAAAACGATACACATCAATGCCAAGGTCCTTCATTAACTCTACGTCTTCTTCATAACGGTGATAGCTGTCACAAGCTACATCTCCATTATCCCCGTTTACGACATTGCCAGGTGTTTTTGAAAACGTATCCCAAATTGAAACACCGCGACCACCCTCATTAGCCGCACCTTCGATTTGGTAAGATGCTGTAGCTGTACCCCATTGCATATCTTTCGGAAACTGAATAATTGCCATTGTTATACCCCTCCAAATATCTATAATCTAGTTAAAAATTGTTGAAAAGCTTGATCGGCATGATGTGGTAAATGTTCATGCCCATACTCATGATAAAGTGTCATCTGTTTGTCAGAACGAATTTTGTTATATACGGCAAACTGTGTAGATGGTGGACAAATGTGATCCCTCATAGCCGTTACCCATTGTACAGATGCTTGAATTCGGTCTGCTAAATGTTGAATATCAATATATCCTAATTTCGCGAAAATTTCTTGATGCCGCTGGTGTGTTGGATCAAAACACCGGAAAAAATAGGCAATTTCCTCATAAGCACTGTTTTGTACATCCATATTCCATGCTCTTTCATAATCAGATAGAAAAGGATAGACTGCATATAAATGTTTAACCGTCGGCTCCAGCGCTGCACAAGCAGTAGCCAGTGCCCCACCCTGTGATTGTCCATAGACACCGATGCGGTTTTTATCTACTCCTTCTATCGATTGTAAGATCCTAACTGTCTGTACGGTATCAAGAAATACGTGCCGATAATACAGTTGGTCAGGATTTCTATCTTCTAACCCTCTAATAATATGACCTCTTAATGTAGGGCCTTTCGTTTGGAGTGTATCCTCTGATAAACCACCCTGCCCTCGGCAATCTAAAGCCAGGACAGTAATTCCTTGCGCTGCATAAGCTAATTTATCAAGCCAATCACCACTATCTACTGAATAACCATGAAAGATAGCAATTGCTTGACTTGTTGGATGCTTAGGTTTAACTAATTTAGCGTGGACCCGTGCTCCTCCAACCCCTGAAAAATATAAATGATAGCAGTTTGCAAAATCAGGGGTGATATCCGCTTCCTCCAAATCATAAGCTAATGAATACTGCGCCAATTCTTCTAAAGCTCGCTTCCAGTAGGCATCAAAATCTTCAGGTTTCGGATTGGTGCCATGATAGTTTTCTAATTCCTCGAGTGGCATATCTATGTGCATCGGTGTTCCCCCTTTATGCTAAGTTAATATACAGTTAATCGCTTGGTCTTCTTCATTGGTGAATGATAGATTTTCTACTGTTTTCCTATTTTCAATGAGTTGCTCGACATTTCGAACACCAATTAACGCCGAAGAAACCGATTTCCTTTTTAGCGCCCAAGCAATTGCCAATTGTGGAACGGATTGACCTCTGTTATCTGCTATTTCTTTTAATTGTTGTACTTTTGCTATTCGGTCGTGTGTAATCTGATCACTAGAAATCGAGTCCACGTTTTGAGCAATCCGGGAATCTTCTGGAATCCCATCTTGATATTTGGTACTTAAAAGCCCCTGAAATAACGGTTGATAAACAATTGCTCCAAGGCCTTCCTTTTCTAATAAAGGAAATAAACGCTTCTCCGGTTCTCTCAAAAACATCGAATATTGGACTTGATGCACAATAAAAGGCGTTCGGTATTGCTTGAATAAAGCAATGGCCTCCTCCATAATGTCGGCTGGATAATTAGAAACACCGGCATATAAGGCTTTACCTTGTTTAACAGCAGTGTCTAACGCCGAGATCGATTCCTCTAATGGCGTATCAGGATCATAACGATGTGAGTAATAAATATCTACATAATCTAAGCCTAATCTATGTAAACTCTGATCCAGGCTAGCGAGCATATATTTCCTTGAACCGCCATCACCATATGGTCCAGGCCACATATCATAACCTGCTTTAGTTGCGATAACCATTTCATCACGATACGTCGGTAACTCTTTTCGTAAAATTTGGCCAAATAATGTTTCAGCACTTCCATTTGGCTCACCATAATTATTCGCTAAATCAAAATGAGTAATACCATTATTAAAAGCAGTTAACAGAATGTCTTTGGCTTGTTGATATGGAGTGTCTTCACCAAAATTACGATACAAGCCCAATGATATAGCTGAAAGTATTAAGCCACTATCACCACAACGGTTGTAAGTCATTTGTTGATAGCGTTCTTGATTTGCTATGTATGGCATAATCGCCCTCCTCTATTTTAGGATACCGGTTTCATTATACCACACAGTTAAGTTATCGTTAACTTAAACGATTTAAAACGTTGATTAATTTTATTATTATATAATTGTATGAAAATTGCAAACGTTTTTTTATGATATTTCCTCACAAATTCTTCTTGATAACAACTCTTTCTTTATTTTCCACATAATTATTTTTTATATAAAAGGCTTCTGCAGATCCGCCCTTAGCTGTTAATAGATAAAGACTTTGAATATCTCTTTCCTTTAATTCATTCTCCAAATATTGCAGTAATCTAGATCCATAACCTTTGCCTTGGACTTGATTATGAATACATAATTCAGCTACATAAAAAGTTAACCCTTTATCTGATTGTTTACTGTTTCCAGCAATGAACCCGATTAAATCGTCCTTTTCATATAATAGAAAGCCCAGAAATTTAGGTGTTTTCACTAAATCTACCAGTCTTTCTTTCGCATCTTCAACTGTCCACGTCTCATTCCATGGTTCATTGTTAAAAACATTTATATATAGGTCGATGCACTGTTCCACCGTATTCATATTCATTGGTACAATTAGTTCCGCCACTTTAAACGCTCCTATCTATATTAGGGATTGATGTTCCCAAGCGTATATGATGTCCACCATTTTTGCAACAAACTGATTTACTTCATATAATAAATAATACGTTAACGCAAAAAAAGTAGTTCGTTTTGGAACAATTAATTGTTTGTACTCCAAAACGGAACTACTTTCTCCTACTATTTTGCTCGTTTTTCTACCGCTTCGATCCACGTTTTTGCCATCAACATATTTCCGGCACTATTCATATGAACACCATCTGTTGTCAGTCCGTAACTGCTATTTGCCGCTAAATACTGGACAAATGCTCTATGTGCAGGGACTAATACGGCCTGGTATTCATTAGCTAATTGGTTGACGATCTCCACATACTTTTTAAGTAATTGATTTCCTTCTGATTGGAGATTCTCTTCAATAACAGTCGGTTCCATTAAAATCAATTGACATGACTTTACTTGATCTAATAACTGACGATAGGTCGCCTCAAATGCTTCCGGTGATACTTGTTCCATTCCCGGATGATCTAATTGACGCCAAACATCATTAATCCCAATCGAGATCGATACAACGTCAGGCGTTAAATTAGTAACATCCTGTTGCCATCGCTCTGTCAAATCGATAATCCGATCGCCACCAACACCTTTGTTAAATATCTCAAAATTCTTCTCAGGTGCACTTACACGCAAATAATCATGTAGTAGTCTTACATAACCAGTGCCAATTCCTTCTGAATCCTCATATCTTCCCCATTCCGTTATACTGTCACCAATAAAAACTATTCGTTTTCCTAGTTCCATTACCATTCTCCTTACGGTTTACTAACGAGTGTCTTTTCTTTATTATACCATTTTTTTACAATATACTCTGCTCTTTTACCGTAAATATCAAAATCGAGATCTTTTTTGGCATCTTCTAAAGGATACATTGTAGTTTTCCAGTCCCACCAGAAGAATCCTGCGAACCACGGTTTATCCCAAAATACTTGAAAGACAGACTCATAAAAGTTTGCCTGTTCATCTTCATCAAAAGGTAAATGTGTATGCTCAAAATCCCAAGGCATGGTGGCACAACCTAATGCACTGCGACAACCGATTTCCATGAAAATGATCTGTTTGTTGTATTGTTGAGAAAGTTTTTCTAGCTTAACACTTATTTGTTCCCACTTTTTCACCATATTTTCTACCGAATCACCAGGCTTGTCTGCTACTGGATAATAAGCACTTGTCCCGATAAAATCAACGGCATCAAACCATTCGACACCTTCTTCTTTTCCATGATTCGCATTATATATAATCGGTCCATTATACAGACGTCGAACCTGTTCAATCACCAGTCGCCATCTGTCAACTTGATGTTCTGTGTTTATCATTTCACAGCCAATACAGAACATTTCACATTCAAGCTCTTCTGCTAGTTCTGCATAATGTATTAAGAAATTAGTGTAAGATTTGAACCATTGATTCCAGTCACTTTCAGCTTCCTCTGGAAAACCAATTCGCGCTCTCCATATACCGTCACGACAATTCACAACCGGTTTCAAGCAAACTTTCAAACCTAATGATTTAGCCTGTTTTACCGCAAATATGATATCACGATCTGTCATCGTATGGCCGTAATCAAAATGAATATCTGTGGAATGATACGTATCTTGCAAGGCAAAAAATGATAACGCAATCCATTCACTGCCTGTAGCTTTTAGTTTTGTTAAGGAATCAACAGCAGCTTCTGTTTGATAAGCCCCTCTTGTCGTATTCCAACCATATGTCATACCTTTAATAAAAATTTCCTGCATGTTACTCATCCTCAATGTGTAATATGGTAAACACTTCTTATGCTGAGTGTTCTTTCTAATGCAGCCTTTGTAACTGACTTTGGAAGCCTGTTTTTAGCTATTGTCACGTTTTTCGGCTCATCTGGTGATAAATCAAAGAAATTATCTGATAATACTACGTCCTGTTCTAATTGTATTTCTACGTATTTCGTGTACGCTTTTGCACTTACTTGAATAGTAAATTGCTGATTCCCTTCCTCCACTTGGAAGTTCAATTGTGGATTTAAGAAGTCAAAATGCTTTGGCTTAGTAAAAATAACAGACGTATTACTATAACGATTTCCATCTATATATAGGGTTGCTTCTAAGTAAGTTCGATATTTTGTTTTTTCACTAATCTCATCCGAAAAATCTAAGTATTGACAAGCTTTCGCCGATAAACCATCGACCTTCACTTCTTTCCAACCTTCCCGAATAACTTGTGATTGATTATCACGTAGTTTCCATTCAATACGGCCAACAATTGCTTCTAAATGATCATTAGTAACATAGATGGAAGCATCTTTTTCCCCTTCTTCTATCGATAGAAGGATAGGATCATAGAATTTTTTAGCGTAATAATGTAATGCTTTCCAACGACCGTAATAATCAACACTGGACCATGAAGCTACCGGCCAACAATCATTTAATTGCCAATATAGTGATCCCATACATCTACCTAAATGTCGTCTCCAATGCTCGACACCGTATTTAATTGCTTCCGCTTGTAACAGTTGGGAAGTGTAAAGCAGTGCATCAAAGTTTTTCGGATAAAGGAAGTTTTCAGATAAATAATAAAGAATCATACCATTTGCAGCATCATTTTTCTGATGTTGTTCCATTACTCTTGAGAAAATATTGCGATCTTCCGGTTTGGTGAAACTTTCTATCGTTTTCACCGATGGGAATGACTGAAAACCAAATTCAGAACAAAAACGGAAATAATAGTTTCGATAGTCTGTAAATGGTTTCTGACCATGCCATACTTCCCAATAGTGAACATCTCCAATGTTCGGATCACGCGGTTTATCAAAACCTCCACCTGATGATGGTGACGAGGACCAATAAAAGGTTTGTGGATCATTTTCCGCAACAATATCAGGTAAAATGATTTCGAATAATTTGATATAATCACGGCGCCAGTCCGCTTTCTTCGGCCAACCCCAATGCTCCATGGCTTCCTCGACTTCATTATTTCCGCACCATATTCCTAGACAAGCATGATGACGAATCCGCTTGATTTGATCGATTGCTTCTTGGCGCACACTTTGCTCAAACTGTTCTGTTAAACGATAAACACTACAAGCAAACATAAAATCCTGCCAAACAATAATGCCGTACCTGTCACATAAATCATAGAAATAATCTTCCGGATAATGTCCCCCACCCCAGACACGAATCATGTTAAAGTTGGCATCCACTGAATCTTGAATCAAACGTTCTGTTCGCTCTTTCGATGTTCGTGGCAATAAATTATCCTCTGGAATATAGTTAGCACCTTTCATAAAAATCGGATAACCATTTATGATAAACGCAAATGACTTTCCCCACTCATCTGGTTCATGCTTTACTTCAATCGTTCTTAGTCCGATACTTTTTGTCAGACTATCAATTTGCTCGCCATCCTTGTTAAGTGAAACCTCCAGCGTATATAATGATTGTTCACCATAACCAACAGGCCACCATAGTTGTGGGTCATCCATTTCAAATAGAAAGGAATCTTTTCCAACATCCTTACTTACCACTTGACCAGCAGGATCTTTTAACATAACTGTTGTTTCACAGCTGTCCATTTGATTTTCTACTGTTACATCCACCCTCACTTGTACTTGATTACTCTTGTGAATTTGATGAATATGAATATCCTCTAATCGGTTGTCGTTCCATGCTTTTAGTTCGACATCTCGCCACAAACCTAAATCGGGTATTTTCGGCCCCCAGTCCCAGCCATACATACTGTGTGCTTTACGTAAATGCTGATACCCATCTACGGCATGATCAACGCCAGCTAAACGATCTTTTGCTTGCTTTTCCTCAATATATTTTAACGGGGAGAATAGCGTGACGTAGATCTCATTTTCCCCCTCAACTAACAGTTCTTTCACATTCCATTCATAAATACGGTGCATATTTTCTGTAGTTGCTAATTTTTGTCCATTTATTGTAATTTCTGCAATGGTATCGATGCCATGAAAAGTAATCGTAACCTTCTCATGTGCAAGTAATGTCTGATCTACTTCAAATCTTTTATAAAATAGATAATCCTTATTCGCCACTTCTAATGCCTGCTCTTCATTATCACGGTAAAAAGGGTCCGCTATTTCATGCGCGTCTAATAAAGTATTCATTACAGAAGCAGGCAATCTGACATGATATTCTTTCTCTGTTTGTAAATCCTTCAGTGTCCAATTGTCGTTAAAATTAACCTTTAGCATCATTACACCACCCTATTTATAGAAGAAGCCGTACTATCTGATAGCACGACTTCTGTTGTTTTACATCGATTGATAGAAGTTTTTTATCACCTTTTCTGCCGCTTTTCCATAAACGGCATAATCATCGTCCTGGTTCGCTTGAGATTCAGGATAAAGAATTGCTTTCCAGTCCCAAAGACCGAAACCTTTCACCCAATCACGTTTTGCTGTTTTTTCAAACATATCTTGATAAAAGGTTTTTTGCTCCTCTTGGTTAATCGCACCTGCTAGTCCCCAATCATTAGGAATATGGGCTGATCCCGTTCTACTCGGGCAACCTGCCTCCGCAAAGAAAAACGGTTTATTGAAAGGTTTGATAATCTGCTCTATTCGATCTAACTGATTATCCCAGTCCCCTAACGGATAATAGCCACTGGAAGAAATAACATCTACTTCATCCCACCATGCTACATTCGCTTCCTGGTATTTATCTGTGTTATAGGTAATCAAACCGGAATATACTTCACGTACATCTCTAACTAAGCTGCGCCATTCTTTTCCACGACGCTCTGTCTGCACCATCTCACAGCCAACAATAAACATTTCAGCTTCTTTTTCTTCTGCTATTTTGGCATAATGTAGCTGATAGTCTGTATAACTTTTAAACCAATCACTCCATTTCGGTTCACAAGGTACATCAATGTCAAAGAAATTAATATGGGCCCGCCAAATCCCATCAGCAGGATTGACGGTAGGTTTAATCATAACTTTTAAGCCTATGCTTCGTGCATAATCAATCATATCTTTTAATTCTTCATCTGTTACGATATGTTCACCTTGGTAGATCACATCGGTAGAAAAAGCAGTTTCTTGTGTGGCAGCTAAAGCAAAAATAACATAATTACTCGCTGTTCTTTCTTTCATTAATTGTAAAGATTGTTTTGCTTCTAGTTTGGTAAAATCTCCACGTTTCGCTCCCCAGCCAAACGTGAATCCTTTAATATACTCCATAAATACCTCCGTTATTTTACTGATCCTGATGTTAAGCCATTATAGATGTGTTTTTGCAAGGAAATAAATGCAATAAATGTTGGAATAATGGCAAGCATGATCCCAGCACAGATAACTTCCCACTCTGACCCGTATGGTCCTTGGAATTTAAACAGTGCTGTTGAAATAACATGCAACTCTGTCTTCGGCATGTATAGGAATGGTGTATAAAAATCGTTATATACAAAGATACCTCTTACGATAATCACCGTAACAATTGCCGGTTTTAGTAACGGTAAAATGATTTTTGTATAAATGGTAAAATAAGATGCCCCATCCAACATCGCTGATTCGTCTAATGATACCGAGATTGAATTCATAAATTGCAGGAAAATATAGATAGCGATAATATCCGTACCTAAGTAAAGTACAATCGCTGCCCACATCGTATTAAATAAACCTAGTGCATTTACAATTTGAAATGTTGCTACCTGTGTTGTTACTCCTGGGATCAGTGTCGCCAGTAAGAAAGCACCTAAAATTAATTTACTTCCTCTGAACTTAAAACGATTTAAAACAAAGGCAACCATTGATCCGATAAGTGTAGTACCAATAATCGAGATCACTAGTATAATGACGGTATTCTTAAAACCGTTTAACATGTTTCCTTCTACAAAGGCACGTTTAAAGTTTTCGAAATTCGTCCAGTCACTCGGAGGAGTAAGTGGACCTGTTGTTGTATATTCTGTACCTGTTTTAAAAGAGGCAAAAAATACAACTAAAATAGGTAATATAGCAGCAATTACTCCTAAAATTAATGACCCATACTTTAAAATGCTTCCCGCCGCATATTTCGATTTCATCTTAATCCTCCTCCGAAAAGAATCGTTTTTGTAGGACAGTTACAATAATGACGATAAACAAGAGAATAACTGCCATCGCTGATGCTAGACCAATTTTTCCATATTTAAACGCTGTGTCTACTGTTTGAATAACAAATGTCGCACTTCCATTTGCTCCACCAGTCATGATATATGGAATTTCAAAAGCACTTAAAGCACCACTAATTGCTAATACTAGATTTAAAGAAATAATGATGCGAATACTCGGCATAATAATGTAGCGAAATTGTTGCCAGCGATTCGCACCGTCAATTTCAGCTGCTTCATAAATTTCTCCAGATATAGATGAGATCGCACCTAAGAAAATAATGAAGTTAAAACCCATGTATCTCCAGATCGATGTACCAGCTAAAGATACATTGATAATATCCGGATTACCTAGCCAATGCATGGCAAAATCCCCTAGTCCGATCATCTGCAAGACCGTATCCAATGCACCATCTGGTCTGAAGAAGAATAAAAACATAAACCCAATTGCTACCCCATTAAGAAGATAAGGGAAGAAAATAACCCCTTTAAAAAAGTTTTTAAATCGAACTTTAAAGCTTAATATTGTTGCAAAGTACAATGCAATTCCCATTTGTACGAATGTTGCAAAGAAATAGTACAAACTGACACCAAATACTCGGAAATATTCTGGATCTGTAAATACCGTAATATAATTTTCCAGGCCTACAAATTCTTTTTCACTGTAGCCATTCCAATCTGTCACACTGTACCAGAACATATTGGCAACAGGTAAAAAGGAAAAAATAGCTAGTAATGTGAGTGGTACTATTAAAAAGGAAACAATAATAATGATTCGTTGCGTTCTATAGGATAATTTGGAAAACATCTGATTGTCGCACCTCCTGGTAAAAACTAAATGAAACTAAGAAGTAAGTAATCTACTTCCAAGATTTCATTTAATTTTCACTTTTTTCTCTATTTATCTATTATGGCAGTAGAGATAGAATGATTTGAAAAGGAACACTACTCACCACTATTGGTGAATAGTGTTCAACTTTCATATTTTATTCGTTAACAATTTTTTCATAAGCAGCAGACCAATCTTCATTCCACTTGTTCATTAAATCATCAAATGAGTCGTCACGGTTACCAATTGCTGCTTCGATTAAAATTTGTTTTCGAGGCTCTAACCAAAGACCAACTTCTGATTCTTTGTCAATCTCATCTAATAAACCTTTCTTGTCGTCTGGAGAAGGTGTTAACATAGAGAATTGCCAGCCTTCTTCTTCACCTGCCGCTAAAGCTTCTGGTAATGGTACATCTTTAGCTGCACTAATACCGCCTGCCTGTTCTACTGAGTATCCTGATTCATGAATAAACCAATCAACCCAAGCAAAAGCTGCTTCTTTATTTTCACTATGTTTGTTAATAGAAATATTTAAATCAGCACCTAAAGAGAAAATGGTTTCTTCTGCATCGGATGGAAACGGCATAATCGCAATGTCATCGGCATTTTCTCCAGCACCTTGGACTTGCTCAAGCGCCCACGAACCTAATACCATCGTTGCAATTTCACCATTATTCATTCTAACTTTAGAAGATTCCCAATCTGTTGTTAATGGATCTTCTTCAATTAATCCTTGTTCAGCAAGATCATACATTAATTTATAGTGTTCATAGTGTGGATCCCCTTCATCAAATGGAGTCGGATCATCAAGCATGTCCACATTGTAATAATCAACATCTCCAGCAGTTGTCGTTACCGCACCTTCCCATTGTGTTAACGGCCAACCATCTGCATAGTTTGTATAAAGCGGAATTGCATCTGTGTTATCTTTAATTTGTTGCATAGCATCGATAAACTCTTCTTGAGTAGCTGGAATTCCTTCTACACCAGCTTCTTCAAATACTGCTTTATTATAAATAACACCTGTGTAGGTTACGGCAATCGGAATACCATAAACTGTGTTGTCAACTGCACGTTCTTCTACACCTAAGTAATTCTCTTCCATTTCATCTAATTTACCAATTGGTTCAAAGAAGTTTGGAATATCTGCAATTGGAACCTCAACTGGTAGGTATTGTACATCCCCATAATCTTGTGTGTTCATACGTGGCATAATTTCTCCACCGTAATCAGTTAGTGCTTCAAACTCTACATTTACATTCGGATATTTTTCATTGAATTGATCTTTATAGTCTTGGTAGACAGAATCTACAATATCCGTTCTGTGTGTGATGACAGTAAGGTCTCCTTCAATTTCTTCTGGATCTTTGTCTTTCCAGGTTTCATAAAGTGGTGCGTCAGAGCCTGTGTCTTCACCATTGTCATTGCTAGTATCTTCACTATCTGATGAGCATCCTGCAATGATACCTAAAACGATTAACATACTTGCAAAAAACACTAATAACTTTTTACTCATGTTTTTTGACCCCTTTCTCAAATTCGTTAAGTTAACGTTAAGTTAATAACAACTTAATAATAACCTGAAAACGCTTGCTAGTCAATACGTTTTTTGTTTTTTTATAAGTGGT
Source organism: Gracilibacillus suaedae (assembly GCF_017599345.1). GTDB lineage: Bacteria > Bacillota > Bacilli > Bacillales > Amphibacillaceae > Gracilibacillus > Gracilibacillus suaedae. Next base: position 167,607 of record NZ_JAGFVL010000020.1, read on the forward strand.
TTTTATCATGTTTTATTACTCTATTTAACCTATAGTAGGTTACTATTGTTCTGTAAATTCAGACAGACATGATTAATTTAGCGTTAAAGTTATATTGATTTGTTAACGTTTTATCTAGTTTCAATCGAAATATTACGCTTTCCAAATGCGCAAAAAAATCCCTTGAGAAAAAACTCAAGGGTATAACCTTTTTCTAATCCTATTTTTCTAAAAACGGAGGCGAAAATTTGATAAAGCTCGTTGTGATACCACAGCCATATATACAAGGAGCGAGTGCGATAAATGCAACAAGGTTCCAAGTAAACAAAAAGGATAAGATCGCTACGATAAACAATATATATATGGACCTTAACGGGTATTTAATGGAAGAAACAAAAGCTAACGCCAACAACTTTTTCCACGCTTTGATACCCTTAGTCAGATAATACAATATAAAAGTATAGTTAATCACAAATAGAATCATAAAGTAGACACTAACTATCACCAATGCAAGACTAAACGAATGGTCAGATCTGTTCGCAAAAAATAAGGCAGTATAACTTAAAATCACAAACATCACACTTAAGAAAGATGCAAAATAATACGATTGATAACTTTGATAATTTTCTTTGAACAATAATCCGATATCTTCTGGATTTTCATTGATTAGAAATTGCTCACTCGTCTTCAACAATGATGCAGTTGCCGGTATAAAACTGTAAATAACGACTCCTTTTAGCAGGTAGAGCCAATAATAAAAACTAATTAAAAAAAGTTTATAACAAAACTGAAATACTTTTTGAATGGAACCACTCATCCCTCATCATCCTTTGTCTACATTTCAACAGAAAAACCAATCAGTAACGCGAGCATTTTATGGAACGGACATTTAGTACCTTATTTGAATGAAAATCACCTGTTTTTCCATGTTGGCGGACATTGAATCCCTTATTTGGTTCATTTCAGACTCCATTAGAACTATTTTCGGTGAATAGCGGAATAGATGTCCGCTGACAGCCTAAAAAGGCCACTTTTGTCACAAATAACGGAACAAATGTCCGTACTCAATCCCCCAAAGTTTACCAGAGGGTAATCTCTTTCCACTATCCAAACTTTCTGTCTTTGCAAACAAAACCAAGGCTATCACCTTGGTTTTGTTCGTTTATTTGATCGCTTTTACTGAATCGCGGTAGATAATTTTACCTTTTACTGCGACTCTTCCGAATTTCACTTCTGGATTATCCATTTTATCGCAAATAAATTTAACCGTGTTTTTGGCCATTTCTTCGATATCCACTTCTACTGTTGTTAGGTGAGGCGTGGTCAGCGTGGCATAGATATCATTATCGAATCCGACTACTGAGCAATCTTCTGGTACCCGATACCCTTCTTTATTTAGTCTTTCGATAAGTAAATGTGCTACTTGGTCACAGTTACAAACGAAAGCGGTTGGCATTTGTTCGGGTAAATCCATTTCGATAAAAGCTCCCCGCTCATCCCGATCACTAATGACATATTCCTGTTTCAAATGAATTTTATGCTCTAACAATGACTTATAATATCCTAGAAAACGGTCCTGAATACTACTTGTAGAAAATAGATTGCCGACATAGGCAACTTCCTTGTGCCCCTGTTGAATTAATGAATTCGTAATTTCATAAGCTCCATAAAAGTTATCGGTAATGACTGCATCTACATTATCATTCTCGTCATAGAAATCAAGGAAAACTAAAGGCATTTCAACACTTTGCATTAATTCTATATATGCTTTGCTAGGTTGTCCAAGCATTATGAAGCCATCTACTCTGCGCTCGTGATAAATGCGTGGCAACTTTAACTGATCTTCGTCTTCATTAGGTAAAATATGAATAATTCCATAATAACCACGGTCTTCTAAAATCTGTGCAATTGCTTGATACACTTTTAAATAAAAAGATTGCGTCATTCCGGTATAACGTTCAGGGATAATAACACACACGTTATATGACTTACCGTCTTTCATCGATTTCGCCATCGTATTGTAGCGATACCCCATTTTATCCGCTAACGTTTTAATTTTTTCCTTTAATTCTTCACTGACGCCTTCTTTATCGTTCAGTGCTTTAGAAACCGTGACACTACTAACATTTAATTTTTCGGCAATATCTTTCATCGTGACATTGGACTTCATTTTGTTCACCCCATACTCTAACTTCCCATTTCTAATATCATAACATTTTTAAAGAAAAATTACTTAATAATTTAACTTAATTCGTGTTTATTTTACCCTAATCGATATGAAGAGAAAAGAGTGAACTATGATGTCACCCTTTTAATAAGGCTTCATTCTGTTCGATTAACGCTTTACGTTGTTGTGCATTTTCTAGAGACCGATACGGATCTTCAGGTGTATGGAACGTGTAATCTACTAATTGATCTACAGTTGTTTTTGCCACATGAATTCTCGTATCACTAGATGCATAGTAAACAAAAACTTCATTTTCATCATTAACGACTACACCATTACAGAAAATAACATTAGACACATCACCTGTCCGTTCGTCATCGTATGGTGCAATGAAATGACCACCTGGTAACGCAATTAGTTTTGTAGGATCAGCTAAACTCGTCGCAAAAGTATAGAGAACATAACGCAGGCCAGCCGCAGTGTTACGAACACCATGAGCAATATGAATCCAACCTTGATCTGTTTTAATTGGTGCAGGTCCTTGTCCGTTTTTGACTTCATAAATCGTATGATATTTCTTGCCGTGAATCACTTGTTCATCTTTAATAATTGGGTTTGTAATATCTGCTGTTAATCCGAATGCAATTCCTCCGCCAGAGCCAGTTGAAATAAAACCGTCTTGCGGTCGAGTATAGAATGCATACTGTCCGTCAACCAATTCAGGATGTAATACAACATTTCGCTGTTGAGGTGATGGTGTCTTAATATTCGGCAAACGTTCCCAGCTCCTGAGGTCTTTGGTACGAACAAGACCAGCTTGTGCCACTGCGCTGGATGTATCAAATTCATCTGCATCCGCATCCTTACTCTCTGAACAATAAATACCGTAAATCCAGCCATCTTCATGCTTCACTAATCGCATATCATACATATTTGTTTCTTCTTGATCAATATCTGCCCAAACGAGTGGAGAATCGATAAACCGGAATTGATCTACACCATTGTCACTTACTGCTAAAGCAAAAATTGATTTACGATCTAAACCTTCTAACCGTACAACCATATAATATTTCCCTTCATGATAGATCGCTCCAGGATTAAACGTCGCATTGACACCTAAACGTTCCATAAAGAATGGATTCGTTTTCTTATTCAAATCAAAACGCCAATGGAGTGGCACATGATGTCTTGTTATGGCAGGATATTGATATTTCGTATAAACACCATTGTAAAATTGCTTGTTTTCTGGATTTTTACGTTGAATTAATTTTTCATGTTCTTCCAAAAGCTGATAGTATTTTTCATGAATCATGATTGCTTCACCCTTTCGATAAATTCTAAACAAAATCTACTATTATGATAAGATGTCTTCCACGGTTCCCCGATTGCTCTTTCCGCTGGCTTTCCATCAGGCTCTATTGACCAATACCATTCTCCATTTTCACGATTATCCACTATATGTTTTTTTATATAGCTCCAAAGATTTTCGATTAATTGTTTGAATTTCGGATCTTGTGTATGTTCAAATGCATTTAAATAGCCGACCATTGCTTCTGCCTGTACCCACCAAATTCTCGTTTCATCATAATGGTCATCAACCTGTTCGTTGATTAATGAACCATCTGCCTGCATCGCATATTCAGCAATATTATAAGCAATATCAAGCACCATTTGATCATACCTTTTATCACTTAACCCTATTGTTTTAATGGTTTCATCCATTAACCAGCTCGCTTCAATATCATGACCGAATGATTTCATATTGACTAATGAATTCCATTGCTTATCGAAAAAAACACTTAAAAATTTGGTATTTGGGTTATAAATCTTCTCATAATGCACTTCTAATAAATCTAGTATTCTTTGTTTTAATGCATCCGTAGGGTTTGCTTTATACAAATTGGTATACGCTTCCAACACATGAATATGCGTATTCATTGTAATTTCTGCAACCACACCATTTTCACTTAACATTTCGTTCGATACTGGATTCCAAAATTGATCAAACTCTTCACCATAAGCACGATTTTCCTGGTCATAGCCTTTCTCTTCAATTAAATGATAGATTTCATTTGCCAATACTAACGCTTCCTCTGTTTTCGTGACTCGATAATATTCACTTAATGCATAAATCGCAAATGATTGGGCGTATACATGTTTTCTCGTATCTTTCGGTTGCCCTTGATAATCTACTAACCAATAGATGCCTAGATATTCCTGATCATATAGTTTGTCACGAAGAAAGTGATAAAGATGATGAGCATGCTCTAAGTATTCTTCTTTCCCAGTTACTCGATATGCGGCTGAAAAAGTCCAGAGGAATCTTGCAGTTGCAATCCCTCCTTTATCTGCCTGCTGATCAATTTCTAAATGATAGTCTACTCCCCCATAAAAACCACCATGTTGCTCATCCTTCAACTGCATCCAAAACGGGAGGATTTTTTGTTCTAAATGTTGTTGGATTTCGCTTGTTATTTCTTTCATGAATAGAACCTCCTCTTTAAGTTTATCGATAACTTAATAATATAATAATAATTAACTTGTTAACGTTTGTCAATTACTTAACTTGAGATTGATTCCAATCAAAATCCCCCCCCCCTCCTTACCGATTATTAGAAAAGGAGGGGGTAGAGTTTAAGCGATTACCTTGTTCACTTCACAGTTCAACTTTATGTGAAAAATTCCATATCAATTTTCCTAAATAATGTTGTACTAGTTTCCTATTCTGATGCAGTCTGTAATAATATACTAATTTACTTTTTTCCTTGTGAAAACTAAACTCCCTATTCCTAACACAAGGACAATAAAACCCAGTAATAACCAATTATATGTTGATGAAGCAGTGTCCGGAAGATTACTTTTGGCTTTTGGATATTTTATTGTATGCGAGTCATTTGTTTTGTTATTATTTAGATTCTCGTCGCTGTTTTTAGTTTGTTCATCTATTGGTTGCTCTTGCTGTTTATTTGTATCCTTATTCTCTTGATTTTCTTTATCTATCCCCATATTACCAACATCAAATACTGAAAAAATGGTAAAATGGTCCGTCCTGGCAGTTATCCAGTTATTTTCGATAGTTCCTCCAATTTCTTCCCATATCGACTCTTGTACATCCCAATAATAGATTTTTTGATTTTCGTTAGAGTTCTCTACTAAAAAGGACAGTTGAATGCCTGAAGAAAATTGAGAGATTGTCTGACTATTTTGTTTAAAAGTCAAATCATATAATTTCGTAGCTGCAAGATCACCCTTTTCTAGCTCAGGTGCTTCTATTTTAGCTATTCTTAATGTTAGTGGTGAACCCGTTTCAAAGGATAGCAAATCAAAATTTATTTTCAGATCCTTCTTCACTATCTGGATTTCAGTATTTTTCTCCAGTAACATTTCTAATTGCTCAGAGTAAAACACAACTTCTATATCATTCTTGTCATTCGGTACCGATAATTCAAGCAAACCATCGTCTGCTAGATTATTTATTTCATCCTCTGGTAACACAAGATGATTCTTTCCTTGTACAAGCTCTGTAGAAATAAAGCTTGCCAACCTTTTCACATGCAGCAAATAACTCGACTTCGTTCCATCTTCTGCTGTAACTTCGACATTTATGACGTTATCTCCTAAGCTGAGTTTAATAGCACTCGTCAAATCCTCATTACCATTTATAGTGATGGTTGCACCGTCTGAGCTAGCTACTGGCGTAAGTGTTATTTCTTCTACTGTCTCGGTTACCTCTAGATAATACTCTTTCACATCCTTAGAAAAGGTTGGGGTAAGTACACCTTTATTAACTGTTAAAGCTTGGAGGCTAGCATCTGAACTGTTCTCTACCCCATATGTCTTTAAATCTGGCAGTTCCTCTAAGGTAATAACCTTTTCGTGATTATAAATTTTTTGTAAATGTTCACTGCTGTTGTTGCTTGTTACTAGACCAATCCAAGTTGTAAAATAACTATACATGGAATTATAAATGTTTAACATGTCCGGGTCTGGGATGGGTCCATTTTCCGTCATTGCAATTAACTTTCTGTTTGATGAAAGATCTACAAGTGCTTCATATTTATCATTTTGTGGGGAATAATTATACTCTCCAGGATAGGAGTCAAAACTAACAACATCAACATAATCATCACCTGGGTACCACTCTGGATCAATTGAATTCCATACCCATATTAAATTATTTAAATGATGATAATTGGTTAATCGATCGTACATTAGTTTCCATAGCCTTATAGTAGGATCTGGTCCTTTAGCTCCCCACCAGAACCAACCTCCTTCTGCTTCATGTAATGGTCTCCATAGAACAGGCACATTAGCATCTTGTAATCTTTTTAATTCATCTGCAATCGTATCGATATCTCTAATAAGCACTTGATAGTCTTCTGATTCTGGGTCATTCATTGCATATTTCACATCAAATGTTGTTGCATCTGTATAGAAACCACTCCACCAAGGTTGATCTTCTGTATCAAGAAGATCTTTTGGCGCGTTCCAATGCCAGGCAAATGCTACGATTCCCCCTTGCTCATCCCATTCAAGCGCAAGGTCAACATCATGAGATTCTGCTCCCCTTTCGACACGTGATGGGCTATAATCCATCAAATCTAAACCTAAAATGGCTGGTGTTTTCCCTGTTAATTCTTTAATATATTTGACATCAGCTAAATCATTATTAGCATCATCTTGTTGACCTGATATTATATTTTCACCAAAGTTATCCACTAAATAGTTAAATAAAGCCTTCGTTTCTTTCGTTGCATTAGGATTAATTAACTGTTTCTTGACTTCATGTTCATTTGGCGGTGGTGCCAAGGATAACTTAATATAGTCAATTGCGAAATGTGTCCAATTAGGTGTAACAGTGATTGTGTTCGTCCCCTCATTTAATAACACTTTTCCTATTGATGCTTCTCCAAAACCATCCCCCATTTTGAAGTTAGTATAAGCTTCTCCATTCAATCGTAGATTTGCGTGTTTACCTTCTCCATACAATCCACCATAGCCCACCCTTAAGGTATATAAAGCAGTATCAGGCACCGTAATGGTAAATGTCACACTAGCATCTTCTTCAGAGAAATTACCAACATATCCTGTTCCTGAATAACCAGGAACTTCATCTTGCACTGTTAATCCGGTTAATGTAGCTTCTTCCGCCTCAAGCTTCAATTCTTCACCTTCATTATCTCTTTCATTATTTGCTGCAAATACACTTGCTTCAGATAAGCTCAGTAAAAAAGTGCCAATTAATAGAAAAATAATTGTTCTAATTAATGAATACCTTCTCAATATTAACTACCTCCACAAAAATAGTTTTAAAACGTGAGTTTAGTGCGCGTTGAAAAACACTTTTCATCTAAATTTCATATTTGGCACTTTATAATTACAAATTCATGATTATATATAGCGCTTAAATAATTTGGTGTATTTTGTTCCTTAACGTGTATAGTATGCCAGGTTAGAAACCACACCCATTTCGCCCCATTATTTATCATTTCAACAGGATTTGGAACCATTCTATTGATCTCTTATTGACACCTTCATAATCATCATTGATATAATCAAGACCACGAATAGCAGGTAGTCTTCCTGTTTTCTCCTTTATATAATCTAGCTCGTCATCTGCAGGTGCTTTCCAATCTGATTCCTGTTGTCCGGAAAGAATCTTATTTCCATAAATACTACAGATATATTGAAATAATTTTTTTGCTTCATAACTTGCATTTGAGTTAGATAAATGATTGTTTCTTACATTCACATTACCCACCATTTTTAATCCTTCTTTCATTTCGGTATATCCTAATATTCTCTTATTCTAAACACTTCATATGGTTAAACTCTGTTAATTTAGCACTGGAATAATTCCGCTTTAAAAAGTTTATGCATAATCTTAGCCATGGCGATTACATTCTTACCGTATAAGTAATCCTCGGAGACTTCATTCTTCTCCGAGGATTAAATTAATAAGTTTAATTACTCCATAATTCCACTTTCTCTTGAATAAGTTTTGTATATTCTTCCTCTGCTTTCTCAATATTTGCAGATTCTAAAGCTTGCATATATTCATCCCACACCGCGTCAAATTGATCCGGCTTTTCTAATATAGCTTTTGGAACCAATTGTTTAGTAATATCTAGAGCTCTTTGATTAATTGTTTGTAACTCAGAATTTGCTGGAATGGAAATATTATATGCTGCTCCCCATGGTTTTACGGGAAATTCATCAGATAATGGAAATAAATCCTGCCATAATTCAACGCCATAGGCTTCAAGCACTTCTTTTTCTACATCTGTTTGATTCTCCATAGCTAATTCACGAGTATTAATTGTAAATGGTTGACCTGTTGAATCTAATACTCCATCACCATAACGTGGTGCAAATCGAGCAAAGTTATATCCCATCCCTGTTTTCTTTAAATAGTCTTGATCAGAGTTTCGTTTCTCCCATTCTTCCTCTGGAATAACACGTTCCCCATCAACGATTTCATGGTGTTCACCTTCAATTCCCCAATTAAGCATTATTTGCGTCTCTTCAGATGCCAAATAATCCAGGAATTTAATTGCACGCACTGGGTCCTCACAATCCTCGGTAATACTGATTCCCCAACCTACCTGCAAGCCATTGCTTTGATACGTATGGCTTTTATAATCCTCACTTAAAGTAACTGGATACACTCCATACATTCGCTCTTCCATTCCCGATTCACGTAAGGCTTCTTGTGCACTGTTCATTAAATAATCAGGACCAATAGTTGCTAACACCCTTCCAGAGGAAAGCTTTGAATCAAATTGATCACTTTTCTGTACAAACATTTCGGAATCAAGTAAACCTTCTGCATTCATTTCATTCCACCATTTAAATACTTCTTTTTCGACTGGACGTCGATAATGCAAAGTTGCTTCATACGATGTCGGATCTATATAATATTCTCCGTCATCACTTGCACCAGTCATCATAAAGCCTGAATTTAAGAAAGAGGATTGAATTCTCCAACTGTCGGTATTCATTGTTAAAGGAATGGTAGGTTGACCATCGATTTCTGGGTGTAGTTCTTTATATTCTTTTAGCACATTTTTTAAATCATCCAATGTTGTAATTTCTGGGTATCCTAATTCCTTTACTACTGCATGCTGTATCCACGCACCGTAACCTGGTGTCAATGCTTGATTGTCTACAGGAGATGTTGTCAACACATAAATAGAAGGGTCGTCTTCACTCCATTTTAAGCGGTTAATGCCATCTTCCCCTAGCATTTCTTTGATGTTGGGAGCATGCTCCTCAATTAACGGTGCAAGATCAATCAAAGCATTAGCATCCACTAATTGACTAGCACCTTTCGATACAATTAAATCGGGGTAATCTCCACTAGCTGTCATTAATGGAATCTTCGTTTCTCCTCCTTCAATGTCAAACTCTGCTTCTAAGGTTACTCCGGTATCTTCCTTAATTTTGCGACCAACCGGAGTATCCATGTCCTCTACCCAATCAGGATTCGTATCAGAATCAAACACTGTCAAGGTAACTGGTTCTAATTCATTGAAAGAACTATTCTTTTCTTCTGTGTTCTCTTCATTTGTCTGATCACCTTCAGCAGAACCATCACTTTCCTCAGAATTTTGACATGCAGCAAGCCATGATAGGAATAACAAAATAAAAATCAATTGCAAACTTCTTTTCCATATCCCCACTTCTTATTCCTCCCTCATTAGTCATTATTGTATAAACAGGTACAAAACCTGAAAACACCATCATTGTTTCACTGCCCCGAGAGTCATCCCCTGAATAAAATATCGTTGCACAAATGGATATACCATGATAATTGGGATAACAGTTACCATCGTGATTGCCATCTTTATTGATTGTGGCGAGACCCTGTTCATTTGTTGTTCATCATTTGGACGCATCGAATTAGCATCCTGACTTCCTCCCATGGATGTGTTATCTAAGATTTTCATTAGCTCATATTGCAATGTCGTTAAACTTTCATTCATACTGTTATATAAATACGTATCAAACCATGAATTCCATTGACCTACTGCGACAAATAAAGCGATAGTAGCTAACACTGGTTTACAGAGTGGTAAAATAATCCGATAAAAAATTACAAAGTCATTTGCTCCGTCCATCTTCGCTGATTCTTGCAAAGAAAAAGGTAAACCATCCATAAACGAGCGAATAATAATAATATTAAAAGCGCTTACTAATCCAGGTAAGATATATACCCAAAACGAATTGATTAATCCCAAATCTCTTATTAACATGTATCCCGGAATCAATCCTCCAGAGAAATACATCGTGAGCACAATAACTGTGGAGACAAATCTTCTTCCTTGAAAATCTGTTCTGCTTAGCGTGAAAGCAACCATAGCTTGAATAAATACACCTAATACCGTTCCAATTACTGTCCTTAAAACTGAATTTACAAACCCGGTTACGAGATTGTCATATTTCATAATTTCTAAATAGTTGTTTAAGGTAAACTCCCTCGGCCAAATATATATACCACCTCTAACCGTGTCCGTAGAATCATTTAAGGAAATTGCCAACACATTCAAAAACGGATATAACGTGATAACGATAACAATACTTAAAAAAAGATAATTTAAAACATCAAAAATTTTTTCTCTTACAGTTGTTTGATAAAGATCTGATGGATTTGCCAATCGACTCCCCTCCTACATCACACTTTGATTCGAATATCTTCTAAATATGCCATTCGCTAGTAATAATAAGAAAATGCTAACGACTGAATTAAAAATACCGATTGCTGTTCCATATGAAAATTGCCCCAAGCCGATCCCGTAGTTAAGCGCATACAATTCCAACACTTCTGCATATTCAATGACAAGGGAATTACTTAATAGCATTTGTTTTTCAAAGCCAATCTGAATTAAATGACCAATATTCAAAATTAATACAACTAAAATAGTAGGTCGAATTCCCGGAAGTGTAATATGCCAGATCTGTCTAAACCTGCTGGCACCATCAACTTTGGCGGCTTCGTAGAGCTGTGGATCTAATCCAGCTATAGCCGCTAAGAAAATGATGGCGTTCCATCCCATCTCTTTCCATATATCAGAGATCGTGACAATCGCCCAAAACCATTTACCTTCAGCCATAAATTGATAAGGCTGATCCAAGACTCCGAGCCCTACTAACAGATCATTGATAATTCCCCCATCAGTCGACAGAACTTTGGTAACAATACCAGCTACAACAACCCATGAGACAAAATGAGGTAAATACGTGACCGTTTGCGTTATTCTTTTAAATAAAGAATGTCGTACTTCGTTCAGTAAGATTGCAAATACAATCGGAATAGTAAATCCGAATAATAGTCCGAGAAAACTCATGGCAAGCGTATTGCGTAGTGCTAGGAAAAACCTCTCATCTTGAAATAATTGTATAAAATGATGAAAGCCTATCCATTCTTGTTGCCAAAAAGGATTTCCAGGAATATAATTTTGAAAAGCCATTGTCCAGCCCCAGACAGGCAGATAATTAAATACAAACACCCATACAACAAATGGTAACGACATCGCATAAAGCATTTTTTGACTTTTTAATGTTTTCCAAAACAATCTAGATTTTTTTATTTTTTCTCTTTTTTCAACTACATCCATTTGCCCTCCTCCTTTATTAAGTTAATGTTAACTTAACCAATAACTTTGCAACACCCAAAAAACTAATACTAAATTCATATAAAAAATAAAGAAATACACCTTGATGATGTATTCCTTTATTTTTATTTATGATAACGCTTACGAAAATCAGATGGTGATATCCCCTCATACTTCTTAAACTTACTATGGAAATAATCAGAGCTTGTATAACCAACCATTTGAGCAACTTCATATATTTTATATTCTTCTTGTAATAATCGCTTACTATTATCGATTCTTACTTTATCTAAATAAGTTCTAAAGTATTCACCTGTAGTCTCTTTAAATATTTTGCCTAGATAGGCTTTGTGATAATGTAGTAGCTCCGCCATGGTATCTAATTTTATATTTTGATTATAATTTTTTTGAATAAATTGAATCATCCGCTTTACTGTTAACTCCGGTTTATCTTCATCTATTAACGAAGATATTTCAGATAAATGTTCATAAGCTAGTGATATTAATTCCTTTACCATGAAACTTTTTTGAATTTGAACAATATCTCTTAGTTTTGTGGATATTGCGGCGCGGATTTCAGGGTATTTAACCATTAAATTATTATCTATATCAGTTAATAGATTAGCCATTTGTTCTTTAATTTTTAATTCTGAATATCTTGATTTAGCTAAAAAGACGATGATATCCCTTATCATTTGTTTAATAGTTTCACAATCACTGATCTCTACTGCATATAATAATTTTTCGTAATATTCAGCTAATTGCTTTCCTGACCATTTAATATCCCGCTCCTGAATCATAGGAGAATATTTTGTAATCATATTTTGTGCCATATAATAAAAACTATTTTGTAAATAAGATTTTGCTTGTTGGTAACAATTAGCTAAGTTATCAATGGAAGTGACACTATCAGATACTGCACTAGTAAACTCTAGTTTTTTTTCTTTTAAAAACTCATATACAGAATCATATATTTTTTCTGCATTATTTTCAGCAACATTCTCTCTCACTAATATCCCTATATAGCCATCCTTAATAAACAACTGACCGTCGTTCTTATTTACGTAACGTGTTACTGATTGAAATACCTCTCTTAAGTCCAACTGTTTTGTATCAAAAAATTTTATTAACAAGATGGCATAAAAGTCCCAATTAAATTTTTGTTGAAAAAAATCATTAACTTTATTTGATATATTTCGTCGAATAAGTAGATCCATGTTTTTTTGAAAGTGCTCATTTTCCTTTGCATCTTTCCTTAAGTTTTCTTTAATTATATCGTTATGAATTTTCCGCAAATAATTAATTAATTCTTCCTCTTCCAGTGGCTTTAATAAATATCCTTCTACTTGATACTGCATTGCTTGCTTTGCATATTGGAACTCCGCGTAACCACTCAATATAAGGAATTTTACTTTTGTATCTTCTTCTCGAATCTTTTTTATCGTTTCAATACCTGATAGTTTAGGCATTTTTATATCTATCATAATCAAATCCGGTTCATGTTCCTGATATTTTTCGATAGCGGTATATCCATCCGATGCCGTATCTACTACTTCAAAACCTAATTTATCCCAATTAATTAGGTTCATAATTCCTAACCTAGTACGCCTTTCATCATCAACTATTATAACCTTCAGCATTAGTATCTCCTCCTAATTGAATTGAAAAAGATATACTTGTTCCTACACCCTTTTCACTTTTAATTGTTAGCCCACTATTTTCCCCGTATAAAAGCTTTAGTCTTTGATGTACATTTCGAAGACCTACTCGGATACCTGATTGTACATCTTGTTTATCTAACTCCTGATAGATTTCCAGCAATTTTTTCTTGCTTATTCCAATTCCATTATCATGTACTTTAATTAATAATCGATTTTTTTTCCTTTTACTGATAACGCTTATTTTCCCACCTGCTCTACTATGTTCTAAACCATGAATGACACTATTCTCGACTAACGGCTGAATGATCAATGGTGGAATTAATAGTTTCTTCGTAGTAGGATCTATATCGAATGAATAATCTAAACGATCTTCATAGCGAAATTTTTGAATATCTAAATACCACTGGCTAACCTCTAGCTCTCTTTCTAACTCTATTTTTCCTGTCCCAACTTCAATATTATTACGCATTAATTTACCTAGTAACTTTACAATATTCGCTATTTCTGGTTCACCTTTGTAATGAGCTTCCATTCGGATCGATTCCAAACTATTAAATAAAAAATGAGGGTTTATTTGAGAAGCCATCATTTTAAATTTAATTTCATTTTGCTTTCGTTCTAGCAGTGCTTTTTGTTGGTTACTGTGCTCGACTTTTACTATTAAATCTTTAATATTTCTTACCATATGATCAATATTTTTCGCTAAGTTACCCATTTCGTCATTGCCATCTATGACAATACGTGTATTAAAATCTCCTTGTGCCACTCTATCTATCTGGTTTTCTAATATTATTAACCGATTAGAGAATAATTTCGATATAATGTAAATAAAAATAATAGCAATAAAAATAGTAATTGATACTAATACAATCCCTTTACGCCCAAACTGATGAGCATTTTTTATAATTCTGTCATTGTCTATAACCGAAATGATTGTTAATTGATTGTTAGTATTCTGAAGAGGAATCGGTTGGACGAAAATCCTTCTATGTTGTTCACTTTGTTCTTCATAAAAAATACCAGTTTCACCAGATAATACACCTTCCTCTTGTATATAATTGCTAAGTTTATTTCCATTTTGTTCTAAATCATTAGATGCTATAATATGATGTTGATCATCAACAATCATCGTCCAAGATGCCTCTTGTGACAAAATGGTTGTTAGCGTTTTCAAATTAATGTTTACAACTAATACACCAACCGTTTGATAGGATGGGAAGTCAATTCTACGAACAAAACTTAAATACTTTTTATTCTTTTTGGTTTCATCCCTAATATATACCCATTGTGAATCAGCAGGATTATTGATAGCATTCTTATACCAAGTAGTGGATTTTACTTCATTATCCAAAGGTATAATTTCCCAATTATTAATTAACGAAGCATTCTCCATGTAAAAACGAATATTCGAAATTTCGGAATCATATATCTTCTGATACTCTTCGAAAGTATTATAACTCCAATAATCTGCAATGACTTGATAAGTTTTTGCATAGTTTTTATTGACTATCTCTTCAAGACGTTGGTCTATCATGATATTATCCGAAATATAAATAGGGACTTTTATTACTTCAAACAGTCGTTCTTTAACTCGTTCCATATTAACTGCAACTTGGTCTTCTGCATCATCAATTGCTTGATTTTTTAATTCATTCGTTAATAATCCACCGACAATTACAACCGGAATAAAAACAACCAATACAAATGTAATAAATAACTTATTTCTCATATTGATATTGTTAACAAAAGATCTAATTTGTTTGATGACCATTTTCTCCCTTCTGATCCCTGATAAACTAATCGATAAAGTAATGTTCAAATTTATTATATATCATATAAATAGAAAAAATCTATAGGTGAAAGGCTAGTTTACTTTCACCTATAGATTTTTATACTTTGAACTTCGCAAATGTTTCTTCTAATTCATGTGCCATTGACGCTAATTCTTGTGAAGAAGCAAGTAATTGCTGCATGGCTGCATTTTGTTGTTCTGAACCTGCCGCAATTTGCTCGATACTTTCTGCTGACTTTTCCGAGATTTCTTGAATATTAGTAGTTGCCGCACTTACTTGATCTATTTTGTCATTTGTTATGTCTATCATTTGACTAACTTGCTGATTATGGTTATTTAACGTTTGAATTGACCCTGATAAGTGGTCAAATACCGGACCCACCTTTTTGACTTTTTCTACTCCTTGATTAACCGATTCTGTACTCATTTCCATCACTTCTACTGCTTGACCGGTATCTTCAATCGAAGTAGCAATTAATGATTGAATATTCTCCGTGGCATCTGCCGTTTGCTCGGCAAGTTTACGAACTTCATCTGCAACAACAGCAAATCCTTTGCCATATTCACCGGCTCTGGCAGCCTCTATCGTCGCATTAAGTGCTAATAAATTGGTTTGCGACGAAATAGAATGAATCATATCTACAATACTGCTAATCTTAGAAGAATGCTCACTTAATGAATCAATAATGGTTGCTATTTCATCCACTTGCCTTTTAACCACATCCATCTGCTCTACCGTATCTGTTACATCATCGGTTCCGTTCTCAATCTCCTGTTTCGTTTCCTTACTTAAGCGAATCGCTTCTTGTATCGTTGTGGTTACTTCAGCCCAGGATTTTTTCATCTCTTCCATTATCTCTGTCGATTTTTGAACTGTTTGAACTTGCTCTTCACTACCATTCGCTATATCTACCATCGTAGTAGTGATCTGAGTATTTACATCTGTTGTTTCTTCCGCATTTTCTCTTAAGGTTTTCGACATATTCGTTACTGTTTCCGTTGTTTCTAATAACCGGACAATCGAACGTTGCAAATGATCAGCCATTTGATTCATTGCATTTTGGATAACTGCAATTTCATCTTTACCTTCCGCTTCGATTCGTTCTACCGTTAAGTCACCATCTTCTAATCGTTTCGCAAACAACGCTAAGTTTGCAAACCTGTTAGACATTCTTCTATTTACGACTACAAGAATAACAATAGAACTAACCAAAACAAATACAACAAGCGCAACCACTACAAACATGGTGATGGTAGACTGTTTTTGCATGTTGTCTTGTAAGGCCCTTCGCTCTGATAACATCAATTCCTTTAACTCCATTAGTTCATCGATCGTATAATTGCGGAGTGTTGTTGTTTTTTTATGTAAATCAGTCTGAACAAAAATGTCTACTCTTTCTCCGTTGTCTCGATATTCTGCAGTTTTTGGAATGATTTCGTCAAAAAATAATTGATCCATTTGGTCATTATAATCTAACACTTTTTCATATATTTTTTGTTGTTCCTCTGTTTCTAGTTCTGCTTCAATCATTTCCACAGAGGTTAAAAATGCATCTCCTTCTGCCCGATAATCTTCAACTGTTGTGGTGGGATGCTGCTCCGTTAAAATATCCGAAATAATAATCGATTTTTGCTTAAAGATCGAAGCTACCTCCACTATTTCTATCGATGCATCACTTTTTTCATCTACTGCTCGTGATTCTTTTAATACCCCATTCATCGATAAAATCGTAATCAATAAGGAGAGGACAAATAACACTAAAACACCAGTAAACAATAAGCCATATTTTTGTCCCACTTTACGATCTGTAAAAAAATGATGATTCCAACGCAGTTTTTTAAAATTCCATTTAGGCAAAGATATCTTTTTCCATCTTCTTTTCATATGAATCCCCTTTCAACTTATTTAAGAAAAACTGAGCAAACCCGCTCATTATTTATAACTTTTCTCTAGCATCCATTATGAAAAACGTGAACAGCTTGACCACCGCTCCGGCTGCCCACTTCCCTTCCGTACAATAAGAAAATCTACCATCAGCGAGGTTTCATTATTCTACTCACTGATGGTTAGCAACACTTATTAGGGCTTCACAGGCAACACAGATGCCTCAGGAAATCTGAACTGCATCTGAAGCCATTTTTATTTGATAAAACTCCCCTTTTTTCTCTACTAACTCGTCATACGTTCCCATTTCTACGCATTGACCATTTTTCATCACGACGATACGGTCTGCATCTCGTATCGTTGATAAACGATGTGCTACGATAAAGGTTGTTTTTCCTTTAATTAATTCCTGCATGGCATCCTGAATTAATTTTTCCGAGACGTTATCTAACGCTGAAGTTGCTTCATCTAAAATGACCATTTGCGGTTTTCGAATAAATGCTCTAGCAATGGCAATCCGCTGCCGTTGGCCCCCTGACATTCGATCACCGTGTTCCCCGATTTTTGTTTCCAAACCATCTGGTAATTCATCAATGATATCCTGCAAATTAGCCATTTGAACCGCTTGCTGTACTTCTTCTTCTGTAACTTCTGCTAAACCGTACGTGACATTATCACGGATCGACCCCGAGAAAAGAATTGTGTTTTGCGGCACTACTGCGATCTTCTTTCGGAAGCTTCTCATACTTAGATCATCCATCACGACGTCATCTATTAAGATCCTTCCATTACTTGGCCGATAAAACCCAGTTACTAGATTCAAAATAGTAGATTTACCTGCTCCCGACTCCCCAACGAAAGCAATCGTTTCACCTGGTTTTACATCTAGCTGAAAGTCTGTTAGGACATGCTTATCTGAATCGCGGTATTTAAAATAAACATGGTCAAAGTCTACCTTACCGTCTAATTTCTTCAACTTCGTTCTTCCTTGGTATTCTTGTGTTTCTTTTGCAAAAAGGATTTCTGAGATCGAATGAACGGACTCGAAGCCTTTTGCTAATTGAGGATAAATGTTAATCACACCAGATATAGACATTAAAATTTGTGTAAAATATGTCTGGTATAACACGACATCCCCAATCGGTATTTGCCCTTGATAAGCAAGGTAAACAGTAAAAAGTAAACATAAAACTTGAAACAATTGAAATGCTACCCAGTTACTCGCTCCGAAGAATGCCTCAGTAATATCCAAACGATAACCTTTGCCACGGACATGATGTAATAAAGAATCTACTTTATTAATCTCTACTTTTTCTAATCCATGTGCTCGTGTTACTGGGATCATCTCTACTGTTTCCGCAACTTGACCAGACATTTCTTCTACTTGCTCCCGGAATTCCCTGTTTCGTTTCGTTAGCTTCCCACGGAAAAAATAAACAATCAAAATCGAAATCGGTATCGCCACTAAAAAGAAGGATGTTACGGTCCAACTTCTATTCGCCGTTACTGCAATCGCCACAATTACATTCATAAATGCCGGCAAAACACCCATCATCGTTTGCTTGGACATAATCTCGATCATTTCAACGTCACGCAGCACTTTCGCCTGTAACTTACCAGACCTCAATTCACTGTGGAATGAAATGGAGAGATGTTGTAATTTTCGAATTAACGTACTTCTCAAACCAGCTTCTACATGTCGGATCGCCTTACTCATAAAACTGATATGCAAAATTTGACTCGGCAAATTTTGCATAATAACAATGGTTAATACGATAATATTGACCCATAAATAACGGACGTCATAGCTACTTGGATCAGACGCAAAATTGATTAGGTTCGCCGTTACAATCGGCAAAATCCAAACCGGTGAATGCTTAAGCAAAAAGAAAATAAATGAGACAAATAATTTAAGATAATGACCTCGATACATGACATGTAACGTTCGAAACAGTCGTCCTTTTATATCTTGTTGTTCTTCAAATCGCTTTTCGAAGTCTAAGGAAATACCCTTTTGGTTAGACACATAATCCCTCCTATATATTTATATCGGATCATAACTTAATCCATTAAGTAATATATTAAAACTTTTAGCTTTTAGTTGTCTAGATATTTATCTTTTTTCTACTAGTCTACTTTGACAACTACCTGTATTTTTAATATATTATAATAAGTAAACGTTAACTTACCATTAATCAAAGGGAGGAAAAATCATGCCTATCCAAGTGAACGAGGAGCAATTAGAATTTCATCTATATAACGACAGTGTAAGTTATATTTTCCGTGTATTAGAAAAAAGCCGCCAGCTTGAACATTTATATTTTGGAAAGCGAATTCATCATAGGGAATCATTTACCCACTTAATCGAACGTGAAATCCGCCCATCAACCAATATGTTTGAAGGTGATCATACTTCCTCTATGGAACATATTAAACAGGAGTATCCAAGTTATGGATCAACAGACTTTCGTTATCCTGCTCATGCGATTCTAAGAGAGGATGGCAGTCATATTACGAATTTCACCTATGATAGCTATCGCATCATAAAAGGAAAGAAGACGTTAGCGAACTTACCTGCTACATATGTAGAAAATGAGGAGGAAGCTGATACACTCGAAATCGAATTAGTAGATGATGTATTGCAATGTCGATTAATTCTTTCTTATACCATTTACCAAAACCGTAGTGTGGTAACGCGAAATGCGAAATTCATCAATGAAGGTAAAGAAACTTATTATCTTGATCAGGCAATGAGTATGAATATCGATTTAGCTGATGATCAATTTGATATGGTGCATTTACAAGGAGCTTGGGCAAGAGAAGGACATGTTGAAACAAAACGGTTATCGAAAGGGATCCAATCGATCTATTCAAACCGTGGTGCAAGTAGCCATGTTTTTAATCCCTTTGTTGCTTTAAAGCGTTTGAATGCAGATGAACATCAGGGGGAAGTCTACGGTTTCAGTCTCGTATACAGTGGGAACTTCTTAGCTCAAGTAGAAGTAGACACTTATAACGTGAGCCGCGTTAACATGGGGATTAATCCTTACCGTTTTAAATGGAAATTAGCGAATGGAGATAGTTTCCAAACACCGGAATGTGTAATGGTTTATTCTGATCAAGGTCTGAATGGCATGAGTCAAACCTTCCACAAGCTTTACCGTGAACGTTTAGTCAGAGGTTATTGGCGAGATAAAGTTCGTCCTATCTTGATTAATAATTGGGAAGCAACGTATTTCGATTTTAACGAAGATAAAGTACTGGACATTGCCAAAACAGCACGCAACTTAGGCATTGAATTATTTGTTCTCGATGATGGCTGGTTCGGAAAACGGGATGATGACACAAGTTCACTTGGAGACTGGTTTGAATATCAAGAAAAATTACCAAATGGAATTGATGGCTTAAGTGAAAAAGTAGAAGCATTAGATATGCAGTTTGGTCTTTGGTTTGAACCAGAGATGGTATGTAAAGATACCAAACTATTTGAAGAACACCCTGACTGGATTCTCTCTACACCTGAACGAAGAGCTTCACATGGTCGAAACCAATTTGTATTAGACTTCACTCGTGGTGAGGTAGTTGATTATATTTTTGATTTAATGGATAAGATTATTTCTAAATCAAAAATTTCCTATATCAAATGGGATATGAACCGCCATATTACCGAAGCATTTTCACAAAGTCTGCCTGCAGATCAACAAGGGGAAGTGTTTCATCGTTATATTTTAGGTGTGTATGACCTATATGAACGTCTGATCAAGAAATATCCTGACATCCTTTTTGAATCATGTGCCGGTGGTGGTGCCAGATTTGATCCGGGTATGTTATATTACGCACCACAAACTTGGACAAGTGATGATACAGATGCAGTCGAACGTTTGAAGATACAATATGGTACATCAATGGTCTATCCGTTAAGTGCGATCGGAAGTCATGTTTCCGCCATTCCCAACCACCAAGTTGGACGGCTCGCATCGCTTGATACTCGTGGAGCAGTCGCTTATTTTGGTACTTTTGGCTATGAGTTGGATATTACGAAACTGACAGAAACAGAACAACAAAAAATAAAAGAACAAGTTGCCTTCTTTAAAGAAAAAAGAGCCTTAATTAGGGATGGGGAATTTTTCCGACTATCCAGTCCATTTGAAAATAATGAAACAACATGGATGGTGGTAAACGAAGAAAAATCGGAAGCATTAGTTGGTTATTATAAAGTACTGGCGAAACCAAACGAGGCATATAACCGCATCAAATTAACCGGTCTGGATCCTAATACATTGTATGAAGTAAATGGCGAAACGACGTATTATGGCAGCGAACTGATGAATATCGGGATTATCCTGGCAGGTAACTATACTGATCGTGCTGATGAGTATTGGGGACAGGAGCATCCTGGGGATTATCAATCGCGCTTATTTCATTTAAAGGCGTTGTCATAAAGTGGGATATGATCAGCGAGGGTTAACCCCCACTGATCATTAGCGAAACTTATCAGGGTGTTAGCGTCTGTTATCCCTAAACTTATCCTCGGTTTATATGAAGCTTGAAGCAGAGGACTTACAGACGATTAGCACCGTGATAATTAGCAATCGTTCAAAAGCTTAGGGATAATTGATCTCTAAGCTTTTTTCTTAAATAAAGTTAAAAGCCTAAAACCTATGTATCCGCTTAATGTATTTAGAATAAGATCATCTACGTCAAAAACACCTAATTTGGTAATAAGTTGCATGATTTCAATCGTTAAACTTAATAAAAAAGTGAAACCAATTGTTAAAAACGATTCTTTTAGCTTTGTCGATCAAATAAGAAACAAAAATCCGAGGGGGACAAATAATAAGATATTGCCAAAAGTATTATAAAACCAAATAGTTGGATTATAACTATTATAATTAAACAGATAGGTTGCAATAGTAGAAAAAGGGATAAGATTATGCTTTACTCCTATATACCCATCTCTAATCGATCTCATTCTAATAATGCTTGCGAAGAACTAATACTTTCATGAACATACCTCCTCCATTCAAGAAGATATGTCCAAGCTATGTCAATTATTCAGTAATGGATATCAGCTGCGTAGCCTTTTGTTTTATGTCTATCACCATCGTTAACCTAATAAGAACCTTCAACAAACTGCTCTTCTGATATAACTTGTATAGCGTGTCTTTTTAATAAAGCAGATGTAACACCATTCCCTGCCATTTTCTTACCGATAAATTCACCATTGTAAATCGTTGAACTGCCACAAGATGGACTGTTTTCTTTAAGAACGACCACTTTTGCATTTATTTTTTTAGCTTTTTCTAAAGTAGCGTATGCTCCTTTTAAATAAAGCTCTGTAACATCTTTACCTGATTTCTCCACAACATGAGCCTTTCCGTTTAATACATCTTCACCATCCCCACCAATAATTTCAGCAGGTTCTCTAGGTGTTGAAAATCCACCTAGCAATTCAGGACAAATCGTAATAGCTTCCTTCGCTTCCACTAATTGTTGTATTTTTTTGTTTAAACTATGCGTTCCATTATACCTTACCTCAAGTCCTGCTAAACAAGAACTTACTAATATCATCACTAAGCACATCCTTCAATAAAGTCTTCAATTACACTATCGTTTAGTTAGAGTCCATTTTAACATAAAATACCATAACATTGATTGCTCTTCTTTGAAGTGATGAAACATAGTGCATACATATTATTTTCCAGCTTACTCATAATAGAATTAATAATATATAAAGGAGGAATGAAAGTGACAAAGCAACAGAACCAGCCAAATCCAGATGATCGTTCAGATAATGTTGAAAAATTACAACATAAGGTACAAGATACAATAGAAAATATGGAAGAAGCACACGAGACGATGCAGTTTGCTTCATCAGAAGAAAAAGAAAAAATTATCGAGAAAAATCGTCGTAGAGAAGAAGCGATTTCAGGTATGAGAGAAGAAATTAAAGATGAAGCACGAGATCAACAGTAGAATAACTGATCTAAGGTTTTTATTCAAAAATAGAAAAGGCATATGGAATTAGAATATTCTTTATGCCTTTTCTGGACTAGAGCGAAAAAGATTCGTTTTTAAATATCCACTCGCCTCACAAAAACTTATCTTAAACCCACTCTTTCCCATGATCACGAATAAATTGAATATCGTATTGATAGTGAGAAAGATGTCCATCATTAATCATATTTTGAAATGCTGTATCTCCTTCACTGGCTTTTCTTATAATAGTTTTACATAACCCTTCTAAACGGAGTAGTACCATTTCTAAATACTCTTCTTCCATCCTTTCCCCATAAGCTTCAAAGAAAATTCTAACTCTTTCCTTTATACACTTAGCATGCTGTGATGAATTATAATAAACTTTCTCGCCTTTTTCAGAAAGATAAAATCTACTTAGGGGGATGCAGGTATAAAGAGTGTAAGCCATGTCCCAAAGCTTTGGACCAGGTCCAGTAACATCAAAATCAATAATACCTATTGGTCTTTCCTGATGAAATATAATGTTGTATATTGCAAAGTCATTATGGCATAGTACTTCAAATGGTTGAGGAGTGTTATCGATTGGTTGCCAGCTATCATATGAGAAATCACTCACAGAATCATGATAAAGACGGAGTATTTTTGCTATTTCTACCAAGACATCATCAGACCACATGTACTCTTTTACAGGGTAATTACCAGCTTCCCCTTCAATAAAAGATAAAATTTCTCTCCCTTTCTCATCAATCCCTAAAAACCTAGGTGCATAACTGAAACCCTTAGCTTCCAGATGCTTAAGTAATTTATGAATGTTTGGACTTTCTTTCTTTAACTCTCTTCGTACTGTATTTCCCGAACGATAAACGTTAGAGACATTTCCTCCTGATAGTATTTCTTCATTTTTATGGTTTGACATTTAATCCCCCCTTCTGTGACTCTTTTAAACCTTTCTGTCCCTGTAGAACAAGTGACCTAATTATAATCGAACTGGCTTCGCCCATATTAAATAGATGATATCTGACCAATAACGTTCGATATGATTGACTTGAAGCTGAGAATTTCCGATTATCTCATTGATATTTCTGTTACAATGACATCCAGAAATCTTTTTATGTAGAGGATCAATCAAATTTTGACCAAAGGAAAGAAATCTATTTGAACTTAATCCATGTTCCATTAATAAGATATTCCCATCTTCGCGGCACCAATTATTAAATTTATTTAATGTAACAATTGGAGCGGGATAACTACAAAGTGAAAGCGTTGATACGATACAATCAAAAGAGTTGGCTTCGAAAACCAGCTCATCAATATCTGCTTGAATAAAATTAGCTTTAACCTGAAGATGTGAGGCTGTTCTCTTGGCACTCTTGATCATCTCTGAACTAAAATCAACCCCTGTTACTTCAACATTATTCCTATCATAATAGGGAAAGTTTGCTCCCGCTCCAATTCCTACCTCCAAGACTTTTCCGTATGCGTTTTTTATTATTTTATTTCTCCATCGAGCAAGCTTTTGATTCGCACGATTATTTTCATACATCTTAGCCTGTTTATCATATTTTTTGATGAGCTTTTCGTTTTTCACTTTCTCACCCTCTAAATAAGTTTAATCCTAATATGGAGAATCATTCTATCAGTCACAGTTAAAGATAATTCAAGTTTGTAAATGCTGCTCCCTTTTCCAAATATGCCGTATCACTGAGATACAAGTTTCTGAACAATATTGGATCTCCAAATAGTAAAAGCTACCAAAGCACCAAACACGTTAAGAATTAAATCATCTATATCAAAACTTCCTCTTCTTGTAAGTGCTTGGGTTGTTTCAATACATAATATAAGTACAATCATGAAAAAGGTGAACCTAGTTACGCTATTTAATTTCCTTATGAAAAGCGGTAGGAACACACCCATTGGCATAAAAGCTATGATGTTACCAATAATATTTCGGATAACTATATTTATATTTAAAGTTTCATTTAACATTGCCTGGATATAAAAATTTATGGTGTTAAACGGTATGAAATTCGAAGTACTCTTTATGTATTCTATCAAAGACAGGTTTGTGCCTGTATCTCCTCTGTTTTCAAAAAATAATAGTATGATCAATACAAATAAATATAATATGAAACAAATCCCGAGTGTAAATTTTATTATCTTCCTCATATATCCACCTTACATCCTTAAGTAATAATTCTTTGGTTCATTTTAACATAAAATACCAGAAGTGACCTTTTTTATTCAGAGCTTCTATTAGCAAACGATTTTGACAGAAGTACGACGAAGAAACATCATAAAATACATCGCTATCACATAACCATGAATGTAGAATTCCTTCGTAGACAAAATTATTTTTATCTCTTAAGTCCATTTCTTCCTTCCCCTCCTCGTTTTTTATATTCCATTTTAAGAAATTCAAATGTACTACCATTTGTTTCTTGCATAAATGTTTTTATTCCTATAAATCCAACTTTTTTATAAACTTTAATCGCCCTTTTATTAAATGTTGCGACTGATAAGGTTATTTTTAATGGTTCATATTCAGCGTGAAGAAAACCTACACATTTTCTTAAAAAGCCTTCCCCTTTTTCCTAATCCCGTTAAATCTGGTCTCATTCCCAAGCCAATATCAAGCGTTGTGTATCAATCCTATTTATACTCAAAAAGCCAATCAAATCATTTTCTTTTGTTACAGAAAAAGACGTAGTGCCACGTTTCTCTTGGTTTAAGAATTCAGCTAAATCTTCTTGGTCAGGCTCAACATCATAAAATGAATATTCATCATCGTAATACCTAATCCATCATTGTTTCATCACGGTCTTGAACATTAATTTTACCTGTAGAAACTTATGTAGGTCCTCTCCTACTTTTCTTGAAAGCATGGTTATTCACAAATATTTTGAGACATATTATATTTTTCACTTTACAATAGTGTGCGACATACAGTATAGTACATGTAGGAGTTGATAAGATGAAAGATGCGAATGAATATTTGGATAAACTATTGCAAGAATTGCGACGGGGCACAATTACGATTAGTGTGTTAAGTCAACTATCTGAACCGCAGTATGGCTATTCACTTGTCACCATGTTGGAGGAGAAAGGAATTCACGTAGAACCTGGGACACTTTATCCACTTTTAAGAAGACTAGAAAAACAAGGACTACTGGAAAGTAAATGGGACACAGAGGAAACAAGACCACGTAAATATTACTTATTAAGTGAAACAGGTAAAGAAGTTTATGAACTGTTGATCGTTGAATGGCAACAAATTGTAGAAAGCATGAGTAATGTTATTGACAGTAAAGGAGGCAAAAAGGATGGAGATGATTGACCGTTATATTTATGCTGTCACTCAGAAGCTCCCTCAATCACAAAGGAAGGATATTGCAGAAGAACTGCGCAGTTTAATTGAGGATATGTTGGAGGAACGAGTCCAAGGTGAGAATGTTACAGTTAATGATGTGGAAGAAGTATTAATGGAACTAGGAAATCCGAGGCAATTGGCTCAAAAATATAAAGGAACGAAAAACTATCTAATTGGACCAGAATTATTTGATAGCTACATGTTGGTATTAAAAATTGTCTTAATCTCAACTGCCATTGCAATATCTATCACTTTCATTATCAAAACCATCATAAATCCAGTTACCATTCTGGATCATTTCGTCGAATTGATTGTCGCTTTTGTTACCGCTCTTCCAGCAGCTTTTGGCTGGACAACATTTGGCTTTGCAATCGCGGACCATTTCGGGGACATTAAAGCAAAAGATTTAGAGATTGGAACAGAATGGAAGCCATCGGATTTAGCCCCCATTCCCGATGAAAAAAGGCAAATCAAGTACTGTGAGCCAATAGTGAGTATTACATTTTATACGTTATTAATCATCATGTTTGTTTTTTCTAATGAATACCTTGGGGTCTGGATTTTTCAAGATGGATTTTCTGATGTGGTTCCGTTTTTAAATAACGAAACATATACTACTTCCTTGTTGTTCCTTATTCTTATTATGGGTATTGGAATAACAAAAGAATGCCTTAAGCTCATATACGGTAAGTGGACCTACAAGCTAGTCACTTATATAGCAATAGTTAATGTGATTTCAACTATAGCTGTATTATTTATGATAAATGGAAACGCATTTTGGAACCCTGATTTTCTGCTTGAGCTTACACAAGCAGGTGTAATTACTGAAAATAGTGATGGATATAGAACTGTAAGTATGATTTGGAATCAATCTACATTATGGATTTTAGTTCTTCTAGTCGTAGGATTAATTTGGGAATTAATTGATGGATTGATTAAGGCTAACAAAAAATAAAGTAAGTTGATTGAGAACTGTTGATTATCTGTCAACAACTCGTGGTTTAATCACGGGTTGTTGACTCACTCCCCTTCACTGTGGATTCGATCGCTTCGTTCTTAACTTCCAAGAAATAATCATTAAATACACGTTCTCTACCACCATTTTTTTGATACCAGTCTTGAACTCTTTTAACATGGGCTTTATCACTTCTTACTTTGGACTCAATATTTAAGTATTCTTCATAAGTATCATATTCCCATATAGCAAAAATTTCTACCGTATCATCATCATTTTCCTTCATCCAGCGGCCAACCAATCGTGCTCCATGTTTTAATTGGTTCGACAAATTGGTGTTATGGAAATGAGAATTAAAGATTTCTACAAATTCTTTTTTCACAATGTAAAACTTCCTGCGATAAAACATGAAAATACTCCCTCCCTGATTTCCTTCTATTTTTAATACGCTTTCATTTTTGATTGTTATTCTACACAAACTTTAAATCTAGTCTAAGGTTTCATTAGACTGTTACCCCTTCACCAAATATAACTACTCCTTATTCATTTTACGTATGTAAGTTATTTGTCCGATATGATAAGCATTATGCGTGGTTGCATTTGCAATTAATGCCCACCACTCAGCTTTTACTGGAAAACCATTAACGCTGGATTCCAGATTCTCTTCCGTAATCAATTCTTGCCAGCGTAATAGCACCTTTATTAATCTCTCTTTAAGCTCTGGGAAACTCCTGTTTTCGGGTATATGAAAACTATCCGCATTATCCGCTAGAGATTGTTGAGCATTAAAATCGGAATTTTCATACCTGATTTGCCAAACTTCATTCCAGTAAATAAGATGTTGTACAATTTCTGCGATACTATGACTCTCTTTATCAGGTTTCCAAAAGGCTTCCTCATTTGAAATGTCGTCAACTGCTTCTTCAAAAGAAGCATACCAGCTTCGATCATTTACGTTTGCCAACAACTGATCTAATAAAACCTCTTTAGCGTGAATCATTCTATCTCATCTCCTCCGCTTGGTTTATATAGACATTCACTACTTCAAAATGATATCTTCTTCAATGATTTAATACTAACATAATATTCCAAAATAGTTTATACAAAACAAGACGATCTTTGATGATCGCCTTGTTTAGATTATGGTTAATAAGCTCTAACAAATGCTTTTCCTTTCCACCATACCCAAACAGCAATAACCATGCCTATCATTCCAGCGGCAAGCAAAATGAACTGGATATTCATTCCTGCTGAAGCTAACGCACTTACAACACCATATGCAATTGGATCAAAACCATTCATCGCTAAGAAGATAATGCTCATCACTCGCCCCATGATTCGATTTTCGGTATTTTCTTGAACTGCTGTGAAAAAAGGGATAAACACAAATGCAATCGAAAATCCGATGAAAAACAAGATAGTTGTCAGAAGCATTAAATTAGTTGCAATACTAAAAATAATGAAGAAAAGTAATGAAGCCATAAGCCCCATTAGCGATGTAAATCCTTTACGCTTCACTTTTACAAAACTCATCATCAGCGTGCCAATTACCATACCAACCCCTAAGCTAACCTCCATCAAACTTAAATTAATCGGTGTCCCGCCAAGAAGGTCAACTAACAAAGGCATAGCAATTTGCAGTCCACCAAATACAAAGAAATTTAACGTGATCAACACAATAATCCCTGTTAATAAGAATGTAGAAGATTTCATATAGGCAATACCTTCACGGAAATCTTCTAATGTGCTCTGATCACCCTTATACTCAACTGGTCCTTCCTTAATAAAAGGTGGAAAAACTACGAGAGCAGATAACAAAACCAATATAGTTGCCACAAAGTAACTAGTCGCTATCGAGCTAGTTTCCATGATTACACCTGCAAGGATTGGACCGATAATAAAAGATATTTGATCTATACCTTGGAAATAAGCGTTTGCTTGCTGTAATTGCGATTTTTCCACTACTTTCGGTATCAGTGATGAGCTAGCTGGACCAAAAAATGCATCCAGCATACCAAATAAACCTACCGTAACGAATAATAAAGCTAGTGTCATCGAGTCACTTGCCACAAGCCAATAAATACAAAAAAGTACTAGTGCTTGTAGCAAGTTAGTACCAAACATAATTGTTGTTTTTTTGTACTTATCTGCCAATACTCCACCAAAAGTAATTAATAGTAAACGTGGCACTGTTGCCGTAATTAAAGCAATTCCTAAGATGCCAGGTGAACTTAATACATTGATGATATACCAAGAGGTCGTTGTCAGAAACATACTAAAGCCAACGATCGCAAAAACACCTGCAACTAACAATAACATATATGTGCGATTTCGAAAGATAGATTGTTTCATTGTCATTTCTCCATTTCTAATTGTTGTGTACTAAATCATCTTATGGTATATAGTAACTATATAGTCAAGACTGGAGTGTTGAAAAAATGACTGAAAAAAATATTAAATATTTCACAACAGGTGAATTTGCCAAACTTTGCAAAGTAAACAAGCAAACACTTTTTTATTACGATCAAATCGGACTTTTATCACCTGTACTAAAAAATGAAAAAGGCTATCGCTATTATTCCATTCGCCAATTAGAGTTATTTTCTGTCATTGCTTTACTAAAGGATCTGGGTATGTCATTACATGATATTCGTCAATATGTTGAACATAAATCACCTGAAAAATTCTTAGCAATCATGCATCAACAGAAAGAAAAAGTAGCGAAACAACGAATGGAAATAGAAATGAAAGAGAATATGATCGATGCACAAATTGAATTAATGAGTAAAGCATCGAGTATAGATTTTGATCAAGTCAGTGTTGAACGATTACCAGAACAAACATATTATTTAAGCAAAAATATCGAAAATATTTCGGATGAAAAATTTTTTGAAGTGTTCTCAGACTTTGTAGATGAATTATACAAATCACATCTTGATACCGGATATCCTATCGGTGGCTTAACTAAGAGAGAACAAGTGCTAAAGGGGGAGTTTACTAATTATAGTTATTTATATATAAAGCAACTTCATTCTCAGAAGGATAGCCCATATTTCAAGACGATAACAGGTGACTTTTTAATCGGCTACCATATAGGGGAGGATAAGAAAATCCACCACACATATAAACGACTTTTGTTAGAGATGAATCGATTAAATTTAGAGTTAGGAGATTATGTTTTAGAAGAATATATTTATGACACTGTCGTTAAAAACAGCGAGGAGCAATATGTGACAAAGATTATGATGCAGGTGAGACCTAAAGTAGATATTACGTTCTAATTGTTGTTCTCCCTTTTTTGTTGCAGGTTCCAAGATTTATTGGCAACTCTACTAGTTTATTTGCATTTGTCGGGATTTATTTGCAAGTCGACTTGTTTATTTGCAGATTCCCTGTCTTTATTTGCAACTTCTTCAGTTCTTAATATCAGATCACTTAAAATAGAGAACGCAATCATATATTGATCACATTTAAAATGAGGTGCGAATTGCACCTCATTTTTGTTTGCTGTTTACAGTTTTGCATCTCTAAACCGGACATATTAAGTTACTTTTTTTCAATATGAAATAAAATGTCTTTTCCGCATTCGACATCTTGTTCACTCGCGACATTGCTCAACGCAAAATCTTCACCATTCAATAAAATAATAGGCGTCACTGTTTTATATCCTTCCCCTGCAACCGCATCAATATCAAATGTAGCTAATAGATCTCCTTTTCTTACCTTTTGACCATTCTCTACTTGAATATCAAAACCTTTTCCATCTAATTCAACGGTTTCAAGACCCATGTGTACTAAAATTTCAGCTCCACCATCGGTTTTCAGGTTAATCGCATGTTTTGTCTTAAATACATCCACTACTTCTCCATCTATTGGTGACACAACTTGATCACCTGTTGGTTCAATCGCGATGCCATCTCCCATCATTTTTTGCGAGAACACTTGATCTGGCACTTGTTCCAACGGCAGTAATTTTCCAGTTAATGGCGCAATCAAATCTGTATTGGCTTCTTTTTTCTTAAATAGGTTCTTTAACATGTTTTAGCCCCTCCTATTTAGTTCGTCTATTATTACATCTACCCCATAATGGTCCGAGATAACCTTACTATTCTTACCATTGAAAATGACGTTGGACGATTTTACATGAATCGGTTCATTAACAAAAATGAAATCAATCCGTTTATCCTTGCCATTCCCTTTCCATCCAGCAATTTCACCACGAACAGTAACACCGCTATCTCGTTCGGTAGCTAAGTTATATGTATCTTTCCAACCTTTGGAAATAAGATAATCATAACCTTCCTCACGCTTTTCTGCTTCGCTATTAAAATCGCCTAGTAAAAATACTCGATTGCCTCTACTAGCAACACTCATTAACTGATCCAATTGATAGTGACTTGGCTCTTCTTCATCATTCCACCAGCCTAGATGACAAGAAATGAATGTTTGTACACTAGCATCCATTTCAACATCTACTACTAATGCAACTCTTGTTTTCCAGAAATAATAATCTGTAGACTTGGTAAGATAATACTTTTCTACATGTTTTATTGGGTGCTTCGTAATAATTGCAAGACCTTCCTCATACTCATCAAATGCTTGGTGAGCACTGACCCACTCCAATTGATATCTTGTTTCACCTAATAGTTCCATCTCATTTAAAACAACTTGCCCGTAGTTATCCTCACGAATTTGACCATCTACAAGATTAGATGATTCCTTCTGACTCACCTCTTGTAAGGCTATGACATCATACTCTTTTTCAACGATTGTTTTTGCTAATGAAGCGATTTTTGTGAGTTGATCCTCTTCTTGCCACGAATGACAATTTAACGTTAATAAGCGCATGTTAGCCTCCTAAATAATCTTGAACCTCTGATTTCATGACATCCGCTTTTGGTCCGTAAATCGCTTGAACACCGCGATCTTTAAGCACTAGTCCAATTGCTCCTGTCTTCTTCCATTCCTCTTCTTTTTTTACTTCTTCAATATTTTTAACCGTAACACGAAGCCTTGTCATACAAGCGTCCACATCTTCAATGTTATCTTCTCCACCTAAAAGTGCAACAATTTGGCCCGCAGTAGAATTATTACCTTCATTCTTCGATGTCTTTTCTGCTTTATGCTCAGCCCCATCATCATCTGTATAATTACCAGCACGCCCTGGTGTTGGTAAGTTCATTTTTTTGATTAAAAAGTTGAAAACTACATAGTTTAAAACAAAGAATACGACACATACAATAACAAAATTAAGCACATCTTGTATTAATCCAGCATTGATCGTCATGGGCAATCGTGTCAGTAACTCAATATTACCGAAAGCATGGATACGTAAATCAATAATATCTACAACTGCAAAACTTAATCCGGCTATAACAGCATAGACAACATACAATAATGGCGCAGCAAACATAAACATAAATTCAATTGGCTCTGTTACCCCTGTTAAAAATACAGCAAGTCCTGCTGACAAAAACATCGATTTATATTTTGCTTTTTTATCTTTATCTACATTTTTATACATCGCTAACGCCGCAGCAATCAATCCAGCTGAACTTAAAATCATTTGTCCCATCTTAAATCGTGCAGGAGTAACGTCTTGCAATAACTGGTTATATGCATTTACATCACCAGCAGCAAGTAAGTTATTTAAGTCTGAAATCCAAGCTAACCACAAAGGATCTTGTCCAGCAACAACACTTCCTTCGTTTGCACCAGACATAATTGTATAGGTACCACCTAATTCTGTATAGTTAATTGGCACTGTCAACATATGATGTAACCCAAAAGGTAGTAATAACCGCTCTAACGTACCAAATATAAAAGGTGCTATGATAGGAGCTGAATCTCGTGAAGTCGCAATCCAACGACCAAAGTCGTTAAGTAAACCCTGGATGAAAGGCCATACAAAGGATAATACAACACCTACTATAACCGACCATAAAATAACTACAAATGGTACAAAGCGCTTTCCATTAAAAAAGGCTAATGCTTGTGGTAACTTATTAAAATTATAATATTTATTAAAGATACTTGCACCTATAAAACCAGATATAATCCCAACAAATACCCCCATATTTAAAGCAGGGGCTCCTAAGATCATCGTAAAATAATCAGATACAACTAATTCACTGCCTAATAATGAAGTAGCTAATGCTTCAGAATCATTAACCATTTCTCCTGAAACACCAAAAATTGCACCGGTTACACGATTAATGAGAACAAATGCTAATAATGCTGCAAAAGCTCCTCCAGCTCGTTCTTTCGCCCATGATCCACCAATCGCTACGGCAAATAATACGTGAAGGTTTTCAATTATTGCCCAACCTAATTGTTCCATCACATTACCAACACTTAATAATAAAGAAATATCATCACCAGTCATGGCAACTAATTTACCTAATGAAATCATAATACCAGCAGCAGGCATAACGGCTACAACAACCAGTAAAGCCTTTCCAAGTTTCTGCCAGAAATCAAATGACATAAACTTCCCCATAAAATATTGTCCCCTTTATCTTTATTTGTTCAAACGTTTGCACAGATATATTCTAAAATATAAACTATATTAAATCAAGAATAATTTATTTTAGGTTTTTTCTAGTTATTTTAAGGAAAACGATTGCACAAATAAACTGATTTTTATTGGGATTGTGATATAGAAGTAATAGGGTTTGCTAGTGGGACAGAAAAACTCCTCATTTATGAATGAGGAGTTTCATTTCTTATTTATTAATCACTTTTTTCAAATTAACAACATTCTCTTCAGCACTTTCGAGCGGATCTCCATCGAATTGTTCTTGTTCAATTACATACCAATCAACACCGACAGATTCGCCTGTTTCCCATAATGTTGCGATATCTAATGAACCTTTTCCAATTTCAATGCTGCGTTTTTCATCATTTTCTACTGTCATATCTTTAATGTGTAAGGACACAACTAGATCCTCATATGCTTTGATCGTTTGTAAGGGATCTACCCCAGCATGTGTTGCCCAGTAACAATCTAGCTCCATCTTTACATACTCACGATCTGTTTCCTCAAAAAGAATGTCAAAACCTCTTTTTCCATTACCAAGATCGAAAAATTCCATATTATGATTATGATACGCAAAAGTGAATCCAGCATCGGCGCATTTTCGTCCAATCTCATTTAATTCTTCTGCGGCACGGTAATAGGCACCTTCATCAGTCCTTAATTCTTCCGGTAATATCGGACAAATAATCAAATCATTACCAATTGTTTTATTATAGGTTAACGAAGCCTCTAGTTGATCACCTGTTAAACTGTCAAAAGGCATATGACTGCCAGCAGCAACTAATCCGGCTTCATCCATTACTTGCTTCAATTCGTTTGCAGGTGTATCAAAAAATCCGGCAAACTGTACTGCCTCATAACCCATTTCACCCAATTTACGTAAAGTACCTAAAAAATCTTTTGAAGTATGATCTCGTACTGAATACAATTGAATTGCAATTTTCCCCATATGTTACGCCTCCCTATAAATATACAGCCTTACCGGTTTCAGCTGATTGGTAAAGTCCGTCGATAATTTTTTGAATATTGGTACCTTGCTTCGCATAACGATCTGTGATATTACCTTCGATGCAGTCTGCAACAAAAGCATGAATTTCTGTTTGATGAGCATTTATTTCTGGTAAATAAGCAGGTGTAATATCAATTAAAGTATCATGCTTTTCCTGATACATTTTTAACGGAAAAATATCGGCTCCACCTTGATTACCCATTAGTGAAACTTGCATGGTATCACGTTTTTCCACATTAGCAGCAAATGCTGATTCTAAAACTAGTGATGCACCATTTTTAAAAGTTATCATTCCTACCGCCATATCTTCGACAGTATAGTTTTGATAATCCCATTCCCCTAATAAGCCTACACCTTTTTTCGTCCCTAGCTGTTGATGTGTCTGACCGAGGACTACGGCAGGCTCTGGGTATCCCATTAAATATAAAGCTGTATCTAGCATATGGACCCCAATATCGATTAATGGACCGCCACCTTGCAATTCTTTGTTGGTAAATACTCCCCAGCCAGGAATGCCACGTCGTCTAATTGCCTGCACACGTCCGGAATAAATCTCACCGAGCTCGCCTGCATCGATAAAACGTTTGGCTGCCTGTGTCTCTGATTGAAAACGATAATGAAAACCATACATCAACAATTTACCTGATGTTACCCGCGCCTCTTCCATTTCTTTTGCTTCTTCTTGATTCATTGCTGGTGGTTTTTCGCATAAAACATGACAGCCTGATTCCAATGCGGCAATCGCTGCCTCTTTATGAAATTTATTTGGTACACAAACGCTGACAGCATCAATCTCTGTTTCTCTTAACATGGTGTGATAATTGTCAAATGCTGCTTGAATACCATGTTCACTTGCCACTGCTTTTGCTTTGTCATAAGCGACATCTGCGACCGCTACAATTTCCACTTGTTCTGGCACTTTTCGATAAGCAGGAATATGGACATCGGTCGCAATACCTCCTGCACCAATCAGTGCAACTTTTAACTTTGTCATCAGTGACTTCCTTTCCTTACGCCCACCACATCTCTGCCGGGCTTTCTTTAATATTTACTGCTTTTAAATTATCTACAGCACGAGCAAATCCCTCATCAATGGACATGATAGGATCTTCATGCTCAATACTTACAACATAATCATAGCCAAACGTTCGAAGAGCACTAATCATGTTAGACCATTCTTCTAAACCATGACCACATCCGACAGAGCGGAAATTCCATGCTCTTGTTTGAATGTTGCCATATGGCTGCATATCTGCTAGACCATACATATTGACATTATCCTGATCAATGTAAGTATCTTTTGCATGGAAATGGTGGATCGCATTTTCTTTTCCTAAAATTTTAATCGCTGCAACTGGATCGATCCCTTGCCACCATAAATGACTTGGATCCAAGTTAGCTCCAATCGCTGGACTTGTTTTGTCACGAAGCTTCAGCATCGTGTATGGTGTGTGTACTAAAAATCCAGCATGTAGTTCAATCCCAATTTTAACGTTATGTTGTTCAGCTAGTTCACCAATTTCTTTCCAGTATGGTACCAACTTTTGTTCCCATTGCCATTCTAGAACATCTGCATATTCTGTTGGCCATGGTGCGACAGGCCAGTTTGGTGCTTTAGCGTTTTCTTGGTCACCTGGAGTTCCCGAAAAACAGTTGACAACAGGTACACCAGTAAGACCAGCAAGTTCAATTGTTTTACGAAGAATCTGATCACTTTCTTTCGCAAATTGCTTATCCGGTGTTAGTGGATTTCCATGACAGCTAAAAGCACTAATCGTTAACCCTCTATCTTTAACTTCTTGCAAATAATGCTCGCGTTTTACCTCATCTTCCAAAAGTTCATCAATTTTGCAGTGTGCATCTCCCGGGTAGCCACCAGTTCCAATTTCCACGGCATCTAACCCGCTTGCTTTCACATGGTCCAACATCTCTTCGAAGTTTTTTTCTGCAAAAAGCACCGTAAATACTCCAAGTTTCATCACTGTCTCCTCCTTCTATAAAGTTATATTTTTCTTCGTTTCATTCGCTTCTAATGCGGCCAAAATAATCTGCAATGATTTATAGCCTTCTTCCCCATCTATTAATGGTTTGGAATCATTTCGTACACTATCAACAAAATGATCAACAACACCTGAAGACGTTTGGCCACCGCTGTCATTTGTTTGGATTTGGCCAAGCTCATAATTGACTTTTGACCCATCTGTATAGGTTGCTATTAAGCTATAAGCAGGATCATCTTCAAGGCGAAGCATTCCTTTCTCTCCATAAATGACAGTTGAATTGTCTTCCCCTGCTCCATAAGCCCAGCTTGCTGTTAAAGTACCAATAATGCCCTTCTCACTGCGCAAAATGGTGACCGCTTGATCATCAACATCACTGTTCTCTTTAGCAGATGATTCGACCATAGCTGCTACTTCAGTAAATTCTGTTCCTAAAATATAACGAATGACATCTGCTTTATGTACGCCAAGGTCACCTAACGCACCAATAAATGCCTCTTCTTTACGGAAAAACCAGCTCTCCTTTCCATCGATACTCCAACCCTCTGGTCCACCATGACCAAATGTAGTACGGAAGCTGTACACTTTCCCAATCTCACCATTTGCAATTAATTGTTTCGCTTTTTCATGGCTAGGCACGAAGCGTTGATTATGTGCGATCATTAATTTTTTCCCTGCTTTATTGCTGGCATCAATCATTTGCTTTGCCTCTTCTTCGGAAGTTGCCATCGGTTTTTCACATAAAACATGTTTTCCTTGTTCAGCAGCAAATACAGAGACAGGTGCATGCAAATAGTTCGGTAAACAAACACTCACAAGATCTGCGTCGGAGTCTGTTATCGCTTGTTTATAATCCGTATACGCTTGTGCGTTATATTCAGATGCTGTTGACTGAGCACGCTCCTCCTTAACATCACAGACAGCAACAATTTCTACAAAAGGATTTGCCTGGTATTCTGGTAAATGACGATGAATTGCAATACTTCCACAGCCAATTACGGCAACTTTTAATTTATCCATAGATTCCATCTCCCTTTATGATTTTTGTTTGATTACGGTGCTAATGATCAGTAGTGATAAAAAACCCACTGATCATAGTCTCACTTTATTTTTTCTAGTGGTTGTGCATTTCCATAGCTGGAAAATTTCCTTGTTGTTGGCTTAGCCCACCTTACGGCATTTTGAATTACTTTTTGAACATCTTGATGGTAATATGTCGGATATGCCTCATGACCTGGTCGGAAATAAAAGACTTTGCCATGTCCTCTTCGATAAGTACAACCGGAGCGGAACACTTCCCCACCTTCAAACCAGCTGACAAGCACTAATTCATCTGGTGCAGGGATATCAAAATGTTCTCCATACATTTCTTCTTTTACTATTTCAATATATTCACCAATCCCTTCGACAATCGGATGAGATGGATTGACCACCCACATTCTTTCCTTCTCATCTGCTTCACGCCATTTTAAGTCACAGCCAGTCCCCATTAATTTCTGAAAGATTTTCGAGAAATGACCAGAATGAAGGACAATTAATCCCATTCCTTCAAGTACACGCTTATGAACTTTATCCACTATTTCATCTGCTACCTCATGATGAGCTAAATGTCCCCACCATAGCATGACATCTGTTTTGGCTAACTTCTCATCGGTAATTCCATGATTCGGCTCATCTAATGTAGCGGTTTCAACATGAATATCATCTGTTTCCAAAAACGCTTTGATTACTTCATGAATCCCGTTTGGATAAATTTTTGCTACTTCTTCGTCTTGCTGTTCATGTCTGTATTCATTCCATATTAAAACATTCATAAATTTCTACTCCACCTTTCGTATTTGCGTAAAGAATAAGAGTTAACAATCAAAATCATGATGGGCTAAAATAGATTACTCTGACATTGTTACCCTTTTCATTTTGCAATACTAGTTATTTATTATCATAAATGATGAGCATTCATTTGAACATAAATGATATAATCAAAACATGAACTATTTTGCTATAAAGTGAGACTTCCTGCAGTGGGGTTTTCACTGCTGGTTAGCGAAACTTATTTGAAAGGAAGATTTTCTGATGAAAATTAATTTTTGCGGTTACTCTTATCATAATTATCGTTATCATACGTCCCATCAATCACGATATGCGTCATACTTATTTCGGCTTCAAACAGAGGGACGGTCACAAGTGAAGGTAAATGCTGATACACGTATTGTGGAAAAAGGTGACTTACTTATTATTAAACCAAGCGAGAATTATGAGTTATATGTGGAGGAAGGACAACAAAGTGGCGATTTTCATTTATATTGTGAGGGGGAATGGATAGACGAACGCTTCAAGGACGCTCCAACCTTTGCAAAAATTACATTAGATGAAGCTGTATTAGATTTCTGGCATCATTTAATCATTGAGGAAAGACGTCCAAAAAAAGAAAGAAACAGCGAACTTACCTACTATTTAGTCAGTGCATTGTGTGTTTCTTTACAAAGAGCTATGGATAAAAGATCGGATGACATATACCGTCCGTATGTGGTAACGAAAATGATGCGCTTTATTGAAGAAAACGCGACAAAACAAGGCTTTAAAGTAGAGGACATTGCCAATCATTGCAATCTGAGCGTTTCAAGGTGTGTGCACCTGTTCAAAGAACATGTCAACCAAACGTTAATTGAGTATGCACAATCTATTCGCATATCTGCAGCGATTAACCAAATGAAATATACCACGATGACACTTGAAAATATTGCTCAAAATTGTGGATTTGGCTCTTACTCTTATTTCCATCGCGTTTTCAAAAAATATTATGATATTTCTCCTAGAGCATACCGTGAAAAAGTGTAGAATGATTAGCCGGTCATATCAGACAATATTTGCAGAAGTTCGACTCGACTTTTGATCTTAAGCTTCTTGTAAATCAACGACAAATAATTCTTGACTGTCCCCTCACTGATCCCTAATTGATCGGCAATCATTCGGTTTGTCCAACCTTTTTTTATCAACTGAATAATTTGCAACTCACGGTTGTTCAAATCTTTGTGTTTATTAAACTGTTCTTTAATAAACTGCAATGAACTTTCCCTTTCCAGCTTAAGTAAAGAATCTAAGCGCTGTGAAAAATGCTGAACTAATGTCTGAGGAGCAACAAATTTACCATCAATAATAAAACGAAGCGTATCTTTGAATTCATCTAACCCCGAACTTTTTAATATGTATCCATCAGCTGAAACAGATAACACTGTTTCGATTGACTCTTCGTCATCAAAGGCAGATAATAAAACGACTTTAATATTTGGGTGCATTTCCTTTAACTTTTTTGCACATTCTAATCCGTTCATAACCGGCATATGAATATCCAACAAAATTAAAAAGGGACGAACTTCCTTCTCTTTTATAAAATTGATGACTTCTTGTCCATTTGTTAGTGTACCAATCACCTGGAACTCTTCCATATCTTCCACGAAATTCGTAATCATATCACGAAAAAGCGTTTGTGACTCTGCCACAACTACCGTGTGCTTTGTCATACTATTTTCCTCCTCTTATTTACTAAATTATGGATAACATTAAACTTAGATATTACTTTTACTCCTAACACATTTTTATTATAACGCATTTTTTATTCGTTTTAAAGAACATTTTGGTTTAAATTTACTATTTTTTAATTTATCATTGTCCATTGCTTGTTGAACTTTTGACTTTTACGCGAAAACTAGTCGAATCGAAGCCTTTTATTTATATTTTTTCATTAACTTTAAGATCTGTTGAAAATGATAAGTTGGTTCATATTTCATATAGATGATAGGTTTCTCCATAGTTTCTGCTTCAAAATTCAATGCAGATTGTGGCTCCCATTCCACATAGACATCCGCTTGTTCTAAATATCGAAAGACATTGGCTATATCACCAACAAACACCACATGATCCTCTAATTGATGAGTTTTAAGCTCGTTACGGATCAGTGTCTCATTGTGATGATCACCATAGAAATACCACTTAAAAGCAATACACTGTTTTACCAAGTACTTGACCATTTGAATAAAACCTTCGATATGCCTCCTGTGCTGAAGATTATTGGCTGATAGAATAGATAAATATTGCGAATGACACCTTATCGCTTCATCTAATTTCAAAACACGGCAGAGTGATTCT
Organism: Gracilibacillus suaedae; assembly: GCF_017599345.1. GTDB lineage: Bacteria > Bacillota > Bacilli > Bacillales > Amphibacillaceae > Gracilibacillus > Gracilibacillus suaedae. The sequence goes on from NZ_JAGFVL010000020.1 coordinate 208,699, forward strand.
TTATAATAAGGGTCTGCATAGTACTTTATTTGATCATTATTTATCGCTAACTCACAATACATCGATTGTGAGGCTGTGTATATCAAATCCTGTTGACGTAATCGACCCATCACAGGTGCTAGGCTCTTTTTGAACTGTCTGATAGGAAAATAATAGATCTTCTTATCAGCTTGTATTTTATCTCTTAAGTATAAGGATGGGATACCAGAGGATAAACTAACAGCCTCATCAAAATGGGTATGACTTTCCGCTATACCCTCACAGATAGAGTTCCAATACAACCGGACTAATGATGGAAAATTATAATACGCTTTTCTAATATGCAATGGGATTGATTGAGGCTGCAACGTAAAACACCAATTCCGCTGATCGTGGAAATCCTTTCTAGCAGAAGAGAGGACATGACTAATTGGTACCATTACCGTTATCTGTTTATTTAGATGTTGCAAAAACAAGGAATCGTTCTCGAGTAATTTTACATATGGCTCAGAATCAGGCTCAAGATGACGGTGGATAAGATATAGTTGATGTTCAATGGATAACCCGAGATCTAACGGGTCACTAATAAATAACACTTTTTTCATGAACATTCCTTCTTTCCATCTATTTTTCACCTTGAGTGATTGCTCTTCATACAGGTTTATGTAATGATTCTTTTAATATTACTATTTCTAGGCAATTAGTGGCTTATTAAACTAACAAGAATTTATTTACTTACTTCACTTCTTTGCATCCTTTTGGTTCTTCCATTTAATGAATTCAAAAACGATTCGATATTCATCAAAGTCTGGTTTCGTTATCCCTAAAGATTTTAAATTATCGACAAACTCGATCCATTCATCATCTTTTGTAAACGGCTTTTCTTCTCCTAACAACGCTACCACTTCAACTCCTAATACTTCTGCTAGTTTTTCAACAATTTGAATGGATGGGTTATCATTTAAGTTCCGTTCGATATTACTTAAATAAGATTTTGAAACATCGGCTCTTTCCGCTAACTCAGATAAAGTTAAATTCTTCTTCCTTCTGATTCGGTTTATATTAGTCCCTATCATTTGTACTATACCTCAAATCCTATCGATATTCTTCTTTATCACGGTTGTTAACGTCTGTAAGCCTCCTACTTCTAGCTTCAAGTAATACAAGGGATAACAGACGCTAACACCCTAATAAGTTTCGCTAAATCCCCACTGACCAAAGTCACACTTTATTCGAGAGAGTGTTACATTATATGCCATCATCTCTGAGTTGCAAATACTTTTGCTCTGTTTGTAGAACTACTTGCTCTACATCATATCCATTTTTTATTAATATTTCGGGTTCAATAGGATTTCTGGATTTGTGTTCATAAGCATCATACATCGCTTCTAACCACTTTCTTTTATTATCTATAGGAAAGAATTGAACTAGTCCCACTCCCAAATCAACTTCCTTCGATATACTGTCTGAAGCAAGAATCGGCAGGCCTGCACCTTGTGCTTCTACCAGAGTTAGTGGTAACCCTTCGTGCAAAGAAGGAGAAATAAACAAATCAAAGACTTGTAACCATTTTCCTAAATCTTGTTTTGCTCCTAAGAAAATCACATGATCTTGAATACGATACTGCTTGACTTTTGCTTCGATTTCTGCTCTTAAAGGTCCGTCTCCTACTAATATCAATTTTGATTGTGGAATCCTTCTGCGAAATCCAACAAATAATTCTATTAAATAATGATAATTTTTTTGGGGCGTAAACCGACCAATATGACCAATAATAAACTCTTTATCGATAATGCCGAGTTCCTGTCTTCCCTGCTCTCTCAATGAATGCGAATAGCAGAAACGCTCTAAATCGATCGCTTTAAACATGATTTCTGCTTGATTGGCCCTTCTTTTAAACAACCATTCTGCCGCTTCAGGTGAAGAGGCAAAAAAATGAGTGGCATAAAGTGGAATTAAATAGCTAGCAATCTCTTTTAACATCCTTATGGTTCCTGTTACGTTACTTTTTGTACTATGACTATGAGCTACTCTAACAGGTATTCCTGTTCTTTTTGCTGCTTTTAAAGGATAGATACTCATTTGATCTAAATGCGAATGCATAACAATGTAAAAACGATGTCCTTTAAAAAATTGGCGTAATGATTTGCGATAACCTCTTATTCCTGCTTCCTTTATAGAAGGAATACGGTATATAAGACCACCTAACTGATGGATTTCCTGATCATAATCTCCCTCTTCATTTGTTAAAAAATCAAATTGTACTTTGCTTCGATTCAAATTACGGTAGACATTCATCAGCATCGTTCCTACCTCACTTTGATTCATACTTTCCACCACATGTAGAATTCGTAATGCACTTTCCACTTTTGTTCCTCCTCTTTTTTTCATTATAACGAACAGCTATGTATATCGTTCTATTGCGGAGATTTATCCCTCCCATTGTGGGTTAACAAAACTTATCAGAATGTTAGCTCTCCTAATTCCATACTGAACTTCTTAGATTTGCGGATGATTAGTACCTTGATAAAGTGGGAAACTATCATTTTTTAAGCAAATCTTTAAAATTACTTCTTTTCTTTATAAAGAACACAGATATATATTCTCATGATTTTAGTAGGATGTCAACTAACATTTGGAAGTAAAAAATAGAAGGATGCGCTTGACTCACCCTTCTTTTTTATCTATTTGATTGTTCCCTATTCTTCCATCATCTTTCTTCTATCATTTTCTTCTGTTAAGAAATTAATAAATGTTTGCAGCCCCATTTTCGGTTGTGCTTTTATTAGAGAAATATAATCTTTCTTTTTGTGCTCATTCAAGATGTCACTTTTTTCAATTCTAGTTACGATGTGTTCCAACTCTAATTGTTGGATTTTTTTCTTAATGTGCTTGGATTCTTTATATAACGCCATTCCAACTGCGGCCATTAATGCATATACAACTACAACGGCAACCATACCATTTGAAAACCCACCAAAAAACAAGAAAAAGATTAAGTTAAACACAGAAATAAACAATAACGGAACAGCAAACATCATATATTTAGCATTCTTTTTGATTAAAGGATTTATTTTATGAAATAACTTTTCTAACTCACCTTTCATAAAGGCGGGAATGTTACTGGTAAAAAACGAAACCATAATGATAACCTCCTTACTAGAGTTATACCCAATTTTGTAAAAAGAAAAACCTACACCTTTATCATTGGTATAGGATTCATTTCAATTATCTCTATAATTACTATTATATGTTTCACACTTGTAAAACGTCAAAATCTTTGCTTTAGCAAAAGATAATACCTTATGATGGGGATGAGGTGATAAAATGAGATTCGCTTTTATTTCGGACATTCACGGAAATGCTGTAGCTTTGGAAGAAGTGTTACATGATATCGAAAAGAAACAGGTTGATCGCATTGCCGTACTTGGTGATATCGCCTATCGTGGGCCTGAACCATCCAAGTCAATAAACTTAATTCGGGGATTAAACACGGATGTTATCAAAGGGAATGCTGATCAATGGGTTGTTAGAGGTGTTAGAGAAGGTGAAGTGCCACAGCAAGCCTTGGAAACCATGCAGCAAGAACAAGAATGGATAAGAAACCAACTAAATGAAGAGCAAATTTCGTACCTAGAGTCTCTGCCAACCGAACTAATATTAGAAGAAGAGGGAGTCCGTCTTCACGCTTTCCATGCAACTCCAGACAGTTTATTTGATGTGGTCTTACCAAATATGAAGGACAATGATCTGTTAGCAAAAATCACGACAAAAAAAGAAGCCGATTTATATTTATATGGCCATATCCACAAAGCTTACCAACGTACAGTAGAAGGTAAAAACATTATTAATATAGGTAGTGTTGGTTTACCTTTTGACGGGGTTGCTAAAGCCTCTTATGTAATTGTCGATATTGTCGCGGGACAAGTACAAACAAGCCATGTGCGAGTTCCATATGATCTTGAAAAAGTGTGCCAACAATATGAGGAGTTTAACTATCCTAATGTAGAAAAGATGCAGAATATTATTCGCTCTGGTCGTAACTAATAGATTATCTAAACTTGTTTTTTAGTGCCTGTTCACGAGTTCGTATGATCTCGTGAACAGTGGCACCTATCTATCTTTTTTTCTTATTAACCTTAATGCATTAAAAACGACCAATAATGTTGCTCCCATATCCGCAAATATTGCTAACCACAATGTTAACCATCCTGGTATCACAAGTAAGAGGGCAACGACTTTTAATAACAACGCTAAGAAAATGTTCTCTTTTATAATCCGTAATGTTCGTTTACTTAAGTGAATCGAGTCAGGAATCTTCGATATGTCATCTCCCATTAACGCAATATCAGCTGTTTCTAATGCTACATCCGTTCCTGCCCCACCCATAGCAATACCAACATTTGCTTCAGCTAGTGATGGTGCGTCATTGATTCCATCTCCAACCATCGCCACACGGTGAGTCTGTTTTAATTGCTTCATATAGGAGAGCTTTTCTTCAGGAAAAAGTTCTGCCTTTACTTCCGATACACCAGTTTTTTGTCCAATTTCTTTCGCAACATTCGTTATATCACCTGTTAACATTACCGTTTTACTTACCCCTAATTGATGGAGCTTGGCAATTTGTTGTTTTACTTTCGGTCGAGGCTGATCAGCAACCGTTACATAACCCTTTACTTCGTCTTCCGTTCCAATATACAAAACCGTATTCGCTGACACTGACGGTAGTTCGCTGCCTTCAAAGAGTTTAGCATTTCCTATTTTATAGCGTACACCATTTATCACAGCCTTGATTCCCTTGCCTGTAAAGGATTGAAATTGTGTTGCTTCTGGTAACGGCATACCATGTGTTTTTTTATGAATTGCACGCGCGATTGGGTGTTCAGAGTATGCTTCTAGTGCGCCTGCTATTTTTAACAATTCTTCTTCTGTTAAGCTTATTGCTTTTACTTCTGTTACAACAGGTTTACCTAGTGTAAGTGTTCCTGTTTTATCAAAAGCAACAGCATCAATGTTTGCCAGTTGCTCTAAATGGATACCACCTTTGATCAGTACACCATTTCTCGCTGCATTGCCAATCGCAGTCACTATCGCAACCGGCGTCGAGATGACCAATGCACATGGACAACCAACAACTAACACAGCTAACCCGTTATAAATCCATGTCTCCCAGCCTGCGCCAAAGATTGGTGGTATAACGATCACAAGCAATGCCAATATCATAATTGCAGGAGTATAATATTTCGCAAAACGATCGACGAATTGTTGTGTGGGCGCTTTTTCTGCTTGTGCCTCCTCTACTAAATGGATGATTTTAGCAATCGTTGTATCCTCACTTGATTTGGTTACTTCAACTACTAAAGCACCTTCCTCATTGATAGAACCTGCAAAAACCGTTGTTCCAGCTTCTTTTTCAACTGGAACAGATTCACCCGTAATCGCTGCTTGGTTAACGTAAGAGTTTCCCTCTATCACAACACCATCCATTGCAATCTTTTCGCCAGGCTTAACAATCATCGTATCGCCAATTCGTACATCTTCCACATCGATTTCAATTAATTGATTGTCCTTTTTTATAGTTGCTCGATTTGGTGCAACATCCATTAATGATTGGATCGAGTTTCGTGCTTTATCCATGGAGTAACCTTCCAGAGCTTCACTCAAAGCAAAAAGAAATACAACAACTGCTGCCTCTGCCCATTCACCGATAATCGCTGCACCAATCACGGCAATTGTCATTAACGTTTTCATGTCAAACTGAAGTTTCAACAGGTTTTTACTCCCTGTTTTGATCAGGTCATAACCACCGATGATTATGGCCAGTAGACATGTTCCAATTGTTAAAGCATGGTGCTCTCCGATTTGAAAATAAAAAACATAGCCAAGCATGACAAAGAATAATGAAAACATCGTTAATTGATTTTCTCTTTTCTTGTAAAAAGGTACTGTCGGTGCTTTTGTTTTTTCTGGATACACTTTAATATGGTCAAAAGCCCCTGCTTCTTCCAGTTGTTCGATGGTGGCATCTCCATAAACAGTTAACTTAGCGGCAGAAAAATTAACATTTACTTCATCCACACTACTAATATTACGAACATTTTTCTCAAATGTAGCAGCACAGTTCGTACATGATAAACCTTGGAGACGAAAGATTTGTTTATCAGCCAACGTGAACACCTTCTTCGGCATGCGCTTTTGCGATCGTCACAAGTTGGCGTACATGATCATCTTTTAATGAATAAAAAACGAGCTTTCCCTCCTTGCGATATTTCGCCAATCCCATATTGCGGAGCATACGTAAGTGATGAGATGCAGTTGCCGTCGAAGAACCAATAATATTCGCCACATCACATACACATAGTTCTTTTTCTAATGTTAAAGCATATGTGATTTTTAATCGTGTCGCATCAGATAATGCTTTAAAAATCATTTCAACACCTGATAGTTGTTCTATTTTAGGTTGCACACGCGCAACAACCGCTTCATCATAACAATATGTTTCACATTTCATGTTATCGACACCTCATTCAAATATTCATTTGATTATTTGAATATATTATATAATAAAAAGTAGTGAATGTCACTACTTTATAAAGAATGTAATCCTACTTCTTTTCTATTTTTAAAGAGTTTAGGATGCGACTTTTAGAACATCGATCGGACACGAGCTACTCTTTTATTAAATCCTCCCGACTTCTAGAACCGCTCTATCAAGGAAAACACTTTATTAATCCTCTTACCGACTCCGTTTGGACTTAAACACCGCCTCTTTCACTAAACGCTGATAGATGTCCTGTCTGATTATAGCTTTTAATTTCCCAAGTTTCTTCCATCCATTCGATAAGATTAATACAACCGTTAATAAGTCTAGTCTTTCCTGAACCGATTTTCCCGCCCGAAAAATTGGATAAAATCGCATTAATTACTGCGCCATGAGCGACAAGTAGCACTTTCTTTCCTTTATGTATTTGATGTATATTTTGCATTCCTGTCACAAGGCGCTCCGTAAGTGCTTCAAAGCTTTCCTGATTAGGATAGTTCCCATTTGGGAATATCTCTTCACGTTCCTGAAATGTCATTCCTTCAGCATCGCCAAATCCTCTTTCTCGAAAATCATTCATTTCTGTTAAAGGTAAGTGCAAATACTTATTGATGATAGTCGCTGTTTCCTTTGCTCGTTGTAAGGGGCTTGTTATGATCACATCCCATTCAAAATTTTGTAAGTAACGACCACATTCATTGGCTTGCGAACGTCCACTGTTATTCAACGGAATATCTGTCTGCCCTTGAATCCTCCCTTGTGCGTTCCAATCTGTTTCCCCGTGTCTTACAAAACAAATCGATGTCAAACTAACCTCTCCTTTTTATTCAGGTCTTTTTTCTTCACCAATCTCTAGATAAAAAGCATCTAAAAATTGTTCCATCACCTGATGTCTTTCTTGTGCTAAACGATACCCTGCTTTTGTATTCATCAAATCTTTTAATTTCAACAGTTTTTCATAAAAATGATGTATCGCACTTGTTTTACCTTTACGATACTCTTCCGCTGTCATTTGTTCCCGGACTTCTATTTCTGGATCATAGATTGGTTGCCCCTTTTTACCAGCATAAACAAAGCACCGGGCAATCCCAACTGCTCCAATTGCATCCAACCTGTCTGCATCTTGAACAACTTGTCCTTCAATTGATTCGAGTTGTTTGCTGTTACCGCCTTTAAATGACATATCCTTTATGATCGTTAGAATATGTTCGATAACATCTTGTTCTACCTGATGTTGGACAAGCCAATCCTGAATTGCTGCTAAACCCTTCTCTTCGCTTTCTACTACTTTATCATCTGCTAAATCATGTAATAATGCTGCTAGAGTCACTACAAAAAGATCCGCATTTTCTTCTGCGGCGAGTATTTGAGCCGACGTCGTCACCCGTTCGATATGATACCAATCATGACCAGATCCTTCACCTAACAACTTTTCGCGTACCATTTCTTCAGCTTTTTGGATCACTGTTTTATGTCCTTCCATTTTATCACCTCATAAAGTTTATCAGGAAAACTGTTAAATGAAATTGTAGGATTTCCACGTAAAGGTGGTTTAACCGGAAAAAGTGATTATGAAATAGGTGGGTTTTCCCGATAAGAAATTGTAGTTGTCTTTCCAATACTCAAAAAACCACAACAATTTATGCTGTGGTTAATCTAAGCCGGGAAAGCCTTGTTGTTTCAAAACATCATAGACGATAATCGCTGCCGTATTAGATAAATTCAACGAACGAACCTTATCTGTCATATGAATCCGAAGACAACGATCTTCTTTTCCTTCTAACAGTTCTTTCGGAATGCCATTGGTTTCACGACCAAAAACGAAAAACATATCCTTTTCACTATCACTAAAATCAAAGTCTGAATAATATTTTGTTCCAAAGTTTTCAATATAATAAAATTCAGCATTCGGAAATGTTTCATATAATTCATCCAATGAATCATAATAATTAATCGAAACATCATGCCAGTAATCTAAACCAGCACGTCGTAACATTTTATCATCGGTAGAAAAACCGAGTGGTCGAATTAAGTGTAAATGAACATTTGTTGCCAAACAAGTTCTTGCGATATTTCCCGTATTTGCTGGGATCTCTGGTTGATATAAAACGACATGGACTGCCAATGTATTTCACCTCATATATTGCTTAGTAACCTTAGTCATTATACCACAATCTTAATCATTTGCACGATCTTCCTCTCCTATTCGAAAAAAACGATATTGACAATTAGGTGTCCATGCTGCTGAATCTTCATAAGTCCAGTATCGATGGCGACTATTATTGGTATGAGCATTCACTAACGGCATGTTTTGACTATCTTTAGCAACCACAATCGTATTATGATCCCATCTGCCATCTCCTTGAAAGTCATAACAAATCACATCACCGAGTAAAAGGTCTTCTGGATTATCTAGCTCTTTTCCCTTTAACCCTGTTGTCGATCCACTCAAATACCATCTTAAAGCGTTTGCTACCGACCAGCTAAAGCTCCAATTATCTTGCTGATACCACCAGCCCTTTGAACGATTTGGCGCACCATACATCGGAGCACCTCCAGCTCTTAAGCATTGCGAAATATAATTGGTGCAGTCATTATCTTCAAAAAAGCGATAGGCTGGATTAGCGTCGTTCCACCACCGTTCTGCATATTGAACTGCAGCTCTGCGGTCATATACAAATCGAAGAGAATGCTGACCCGCTTCAATCTTCTCTGGTTTTAGAGCTGGTAAAAATGAAATTTCCTTATCCTCTATGATTTCTTCATTCTCAATAGTAGCCATACGGTGCTCTATCATTTCTTCATGGTAAAAATTTTCTTGATCCTCAATAAACAATTTGATATACAATTGATATGTTATTTCAGAGCGACTACCCCTAGTTGTTTTATCCCGTTTTTTACCTATTATATCTATATGATTAATACTTTTGCCATTTTTCCTGTGAAGCTGTTGTTTTTTGTGAAGAGAATGCTCGTTCCGATTCCAGTTTTCTTTCCAATGTCTTTTCATTAACTCCCATTCTGACAAAACAATCCCCTCCCTGTTTTCATGTATATTCAGAAGAGTTGCAATTAGTCTAGAAATGACGCAACATATAAATTACCACCTCATATGAATTTCCATCAGCAGAGGTTTTTAATCCTTTCTACCCAGCGAAACTTATCCTTTCAAAACAACAGAAAATTATAGAGTTTACACGATTGTTTCTGTATATCAGTAAAATTTCAAATCTATGACTATAATTTCATATAATTAACATTATATGAAATCTGGTTTTTTTATGATTAATTCGTTTACTCTTTGGGAATACGATTTGTGAAATATACAAAAAGGAGGAATTAAACATGAAGAAAAAAATATTGTCATTGATAGGAATTTCAGTGCTGACAGTTGGTGGTTTAGCAGCTTGTGGTGAGGATGAAAGTCCTGATCCTGTTGAAGATGCACCGACGGAAGATCAAGCACCGGCAGATGAGGAGGCGCCAATGCCAGAAGATGATCCTGCTGCTGAGGAGGAGGCTCCAGCGCCAGAAGATGATTCTGCTGTTGAAGAAGAAGCCCCAGCGGAAGAAGAGGCTCCTATGGAAGAAGATAGTGGAGACGATACCGAAGCTGAAGGTGACATGGAAGGCGACGTTGAGTTAGAATAAGAATAATACTAAATGAGTAAACAAACGCTTGGATATTAATATCCAAGCGTCTTTCTATTAAATTATTTTTTTATGTTAAGCCTATGTAAATAATATAAAATTTAGTTAATATATGGTATTTTCAGTTGTAATTTCCCATATGGATTTTTAGAATGGAATTTGAAGGAGGGATTACGGATGAAGAAAAAATGGCTATCTCTTTTAGCTGTTGCTTTCTTAGCATTTGGCGGGCTTACTGCTTGTGCTGAAGATGATGAAAGTGACACGGAAGATCAAACGGAAGAAACTACTGAGACATCTGAAGACGAAGCAGCAGAATAAAATGATATAAGGGCGGAAGATCAAACTTCCGTCCTCTCTAATTCTAGTAAATATTCTTTTTTGTCTAAACCACCACCGTAACCGATTAACTTACCGTTTTTTCCAATCACACGATGACAAGGAATGATGATGGAAATCGGATTTTTGTTATTCGCACCTCCAACAGCTCGTACTGCTTTAGGTGAATCAATACTTTTAGCGATATCCAGATAAGAACATGTTTTACCATACTCTACTTTGGCCAATGCTTGCCATACCTTCTGTTGAAAAGGAGTCCCGTAAAATTTATACGGTATCGAAAAGGTCTTTCGCTCCTCTTTAAAATATTGGGTCAATTGGCTGGTTGTCTCTTTCAATGCTTCCTTTGATTCTACTAATTTAGTAGGTAAAGCATGTTTTTCAGCCCAAGCAATAATCTCCTGTTCATTCTCCTTCATCGTTCCGAATTTAATGAAAATAAGATGCTGATCATAACTTACGAGTAAAAGAGTGCCGAGCGGTGAATCATACGGATAATAGTTCAAAGCATTCATACAGATCCTCCTATTAATTGGTTGATATGGATTCAAATTGTAAACCTTTTTCCATCTCTTCTATAACTTCTGGTTTTTTTTCTCGCTGCATTGCTTGTTCGATGGCACGGAACCCTCTTTCTTCTCCAATTTTCCCGATTGCCCATGCTGCTGTTCCACGAATGACGGGACGTGGGTCATTATTCATTAACTTGATTAACGTATCAATAGCTGATGACTCCTTATAATGAGCCAAGGCAAGAATGGCATTGCGTTGCAGTGGTTTCTTTCCACGCCACGAACCGGCCATTTTTCCGAATTTTTCTTTGAATTCACGGTTAGAAACAGCTAACAAATCGACAAGTCGTGGTTTTACCAGGTCTGGATCAGGCTCAAACTCTTCATGATGGTGAAAATCTACTCCTTTATTATACGGGCAAACAACCTGACAAGTTTCATAGCCATAGATGTAGTTTCCCAGCTTTTCTCGATGTTCATCTGGCATAAAACCTTTCGTTTGGGTAAGAAATGCAAGACATTGCTGTGCATTTAATCTTCCCGGCTCAACGAGTGCACCTGTTGGACAAGCATCAATACATTTCGTACAAGTCCCACATCCCTCATCAAGTGGTTGATCCGCTGGAAAAGGTATATTGGTAATCATTTCACCTAAATACATATAAGATCCATACTCCGGTGAAATGATTAACGTATTGCTGCCACTGAATCCAATACCGGCCCGCTCTGCCACCGCTCGATCAGACAATTCTCCTGTATCAACCATTGAACTAAATTGAAAGCCTGGTACTTTTTCCTGTAAAAAGGAAGCTAGCTTATCTAATTTTTCTTTTAAAACGATATGATAATCTGTTCCCCACGATGCACGGGCGAATAAACCACGGCGGTCTCCTTTGACACTTTTCGGATCGTTTTTAATTCTTGTAGGATAGGCAAGTGCAATAGCAATAATCGACTCTGCACCTGGCATTAATCGTTCCGGTTCTGTTCTTTCTTCATTCGTTCCTTTTTCAAAACCTGAAGCATAGCCTAGTGCTTGCTGTTCTTCTAACCTTGATTTAAATTCAGCGAAAGGTTCCGTACTGGCAAAGCCAATTTTATCAATACCAATTTCTTTACTATAAGTGATTAACTCTTCTTTTAACTGTTGATATGCCATTACACTCACCTCCTTATCGGACTTTTGCTGTTCTCATGCGGTTTAAGCATGCCGCAATTTCAAATCGTCTTGGTCTAGCTAAATCACCTGGATGTTGGTTCGGGAAAGGTGCAAAAGCTTGTAAACCTTCTCGATCCATTACTTTTTCAATATCATCAAGCAAGGCAGTTAAGGCTTTTCCTTGCTCTAACAAGCCTCTTGCTTCCATGTAGCGTAACAGTTCTGCGATCGCTCGAGTTTGGGAAGCATCAACTAACTGTTCTACATCTTCAAGTTGGATTGTTGACGTGCCCATGATAATCATATAAAGACCTTTTGCTTGAATTTTTTTCTTCTTACCTTTTTGTAAGTTTAGACTTGGTGGTAAAAAGATACGTTCATTCATATCATTTGCCAGTTTTTCTGTAACCGGCTGACGAGATACTGGGTGATGTTCCACAATTTCACGAACTTTATCTGTTACATTAAATGGTTTATATTGATCCATCATGATTACCTGATCTGCCACATCAAAGTAATCACCAGAACCCCCCATTACTAAGATCGTGGATACATCCAAATCATCTCGTAATTGTTTGATTTTATCGATAAAAGGTGTAATCGGTTCTTTATCTTGGTGAACAAGTGCCTGCATACGTGCATCACGAATCATAAAATTTGTCGCACTTGTATCTTCATCAATTAACAAGGTTGTCGCCCCGACTTCAATTGCTTCCACTACATTTGTAGCTTGCGAGGTACTGCCACTGGCATTCTCTGTCGTGAATTTTGTTGTCGTTTGTCCATGAGGCAGATCATTAATAAAAGCTGAAATATTAACCGATGTTACCTGTCTACCATCCTCCGCTCTTATTTTCACTGCGTCAGGATCAGTTAGCACGTACTCACGTCCATCACCGCGAATATGATGATAAACACCACGTTCTAACGCTTGCAATAACGTACTTTTACCATGATAGCCACCCCCAACAATCAGACTTATACCTTTCTTGATTGCCATACCTGTTAAAGCTTCTTTACGATGTGGCAGCTTAATCTCCACTCGATTTTCTTGAGGACTTTCAAATGGTACTGCTTTTCTTAGTGGACGGTTGCTTACACCACTTTCCCGTGGAAGTATGGCACCATCTGCGACAAAAGCAATCCAATTATTTTCCCTCATTTTCTCTCTAATAGCAACATGTTGATCTGCTAATTGAATGCTTTTTTCTAATTCATCATTTTGAATAGAAAAAATGGAATCTTTTAGAATCGAAGGCAATATCGTAAAGAATAATTTTTCTGCTTCTCTTCCATTAATACGGCGCCCGTTTGCTGGCAAACCAATTGATAAACAAATAATTGATTTATCCTTTTTTATTTGAACTGCTGTGCGTTCGAGAATTTCCTGACCGGGTTGGTCAATATAGATTAGTCCGCTTTTGCCAGATCCTCTGAACTGCTTGGATTCTTTCTTAATCGCATTCGCTACCGAACGGGCAATATGGTCAGCTACATATATGTTTCTTTGTTTGGATTGTTTCCATTCATCTTTAATTGGACGATAGACATCTGGTATCACAATACGAATTTTTGAAGGTGAGGCAAAGGGATCTCCTTGTACATAGTCCACACATACTTCATAACGGTGGAAGGAATAACTTCCTTGAATTGATTTATAAGCTTTATAACCTTTTCCATCTATATTTTGTAAGAGTTGTTGTAACTTCTTCATACTATTTACCCCTCTTATATATTGTTATTCACTCTCTACAATACAAGTTGTAAACAGTAATGTGCAAGTGTTTTAATCAGACTCTATCTTAATTTGTCCCTATTCGTAACTTTGGATAGATCATTTAATAAAATAAAAAAACGTAATGCTTCATTTAAAAACGAAACACTACGTTCAACCCTATGTATGGAGCGGGTGAAGGGAATCGAACCCTCGACATCAGCTTGGAAGGCTGAGGTTTTACCACTAAACTACACCCGCATCTAATAAAATAAAATTTGTAATATGTATTACGCAATATATCTAATTATTGCCCGTGGTCCCTGTCCCTCCATCTACCAGTTATTTCACAGAAGTTAGATTCTTCGGGACAACTCGCAGAATATTCGATGAAGAATTTACTCGTCACTAAACTACAACCGCATCAATATTTATTAAAGACACTACTTATTAAGAATTTATTAAAAATAGTTAACAATCTCTTAACGAAACCACGTTGATTATTATAACAAGCTCCTTCTATGATTGCAACATTTTTTCGAAAAAAGTTTATTATTGTCGATATTGGGTATTTTATACGTAAGATGCGAAAAAGAAGGAGTGGACTTCATGATCTGGACCATTATTGGAATTCTATTGTTAGCATGGATTATTGGCTTCTTGTTTGAAATTGCAGGTGGTCTAATACACATTCTCTTAATCATTGCACTTGTAGTTTTCATTGCAAGAATGATACGAAATTAGCAAACAAAAGCCAAGGCAAGTATCACTTAGTGTCAGCCTTTCCTCTCATCGTTTATGAGGCCTTATAAAAAAAACGGGGATTCCCCGTTTTTTTATATGAACAATAATAAACTTAACGCCATTACCGCCATTCCTGTAATAAGACCGTATATAGATGTATGAGCTTCATCGTATTTCTTAGCTGCAGGCAGTAATTCATCTAAAGAAATAAATACCATAATTCCAGCAACGGCAGCAAATATCATACCAAACAATACTTCTGATAAATAAGGCATTAAAAATAGAAAGGCAGCCAATGCTCCAATTGGTTCAGCTAATCCTGACAAAAAAGACAATTTAAATGCTTTCTTTTTATCCCCTGTCGAAAAATAAATAGGAACCGAGACAGCAATCCCCTCCGGAATATTGTGAATTGCTATGGCAACCGCAATGGCAATCCCTAAACCTGGATCTTGCAGGGAAGCTGTGAAAGTAGCGATCCCTTCAGGAAAGTTATGAATGGCAATAGCTAGTGCTGTGAACGTACCCATTTTTAATAAACTACCATCACCATTTGGATTTTTGTTCATATCCTCTACTTTTTTCAATTCGTGTGGATTACTTTGTTTGGGAATAAATTTATCAATTAATGCTATTAAAACCATACCGACAAAAAATCCGATGACAGTTAACCAACTACCTGTTTTTTCCCCTAATTCACCGACTAATGAGTCTTGTGCTTTCACAAAAATTTCCACCATCGAGACATAGATCATCACACCTGCTGAAAAACCTAATGCCCAGGACAAAAATTTCGTATTTGTATTAGACGTAAAAAATGCTAATATACTTCCAACTCCAGTTGCCAAACCTGCTAGCAAGGTCAAACTAAACGCTAAAGCTACCCCTTCTAATTCCATCCGCTGTATACACCTCTCCTAAGCAAACTATAATAGAGAAAGACTTCCATAGCGTCCGTTATCTCCCTTGTTACTATTCTTTCGAGTAGGGAGTTTACGGGCGATTATTCATCATGATCAAAGGACTAAATTATATATATGCCCAAATATTCAAAAAGTTTCTCATGGGAAAAATAATACTCCTAACGCAAAAATTCGTCAACATTTTTATTTAAAATAAAGTAAGGAGAACACACCTCCATATAGAATTAGAAAAGGATAGTCCGTACATTTTCTGTACTAACTATCCTTCTTCCACTTTATCACGGTGTTAAACGTCTGTAAGGCCCCACTGATCATAGTGGCTTTTTTCGATATGAATACCAATCTGCTATTTGATCGACATCCTCCACTCTTAGTTCCCTTACAATAAAATGACGGCCAACAAATTTATTTAAAATTGCTGTATCTAACGTGGCTAATCCCTGTTTCTGATGTAAAAAATGTTGCTTCTTTTGCAGGGACTGCAATCTTTTATGTGGAACTAAAGCGGTGTCCTTACTAATCGTTCGAGTCTGGACCAATAACTGCTGATCCTGAATATGGTAACCGGTAGTTTTGTATTGAAAATAGCCGTATATGCAGGAAAGTAACATCACTATTCCCGGTATCCAGGTGAATTCAGTAAATTGTACTGCAACAACAATCGTTGCGATCAACGGGGTTATAACTGATCGAATAATATAGTAAGGTATTGCTTTCGTAGGTAATTTAACCATTCCTTCCGGCTGATATCGATATTCAGGTAATAACTCCTTTAAAAAGCTAGCGATATGTTTTTTGCGCATGAGGGGAAAAATTATCGTATGCATCTCTTGATTCTGGCCAATTTCCCCACTGGCAATCTCGACATAAACTGAAGCTAATCCTAATGGCTGCCGAATAATCGTTTCCTTAATACCAACCGCTTGTATTCTTTTTAATGGAATGGTTGATTGCTTCTTTTCTAATAATCCTCTCGTTATAAACAATTCTTTGTCATATCTCGTAATCGTAAAATTCCAATATTGGATGATGGTTGATAATATACCTAGTACCCACAATAAAATTAAAACGACAACTGCTAACGCAATCAATACTTGAACAGCTTGAGAAAACAACCATTCTGTTGCCTGATTATAGAATCGGTCCGGGATAAACGTTTCTAATTCTGAAAAGGCTAAGCCCGCTAAACCAAGGATAATACCAAAACTTCCTGATGTTGATCCAGCAACAAATAACGCTTTCGGTGTAATTTGTTGCTGTGGATGATCTTGCTCATGTACTTCCTCTTTTAGATCCTGATCTTCTCCGTTCTCGTCAGTCTCAGTTACTTGTTTTTTATATTTCAGCTGATCATGAAGCATTTTTCCATCTGCCATCGTTACTGCAGATAAAGCGGCATCGATCCGGTGATCACTACCGGCTGTTTCAATCTGTACTTTTGTTAAACCAAAAATACGATGAATAATATTTTGAGACAGATCAATCGACTGAATCCGATGTTTGGAAATCGTTCGCTTTTTCCTTATGAGAATACCTTGTTCAATTCGAATTTGATCTTCTTCTAATTGATAAGTGTAGCGAAGCCAAGATAAAACACTAAATAAAATAATTAAAACGATAAGAATCGAGGCACCGAGAATAACATAAAACCACGCATCATTTCCAACAGCTATAATGACAAGTGGTAAAAAACCAAATACGGAATGCCGGATGGCCTGAAAGATATTAAATATCATACCTGCAGGATGTAATCGTTTCGGTTCAGACATCATCTTGTTCCACCCTCGCTAGTTCAGAGATTTGGTCGCGTAAATCGGCTGCCTCTTCCTCTAATAAGGCAGGTATTTCATGTGTTGTAGCAGCAGTTGAAATCTGTAATGTAGATAATCCATACTTCTTTAAAATCGGCCCTTGCTGCGTATCGACATGCTGTACCCGTATCATTGGTACTACCGTTCTAGTCACGATTAAAATGCCATGCTGTATGTATATTTCCTGATCATAGATTTGATAGCGCCATCTTCTCCATCTTAATTTTGGTAGAATGACTATGGAGATAATCCATTCCAGAACAGTTAAAACTACCAGTACAGCTCCTATCCAAAACGATAGAAACTCCAAATAATAGGCTGCAACAAATGCTCCAATAGTAATTAGTAATGGTATAATTGCAATAAGTTGAGCCGTTAATTTCCACGCTTTAATCGCATCTGTGGCGATTCTTTCATTAGGTTGTTCTCTCATGTTCTCACCCCTTCATGATTATTACGATAATTACCATCTAATGGTTTCACATATTGTGTAAAATCTATTATGTTTTCACATAGATTATCTAACAAAAGGTGATCATGACTAATAATCAGTAATCCTATCTTCTTCTCTTTGATATGATTCATTATCAGGTGCCATATTTCTACTTGCGCGATTGGGTCTAACATTGTCGTCATTTCATCTGCAATGATGTAGGTAGGATTTGTTAATAAACATCGTGCAATACATATTCTTTGTAATTGCCCTCCTGAAAGTTGAT
The DNA here is from genome assembly GCF_017599345.1 of Gracilibacillus suaedae. Taxonomy (GTDB): domain Bacteria; phylum Bacillota; class Bacilli; order Bacillales; family Amphibacillaceae; genus Gracilibacillus; species Gracilibacillus suaedae. The sequence goes on from NZ_JAGFVL010000020.1 coordinate 226,791, forward strand.
GAGGATAACGTTGCAACCATTCAAGGGGAATTTGTAACTCTTCAAGTAATTTTTTATCGATTGGACCTGCTTCCTCTAGCACTTTTCTAATTCGCCATTTTGGGTTAACGGCTTGTTCAGGATGTTGCCATATTAACTGGATCGGATGTGGGGTATTTTTTAATCTTTTACAATTGATTTCTCCCGATTCAGCGGGTAGATAACCTGTCACCACCTTGGCAAATGTTGTCTTACCTAAACCACTGGCACCACTTATTCCAACTATTTCCCCTTCATGAAGCGTCAACGATACATTTCGAAACAGCGTTTGTTGATTTGGTAAAGTAAAAGATAGATTGGTAATCTCAAGCATTTGCAAGCTCCTTATTACTTGATTTTTTGAATAAAGTGAGTTAATGATAAAAATTTCTTACTCTCTTGTTAGATTTGCCATATAAAATAGTTTCATTTGAAAAAGAAATTCTGTGGTAGGGACTGCCATAATGCTTTGGTAAAAGGGTGTGCTAGATTCTGTCCTTCACCTGAGAAATGTTTAACATCCGTTACTTCAACTATTTTCCCTTGCGATAAAACAGCTACACGATCAGCAAGCTGAAGGGCTGCATCAAAATCATGTGTTATCAAAAGAATTGCTTTCCCAGCTTGTTGCACTTCTTTTAATAAGGCAATCATCTCATGTTTCGCCTCTTTATCAAGACCAGGGGTTGGTTCGTCGGCAATCACGACGCTGGCAGGGCTCCCTAGCGCAATAGTTGCTAATACTCTACGTGCTTGTCCTCCTGATAATTGAAACGGGTATCGTGCTGCAGTTTCAGCTTCCAGACCCAATCGCATTAATAAGTCAAGCACCGCCTGATGAGAGTCCTCTGTTTGAATTAAGCCCTCTATTTGTTTGCCAACTTTCATCAATGGATCTAACGCTTCTACTGATTGCGGTATCAATACGATATTTTTGCCACGGTCATGCTGATTAACATGAAGACCTTTGTACAATACTTCTCCTTTGTAACGCAGGTTATCAGGTAACAACTGTAAGATAGCTTGTGCTAATAAGCTTTTACCCGAACCACTGGAGCCAACAAGTGCCAAGACTTGACCTTTGGATAACGAAAAGGAAATATCCTTTAACAAGTAATGTTCTGACTGCTGATGATAAACAGATAATAAGTTAACCGTTAGTATAGTGTTCATAGGAGCGATCCCTTTCTAAATGGTGTTTGAATGCATTGGTAAAACGTTGAAATAACAACATCATCATTAACAGTGTCAATCCTGGAAAAAAGGCTAGCCACCACATACCTGAAGATAGGTATTGCATCGATTCCGATAAAATAATACCGATCGCTGGTTGTTCTGCTGATAAACCAAATCCTAAGAATGTAATCGATGCTTCATGTAAGATAGCATGCGGAAAAATTAAAGTGAAACCTACCATTAATTGAGGAAACAGGTGTGGAAGAAAATGATATCTTGCCCGCCACCAAAATCCTTTCCCTAGTTGTTTCGAGATTTGCACGTATGGCATTGTCTGCAACTGTAAAAGCTCCGCCCTAAGTACCCTCGTAATCGCCGGCCAGTGGGTCAGCATGAGACCTATTACTACTCCCTTAAATCCACCACCTAAAACAAATGAAATTAATATGAATGTAACAAGATGCGGTAAGCTCAAAAATAAATCGATCAACCAGGACACCATTTTATCCATATATGAATTGACCGTTGCTAGGATACTCAGTAAAAGTCCTAAAGAGGTTGAAAGCAATGCCGTCACCATACCAAGTGTAATACTAAGTTGGATCCCTTTCAACGTTCGGAGTAACATATCTCGTCCTAACCAGTCAGTGCCGTACAAATGCGATAAACTCGGCGCTTGATTTTTATTCGCTAAATCCACACTTATTGTATCTTTAATCAGGAATGATAGTATATAGACTGCTATAAATAGAAAAAGTGGAATTATCATGTTTTTTTTCATGACTTATTCCCCCTTTTTCGTAAACGAGGATCTAAAACAAGATATAAGATATCTGCTATCCAATTTCCAACGAAAACAAACACGGCACTAATCAGAACAATTGCCAGAAATAGCGGGATATCACCTTGCAGACCTGCATCCACCACCGCTTGTCCTAACCCTGGATAACTGAATACTTGCTCCGCGATAATTGCGCCACCAAACAATTCACCAAAAGAGGCAAAATGTACCGAAATAGCAGGCAACATCATGTTACGCAAGCCATGTCTTCTAAACAAATAGATACCTTCATAACCATTAGCTCTCGCCTGAAGAATATAAGGGGTCTTAAGTACATCGATCAATTTTTCTCGTGTATGTAAACAGACATTGGCAACCCCAATAATACTAAGCGTTAAAGCTGGTAAAATAGCATGATAGAGACGATCAAACAAAGTAATATCTCCTGTAGTCATGCCTATTGGGGCACTTAAACCTGTCGGAAAAATACCAAGCCAGACCGAAAACACCATTAAAAGTAATAGTCCTAGCCAGAACCCTGGTGTAGAAAGTAACAAATAACAATATCCTCTGATAACTCGGTCGATCCACGATCCCTTTTTCATGGCAGCAACAGAGCCTAACATAACCCCTAACATTCCTGACATAAGCCAAGCGAGAGCAATTAATAGAATCGAAGAGAAGAATCGATCAGCTATCACCTCTGTTACAGGCACTCGATGGATTAATGATGTACCGAAATCACCTGATAGAATACTAGAAATCCATTGTACATATTGAGTGAAAAGAGGTTGATCCAACCCCCAATATGCTTCGATCTGTTCCCGTTGTTCCGGACTTACCAACAGCATATCTGTCCCAATATAGGCTCGAATCGGATCAACTGGAGACATGCTGACAAGTAAGAAAGTAAGGAGACTTACCGCAAACAGCAATATCACTAATCGCAACAATTTCTTTATAATCGCAACTGCCATTCACGTTCGTCTCCTTTCTTCTCTATCCTATTCCGTAACTTTCCATTCTGTAATAAAATCAGTAATTGGCCAGCCATGACCATGAGGTTGTACCTTTTGTTCACCTATCCTAATATTTTCATTAATGTAATAAATATGATTAAGGTTCACTAGCCATACCCACGGTGCATCTCCTAATGTACTCATACCTGTATCGCCATCCCATTGGGCCAATTTCCAATATTCATTTGCCTCTTCTTCTGTACTTGCATGAATTGCTTGATCTAAATATTGATCTACTTGTTCGTTTTGATAGTAATTAGCATTATAGTAATCTATTCCTTGCATAGAGGAATGATATAAAGAATATAATTCAATAGGATCGTGACTTCCCCATCCCATCATGACAGGATTAGCATGCATTTTTTGTTCAATTTCGTTCCAGCTCGCACCTTCCGTAATGACCTTTATACCAAATTCATTGATCATGTCCGCGAACACAAGAGACAAAGATTGCCTCATTTGATCACCTGATGGATAATACAACGTCATACTAGCCTTTTGTCCATCTTTTTCAAAAATGTCATCTTCTCCACGCTGCCAGCCTGCGTCAGTTAGAATTTGTTCGGCCCGGTTTTGATCAGCATCTTCAATAGCTGTCTCCGTGTTTCCCCAAGGTAACCCATCCGAACTGGAATAAGCAACTGTTCCTTCACCATTTAACACACCATCCACAATGGCTTCTCGGTCAATCGCGTAATTGAGTGCCTTTCTGATTGCAGGATCTGACGTTACCGGATTACCGACTTCCTCACCATTTCCATTTGTAGTGGGCTCCAGATATGGTAGCATGACACCTCTATTGTCAACACTTTGTAAGGAGATTTGCTTCATGCCAGCAATTTCTTGATCGGCCATTGTAATCGGAACCGACAATACATCCACCTCTCCTGCTTTTGCTGCTGCTATGGCTTGATCTTCTCCCGAAAATAAAAAGGTAAGCTTTTCAAATTCAGGCTCATTTCCATAGTAACGTGGATTTTTTTCAACAATTAATTGCTCTCCTTTGCGCCATTCCACTAATTGATAAGGACCTGAACCGACTGGGTTTTCTGCATAACCTTCATCATAAGCGTGTTCAGGAACAACACCTAATCGTTGCAGTGTATATAAAAATGTTGATTGGGGCTGTGAAAGGTGAAAGGTTATCTGATAGTCACCTTCTTTATCAATACTTTCAAGATCAGCTAAGTCTACCACTGATTGCGATTGTTTTGCAGTTTCAAATGTAAAAATCACATCCTCAGCCGTTACTGGTTCACCATCAGAAAATTTTGCATCATCCCGTAGTGTCACTTCCCATGTTAATCCATCTTCTGAAACTTGGTAATCTGTTGCTAGATCGTATGTAATTTCCATTTCACTATCTTGTTTTAATAACGTACTTTGAAAAAGTGGTGAACCATATCTTCCCCAGCCTGTTGTTGGGTCAAAACCATCATCTGGTTCTCCGCCAATAGCTAATGTCAATTCGTTTGCTTGATCTGATTTTGCACTTGTTTCAGGAGTTGGTTTATCGTTACATCCCACTAAGGCAAAAATAACGATTATTAACATAATGAAACCGAATTTCTTCATAATAGATTGCTCCTTTTCCGAAAAGAAATAATGCTTATTATAACATGAACATGTCTTTAAATAGTAAAGTGAGACGTTTAGCATCATGATAAAACTCGCTCCGTTTTAACAGAAACGAGTTTATCACCGTGGAAATTTTTCGTTATGCTTGATTGGCAATTCGATGGATCATCACCGCATTATAGGCCCCACCAAAGCCATTATCAATATTGACCACGCTAATTCCTGATGCACAGGAATTGAGCATCGTTAATAATGCCGATAGCCCTTGAAAATTAGCTCCGTAACCAACACTTGTCGGGACTGCAATGATGGGGTGAGAAACAAGTCCACCAACTACACTTGGCAAAGCTCCTTCCATCCCAGCCACAACGACAGAAACGGTTGCCCCTCTTATTTCATCAATATGTGCCATTAAACGATGAATCCCGGCAACACCAACATCATAAAAACGTCTAACTTCCACACCATAAGCTTCGGCAGTTTTTGCCGCCTCTTCCGCAACAGGCAAATCTGAAGTACCTGCACAAACTACGGCAATATAACCGTTATAATGATAGGTATCTAGATCATTTTGCATAAATAGAGTTCTGCTTGTTTGATCGTATTGAAAATCTGGCAGTTGCTCGATAATTACTTGTGATTTTTCATATGTCACTCTTGTTATTAAAATATTTTCTTTTTTCGCCATCATTGCCCGGGAAATATCGATAATGTGTAATGGTTCTTTTCCCTCACCAAAAATGACTTCAGGAAAGCCTTGGCGTTTTTTTCGATGATGATCAACTTTGGCAAAGCCAAGATTTTCAAATGTAGCAAGCTTTTCCTTCGCCTCATCAGGTGATAGCTCGCCATTGGCTACTTTTCGTAATATATCTTCTAGCATTTCATCACATCCATCAACTGATACACAAATTTTTTATGGCCACTTTTAAGAAAAAACGGCAACCCACGCCGGCTCATCATTAAATGCTAAGTAAATTGCTCCACAACATATGCCAGAGCTAGGATCTTGGACTATTATCCCATACAAGTGCTGAAATATGAATTGAACCTATCAAAAAGTTCTTTCCCTTTTAAAAATACTTCTCTATATCCTTAGCAATTTGCTGGTATTTCGTAAATACATCTTTATATCTTTCATGGTTTTCCATATTTGGTTCGACAATTTGATCAATTGGAATATTCTCTTTTATCTGTTCGAATGATTTGACTTTATCAATTGCTACGAGGGCTGTCCAGCTTGCTCCCCATGCCGCTCCATGGTGGGTGTCAGCTAATTGTATTTCCTTGCCAAACACGTCTGCTAAAATTTGCACCCATAATGGAGATTTCGATAATCCACCATTTACAGAAATAGTTGTTGGTGCTCCTGCAATCTCTTCTAATGACTGACCAATTTGATACAAATTAAAAGCGATACCTTCTAATACGGCCCGAACTAACTGTGGACGTCGATGAGTAACGCTTAAACCATAAAAATTACCTCGTGCATTTTGGTTCCAAACTGGTGCTCGTTCACCATTCACATATGGAACAAAAAGTAATCCTTCTGCTCCAATTTCTACATTTTCTGCATCTGCTAAAAATTGTTCATGACTTCCTTCAAATTCCATCATATCCTTTAACCATTGTAAAGCAATTCCACCATTGTTCGTTGGACCACCAATGATCGAGGTATCCGAAGTAAAGGCATAACTAAAGGTTTCACCATTGTCATTTACATGTTGACCGGAAATTAATTGTCGGATTGCACCACTCGTGCCGACCGTTACCGCTACTTCCCCAGGTTTAATTGCTCCATTTCCTAAGTTAGCTAGTTGACCATCTGCAGCACCTATTACTAGTGGCGTACCTTCTGGCCATCCTAATTCAGTGGCAACATCCGGATTCAAGCCTTCAACCACCTCAGTTGGGCCAACAATCTTTGATAATTGTGCAAGTTCTACTCCTGCAAGCTCTAATGCTTCCTCTTCCCAATTTAATGATTTGACATTCATTAAACCGGTTGCAGATGCCATTGAATAATCTATTACACGTTTATCAAACCACTTAAATAATATATATTCTTTCAACGACATAAAATAAGCTGCCTGTTGATATGGTTCATAATTATTTTCTTTCATCCACGTTAATTTTAATAATGGTGACATCGGATGAATCGGTGTCCCAGTTTTACTGTAGATGTTTTTTGTGACAGCAGGGTCCAGATTCGCAACTAATTCACTACTTCTACCATCAGACCAGATCGACATATTGGATAGTGGGGTTCCATCCTCACCTACACAAATCAATGAGTGCATGGCACAGGAGATACCTACTGCTAATACATGTTGTTGTTTAGTTTTGGCAAAAACATCCTTTAATACTTCTCGGGTACTAGCTTCAATCTCATCTGGTCTCTGTTCGACAAAAGATGGTCCCGGATAATACGTTTGAATTAATTGTTCTGCTTCTACTTTTACCTTTCCTTGCAAATCAAATGCTACTGCTTTTACACTTGTAGTCCCGAAATCGAGACCAATGACTACTTCCTCCATAATGTCCTCCTTCACCTAGCTAGTAAAAGCTTTGGAAAAGATCCAAAGCTTTTACTCCTTTACCTATGATAGGGCACGGTTCATACTACCGCTTTTATAACCTACTAAGTCCATTGTAACAAATTTATAGCCATAGCTCTGTAATTTTTCCGTTACTCTTTGGTGATTTGCTAATAATTTCTGCATATCTTGTGGTTCTACTTCGATTCGTGCAATGTCTTGATGCGTACGAACTCTCACTTGACGAAGACCAATTGTTTTCAGAAAGGCTTCAGACTTTTCTACTTTAGTCAGCTTTGCCTTTGTAATAGTTTCACCGTAAGCAATCCTTGAAGATAAACATGCAAAAGATGGTTTATCCCATGTTGGTAAGTCCATTTGTTTAGACAATTCACGAATTTCTTCTTTATATAAATCTGCTTCTTGTAGTGGTCCACGTACACCTTGTTCTTTTGCAGCTTTCATGCCTGGACGGTACTCACTCATATCATCGGCTATGACACCATAGACAATGTTCTGAAAACCTTTTTCCTTCATAATCGGTACGAGATGATCGAATAAACTATTTTTACAGAAATAACAACGGTTTTTATCGTTTTCTGTATAACCAGGAATCGCTAACTCACTTGTTTCAATCACCTGATGTCTAGCACCAATATGCTCAGCTAGTCGTTTCGCTTCTTTTAATTCACTAGTTGGGTATGTTTCTGAATCAGCTGTAACTGCCAATACGTTACGGACACCTAATGTATCTACCGCTACTTTTAACAAAAAGGTACTGTCTACACCACCGGAAAAAGCCACTACTACTTTCTTCATTTCCTGGAGAATAGATACTAACTTTTGATGCTTTTGTTCATGCATGTTCTATCTCCCTCCCTTACGCGGTTTGTTGTCTTTTCAAGGTTATAAACAAGGAATAAAGACGTTAACACTTTGATCATGGTCTTTCTTTATTATATCGTCATGCTTCCAAATCCACCATCAACTCGTAGTAATTCACCAGTGACAAAACCACTTGCTTTGTCAGACGCAAGATAGACTGTTGCACCTTGTAATTCTTCTGGTTCACCAAAACGTTTGATCGGTGTGTGGTCCATAATAGACTGAACTCGGTCTTCACTAAGAATTTTACGATTTTGTTCGGCAGGAAAGAAGCCTGGAATAATCGCATTTACACGAATATTATGTGGAGCGAATTCACGTGCTAAGTATTGTGTTACACTATTAATCGCAGCTTTTGATGCGGAATAAGTAAACACCTTAGAAAGTGGGGTAGTAGATGATACGGAGGAAATATTAATAATACTTCCACCACGCTGCTGCTCTACCATCTTCTTTGCAAAAATTTGTGTAGCAAACACAATTCCTTTTAAATTCACATCCATAATTTTATCCCATTCTTCTGTTGTTAGTTCTAAATAAGGAGTAGTACTATTCATACCTGGCGCGTTAAGGAGAATATCCCATCCTCCTGACCACTCTTCAATTTCTTTTGCTACATTTTCCACTGTTGACAGTTCACTTACATCAGCCTTAAAAGCTTTTGCTTCGCCCCCAGCATTTTGAATTTCTTTAACAACTTCCTCAGCTTTATCAAGGTTACGGCCAACAATAGCTACTTTCGCTCCATGTTCCGCTAACCCCTTTGCCATGGAACCACCTAAAGTACTATTACCTCCAAGTGCAACTGCTACTTTCCCCGTCAAATCAAATAGTTTACTCATAGTATCCTTCCCCTCTTATATTTATTTCAGATTGCCTTCTTGATCAAACGAAAAGTCATATAAATCAGACAATTTTTCAATACGATCATGATTTTCTACATCTTCTAACATGTTTTCTGATACTTCAATCTCACCAATCTCTAATGTGTTTTTAATCCGAACTACTCTAGCTTTAGTAAAATCTAAAATATTACATGTTTTGATTGCTGCTTGAATCGCTGTTTTATCATTAGGCATTGCGGTTGAAATATGTGTTGGGCCAACAACGGTAGAAGTTAGACCATTAGCATATGTTGCCTCACGATTCATTTTGTCTACCAACTTTTGTGTAGTAAAGTCTGCAGTACCGACACCATTGGCATTCCCTTCTGTTTCTGAAGTTAGATCGAGAACGACCATCTTCGTTACATCAGGACCGCCATATGCATACGGTGTTGGATAGCGTCCTGTAATGTTCGGATCCATGCCATCACCACTGATGTTTTTACCTATTTCATCAATAATCAATACGTCAATTTGGTCAAAGAAAAGCTTTGGTAGAGACTTTTTAGCAAGCTTTTGAAGTTCTGGTTCACGATCTTCAATTTCTTCCGGTAATAGCACTTCTAATTCCGCTACTTTATCAAACGCGTTTTCCACAGTTGCGACACTAAACATAATCGGCATTTTATCGATAATAATTCTTGCCATTGCTGGTACGTGCTCTGCCATATGTTTGAAACCTAATTGGTGACAGGCTTCTGCACCTTTTTGTTTCCCTAACCCAATACTAATCATTTTCATAATGCCACTTTCGACAGGACCACGGAATGCTGTATGTGGTTTCACACGATTAATGACAACGATGCCATCTGCTTCCGAAGCTATTTTATCAATATAAATAGGTAATCCATTCTCTAGCTCATCAATTTTTATGACTTCCATCGATGAACGAATTTCTGCGCCTACTACCTCTTCTTTAACACCGAGATGCTCTAGTACTGCCTTTTGTCCTGGACCTGTTGCGCCACCATGGCTACCCATACAAGGCACAATAAACGGTTTAGCACCATGTTCTTTTAGAAAATCTATCGTTACTTTTGTCGTCTCCACAAGACGATCAAGTCCGCGACTACCCACCGCAACTGCAACTTCCATTCCAGGTTTGATTCGATTCGCAATATCTTTTTGATTCAATTGCTTATTCAATTCTACACCTAAATCATCAATTTGCTGGTCATCAAAGTATTGTTTCACTTTCATCATTTTAGGAATCGGAATATCTTGCACTAATTCATGTAAAATCCCCATCTGATTCACTCCTTTTTTGATTAATAGGATAACGCTTCATAATTTTATTGGACTGGATTGATTTTGTTTGATGCACCATTAATTGCAACCATGTGACATTACAATTCGTTGAAGTAACGTTTCTACGTCTGTACTTAAAACAGGAACTGAGCAACATAGACGGTTGCTGTGACAGTGAGCATGCTTGCTACTGTTGAGAACAATACGGTTTGCGCGGCTAGATCGGGATGACTTTTGTATTCTTCTGCGATAACGGCACTGTTAACGGAAGTAGGCATCGCTGAAGCAATAAATAATGCTTGTGCCATCACCCCATCCAATTGAAACAAACTAATAATAATAAATGCTACAACCGGACCACCAATCAAACGTAATGTAATACTTGCATAAACCGTGTATAACCCCTTTTTAAACTTCATTCTAGCTACTTGTGCACCTAGTGTAATTAACGCAAGTGCTATCATGGCATCAGCTATGTAATTCGCTGATACCCAAATTGGCTCAGGAATCGAAACATCCCATGCATTCAACAAAACCCCTGAAAGCATCGCATATAAGACAGGCATTTTAAAATAACCAAGTGCAGCCTTCCATTTTCCATCCTTAGCTGCTCTCAAGGAGAAAATCCCATAGGAAAAAAGAAAAATATTTTGCAAGGTTAACACAATAACTTGAATCGACATGGCATATGGATCACCGCGAAAAACTAAATCATTTACTGGTACACCATAATTGCCTGAATTGAAAAACATCACACTATTAGCAAATGTTGTCCTTTTTCCACCATTTATCTTCATTAACTTGGCAATTATTATCGCTGCTAAATAGAGCAAAAAAACAAGCAACAAAAAAAATGCTAATACATGTGCAAAAAGCTGGAGACTAAAGGTCGCCTCATACAATCTCACAAAAATAAAACCTGGTACAACAAAATAAATATTTAATTTTGCTAAGGTTGCTAAATCCAATGTGAATTTAAGATGTAAATAAAACCCAATTGCTAACAAAATAAAAATAGGGAGAATTACATCTTTAAAGATGACTAGAAACTCTGTCAAATGCTCACTCCCCTTTTATAACAACGTTGTTATTTTAATTTTATCACATAATTCTGGAAAAAGGAATATGAATTTTTATTACGGTCAGCTACTTTTTCTTTATCAAGAAATAAGTGAGGTGACAATGCGGTGAGATGTGGTCTATTCGTCGAGAAAACGATTTTTTCTTGCTTTCGCATCCTGTAGAGAGTTCGACTCGTCAGTAAATACAACTTCTATTCTATGTAAGCAAACGAAAAGGACTGCCCATAAGTGATTGATGGTAACTTACGGGGCAGCCTCTTGTTTAGTCTTTATGTTACCTTTATCGCTTGTTCTTGTGCTTGTAAACAGAGTTCAGCTGCTTTGAATGCGTGTTTTTGTGTCATCGCATTCTCGGTGCGATGCATACAATCTTTAATCAATTCACCAAAGAATGGAAAACCTACCTTTCCATTCAAGTCAAAATGCTTTTCCCCTTCTTGATTCACAAGATAAAGCTGATTTCCACCTTTATCTGTCGCTAAATCAACATACTTGCGAATTTCAATCGTTCCTTCTGTACCAACAATAAACATTCTTCCATCTCCCCAAGTTCTTAAACCGTCTGGAGTAAACCAGTCGACACGAAAAAATTGTGTTGCTCCATTATCTCCTCGTAATGTGGCATCACCGTAATCCTCCAACTCAGGATAATCAGGATTATCATAATTACCAACTTTGCTGTGCAATACTTCTGCATCTTCACATCCAGTATAAAATAAAAATTGCTCAATCTGGTGGCTACCTATGTCGCATAATATACCACCGTACTTCTCTTTTTGGAAAAACCAATCTGGTCTACTCGGTGCATTTAAGCGGTGTGGGCCAAAACCTGTAACTTGAATCACTTTACCGATCGCACCTTGTTCGATTAGTTGCCCTGCAAAAACAGCACTCTCCACGTGCAACCGTTCACTGTAATAAACCATATATTTTTGTTCTGTTTCTTCTACCACCTTTTTGGTTTCTTCTAATTGTTCGAGGGTTGTGAATGGTGTTTTGTCTGTGAAGTAATCTTTCCCCGCTCTCATAACACGATTGCCTAAGGTACTTCTCTCAGATGGAATGGCTGCTGCTGCAACAAGCTTCACTTCTTGATCGTCTAACACTTGTTCTAAAGACTCTGCTTGTTGGGCTTGTGGAAATTTTTTTAGAAAATTATCTACCTTTTCTTGGTCTGGATCATAAACCCACTTTAAAGTAGCACCAGCTTCCAATAGTCCATTACATTGTCCGAAAATATGGCCATGGTCTAATCCTGCTGCTGCAAAGACAAATTCCCCTTCTTTGACAACTGGATTCGGCTTTCCTTTTGGTGCATAGATCATACCATCTGCTTTACTCATTCCACTAACACTCCTTACATCTTTTAATCTACTACCTATTGTAAGTGTTTTCAGGTGATTTTCCTAATAAAAACATTTATCACGACTAAACGTCGGTAAGATCCCACCTCAAGCTTCAAGTAACAAAAAGCTAACAAAGGACTTGGCGGGCTTTTCTTATGTTTGGTCATGAAAAAGATTCATTTTCATTGTTTGTTTCGTGTCTGAGGATTCCCGAATCAAATGAATCATTTCCATCGAAATTTGCGCATCTTTTACATGAATATACTCATTACTATCCTCCATAATTGCTTGATAAAATTGATCAATTAATTTTACATGACTTGCTCCATAATAAAATTTAGTGCCTGGTAATTTTCGATCTTCTGCCAATCTCACTTTCTTTCCATTTTCATTGGTAATCGTTAAAATACTGTCTTTTATCGTCAGTATTGCCTTCTTTAAGTTAACTTGAAATTCGACAGAGGAGTTCTCGGAATTAGAATTAGTCGCAAAAAAGAGACCTGTGGCACCATTTTGATATTTAATATGAGCAGTTGCAGTATCCTCCACTTCATAGCCATAATCTAGTAAACAATCGATCGAACCTCGAATACTATCTATCTTGCCGCCCAACCATTGTAAAAGGTCTAATGTATGAATCGATTGGTTGATCATGACACCACCCCCGGCCAATTCCATCGAACCACGCCATGGCTTTGCATCATAGTAGGATTTTGGACGATGCCATGTGACAATTCCTTTTACCCCTTTTACTTCCCCGTATTTACCACTAGCAATAATCGATGCCAGTTCTTCCACGGTTTCATTCAATCGATTCTGAAGACTGACACATATTTTTACATCAGGGTGTTGCTCTTCCAATTCTACGATGGCACGGCTGTCTGTTACATGATGTGCAAGAGGCTTTTCCAATATTACATGCACGCCGTTTTCTACAGCTGCTTTTGCTGCTGGATAATGTAAATAGTGTGGCAAGCAAATATGGACACAATCAAGGACTATTTCGTCTAACATAGCTTGATAATCTGTAAAAAAAGGGACTCCTTTTACACTATTCTCTAATAATGGATCTATATCACAAGCTGCTGTTAATTCAGCATGTGCATTTTCGTTAATCGCCGCTAGATGAATCTTTGAAATATCACCGAGGCCAATTATTCCAACTCGCAGCACTATATCACACCCTTTGTCATGAATGAATGTTTGATCTGATTTCTTGTTCTCTTAACTTGTTTAGTTCTTCTAGATATTGCTTTTCATCGATTGGCAAAGTTACTTCTTTATTCAACCAGCTTGATAGATGCATGGCGTTTGCCAGTTCCACGCCATGAATCCCATCACTACCTGGTGCAATCAATGGAGTTCCATCTAAAATATTGGCAGCGAAATTTTCTAAAACAGCAATATGTTGTCCCCCCCACACACTATCAAAATGCAACACTTCCTCTTGATAAATCGCGCCCGGTCCTTCACCTTGGAATAATTTTGATACTTCTCGCATCGACATCGTATCGCTCATTTCTTTTTCCGGTTTATTTAATCGTTTTATCGTTACTTTTTTACTGTCATCCACAACAATTTTTCCTTGGTCACCATGAATTTCTAAACGATCCGTTCCCATCACATCATGAGTACAAGTAATAAATACACCAGTTGCACCGTTTCCGTAATCTAATACCGTTGTTACATCATCTTCTACAGGGATGTTTCGTTGGTAGCCATATTGTGCCTTCGTGTAAATCTTTTCTGGCATCCCACAGATCCATTGGAGTAGATCAATTTGGTGTGGTGCCTGGTTTACTAATACACCGCCACCTTCACCATCCCATGTCGCTCGCCATGAACCTGCATCATAATAACCTTGTGGACGCCACCAGGTCGTAATAATCCAGTTTGTTCTTCTAATATTTCCTATTTCTTTGTTATCAATGATTCCTTTTACTTTTTGATAAAGAGGATTGGTGCGCTGATTAAACATAATTGCGTAAGTTAGATCTGGTTTAGTTTTGGCGAAGTCATTGATTTCTTTAACTTGTTTAGTATATACACCTGCAGGCTTTTCCAAGAGTGCATGAATATCACGTTCAAGGGCTTCGATTCCCATTTCCGGATGTAAGTAATGTGGGACACAGGTTACAACCGCGTCAACATTTCCACTATTTAACATCTCAAGATAATCTTGATAAAAAGGTACTCCCGGAAATTCTTGATCTGCACGTTTTTTCTTTTCGGGATCATTATCACAAAGCGCGCCAATCTCCATATTGCTAATACGACCTTCTTTAATCATATTTCCATAAGCTCCACCCTGCTGTCCTAAACCAATGATTCCTAATCTCACTTTTGCCATTTGTTTGTCACTCCTTCTATATAATGCCAGAAAAATAATAAAACGTTTTCAATATCAACTCTAACTTTACACCGTTATAATGTAATGATGCAATTTTCCTAATTCATCTCGCTAAGTAGTAAACAGATCATAGTCTCACTATATTGTATGGCAAGCGACAGATTAATAAAATAGCTCATATTGTTTTATTTTGTAATAATTTTGACTGAGAGTGTACTTGATTAGACAACTAGAAATTTTGGTTTCGCAATAAAAGAGTGGGATTTCGCAATAAAGGAGCTTCGTTTCGCAATAAACAGACGGAATTTCGCAATAAAGGGGCTTCGTTTCGCAATAAAGAAAAGTAGTAACAACTTCATCCTTTCACACTCCCTGCTGTAATCCCCTCCACTAAATACTTTTGAATAAACAAAAAGACTAATAATTGTGGTACAATCGATGCCACAGACATGGCAAACATTGGCACCCATGCTGACAAAGAAGATGGATCTGAAAACATTTGTAAGCCTAGAGCTAAAAAGGCTACCAGATGAAGCCATGATAGAGAATTGTCTTCCGCATTCTTCTTTTCTGCACGGTTAGTTACCTCCTTCCGACTCGTAATAAACCCAGTTCTTCGCTGTTTTAAAAATAAATGCTGTAAATACCGCACATATAATTAATAAAACCCCAGCTAATGCTGAAGCATAGCCATGTCAAAATGAGTAAATGCCTTCTCATATAAATAAACCGCATAAAATAACGTTTGATCCATTGGACCACCATTCGTAATCAGAAAACTTTGGGTAAAACTCTAGTAATTTGCTGTTCTTTATTTAATCCCAGCATATACTAAAATTTTGCACATGATATTTTATTTTTAGCTTATAATTTTCAAACTATGTCCGATATAATAGATACCGTTTCAATTATTCATTCAATCAGATACTCTTACACATGGCACACATTAGCCATACTGACTCCTTTGTGACATGTTACGTGTTTTCCACAAGGAGTTTTCTATTAATAAAGTAAGACTATGATCAGTGGGGCTTTTGACCTCCACTGATCATTAGTGAAACTTATCAGGGTGTTAACGTCTGTTATCCTTAGACTTATCCTTGTGTTACTTGAAGCTCGAAATGGGGGCTTATAGACGGTTAGCACCCTAATAAAATATAAAACTATTTATTTAAATAATAATGAAAGATATTTCTATCTGCTGCCTGTTTCACAGCTTACCTAAATAATCATAAAAAGGAGTAACAAAAGTGCCGAATGAGACTTTTTTTAATTTGCCAAAGGAAAAGAAACAAAAATTACTAGACGCGCTTCATCGAGAATTTACAAAAGCTCCATTAGCTTCAGCGTCCATTGCTAAGATTATTGAATATGCTGAAATTCCCCGAGGCAGCTTTTATCAATATTTTACTGATAAAGAGGATGCCTATTTCTATATTTTTAATCAACAAACTAGTTTAGCTATGGAAAAATATCTTTGTATTCTTCAGAATAATAATGGGAATCTATTTGACACTTGTATTGAATTTTACCGATTGATCGTGGAAGAACAATTTTCTTTTTTCCGAAATGCACTATTAAACATGAATTCTAAAATAGAAGAGACATTATCAGGTATCTTTGCTAGTAAGGAAAAGCTTGATCATTTTCATCAAGTGCAGAGTCAGTTAAATTTAGCTTCTTTAAAAATAGAAAATGAAGAAGAATTATTTCAATTAATGAAAATGATTTCTGCTATTACATTTCATAATATTATTGAAAAGTTCTCAAAAGACCTTCCATTAGACGAATCGATTCATAATTATCAAGTACAATTACATTTCATCAAGCATGGTGTATTACAGCAAGATGTTTGCTATAATAAATAGATAAAGTGATACTTCCCTCACCGTGGGGGTTTTACGGATGATTAACACCTTGATAAATGGCTAAGGAAGGGGTTAGAAGGACATTGAAGGATATTAAACGTTTCCGGATACTTGGTATCATCGAAGGAGCATCACTTGTAATCTTACTCTTTCTTGCAATGCCCTTAAAATATTGGGCAGGTTTACCAGAAGTAGTTACTGTTGTCGGAAGTATTCATGGAGCTTTGTTTATCGCATACATACTTTTCACATTGTACACCACATACAAAATACGCTGGTCATTTATCTGGTTATTTAGTGCCGTTGCAGTCGCCTTTATTCCATTTGGAAATTTCGTATTAGACAGGCGTATCCAAGCAAAGTATAGTTAAGGCGAGGGGAATAGCTCTCGCTTTAACTATATCTTGTAAAATGCAGAATTGTTAACAGTTGATTGGACATATAGGTAGCACTATATTTAAAATCTTGGTCAATCCACTCCCTAATTAACCCCCATATCGCGTATGCCTGATAGCTTGCCAATAAATTGAGTTCAATTCCCTTTATTTCACGCGTCTGTTCTACTACCTCTTTCATTAAATCTGTTAACTGCATACAAATTCGGCTCTGTAATCCAACAAGTGCATTGGATTTTGCTATTATCGTATAGAAATCCGCGTGCTTTTCTACATGATCAAATATTTTTATGGCAGACACATTTAAATTATCTATCGAAATCTTCTCACCCTCTTTTAGTGGTTCGCGATAAGAATCAATTAAATCGAGGATAACATCATCTACCATTTCTTCTAATAATTCTTCTTTATACTGATAATGTTTATAAAAAGTCCCACGGTTAACGTCGGCAGCTTGTACAATTTTTGTCACTGTAATTTGTTGAAGATTTTTCTGTTGTAACAGTGATATTAAAGCATTCTTCAGGGCAATTTTCGACTTTCGCACTCGTCTGTCATGGTAATTATCCATAAACATTTCCTCTCCTTTTGTTTATTATTTCGCAATATATATACACATTGGTCAAAAATGTACATTAATGAACAATGAAAGCATGGATTGATGATTGTTTTTATCATACTTTTTAAATTATACTGTAAACAAATGTTGATTAACAAACATTTGTTTATTTATAGTTAAGCGCTAACACAATGGGAGGAATGAAGATGATATTAAAAGACAAAGTTGCTGTTGTTACCGGTGCTGCATCTGGTATGGGAAAAGCTATCGCTGAACGATTTTCAAGTGAAGGGGCAGCGGTTGTACTGGCAGATTTAAATGCTGATGGTGTGAATAGTCTTGCCGGAGAACTCGAAAAAAATGGTGGCAAAGCCAAAGCAATTGAAGTAAATATTGCAAATGCCCATGATATTGACCTGATGATAGATACGGCTGTTAATGAATTCGGTACGTTAGATATTTTAGTGAATAATGCCGGTATCATGGATGGATTCGAACCAGTTGGTGAAATTGACGACGATCGTTGGGATTTAATTTTTGATGTGAATACCAAAGCCGTTATGCGTGCGATGCGTAAAGCGGTACCTATATTCCTGAAAAAAGGACAAGGAATCATCATTAATACTGCATCTTCTGGTGGTTTAAACGGGGCACATGCTGGAGCAACATATACAGCTTCTAAGCATGCTGTCATTGGTTTAACGAAGAATACAGCACATATGTATGCACAAAAAGGTATACGTTGTAACGCGATAGCACCTGGTGCAGTTCAAACAAATATACAAGGCTCTATGAAAAATGTTAGTGAATTCGGTTCTGAACGAACAAAATTGTCGCAAAGTCTGATTCCAAACGTGGGAACTCCTGAAGATATCGCTAATGTTGCGTTATTCTTAGCTTCTGAGGAATCCAAATTCGTTAATGGATCAACGATTACCGCTGATGGAGGCTGGACAGCTCCTTTCTAACAATAATTTTTATCGCCGTTCCACATTGTGATGGAATGGCGATTTGTCATGATTCAAGATTTTCGTTCATATGATGAAATAGTAGCTAAGAACGGAGGTCACGACGATGAAAATTCAAGTTATACAAGGTGATTCTTTCTGGTATTATAGTCAATTATTCGGAATCCCTCTGCCTTTAATTATTGCTTCTAACCAACAGCTCACCCCAAACCAACTAATGATCGGGCAAACAGTAAACATTCCTGGTTATCAAGCTCTTTCCTATACAATAAATGCTAACGATACATTTTGGTCAATAGCTCAAGCTAATCAAATACCGTTAGACCTTTTATTGCGAATGAATCCTGCTGTTCAACCTACCCAACTGCAAATCGGTCAAACGATCACTCTTCCTCAGCGAGTCACGAATCCAGTCATTAATGATGTTAATAACTACACATATGAAAAAATGGTTACAGACCTTCAACAGCTTATCGATCTTTACCCTTTTATTCAGCAACAGTCGATTGGAAATTCCGTATTAGACAAAGAAATTATAGAGTTACAAATAGGTACTGGATCACGCCAAAAACATATTAATGGATCTTTTCATGCCCAAGAATGGATCACTACCCCAGTTATTATGTTATTTCTCAATCAATATGCATTAGCATTGACCAATAATTCACCAATACGCGGTCTAGATATGCTAACCTACTTTGAAACGAATACACTCTCACTTGTACCGATGGTTAATCCAGATGGCGTTAACCTTGTCATCAACGGCGCAGAGGCTGCAGGACCGCAACAAGATTTTGTACTGTCGCTCAATAATGGAAATACCGATTTTTCTGGATGGAAAGCTAATATTAATGGGGTTGATCTTAATAATCAATATCCGGCATTATGGGAAACAGAAGCAGCCAGAAAACCAGATTCACCTGCACCAAGAGACTTTCCTGGTTACGAGCCATTATCAGAACCTGAAGCAATTGCCATGGCTGATTTGGCGAGGGCAAGACCATTTGAAATAATGAATGCCTTTCATACACAAGGTGAAGTAATTTTTTGGGGATTTCAAGGAATGGAACCACCAGCATCTGAAACGATTGTTCAGGAATATAGTCGTGTTAGCGGATATGAGGCCATTCAATATGTTGATAGCTTTGCGGGATACAAGGATTGGTTTATACAGGAGTTTCGCAAGCCTGGTTACACTGTCGAGTTAGGATCAGGTATGAATCCACTTCCCATTAGTCAATTCGATGAGATATATCAAGAAACATTAGGGATTATGATGACGACTCTTTATATGTGAAGAAAGCCGTGGTTTCTTTAACCACGGCTGTACAATTATACAAATTTCACGATATCATCAAACGGACGTCTGCTTTTTTCTGGAGCATCCTGCACGCGATAGCCGAATGCTGCCATCACGGATATCGAAAAGCTGTCGTCTTCTAAAAGTCCTTCTTCACGTAATAATTCGTTCATTTCTTTCATTGAGAACCCTTCAATTGGACAAGAATCAACACCTATTTGAGCAGCAACTGTCATCATGTTAGCCAGTGCAATATATGTTTGCTTAGAAGACCAGTCTAGCATTCGGCGATCATCGACCAATAAATCGAAATCTTCTTTTTGAAAGTTTTCAATCATCGGTAATAATCCTTGTAATGCTTCGTCAGGGTATTGGTGTACGTTTTGGTAATGGTCAAGCAGATATTCAGCATCATATTTCGTATCCTTTGCTGTTCTAGCCAAGAATATAACGAAATGACTGGCATCCATTACTTTCCCTTTTGCTCCCCATGACGTATTTTTGATTTTTTCGCGCAATTCCGGACTTTGAATAACTAAAAATCTCCATGGCTCAATACCAAATGAACTTGGAGATAAGTATCCTGTTTCAAGTATGAACTGGAAATCCGCTTCATCTATTTTTTTATTCGGATCGAACTTCTTCGTTGCATGGCGAAAATGCATCGCATCAATGATATCCTTTTTAAGTTTATCTTTGTCCATTATCTGTCACCTCCAAATTACTTCCCCCTTATTATACGAACTCTAGGAAAAAACATATAATATTCTGCTCTATTATTCTTGAGCTTTTTCATGAATTTTGTATTCTTAGATATCCCCTGGTTGGCAATCTAAAGTCTTACATAGCGCGAGAATAGTTGATAACCGAATTACCAAAGGGCTGTTGGAATAATACTTTTCAACATTCGACCTGCATTATCACTTCAATCTTTATATGTCCTTTTCTGTATATATAGAAAAACTTGCTTAAAAATTTTCTATTACAACTTTCCCAATCATTCTGCCTGATTCTACCATACTATGCGCTTTACGTAGCGTTTCTGCGTTAATAGGAGTGATTCTTTTTTTCAGTGTTGTACGGATACTTCCCTTATCAATTAGTTCGCTAAGATTTGTTAGCAATTCATGCTGTTTCATCATATCTGGTGTTTGGTACATAGAACGAGTAAACATAAATTCCCAAACAAATGTTACACTTTTACTTTTTAAAACATTAAGATCAAGAGGTTGACTATTTTCTACTATAGAGCAAATTTTTCCTTGTGGAATAATTACCTCACCCATACTTTCCCAATGTTGAACTGTATTATTTAGACAGAAAATATAATCTATATGATTGAAACCAATTTCTTGTATTTGTGCAAGAAATGGTTGATGATGATTAATAACATAATTTGCTCCAAGCTCTTTTACCCATTTTTTACTTTCTTGTCTAGAAGCAGTTGCGATGATGGTAAGACCAGCTAGTTTTGCTAATTGAATAGCAATGGAACCAACCCCTCCTGCTCCACCAATGATGAGAATTGTTCTATTTTGATTTTGATTATTCAAATCAATTTCCAAACGATCAAATAAGCCTTCCCATGCTGTAATAGCAGTTAATGGTAATGCAGCTGCTTCAGCAAAATTTAATGATTTCGGTTTTTTGGCTGCGATTCTCTCATCGACTAAATGATATTCACTATAAGAGCCTGGTCTAGAAATACTTCCAGAGTAATAAACTTCATCTCCTGGTTTAAACAATGTGCAATTATTTCCTATTTCTTCTACTACTCCACATGCATCCCATCCGAGAATTTTTGGTGCTTCCTCCTTTTTGTCTTTAGGTGCACGAACTTTAACATCAACAGGATTGACTGATATTGCTTTTATTTTCACAAGCATATCCCTATCAGCAGGTACTGGTCTCTCAATATTTACATCCAATAGACTTTCCTTATGATGAATTGGTAAATAATTATATAACCCTACAGCTTTCACTTTTCCCGCCTCCTAAATGGAAATTTTAAATACGATTCTATTATAATCACTAATAACCCAATTAGTAAGAAGGCACAATCTTGTTGGATAGTAACATTTATGTTACCTACATACGTACTTTCTTGTTATATTTTAACACTTATGGTATTTATACTTTATGTGGTAAATATTTTTTAAGTAGTGAGGTGCTCTAAACTTGAGAAACAGAAAAAGCGGATATGGGTGTCCAGAAGGTTGTCCAGTGGAAGCTACCCTAGATGTGATTGGCGGAAAATGGAAGGGAGTTATTTTATATCATCTTATAGAGGACAAAAAACGTTTTAATGAGCTTAGGAGATTAATGTCTGGTATTACTCAACGAATGTTGACACTTCAATTAAGGGAACTCGAAGCAGACGGTGTTATTCACCGAGAAGTATATCCACAAGTTCCACCCAAGGTTGAATATTCACTAACCGAATTCGGTAGAACTTTAGAGCCTATTATTTTGTTAATGAGAGATTGGGGAGAAAATTATAAGAAATTGGCTAAGGAGAAAAAGACAAGAATGACTGATTGTCACCTATAAACGTAATCGTATTTTTTCTTTTGTTGTCCTAGTGTTCCAATTTTAAAAGCGCAAAACGCACGTTTAGAAACGTAGCGAGTTCAGAATCAACTGAGATAAAAGAATCATGTTGAGTTTTCGAACCGATGATGATTTTCACCTAAAGGCACGACGAACATGATGTTCTAGTATCGACTTTGGTCACAGGATGTAACCGAAATTAGCCGATGAAAATGGACTTGGCCTCTGGCTGCACCTGTCGGCAAGTCTTTTTTATCGTAGGGCGATCCATGAAGTCGCCTAATTACTGGATGCTAGTAAACTTGACAGGCACCCCATTTTTATACTTTCCTGATTTAAAAAGAGACTAGGACATAACTAAATAGGTAGAACGAGAATCCGAACAATCTGAACTAAGCATAGAAAAAATACGCAGACTTCTCATGACGAGCACAAGCCGAAGATCCACTGTGTGAAGTGTTTTTTTTCACACAGTTAGCTAAAGGTCGCCCACGGAAAGCGTAGTATTTTACCGAAGCGATATGTGTACTCAGACATTAATGTTCGGATTTTTCCTATCTAATTACTCTTTTTTCCCAGCCTCATTCTTTAGAACCTACTAGAATCAATTCTAGCACTTGGGCCTTATTATAGGAGGTTCTGTGTTTTTAGGCAATAATACAACCCGTTGGTTATATTTGAGACATTTATAATTTACAATACTGACCATTTTTATCAATCCCCTTACGGCAACTTATTCCCCGCAATCCGATACAAGTCATACCATTCTTCTCTTGTCAGATTTACTTCTGATGCTTTCGCAATATCTTGCAGGCGTTTCGGATTCATAGTACCTACAATAGGCTGCATTTTGGCTGGGTGACGTAAAATCCATGCAATCGCAATCGCTGATTTCGTAACACCTTTTTTCTCTGCATACTCTTGTAATTTTTCATTTAATATTGGGAATTGATCATTATCTACAAATACACCCTCAAAGAAACCGTGCTGAAATGGCGACCATGGTTGAATTGTCATATCATGAAGACGACTATAATCCAAAATCCCTCCATCTCGAACAATTGCTGGATCATGCTCCATATTTACATTAAGCCCAGCATCTATCATTGGTGTAAACATCAAACTTAACTGCAGTTGGTTAGCTACTAGGTCTTGCTCGACATATTTTTTCAGTAATTCAATTTGAGTAGGATTATGGTTACTTACTCCAAAGTGACGAACCTTTCCACTTTGCTTCAATTGATTAAATGCTTCCGCCACTTCTTCGGGCTCAACGAGTGTGTCTGGTCTATGTAATAAAAGCACATCAATATAATCTGTTTTTAATCGTTTTAAACTACCTTCCACAGAGGAAAGGATATGTTCTTTGGAAAAATCAAAAAAGCCCTCACGAATCCCACATTTCGTTTGGATCACCATATTTTCTCTAATGGATGGATTCATATTAATCGCATCAGCGAAAATTTCTTCTGATTTACCGGCACCATAAATATCAGCATGATCAAAAAAATCTATTCCTAGTTCAAGGGCATTTTCAATGACACGGTTGGCATCTTGCGTGGACAATTGATCCATTCGCATACAACCTAACGAAATTTCACTGACTTGCAAGCCACTGTTACCTAATTCAAGCTTCTTCATCTCTTTCACCTCTCCTATTAAATCTAGTCTCATTTTAGCACAGTGGGATTATGTAAGCGATTATATTGCTTGATGATGAAGGCTCTTTTGTGGAGTAGACAAATGAATGGAGCTGAGGGTCTTTTTCTATAAAAAAAGACTGTATCCTTTAACCTTCCATGGATACAATCTCCTGTTTTATTATGGTTCCGTTTGGATTCTAACAAACAACTTCAACCCTATTCACATAGTAATAAGGTTATTCCTGCATTGCCAAATACAAAGCACCTATCACCCCTGCTTCATCAGTTAATCCTGGCGATACGATATAATGATCAATTTCTTTTTCGGTTAAATATGGTGAGCTGACATAGCCATTAAGCATTTCTAGTACATTGCTTCGGATTAAAGGAAAGAGCTGTTGTTGTTTCATGACGCCCCCGCCCATAATAATTCGCTCTGGTGATAAAATGTAAATATAGCTTGTTAATGCTTGTGCTAAATAAAAAGCTTCGATTTCCCAGACTTGTTGATCATCTGCTAGTTCATGACCTTTCTTTCCCCACCTTTTTTCTAAGGATGGACCAGCAGCAACACCTTCGAGACAGTCGCCATGATATGGACAAGTACCTTCATAAGTATCTTCCGGATGCCGGCGGACTTTAATATGTCCCATTTCCGGATGGGATAATCCTTTTAAAGTTTGTCCATGGAAATACGCTCCAGCACCAATACCAGTACCGACAGTAATATATAAGCAAGTATCCACATCTGTCGCATTTCCCCATTTCGCTTCTGACATCGCTGCTACGTTTACATCCGTATCAATGATAATCGGGACACCTAAACTTTCCTTTAATTTGGCACCTAAGGGATAATCCACCCAGTCTGTTTTCGGTGTTTTTTGTAACTGACCATATGCAGGACTTGTTTCGTTAATATCAATCGGACCGAAGCCTCCAAGCCCAAGACGTTCGATGCCTTTTCCTTCAAAGAAAGCCAACACTTTTGGTACGGTAACATCAGGATGTTCTGTTGGTATAACCTCTTTTTCAAGAATGTCACCTTGATCATTCCCCACAGCTAAAACAAATTTGGTTCCTCCAGCTTCAATTGCACCTAACTTCAATACGGTTACCTCCCTAAAATTTCTGCTTCAACGACCATAATGACAGCTGACCTTGTGCTTGTACCTCTATTGTTGAATGAGAAATATCAGCAAACATACGTGAGGTAAAAACGAGTTCCCCGCCATTAATAAATATTTCAATAGAAGAGTGATCAATAAAGATATGAATCTCCTTTAATTCTTTTTCGACAATCCCTACTCGTTCTTCTATTTCACCGTTGTCGATAGCTGGTCGTGATAGTTTGATAGTTCGTTTTTTATTATCAAAATCTATTGTAGCATAATCGAATATCGTAATATATCCTTTTTCACCGCTAATTTCATTTAATAACATTTCACTTGCCCTTGGAATGCTTTTGAATGTTGGCCCATGTGTATTTACTAGGAATTTATCTCGTAATTGGACGAGTTCTTCTACCGGTTTTTGATAGATTTTTCCATGCTTTAATTTTAGTTCTCGAGGTAATGTTAATTGATGGATCCAATGATGTTTTTTGGTTGGGTGATATTCTTCCTTCTGATCCGGTACGCCCATCCACCCAAATAACAAACGTCGCCCTTTCTCATCTAGAGTGGTTTGTGGTGCATAAAATTCGAAACCTCGATCTAATTCAGTAAACGCACCAAACGCAAAGTGATCCGTCCATTCTCCTAGCACATAACCACTTTGATACACATTTCGGTAGTTGATACCATCTGCTTTCAACCCCTGTGGAGAAAAGAGCAGTACATTCTGTCCATCTAGTGAGAAAAAGTCCGGACATTCCCACATATATCCGAATCCTTCTGCTAATATACCTTGGAACTGCCAGTCTCGAAGATCTTCTGACTTATACCAAACAACAGATCCTGTTTCATCTTCTTTTTGAGCTCCAATTACCATATAAAATTTACCGTCCTCTTTCCATACCTTTGGGTCACGAAAATGAGCAGTGAATCCATTTGGAAGTTCAATTTGTACCCCTTTTTTATCA
Organism: Gracilibacillus suaedae; assembly: GCF_017599345.1. Classification (GTDB taxonomy): domain Bacteria; phylum Bacillota; class Bacilli; order Bacillales; family Amphibacillaceae; genus Gracilibacillus; species Gracilibacillus suaedae. Next base: position 253,058 of record NZ_JAGFVL010000020.1, read on the forward strand.
AAGTGAACCCCATCATTTGATGTAGCTAAACATTGGTATGTCTCCCGAACACTATTATTTTTAACATTACCAGTGTAAAAAAGATGAAGCTGATCATCATGTGAGATCGCGCTTCCCGAGTAACAACCATCCTTGTCAAACCAGTCACTTGGAGCTAAGGCGATCGGTTCCTCCTCCCAATCCACTAAGTTCGTGGAAGAGAGATGCGCCCAGAACTTAGCTCCATGCTCTGTTTTAAACGGCATCCATTGATAAAAAAGATGATAAATACCATGCCATTGAATCCAACCATTTGGATCATTGATAAGACCTACTGGCGGTGCTATATGATAAGTTGGTCGGTAAGGATCAGAAGCGACGGTCACCTGATGTTTTTCTACTTCCTGTTGTACTTTCTGTCGTAATTCTTGATCTCTATCCATTCGATTATCCCCTTGTAAAATTATTGTGGACATTTTTCTTGATTTGACTATTTTTTGTCCATAAGATCCGTTCTTACGGACATTTTAAGTCGGTCTGAATTCCTTTTGTCTATAAGACCATGCATTTATATAGAAAAGACCGGAGCAATCCGGCCTTTTCTTATCACAGGCGCTGACCATCAGCTTTATTTATCTTCCTTATACCCAAAGAAGTAGGTTAAACCAAATGCGATACCAATTGCAACAAGATTTACTAATATATATAAGAATAATTGTTCATTCAAATAAAGTAATATACCAGGAATTACGGTGATGGCCATTCCGGTTGCCTGCAAATTAAATAATGTTGCAATAAAACCAGCGATACCTCCACCGATTAATCCCATTAAAAATGGTTTACCATGGCGTAAATTAACACCGAAGATAGCTGGTTCGGTAATCCCTAGAAAAGCCGATAATGATGAAGGATATGCTAAAGCCTTCATTTTCTTTTGTTTTGATTTTACAGCAACAGCTAATGCTGCACCACCTTGGGCTGCAATCGATGCTGTAATAATAGGGTTGAACGGGTTGTAATTTAGGTTTTCTAACAACTGAATTTCCAAGAAATTAAAGATGTGATGAACACCTGTGATAACGATGAGCTGATGGAAAAATCCAATAATTAATCCACTTAATCCAAATGGTAGTTCTAGTAATGCCATTGTTCCGTCAAAAATCCAATTTTCTACTAAGTGTAGTATTGGCCCTAATGCAAATAATGATAAGATGATCATAATTAGTAAAACTAAGAATGGCGTTACAATTAAGTCTAATGCTTCTGGAACACGTTTACGGAAAAACTTCTCAATCTTAGCCCCAATTAAACCAGCAAAAAACGCTGGTAATACGGAACCCTGATAACCGATTACCGGAATAAAACCTAAAAAGTAAAGTGGTTCCGCTGCACCTTCTGCTACTGCCCATGCATTTGGCAATGATGGTGAAACCAGCATCAATCCAAGTACTAAACCGATTACAGGTGTGCCGCCAAATACTCTAAAGGTTGACCATGCTACAAGAGCTGGCAGAAAGACAAATGCTGTATCTGTTAACACTTCAGTAAATAATAGAAAGTTATCCGAAATACTATCGGGTGTTAAACCAAATAATGCTAATACTTGTTCTTGAGTAATCAGTCCTCGTAACCCCATAAATAAACCGGTTGCAACAAGAACAGGAATAATTGGTACAAAAACATCACCAAATGTGCGGATAGCCCGTTGAAAAGCAGTCCCTTGCTTTTTAGTTTCTTCTTTCATTTCTGATTTGGATGAACCAGAAACACCTTGCTTTGTCACTGCTTCATAAATTCGATTCACTGTTCCTGTTCCAAAAATAATTTGGTATTGTCCTGAATTAAAGAAAGCTCCTTTTACTTTATCAATCTCTTCTACTTCTTCAACATTCACTTTCTCACGATCATGTACCATAACACGTAGTCTCGTTGCACAGTGAGCAATCGATTGAATGTTCTCTTCTCCGCCTATGGCATTGATGACTTGTTTTGCTATCTCTTCATTACTTGCCATCTGAGATTACCTCCTCTATTTTTTACGAAAGTGGAATCGATTCCATATCGAATAAAAATGATAACGAATGGTATGGGATCGTTCTCACACATTCGTTAAAACAGATTATAAACTATTTCCTGACAATCGTCTATAGGTATGGGTTAATTTTTTTGTTTTTTTGTAACCGTTTAATTGTTCCATGAGCAAACGAGTAATAGCAGTACCAGCTTCTTCGTTCCGAAAATCAATCGTTGTTAGGACAGGCTCGATATATTTGGATAAACGTGATACTCCAGTTGTTGCTATGCCGATGTCCTCAGGAATATGGTAATGATTTTCTTTTAAATATTGCATCGCACCAACTGCCATATTATCCGTTACAACAAAGACAGCATCTGGTTTCGTCGTTTGATTCATAATCGTTTCCATCGCATGATAGCCAGAATCAATACTAAAATCACCATAAGCTATCCGTTCAGCTAAAAATGGGAGATTGTGTTGCTTTAGAGTAGCAAGATATGCTTCTTTTCTCATTATACCTACTGCAGGATCATCTTCCGCTACCCCAATAAAGCTAATATCTCGATAGCCTTTGTCAATCATGTAGCTAATCATTTCCGCTGTTGCCTTGTAATCAGGATAATGTATCGATGTAGTCCCCGGCATTTCTTGCCCTAATACAACGACAGGAACATCTGCTTTTTGGATCTCCTCCACTAGAGCTTCATCTGTATTGGTTCCTAATAAAATAATCCCATCGACATTTCGGGATTGTAACAGTTTGATAAAGGCAATTTCTTTTTCCTTTTGCAATAAGGTTTGCGTCAACAGCATTTGATAATCATTTTCCTGCAACACTTGATTAATACCATCCACAACACGACTGGCTGTTTCGGTACTTATTTTCGGTAAAATCACCCCAACTACACCCGTTTTTTTCGTTCGTAACGATTGGGCTGATTGACTCGGTAAATAGCCGGTCTCTTTGATAACTTTATCAATTCGTTCCTGGGCTTCCTGGCTTACATAGCCATTTTTATTCAAGTGGCGCGAAACCGTTGAACGCGATACATTAGCTAGTCTTGCAATATCATTAATTGTTGTCATGATACTCTCCTTCACACTAAATCAAGCTTATTATTTCCCTTAGTATACCAAAGAGCAAAAAAACCGAAAAGAAATAGTTGACATTTTTTCATCAATACATATAATTTAGACATAGGAAACTTTTGTGGGCGTGTCTATTTTTTTGCCGCAAAAGTTTCCCTAGTAAAACTTTTTTAGGGGTGGAAAATCTTATGGCAAAAAAATGGTTATTAGGGATTGTTTTATGTTTAGGGCTACTTAGTGCCTGTGCGGCAAATGATGCAAGTAGTGACAACGAAGAAATACAAGTAGTCACAACAATTGCGCAGATTGCAGATGTTGTAGAAAATGTTGGTGGAAATTTAGTAGAAGTGCAAAGTTTAATGGGACCTGGCGTAGACCCACATTTGTACAATGCCGTGCAAGGTGACATCGAAACATTAGAAAGTGGAGAGATCATCTTTTATAACGGTTTACATCTTGAAGGTCAAATGGATGAGATATTTGAACAAATGGAAAGCCAAAAACCGACAATTGCGGTTGCCGAACAAATCGACTCAGCTAAACTATTAGCAGATCCTGAAAATGAGCAAGTTTATGATCCACATGTTTGGTTTGACATCTCAATTTGGAAGGATGTTGTGCAAGTAGTAGCTGACGAACTGAGTAGCTTAGACCCAGATCATGAAACACAATTCCAAGAAAATGCTCAAACATACCTCGAAGAATTAACGGAGACAGAAACATATGTTAAAGAACAAATTAATGAAATACCAGAACAAAGCAGAGTTCTTGTCACCGCTCATGATGCTTTTCATTATTTTGGCGAGCGTTACGGATTTGATGTTGTTGGCTTGCAAGGACTCAGTACAGATTCAGACTACAGTGTCCATGATGTGAATCATATTATTCAATTATTGATCGATCGCGATGTTAAAGGTGTGTTTGTCGAGAGTAGTGTCTCTGAACGCTCAATCGAGGCTGTAGTAGAAGGGGCCAAAGAAAAAGGACATACTGTAGAAATTGGTGGGGAACTATTCTCTGATGCAATGGGAGAAGAAGGAACGGAAGAAGGAACCTATATCGGAATGGTTAAACACAACATTGACACGATTGTAGAGGCACTAAAATAGGAGGGGTATTCATGTTAGCACTGTCTGTTCACAACTTATCTGTGCAATATCAGCAACAAAAAGTGCTGGAAAACATTCATTTTCAAGTACCTAAAGGTTCGATTACTGGCATTATCGGGCCAAACGGTGCTGGCAAGTCCACGCTAATGAAAGCCATACTAGGACTGGTTCCCATCACCAAGGGGAAAGTTGATGTTTTGGAACAACCTTTTACACAACAAAAAGATCTAATCGGCTATGTCCCACAACGTAGTGAAGTAGATTGGGATTTTCCTATTAATGCTTTAGATGTTGTTTTAATGGGGCGTTACAAACATTTCAAACGATTTAGACCCATTTCCAAGCAAGAAAAAGATTTAGCAATGACATTCTTAAAAGAAATTGGAATGGAAAAATATGCAACCAGACAAATCAGTCAGTTATCTGGTGGACAACAGCAGCGGATTTTCTTAGCTAGAGCACTTGCGCAAAACACACCGATCTATTTTATGGATGAACCTTTTGCAGGTGTTGACGCCGCAACAGAAAAAATGATGATTCAATTAATGAAACAATGGAAAAATGATGGAAAAACGGTCATCATCGTACATCACGACCTACAAACTGTCCAGGAATATTTTGACCATGTTCTATTATTAAATAAAAAGACAATCGGTTGTGGTAAAACGAGTGATGTCTTTCATCCGCAAAATATTGAACGAACATATGGAGGCAGTTTAACTTTTCCACCTTCTATTGCGGGAAGTTCGCTATGATAACAGAATGGATCACATTATTAGAAAGCCCGAACTTTCGCTGGGTCATGATCGGTAGCTTATTATTAGGATTTTCTAGTGGAGTAATTGGCTGTTTTGTCTATTTACGCAAGCAAAGTTTAATTAGTGATGGGATGGCACACGCAACATTACCAGGAGTGGCATTTATGTATATTTTGTTTCAAAACAAATCCCTGCCTGTATTGTTAATAGGTGCTACTGTTACAAGTCTTTTAGCAACTTCTTTTATTCAAATGATTATCAAACAAACGAAATTAAAAACAGATGCGGCAATCGGAGTGATTCTATCCGTTTTCTTCGGATTTGGGATTTTACTATTATCCTACATCCAGCAAAATATGTCCGGAAACCAAGCAGGAATTGATTCTTTTATTTTCGGGCAGGCAGCATCCATTGTAAAAAATGATGTCTATACTATTGGAGTAGTTTCCCTACTTGTTTTGCTACTTACTGTAATCTTTTTTCGTGAATTTTATTATACAACATTTGATTTTACCTTTTCTAAAGGAATTGGAATCCCAGTAAAATGGGTCAATGGTTTACTATTCTCATTGTTAGTAGCTGTTATTGTTATCGGGATTCAAATGGTAGGTGTCGTATTAATCGTTGCATTATTAATTACCCCTTCCCTTGCTGCAAGGTACTGGACAGACAGTCTTGGCAAAATGACAGTCATTAGTGGGACATTCGGGGCAATATCGGGATTGATTGGCACGATATCGAGCAGTGTTATCCAAAATTTACCGACTGGACCAATGATCGTCTTAACGGCTTCTGTTCTATTCTTTATTTCCTTATTATTTGGCTCTAAAAGAGGCATGGTCGTTAGGAGGTTAGCAAGATGACAACCTATACGTTGTGGATTATTATTACCGGATGTCTTGTAGGTTTCACTTGTGGCATAAGTGGTTCGATTCTTGTGCTGCGAAAAATGGCAATGATAGCAGATGCAATTAGTCACACCGTATTATTAGGTATTGTGCTCGCTTTCTTAGTTACCCAGTCGATATCTGGTTTCCCAATGTTAATTGGTGCATTGGTGATCGGGTTATTTACTGCTATCTTTATTGAAATGCTACATCGAACAGGAATCCCATCTGATGCTGCAATCGGCGTTGTATTTACCTCGCTTTTTGCACTGGGCGTTGTACTGATTTCATTTGTCGGAAACCAAGTTCATTTAGATGTTAAGCATGCATTGATGGGAGAGATTACGTTTGTTCCTTGGAATCAATTAATGATTGCTGGTGAAAGCTACGGACCTGTTGCCGTTTGGATGCTTGGCATTGTTTGCATACTTAATATCGTAATGATCATCATATTCTATCGTCCGATCAAAATCTCTACATTTGATCCGGCTTATGCAAAGTTAATTGGTATTCCAGTTGGTTTTATCCATTACTTGTTAATGTCGATGGTCTCACTATCTACCGTTGCTTCCTTTGATAGTGTTGGTGCGATATTAGTTGTAGCCATGTTAATTGTTCCCGGAGCAACTGCTTATCTTTTAAGCCAGCGATTTTTACTAGTCATAGTGCTGAGCGGACTCATTGGCATTTTGTCTGCTATTAGTGGCTACATTGTCGCCAGCTTCTGGAATGTATCGATTGCAGGTGCAATGGCCACTATGACTGGTGTCTTCTTTGTATTTGCATATTTATTTAGTCCAAGACAAGGAGTACTCGTCAAAAAAATACAACATAAGAAATCGAAGGTCCGTGTTTCCTAGAAAGAGATTAGCGAAACTGGTGTTAGCTTGATAAAAGCATTCCAATGATTACTAATAAACTAAAGATAAAATGATGAAGGGCTGCTTGTGGCATCCCTTTTTTTATGTTATTAGACGTCGGCTTGATATATTTCATTAACTGGTAACTAACCGGAAATGCCAATAAGACCACAGATGTTGTAAATGGTAATAAGTCGGTCATGATCAATATAAACACAGATAAATAAGCTGCGATAATGATCAGTATTAATAACCAATATGCCTTTACATGACCGATTCGAATTGCTATCGTTCTTCTTGTGGATTGATCTTTGTCAATGTCACGGATATTGTTAGTCAAAATCATCGATGCTATTAGAAAACAAAAGGGAAGTGCCAGTAGTAGTGTCTCCCTTGTCACGAATCCTATTTGAATATAGCTGGCAATCATAATGGGAAACCAGCCTAACGAAAAAGTGGACGTGACTTCTCCAAGTCCTAACGTAGATAAGGAAGAACGACCTGCCGAATAAAAATAACCGAGCACTAAACCAGTAATCCCAATTGCGATAATTACCAGACTTGTCCGAATCGCTAACCAGAACGTTAAACTGGAAAACATGATTACTAAACCAACAAATACAAAAGGAATCTGTTGTAAGTATGGTGTCACTCCTATTTTACCTTGAGCTGCCTTGAACCATTTTCCTTCCTCCTGGCCTTTTAAAAAGTCAAAATAGTCATTAAGCATATTGACTGCCATCTGTACCATAATCCCGATAACAACAAACAGTAAGAAATGCTGATAGTGAATCGCTTGCCAATCTCCATCGGAAGCAATCAGCGTACCATAAATCATTGGCATGATCGACCCTGTTAAAGTAGGTGGACGAATAACCTTCCACCAGCTTCCCTGATATTTATAGGTATGATCCAATTGGCGATATCCAAACAAATCGATGTGCCTATTCATTCTATCCCTCTTTTCTAAATGATGACCATCAGCCAAATCAGCATTAAAAAGCCTAAACCTTCTATCGAAGAGATAAAAGCTACTTGTAATAAGCTAAAATATAATAAACGCGGATAACCTTTATCAGCCATCTTCCAAATGATGTCCCGCGATAACACTTTTATAAAAGCACGATAACCAATAAAATTTCCCCATATTAATGTACATAACCCAATGAAGAGTGAAGTAATCCACCATTTTCCATAATAAGTAGTAAAAAGCATCGTCAAACCGTTAACTGGTCCGTTAATCCCCATTAAAAATCCTGTTAGCAAAACCGTTATACCTGCTAAAGCGAATCCTTTATGACTCCATTTCATTATTTGCAGAAAAAATTGCTGTTGCTGAAAGATTGGCAAGATCCTTATTGCAGGGTAAACACCCCAAACAAGAAAAAATAATCCACCAATCCATAGAATACCTGCCACCATATGAATCCATAATAATAGTGAGTTCATGATCGCCCGCCACCTTCTTACTTACTATTTTAGCGGAACGATTGTGTCCAAGAATTGATCTATATCACAATAATGGAGGTATGAGAAGATGTTAATGGAATGGTTTCTTATTCTCGCGATTTTAACAGGGAGTTTGATTGTCTTGTTGATGCATTGGGGATTATTTTTACTACAAGTGGTATTCGCTGTAGTGGTTACAAGTTTTCTTCCGACAGACTGGTTCTGGGGAGCTTTGATCATACAAGTGATTTTTGGGTTATGGATAATACGTCAAACGTTTCAAGCAGCATGGTATCAGTACCAACTAGAGCTGGAAAAAACACAACGCATTCCCCAGCATTATACCGAGGGAGGCAGATCAGGTATTAAGAAAAACTTTTTATAATAAGCTTATTTGGAAAATTTCTGCTATAATATGTTAATCAATAACCAAAAAGGAGTATTACGAACATGTTAAAGCAGTTTTTTTCTTATTATAAACCGCATAAACGACTGTTTATCATTGATTTTTCCAGTGCAGTCATTGTCGCGATCTTAGAGCTCGCTTTTCCAATTGCTGTGCAGTGGTTAATTGATGAATTATTACCTGAACGTGATTGGAATCTAATTGTGACAGTCAGCATCTTGTTATTTGCAGTCTATCTGCTCAGTACCTTCTTACAATATGTTGTCAGTTACTTAGGACACAAATTGGGCATTAATATTGAAACAGATATGCGGGAGCAATTATTTACACATGTACAACGCCAATCTTTTCGTTTCTTTGATAATACGAAAACAGGTCATATTATGAGCCGCATTACCAATGATTTATTTGATATTGGTGAATTGGCACACCATGGACCGGAAGACTTTTTCATTGCGATTATGACTTTTACCGGAGCATTTTGGATTATGTTCAACATTAATCCAACACTTGCTTTAATCGCATTAGTGATGGTCCCGCTGTTAGTTGCTTTAGTAACATATTGTAACATTGCGATGAATAAAGCATGGCACAATATGTACCACAACATTGCTGGTGTGAACGCCCGTGTCGAGGATGCTGTATCTGGCGTAAGAGTCGTTCAATCTTTTACAAATGAAGATTTTGAATTAGAACGATTCAACCATGATAATGGACTATTTCGCAAAGCAAAAATTAAAGCATATAAAGTGATGGCAGGAACACATTCCAGTATTTATATGATGACTCGTCTTCTTACTGTAATAGTCCTTGTAGTTGGCGCATGGCTCAGTTTTAATGGAGATCTAAAGTATGGGGAATTAGTCAGCTTTGTACTATATACCAATGTTTTAATAAAACCGATAGACAAAATCAGTGCATTATTAGAATTGTATCCCAAAGGAATGGCTGGATTTCGTCGTTTCCAGGAGATTCTTGCAAAAGAACCGGAAATCAAAAATGATCCTAATGCCATTTCAGTGAGTAAATTAACTGGTGATATTCAATTTAATCAAGTTAATTTTTCCTATGATGATCAACAACAAGTATTAGAAAATATTAATTTACAGATCAACCCTGGAGAAACCGTGGCATTTGTCGGCCCTTCTGGTGCAGGGAAAACGACAATTTGTTCACTAATACCAAGGTTTTATGATGTCAATGGTGGAGCCATTACGATAGATGGAATCGATATCCGTAAAATGACGAAAAAATCATTACGCTCTCAAATCGGTATTGTACAGCAAGATGTCTTCCTTTTTACTGGAACTGTGAGAGAAAATATCGCTTATGGTAACCAGCAGGCAACAGATGAAGAGATTATCGATGCTGCGAAAAAAGCACACCTTGACCAAGTAATTGCAAAATTACCAGCCGGATATGACACCCAAATCGGGGAGCGTGGCTTAAAACTTTCTGGTGGTCAAAAACAACGATTAGCGATTGCCCGTACGTTTTTGAAAAATCCACCTATTTTAATACTGGATGAGGCAACATCCGCGTTAGATACTGAAACAGAACGAATGATTCAGCAATCCCTTGACCTGCTTGCCGAGAACCGTACGACATTAGTCATTGCACACCGCTTAGCAACTATTAAAGACGCAGACCGTGTAGTAGTCGTGACAAATGAAGGCATTGCCGAAGAAGGAAGCTATCAAGAGCTTCTAGCAAAAGACGGTGTATTCGCACGATTGCATAAAATACAATATGAAAAAAATCAAGACTAAGTGTGTTATGCACTTAGTCTTCTTCTTGCCAAAATAATTCGTCTAATGTTTTATTTAATGTTTTACAAATCGATATACATAGCTGCAGACTTGGATTATATTTGCCCTGTTCAATTAAACCTATTGTTTGCCTCGTAACCCCTATTTTTTCTGCTAGTTCCGCCTGAGATAAATCGTGCTCCACTCTTGCTACTTTCAGCTTCAGATTTTTCATGATTCGTCATCCTCTAGTTGTTCTTCTACCGCTTTATCACTTTGATGTTTGGCAGTCGAATAACTGATGACAAGTACTAGAACTAGAATTGGTATATAAAACATCATAGACGTTGCAAACGTAAGAAAGAAATAATAAACCCTTTCTAGTGGAGTTTCTGCATAGTTGACAGCACTATTGATTCCAAAGAATAGCCCTAATGCTATTCCAGTTGCAACACCTATAACAATCGTTTTCGTCTGGTAACTCCACTTACTTTTATTATCATGCATCTCCACTTCAGCTGAAAAAAGTCCTTTTTGCGAAGCACGAACAGTATAATAAATACCTGCTGCGAGAGTAATAATTATTTCAGTTGCTATATACTTCAGCTCAAAGCCGTAAATGAAAAATTTGTACACTACCGATACTAAACAGATTGTATAAATTAAAAAATAAATTTCCCGATAAATCTTATTTTGTTCATGAACGACACGCTCATCTTGGATTTTGTTTTTGAATAAATTCATCATTGTACCTCCTGTTATGTTATAACATTATTATACATTATATCTCCCTTTATGCAATATATATTTTACATAAAGTTAATTATACAATTCTTACCCTCAAGAGCGGCTCTCGTGGACACGTTTCCGATTTTAGATTCAGATCCAAAAGAGATTTTCTTTTGTTACTGACAGTTAATATATCAATATTATTCAGCACATCTCGTAGTCTTTCTATATACTCTTTTGGAACCAGAACTTCCCCTTTTACAGATTCTAATTCCATTCGAGTACCTCTTAACCTACTCGTCTGTATTCATTTTGAAAATTTATTTAACAGATGATGTCCAGATTACTTAGTAAAAAAAGGATTGAGCAGAAACAGGAAGGCAGGAAGGCTACCTAACGCAAGCTATTTCGTAATGCCATTATCATAGTGGAGGGTGTGAACCAGAAGAATATTATTAGTTGAGTTGACTTAAGGTTGTTCCAAAGCTTCTGGACAAATTCTTCCTATTCCAATCTTTTTTGTCCATAAGAAAAACCGGGAAAACCCACCCGGTCCTGTTCAAAGTAGTTATTTTGACATGATTAATAGTCGTAACAACCGCTTCGGCTTGCCCACTTCG
>NZ_JAGFVL010000021.1 GCF_017599345.1 Gracilibacillus suaedae
AGCGCAGTATTCTGCCGGAGCGAATGACAACACTTCTCAAAAAACAGGATAGAACAACGCAAATCCATGTCCAGTTACTGCGCAGTTTATGGATTATGTAAAGCATTTTTATAATTACTTTTTACCAAAAAAATAACTCTTCCTAAATAGAAGAGTTATTTCTAATATTCATATGATTAAATGACAAAAACACTGATAGCAGTTAAACAAGCAATGCCTGGAATGCCTAGCATGCCGACAATCACCGCTGTAAATACATTGATAGGTATATGCAATCCAAAAGATGCACCAAACAAGTTAAAGAAGAACAGAAATAAGACACCAACCGTAACTTTCATCACAACTTGCCCACTACCTTTAACGAAATTCACCGGAATTCCTTTCGTTAGCAAAATGACAATTAATACTACTATCCCTGCTATAATCCACCAATTCATATACTTGTCCCCTTTTACATATAAAATATTACTCTATCTATATGAAGGGAAAACGAGAAATAGAAGAAAAACTACTTAATAGCAGATAAATTTCGTACTTTAGCTTCTCTTAGTAAATAAAAGTATTTTGCCTTTGTCATTGCTAAATCGAATTGACCGTGTTCACTCGGCTCAATGCTTCGATTCAAAATATCCTCTAAATAATTCCATTCCTTTTTTAAATGAAATATTTTATCTAAAAATTCTTGATCTAGTTCTGCTTTTTTTATTTTTTTGGAACGAAACATATGCTTCACCTACTATTACACTTCTCTTCTGCCTTCTAATGCTTTGGAGAGTGTTACCTCATCGGCATACTCTAAATCTCCTCCCATTGGCAGACCATGAGCAATTCGTGTAGTTTTTATACCTGAAGGCTTCACCAATCTTGAGATATACATCGCAGTTGCTTCACCTTCAATATTAGGGTTTGTTGCTAAAATTAATTCTTTTATTCCTTCATCTTTCAAACGGTTAATCAATGATGGTACATTAATATCTTCTGGTCCAATCCCATCCATTGGAGATATTGCACCATGTAAGACATGATACTTACCATTGAATTCTTTCATTTTTTCCATTGCAATGACATCTTTTGGATCTTGCACAACACATATTAATGATTGATCACGCATGTCATCCTGGCAAATTGCACACGGGTCCTGATCCGTAATATGCCCACATGTACTGCAATGTGTCAATTCACGTTTGGCGTTGGCGAGCGCTTTTGCAAAGTCCAATACATCATCTTCCTTCATATTTAAGACAAAAAAAGCCAGGCGAACGGCAGTTTTTGGACCGATTCCTGGCAGTTTGGTAAAGCTGTCAATCAGCTTTGATATCGGTTCGGGATAATACATGAGAACCCTCCTAGAACATTCCTCCAGGTAAATTTAATCCTTTAGTAAATTTGCCCATCGTATCATTCGTTTTATCTTCTACCTCTTTAAGTACTTCATTTGTCGCTGCTAAAATAAGGTCTTGCAGCATGTCGATATCATCTGGATCTACTACTTCTTCATTGATTTCAATATCTGTAATTTCCTTCTTTCCGTTCGCTACTACTTTTACCATTCCACCACCAGCAGTAGCTTCAAACGTCATTTCCTGTAACTCTTCTTGAGCTTTCATCATATCCTTTTGCATTTTCTGCATTTGTTTCATCATTTTATTCATGTTTCCTCCACCACGCATGGAAAACCCTCCTAATAAAGATCTATTTTTTAATCATGTATTTCTAATAAGTCATCACCGACTAACTCTCTGGCAGCATCTACTACCGGATCTCCTTCTTCTGCTGATGAAGAGGTATCCGATTCATCCGAACCATCATCTTGTTGTTTTTGTTTACGAACATATTCTTCACGTAAACTAGTCCAATCAGCTTCTGGAATCGGAATAAAAGATACATTCTGACCAATAGTCTCAGATAACATTAATTCTATCGTTTGTTTATGCTCTAATGCAAGTGAACAGTGAATTTCATATCGAAAAGCGATAATAATTATTTCTTCTGACGCTGCACTCGGCTTACTATTTTGAATAGTCGCATGTGCTGGAGCACTTTGTTTCTTTAGAGCATCCATAAAAGCTGGCCATTGTGTTCGAACTTTTTGAATCGCAGCCTTAGAAGCGTCATTCAGAACATGCCTAATTCTGTCATAAGGTACTTTATAACCGTTACGATTCGTTGGTGTACTTCGTTTCGGTGCAGGCTGCTTTCTTTCCGTTGGCGCAGCTTGACTCGGTTGTTTCTGAATATCCATCAATTGCTGTTCTAACTTTCGAATTTTTTCGTTTAACTGCTCTACCGCAGGCATAGAAGCTACATCTGCTATTGCACCAGTTCCTTGATTACAAATTTTTAATACAGCTACCTCGATAAAAACTTTCGGACTATTGGTCCACTTAATTTCCTGCTGACACTGATTCAATTCTTTAATCGCCATTTGAATCCATTCCGCATCAAGCTTTTCGGCTAATTCTTTAAACGCCTCATCAACTATTGCTCGCTCCAGAACATTTTCGAGGGAGGGAGCAGTCTGATATAGCAAAATATCACGCAAATAATAGATGAGATCAAAAACAAAACGACCAGGATCCTTACCTTCCTGGATCATCCCGTCAATCTCCAGTAATGTTGCTTTCACTTCATTTGTATGCATTGCACTGACTACTTTTGCCAGTTTAGCTTGCGAAACAGAGCCTGTGACAGCGAGTACATCTTCAATGGTTACTTGATCTTCACTGTATGAAATAGCTTGATCTAATAAACTTAATGCATCACGCATACCACCTTCAGCCGATAGCGCAACCGCCTCTAATGCTTCATCAGTCACAGCAATTTGTTCAGCTTCGATAATCTTCTTCATACGATCAACCATAGCTGATTGCGCAATTCGTTTAAAATCGAATCGTTGACACCTTGAGATAATCGTCAATGGAATCTTATGCGGCTCCGTTGTTGCTAAAACAAAGATAACATGTTTAGGTGGTTCTTCTAATGTTTTTAACAATGCATTAAATGCACCAATTGATAACATATGAACTTCATCGATAATATAGACTTTATACGCTACCGCACTCGGTGCATATTTTACTTTGTCACGAATATCCCGAATCTGTTCAACGCCATTATTAGAAGCAGCATCAATTTCTACCACATCTGAAATCGAGCCATCCTGAATCCCGATACATGCATCACATTGATTGCACGGCTCTAAAGAAGGCCCATTCTGACAGTTAACAGCTTTGGCAAATATCTTAGCTGCACTTGTTTTTCCCGTACCTCGGGGACCTGAAAAAAGGTAAGCATGGGTAAACTTATCTTGCATGATCGCATTTTGCAAGGTACGTGTAATATGTACTTGTCCTACTACATCATCGAAATTCTTTGGACGCCAGACACGATATAATGCTTGATAGCCCATAATTGATCCCCTTTACTAATAATCATCAATTTCTTTCTCATTTTATTGTATCAAATCCAAGCATGAAAAACGAGTAATATTTAAGTGGTAAACGCATTGTCTATAACATTGCTACTTTTCCATCATAGTTTTAAATATAAAGAAAAACTGGGCAACCCAACCAGTTCTTATCACTAAATACTAAGTAGATGTGCGATTGCTTTGGCAGTAATAATGAATCATTGCGAGAATATGCAACATTTCAAAATTACCACATCGAGTTATTGGACTTCATGCCCCCTATACACAACTATTTCACTAGGTGCTTTACTAATTAATGGCAAAGTTTATATGCTTTATTTATAACAAAAACCTCTTGTATGCATACAAGAGGTTGGATCTTTATATTTAACGCCGTGCACCAAGCTTCGATGACATCACCTCAAGCGTTACTCAAGTTGATAGCTCGACCCAGGCTTCCCTGCGGCACACAGGAGAATTCGCTTAATGCTGCTTCCTTCCGGACCTGACATGGTTCACGAGTTCCTGTTGCGCAGGACCCGAGTGTCAACACTACTCCCTTAAGGCAGACCTTAAAGTGATGGCACCTCAGCAAGGTATTCAGTCTCGCTATAGCGGATTGCGAGTACAGGGCACCGCTACCTCCCCACCTAGCACGGCAAGTTTGCAAACATATTCAATTGCGCTCAAGTTAAAAGCGCAAATATTAGTATAACCTTTTTTTATAGAAAATGCAATCAAAAACAGCATCCAATTCCTTCCACTTTGACTTAGGTTACCGCGTTTACTCTTTCCACTTACTGAAATATCTTCACAAACACTCGTAATGTTAGCCACATCCAAATCAGCGCCAGTAAACTAAAGGTAAAAAAAACTAAAAGCACTGGAAATTCCAATGAAAAAAACATAGTGGAAAACATGAGTAACATGATTGTAATCGTAATATGGATTTTTGATATTCCAATAATTAAGGCATTTTTTAATTGTTGAATGACAGAAGCATAATTATGAACAATAAGCGGAAATGCCCAGATTACCATAGTGAAATAGAGAAATAAAAGGAAATAGAAGATAAATGGAACAACAAATAGTATCTCTTCCTGCGAACTGTTTATGACCTGAAAATTTAAATAGAACAAAAGGCCAATAATTGCAAGAATCCATCCGATCATATTCGCGTACTTAAATTCATCTTTGTACACCTTTTTAAAGGTCGACCAAATATGGATATCCCTGTCACCCATTAACCACTTTCTAACTACTCCAAGTGCAGCAGCTGTTGCTGGAAACACACCGAAAACACCTAATCCTATTAAGGTAAAAGCTATCCAAAGTATATTTAATAATGCTAATTTAGTTGTCCATACAAATACTTTATCTAGTGTGGTTGTAATATTTTTTCCGTTCATTATTTAAGCCATCCTTCTGCACTTTTCTACTATCTGATTTTACTACTATTATAACACGAAAAAAAAGCCATAGTCTTCGTAACATACTATGGCTTTCAACTAGTAGACAATCTGTTATCCTTTTACACCGCCAGACGTTAACCCTGCAACAAAGTAACGTTGGAAGAAGATAAACAGAATAACGATTGGAATAATCGTTAAAACAGATCCTGCAATTAAGATATCATAGTTATTTCCATATGGTGTTAGTAGTGTTGCTAACCCGATCGGAAGTGTAAACATATCATTTGACCGCAATACTAGCAATGGCCATAAGAAGTTGTTCCAACTAGCTAACCCTTGCAAAATCGCCATCGCTGCCAGTGAAGGTCCCATTAACGGAAGCATAATTTTAAAGTATATACCGTATTCCGTACTTCCATCTATTCTCGCTGCATCCATCAGCGCTGTTGGTAGACCTGTAGCATATTGTCGGAAAAAGAATACTGCGACTGGTGCGACTATTAATGGAAGAACTACCGCAAAATAGCTATCAACTAAATTTGCACCTACCATCATTTGATATAAAGGAAGCATTAGTATTTCAAACGGAATCATTAAGATCAATAATACTAATACAAAGAACAAATTTCTTCCTTTAAAATTGTAAACAGCTAAAGCATAGCCAACCATCGATGAAAAGAATAAAGATAATACGATGGTTAACGCTGAAATAATTAAACTGTTACCATACCAGCTCCAATAAGAAGCAGCTTGTTGGAAAATATACATATAGTTATCCATGTTTAATAGACTAAAATCGATACTAAACGTAATGCCATCTCGCATTAGATCTGATGATGGTCGAAAAGACGAAATCAACAATCCAATAATCGGAAATAATATGATTAATGAGATGAGCGCAAACCCAACAGTGGCTACCCACGTCAACCCACTATTTTTCTTGTTGGTATTCATTTATTCATCACCTCGTTTGAACGTACCTGTTGCTATTAAGTTAATAATACTAATAACAAAGATTATCAGCATGAGGACAACCCCGATAGCAGAACCGAATCCCATATCGTTTTGCCCGATCCCTTGTTGATAGATGTAACCTACTACCGTTAAACCGATATTTCCTGGAGAACTTGTTTCCCAGAAGACAAAACTTTCTTCAAACATTCTAAATCCATTGATGATCGTAATTGTACTTACAAATATCGTAATCGGTTTTAAATGTGGAATGGTAATATATCTTAATTTCTGGAAAGCACTAGCACCATCAATATCCGCTGCTTCGTACAATTCATCGGATATATTTTGAAGCTGTGCTAAGAAATATAAGACATTTACACCAATCCAGCGCCATGAAGCTAAGATCACCATTAGGAACATAGCGGACCAGGCATTGTAGCGCCAGTCAATCGATTCCATCCCTAAAAAGTTTACAATTTGATTAGCTACAGAAGAATCTGCCTCACTAAACATTAACCTGAAAATCATACCACCAACAATTGTAGAAGTTAAAGCTGGGATGAAAATAGAGGCTCTAAAAAGAGTTTTGAATTTTACTAATTTAGAGTTTAGCAATATCGCTAAAAGCATCGGAATAAGCGTTAAGATAATAACGGTCAGTATAACATAGATCGTTGTATTGGATAACGCTTTATAGAAATTAGGGTTAAATACCCGTTCATAGTTTTTTAGCCCAATAAATTCAACTTGTCCTGGCAAGATACTTTGAAAACTCATGATGATCCCGTGAATTGCAGGATAAAGCGTTAAGATTAAAAAAGATAAAATAAATGGTGAAACAAAAATATAGGGAACTACTTTTTTTGAATTTAAGAATCTTAAAAATTTGTTCGGTTCTTTATATGCTGTTTTTTCTATGCTAGCACTTGTATTAGATCCTTGACTTGGAGAGGACACGATAATACCTCCTTCTGATTTATCTAATTTAGGAGACAGATTCTAACCTGTCTCCTAAAAGGTTATTTAAACTTTAATTTTCCATTTGTGATCTTACTGCTTCTGCAGCTTGTTCAAGTGCTTCTTGCGGAGTTTGAGAATCATTTCGAATCGTTTGCTGTGTTACATTCGTATGATATTCACTGATAACATCAGGTGTATTCTCCGTAAAGTTCAATTGATTGATGTCATCTCGTACTTCTAGAAGCATGTCAAAAATTCCATCTCCAAAGTAATCATAATATTTGTTATCTGCTCTTACTTCTTCACTTTCCCAAGTGTCCCAGCGTGGTGGATCAAATCCTAACACTGTCCATAGGTTAATATTTCCTTCTTCACTAAGCTTCGCATATGCTAAAAATTCTTTTGCCAGTTCCACATCTTCAGATTGATTTGTTACAACTGTACCTGTTCCACCCATACCAGCAGAGCGTTTTCCGCCTTCTTCCCATGCTGGCATCGGACGAATTGCAATTTTGCCTTCTAAATCTGGCATATTATCTAAGAATCTACCCATATACCATAATGGTGCTAAAATTGAAGCTGAGCTTCCTTCAGAGAAGTAACCGTAGAATTCCTCAGACTGGTTCATACCACCCGGTGTTACTTCAGCTATTTCATGCTTGTAAACAGCATCTTGTAAGAATTGTAGTGTATCAATATTTGTTTGGTTATCTAAGGTTAACTCGCCATTTTCATCAAATGCATCGGAATCTTGTTGCGAGATCATTGGCCACATATCCATCAACCAATCTTCTGTACCAACATTCCACATTACTGAATCCGTATTTTCAACCACTTGTTCACCAGCTGCTACGAAGTCATCCCAAGTTTCAATTGCATCAATATCTACTCCAGCTTCATCCATGATTTCTGTGTTATAGAACATTACCGTTGCACCAACATGAGTAGGTAAGCCATAGTAGTTTCCATCTTTAGCATAGTTTTCAAATCTTGACGTTACTGCATTCTCTAATACCGGCTCTACATATTCATTCAATGGCTCTAACTGAACTTCCCCTTGTAAATAGTTCGGAAATTGCCCAATCTCGATATCAGCAATGTCCGGACCACCTTGCCCTGATTGAATCGCTAACAATAAATTATTGTGCATTTGCTCAAACGGATACGTCTCAGCCACTAATTTAATCGCTCGATCTGGATTCTCTTCATTCCATCGCTCTGCTGCATCTCGATATAGATCAACGTGTTGCCCAACAAATGTCCAAAATGTCAGTTCTGTTGCATCTTCAATATCCTCACCAATTACTTCTACTTCTTCCGCTTCACCAGAGGAGTCACCATCTCCGCCTCCCCCGCAAGCTACTAAAGCTACTGACAATAAACCCAAAATTAAAATGAGTAAACTCTTTTTCATATTAATACCCCCTATTTTATGAAACGCTTTCAAACATTGCGAAAAAATATTCTTACTACCATGCATGATAGACTTTAAATTACTAATTTGTTATTCATAAATAACATCTTTAAATAGAGATTATCATTATATTAACCAGTTGTCAATAACTACTTTAATGTTTTCATTAAATTTATACGTACATGTTAAAAGTTAGTGTATTAAAGTAATAAGACACTATTCACTTCGATAACTCAAAAGGTACACCTAATAAATAATACCCTAGAATCATACAACTTCAATTAATGTTTTTGTTTCATTTTGATTTTTAACTATATAAAAAGGTAATTAATAAGTTACTTTAGATAATTACACGAGAAGCTTATACTTCACAAAAAATAAATACTACATAACTTGAACTTCCACGTTTTTTTCTGCACTATAGTAGTAAATATCTAAAGTGTGGGATGATAATGACAGATCAGGAATATATGTTAATAGCTCTTGAAGAAGCGAAAAAAGCTGAGGTGCTGGGAGAAGTACCGATTGGAGCTGTAATTGTCCATCAAGAAGAAGTGATTGCAACAGCATTTAATTTACGCGAAAAATTGCAGACAACCAACTCTCATGCGGAAATGCTTGCAATTGATAAGGCAAATCAAGTACTAGGTAGTTGGCGATTAGAAGATTGCACATTATATGTCACATTAGAACCGTGTCCCATGTGTACAGGTGCTATATTGCAATCAAGAATATCACGTGTTGTATACGGGGCGAAAGATATAAAAGCAGGATGTGCTGGGACTTTATACAATTTCCTGCAGGATAAACGTTTTAATCATCAAGTAGATGTAGTGGCTGGTGTAATGGAAGAAGAGTCCAGCCAACTATTATCAGACTTTTTTAAAGCATTGAGGCAAAAGAAAAGACAAGAGAAAGTTATCAAGGAAAACCAAAATACTATTGATCCATCCTAAACAAAGCATTTTTAACAAAAGAAGAACTGAGGTGTAAACTTGAATAAAACAGCTGTATTAATCATTGATTTAATCAATGATTTTACATTTCATGAAGGAGAGTTACTTTTAAACAATACGCGAAAGATTTTACCGAATATTAAGAGGTTAAAGCAATACGCAAAAGAACGTCATTATCCGATCATTTATATTAATGATCATTACGGTACATGGGAAACAGATTTCAAACAAATTGCCCATGCATGTTTATCTTCACAAAATGAAGATATCATTGAAGAAGGAATGCCAGACAAAGAAGATTACTTTATTATGAAGCCTCAAATGTCAGGCTTTTTTCGAACACCACTACGTTCTTTATTAGAACAATTAGAAATAGGGCACTTAATGATTGCAGGCGTTGCGGGAAATATATGTGTGCTCTTTACCGCCAATGATGCTCATATGCGTGGTTATACACTACATGCTCCGGAAAATTGTGTTGCATCGAATACCGAAAGGCATAACCAAGAAGCCATTAAACTAATGGCAGAAGTATTTAATGCCGAAACGAAACCCATCTAAATATTCAAGACGCTATGTTCTATTTCTCCTTTCTTATCATAAAGTTAAATAAAGAACTTTTTTATCACGGTGCTAATCGTCTGTTAATCCACCACTTTAAGCTTCACGAAGCTAAGGGGGATAACAGACGCTAACACCATGATTAAGTATCGCTAATGATCAATCGGGGGCAATCCCCCACTGATCATAGTCTCACTATATTAGAAAGGAGAACTTTTCGTGCAAATTTATGTAGTAAAACAAGGGGATAGTTTATATCAGATCGCCAATCAATTTGGAACTTCCTATGAATCGATTGCAAATGCAAATGAAATAGATCCCGAATTACCTCTAGTAGTTGGTCAAGCACTTGTTATCCCGATTTATGGAAGATTTTATGTCGTCAAACCAGGAGACAGTTTATATACGATTGGGCAAAGATTTGGCATATCTGCCGCTGAACTCGCTAGTATTAATCAAATCAATATGTATCAGCCACTTTCTGTCGGGGTGACATTATATATACCAGAACCTGCTAAATCACCTATTGAAGTAAATGCATATGTTGAGCCCACTGGAGGGACGGTCTCTGAAACACTGGAAAATGCAGCCCGAAAACATGCAGGTAACTTAACCTACTTAGCTCCTTTCTCCTACCAAGTAGACCGACAAGGAAACTTAAGTGCTCCCCCGTTAAATCAATTGGCAGCTATTGCTAACGAACACAATACTACACTCATGCTTGTTGTTACCAATCTCGAAGAAGGTGCTTTTAGCGCAGAATTAGGTCGAATCATTTTAACTGATGAATCTGTCCAAAATAATTTACTCGATCAAATTATTCAAACTGCTCAGGAAATTGGATATGGAGATATTCATTTTGATTTTGAATTTTTACCTCCTGAGAATCGTGAGGACTATCGCAGCTTTTTGGAAAAAGCAACCACTCGATTACATCAAGAAGGGTTATTGGTATCAACTGCACTTGCACCTAAAACAAGTGCTGAGCAACAAGGAGAATGGTATGAAGCTCATGATTATGGAGCACATGGGGAAATTGTTGATTTTGTTGTCTTAATGACCTACGAATGGGGATATAGTGGTGGCCCTCCGATGGCCGTTTCACCGATTGGTCCTGTCCGGGACGTCGTTAATTATGCCTTAACAGAAATGCCTCCAGAGAAAATTTTGTTAGGTCAAAATCTATATGGTTATGACTGGACGCTTCCCTACGAACCTGGTGGTGAAATTGCACAAGCTGTTAGTCCACAACAAGCAATCCAAATAGCTAGAGAAAATAATCAATCGATCCTATTTGATGAAGAAGCACAAGCCCCTTATTTTAATTATACAGATCAAAATGGAGAAGAGCATGAAGTCTGGTTTGAGGATGCACGCTCCATTCAAGCTAAATTTGATCTTATTAAAGAAAAAAATTTACGAGGGATCAGTTATTGGAAGCTTGGGCTAGCCTTCCCACAAAATTGGTTATTGCTTGAAGATCAATTTACGATAGAAAAAAAGAGTAATTGATCAACCAAGAGGAGTAATCGGTGCTAATCATCTGTAGGCCCCCTCTTCAAGGTTCATGAAGCTAGGGTTCTAACACCCTGATAAGTTTCGCTAATGACCAGTGCGGGCTACTCCCTACTGGTCATGGCATCACTTTATGATTGCTCCTCTTTTATATCCATTAATGTTCGTAATTCATCTTTGTTCACAATTAAATCTGCTAAAGTATATTGATTTAATACTTCAAAAAAGGCACTCATCGCTTCCCCTACTACTGATCGTAATTTACAGGAAGGTGTAATCACACATTGATTGTGCTCCCCGTCAAAACATTCCACTAAATAAAAGTCATTTTCCATTAAACGAATGACTTCTCCAATATTTATCTCATCCGGGTCTTTCATTAGTAGAATACCGCCATTACGCCCCCGCGTTGTATTAATATATCCTTTCACACTTAATTGGTGAACCACTTTTCGGATATGCTCGGTTGATATATAAAACGTATCTGATATTTCTTTTATGCTTACTTTTCTTTCACTGGTTCCAGTATAAATCAAGACTCGCAATGCAAAGTCTGTGTATTTTTTTAAACGCATGACATACTCCCCTTCTCTACCTCCATTTTACTCGAAAATAACCAAAATCGCTATCTCGCTTTAACAGAATTGTCATATATTTAGCCAACAGACTATTGAAAAAGTTTCCAAACTTTTTATATAATTAAACATGTATTTAAAATACATGTTTTTGAAATTTATATTACTAAAGATCGAATCAGTAAAACTAAGTCTAAAAACAGGCTTAAATTTAATTCACAAGGAGTGTTCGTGATGACACATTCTACTCAAGCGCTTGAAGCGAAAACAATTGAAACAGTAAAAGCAACGGTACCCGTACTAGCTGAACATGGAACTGCGATTACTTCCAGGTTTTATCAATTACTTTTTAGCAACCATCCGGAATTGAAAAACATTTTTAACCAGACAAACCAACGAAAAGGGAAACAACCTCAAGCATTGGCAAACGCAGTATATGCAGCAGCAGCAAATATTGACCAATTAGAAAATATTTTGCCTGTTGTAAATCAAGTGGCTCATAAACATCGGAGTTTGAACATCAAACCAGAGCATTATCCAATTGTCGGTGAAAATCTATTAAAAGCAATGAAGGATGTCTTGAAAGATGCAGCTACAGATGAAATCATTACTGCTTGGGCAAAGGCATATGATGTGATTGCCAATGCTTTTATTCAAGTCGAAAAAGAAATGTATGAAGAAACGGAACAGAAACCAGGGGGATGGATTGGATATCGTGGCTTTCGTGTCATTCAAAAAGTGAAGGAAAGTGATGTAATCACCTCTTTCTATTTGAAGCCAGCCGATAACGGCATTCTACCAGATTTTGAAGCTGGGCAATATATAACTGTAAAAGTCGACATTCCATCGATTCCATACATCTGCCAGCGTCAATACAGTTTATCTTGCAAACCAAATAAAGAATTTTTCCGTATTAGTGTGAAAAGAGAAGATGGGATTGGTGATAACCCTGACGGAGTAGTATCCACCTATCTCCATGAATCAGTTCATGAAGGGGATGTGATAGAACTTAGTGCACCTGCTGGAGATTTTGTACTTAATCAGGAGAAGAAGCCACTAGTATTAATTAGTGGTGGGGTTGGTTTAACACCGTTAACAAGTATGTTAGAAACAGTAGTAACACAACAGCCTAACCGTGAAGTTTATTATATTCATGCAGCCCAAAATGAAAGAGTACATGGTTTAAAGGATAGTGTGAAGCAAATAGCGGATCAGCATGACCATGTTCATACTTTTACTATTTATGAGAAGCCAGAAGACGCTAATGCTTGTGATAAGACAGGTTATATCGATTTAGCATGGTTACAATCTGTTTTGCCAACGAACGAGGCATCTTTCTACTTCTGTGGTCCTGAGCCATTTATGAAGGCAATTTACAAAGCATTAAAGACTTGGCATGTTAATGAAGAAGATATTTATTTTGAATTCTTTGGGCCAAAAGGGGATTTAGAGGCATCCTAATCAAAAGGCTAGCACCTGTATGAGTGCTAGCCTTTCATTCTTACTTATTCTTCTAAAGTAGAAGTGTCTCCTGTTGGTAGACCTAGTTCCCAAGAC
This sequence comes from Gracilibacillus suaedae, assembly GCF_017599345.1. GTDB lineage: Bacteria > Bacillota > Bacilli > Bacillales > Amphibacillaceae > Gracilibacillus > Gracilibacillus suaedae. The sequence continues at coordinate 13,311 of NZ_JAGFVL010000021.1, forward strand.
TTTAACAGTCTGCGCATAATTTTACCGCTTCGTGTTTTTGGAATACTATCTTTAATTTCAATTTCACGAGGGGCAGCATGGGCACTTAAGCCCGTTTTAACAAATTGACGAATATCTTCCAATAATTCATCTGATGCCTCGTAACCTGGATTTAAAGTAATAAATGCTTTAATAATTTCCCCGCGTTCCGGATCTGGTTTACCAATAACACCTGCTTCTGATACAGCTTTATGTTCAATTAATTTACTTTCCACCTCGAAAGGTCCAACACGCTCACCAGAGGTATTGATTACATCATCTAAGCGGCCTTGGAACCAGAAATAGCCATCTTCATCCATATAGGCACTGTCTCCTGAAACATACCAATCGTTAATAAAGTAGCTCTCATATTTGCCTGGATTCTTCCAGATAGCACGCATCATCGATGGCCAACCTTTTTTAATTGCTAAATTCCCCATTTGATTTGGCGGTAATTCATTACCTTCGTTATCAACAATGGCTGCTTCTACCCCTGGAATAGGTCTCCCCATTGACCCTGGGCGAATTTCCATACTCGGCAAATTGACAATTAACATCGCACCAGTTTCTGTCATCCACCACGTATCATGGATGCGTAAATCAAGTACACGCAGAGCCCATGTAATAACCTCTGGATTTAAAGGTTCACCTACACTTAAAACATGACGTAAACTTGATAAATCGTATTGTTTAACCAGTTCATCGCCAGCACTTACAAATTTACGTAAAGCAGTTGGTGCTGTATACCAAATGGTTACATGATGTTTATCTAATGTTTCATACCAGGATTCAGGAGAAAAACGCCCTCCTCGAATTACATTGGTGACACCATTTAACCATGGTGCAAAGATCCCATAACTTGTACCTGTTACCCAGCCAGGATCAGCAGTACACCAATAAATATCATCTTCTTTAAAATCAATGACCCATTTACCTGTTGCGTAATGTTGAATCATCGCATTATGCACATGATAAACACCTTTCGGCTTACCAGTTGAACCAGATGTATAATGAATAAGCATACCATCTTCTCGATCTACCCATTCTATATCAAACTCTTCAGAAGCTTCTGTCATTTCTTTCTCAAAATGAATATATTTATCGCCTTCTATAGCATCCTTAGCCCCTACTAAGACTATTTGCTGTAAATGTGGAAGATCAGCGACAGGTACACGTCCTAGTAATTCAGGCGTCGTAATCAACATGGTCGCTTCACTATCTTCCAAACGATCACGAACTGCTTGTTCCATAAATGCTTCAAATAATGGCCCAGCAATCGCGCCTATCTTGAGAATACCAAAAAAATTGGCATAAAATTCTGGACTTCTTGGCATGAACAAGAAAACACGATCTCCTTTTTGAACACCATACTTCTTGAATATATTTGCTGTTTTATTACTTTGTTTGCTTAATTGCTCAAATGTTACACTTTCTTCACGGTCTGGTGCGGAATATAACAATGCCACTTGGTCTTTTTTATTAGGATTTTCTGCATGACGATCAATTGCTTCGTAAGCAGCATTTACCTTACCTGTTTTATACCAGCTAAAGTCTTTCTTAATTTCTTCCCAGTCGAAACCTTCTCTTAGTGCATCAAGATCTTCCACATTGTGTTTTCCTGATCTTGGCTGTACTTTTGTCATATCCATCCTATCACCTCTCTAAAAATTATGAACATTTTTCAACAATTGAAACCCCTTACAATACATTTTAACGGATAAAGTACAGAAATCAAATAATAAACTCCCAGTTTTTACAACTTCATTTAGTGCATATTTCAATAAGAAGCTGTAAAGGCTACTTATTAAGATCAGATTCATTAATAAGGAGTTAAATCTATGCGTTTACTTTCTGGACAGCGAAAAAAGAACTCCAGTCCGTCTGACAAAAATATTTCTTCTTCATTATCTAGCAATATTCAAGAAATGAAACAATTATTCTCATACAAATTAAATAAAGATTTTTCAATGAGAACATTGAATTTGAAGTTCAATCACAAAGAGGCCTGCCTTTTTTATTACAGTTCTATAGTTGATGGTGCAAGAATCAATTTAAATATTATTAAACCTCTATTAGAAAATGATGGAGATTCTGTTAGTAATGTAGTATCTATTGAGAATATTGAAGAAGTTTCAGATTTCGAAACTGCAAATGAGAATATTAATAGTGGGAAAGTGATTTTATTTATAGAAGGAGATAAAATGGCTTACGCTATGGATGTTGCAGATTTCCAACATCGAGCTGTCTCTAAATCTGAAAATGAAACTACGATCAAAGGTCCTCTAGATGCATTTACTGAATCAATGAACACTAATATTTCCTTGATTCGCAAACAATTACATAATAGTCAACTCATCAATGAAGGTATTCAAATTGGTGAACGTTCAAAAAATGAAGTTAACCTTATCTATTTAAAAGACTTAGTAAATGACGATATTTTAGAAAATCTCAGATCTAGACTAAAAGATATCAAAACAGATAGTGTACGGAACGTTGAAATGTTAGAACAGTATTTGGAGGAACGTCCTTATTCATTATTACCAACAATTCTATACACGGAAAAACCGGATAAAGCAACTTCGTATATAGAAGAGGGCTTTATTGTATTATTAATGGATAGTTCTTCTGCTTGTCTCATTGTACCTGTTACCTTTTGGTCATTTTTCCATTATCCAGAAGATCGCTATTTACGTTTTTTTTATGGGAATTTTACTCGAGCAATTCGCTTACTCTCTTTCTATTTAACCCTAATGATTTCGGCAACATTTGTAGCAATTGCTAATTTCCATAGTGAAATGATTCCTCCAGATTTATTATTGGCTATAACAGCTTCACGGGAACGTATACCTTTTCCATTAATATTTGAAGTATTAATTATGGAAATTGCTTTTGAACTAATTCGTGAAGCAGGCCTACGTATTCCTAATCCGCTTGGACCAACCATTGGTATTGTTGGCGCACTAATTTTGGGACAGGCTGCTGTAGAAGCAAATATTATTAGTCCGATTATTGTGATTGTTGTTGCATTATCTGGATTATCGTCTTTCGCTTTAGCAGATCTTAATATTAATTTTACGATTCGAATAATGCGTTTTCTATTCATTCTAGCTGCTGGTACATTTGGCATGCTCGCCTTGACTGGTGCATCTTTATTATTTTTTATGTACACGGCATCAATCAAATCATTCGGTATCCCGTTCTTTTCACCAATGTCACCACACTTTATTTCATCAGAGGATACCGTATTTCGTAAAGCACTAAAAAAGGAATTGTTTCGCCCGGAATATTTACGTCCAAAAGATATACGAAAAAAGGCGAAATCATAATGAAGTAGGTGGTGGAACATCATGCAAAACAATGGGTTTTTACAAACAAAAGAAATCCTTGCGATTACTTTAATCGTAATAGGAAGCAAATTAGCAGATTCCACCCCTGCATTATTGGCTCAAAAAGCTCAAAATGGTTTTTGGTTAATTCCAGTGATCGCGTTTGTATGTATCTTCCCTAGCTTTTTGATCATGCTTTACCTACTGAATAGATACCAACATAAAAATATGATCGAATTAATAGAAACCATTACTGGGAAATGGATTGGTAAAATAATTGGACTTTTACTTTTTTTATTCACTTTTCTCACGCTTACTTTAAACAGTCGTAATTATGTGGAACAAATAAAACTTTTATATTTCCCTGAGTCTCCTACCGAAATAATTTATCTCATTTTTTTTGGTATTGTCTTTTTTGGGGCAAAGAGAGGATTTGAGGTGATAGGCTATACCTCTTGGGTTGCACTTCCAATTATCAAACTATCTGCGGCCTTAGTTATTATTCTCATCATGGGTAATATCGTCATACAACGCGTCTTTCCAATCTTTGGATCCGGTTTACCAATTATGTTATCAGAAGGTGTTAAGTCTACTGCTATTTTTGCTGAGCTTTTTTTTCTACTCATTGCTTACCAATCTGCGAAAAAGACACAAATGTTTACTAAAGGAGTGATAATCGCCAGTATTATCGCTATTTTAGAAATCGTTTTATTTTATTTCGTTTACATTACAGTATTTGATTATAATTCCATAGGAAAAATAGCCTTCCCTTTCCATGATATTATACAATATATCCAATTTGGCGAGTTTTTCACGAATATTGAGACTATTTTTATGATTTTCTGGCTTTTTGCCGCTTATATAAAATTTATTATATTTATTTACATTACAGCTTGGATATTTGGAGAAATATTTGCGATACGAAATTTTGAACCACTTCTTTTACCTTTTAGTTTTTTAGTGATAATGATTGGTCTTTTACCAATTAATTCCATTTCAAATGAGCTTGTACTCCATGATTCGTTAATTACAATCATGTCACCTTTTTTAATTATTCTTCCGGTTCTCTTATGGATCATCGCTTTAGTTAAAGGAGATTTAAAACGATGAACAGAAAGCTACTTATGTTTCTTTTCATAATGTTACTACTTGCTGGTTGTTATGATCGAATTGAGCTTGAACAACAATCATATGTGGTTGCGATGGGTATCGATAAAACGGATCGAAAAGGAGTATACGCCTTTACATATCAAATCGCCAATCCTGAAGTAGGATCTGCTGCTGGACAAGGTGGCGCTGATGAAGCTCCGGCAGAAATTGTTACTGTAGATGGTGCAGATATCCTAAGCGCTACCCATACAGCTAATTCCTTTGTGACTAAAAAGATAACATTAGATCATACCAAGGTCATCGTAGTTTCAGAAGAGTTAGCGAGGGATGAAGACTTTATTCGTGTTATTCAATCTGCTTCAAGATCACCGCAAATTCGAAGAGGGGTACAATTAGTTGTTTCAAGAGAGGATGCAAGTGATTTCATTAATAACAATAAACCACTAATGGAACAAAGGCCACATAAATATTATCAATTTATGCTCGATCGTGCTACTCAAACAGGAATTATCCCAGAAGCAACCTTGCACCGTTTCTTTCAAATAACCGAAGGAGATGCAGACCTATTCTTAGCGATTTATGCTACAACAGAGCAGTCCGATCAAACAGAAAATAAAAAAACAGAAGATCAATATATCGCTGGTGAAATACCACAAATTGGGGGGTCACCTACTCAATTCATGGGATCTGCCGTGTTTAAAGAAGGTCAAATGATCGATACCTTTACTGGTGAAGAAACGCGTTTTGCTCAAATATTAGATAATACATTAGAAATGGAAACCTTATTTGCAACTATTCCTGATCCATTAATGCCTGAATATCAAATCGCGTATAATTACTCACAAAAAGAAGACCCAAGCATCAACATTCAATATCATAAAGAAAAACCAACCACAATTGATGTACAAATTCCTTATCAAGCAGAAATTTTAGCGGTACCTAGTTTAATAAAATATTCTCAAAATAAAGAATACCAAAAAGTATTAAGAGAAACTCTTACTAAGCGATTAAATGAAAAAACAGCTGAATTGGTTCGCAAATCACAAGAGGAGTACCGTTCTGATCCATTTTATTGGTCACTGTACGTGCGCAAATATTTTAAAGATGTGAAAGACTATGAAGAGGCTGATTGGCATAAGAAAATATATCCAAATGCAAAGATTACTGTTAACTATAAAATGGAAAAATTAGAATTTGGAAAGATGATTAATGATTCTAACCTAGATGAAGTGAGGGACTAAGATGTGGAGCATTATTCCGATTATGTTGACCATCTTCATTTGCTATCGCCTGGTTATGCATAGTCTAGCAACATTTCATGATGGGAATAAAATAGGGGGGATAGCCATTTTATCAATCATTCCTTTTGTTATTTTCTTCACTATTTGCTATCAAGTATTCAAATAATATACGACCCCGAGAGGATTCGAACCTCCGACACCTTCTTTAGGAGAGAAGTGCTCTATCCTACTGAGCTACGGGGTCATGATATAAATACTTAATGAGATGATTAGGAGAGACACCACTTTATATCTTAATAAATCTTAAGGTAAATGGCAAGGCTCTCCTTCTTCACTGTTTATTTTTCAAACATTTCTCTGAGTTCCTTTGATCTTTTAGTAGTCTGCTCTAAGCATGCAATGACTGCTTGTTGAAATTTATGTTGTGCCAAAGTTTGAAGCCCTGCTTCTGTCGTACCACCTGGGCTTGTAATTTTCTCACGCAATGTTGCAGGTGCATCATCTGTTGTAGCTAACATTTCTGCCACACCTTTAATTGTTTGTGCCATTAAAGGCTTCGCTGTTTCTTTATGCAATCCTTGTTCTTCGACAAACTGCTCCATTGCTTCCACCATGTAATAATAAAATGCAGGTGCACTGCCTGCTAAAGCAGTATAAGCATCCATTTGCTCTTCTTCTATTATTGTTGTCGTACCAATGGATGTCATAAGTTGCTTTATTAACCTGACAGTTAAAAAATTTGCATATCGTCCTGCAGTTATCGTTGTAGCAGATTGTCCAATCAATGCCGATGTATTAGGCATAACACGAACAACTGCATTACGGAGACCTATTAGTTGCTCCATATATAGAGTAGAGATCCCAGCCAATAATGACACAACAATTTTACTTTCACTTAGATACTCTTTTATTTCTGTAATGGCAGGTTGAATATCTTTCGGTTTCATCGCCAAAATAATGATATCACTTTGGCTAACCACGTCTTTTTTCGATTGTGAAGTTCGAATACCATATTTATTTTCTAATTCTGTTAAACGTTCATTATTGGAATGATTAGTCGCAATGATTCGATCAGCAGGGACTATTTGTTTAGCAGTCATCCCAGCGATAATCGCCTCTGCCATAGACCCCGCACCTAAAAAAGCTATTCGTTTCTCCCGTAAATTCATCACAAGCCCTCCATCATATGTATACTTCTTCTCCTATTATAAATGATAATAAGAAGAGGGCAACAATAAAAATAGATAATAAAAAGTTTGTTGAGCGGACATTCAGTGCGTTATTATGTGAAATAACTGCTCATTTTCGATGTTGGCGGACATTTAATCCTTTATTTGGCTTCTTTCGGTGAAAATTAGCGCTATTTTCTATGAATAGCGGAATAGATGTCCGAGTATAACCTAAAAAGCACGTTTTTGTCGCAAATAGCGGAACAAATGTCCGCGCACAAAAAAATCGCTATCCTATGATAACGATTCTCGTACATATATAATCTCCAATTTTGTGTTCAATTAATGGCGGAGGAGGAGGGATTCGAACCCCCGCGGGCCGTGAAGCCCCTGGCGGTTTTCAAGACCGCTCCCTTCAGCCGGACTTGGGTACTCCTCCGTATTTGCTGACGACAAGTAATAATATAGCATATTCCCAAAATAGAGTCAATAGTTTTTTAACGTCTATCCTAAAAAATTTAGAATAGACGTTAAGATCTTATTTAATTACTGTTTTCCCACCCATATATGGCACCAATACATCCGGTACTTCTACAGTGCCATCTTCTTGCTGATAATTTTCAATGATGGCAGAAACGGTACGACCTACTGCTAAACCTGATCCGTTTAACGTATGAACGAATTCCGGCTTTCCTTTCTCTTCACGGCGAAATCTGATCCCAGCACGTCTTGCTTGAAAATCTTCAAAATTAGAACAAGAAGAGATTTCACGGTACGTATCATTACTTGGCATCCAGACTTCGATATCGTACTTTTTAGCAGCAGTAAATCCTAAATCAGCCGTACACATACTCATCACACGGTAAGGTAACTTCAACAGTTGCAATACTTTTTCTGCATGCCCAGTTAATTCTTCTAAGACAGTATAAGAATCTTCTGGTTTTACGATTTGTACTAGTTCCACTTTATTAAATTGATGTTGACGAATTAATCCTCTGGTGTCCCTTCCAGCTGATCCTGCTTCAGAACGAAAATTACTACTAAATGCCGTGAATTTTTTGGGTAATTCCTCCGCTTTTAAAATTTCTTCGCGATGATAATTAGTTACAGGGACCTCTGCAGTTGGAATTAAGAAATAGTCCCAACCATCTACTTTAAAAGCATCTTCTTCAAATTTAGGTAATTGACCTGTACCAGTCATGCTTGCACGATTTACCATATGTGGTGGTAATATCTCTTGGTATCCATGCTCATCTGCATGTAAATCCATCATAAAGTTGATTAGTGCACGTTCTAAGCGGGCACCTAAGCCTTTATAAAAGACAAAACGGCTTCCTGTCACTTTAGCAGCTCTTTCAAAGTCTAATATATCTAATTCTGTCGCTAAGTCCCAATGCGGTTTTTCTTCAAAATCAAAACTTGGTACCTCCCCCCATTTACGTACTTCTACATTGTCATCTTCCGACTCTCCAACAGGAGTAGATTCATGTGGGATATTGGGAATAGATAACATCAATAATTCAAGTTCTTCTTCTACTTGTCGAAGTTCTTGATCAATTGTTTTGATTCGATCTCCCACTTCACGCATTTCTGTAATCATATCATCTGCATTTTTCTTTTCTTTTTTCAATAAAGAGATTTGCTTGGATACTTCATTTCGTTTTGCCTTTAATTGTTCCGTTTCAGCGATGAGGTCTCTTCTTTTTTCATCTAAATCCCCGAAACGATCCAAATCTGTTAAATCTTCCCCTCTGTGTGCTAATTTCTCTTTCACTTCAGCAAAATTCTTACGCAACATTTTCATGTCTAACATAACTATTACCTCCTAAAGATTTTTTATTTAACATTCATTTACATATAATACAAAGTATCATGCATTGATTTGCTTTCCTCCATTCTCTTAGAGTTGAAAGTGAATCCATCGCTTCGGAAAAATACTCGCTTTCCGTGGGCATGGCTTCAGCTAACTTTTACTGAAGTGGAACCCACGAAAAGTGCAGTATTCTGCGGGGAGCAAAACAACACTAATCAAAATTCAGAATGAGAGAAAGCACACGCTAAAGCTTTACTAGTTCGGGAGTTTCTACCTATCCATTCGTCTTGGAAACAGCTTTTGAATATAAAAAACTCCCGCCCCATACTGTTAGTAGGGACGAGAGTTTACCCGCGATACCACCCTGATTGGAGAATAGACTTCTCCCGGCTTCTTTCAAAATAACGGCTTCTCGCCGAGCACATGTACTATTATTTCCATGTACCACTCTAGGATGGATTCGCCTATCTTTTATACCGATTTGCACCAACCATCGGCTCTCTTATATAAAAACAATAAGCTACTAATTCCTGTCATTGCTTTTTTCCTATTTGCTTGTGAACACTTTTTATTATTATATTATTTTTCCACCATTTTGACAAAGTATTCTGTTAAACGATGGTCATCGGTTAATTCTGGATGAAATGCACTGCATAAATAATGATCTTGCTTTGCTGCAATGATTTTATCCTGATAAGTGGCTAAGACTTCTACTTCTGATCCAACCTCTATAATATATGGAGCACGGATAAAAACCGCTTCAAAATGATCTGCAACACCTTTTATATCTACTTCTGCTTCAAAAGATTCACGCTGTCTGCCAAAAGCATTGCGTTCCACCTTCATGTCCATTAGTGATAAATGTGCATCATCTTGTCCAGCAATATCATTTGCTAACAAGATAAGCCCTGCACAAGTACCAAAAATCGGATTCCCTTGTTTACCAAAGTCAACTAATGCCTCAAAAAAGTCATATTTATCGATGAGTCGACGCATTGTTGTACTCTCACCGCCAGGTATAATTAATCCGTCTATATCAGCTAATTGTTCTTTATACTTAATAATGATCCCTTCAGCCCCAGCTGCTTCAACGGAACGAATATGTTCACGAATCGCACCTTGTAAGCCTAATACTCCGATTTTCACCATTACTTTTTACTCCTCACTACTTACCAACCACGATCTTGCATACGCTCTTCTGGAGCAATTGTACTAATTTCTAAACCTTTCATCGCTGTACCAATGCCTTTGGATACTTTTGCAATTAAGTCGTAGTCTTCATAATGTGTTGTTGCTTCAACAATCGCTCTTGCAAAATTAGCAGGATTATCTGATTTAAAGATACCTGAACCAACAAATACTCCATCTGCACCTAGTTGCATCATCAGGGCAGCATCCGCTGGAGTTGCTACACCACCCGCAGCAAAGTTTACAACAGGTAAACGACCATTTTCTTTAATCTCAAGAAGTACTTCGTATGGAGCACCTAATTCTTTGGCATATGTCATGACTTCATCTTCATTCATATTAACCAGCTTACGAACTTGTGCATTTACTTCACGAATGTGGCGAACTGCTTCGACAATGTTACCAGTACCTGGTTCACCTTTTGTACGTAACATGGACGTACCTTCACCGATACGGCGAGCTGCTTCACCTAAGTTACGGCAACCACATACAAATGGTACAGTGTAATCTCTTTTATTTAAGTGATACACTTCATCTGCTGGTGTTAATACTTCACTCTCATCGATATAATCTACACCCATCGCTTCCAGTACACGAGCTTCTACAATATGACCGATACGGGCTTTAGCCATAACCGGAATAGAAACAGCATTCATCACTTCTTCTACAATCGTAGGATCTGCCATACGAGCTACTCCACCTGCTGCACGAATATCAGATGGTACTCGTTCTAATGCCATAACTGCTACAGCACCAGCTTCTTCAGCGATTTTTGCTTGTTCTGCATTGACAACGTCCATAATAACGCCGCCTTTTTGCATTTCTGCCATACCTCTTTTTACTCTATCTGTACCTATTTTAGACATTCTTATGTTCCTCCTAAAATTATGAACTATAAAACGATCTATTTCATTCTCTTACATTATATAACAAAAAATGCACAAATGCCAACTGCTGTAATCGGAATTAAATTAACTGAATAAACCTTTAAAGAAATCTACCACTGTTGTAAAAACATTTGCAAAGAAGTCACCAATTGCACCTAAAGCTAGCATAAACCAGTTTTGTTTTTCAACTGCTTCAGTTGTCACTAGATCTACACGTTGATCAGCTGTATCTCCACCAATATAACCGTAATCTACATCACCATTATACTGAAGAACTGCTTCTCCTATTTTTTCACCCGCTTCAAGAGGGGCTTCTAATGCTCCGTCTTCTGTTAATTTATCTTCATCGATCTCGTATCGTATATCATATAATTCTTCTTCACCAGCTTTGATCATCGTTTCAAACGCTGCTGCTGTTTCAATATCTACTTCTTTTTCTTTTCCTTTTGAAACAGGCAGTTTAGATTCTTCTTTTAATTGATAATTAGTTGGAAATAGTTCTACTGTTTCAAATTGGGAGAATCCATATTCCATTAATTTTTTCGTTTCAACAAAACGTTCGCCTTCACTACTCGTTTTCATCACTACTGTAATAATGCGACGATCTCCTTGTTGGGCTGTCCCTGTAAAACAATGTCCTGCAGCATCTGTATGACCTGTTTTCAAGCCGTCTACACCTTCATATGAATATTGAGAAAAGTTATCATTATTCCAGTCAGGCAACATCCAATTCCAATTTTCTAACACTCTTCCATCTAATTCAGTCGTTGTCATACTGGAATAATCTAAAGCCTCAGGATAATCATTAATAAGATGATAGGCTAACAGTGCTGAAGAACGTGCTGATAACAGGTTATCTTCATTTGATTCAGTTCCCTCTGGGTGGTAATCACCCAAATCAGAATTTGATAAACCGGTAGAATTAACAAATTTATATTCTGGTAAGCCCATTTCTTCTGCTTTTTCATTCATCATTTTTACAAATTCGCCTTCTGAACCTGCTACTAACTCTGATAGTGCAACCGTTGTACCATTATCAGAGTAAATTGCCATTGCTTCATATAATTCACGGACTGTATAGTTTTTATCCTGAATTAAACCAATCCCCGAAAAATTATTACTGGGGGATGCTAACCAATAAGCGTAATCACTAATTTGAGTAGTTGTATCCCAGCTGATTTGACCTTCATTAATGGCTTCTAGCACCAAATATTCCGTCATCATTTTCGTCATACTAGCTGGAGGCAATTTTAAATCAGATTGTTTCTCATATAAAACTTTCCCTGTGTTAGCATCGACAATGATAGCAGATTCTGCGTTGACATCTATAGTTTCTGCAGCTTGTACTTGTAAGTTATTCATAGAAAACGTAGTGATCATTAATAATGCAACCACTACCAAAATACTTATCTTTTTCATTACATCTTTCAATTTTCCTACCTCCGACTATTTTTTTGCACGACATAATTTTATCACAACTACTTCAATTAGAAAATAACGCTTTATGACTATCATTAAGAAAAACTGAGCAAACCGCTCAGTCCTTATCATTACATACTGATTAGATCTGCGATTTCTCTAGTAACCATTATGAAATATATCGACTGTTTGACTACCACTCCGGCTGCCCACTTCCCTTTCCATGGGGTTTGCCCTTCAGCTAACTTTTTCGAGCAAAAACCGCTCGAAAAAGTGGATCTTCAGGCCAAACAATTCCCACAGGAGTGGAAGTGGGCGGCCTCCGCTTTATCCATGTGCTACAACATTTGTCAGACCAGGTAACTTGGGTTATTATCCCTGTGAAAGGGTAAGGTATGGCATAGGAAATCACTAATAAGGGTTATAAAACCAATATGCTTTTTCTGTTATTCGTTGTAGGAAAAAGTATAGCGAAGGCCGGCCGTTTTGACTCGAGCCTACTGAAAACCCCCACTAATTTTTAAATATTGAAAATGTAATCCAAAATTTTAATAGAAATAACATGAAAAAGTGGGGAATACTCCCTTTTAAATATGCATCTTTAGCCATCAAAGTGGGAGACATAATTTCCATAATATGTTTTTTAGTAGCTCTTTCGACTCCTTTAGCGTTAGCATGATCTGAAGATCCACTTTTGCAGGAGTACTCCTGCAAAAGTTAGCTTGAAGAGCATGCCCCTTGGAAAGCGAAACAGTCAGCCATAGCGGTTGACTTGCACTAGCTAGCTTTCAATATGGTAACCCCATCTGTATAGCTATTCTTGCTTCTTAAAATATATGTTTTAAATCACCTTTTACTATACATACTTGCTTACAAAAGTTGTGATATCAATGGTTATATGCTTTCTTTCCTCGGTCAGATAAAGAAAACTTGGGTAACCCCAAGTTTTTCTCCATCCTTATTACTATATGGTGAATTATGATAAGGAATAGTTTGGCGATTCTTTCGTAATTTGAACATCATGTGGATGACTTTCACGTAATCCTGCCCCTGTCATACGAATAAATTTGGCATCATTTCGTAATGCTTCGATATCAGGTGATCCACAGTAACCCATACCAGATCTGAGACCACCAATCAATTGATGAACCGTATCTGCTAAAGGTCCTTTATAGGCTACACGACCTTCAATGCCTTCTGGAACCAGTTTCTTAGCATCCTGTGAGTCTTGGAAATATCGATCATTAGAACCAGATTTCATGGATGTTACAGATCCCATACCACGATATACTTTATATCTTCTACCTTGGAAGATTTCCGTTTCACCAGGGCTTTCTGTTACCCCTGCAAACAAGCTTCCTAACATAACAGCATGCGCACCAGCTGCGATTGCCTTGGCGATGTCACCGGAGTACTTAATACCCCCATCAGCAATAACAGGGATATTATGCTTTTGTGCTTCCGTTGCACAATCATTAACTGCTGTTATTTGAGGTACACCGACACCTGCTACTACTCTAGTTGTACAGATAGAACCAGGACCAATACCTACCTTGATAATATTTGCACCTGCTTCGATAAGTGCTCTTGTCGCTTCAGGAGTTGCAACATTACCAGCAATAATATCAATATCAGGGTATTTAGTTCGAACGCGTTTAACTTGTTCAATAACACCTTGTGAATGACCATGTGCTGTATCAATTACTAGTACATCTACACCAGCTTCAACTAGTTTATCAATACGTGTCATCGAATCTGCAGTTACACCAACAGCAGCACCTGCTAATAAGCGTCCTTGCTTGTCCTTAGCAGAATGAGGGAACTCAATTACTTTTTCAATATCTTTAATCGTAATAAGTCCTTTCAAAACATCATCATTATCTACTAATGGTAATTTTTCAATTTTATGTTCTTGTAAGATTTTACTTGCCTCTTCTAAAGTTGTACCAACTGGTGCTGTAACTAAGTTTTTACTTGTCATCACATCAGCAATTTTAATCGAATAGTCTTCAATAAAACGTAAGTCACGATTTGTTAAAATCCCTACTAATTTTTGTTCTTCCTCATTATTTACAATAGGTACACCGGAAATACGGAATTTACCCATAAGATGCTCTGCATCAAAAACTTGATGTTCAGGCAACAGGAAGAATGGATTCGAAATAACGCCACTTTCAGAGCGTTTCACACGGTCTACTTGTTCTGCCTGTTCTTCAATCGACATATTTTTGTGAATAATGCCGATTCCACCTTGTCTGGCAATTGCGATAGCCATCTTCGCTTCTGTTACAGTATCCATTCCTGCACTTAAAAATGGAATATTAAGCGTAATATTTTCTGATAGCTTTGTCTTAACTGATACATCTCTAGGTAGTACATTTGATTCCGCTGGTAATAATAACACATCGTCGAACGTCAAACCTTCTTTACTAAATTTATCTGTTCTCATCGGTGAACCTCCTTAGATTTTTTGGTTTTATTGTGAAATAATGGATGGGAAATGAAGCTCTCTATACTAGAGTTTCATCTATTTTTTGAGGGTTATATCCTTAACTATTGTTAATTACAATACGATATGTTTCAGGGTTTTTCAACCTTTTTTTTTGGCTATTCCACCCACTTAAAATCGCGATATGATCAAATCAATAATGTAAGAGGTTACAACTCGTAAATTTTTTTTACATTATTTATAGAAATAATACTAAGAACCAAAAACATAACCCCATCCACATCTCTTCTAAGTCACATTAGATACATGCTGCGAAGTAATGAAATTTTCCGAGGCGAGGCTTTCCTCCATTCTTTCCATAAGGAGTGCTGGGATACCGCTCCGGCAGAATACTCCGCTTTCCGTGGGCTCGGCTTCAGCTAACTTTGCAAAGTGGATCTTCAGCTCTCACTGTCCCACAGGAGTCTCCGTATTCTGCCTACGCTAATTTTAGTGTTCTGGTTATGATAAGAACGGAACTTAAGGAACTCTATTCTTTGGATTTCCTGTCTATTTATCAGAACGCTACACTAAGCTGCGGAAAAAATGCGAGACTCCTGTGGGAAAGGAACAGTCTGAAGACCCCGCGTGATGCACCTGCGTCTCCTTGTAAAGCTTCGAAGTAGGCTTCCTCGGTGCAAGGGAACAAAGATGTTTAAATATGGATTTTGTGCACTATATTTTTCATAAAAAAACAGGCAACCGTTGTGGTCACCTGTTTAATCTGTAATAATATTTTCAATAAAAATTGCTTGTTTTTCGTCTAGCTTAATGATTTCTTCGCTATCCATTAACCTTACCATCGGCCTTGTTGGTTGATTGGAATCAACGAAAATGATGTATGCTTCTTTACCGGTTGAAAGCATAACGCGGGTACCTATCGTGTAGTTCATGAGTGTATCAATAAATTTTTGCAGCACTGGATAATCGAATTTTTGATACTTTAACTTCAACATTTCTTCAATTACCTTAAAAGGTGATTGTTTTCTGCGATAAACACGCTCTGACGTCATGGCATGGTAAGTATCGCTAACTGCAATAATTTTAGCAAAAGGATGGATCTTCTCATCTTTTACTCCAATTGGATATCCACTACCATCCATTCTTTCATGATGCTGTAATATTGCTATTTTCATGTCTTTTGTTACATAAGGAATATCCTCAACCATTCGGTAGGATAACGTCGGGTGTTTCTTTATTTCCTCATATTCAGCCATTGTTAATCTGGATTCTTTCATGAGCCAATTTTCACTTAATTTAGCCATCCCACTGTCCGCCAAAATAGCTGCAATCCCTACTTGGATCCAATCTTTTTGATAGCCTAATTTTTTAGCAAGATGTGCGGATAACAAGGCGATGGATACTCCATGATGATAGAAATAGTCTTCTTTGGAAGCAAATTTATGCAATAAAAATAAATCTAAACTAATATCTTTTACATAATCAAATAATGGCATCATTAATTTTCTTACCTGATAAATATCAATGGAACTTCCACCTTGCCATTTTTTAAACATTGCTTTATACCCCGAAACAGCATTAAGGTATAAAGTCTCAAAGGAATCTTGTGACTTCCTTTGAACTTGTTTGCGTGAAGCTTGTTCAGCATCCGAAACTTTTTCAGGGGTGAAAGGACTTCCAGATACTAATTTTTCCGATACCTCTACAGAATCAATATTAAAATGTTTTAAGACTTGAATATGTTCTTCTGTAATGACCGTATTTTTATCAATAATTGGATGCTTAGTTTTTCCTTTTATTAGCTTAGTAACAATACATCCCGGAATGAGTTGTTGTGGATGCACCTGCAAATGGATCACACCCTTTACTATTTTTCTATCTCTTCTTCATTACCCTGTTCAACAATCTCTTCTTCACGATCAACCTTTGCTACTGTTGCAACTTTTTCCGCTTCCTGTAGTCGAATCAGACGAACCCCTTGTGTATTTCTACCTGTCGTTGAGATGCCTTCTACCTGCATACGAATAAGGACACCAGATACTGTCATAATCATAATATCCTCTTCAGTCGTTACATTCTTCACCGCTACAACTCTACCAGTTTTTTCGGTAATGTTAGCAGTAAATATCCCTTTACCCCCACGATTTGTTCTACGATATTCGTCAACAGGTGTTCGTTTTCCATAGCCATTCTCAGTTACGTTCAGTACATACTGGTCTTCCTCCAGAATTTCCATCGAAACAACCTCATCATCTTCACGTAATGAAATACCTTTCACACCTGCTGCTGTTCTTCCCATAGAACGGATTTGACTTTCCTCAAATCGAATGACGTAGCCATTTTTAGTACCAATTAAAATATCTTTCTCGCCGTCTGTTAAACGAACAGAAATTAATTCATCACCTTCCCGCAGGTTTAGTGCAATCAAGCCGCCCTTACGGATGTTTGCAAATTGAGGAAGTGACGTTCTCTTAGATACACCATATTTGGTTGTGAAGAATAAATACCAGTCTTCTTTATACTCACTGACCGTGATAACAGCATTAATCCATTCCCCTTGTTCAACTTCTAATAAATTTATAATGGGAATACCTTTAGCTGTACGATTAAATTCAGGAACTTCATACCCTTTCGAACGGTATACCTTTCCTTTATTAGAGAAAAAGAGAACCGTATCATGTGTTGAACAAGATACTAAATGTTCGACAAAATCATCGTCATTTGTACCCATTCCTTGTACTCCACGGCCACCACGTCTTTGTGCTCGATAGGTTGAAGCAGGTAGACGCTTAATATAGCCTCTGTGTGTCAGAGTGATAACAATACTTTCCTCAGGGATTAAATCTTCATCTTCGATCAGATCTATTCCACCTGATACAATCTCTGTTCTTCTTTCATCACTATATTTCTCTTTAATTTCTAATAATTCTTCACGAATAATTTCGAGAATTTTCTCTTCATTCGCCAAGATTTCCTTCAATTCTTTAATTAACTCTACAATCTGGCTATATTCGTCTTCAATCTTTTCCCGTTCTAAACCAGTTAGACGTTGCAGACGCATATCTAAAATTGCTTGCGCCTGTTTTTCGGATAGATTAAATTGATTCATTAAGCCATCGCGAGCAATTTCAGTTGTTTTGGATTGGCGAATTAACGTGATAATCGCATCAATATGATCAAGTGCTGTCCGTAAACCTTCGAGGATATGTGCACGGGCTTCCGCTTTATTTAAATCATATTGCGTCCTTCTCGTAATAATTTCTTTTTGATGCTCTAAATAATATTCCAGACATTGTTTCAAATTTAATACTTTCGGCTGTCCATCCACTAATGCTAGCATGTTAATACCGAAAGACGTTTGTAAAGATGTCTGTTTATATAAATTATTTAAGACAACATTTGGATTCGCATCACGGCGTAGTTCTATCACAATGCGCATACCATTACGGTCTGACTCATCCCGTAAATCAGTAATTCCCTCTATACGTTTATCTCTTGCTAAATCAGCGATTTTTTCAATTAATTTAGCTTTATTGACTTGATATGGAATTTCTGAAACAAGGATTCTTGATTTACCATTCGCTTGTTCTTCTATCTCTGATTTTGCACGAATGGTAATCGATCCTTTACCAGTCTCATATGCTCTTCTAATACCACTTCGGCCTAAAATTTCACCAGCTGTCGGAAAATCAGGACCATAAATATATTCTTCCATTAATTCACTAATAGAAATTTCTGGATTCTGACTAATCGCTAAGATGGCATCAATCGTTTCACCTAAATGATGTGGAGGAATATTAGTTGCCATCCCTACAGCAATACCAGAAGCACCATTCACTAACAGATTAGGGAACTTAGCAGGTAATACTTTCGGTTCTCTTTCCGAACCATCATAGTTATCCATGTAATCAATGGTATCTTTATTGATATCCCGTAGCATTTCCATTGAAATCTTAGACATTCTTGCTTCTGTATAACGCATCGCTGCTGGTGGGTCACCGTCTACTGAACCAAAGTTTCCATGACCATCAACAAGCATATAGCGATAACTAAAGTCTTGTGCCATTCTTACCATTGCATCATAGACAGCAGAGTCACCATGTGGGTGATACTTACCGATAACATCCCCAACAATACGAGCTGATTTTTTATATGCCTTATCTGCATGCATACCCTGATCATTTAACGCATATAATATTCGACGATGAACAGGTTTCATCCCATCTCGAACATCAGGTAATGCACGGGATACAATAACACTCATTGCATAATCTAAAAAAGATGTTCGCATTTCTTGCCCTATATTAATTTCTTGAACTTGTGGACGGTTTTGATCCACCATATTTGATTACCTCCTATTTCACTGCAGGAAGACGTGAAAATTGCTATTCTGTTCAAACTGGATTAGATATCTAAATTTTTAACATATACCGCATTATCCTGAATAAAATTACGGCGTGGCTCTACTTTATCCCCCATAAGCATGTCAAAAATTTGATCAGCTTCCATTGCATCTTCCAAACTTACTTGCAACAATGTACGTCCATCAGGGTCCATTGTTGTTTCCCACAGCTGTGTTGCATTCATTTCTCCTAAACCTTTGTAACGTTGTAACCCTGGTTTTGGCTGTTTAGGTAATTCTGCTAATAATTGATCTAATTCTTTATCGGAATAAGTGTAATATACAGCTTTACCTTGTTTGATTTGATAAAGAGGTGGCTGTGCAATATAGACATAACCATAATCAATTAACGGTCGCATAAATCTAAAGAAAAACGTTAATAATAAGGTTCTAATATGTGCACCGTCAACATCAGCATCCGTCATAATCACAATTTTGTGGTAACGTGCTTTAGAAATATCAAATTCTTCGCCAATTCCGGTACCAAGTGCTGTTATAATAGAACGGATCTCATTGTTAGATAAAATCCTGTCTAACCTTGCCTTTTCCACATTTAATATTTTACCTCTTAATGGTAAAATCGCTTGGAAATGGCGATCTCTCCCTTGCTTGGCAGAACCACCTGCAGAGTCCCCCTCTACAATATACAGTTCACTGATCGTCGCATCTCTTGACGAACAATCGGCTAATTTCCCTGGAAGATTGGAAACTTCCAAAGCACCTTTACGTCTTGTTAATTCTCTTGCCTTTTTCGCCGCCATTCTAGCTCTTGACGCCATTAAGCCCTTATCGACAATAATTCTTGCTGTATTAGGATTTTCAAATAAAAACTTTGAAAATAGTTCACTAAAGGCTGAATCTGTAATCGTTCTTGCCTCACTATTACCTAGTTTTGTCTTAGTTTGTCCCTCAAATTGTGGATCGGGGTGCTTAACAGAAATAATTGCTGTTAAACCTTCTCTTACATCATCACCAGTCAAATTCGGATCGTTTTCTTTGAATAAGTTGTTCTTTCGCGCATAATCATTAATAACACGAGTAAGACCCGTTTTAAAACCTGATTCGTGGGTACCACCTTCGTGGGTACTAATATTATTGGCAAATGAATAGATATTGCTTGCGAATCCATCATTGTATTGTAATGCTACTTCTACTTGAATATTATCTTCTTCCTTTTCTGCATAAAACGGCTCATGTAACACTTCTTTCGAACGGTTCAAATGTTCTACATATGATCCGATTCCACCTTCATAGTAAAAGGTTTCTGCTTCACGATCTTCTCGGTTATCTTGAATGGAAATTCGTAACCCTTTATTCAAGTAAGCTAATTCACGTAATCTTGTCGCTAAAGTTTCGTAGTTATATTCAGTAGTTTCTGTAAATATTTCAGGATCTGGTTTAAAACGCGTTCTAGTTCCTGTAATATCAGTATCACCAATTACTTCTAATTCTTTATTCAGTTTACCGCGTGAAAAACTAATATGATACAATTTGCCATCACGGTGGACATGCACATCTAGTTCAGTGGCTAAAGCATTTACAACTGAAGCCCCTACACCGTGCAAGCCACCTGATACTTTATAACCACCGCCGCCAAATTTTCCACCTGCATGCAGGACAGTCATAATAGTTTCTACAGCAGGTCGACCTGTTTTCTCATGCAGACTTACAGGGATTCCACGACCGTTATCGACTACTGTTATACTATTATCTTTTTCAATAAAAACCTCTATATGATCACAGTAACCCGCCAGTGCCTCATCAATACTGTTATCAACGATCTCCCAAACTAAATGATGAAGTCCTTTTTCATTGGTAGACCCAATGTACATTCCCGGTCTTTTTCGTACTGCTTCCAAGCCTTCTAATACTTGTATTTGATCTGCATCATAGGCTTGTTCTAGTGGCGTATTTTCTTCCATTGTCAATTCAATCACCTACATTCTCTCTCATTGATTATCTTTATTCTTCAACACCATTTTCAGAATAATCCTCTAATCTGCTAATCGTGGAAATCATACTGGCTCTTTTCTTTAAAGTTAAGACGGATAGTGGGCTATAATATACTTTCTCAGCAGTGATTACTACTGCCTTTGTTACATCTTCTTCTGATACAACGACTTGTTGATTCTCTTTCAATTCTTCCAGCATCTCCTCGTTTATCGTGGAGGAAGTTACTAAACTATAATCAATTATTCCTATCACATCTTTAGATTGAATGACATGGTCATCTCCAATATGAATAAACATAATATCCCTACTTTTTACTCGATTATTTTTCCATTATCTATTCTAAAAATCTCTGCCTTCTCCAGTGTCTGATGATGAATACCATCCACACTGGTTGTAGAGACAAAGGTTTGAACTTTTCCTTCAATCGTATCTAATAAATGGGATTGTCTGAAATCATCTAATTCACTTAAGACATCATCTAAAAGCAAAATAGGATAATCGTTAATTTCCTGATAAATCAGTTCTATTTCTGCGAGTTTCAAAGATAGCGCAGTTGTTCTTTGTTGGCCCTGTGATCCAAATGTTTGGACATTTTTTTTATTAACATAGAAGACTAAATCATCCCTGTGTGGACCTATTAAGGTTGTGCCACGCTCTACTTCTTTCGTTTCTAATCTTTCAAATGACTCTCTCAGAATTGTTCCTATTTTTCCCTTTTCGTCTGTCTCTGATACATCAATGGTAGGAGCATATTGCAAATCCAGATCTTCAATCCCTCTACTTATTCCCCGATGTATCTCATTTGCCCAGGTACGCAGGCGCTTCATGAACATAAAGCGTTTTTCTAAGATAATGGCAGCATGTTCCATCATTTGTTCTGTCAATACACGGAGCATCGTAAGATCATTTGATTTACGTTTTTGAAGTTGCTTTAATAAATGATTTCGTTGTTTTAGGATTTTGACATATTGTCCAAGATGATAGATATAGATTGGTTGGATTTGTCCTATCTCCATGTCAATAAAACGTCTTCTAATTTGAGGGCTTCCTTTCACAAGATTTAAATCCTCAGGTGCAAACATGACAATGTTTAAGGCACCAATATAATCACTAAGACGTTTTTGTTCTAAATGGTTTAATTTAGCTTTTTTACCTTTATTGGTAATTTGTATTTCCAGTGGGAACTGCTGCTTTCTTTTAAATACACTACCTTCTATTTTAGCATAATTTTGCTCCCATTGAATTATTTCTTTATCTTTTGTCGTTCGATGTGATTTGGAGAATCCTAATACATAGATAGCTTCCATTAAGTTTGTTTTGCCTTGAGCATTTTCTCCAATAATCACGTTTATTTTATCATCGAACTGAACAGATAAATGATCATAGTTGCGATAATGATTTAAACTTAATTGTTGTATATACATTCGAATTTCCTTCCGAATTTAACCTTTATTCCGCACTTTTTGTTACTACGAACGTACCAACATCTTCTACATAGACTGTATCCCCAGGATAAAGTTTTTTACCACGACGTGTCTCTAATTCGTCATTCACATAGACACCATTTTCTTGTAAAAAAACTTTAATCATACCACCTGACTCCAGTATATTGGCTAATTTTAAAAACTGTCCTAAAGGGATATAATCTGTTGAAATTTCAATGTTTTCTTCCATCATTTCACCTACTTTGTTATCAAGAAAGATATTGGTTATTAGTATAGCCCTTCTATCTATTTTACTAAACATTTGATAAATATAAAAGTAAACCTGCTAATTATTTTTTCATGAAAGCTAACCTGTTTAAACTACCATTCACAAAACTGGAATATAATACCTGTGATTTAGTGTTTTCAATTAAAGAAAAAAATACACGCGTTTCATTTATCACTGAAACGCGTGTATACTTTTTCAACTAACTTGGACGATCTTACCAATTAAAATGTTCTTACCGGTAAAATAAGTTGTAATATTTGGTCGTGATCGATTGGTTTGATAATGAATGGCCGCATGGCTCCGGTAAACTCAATTTTGACTTGTTCTGTTTCCATTATTTTCAATGCATCAATCATATATTTGGAACTAAATGAAATCTTTAATTCTTCCCCATCCATACTAGCTACGGTTATTTCTTCTTCTACCTTACCGATTTCGGGGGAATTACTAGAAATCTCTACAATTTGTTGATCCTTAGTTTGTAATCTTATGACATTATTATGATTATCTTTTGCGAGTAATGAGGCACGGTCAACTGCTTGGAGCAGTGTTTTCGTATCTGCATGAATCACTGTTTTACTTTCTTCTGGAATTAACCGTGATGTTTCTGGGTATTTTCCATCTAGTAAACGGGATAAAAAGTATAAGTGATTCGTTTGAAATGCGATTTGGTTTTCGGTAATGCTAATTTGAATTTTATCTTCTGTATCATCCAAAATTTTGCTCAGTTCATTTAAACTTTTTCCAGGAATAACAACTTGATCAAAAGGAAATTCATCAATTCCTTCTTGTAACGGTAACTTACTTGCAGCTAAGCGGTGACTATCTGTTGCTACAAAGTGCAATTGCTCACCTTCCACTTTAATGTTAACCCCTGTTAAAATCGGACGCGTTTCAGATGTGGATACCGCAAATACTGTTTGTTTAATCATATTTTTTAATAGATTAATCGGTAATTCAAAATTGGTTTCCGTGTTAATTTGTGATATTTGTGGATATTCTTCAGCATCTTGTCCATTTAAATGAAACTCAGCATGACCAGATTGAATCGTGATTTGCAATTGTTCATCTACTTCTATTTGGACGATTGGAGAAGGTAGTTTTCTTATAATTTCAGGGAAATATTTCGCATGAACAATAATTTCTCCTTGCTCAATTTCGTCAATATATTGAATACCTTCTTCTTCAACTGGAATAAAAGATTCAATTGTAATATCGGAGTTACTTCCTGTTAGTGTTATGCCATTATGTGTCGCTTGAATTTTTAAACCAGCCAAAATAGGAATGGCCGTTTTCGATGAAATAGCTTTTGTTACATGTTGAATACTTTCCATTAACTTGTCTCTGTTTATTACAATTTTCATTCTAATCCTCCTTGAGGAATATATTTATTTATTATTAATATAATACCGTAATAATAGTAATAGGGCATGTGATTATGTGGATAACTCGATTTTTTCGGTTTTAATAAAGTTATCCAGATGTGAATAACTTGTTTGCATATTTGTTTCACTTATCCACAATACCCACAATTATCTACTAGCATGTATAGTAAGTTACATCGATTTTAATTGTTCTTTTATTTCTTCAATTTCTTTACTTAATAATTCATCTGTCCCCATTAACTTGGAGATTTTTTCATGTGCGTGAATAACGGTTGTATGATCTCTTCCACCAAATTCTTCGCCTATTTTTGGAAGTGAAAAATCAGTTAGCTCTCTGGATAAATACATGGCAATTTGTCTTGGGAATGCAATGGACTTCGTACGTTTTTTTGCAGAGAACTCTTCTAGTTTTACGTTATACCTTTTTCCCACTTCTTCTTGAATATGTTGTATCGTAATTACTTTTGGTCTAGAAGAAGGAATAATATCTTTTAATGCTTCAGCTGCTAAAGACGCATCGATATCCTGATTGATAAGCGATGAATAAGCAACTACTCGTATTAAAGCACCTTCTAGCTCTCTAATATTCGTGTCAATTTGATTGGCGATATACAGCATCACTTCATTAGGTATATCTAGACCTTCTGCTTTCGCTTTTTTTCTAAGTATCGCAATTCTTGTCTCCAAATCAGGCGGGGTAATATCGGTAATAAGTCCCCATTCAAAACGAGAACGTAATCGATCTTCTAATGTTGGAATTTCCTTCGGTGGCCTGTCACTGGAGATAATAATTTGTTTATTTTCTTCATGTAACGTATTAAATGTATGGAAAAATTCTTCTTGTGTTTGTTCTTTTCCAGCTAGGAACTGAATATCATCAATTAATAAGACATCAACATTACGATATTTATTACGAAAATTCACAGCTTTATTATCACGAATAGAATTGATAAATTCATTCGTAAACTTTTCAGATGAAAGATAGACTACTTTTGCGGTTGGATTGTGATCTAATACATAATGTCCGATCGCATGCATTAAGTGTGTTTTTCCAAGACCAACACCACCGTAAATAAACAACGGATTATAAGCCTTTGCCGGTGCTTCTGCAACTGCTAGAGATGCTGCATGAGCAAACCTGTTACCAGAACCAATAACAAATGTTTCAAATGTGTATTTGTCATTTAACATGGATTTAGGTGATGTTTCATTACTTTGCATAGGTACTGTTTTTTTCTTTTTCATTTGTGTGAATTCTTCTGTTGTGTCATCTGTACTTTCTGGAATGACAAATTTCACAGCTAATTTTGCCCCGGTTAATTCATATAAGGCATCTGCGATAATGGTTGTATATCTAGATTCTAGCCAATCTCTGGTAAATTCATTTGGAGCGGAGATAATCACAGTATCTTCTTTTAATTGATCTACAGAAGTATTTTTTAACCAGGTATCATAGCTTGGTTTACTAACTTTATCCTTAATTAATTCTAACGTATTTCTCCATAAATCTTCGATATTTTCCACGAAAAACCCTCCTTTCATAAGGCAACAATAGGAAGTATACATGCATAATAACTTGTGGATAGATACACACTGATAAAAAAGCGGAAAACCTAAAAATTAAGTTTTCCACATTAATGTGTATAAACTAATATACAAGCTGTGAATTTTTGTCCACACTATATCCACAAACTGTGGATAAAACTCATTTTGAATTATTTTATTCACAAACTAAAACACAAATATGATATCAAATAAAGCCGAATAATGCAATGTTTTCTCTACACTTATCCACAACTTAGACAAATTGTGACTATTATCTTTACACATAGTCTTATTTTGTGAGTAATTTGTCGACAAAACATTGAAAAAGTCGTTTTGTTCTATGAAACTTATCCACACAACGCTGTAGTAGTACAGTTTGAACAAAGTTTTGTTATAGTACAGCCTAGATATTAATTTGATATAAATTTCCGTTTCATTTAAAATGGGTAGTGTAAAGATATTAAGGAAATAACGAGGGAGTTCAAGTTTTTTAGAACTGGGCATTGACATCAGAAATAATTTATAAGTATAATGAGTAAGACTGTCTAATCGATTATGATTATTAGATTCCTCAGGGAGGTGCATATAAATGAAACGTACATTTCAACCAAATAACCGTAAACGCAAAAAAGTTCATGGATTCCGTGCGCGTATGAGCACTAAAAATGGACGAAAAGTTCTTGCTCGTCGTCGTAAGAAGGGTAGAAAAGTATTGTCTGCATAGGCCACTGATACACTCAGTGGTCTTTTTCCATGTACGGCATAACTTTTAAAAAATGAGTATCGTTTTCTTTAATGGAGGCGCGCTAGAAATGAAGAAAGCATGGAGAATTAAAAAGAATAGTGAATTTCAAGAGGTTTTTAAGAAGGGCGCTTCTTTTGCTAATCGACAACTAGTCATTTATTATTTACATAAAGAACAACAACAACATTACCGAGTTGGGTTGTCTGTAAGTAAAAAAATTGGGAATGCTGTAGTACGCAATCAAGTAAAGCGCTATATTAGACAAGCTTTTCTTGAATTAGATACAAATATAAAAAGTGATTATGATATAATTATTATTGCTAGACAACCAACGAAAGAAATGGATTTTCATGAAATTAAAAAGAGTGTCAATCATTTACTTTATAAAACAAAACTTTTAGAAAATAAATGAACGTTTTGTTAATATTCTTTTTTATACCATTATAACTAGCTTGTTGATAGTGAGTAATGGTAAAATGAGAAACTATAAATAACGTGAAGTGAAGGAATTAAGGAGGATAATGATGCGTAAGAAGCTCCTATTATTATTGGGCTTAGTCGGAGTGCTGGTATTACTATCAGGTTGTACTGAGATTGATCAAGAAATTACTGCAGAAAGTGAAGGGATATGGAATAGTTATTTTGTTTATCCTCTATCATGGTTAATCGTAAAAGTTGCAGAATTTTTTAATGCGGAATATGGCTATGGTCTTTCTATTGTTTTAGTCACGCTGCTAATCAGATTAATTTTACTCCCGCTCAACATTAAACAACTGAAAAGTTCTAAAGCAATGCAAGAAATTCAGCCAGAATTACAAAAAATTAGAGAAAAGTATAGTTCTAAAGATCAACAAACACAGCAAAAGTTACAGCAGGAAACAATGGAGTTGTTCCAGAAAAATGGTGTTAATCCGTTAGCAGGTTGTTTGCCAATTATCGTTCAGATGCCTATTTTGATTGCATTTTATCATGCGATAATGCGTACAGGTGCACTTGATGATCATGTATTTTTATGGTTCCAATTGGATTCACCAGATCCATACTATATATTACCAATTCTTACAGCTGGATTTACTTTCTTACAGCAAAAGTTAATGATGGCAGGAACAACCGCACAACAAAATTCAATGATGCCTCAAATGACAATGATGCTTTATATCATGCCGATTATGATTGGGGTGTTCGCAATTTTCTTCCCATCAGCATTGGCACTTTATTGGGTAGTAGGTAATATCTTTATGGTATTACAAACATTACTAATTAAAAATCCAATGATGAAACGTAATGAGGCAAATGCAGGAGGAAATAAATAGTGAGACAGATAACTGCTACTGGGCAAACTGTAGATGAAGCGGTTCAATCAGCGTTAAGGCAGTTAAACATCACAGAGGACCAAGCTAAAATTGAAGTAATTGATGAAGGGAAAAAAGGGTTACTAGGTTTATTCGGATCAAAACCTGCGATTGTGAAAGTCGCCAAAGCTCAAGAGCCAGAAGAAGTTCCTGAGAAGGAAGTCGAAACAGAAGAAGATCCTGTTGAAAAAATTCAGACATATGTAAAGAAGATTATTGCTGAGTTTCAAGTCGACGTAAATGTTAAAGCAGAAGTAGAACAAAATGTTGTTACATTGCAATTGACTGGAGAAAAGATTGCGTTATTAATTGGAAAACGAGGTCAAACATTAAATGCAATTCAGTATCTTGCACAATTGGCGATGCATCAATATGCTGATAAATATTATACGGTAGTTGTTGATGCTGAAGGATATCGTGAAAGAAGACAAGAAACGTTGATTTCATTGGCGGAGAGGTTGGCTGACCGTGCTAGTCAGACAAAGAGAGATGTGAAAATCGAACCAATGCCTTCGTTTGAACGAAAAGTAATTCATACAGCATTACAAAAAAGAAAAGACGTTGAAACAGATTCACAAGGAACCGAACCGAACCGCTACGTAGTAATTAAACCGAAATAAATAGCTTCTCATGGAAACGAGTAATCAACGCGATTGCTCGTTTTTTATGACCGAAAGAAAATACAACGGAGTAGAGTCCATAAACTGCTAAGTCAGTGGACATGGATTTGTTTTCTCCCACTTCCTCGGAGAATGCTGGCAAACCGCTTCGGCAGAATACTGCGCTTTTCGTGGGCACGGCTTCAGCTAACTTGGTAAAGAAAACCACTTTACCAAGTGGATCTTCAGCTCGTGCTGTCCCACAGGAGTCTCCGTATTCTGCCTACGCTAAGGGAACTGATCAATCATTTGAAAGTGGAAGTCCATAGCGATTCACTCTCATGGATTAAATCTTTTACTAATCAGAACATTTCGCAAAGCGTAGTATCTTGCCGGAGCGTATGTAAGCACTCACTAAAAATCAGATTGGAAGGAAGCTACACCAAGACCAATTTTCACAAGTTCACAGTTTATATCTACGTCGAATTAATGGAGAAGTTGATTCTGTTTTTGTGCTTGTGAATAATTGATTTCATAAAAAGTTATACACATGTGGATAATATATAGCGATGATTAATTTAAAATCCGAGTGTGGATATCTTTTCAAGTGATATAGTTTTGTGCTATTCTAATAAGTTAGTGACACTAAATAAAATGGATAGTCAATTAATATATAGAAAAATGAGAATAATGGGGGTGAAGAAGTGGACAAAGATACAATAGCAGCGATTTCGACACCGATCGGAGAAGGAGCGATCGCAATTGTTCGATTGAGTGGTGAAGAAGCAATTGCCATAAGCAATAGATTATTTGAAGGAAAAGACCTTGAAAAAGTAGAATCTCATACGATTCATTACGGAAAAATGATCGACACCGAAACGAATGAAATGATGGAAGAAGTAATGGTTACGGTTATGCGTGCTCCTAAAACATTTACTAAAGAGGATGTAGTAGAGATTAATTGCCATGGTGGACTGGCATCTGTTAATCGATTATTAGAACATGTTCTGTTACACGGTGCACGTTTAGCTGAACCAGGAGAGTTTACCAAACGGGCATTTCTTAATGGACGTATTGATTTATCACAAGCAGAAGCTGTGATGGATTTGATTCGTGCCAAAACAGATAAGGCAATGAATATTGCATTGAAGCAATTAGATGGGAAATTATCGAAACTTGTTCATCAATTACGGCAAAAGTTAATTGAAACGGTAGCACATGTAGAAGTAAATATCGATTATCCAGAGTATGATGATGTTGAAGAAATGTCTCATCAAATGTTACGAAAACAAACAGAAGAAGTATATCAGGAAGTAGAACGGTTATTAAGTATGGCGAAACAGGGAAAAATCTTACGGGAAGGTATTGCAACAGCGATTATAGGTCGTCCAAACGTAGGAAAATCCTCTTTGCTTAATGCATTTGTTCAGGAAACGAAAGCAATTGTAACAGATATTCCAGGAACAACCAGAGATGTGATTGAGGAATATGTCAATGTTCGCGGTATACCGTTACGATTAGTTGACACAGCGGGAATTCGTGAAACGGAGGATATTGTTGAGCGGATCGGGGTGGAACGTTCCCGTCAAGCCTTAAAGGAGTCGGACTTAATTTTGTTAGTGTTGAACTATGGTGAGCAATTAACAGAAGAAGACCGTAACCTTTTTAAAGCGATAGAAGGGTTAGAATATATCGTGATCGTCAATAAGACAGACTTGGATCAAAAGTTAGACCTGGAGGAAGTAAGACAATTAGCCGGTGATCAAAAAGTGATAACGACTGCATTAATTGAAGAGAAAGGCATGGATGATTTAGAAGAAGCAATTGCAGACACTTTTTTTGCGGGAGATTTGGAAAGTGGCGATTTAACGTATGTTTCGAATGTACGTCATATTCAATTATTGCAGCAAACTTTAAAGGCTCTGGAAGATGCAATGGATGCGATGGATGCAGATATGCCAATTGACCTGGTACAAATTGACGTGACAAGAGCTTGGGAATTATTGGGTGAGATTGTAGGAGATACGATGCAGGATAGTCTGATTGATCAACTGTTTTCACAGTTCTGTTTAGGGAAATAAATACTAATAAAAAGGAGGATCAGCGATGTCAACTTATGAAGCTGGTCATTATGATGTGATCGTCATCGGAGCAGGCCATGCAGGGGTAGAGGCTGCTTATGCTGCTGCCAAACGTGGAGCGAAAACATTAATATTAACATTGAACTTAGATATGATCGCATTTATGCCGTGTAATCCATCAATCGGTGG
This sequence comes from Gracilibacillus suaedae, assembly GCF_017599345.1. Taxonomy (GTDB): domain Bacteria; phylum Bacillota; class Bacilli; order Bacillales; family Amphibacillaceae; genus Gracilibacillus; species Gracilibacillus suaedae. Next base: position 43,895 of record NZ_JAGFVL010000021.1, read on the forward strand.
ACCTGCCAAAGGTATCGTCGTTCGTGAAATTGATGCATTGGGCGGATTAATGGGTAAGGTAATCGATAAAACATACATTCAAATGAGAATGCTTAATACAGGTAAAGGACCTGCTGTTCGGGCATTACGTGCACAAGCAGATAAACCTTTATATATTCAAGAAATGAAGAAGACATTAGAACAAGAACCAAATTTAACACTTCGTCAAGGAATGGTAGAAAAATTAGTTGTCGAAGATGATCAAGTAAAAGGGGTTATCACAGAGACGAAAGCATTATATCGTGCTGAAACTGTAATTATTACAACAGGTACGTTTATGCGTGGTCGTGTCATCATTGGCGATATTTCCTATGAAAGTGGACCAAATAACCAACGAGCAAGTGTAAAATTAGCGGAAAACTTGGAAGAAATAGGTTTTGATCTTGTTCGTTTTAAAACAGGTACACCACCAAGAGTTAATAATCATTCGATTAATTACGATAAAACAGAAATTCAGCCAGGGGATGACCATCCACAACATTTTTCCTATGAAACAACGGAGGAAATATTGGATCAAATTCCATGCTGGTTAACCTATACAAATGAAAAAACACATGAGATTATTAATGAAAATCTAGGGTTATCTGCGATGTATTCCGGTATGATCAAAGGAACAGGACCGCGTTATTGTCCATCTATTGAGGATAAAATTGTTAGATTCCATGATAAACCACGTCATCAAATTTTCTTGGAGCCAGAAGGTCGCCATACCGATGAAGTGTATGTCCAAGGTTTATCTACCTCATTACCTGAATACGTACAACGCGAAATTTTACACAGTATTCCAGGATTAGAAGAAGCGGACATTATGCGTGCTGGTTATGCAATTGAATACGATTCTGTCGTGCCAACACAATTATGGCCGACACTTGAAGTGAAAGATGTAGAAGGTTTGTTCACGGCGGGTCAAATTAATGGTACATCTGGGTATGAAGAAGCTGCAGGTCAAGGTTTAATGGCTGGAATTAACGCAGCAGCTAAAGCATTGGATAAAGATCCCTTAATTTTAGATAGATCTCAGGCGTATATTGGTGTATTAATTGATGACCTTGTAACAAAAGGGACCAATGAACCATACCGTCTGTTAACGTCACGAGCAGAATATCGTTTATTATTACGTCACGATAACGCGGATTTACGTTTAACTGAGATAGGTCATCAAATGGGCTTGATTTCAGACGAGCGATTTGCAAGTTTTGAAGAGAAGAAACGCTTAATTGAAGAAGAGAAAGAACGATTAAGCAGTATTCGGTTAAAACCAACAGAAGAATTGCAACAGTTGATGGAGTCTGTAGGTGGTACTAGGTTAAAAGATGGCATTCTTGCTTATGATTTAATGAAAAGACCTGAAGTAACATATGACGTGATTGAACAAGTAGCACCAGCTGAAAAAGAATTAGCGGCTGATGTAAAAGAACAAGTCGAAATTCAAATTAAATATCAAGGTTATATCGCAAAGTCAAACCAACAAGTCGAGCGCATAAAAAAAATGGAAAATAAACTAATCCCAGATGATATTGATTATGATGCAATTAGTGGTATTGCTACTGAAGCAAGAGAAAAATTGAAGCAAGTTCGTCCGTTATCTGTAGCGCAAGCATCAAGGATATCAGGTGTTAATCCAGCTGATATTTCCATTCTTTTAGTGTATATTGAACAAGGGAATGTAGCTAAAGTATCGAACGAATAGAGGAGTGGCATGATGAATCTTTCGTCTTTTCAAGAACATCTAAAAAAAGAAGGAATTGAGATCACGGAAAAGCAATTACAGCAATTTGAGAAATATTTCCACACATTGGTGGAGTGGAACGAAAAAATGAATTTAACAGCGATCACAGATCAAGAAGAAGTCTACGTCAAACACTTTTATGATTCGATTACAGCTGCATTTTATTTTGATTTCACCAATGCATTTCATTTATGTGATGTGGGTGCTGGAGCGGGTTTTCCCAGTATTCCACTTAAAATACTTTTTCCGCAAATCGATGTTACCATTGTCGATTCATTAAAGAAAAGGATTACATTTTTAAATCATTTAGCTTCAGAACTAGAACTTGAAGGTGTGAGTTTTTATCATGATCGTGCTGAATTGTTTGGAAGAAACGAGAAGTTCAGACATAAATTTGATGTCGTGATGGCTCGTGCTGTAGCGAGGACTTCTGTTTTGTCTGAGCTTTGCCTGCCACTTCTACGAACAAATGGTACGTTTATTGCGATGAAGGGTTCTAATGTAGAGGAAGAACTTTCCGATGCCGAAGATGCAATTGAACTGCTTGGTGGAAAATTACAACGCATTGAACATTTTTCATTACCAGAAAATAATGGGGAAAGAAATATCGTCATTATTGATAAAAAACGTAAAACACCAAAGAAATTCCCTAGAAAACCAGGGGTACCCAATAAAAATCCTTTATAAATGATATTTTTATCAAAAATAAGTCATATTTTTTATCGCTTTTTGATTTTTTATGATAAAATAAGAGTAACAGATTACTAGTTATGTTCCACGTGAAACATTTGGGATATAAAACGGCTTCTATGACTTGCTTAAATTCTAGTTTTAAGCAAGTTTTCCCTTTTATTAACTCGATAAATAGGGAAAAGTATTCGCTCTCATACAATATTATTTGAATTTTGTTTAAGCAGAAAAAGGTGGTGTTGATTATGTTACACCCATTTGGTCGTATTTTTGGATTAGGTGATAAGGTGGATGAAGAATTAATAGAGGACCAGGAAAGCTATCAAGATGAAGTAGTTTTTATTGATGTTGATGCTATTGAAGCAAATCGCTACCAGCCTAGATCCATATTTAATGAAGAAAAAATTAAAGAATTAGCACAAACCCTACATACACATGGTATGATTCAGCCGATTGTAGTCCGGTCTCTTGATGAGGAAGAGGATAAATATGAAATAATTGCTGGGGAAAGACGTTGGCGAGCAGCAAAAAGCCTGAATTGGGATAAGGTTCCTGCAATTATTCGTGAAATGACAGATAAAGAGACGGCATCGGTAGCATTAATTGAGAACTTACAACGTGAGGAACTGACAGTAATCGAAGAAGCGGTCGCATATGAGAAATTGATCGAGATGCATGAATTAACACAAGAAGCGTTAGCCCAACGTTTAGGTAAAAGTCAATCGACAATAGCAAATAAAATGCGCTTATTAAAATTGCCAGAACCAGTGCAACAAGCTATTTTGCAGAAGACAATTACGGAAAGACATGCTCGTGCATTGATCGCTTTAAAGAGTGAAGCACTTCAATTGAAAATATTACAACAGATTATTGAACGAGATTTAAATGTTAAACAAACAGAGGCCCAAATAGAGCGACTGTTATCTGATAAGAAAAAGCCTGCCAAAAAGCCTCGGCTAAAAGGTGTTAACAAAGATATGAGAATTGCTATGAACACGATCAGGCAATCATTAGACATGGTATCTGACACGGGGATTGATTTAGAGACAGATGAACAGGATCATGATGACTATTATCAGATTACGATCAAAATTCCTAAGAAAAAATGATTACATGATGACCCATCTTTATTAGTTAGGAAGATGGGTTGTTTTTTGGCAAGATAAAAGGTATTTGTTAGGTAATCAATTGGACCATTTTAACTAAAAATGTTAAAAATTAAAAAAAATTTATTTATAATAGATTATTAGTGATAGAATAAGAGAAAAGATGCAAGAGGTAGGTGACACCATGGGTAAAGTAATAGCCGTTGCAAACCAAAAAGGTGGCGTCGGCAAAACGACTTCTTCTGTTAATTTAAGTGCATGTTTAGCACATCTGAATAAAAAAATATTAATTGTAGATATAGATCCTCAAGGTAATTCTACGAGTGGGGTAGGGATTAATAAAGCAGATGTAAGTCATTGTATATATGACGTGTTAGTAGAGGATATTGAAACGAAACAAGTATGCTTGCAGACAGATATCGAAAATTTAGAAATAATACCCGCAACCATTCAGCTAGCTGGAGCTGAAATAGAATTAGTTTCTACTATTTCACGTGAAGTTCGTTTGAAGAAGGCTATTGATAGTATTAAGGATGACTATGATTATATTATCATTGATTGTCCTCCTTCACTAGGGTTGTTAACAATCAATGCCTTAACAGCTTCAGATACTGTTTTAATACCAGTTCAATGTGAATATTATGCATTAGAAGGATTAAGTCAGTTATTGAACACGATTCGGTTAGTACAAAAACATTTAAATAAAGAACTGATGATAGAAGGAGTTCTTTTAACCATGTTAGATGCAAGAACGAATCTTGGACTGCAAGTAATAGATGAAGTGAAAAAGTATTTTCAAGATAAAGTCTATAACACGGTGGTACCACGTAATATTCGTTTAGGTGAAGCGCCAAGTCATGGACAACCAATCATATCATACGACTCTAAATCAAGAGGAGCAGAGGTTTACCTTGATTTAGCAAAGGAAGTGATTGCCGGTGGCTAGAGGATTAGGTAAGGGGTTAGATGCATTTTTTCCAGAAATAGAAGAAAAAGATTCTGACAAGATTGAAGAGGTAGAACTGAAGAAATGCCGGCCAAACCCATATCAACCACGAAAAGTATTCGAAGCGGATGCGATCGAGGAGTTAAAAGAATCTGTTTTACAACATGGTATCCTGCAACCTTTGATAGTAAGAAAGAGCATTAGAGGATATGAAATTGTCGTAGGTGAGAGAAGGTTTAGAGCAGCTAAAGAAGCAAATTTAGAAACAATACCTGTTATTATTAAAGATTTAACAGATGAACAAATGATGGAGTTAGCATTATTAGAAAATATTCAGCGTGAAGATTTAACTCCGATTGAAGAAGCAACGGCATATGATCGCTTAATTAATGAGTTAGGTACAACACAGGATCAACTTGCCAAGCGGTTAGGGAAAAGCAGATCACATATCGCGAACCTGGTAAGACTCCTCAGTTTGCCAGAAGAGGTTATGGCCCAAATCAACCACGGAGCACTTTCCATGGGACATGGAAGAGCTTTATTAGGATTAAAAGATAAAAATAAAATCAAACCGGTAGTAAAACGGATTACGACAGAGAGATTGAATGTCCGCCAAGTGGAGGCACTAATAAACGAACTAAATAATCAGCAACCGAAGAAAAAGAAAAAGCCAAAGAAGGATATCTTTATTACGGAAAAAGAAAATCATTTAAAAGAGTATTTTGGAACGAATGTAAAGATTAACAAAGGAAAAAGAAAAGGTAAAATAGAAATAGAATTCTTTTCGGAAGAAGACTTAAACCGTATTTTAGATAAGATAGAATAATATTTGGTCTGATTGTTTGCGGGTGCAAATGATCAGGCTTTTTCATGTGAAACTATTCTACAGGTGAAGGTGGAGGCATCATGGCTTTATTAGGAACATTAGTAAATGGTTTATGTATTATTATAGGTACCATTATTGGTCTTATTTTTTCCAATATCCCTGAAAGAGTTAAAAACACCGCTTTACAAGGAATTGGTTTAGTAGTAGCACTGATTGGTATTCAAATGGCGATCCAAGCAGATAATATTATCTTAATTTTGCTAAGTCTATTACTAGGCTCTATTATTGGTACAGGTGTACATTTGGAAGATAAATTAAATATCCTTGGGCAAAAACTAGAAGGTAAAATAAGCAAGGATGGCAATGGAAATCTTACAGAAGGATTTATAACGGCTACTTTAATTTTTGTCATTGGGGCCATGAGCATTGTCGGTGCATTGGATGGTGGATTGAGAGGGGATCATGAAGTTTTATATACGAAAGCGTTTTTAGACGGTTTCATGGCAATGGTGTTAACCACAACATTAGGATATGGCGTCATTTTTTCGGTAATACCAGTTATTCTCTATCAAGGATCGATTGCATTACTAGCGGTACAAATTAATAATTGGCTCCCGCAATCTATCTTAGATGGATTTATCAATGAGGTAACTGCAATAGGAGGCTTATTAATATTAGCAATTGGCTTAAATATTCTTAACATTACCAAAATAAAAATAGGAGACTTCCTCCCCGCTATTTTTGTATTTATTATCTTTTATTTCAGTTATGGTTTTATAGCATGAGCGAAATCCAAATACTGCGAAATAGTGTGGACTTCCAAGTAAGTCTGGGCAGAGTGCGGACAATTGTTCCGCTATTTGCGACAAAAGTGCCGTTTTTATGGTGGTTGCGGACATCTATTCCGCTATTCATTGAAAATAGTGCTAATGGAAGCCGAAATGAGCCAAATAAGGAATTCAATGTCCGCTAACATGGGAAAACAGGCGTTTTTCATTCAAATAACGCACTAAATGTCCGCTCAGCACCTAGATAAATTTTCATTATTCCTCAGTTTGTATCTATTTCATATCTGACAATCGGGTTGGTTTTGTCTGGTTATTGGCTTTAAAAGTGCCGGAATTTTTGTTCATACCTTTGTCCCACGTCGCATATTTTTAATATATCTAAAGCTTTTTTGGAGGCAAAGATATGTGGAAATCGGGTATGAAGTGGATGTTCTTAATTATAGGAACAATGGTTGGGGCAGGGTATGCTTCAGGCAGAGAATTATGGCAATTTTTTGGCCATGAAAGTGGACTAGCTATTCTTTTATTTACCTTATTATTTATTTGTTCTATAGCAATTACAATGAAAGTTGGTTATCAACACCAAACATCTAATTATTACGCATTATTGGAGATTATTCTTGGAAAGCGTATTGCGCGTTTTTATGATATCTTGATTTTCTTCTACCTTATGTCTACCACTGTAATTATGATTGCAGGCAGTGGTGCAACCTTTGAAGCTTTTCAACTTTCCAAATGGATTGGCATTCTCTTTATTGTTGTTTTTATTATTTTAATTTTTATTAAAGGTATTAAAGGGGTGCTCACTTTTAACGTCATCCTTCTACCTTTATTAATCATTGGCTTATTATCGATTTTAGTCATTTATTCAATAGATGAACAACTAACCTTCATTTTATCTTTAGACCATCAAGCAAACTGGACAGCTGCTTTTACATTTACAGCTTTAAATATCTTATCGATTCTCGCTGTTTTAGGAGCGGTAGGGGAAAAGATTGAATCAAATGGTGAAATAGTGATCGCAAGTGTTGGTAGTGGCTTGATTCTAGGAATTATCTCTTTTTTATATAATAATTCTTTAATTCAAATATCTGAGGTCATCATTTTATATGAAATACCTTTATTTGCAATATTGAAGAATTATCCCAACTATACGTATATCATGATGACAATTTTATTATGGTGTGCTATATTTACAACAGCTATATCAGGTGTTTTAGGATTAGTAACAAGGCTTGGTCGTTTTTTAAAATATCATTTATGGCAAATTACAGTATTTTTATTAATTATTCTCACGCCGTTAACAATTATTGGTTTCTCCACACTAATTGAATTTCTATATCCGATTTACGGAATTGTCAATTTATATTTACTTTGTGCTATCTTACTATTTCCTTTTTATAAAAAAAACTAATATAATAGGTACCATAATATCGTGTAAGATTGAGGTGATAACATGGAGCGCAAGGAATTTCAGTTAAATGATGTAGTCGAAATGAAAAAGCCCCATCCATGTGGTGAGAATCGTTGGAAAATTATTCGCATGGGCATGGATATTCGAATTAAGTGTGAAGGATGTGGGCATAGTGTCATGTTACCACGTAAACGATTCGAACAAAAAATGAAACGAGTACTCGAACATCAGGAATGAAATAATTATCATAAAAATGTTTCACGTGAAACAAAATCTTTTTTTCTAGTATGCTAAAAGCTAAGAAATCATTTTTTCAATAGAGGGAAATTGGAAAATCAAGGGGTTAGAGCCCTTGATTTTCGTTTTTTAATAACTTGTCAATTTGGAAAAGTATCACTATAATTGGTATGACTGATACGTTCATATGGACGGAATCCTTAAGGAGTGAAAGTTAACATGGCATTAACAGCAGGAATTGTTGGTTTACCTAACGTGGGTAAGTCAACGTTATTTAACGCAATAACACAAGCGGGTGCAGAATCGGCAAACTATCCTTTCTGTACGATAGATCCGAATGTAGGAATTGTAGAAGTACCAGATGAAAGGTTGCAGAAGCTAACTGAATTAGTAAAACCCAAAAAGACAATCCCTACAGCATTTGAATTTACTGATATTGCAGGGATTGTAAAAGGTGCGAGTAAAGGGGAAGGACTAGGTAATCAGTTTCTTTCACATATTCGCCAGGTAGATGCAATTTGTCACGTTGTTCGTTGTTTCCAAGATGAAAATATTACCCACGTTTCTGGAAAAGTAGATCCTATTTCCGATATTGAAACCATTAATTTAGAGCTTATTTTAGCCGACTTGGAAACTGTTTCCAAAAGAATACAGCGTGTAGAAAAAATGGCAAAACAGAAAGACAAAGAAGCAATGGCTGAATTTGAAGTACTTTCGAAGTTAAAGGATGCTTTTGAAGAAGAAACGCCAGCACGTGCGGTATCTTTTACCGAAGAGCAACAAAAGCTTGTTAAAGGTCTACACTTATTAACAAGTAAACCGGTATTGTATGTCTCTAATGTTGGGGAAGATGAATTATTAGAAGCAGATAACAATGAATATGTACAGCTTGTAAAAGATTTTGCTGCTAAAGATGAAGCGGAAGTCATTGTGGTAAGTGCCAAGGTAGAGTCTGAAATTGCCGAATTAGATGGAGAAGAAAAAGAAATGTTCCTGGAAGAGTTAGGAATTGCTGAATCAGGGCTAGATCAACTAATTAAGGCAACTTATAACTTGCTTGGCTTAGCAACATACTTTACAGCAGGTGAGCAAGAAGTACGAGCATGGACGTTTAAAAAAGGAATCAAAGCACCTCAAGCAGCAGGTATTATTCATAGTGACTTTGAAAAAGGATTTATTCGTGCTGAAACAGTTTCTTATGATGATTTAGTTGAAGCAGGTTCTGAACAAGCTGCGAAAGAAAAAGGAAAAGTAAGATTAGAAGGTAAAGAGTATTTGGTGAAAGATGGAGATGTGATGCATTTCCGATTTAACGTATAGCAGGATCACTTGTTACATGCAAAATATTGTTTGCATTAGAGAAGGAAAATTGATATAATATCTTATTGTGAGTAATGAGACTATTACTCCTTGCTCTATTCTCAGAAATAGGGCCGTCAAGACCAAAAGGAGGTGTAAACGGATGAATAAATATGAAATCATGTACATCATCCGCCCAGATATCGAGGAGGAAGCACAAACAGCTCTAATCGAGCGTTTTAACGGTTACCTTACGAATAATGGTGCGGAAATTGAAAAAGTTGAAGAAGTAGGTAAGAAACGTCTTGCTTATGAAATCAACGACTATCGTGATGGATATTATGTAATCATTAACTTTACAGGTGATGAAACAGCTATTAACGAATTCAATCGTCAAGCGAAGTTCTCTGATGACATTTTACGTCACATGGCAATTCGTGAAGATGATCAATAATAAGGAGTGGTTCTGATGTTAAATCGTGTCGTGCTTGTCGGCAGGTTAACGAAAGATCCTGATTTACGTTATACACCAAATGGCGTTGCCGTAGCTAATTTTACCATAGCTTGTAATAGACCTTTTACTAATCAGCAAGGACAACGAGAAGCAGACTTCATTAATTGTGTCACATGGAGAAGGCAAGCGGAAAACCTTGCAAACTACATGGGAAAAGGAAGTCTAATCGGTGTAGATGGTCGTATTCAAACTCGTAGTTTTGATAATCAAGAAGGTCAGCGAGTCTTCATGACAGAAGTAATGGCAGAATCGATTCAATTCTTGGAATCTAAGGGTGGATCAACTGGTGGACAACCTAACGCACAAGGATCTCAAGGATATAATCAAAATCAGAACCAACCGAGTCAAGCAAATCAAAATCAATTTAACCAAAACAATAATAATCAAAATAATCAAGGAAATAACGATGGCGGTAATCCATTCCAGGATAGTGGAGAGCCTATCGATATTTCGGATGATGATTTACCATTTTAAATTAAAGGAGGTTTTTGATTATGGCAGCTCGTCGTGGTCGCGCAAAGCGTCGTAAGGTGTGTTATTTCACAGCGAACGGTATTACACACATCGACTATAAAGATGTTGGTTTATTAAGTCGTTTCGTTTCTGAGCGTGGAAAAATTCTTCCTCGTCGTGTAACGGGAACTTCTGCAAAATATCAACGTAAATTGACTAAGGCAATTAAACGCGCTCGTCAAATGGCGCTTTTACCTTACGTAAATGACTAATAAATGTGTAAGAGCTTGAAGCTATGTGATGCTTCAAGCTCTTTTATTAGGTCGGAAAGGATCAAACTGTGCATTGATTGGCTTTGAGGAACTAAAGTGACTTCACCAATCGAACAATCACAATCTATATCGGTCCACTTAATATCAGGAAAACCTATTATGTTTATAGCTCGATTTCTTAGTTATCCCACTAATAACAGAATCTCTGAAGAATAGCTCGACCCTGACATCCACACAAATAGTATACATTCATTTATTCTCAACCTCAATGTTCGTGTTTTGAATCAAGAAAAAGCTTCAATAGTAAATTAAATAATAATAAATACTTAAAAGACGAACAATCTCGATGGATATTTGCTTTTTTGTATTGACATTCTCTTTTTATTTGCTATGATAGAGAAAACTTTAAAAATAGACATGTTCCAGAAAACAAAAGTGTCGAAATTTTCTCAATTCAATTCTATTTATTAAAGTTCAAAAGTGCTATAATAATATTAATTAATAGAAAGTGTATATAAGTGAAGTGTTTCACTTATTCAGCAAGCTGGATGCTTTTTTTATAAGAAATATCATTTTTTTGGAGGGGACAACTGTGACTTTTAAAGTATTAATTAGCGATCCGTTGAGTGAAGATGGAATTAAACCGTTACGTGAAGCAGATAATATTCAAGTCGATATTGATACCGGCTTATCTCCTGATGAGTTGACAGAAAAAATTGGGGATTATGATGCCTTATTGGTAAGAAGTCAAACAAAAGTAACGCGAGATATTATTAGCCAAGCATCTAAATTAAAAATTATAGGTCGTGCAGGTGTTGGGGTTGACAATATTGATTTAAGTGCAGCAACGGAATACGGAGTTATTGTCGTAAATGCACCAGATGGTAATACGAACTCTGCAGCTGAACATACGGTTGCGATGCTCATGTCATTAGCCAGAAAGATACCACAAGCATTTGTAGCATTGAAAAATGGGAAATGGGATCGTAAAACCCATGTCGGCGTAGAATTAAAAGGTAAAACACTAGGTGTTATTGGCATGGGACGTATCGGTGCAGAAGTAGCAGCACGTGCGAAAGGTCAAAGAATGAATGTTATTGCTTATGATCCGTTTTTAACAAAAGAAAGAGCAGACAAGCTTGGTGTTGATTTTGGATCAGTGGAGGACGTGATCGTTGCATCTGACTTCATTACGGTTCATACACCATTAATTAAAGAAACCAAGCATTTGATCAATAAAGATGCATTCGCAAAAATGAAAGACGGTGTCCGTATTATTAACTGTGCTCGCGGTGGTATTATTGATGAGGATGCGTTATATGATGCGATTAAATCTGGTAAAGTAGCGGGAGCAGCGCTTGATGTATTTGAAGAGGAGCCTGCAACAGATCATCGTTTATTAGAGCTTCCAGAAGTTATTGCGACACCTCACTTAGGTGCTAGTACAGTAGAAGCACAAGAAAATGTAGCAATTGATGTTAGTCATGACGTTGTTCGTTACTTAACAGAAGATGTAGCGAAAAATCCGGTGAACTTACCATCTGTACCGAAAGAATTGATGAATAAAATCGAACCATATTTCCATCTATCTGAAAAACTTGGTACATTTTTAACCTATTTAACTCCAGGTGTTATTGAAGAAATTAATATCTCTTATTCAGGAGAATTAACAGAGCTTGAAGTAGCACCATTAACAAGAAATACAATTAAAGGTTTATTAAAACGTCATTTAGGTGACCACGTAAATGATGTAAATGCCTCTTACTTAGCGGAAAAAAGAGGTATTCAAGTTAACGAAAATAAATCTTCTACATCGAAAGGATTTACAAATCTCTTAAAAGTGGAAGTGAAAACAAAAGAAGTGACACGGTCTATCGCAGGTACTTTATTGAATGGTTTAGGGCCACGTATTGTCCAAGTTGATGCATATACGGTCGATCTAGTACCAGAAGGCGACCTTGTTGTCATTAAGCACAATGACCGTCCAGGGGTAATCGGAAAAGTAGGTAGCTTGCTTGCAGAACGTGGAATTAACATTGCAGCTATGCAAGTAGGTCGTTCTGATGTTGGTGGCGAAGCAATTATGATCTTAACGGTTGATAAATATTTAGAAGAAACAGATGTGGAAGCACTGAATGAATTTGAAGAAATCGAAAAATTGACTGCTATGGAACTGTAAAAAATCCAATAGATGAGAGCTCTTCGATGTTGAAGAGCTCTTTTTTCTTTAAAAGGCTGATTTGTGTAAAGTTGATAGAAAACTAGTAGAAGTTGATAGTAAATCATAAAAGTTGATAGAAAACCCTACGAAATTGCCAGTGATGTGATGTTTTTCTTTAAAACATGTTGAAAAGGAAAACATCCCTTGCAGTCGAATCCAGCAGTTCTGTTCTAACAAGAGAACTTTCTTATAATTTAAAACAGGGGGATGAATATTGTGAAGGTACGATTTATCCATATGGGTTATTTTATTGCTCTTATTGCCCTTTCTTTCTTGTCCTTTTTTGTAATATTTGGTGCAGGATTTGTTGGAAAGATCAACATATTTATATTAGTGTTTCCTCTTGCTTTAAGTGGGTTGTGGCTCAGTGATTATACTTGGCGTTTTCTAAGTTTGAAACCGGAAGCAGATAAGATACAGTTAATTCATCCAGCTAAAAATTGTACCTTTATCAGTTTATTTCTTTCAGGTATCTTTACAGTGTATAGTCTATTTCTAACGACCTTGATCCCCACACCTATAGAAGAGATTTCAGCATGGATATTTCTTGGAACACCTGCTATATTGCTTATGTTTTGGTACATTCTTCTGTATAGATATACGAAAAACAAAAAGGACAAAATCCAGTTGGTGTTAGGTTCATTTCTTGTTATTATTTCTTTGGTGTACACCTATCAAATTTGTGAATTTTATGTCATTCAATTCTTTATATAACAAAACAAAAAACATCTACAGAGAGATATGAAATCTCTCTGTCCTTATTACCATTTTGTGTGACGCTTCTGTTGGAATGGGGGTTTGATGTTTTGCTTAAAAATCTTTGCTACTATATCTTAATTTCTTCCTGTTACATATAGCTCTTATTCTGAGATTCTGCTATGGTTCAACCGGAAATTTTTGAATCGATGCTGACACCTTCTTTTTCTTGATGCATTATTTGTTTAAAATCGCAAACAATTCATCAAGATGTTTAATTTGATAAGTAGGCTCTACTTCTGTTGGTTGTTTATCTTCTCGATTGATCCAGACGCTTTGAATCCCTGTCCGATTGGCACCTAGGATATCTGTCATCAAGTTATCACCGACCATGATTGCTTCATCTTTGGTTACATCAGCTGTTTCCAGAGCATGTTCAAATATACTTGGGTCAGGCTTTCCTTTGCCAAATCCACCAGAGATAATAATATGATCGAAGTAATCTTTTAGTTCTGGGGTGATCGTTAATTTAGTGTTTTGTAGATCTGGCGAACCGTTCGTTAGCATGACTAATTGGTAATCGCTCGCCAGTTTTTCTAAGACAGAAAACGTTTCTTCATAGACGAATGGATTTTTCTTACGGTTTTCAGGAAATTGTTCTGCTAAGTAAGCACCGAACTCTTCATCATCTATTCCTAGTTGCTTTAAACCATTTGTCCAGGCATCTTTACGATAATTCGGAACAATCTCTGCCATTTTTTTAAAATATGTATGATCATCTAAGAAATTTCCCCATAGGCCTTCAAAAGGATTAATCCCGATCATTTGGGTAAACTCATAGGTTTCATATCCTTGATACAATTTACGAGCTTGAGCGCGTACAGCTTCTTCTAATTGTTCAGGATCGATTCCATATTTTTGCTTCGCTAATTGACAAGTTTCTTCGAATGCGGTTTTGACACTTTTTTTGTCCCACAAGAGTGTATCATCAAGGTCAAAAATAATCGTCTTTATCATCTGGTGCTCCTCCTCTAATCATTCTATATACATTATAAGGGATTAAGGCAACTAAATCATTAGAAAGACGATTTAATTTGTCGAAGATATATTGTTCGTATATAATTAATATAGTAAAAGTGTACGATGAAAAAGCACAGCGCTTTCTTGCTGTGCTTTTTCAATCAATTAGAGTAGTAAAGGTGGTTTCTCATGGATCAGCAACCAGTAAGGAAAGACTTTTTTATATATGTAGGTAGCTTTTTACTTCTTTTGTTAATCACAATACTTATCCCATTTATACAAATGGTTACACTCGTTTTGCTGCCCATTCCAGTTATATTGCTAATGAAAAATTATCCTATTAAGTGGACGATAATTGGCATGCTTCTGTTGCTATCTTTTTCTTTCTTCGTTGTGCCGGTGTTCTCATTTCCACTAACAATGCTAGCTTTAATAAGTGGGGCTATGATTGGATGGTCAATAAAGCAAGAACAGCATCCATATGAAACATGGGCGAAAGGAACGGCCGGTTTTGTTCTAGGACTGACGCTTATTTACGCTTATATTGAAGTAGTGCTTCAGTTTTCGATTATGAATGCTTTTGAAAATACGGTGGATGATTCCATCCAGATGACAGAGGACATGTTTCAGGCAATAGGTATGGCGCATCAGGATTTTGGCGTCATACGACAAGAAATGATGAATATGCTGCAGTTACTGCCGGTGATATTAGTAGTTGTTTCCATGGGTTTTGCCATATTAACACAATGGATATGCTATAAAGTAATCAATAAAGTACAAGAAGAGCGTTATCATTTTCCGCCTTTTCGTAGTTTTAATCTGCCAAAGGTAATGTTATGGATATATTTCGTGATGTTACTTATTTCCTTTTTTGTTGAAGCGGACTTTTCTACGATGCCATCTGTTATAATATGGAATGTGTATCATTTAGCAGGAATATTAATGGCTTTACAAGGATTGTCATTTATCTTCTTTTTTACTCATACGAAGAAGCAGTCTGTTGCATTACCAGTTATTAGTATCCTTCTCATTATATTTTTTCCGTTTATGGGTCTTTATTTGATGAGAATCTTAGGTATAATTGATTTAGGGTTTGAGTTAAGAAAAAGAATGGCAAAGTAAAGGGACTTTAGTTAGGAGCTGACAACAATGCCAAAAATTAAAGATAAACCAGTTGCAATGGGGAGGCATATCATAGGCATATATGTACTGTCCTTTGTGCTATTAATATTTCTCTTTTATTTTCATTGGATTATTGGTACTGTGATGACCGTTCTGTTTTCCATATCATTGTACCATAGTATAAAGCGGGAAAAGCAACTGGTGGACCAAACAGAGGCATATATATCAACACTTTCTTATCGTGTCAAAAAAGTCGGTGAAGAAGCCCTGTTAGAGATGCCGATAGGGATTATATTATACGGAGACGACCATCAGGTAGAGTGGGCAAATCCTTATATGAATCAGTTTACCGAAACGGACTCATTAATCGGTGATCATCTTGACACCTTATCGGAAGATATTTCTTCTTATTTAAAAGATGATAAGGAAACATTTTGGCTAACGATTGATCAATATGATTTACAAGTATATAACAAAAAAGAAGAAAAATTATTATATCTGTTTGACCGAACGAAACAAACAGAACTTCACAAGCTATACCAGAATGAAAAAACGGTTTTAGGTACTATCTTTTTGGATAACTATGAAGAAATTACGCAAAATATGGATGATACTGCCAAAAGTCAAATTAATTCACAGGTTACATCTATTTTAAACAATTGGTCGAATGAGCATGGGATCTATTTAAAACGAACATCACAAGAGCGATTTATGGCGGTCATGAATCAGAAGATTTTGGCTGATTTAGAGAAATCAAAATTTGAAATTTTGGATGAAGTTCGTGAATTAATTACCGATAAAAATGTACCATTAACCTTAAGTATTGGGATCGGATTAGGAAGTGAAGAATTACCAGGTTTGGGTGAGCTAACACAATCCAGCCTTGACTTGGCGCTTGGTCGAGGTGGAGATCAAGTTGTTATTAAAGATGATACTACTGGAAAAGTACGTTTTTATGGTGGTAAAACAAACCCGATGGAAAAGCGAACGAGGGTAAGAGCGAGGGTTATTTCTCATGCTTTAAAAGAATTAGTCAAAGAAAGCGACCAAATTATAGTAATGGGGCATAAAGCTCCTGACATGGACTCCGTTGGTGCTTCCATCGGTGTGTTAAAAATAGCACAGGCGAATGATGTAGAAGGTTTTATTGTCTTAGATGAGAATGATATTAATACAGGGGTACAGCGATTAGTAGATGAAATGAAAGACAGTGAGGAATTGTGGTCCCATTTTATTGACCCTGATTCGGCATTAGATATCGTAACGAAGGACACCCTTTTAGTGGTGGTCGATACCCATAAACCTTCCTTGGTGCAAGAGGAAAAGTTAGTCCATAAGACGGAACATGTGGTAGTGATTGACCACCATCGTCGAGGTGAAGAGTTTGTTGATCACCCTACACTCGTTTATATGGAACCATATGCCTCCTCGACATCAGAGCTAGTAACAGAATTGTTGGAATATCAGCCTAGTAAGCTTTCTTTAAATATGTTAGAATCAACAGCATTATTAGCAGGTATTATTGTAGATACGAACAGCTTTACCTTACGAACAGGATCAAGAACATTTGATGCTGCTTCCTATTTACGATCCAAAGGTGCAGATACCGTTTTAGTCCAGAAGTTTTTAAAAGAAGATTTGGATATTTATGTAAAACGAAGCAGATTAATTGAGAATACGAATATTTACCGTGGTAATATTGCAATATCTGTAGGGAATTCAAGAGAGAGATATGGCCCTGTCATTATTGCTCAAGCTGCAGATACCTTGTTAATGATGACTGGCATTGAAGCGTCCTTTGTGATTTCAGAACGAGAAGATGGGCGTATCGGTATCAGTGCTAGGTCACTGGGAGATGTCAATGTCCAGGTTATTATGGAAAAAATGAATGGTGGCGGTCATTTGACGAATGCTGCTACACAATTAGATGATATGGCAGTAATCGATGCCTATGAATGGTTGAAAGAAATAATAGATGAATATTATGAGGGAGGAGAAACAGAATGAAAGTAATTTTTACCCAGGACGTAAAAGGCAAAGGAAAAAAAGGGGAAGTAAAAAATGTTTCCGATGGATATGCTCGCAATTACTTGCTGAAAAATAATTTAGCAATTGAAGCAAACCAAGCAAATATGAAGGCACTAAAGGCAAAGAAGAATAAAGAGAAGCAATTAGAACAGCAAGAAGTAGAAGAAGCACAGCAATTAAAAGAAAGATTAGCTAATTTAGAAGTGAAAGTGACAGCAAAATCTGGTGAAGGCGGACGTTTATTTGGTTCCATTACAAGTAAACAAATTGCTGAAACACTAAAGAAAGATCATCAAATTAAAATGGACAAGCGTAAAATTGAATTAGATCAACCAATTCGTTCATTAGGTTATACAAACGTACCGGTCAAAATCCACCCAGAAGTAACAGGTACGATAAGAGTTCATGTTGTAGAAGCTTAACACAATGGGAAGTTTACGTTACTTCCCATTTTCTTAAGTAGAGAACTCGGATCAAATGTGATATATGGCGGACATTTAGTACGTTATTTCCTAGATTAATGTTCCATTTTAGGTGTTGGCGGACAAAAAATCCCTTATTAAACGAAATCAGCTGGAAATCAGCTTTATTTTGAATGAATAACGGAATAAATGTCCTCAAACATCCTAAAAACGTTCATTTTGTCACAAATAGCGGAATGGATGTCCACTTTTTGTTTGAAAGGGGGCAATGAGATGGCGGAAATGATCCAAGGGCGAACACCGCCTCACAATATAGAAGCAGAACAAGCGGTACTTGGTGCCATTTTTCTAGAGCCGGATGCTATTTCCAGTGCTTCGGAAATATTAATCCCGGAAGATTTTTACCGAGCAAGTCATCAGCTTATTTATCGAGTGATGTTAGAACTGTCAGATAAAGGAGAACCGATAGATATTGTCACAGCTACAACAGTTTTGGCGAATAATCAACAGTTAGATGACGTTGGCGGTGTCTCTTATTTAAGTGATTTAGCTAATGCTGTACCTACAGCAGCGAATATTACTTATTATTGCAAAATTGTCGAAGAGAAATCGATCCTCAGAAGACTGATTCGAACAGCTACTGATATTGTAACAGACAGCTATTCTAAAGAAGACGAAGTAGAAGAAGTGCTGAATGAGTCTGAGAAACGAATATTAGAAGTATCGAATCGAAAGAATGCTTCTTCTTTTAAAAATATCAAAGATGTATTAATGGAAGTCTATGATAATATCGATCTATTACACAAAAACCAAGGTGAAGTTACCGGAATTGCCACTGGCTTTCGTGACTTAGATCGTATTACCTCGGGTTTCCAGCGTAATGATCTTATCATTGTTGCTGCAAGACCGTCTGTTGGTAAAACAGCTTTTGCCTTAAATATTGCCCAAAATGTTGCGATTAAAACAGACGAAAATGTCGCGATTTTCAGTCTGGAGATGGGGGCAGATCAGCTGGTGTCACGTATGCTTTGTGCAGAAGGTAATATTGATGCGCAGCGTTTAAGAACGGGTACTTTAGAAGAGGAGGACTGGGGAAGATTATCGATGGCAATGGGGAGTTTATCCAATGCCGGTATTTTCATCGATGATACACCTGGTATTAGAGTAAGTGAGATTCGTTCCAAATGCCGTCGTTTAAAACAAGAACATGGCCTCGGAATGATTTTAATCGATTATTTGCAATTAATTCAAGGTAGTGCCGGTTCACAAGAAAACCGTCAACAAGAAGTATCGGAAATTTCCAGATCATTAAAGGGATTAGCAAGGGAATTAAATGTGCCATTAATTGCATTATCACAGTTATCTCGTGGAGTTGAATCCCGTCAGGATAAGCGACCGATGATGTCCGATTTACGTGAATCAGGAAGTATTGAGCAGGATGCCGATATCGTTGGGTTCTTATACCGTGATGATTACTATGATAAGGAATCTGAAAAACAAAATATTATCGAAATCATTATAGCTAAACAACGTAACGGTCCAGTTGGAAACGTCGAACTAGCCTTTGTAAAAGAATATAATAAATTCGTAGATTTAGATCATCGCTATCAGGATAGCGATATACCACCAGGATAAGGATATAGTACCCTTATCCTTTTTTACTGCAAGCAAAAATATGCAGACAGATTGGTATAGTCTAAATATTAGATGTTCATAATAGACTATGGAATCTCAACAGGTGTTTTTTTACGAACAATTATAATAAAATCATTAGAAATGTTCGTAATTAAATTGACATTGCCCGCTAAGATTGGTAGAATTAGTTCGAAATCAATAAATTGATAAGGCGGAGGTGCCGTTTATGTCTTCAGTAGTCGTTGTAGGTACACAATGGGGAGACGAAGGAAAAGGCAAAATAACAGACTTTCTTTCACAAAACGCAGAAGTAGTAGCACGTTATCAAGGCGGAAATAACGCAGGTCATACCATAAAATTTGATGGTATTACATATAAACTACACTTAATACCTTCAGGAATATTTTTTAAAGACAAAACTTGTGTATTAGGTAATGGTATGGTTATCGATCCAAAAGCAATGGTTGAGGAATTAAAATATTTACATGACAAAGATGTCAGCACAGATAATTTACGTATTAGCAATCGTGCCCATGTCATCTTACCATATCATTTAAAACTAGATATTTTGCAGGAAGAAGATAAAGGCGTCAACAAGATCGGTACAACACGCAAAGGAATTGGACCAGCTTATATGGATAAAGCGGCCCGTGTTGGCATTCGCATCGCCGACTTATTAGATAAAGATGCTTTCCGTGAAAAATTAGAAAGCAACTTGAAAGAGAAAAATCGTCTTTTTGAAAAAGTATATGAAACAGACTTGATAGAAGTAGAAGATATATTAGATGAGTATTATGAATATGGTCAGCAATTGAAAAAGTATGTGGCAGATACATCTGTTGTATTAAATGATGCATTAGATGAAGGACGTCGTGTGCTTTTTGAAGGGGCTCAAGGGGTTATGCTTGATATTGACCAAGGTACGTATCCTTTTGTTACTTCTTCCAACCCAATCGCTGGCGGTGTTACGATCGGTTCTGGTGTTGGTCCTTCTAAAATTGATCATGTAGTAGGTGTGTCAAAAGCCTATACAACTCGTGTTGGAGATGGACCATTCCCAACAGAATTACATGATGAGATTGGTGATCAAATCCGTGAAGTTGGTAATGAATATGGTACAACAACTGGACGTCCCCGCCGTGTCGGCTGGTTTGATAGTGTTGTTGTACGCCATGCTCGCCGTGTAAGTGGTATTACAGACTTATCTTTGAACTCAATTGATGTTTTAACAGGTATTGAAACATTAAAAATTTGTACAGCTTACAAGTACAAAGGCGAAATCATGGAAGAGTTTCCAGCTAGTTTAAAAGTGCTAGCAGAATGTGAGCCTGTTTATGAGGAGTTACCAGGATGGACAGAAGATATCACTGGTGTCAAAAGCTTACATGAATTACCAGAAAATGCGCGTCATTATTTAGAGCGGGTTTCCCAGTTAACAGGTATTCCATTATCCGTTTTCTCTGTAGGACCAGACCGTTCACAAACAAATGTTGTTAGAAGCGTTTATAGTAATTAATCCAGAAAAGCAATGATATATAAGCTAGAAGGTATAAACTCCTTTCACTGATGTGAAGAGGGGTTTATACCTTTTTTATAGGAAGCATAGGGCCACTGGTATCATAACTTTTATAACCAACAAATCAAAAAAGGAGGATACAAGATTTGTTGAATAAATGAAGATAACCAACAAATCAAACAAGGGAGCTACAGGATTTGTTGAATAAATGAAGATAATCAACAAATCAAACAAGGGAGCCACAGGATTTGTTGAATAAATAAAGATAATCAACAAATCAAACGAAGGAGCCACAAGATTTGTTGAATAAGTGAAGATAACTAACAAAAATCAAGTAAGAAAGCCACGAGATCTTCAGTTGCTTGGTCTCCACTATTAGAAGATGGGATATTATTTGTAAGAAGTAGTATAATGCCTTTTTTACTATAAATCCGTGTTATTTCTTGCTAGCGTTAAAGGGCATGATAATAGTATGGGCAGCCGAAGTGGTGGTCCTTACTGTCCATATATTTCATAAGTACATCCAAAGCAACTATCGATTTTTCTTATAGAAAAGAAGAAAGCATTCCTAGGCAAATATTCCTATTGTTACAAGTCGTGTAATATTTTGGTTTTTATTATACAGTTTTGTTACATTCTCTTTAAAATTGTTCAATGCTGTTTCATTTTATGGTAGATTGGGTAAGGAAGATTTGAATTAGAGATAAATAGACTTAATAGAGTAGTTGGGGTTATAGGAGGAAGTTAGAATGCGATTAAATATGAAAGAGTTCGTGAAGCATCTGACGGTTGCTGGTGTTGTGGCATTAGGTCTTACGTCACAAGTTGTTTTAGCGGATGACGAAGGACTAAGCAAAGTCTATCATGTCTATGTAGAAGGTAAGCATGTGGGAATTGTAGAAAATAAAGACATCGTAGAGGATTACATTGCGGAAACAATCTCTGATCATCAAGATGAGAATGACTTTACATATACCGTAAGCGAAGAGATTAACTATGTTACAGAGACAGTTTTTTCGTCGGAAGCGGATAATCAGGAAGTGTTGGATCATTTAGATGAAGAATTAACGGTAGCTGTAGAAGCACAAGCCTTAACGATTGGTGATGAGGTAGTTGGATATTTTGCAGAAAAAGATCTAGCAGAACAAGTCATCCAAGAATATAAAGAAGAATTTGTTAGTGAAGACGTATTAGAAAAAATAGATAATGATTCAGAACGAGAATCTGAACCACTATCTGTAGGGGAGTCTCATATAATAGACGTTTCACTAACCGAAGAGGTTTCAATAGAAGACAAAAAAATTTCAGAAGATGAAATATTAACTGTCGAGGAAGGCGTTACGCTGTTAGAAAAAGGTACATTGGAAAATAAAAAACATGTAGTGGATGATGGAGATGTTCTAGGAAGTATTGCAAGTGAGTATGATCTTTCACTAGATGAATTACTAGAACTCAATCCAGACCTAACAGAAGATTCTTTAATCAAAATCGGAGATGAATTAAATGTAACAGCATATGAACCTTTTGTAGAAGTTGTTGTTACGGAAGAAAAACTCGATGAAGAAGAAATCGCCTATGAAACAGAAGTAGAAGAATCAGAAGATATGTATAAAGGCGAAGAAGAAGTGAAACAAGAAGGCGAAAACGGGACCGTGGAAAAACATTATCAAATTGAAAAAGTTAATGGTAAAACAGTAGACACGGAAGTTTTAGAGGAAAATGTAACGAAAGAGCCGACAAATAAAGTGATTGTCAAAGGTACGAAGGTAGTTTCATCACGTGGTAGTGGAGATTTCCACTGGCCGGCTGTCGGAGGTTATATATCTAGCCATGTTGGAGAACGTTGGGGTTCTTACCATAAAGGGATCGACATTGCTGGTGTAAGTGACCGCTCGATTTTAGCTGCTGATAACGGAACAGTTACTTCTGCTGGATGGAACGATGGCGGTTATGGTAACAAAGTTGTAATTGACCATAACAATGGTTATCGTACGATTTACGCTCACTTATCATCGGTCGACGTTTCTTCAGGTCAAACAGTAGAAAGAGGCCAAAAGATTGGTGTGATGGGGGATACAGGCTTTTCAACAGGTATCCATTTACACTTTGAAATATATAAAGACGGTTCATTAGAAAACCCAGCAGACTATTATTAAACACTTATATAAAGTGAGTGTGAGGGTCTTACAGCCGTATAGCACTGTGATAATATATATCCAAAATTAGATAGTATCAAACCCTTGTTACCGTATCGTAACAAGGGTTTTTTGCGAATAGAGCAGACTCGTTTTAATTAGATATAGTAGCGATAAGACATTTTTGTTAATTTCGGTTAGAATAGAACATAAGGAAAAATTTAATGGAAAAAGGACGTGCTTTTTATGAGTCAAAAAATATTAGTAGTAGATGACGAAAAGCCAATTGCAGATATATTAAAGTTCAACTTAGAAAAAGAAGGCTACGAAGTATTGTGTACCTATGATGGAGAAGAAGCGATTGAACTCGCGATCAATGAGGATCCTGATTTAATTCTACTAGACATTATGTTACCGAAAAAAGATGGTAATGAAGTTTGTCGAGAAGTAAGAAAAACCCATAGTATGCCGATTATTATGCTTACTGCAAAGGATGCAGAGATTGATAAAGTACTTGGCCTTGAACTTGGAGCAGATGATTATGTAACGAAACCTTTCAGTAACAGAGAGTTAATTGCCAGAGTGAAAGCTAATTTAAGACGCCTGGAAGTAGAACCTGCCAACCCAAAAAACGAAACAAAAGATATTGCGATCGGTTCCTTGGTAATTCATCCAGATGCATATACCGTTACAAGGGATGGTGAATATATTGAGCTTACACATCGTGAATTTGAATTACTTCATTATCTTGCTCGTCATATTGGTCAAGTGATGACGAGAGAACATTTGTTAGAGACGGTCTGGGGTTATGACTATTATGGCGATGTTCGAACGGTTGATGTAACGGTCAGAAGGCTGAGAGAGAAAATTGAGGATAATCCGAGTAATCCATTGTGGATCGTAACAAGAAGAGGTGTCGGATATTATTTGCGAAATCCTGAACAGGGGTAATGTTACATGAATAAAGTGAGTTTTTTTCAATCGATTCGATTAAAAATTATTGTCATACTTAGTTTGTTTATCCTATTGGCAATTCAGGTGATCGGTACGTATTTTGGTCAGAAATTAGAGGAAAATTTGGTAAAGACTCACCAAAGTAATGTGGAAGACCGACTCCAAGTATTAGTAAATAATTTAGACGATGCTTTTAAAAAAGAACGATCTGAAGATGAAGAGGAACAAACATTACAAGAAGAGGTTCGAGATATTACAGAGACATACTCCAGTGATATCTTTTCTGAATTGCAAGTGATTGATTCGCAATTTCGAGTCTTAGGTTCGAATAGTTTTGATATGGTTGGAAAGAAAATCTCTGGAAACAGTAGTATTCGTCTTGCATTGGTACATGGGCAAGAAGACGATGATGTCAGAAGAAATGGACGAGATCGTGTCTATGTGCGGACCTTACCAATTACCGATGAGGGTGTGGCTGTCGGTGCGATTTACTCTGAAGCTTCTTTAGAGGGAGTATATGACCAATTACAAGACATTAATGAAATTTTCGTAAATGGAACGATTCTCGCGGTTGTCATATCGATTATTATAGGTATTCTGGTAGCGCGTACGATAACGAAGCCTATTACCGAAATGCGGAAACAAGCGATGGGAATGGCTCGAGGGGATTTCTCCAAGAAAGTAAATGTATATGGTCAAGATGAAATCGGCCAGTTAGCAACGACTTTTAATGATATGAATGATCGCTTAAAGCTAGCGAATCAAACAACAGAAGAAGAACGCAGAAAGTTAAGCTCCGTACTTTCCAATATGTCGGATGGGGTTATCGCTACTGACGAAAAAGGAAATATAACCTTAATGAATGACCCAGCAGCACACTTAATTGGTGTGACTTTATATGAAGTGAAAGGTCAACCTATCAAAGATATATTACAAATTGAAAATAAAGTCGTAGATGTAAAAGAGTTAGAAGAAGTAGGTACGTTAACGATAGACTTTAGTGATGATGAACAACTCTTTTTAATTAAAGCGAACTTTTCAATTGTTCAGGACGAAGAAGGGAACTTCATGGGATTAATCACGGTGATTAGTGATGTAACCGAACAAGAGAAGGTAGACAGAGAGCGTAAGGAATTTGTCTCCAATGTATCACATGAATTACGTACACCGTTAACAACGATGAGAAGCTATCTAGAAGCATTAACAGATGGTGGTGCATGGGAAGACAAAGAACTAGCGCCACAATTTTTACAAGTTACCCAAAATGAAACCGAGCGAATGATCCGTTTAGTTAATGATTTATTACAATTGTCTAAGATGGATCATAAAGAAAGTGCTATGTACAAGAAGAGAATCGATATTATTCCGGTTTTTAACCATATATTGGACAGGTTTGAAATGAACAAAACGGAATTAATACATGTAGAACGTAAAATACCGGATGAGCGTATATTTGTTTGGGTAGACCAAGATAAAATAACGCAAGTAATAGATAATATTATGTCTAATGCTATCAAATATTCTCCAGAAGGCGGAAAAATTACATTCCAGGTTGTGAAAGAGCCTCATCGTCTGCGAATAAGCATTAGTGATCAAGGATTAGGTATTGCTAGAGAGAAAGTGGATAAAATTTTTGAACGATTTTACCGAGTGGATAAAGCACGTTCAAGAGAATTAGGAGGAACCGGACTAGGTTTGGCTATTTCCAGGGAAATAATCGAAGCACACCATGGGCACATTTGGGCTTCCAGTAAAGAAGGTAAAGGAACTACTATTTATTTCACGCTACCGCTCAGGAAAAGAAAGCGAGGTAGTAGAAAATGAGGATAGATTTTGAGCTCGTTAAAACGGTATTACTTGTTTTCTTAGTGTTACTAAGCTTTTTACTAACATTTGGAATTTGGAGTTATCAAGGGAATTATGAACCATCTACCGGTAATTCCGTAACAGATGCCGAGCTGAATGGATCAGAGGAGACAAAGAAAAATCTAGTGCAGCCATCGCAAATTGTTATGCATGATGAGGGTTCGTTACTAGGATTCGATGATAGTGAGGATGAATTAGAAGTATTTCAAGAAATTTCACAGTGGGCGTTGTATGATTTTAAAATCTATTCTGAAAGTGAAGATTTTGAAATAAATGGATCTTCTAATGTGATAGAGCTTGTTTTCCCCACTTCGATTCCTTCTTCAATTATCGGTGAAATGTTTACAACAGATGATAGTATGACGATTGATAGTACATTTGAGCGTGTTTATATATTTGCTGATGAAGACCAATCCGATCCACGGATCATATTTAAAAATCATGATCAAGATGGCATCAATATTGAGGCAAGTGTGCAAAACGTGACAGAAGTTGTGGAATATTTCAATCAACTAATACTCGATTATGACGTTATTAATTATGAGAAAATGGAACTTGCGAATGAACGCACCGTCTATTTTCCAAGTGAGGTCAATATTACAGGGAAACAATATCGCTTTGAAACCATTAGTACTGAAAATACTAATTTCCGGTCGATCTTTTTCCGTAAGCCGTCAACTGTTGTCAATACAGAAGATGTAGAGGGAAATGAAGTATTAAAAGATAATCAACGGGAAGTTGTGATTAAAGGCTATGCGATGGAGTATACTAACTTTTCTCCATCAGAAAATAATCAAGAACAAAATGGTTCTTTTGAAGAAACAACAAATATTGGTGATTTCTTGCTCTCTAGCTCAATAGATTTTATCAATTCTCATAAAGGCTGGCTTACTGGTCAAGGACTACAATATCGATTGTATGACTTGAGCGAAATTTCCAATAGGGTTGAATATCGAATGGTTCTTGAAAATTATCCGGTTTTTTCAAAGGATAATGAAGGTTTATCATTGATGTCTGTTACCTATAAGAACATGAATGAATATAACTATGTTCGTCCATTAATGCAATTAACAACACCGTATGATCGTGGTTCGACTGATCTAATGTCTGGTGATGAATTACGTGATTATCTCTACCGGACAGATCGTATTGCCTTTAACCAGATTACAGATATTCGATTAGGCTATCGAATGGAGCAACAAGGTCAAATATTCGATTTTATACCAACGTGGTGTATTAAGACTTATGCGGGTTGGGAATATGTAACAGATGATGCTAATGCTGTTACACAAGGAGGAGAGCTAAATGCAATGGGGGCAAATTAAGACACTGTTCATTCTTTGTTTTCTTATCCTTGATATTTTCCTGTTACATCACTTTATTACTTATTCCACTACTAATTATGAACCTACTGACAATGTGCCTATGGAAGATAATGTTCGGAATAATGTGAATGGATTAAGTAATGTACCTGAAGAATCTCCATCTGAAGAAGCCATGTTATCTGCAGAACGTAAGGAATTTACTGAAACAGAGGAATCGGAAATTGCCAACCTTCCGAATCAAGGGAGTATCATTATTGACCATCACTTAATCATATCTGAATTTGATCAGCCTTTAGCGATTAATGTGGAGGAAGATACGGAAGCATTAGCAGAAAACATCTGGAATTTTGACCAATATCAATATTTCGGAAAGAATGAAGCTGCTAATACTTATATATTCTTTCAGGTGATTGACCGTCCCATTTATTTTAATTCTAGTGGAACTCTCTTGATACAAGTGAATGAAGAGGGAGAAGTAACACACTATGTTCAAACCATACTAGAAAAGACAGATGATCAGACAGAACCAGAAGAAATTAATTCACCTATGAATGCTTTAACGGGTTTATATCTTAGTGATGGTTTCATCCATTCTGGAGATGAAATAACAGCTGAAGTGCAATTGGGCTACCATAACTTATTACCTTTAGCAAATGGTGCTCAATTACTAGCACCAACATGGCAATTCGAGGTGAATGAGGAGTCCCATTATTATGTCAATGCAATTGAGGGTCATTCAACATCTAGTGACAGTGAAACCTTTATCCGAGAAATGAAAACACAAATCATGGACTATTTTGCAGAAGACAGTACAGCGGATATAGAGATAACAGATGAAGAATGGGAAGAAGAAGATATAGAATTATTATTAGCACAACTTTTAGAAATTAAAGTAGAAACAAATGGAGTGGAGTAAGATGACGTTACATTTTAGTGTATTAGCATCTGGCAGTACGGGGAATGCTTTTTATATCGGAACAGAAAAAGAGAAAATATTAGTGGATGCAGGCTTAAGTGGAAAAGAAATGACTCGCTTATTCTCAGAGATCAATGTGGATCCCAACAGTCTTTCCAAAATATTAGTGACACACGAACATAGTGATCATATTAAAGGGTTAGGAATCTTTGCCAGAAAGTATGATTTACCGATTTACGCCAATGAAAAGACATGGAAAGCGATGGACAGTGCGATTGGCAAAATAGAGCTCGATCAGAAATTTATATTCAAAATGGAAGAGACCAAAACCTTTGGTGACATAGATGTAGAATCTTTCGCTGTGTCCCACGATGCAGCAGAACCGATGTTTTACACCTTCCATCATAATGGCAAAAAAGTAGCACTTGTAACGGATCTTGGCTATGTTTCAGAACGAATAAAGAAAACTGTGCAGGGAGCGGATGCGCTGATTTTTGAAGCGAATCATGATGTCGAAATGCTAAGAATGGGTCGTTATCCATGGAGTGTCAAAAGACGGATATTAGGAGACAGTGGTCATGTTTCCAATGATGATTGTGCCGTTGCTTTAAAAGATATTATAGATAATGAAACAAAACGTATTTATTTAGCACATTTAAGCAAAGATAATAATATGAAGGATTTAGCTAGAATGTCAGTGGAGAATGGTTTAAATGAATATGGTTTTACGGTGGGGGATCACGTTACTCTTCATGATACAGATCCGAAGTCACCGACACCTATATATGAAGTAGTTTAAATCAGGAAAGAAGGTGAAGTAATGGGCTATTACGATGACCATTACCTATCAAAGAAACCACCAAAGAAAAGAAATTGGTTAACACCTTTTGTCGTTGGCTTGGTTTTAGGTGCCTTTCTGTTTGCTGTGTTACTGCCATCGTTAGTCCAAAATAACCTTTTACCATATCAAATCATGATCAGCGATAATATGGCAACCAATCAACATCAAACAGACAATAATGCAGGAGACAATATCGAGCCTTCAGACATTCGCAATGTGCAGGTTGACATCTCCACCAAAATCTCAGAAATAGTAGGAGAGGTATCACCAGCTGTTGTAGGTGTTGTGAATGTGCAAGATCAGACAGATTTTTGGCAACAGGAAGAGGAGTCTGGTGAAGCAGGAACAGGCTCCGGAGTGATTTATAAAATTGAAAATGACTCCGCATTTATTGTAACCAATCATCATGTTATTCAAGGGTCCAATCAAGTAGAAATTGTCTTGTCAGATGAAACACAGGTAGAAGCTAGCCTTGTTGGAAGTGATTTGTATACGGATTTAGCTGTGATTGAAGTGGACGCTAACTATGCAGAAAAAGCTATTGAAATAGGGCGATCAGAAGATGTCCATGTAGGAGAACCAGCGATTGCCATTGGTAATCCATTAGGCCTGCATTTGTCTGGTTCTGTCACACAAGGGATCATTAGTGGGAAACAACGTGCGATTCCACAGGATTTTGATATGGATGGAAGGGCAGATTGGCAAGCGGAAGTTATTCAAACAGATGCTGCCATTAACCCTGGTAATAGCGGTGGAGCCTTATTAAATATGGAAGGGCAGTTAATTGGTATTAACTCAATGAAAATTGCAGAATCCGCGGTCGAAGGGATCGGCTTTGCGATTCCGGTAGATGATGTAATTCCAGTCATTGAAGAGTTAGAACAAAATGGAGAAATTATGAGAGCTTACTTAGGCGTGGAAGCATACTCGTTAAATGATATCGCAAGAGTAGAATGGGAACGCAGCTTGAACCTGCCTGATGATGTCGAAGGCGGTATCTATATTCGTAGTGTGGAACCAATGTCTCCAGCTGACCATGGTGGCTTAGAGTCTTACGATGTGATTACCGAGCTTGATGGCGAGCCGATTCAGGATATTGTAGATTTACGCAAACATCTCTATTCGGAAAAAACAGTCGGAGATCAATTAACGATTACCTACTATCGTGATGGTGAAGAACAGCAAACAACGGTAGAATTAACCTCATTATCGTATTAATTCGATGTGGATAAGAACTTTCAACAGTTTTTATCCACATTTTTTGTTAGTTATTCACACACTGTGGATATAATTCTGGATAAATGTCCATATATGGTGTAGAACATAAATTCTTATACGATATATATAAGAAAAATGTGAGTATGTTAATAATTTTGTGGATAAGATGTTTGTATGGCTGTTTAGATGTGAATAAGTGACAAATTTCGTGCATTGTGAACAAAATTGTGGATAAATAGCAGGCTATAGATTGATTTTACATGGATAAGATAGTATCTTTTAGGAAGTACAAACTTATAGCAATGATAAGGGGAGAGTCTATTTATGTATCAAGAACCAATTTTCCTTCAACCGATTTTTCAGGAACGGATATGGGGCGGTCAAAAGCTACATACAGAGTTTCATTACACGATTCCTTACGAACGAACAGGTGAGGCATGGGCAATATCTGCTCATGAGAATGGACCAAGTAAAATTAGCAATGGCCCATTAAAAGGTCAAACCCTGTTAGATGCATGGAATCAGCATGGTGAATTATTTAACAAGCCTGTGGATAACCAGGAAGCTTATCCACTGTTAATCAAAATTTTGGATGCGAACGACAATCTTTCTGTTCAAGTTCACCCTGATGATCAATATGCAAGAGAAGTAGCGAATGAAGCATATGGTAAAACAGAATGCTGGTACGTATTAAGTGCAGAAGAAGATGCCGAATTAATTATCGGCCACCATGCCCAAACAAGAGAAGAATTAGAAAAGATGATCGATGAGGGCAAGTGGGACGATCTTTTACGCCGTGTTAAAGTAAAAGCAGGCGATTTCGTCTATGTACCAAGTGGAACAATCCATGCAATCGGTAAAGGAATCGTTATTTTAGAAACACAGCAAAGCTCTGATATTACCTATCGCGTTTATGACTATGATCGGACAGATGCAGCCGGTAATACAAGAGAATTACATTTAAAAGAAGCGAAAGAAGTAACGAGTGTTCCACATGAAACACCGCAATTAACCCAAGAAGTTGTGGATAAACAAGGATTAACGGAGAAAAAGCTAGTAGAAGAAAAGTATTTTACGGTTTACCATTGGGATTTAAATGGACAAGCAGAGCTGGAAAGAACGGCAGACTTTGTGCAAGTCAGTATTGTAGAGGGAGAAGCTACTATTACGACAGGTAGCCAAACATACGATATTAAAAAAGGTGACCACTTTATTATTCCGGCTACGATTCAGCATTACAAATTAGATGGTAATGCAACCTTTATTGTTTCGCATACGTCTTGATCATTATCTTCTATAGAGCAAAATAAATCGACAAGCCCTCATCGGAGAATAACTCTGATGAGGGCTGTTATGTTTATATGCTAATTTGCTGCTCGTTCTACTTGATCCTGTAATCGATTAATATTTACACTAATATGTCTGCCATATATTAATAACTCTAGAATCGTTTTGGCATGATGGTCTGCTAATTGGCTGTTAATATCTTGGAAAACTAAGTCCAGTTCTCTTATAAGTGCGATTGCTGAATTATTATATAAGTGAACATCAAAAAAACGTTCATTATTAAACAAAGCATTTTCTAAATAGGGACGAAACCTGTTTATAATAGTAGGAATATTGCTATTCAATCTTCTAACGCCATCCCGTATTCCATTAATCCTTGATGCAAGGGTATCGATAGGCTCTAGAGTATGCTTGACGGTATTTCTCACTTTATCATCGAAGTCGGTAAACGTACTTACTATCATTCCTGGCAAACTTTGGCGAAGAAATATATTGGTTCCTTGTTTAATGGCAAAAGATAAGCTTTCGATTGTAACTTCTAAACTTAAGAGAATGACGTTTATACCTTCGAGTACAGGAGTGAGAAGATTGTTCATTTTCGTTGAGAAATAGGTAAAGGATAAGTCCAATTGTATTTCTTTAATATCCAGTTTAGATTCTAAGTACGGGGATGGTTCTAAGTTGTCAGTGTTAGCTTTTACGGAGATGAATACCTCTTTAATGTAGGCAATTTTATTTTGGATAGCATTTGCTAATTGTAAATCAGTTTTTTCAAAAGTATCTGCGGTGTCTTCGATTTGTTGTTGAAAAGCTTGTATTTGCGTAAGCAATATATCGTTATTATTCATCAAAATGTTAAAATGTTCCTGTAATTCGTTCACTACAGCGTCATGCCATTTTTCCATTCCCACATGAAAAAGCTTAGGAACTACGCTTGTTAAAATGAGGTGAGAGTTATCCATTAATTCATCAACATTACTACTTAATTGGTTCAAAAAATTTCTCGCTTCTTCCACCAATGAAGATACATCAACTTGACGGTTCATGATAAATTCCATCAATTCAGCTGGTGGGGAATTTAATAAGTAGTTAAGTGATTGTCCTTTGTCTTCAATTAGATCCAATAGTCGATGCATATACTCCATATTCTCTTGAATAGAATCTCCCATCATTTCTATATCTTCACCAATTTGGGATTCAATAATCTGTTGGAGGCTGCGTCGGAGAATGTTAATCCTTGTGTGCCTTCTTTCTGCTTCATGATCAATAATTTCTTTTGAATTGCCAAGATATTCGGTAGCTCTTTCTAACCTAGTAAAAACAGAATCATGTAGCCCATTGGCTAATGTATGTAATGCTTCTGGTGTAATTTGAATTTTAGTTGATCCTTCCCCATAAATTGGTTGCCCTGTCCATGCGCTAGTTACAATGTGCTCATCAGCTTTTACATGAATTTGACCAGATCCTGGACCACCATCTGGACGGATTTCATAATACTGCGTTCCATCGTCATTTCTTAAATAACCTGTATGGTTACTTCCAATCGTTCCAAATTTGCTCTCAGCAGTACTTGGTATACCATTATAAATTTCATGCTTTTTCCCTGGTACACGATCACCGAGCCCTAAGCTATCTAATGTCATATTTAATACATCATACTGACCGATATAGTTCGTAATGTTGTCATAATCCTTATCCGCGTCTACTAAATGACCAGGTAACAAGGCCGGATTGTACGTTACAGATCTAACATTTGGATACTCAACCGCTATGGAATTGGCTAATGCCCCACCTAAGGAATTGCCTGTAACGGAATCAATGCCATACTGTCCATCCATATCTGTATAATATTCTTCAGCTGCTGTTAATTGTGGTACATCCGTGCTGCTAAGTAAATAAGCATCGGTGAGCAAGTCTTCGAGTTGGTCTTTGTCGGTGCCGACGTAGACGATGGTGTGTTCTTGAGTGGATAGGTTTTTTACAGTTATGGCGTCGAGGCCTGTAGAATGATTGTAATTAGTATCAATTACTATATATGCTGTGTCATTTATTTCAATTCTATTTCTTCTTTCCTGTTCAATATATGCATGATAACCTGCTAACTGTACTAAATCACTGTCGTTAGTATATTTATCAACCATTTTTATCACCTTATTCTTTTATAATATCTTCTGGAACAGGTAATTCTAGACTGTTATCTTTACTTCCAGATGCAACTTTCATATCAATATAATTATCATGAAGGCTTATTCCATATCGACCCTTGGGTATATTATCAGCTTCTTCAATTTTTTCGATTAAATGATCAAAAGCTTCCTGGCTAGGTTCAACATTTTTCTTTGCCATATAAAGATTTATCGCGACACTAATTTCATCTGGTTTTATTTTATTTACTGGAATCATTTCTTCCCATTCCTTACTTGAGCGATTGGATTTTTTTAAGTACTCCTGATATACCATTTCGAAGTTTTTCTCATCCCAAATTGTTACAAAATAATACTCGTTACTAAATTGATTTGCACCAATAGGCACAGCTTCTTTAGTTAGTCCTGTTAAGTCATACTCCTGGTTAACTTCTTCGATCAAGTCTGTTAAATGTTGAAACTCATCTTCCATCACCATGCCATATATTCCAGCCATAATGGCATTTTCTATTTGTCCTTCTTGTGACCACACTTGATCAACTAGAATTTCTTTTTCTTGTTTATTAATTGGAATAATGGCATAGGTATAAAAGTGTGGTTCTCCTACTGATTCCACAAATACGGTAGCACCATCCACATTGCCAACTATGTTATGTACGATGACTTCTGTGTTATATTCTTCATCAAAAAAACTTTTTGCTGCTTTTTTAATGATTTCACGGTTTTCATTTGCTATTTTATCTGTTTCTTTTCCGTTTCTTAACGTGTACTCTTCACCTGTGTATTCTTGCACAGGCATTAATACTTCTGGATTTTTTCCGTTTACTCCATTATCTATATCTGTTGTTTCGTTTTCTGATGCATCATTAAATTTATCTAGCACTTCACCACATCCTCCTAAAATAAATAAACTGACAATCATGATGACTACTAAACTACTTTTTCTCACTTTTAACATTTTCCGCCTCCTTATCGAAGCTTACGCATTTTCATTATAAGAATAATGATATGTAAAACCAACTATTTATAATGAAATTTTTGGAAATGATCCGTTTTATCTATGCTAACAGATGGATTATATGGTAATTTATAACTATATATAGCATTTCGGGGGAGACTTTTTGATAACTACAACATCCGTTAATGCTTCGCCTAAAAAATTTCCAATAGTGAATCAATTCCATACTGCAGATTTATAAAAAATAATCCAATTCTGTATGAAAACGTGGGGATATGTTTACTGAAGATCCTTTATATTCCTATATGGTTACTTCCGATCGTTCCAAATTTGCTCTCAGCAGTACCTGGTATACCATTATAAATTTCATGTTTTTTCCCCGGTACACGGTCACCGAGCCCTAAGCTATCTAATGTCATATTTAATACATCATACTGACCGATATAGTTCATAATGTTGTCATAATCCTTATCCGCGTCTACTAAATGACCAGGTAACAAGGCCGGATTGTACGTTACAGATCTAACATTTGGATACTCAACCGCTATTGAATTGGCTAATGCCCCACCTAAGGAATTGCCTGTAACGGAATCAATGCCATACTGTCCATCCATATCTGTATAATAATCATCAGCTGCTGTTAATTGTGGTACAGCCGTGCTGCTAAGTAAATAAGCATCGGTGAGCAAGTCTTCGAGTTGGTCTTTGTCGGTACCGACGTAGACGATTATTGTATAATTTGTTTTAATATTCTGAACAGTTAATGCATCTAAGCCTGTATGTTGATCATAATATACATTTTTAACTTCATATCTATTTCCATCGATTCTAATTATTTCATCTACATCATAACCTAAATAAGCATGATAACCAGCTAGTTCTACTAAATCCGTATCACTGTTATTGGTAACCGACATATTGTTTCTCCTTAATTTTAATTTTTTATTAAATTATCAATTCTTACTGAATT
The DNA here is from genome assembly GCF_017599345.1 of Gracilibacillus suaedae. Classification (GTDB taxonomy): domain Bacteria; phylum Bacillota; class Bacilli; order Bacillales; family Amphibacillaceae; genus Gracilibacillus; species Gracilibacillus suaedae. The sequence goes on from NZ_JAGFVL010000021.1 coordinate 79,482, forward strand.
CTTTTTACTACCTACTGCTTTCCTTTTATTTATGTTATTATCATGAATGGATAATCCATACATTCCTTTTGGCAGGTTATCAGTTTCTTCTATAGAAGTTTTAAGCATTTCTATTGTTTTTTCATTTGGTTTAGCATTTGCAACTTCCATGTAAAGATTAACTGATATTCTAATAGATTCTGGATTAACATCATTAATATTAATCATTTCACTCCACTCTTCTTCAGATCTATTGGGATCTTCTAAATAACTTTCAATAATTGGTATAAAGGGGCTCTCATCTCGTATAGAGACGAAATAAAACTCATTACTAAATCGATTTGCACCTATTGGGATTGCTTCAGAATTTATTCCAACTAAATTATGTTTTTCAGTGACTTCCGAAATAAGGTTAGTTAAATTATTAAATTTTTCTTCAAGTATAAGACCATAGATTCCAGCAATAATCGCATCTTCTATTTGCCATTCTTGAGACCAAACGTTGTCTTCTAGAATTTCTTCGTTTTTAACATCAATCGGAATAATTGCGTAGGTATAAAAATGTGGTTTCCCTATTGATTCTACAAACACCGTTGCACCATCTACATTCCCAACGATGTGATGTACTGTAACCTCTGTTTTATATTCTTCTTTAAAGAATCTTTTTACTGCTTTTTCTACTACTTCTCTATTTTCATTAGCAATACGTCCTGTCTCTTCGCCATTGTCTAACTTATATCCTTCTCCAGTATATTCTTGGACTGGTACATAAACATCTTCCACATTATTCTCTTCTGACTGGCCCGCAGTTTCTTTAGAATCGTCCATATCGCTAGAACACCCTCCTAAAATAAATACAAACAAAATAGATGTAACTAAAATAATTTTTTTAATCATTTTCAACAGATACTGCCTCCTTATCGAAGCTTACGCATATTTATTATAAAAATAATGATACGTAAAACCAATTGTTTATAATGAAATTTTTGGAAATGATTCAATTTATCTATGCTTGCAGAAAAATGGAATGGTAATTTATAACTATATATAGAATTTGGGGTGTAGACTTTAGATAACTACAACATTCGTTAATGCTTTGCCTAAGGAATTTCTAATACTGAATCAATTCCATGCTGCAGATTTATAAAAAAAATAATCCAATTCTGTATGAAAACGTGGAGTATGTTTATTGAAGATCCTTCATATTCCTATTCTCAGTATTGGATATTTGTGTTAATAATTAATTAAAAGGTTGCAAAGAGGCTAGTTAGACCCAAAAGGGATTTAACGAGATATAAGCTTGTTGGGATGGGGGTGGTTGGGCAAGAGAAAGATCACTGGAAGGATGTTGCAATCAATTTGAGTACGATGGAATCTGGAAGGCAATTAAAACTGAAGGATATCAACCATCTTTCGAAAACATTCTTTTTAGAAGATGATAAAGAAATGGGGAGTGGTTTTAATGAAACGAGTAGATGTAGTCTATGCACTTATTTATGATGGCATACAGGAAAAAGTTCTAATGGTTCACAACACTAAATATGATGATTGGTCTTTACCAGGTGGATCTGTTGAACCAGGAGAAACGCTATCCCAAGCAGCTATACGTGAAGCAAAAGAAGAAACGGGTTTAACTATTGAGGTTGATCACATTATCTCCGTCAATGAAGCGTTTATGAAACCTGCTGACCATCACGCCCTTTTCATAACGTTCAAAGCAAGGATAATAGATGGTGAGCTTTCTATTCAGGATACAGAGACCATCTCAGACGTAAGGTGGGTCGATGTGAAAACCGCTGATGAAAGAATGCCATATCATGAAAATGGTGTTAAATATTTGCTAAATCAATCCGTTCCTTATGTGTTTCAAGGATAGGGTCGAATCAGTAACAACGTAAAATAAGGAGTGATCGTAATGTTGTTTGAATCATCAAAGGTAAGATTAAGAAAAATGACGAAGGAAGATACAGAACTTTATCACAAATGGAGAAATGATATAGCAGTAATGCAATTCACAAATCCCTCTTTGGATGTATATCCGATAGAGGCAACGAAAGAATTTGTAGATACTGTTATTTTAAATTCTCCTCATTCTAAAAGCTACATCATAATGGAAAAAGACAATGAAATCCCAATTGGCATTGTATCCTTGATCCACATGGATTATAAGAATCGAAACGCTGAATGTATTATAGACATTGGTGAAAAAGAATATTGGGGTCAAGGGTATGGTTCAGAGGGATTAAAATTACTACTTGATTTTGCCTTTTACGAAATGAATCTTCATCGTGTTTCACTCAAAGTATTTTCATTTAATGATAGAGCTATTCGATTATACAATCGGATTGGCTTTCAAGAAGAGAGAAAAAGTAGACAAAGCCTATTTAGAAATGGTGATTGGCATGACATCATTCATATGGGTCTTCTGCAAAAGGAATACTTTGAGACACAAATAACTAGTACATAAAGTATGGAGTGCATACTTAACTAGAAAAACTCGAGTGCTAGCACTCGAGTTTACTCTTAATTTAAAATAGCATTAATTGCATCCAGTTCTTCTTGTGTAAAAGAAGTATTATTTAATGCTTTTACGTTTTCTTCAATTTGACTAACACGGCTTGCACCAATTAATGCAGAAACAACGGATTTTTCCTGTAGGACCCAGACGAGCGCCATTTGTGCTAGTGTCTGCCCACGGTCTCGTGCAATCGTATTTAATGCTGTTATCTTCTGTAGTTTGTCAGAAGAAACATCACGTTCATTTAAAAATGGAATAAATTCTTTTGCTGCACGGGAATCTTTTGGAATACCACTTAAGTATTTGTCTGTTAGTAGCCCTTGAGCTAATGGTACATATGCAATACAGCCAATCCCGTGCTCATCTAGCACATCTGTTAAGCCATTTTCTATCGTACGATCAAGCATAGAATAAGCGGCTTGATGAATGATAAAAGGTGTACCTTGTGCCTCTAAGATGTCAATTGCTTGTTTTGTTTGTTCTGCGTTATAGTTGGAGATGCCGACATATAGTGCTTTTCCTTGTCGGACGATTTGATCGAGAGCGGCCATTGTTTCTTCAAGAGGTGTCTCTGGATCTGGACGGTGGTGATAAAAGATATCCACATAGTCGAGGTTCATGCGCTGTAAGCTTTGATCAAGGCTCGAGATTAAATACTTTCGAGAGCCCCAGTCGCCATATGGACCATCCCACATCCTGAATCCGGCTTTTGTTGAAATAATCATCTCATCCCGATAGCTGGAGAAGTCTTCTTTTAAAATACGCCCAAAGTTTTTCTCCGCTGCTCCGGGTGGTGGTCCATAGTTATTGGCAAGGTCAAAGTGAGTAATCCCTAAATCAAAAGCTTTCATTAGCATTCGGCGCTGATTCTCTAACGTATCCTCGCCTCCAAAGTTGTTCCAAAGGCCAAAAGAAATGGCCGGGAGCTTGATACCTGAGTTGCCACAACGGTTATACGGTGTTTCATGGTAACGTTTGGGACTCGCAATAAACGTCATACACATTCCTCCCTATTATTTTTAATAGCCTACTTCTACAGCTGCATTGACAATATACATCAGATCGTTCTTGTCTTCTTTTTCTTCGAGAACAATACCAGATGTCGTTGCCATGCCACCATCCATTACTTCAACTGTCACAGTTCCATATGGTATTTCTTGTTTGACTAGCTCAATATCTACTTTTTCTTTGTCGATGGGAACGGCTAACCTTACATTGACTTTCATGTTGTGAAGGTTGTTTTCTGGTAGGTATTCGGCAATACCTGGCATGGAATTGTAGTGAATGGCATTTTCCACAGCACGAAGACAGGCTTTGGTCACATTCTGTCCATGTACATCTATTCCAGTTCCTGTTTCAATAAATATGATTTTTTCCACGAAATCGCCTCCAATTAATAATGATAGAGACAAAATATGTAATCATCCCTACATTTAATGGTAAGGTAAAACGGTGCGTAAATCAATTATGAACAACTCGTATCCGTTTCATGGATTTGGTAAAATAGTAATAATGATAGTTTTCGGAAGGATGACACATATGAAGATTTCGATTGTAGCGGTAGGAAAGTTAAAAGAGAAATATTTAAAACAGGGTATACAAGAGTATATGAAAAGATTGGGCGCTTATGCCAATATGGAAATAATTGAAGTGCCAGATGAGAAAGCACCGGAAAATATGAGTGAAGCAGAACAAGAGGAAGTAAAACGAAAAGAGGGCGAACGAATCCTGTCGAAAATTTCCCAAGATGCATACGTTATTTCCCTGGAAATAATGGGACAAATGCCAACCTCTGAGAAATTTGCCGAAAAAATAGAGCAATTAATGATTCATGGCAAGAGTAAGATTGTTTTTGTTATTGGTGGTTCGTTAGGATTGAGTAAGGAAGTTAGCGATCGGAGTGATTATGCGCTGTCGTTTTCTAAGATGACGTTTCCTCATCAGTTAATGCGGTTGGTTTTGTTGGAGCAGGTTTATCGGGGGTTTAGGATTATGAAGGGGGAGGCGTACATCTTTTAAGGGTAAAATGTTAAGCGAATCCATCATTTCGCTCAACATTTTATCATCCTTTTTTTCGAGCATCCAACTCTCCACGGGCTCAATATAATCCATACCAACTGCATCCAATAACTCCAACGACTGTTTCTCTAATCCTTCCAATGTAAAATCAAAGTGTAGATTTATCTTCTCAATGTGTCTTCCAACTCGACGTGGTGCCTCTTTATTAATCTCTATATCTTTAATGATTAAGCGGAGTAATGCCTTTTGTCTTGCAGGCTCTGCCTCTTTCATGACTTTTTCAAAATTTGTTAAGAGATGACGTAATGCTTGCGCATCTATAGGTGCTGTATCACATTCACCTAATTCAGTATTTAATGCTTCAAGTCTGTTTTGAAGGTCTTCCTGTTCTTCAGTAAGACTTGTTAATTTTGGTTTGAAGATAGCTACTAATGAAGGATCATCCATTAACTGATCCGTTATGTTGTTGATTCGGATATCTATCTTGTTAAGCTTTGATTTTAGCACCTTAATCTCATCATTAATTGGAGTCTTTGCTTTTCTACGGTTCTCATTCACATTTTCAATAATTTGATTTAGTACATATGGTTCAGAGACAATTCGTTTTAATTCTTCCATCACTTCCTGTTCCGCACGATCTGAGCGAATGGAATGGGCACTACAAACTTTACTGCCTTTGTTGTGGAATAGTCCACATACATAGTAGCGATACTTTTTACCTTTTGAACCTTTTGATGATGCCGAGACCATACCATATCCACATTTAGGGCATCTAAGAAGACTGTTTAATATGTATGGTTTGTTGGATTGTGCTGGCTTAATAGATCGCTTTGTACGGATTTGTTGTACTCTTTCCCATTGCTCCTTAGAAATAATGGCTTCGTGTTTGCCATCCGATAAGATATAATCTTTGTTGATCCCCTTTCGATGCTTTTCCGCCCAATCCTGATATTTATTGTATCTTATTAGGCCAATGTAAATGGGGTTGTCTAAGATTGTTTTGATGGTGTTTATAGAAAAATCACATCCACGTTTTGTTTTATAGCCCATATCATTCATTCGACTTACAATCGCCTTATAACCTAGGTCTCGTTCAGCATAATCAAAAATTAAGCGGATTATATGTGCTTCTTCTTCATTGATTACCAATTCTTTATTGACGCTATCATACCCTAACACTCTACCCCCATTATGATAGCCTTCTTTAGCACGTTGAATCATTCCCATCTTAGAGCGTTCAACTGTAATTGAACGTTCCATTTCTGCCATAGAACTCAAAAGAGTATAATACATTTTCCCCTCAGGAGAAATAGTATCGATGCTTTCAGAGTAACTGATAAGCTGAACATTGTGAAACCCTAGTTTTTCCACGATATCAAGTGAGTCTCTAGTTTTCCGTGCTAGACGATCCAGTCTATATATAATAACAGCATTAAAATTTTCATCCTTAGCGTCCATTAGCAGACGTTTCATTTCAGGTCTGCCTTCAATGTTTTTTCCACTTTTACCCTCATCAATATACTCATTAATGATTTCTATATTATTCTTATGAGCGTAGTCATATAAAAGCTCTATTTGAGCACTTATACTATATCCTTCTGAAGCTTGTTCTTCTGTACTAACACGGGCATATAATGCAGCTTTAATCGTATTTTTCATGTTCTTTTTCTCCTTTCTTATTTTCAGCAAGAGTGTCATGAATCAATTCTGAAATTGCTCTTATGAATTGGTGTTTATCGTTTGTAGTTTCTCGAATCCATTTAGATATATTTTCATTTGAATTAGACATAGATTATTTGCCATCCTCTTGTGTAAGCATTTCGTTAATGAAGGTTTGAATGACATCTTTAGATACATATGGATTTGATCCTTCAGAGATTCGATATAAGCTTGTTGCATACTCGAATGGGCTTTTCTTTTTAAACAGCTCTTCTAATTGAAGAGAGGTTTTTGTCTGATGTAGATCAATCTCATAAATGAACCTTGATAGTAATTGAATGATGTCCACATCATTTCTAATATTACTCATTTCTTCGTTGAGTAATAATCGAACATTGCTTTCCCCCTTTCTTTCATATAGAACTATACCGAGTGCCTTCTCAGGATCATTATTTATTTCTATATCCTCCATCCCATCTAAATCAACTGTTTTTTCAACCTTTGTAGGATGACCAATGTTAAATAACTCTTCTTCAGAGTCATAAAATTCATCAGTAACAGCTTCTAATTGTACGCCATATTCTTTAGTTAATTGATTAATAAGATAAAAGGATGGCTTTTTTGATTCCCCTCTTTCGACAGCAGTTATACTTTGTGGGGAAACCCCAATGCGTTTAGCAATTGCGGGTGTGGAATAATCTACTTTTGGTTGGAGTGCCTTTAATTCATTACGGAAATATTTAAGTCGCTCACCAATTGATTTACGTTTCAGGAGTTGGAACTCAATAGAATCAATATTGCGATTAGACATAGCATCTACACCTCTTTTTATTTTTCTTTACTTCATTATACTACTTTGATAACATAAAAACAAATAAAACAAAAGAACTATTATATTTGTTTTTTGTTGATGTACTCTATGGCTATTCGAACTGATGGACATGTAATTTAGTTTGAGTACAGTCATATGGCTATTCGAACTGATGGACATGTAATTTAGTTTGAGTACAGTCATATCAATGAATTTAGCAATAAAAATACAATGAGGTGAAACCATGCAAACGAGGTTTAATCAAACGATACTAAATAAGCAACTAATGTCACATCCTACATTGAGTAAAATCATCCTTAAATCTAATATTGGAGCACGTTCTCCTTATGATGGAATTACACTATACTCGAATGATATAGTTTCAAGAGAGTTTTGGGATTTAGTTAGTCCAGCAAAATATATAAATTACTCGTTGAATGCGAACAATAATGGATATTATAGATACTTATTGCATCATCAACTCTTTGTCATTAAATGGGGAAGTAGGTATAGACAACAATCCAACACGGTTATCAAAATAAATCCTCACAAAAATCTTATGACGCCAATTGAATTGTTGGATATAGTGTCACTTATTCTGGGCGATTATAAAAATGCTATGGTAGGTACTTGGGATGAACAAATTGATATAACAGAGTATAATTCACATGAGGTGGCAAATAGACTATGGGTTTCATATCTAAGAGAAGATCCTTATAATCCACCGCAGTCAAATAGCACATATTATTACAATCAGCGTTCTGGAAGTCAGACGAAGGTATATAATAAAGCAAAAGAACTGGGTATACATCAACAATTAACAAGAATTGAAAAGAAGCATAAAGTCCCGAAAAAATACAGGACAACATTAGTAGATTTTTTACTTGATGAACGTGTGGATGTACTTAAGAACGTAAGAATGGTTGATATTGATCTGTTGGATGGACGTAAGAAAGTAAAAAGGTTAATCAACTCAGAGAAAACATTGATGCATGCATACAGAAATTTATCGAGTGCGGAAAAGAAACAATTGATAAGACATCCAGCATATATTAATCAATGTATAGATATACACAGCATCTTGAAATCGAACATTGAACAGTGGATGTTAACATCAAGGTTGTTACGCTTGAAAATCATTGTTGATCAAGTGTCGGATACCTGGAAGCATTCAGAAAGAGAGGCGTTAATACCACAAATGGTAAATCCAATTTCAGTAAAGAAAAATGTTCAGTTAATAGGTTGGACTATTAATAAAAGAGAGGCATTATACCAGAGCACTATGTCTGTACCATATGAGTTCACTTAAGAGAAGAAAGGAAGGAATTATATGCAAATACAAATTGTAAGTGTAGGTAAAGTAAAAGAAAAGTATATAAAGCTTGGGATTGCTGAGTTTGAAAAAAGATTACGCCCATATTGTAAGCTAACATTGGATGAAGTAAGTGATGAGCAAGCTCCTGAGCAATTGAGCGATAAAGAATTGTATCAAGTAAAGCAAAAGGAAGGAGATCGTATTTTAAACAAGATAAAGCCTACTCAGTATGTGATTGCACTAGATTTGAAGGGAGATAACTGGTCTTCAGAACAGTTGGCTAGTGAAATGGACAAGCTGAGTATCCATGGAAAGAGTCAAATATCGTTTGTTATAGGTGGATCAAATGGATTAAGTGATGATGTCCTAAAACGTTCTGATAAAAAATTGTCATTCTCAAAAATGACATTTCCTCACCAGCTTATGAAGCTTATATTAATGGAACAAATCTATCGAGCGTTCAAGATACAGAAAAATGAGCCATATCATAAATGATTATTAGGAGTAGGTAGGGTATCTTTTTTGATAAAATGTAAAAAACTTTGAATTCAATGTTACAATTAGCACTTTTTATGGATATATACATAGTGGTTGAGGGAATCAGATATTAGTAAAACTTGCATGTCAATTAAGGTAATAATAAGAATGGTGTTGTATCAGGGGTTACAGGGCATTTATACAGGTGTTCAACAAAAAAGAGTTGAATTTATTAAACTTTAGCCCGTAAAATTATTTTAATGAAAAGTCAGTGATTGTGTCATTTTCCACACAGTCACTGACCATTATCCTATTTTATAAATAACCTTTTTCTTTCAAACTAATATATTTTTCATGACCGACAATGAGATGATCAAGGATTTCAATGCCCGTGACTTTACCAACTTCAGATAATCTTTTGGTAACATGGATATCTTCCTGACTTGGTGATGTATCGCCGCTTGGATGGTTATGAGCTACTATCGCACTTGCACAGCTACGGCGGATCAAGGATTTAAAAACCTCCCGTGGATGCACGATAGATGAGTTGAGTGAACCAATAAATATAGTCTCACGAAATACAATTTGATTCTTTGTATTCAATCCAAGTACAACAAAATGCTCTTGATTGAGATATTGCATATCACGTAAATACTCATATGCATCCTCAGGTGAACGGATGGTAAAACGATCTTCAACTGGAGATGGATTCATTCGAGCAAGTTGCAATGCTGCAATGATCTGTGATGCTTTCACTTTACCGATACCTTTTATCTGCAAGAGTTCTTCTTCTGTAACGTCCAATAATTCCTGAATAGATGGATAGCGTGTAAATAGCTCATTTACCACATAGCTGTCTTCTTTCTCTCGAGTAGTTGTTGCTAGTAAGTTTTTGAACGTCACTTTATCAATTGAGTTTTGCATTATTAATTCCTCCAATAATTATAATTTTGAAATAAAAAGAGAGAGACGACGGTCGCCATCGCCTCTCTGATTTGAGTCATCCATCTGGATGGGATATACTGTTGTTAAAATGAAGTTGATGATGAGTTCATGTTGTTGAGCTCATCTTTTTTTGTGCAATAAAAAAACATCGTATTGTTTGGATTTACGATGTTTGCATTAATCTAGCTTATTTGTTGTTTGATTGTCTTTTTCAGCATCAAAAACATCTTGTAAACTAATTAGGTCTTTAATAAAGTTCGATGCTTGCTGTTTGTTTAATTTAGTGCTGTGATCTACGTTATATCTCATCTGTAGCATTTCCTTAGCAACATCACTGCGTATCTTCATCTCTTTAGCAAGCTGATGAATCTTTTGTAGTTGACTTTTGGTGATCGGTGGCTTATCTGGTTTCTGTTGTTGTGGGAAATCTTCAATGTCTTGTGTGAAGATACCACTGGATCTTGTTGCAGATAACACAGCATCAATCAATGCACGCTTTTTCGCCATCTTCAAAACAGTGTTGACGATTGTATATGGATCCTGCTGATGGAATGTTGCTTCCTTACAATTACAAGAGCCAAGGCCTTCTGCTTCGACGATGTTATTATCCTTGCGTGTGAGTGTTACTTTGACTTCATAAGCAAAGATACCAGCATCCCATTTCTCGATACGACTAATGATGTCTGCTTTTTTCGAGAAGCCAAAGACATCACATAATTTTTCAGCACCTGGTTTCAGTAAAGTTGGCTTGGAAAATCCGTCGACTAAACCATAATCGACACCTTTTATCATCACGTCGTCAACAAACTTTTGTAGTTCATCAATCCGTCGTTGTGACTCCGTTGACGATACGACGACGTTAGGTAGTGAAGATACTCCTTCCTGTCTGCTATTTGCAGATAAGCGAACGATATTGTTGTTCGTTGTCATGTTTTTCACCTCCTTTCAAGTGTTAGCATTTTTGATGAATGAGATCGGCAAGTTTAGTTAATCCATTCGCCGTTTTATGCATCAATGTCTTGGTTGTCTTCAGACTAAACTGATTTCCTTTTGTTATCGTCTTAGATGTTTTGTCAACGGAGCTTATCAGAAGTCGGCGTAAGAATTGGTTAGCTGCTTCTACATTATTTGTCATCTTTTCGATGATCTTGTCTGCATCAATTTCAGCTTCGTTGCATGACGAATCAGCATGGGCAAGGCTTTTAATTTCATTCATTGCATTTTCAAGATGCTGACGTTCTTCGATTAAATGCAGTAATTGAACATAATCATTGCGTTGCACTGCATCGTTGGTTCTAGAAACAACATCTTCATATTGTTGTTGCAGATAATGATAAATGATCTGCATATCGTCCATTGTTAGATTGGTTGTTTGATCGCTGTTCATGTGAATTCCTCCTTGAATTTTGATAGATTGCTTACAAGTTTTTAAAGCGGTGATAACCTTTCAATGTTAACTTCAGTAGGATGCCAGCATCTTCATGGTGAGTTGTCAAAATCAATCCTTCATCTTCCAACTGCAATAAGTTGATCCGTTCGATATCGTGTTTCTTCAAATACCGAACTGGCACCCATTTATCAAGCTTTTTCGCTTTGACAAGAACTCTTGCTAAAGCTAAATCCATCACTTTCACCTCCTTTCATAGTTGCGTTCCTCTCACCACGCTTGTCGTCTCTGTAAATAGAAAAAGACCATCATTAATCCGTGATGGATCAACAATGGTCTACTTGTATAAAGGGGTGGGGCATGAAACGGCAGGGTACCCCTTTTGTATATATAGGCTGTGGTGCCGACAGAAAATGTGTATAATTTTGTCGAATCTATTGTGATTCTCTAGCACTATCTCTAAAATAAGAATAGAGTATGAAAAATGTAGAAAATTAGGAGTTGCTGCATAATGAAAGTAAAATTATTTCAAAAGACACAAAGAGATTTGGCAGCGTCTATTAATGAGGTTATTGATAAATACTGGGAAGATGAGATCGATGAAGATCAGATGATTAAAACGATTCAACAGTTGTATGCTATAAACCAAGCGAAGATGGTAAAAGGTGATAAATATACGACGGTTATTCGACAGCAGTGTGGGAAACGAAGGTTAGATATTGTAAGCAAAGTATTAGAAAATGGACTAATAAAATAGTTTGAATACTTAGCAATGGGGGGCAGGATTTGCAGAAAGTCTTGGTTAATAAAAAGATGGGGTCAATCGGTGAGACTATCAAATGAAAAAATAAGAGCAAATGCAAAATTATAGATTATGTCAGCATATTTCACTATACATACATTTAATTCATTAAAAAAAGAACTATCAAAGGTTGATCATATTAAATTCCTGTTTACTGAACCAATTGGGAGTTTTTGATACATAATGGAAAATACGATCTTGCAATAAATAATTTAATGAAATTTTGGAAGGAAATAAGGAGGGAGTCGGCTGATGTCTCAAGTTTCAAATGGCTTATATCATTTTCATGGTGATCAAAATGTTGTAGAAGGAATACCCCTAAAAGAACAAAGGAAAGAAATAGGTTTCTTTATTAGGAGACAATTATTAACTAATAACTTAAATTTTCTTATGGGATCTGGATGTTCTTTTTCGGCAATACCATCAATGGGAGATACATTTAAAGAGGTCAAGCCAAAATTGAATACAACTGCTATGGGCAGGTATATAGACGAAGATAATGATGATATAGAAGACTATTTAAATTGGTTGAATACGGCTTTGAAATTTCTAGAGGAAGCAAGTGAATCAAAGGAAAAAATTGAAGATTTTAAAATGAATTTTATGATGACTAAGGAAGCTCTTATTGATAGTATTAAAGTTGACTATGAAGCAAATATGCCAGTCATGGATTTATACAGAGACTTTTATAATGAAGTATTCTCTGCTAGGGGAAACAAAGATTATTCACCAGTAAATATATTTACCACCAACTATGACTTATTCAATGAAATGGCATTAGAAAAATCAAATATTAGATATAGCAATGGATTTAGAGGAACTATAAATAGAGTATTTGATCCTTCTGAATTTCAATTTAGGTTGGTAGATGATTTAAATCGTTATAAGGACAAGTGGAGCATTGTTAGGAAATTTGTAAAATTATATAAAATTCACGGATCTATAGATTGGTATTATGATCTGAAATCTCAAAATGTAATGCAAAAATCTCTCACTGATAATGATACAGAAAATGTTTTAATATACCCCACGATCAATAAACATCTTGAGACACAACAAACTCCCTATTCTGAATTGTTTAGGGAATTTACTACGAATCTTCAAAAATCAAATAGTACTTTAATAGTTCTAGGTTATGGTTTTCCAGATCAACATATCAACCAACTTATGTCACAGGCACTAAGCAATGAAGATTTTACTTTGATTATTTTTGGTGATCTTTCAGAGGAGAAAATAAAGTTTTTTTTCGATAAACATAAAAATATAAAGAATATTCACCTTATTGGTGGTTGTTTTTCCGAGGACGTTCCTTTCAATGATGGACATCATTTTGATAACATAGTTAGGTATATGAGAGGTGATGATATCAATGACTAAACATGCATTCGGGATCATTACTAAGGTGTTTTTTAATAAAATTGTAATAGAAGTTCCAGACACCCAATTAATTCAGCATAATTATCTTGGAGATTTGTACACATTAAATGGATTAAATGACTTTATAACAATACATAAAAGTGGAACTAATAAGTATATTTATCAAATTATAGGATTATATGAACAAGAAAAGCCTCTAAATGAGGAAGAACAGTCAAAATTCAGGCAAAAAGCTTTTTTTGAAGCAGCACCAGTAGGGGAAATATCGCATGATAGGTTTGAATATGGGTTGTCTACATTTCCTGTTATTGGTGATGAAGCGTTTTTAACAAATGTTAATGATATCAATACCATGCTACTTTTATCAAATAATAGTATGTCGATAATGCTTGGAAAACTATCTACCCAAGATATAATTCCTAAGATTAGTGTAGATAGTATCTTGACTAATCATATGAGCATATTAGGAAACACTGGTTCTGGTAAATCTACTACAGTCAGAAAATTTTTAAATGAGGTAACGAAATTTAAAGAGGATCCAATCATTGATATATCAAAAGCGAATTTTATTATCTTCGATGTTCATAATGAATATTCAGAATTGACACCAGAATTAACAACATCAAAGAGACTTAATGATATGTCAATAAATCTAGAGGAATTAACGATTGAAGATTGGACGAATTTACTTCAACCTTCACATGCTGCACAAAAACCCATTTTACTTAATGCTTTAAAATTAGCTAATCATCTCGATTCAAATAATAATGATGTTTTGTGGATAAAAGCCTTTTGTGCGTTAGAATTGTTTAATAACCAGTCAACAGATGCCGTTCCTAAAAGAGCTAAAATAAAAGGCTTATTAGAGGGGATAGATTCCGAAATAATTCATGAATGTCTAAATTATTATAATGCCCAGTTTGGGAGCTTTAATCCACCAGGTTTTGATGAAACATTTAGAGGTGAAATTAAAGCATATGTAAAAGATAAAACAGGTTACGAATATGAGGATGCTCACTCATATTTGATTAGTTGTTTAGAAGTCACCGAATGTAAAACTAAAACTATTAAAGATCTAAAATTAGCGGTTGATTTAGTATTACTTTTGGAGGAGGCAAAAGGCAATAGTCAGATTAGAACTTTTTGTTCTACTTTAATGACACGAATAGACAACTTAGATGCAACATATTCTGATAACCTTTTCTCTGAGGATTTTACCAGACAAGCAGAATTGGAAGACATGTTATCAACTAATCAGACTTTTACCGTATTCGATTGTTCTTTTATTGATGATGAAGTTCTATTATTTTTTACAAGTTATGTTTTAAGAAAAATTTTTAATAAGCAACTTGAAAATAAAAGAGAGACTGGAAGTATAAGTAAAAGCTATAATTTAATATTTGATGAGGCTCATAAATATATCTCAGAAAGATATGAAGAAAATATAATAGATTACTCTAAAATGTTTCGTACGGTTGCAAAAGAGGGACGGAAATTTGGTGTTTTTTTAACCTTGTCTAGTCAAAGACCGGGAGAGCTTTCTAAAACAGTGTTATCACAATGTAATAACTTCATTTTACATCGAATTCGAAATAATATAGATTTAGACCAAATGAGAAAAAGTATTCCATATTTGAATGATGGACAGTTAAATAGGTTGTCTTTCTTAAGGACAGGTGTTGCGTTAATTGTCGGTGACTCTTTTGCTATTCCGATGGAAATTAAAATTGATGGAGAAGAATTTGGTGAACCATCCAAAACAGTATTACCGTCCGAATTATGGCGTAAAGACGAACAAAATGAAGCTTTAGATACTATAGAAGCCGAAGAATTGGTATCAGGTGATAAGTTGTTTTAGGTAGTATATTTACTCTTAATTTTGAGACCTTGAGATACAGGATTACTCTCTTCCAATTGTAACTGGATAGGTTCACTTTGTACAAGCCAACTCGGAGAAATGCGTATGAGTTAGGAAAGTATTATATGATATGGTGGAAATCAACATAACTAATAATATCTCTAACCAAAGATACTTATCCAAAAATTCAACGATATTAAACGTACTAATTGTAAATCTAAATAAATTTATACTGGAGGCGTACTATGTATCAACCGGAGCCACAATCAATAACATTCTCAACACTAATCCATGATATTGACAAAGGTATCATTAAAATCCCACAGTTTCAACGTGATTTTGTATGGTCAAAGGAGCAGTCCGCAAAGCTTTTAGATAGTATCATTAAAGGATATCCTATTGGAACTTTTATATTATGGGAGACAGATGAGAGGCTGCGTTCGATTAGAAATATTGGTGGGGCACTATTGCCAGAAACACCAGATGGTGCTAAAGTTCAATATGTTCTAGATGGTCAGCAGAGAATGACTAGTCTATTTGCAAGTTTAAAAGGACTTACTGTTACACGTGATAATAAAAAATGTGACGATTTTGAAGAGATGTACGTAGATCTAGTAGCAGATGAAGATGATTCTATTATTATTACAGACATAGCTGGTCGGGTTCAGCATGAAATAATTAAATTAAAGGACTTATTGTTTGGTGGGATTTCAGTACTGGCAGATTATCCGAAAAGCAGTTATTCTTTGTTGGAAGATTATCAAAAGCGATTAAATACTTATCGTTTTTCTACCATTCTATTACGTGATGCATCGATTGATGTAGCAACTGAAGTCTTTACGAGGTTAAATGTAGGTGGTAAGGATCTTTCAGTTTTTGAAATTATGGTGGCGAAAACTTTTGATGCTAAAAGTAATTTTGATTTATCTGAAAGGTACGATGATGTAAAGGATAAGTTAGAGGATGTAGGGTATGATACGATTCCTGCAATTGTGTTTCTACAAACCATTGCTTTATTGCAAAAAGGTGAGTGCGCAAAAAAACATATCTTAAAGTTGGATCGACAAAAATTTATTGATTTGTGGAGTGAAGTGGTTGACGCTATTGAGCGAACAGTTGACTATTTTCGGAATTATTATCGTATCCCTGTTTCTAGGATTCTTCCATACAACTCGTTAGTTGTACCTTTTGCTTATTTTTTCTATCATCATCCCGATAAGCCAGAAAGTGAAATGAAGAATCGTTTGGAAAGTTTTTTCTGGCGAACAGCTTTATCAGAGCGATATTCATCTGCGGTTGAGACTAAACTGGCACAGGATAAGCGCCGTATAGATAGAATCTTAAGTGATGAGCAACCGAAGTATGACTATCATGTAGATGTGACACCTGACTCTATTATTGAAAATGGCTGGTTTAGTGCAAATCGAAGTTATATCAAGTCGATCCTATGCCTTTATGCTTATCATGAGCCTAAATCATTCAATGATCATTCCATTGTAAGAATTAATAATAGCTGGTTAAAGCAGGCAAATAGTAAAAATTATCATCACTTTTTCCCTCGTGCATTTCTAAAGAAGAGAGGCGAAGATGAGTTTTACATTAATCATATTCTTAACATCACGATTGTCGATGATTTTTTAAACAAGCGTAAAATTAAGGCGAAGGCTCCATCCGTTTATATGAAGTCATTTAAAGAGCAAAATAATTGTTTAGAAGACACTATGCGAACTCATTTAATTAATGATGTTGAATTGTTTGGTATCTGGGATGATAATTATGATATCTTCTTTGAAAAGAGAGCGGAAATTATTAGTAAGGAATTGGAAAAAGGTTGTTGGTATAATAATAAGGTTTTTCACGCTCTTACTTATTAAGGTATTTCTAATGCATATGTCACCGATTATTATGATATACAAAAAGCACACTTGACTTAAATTTTCTATCTTAACCAATTAAAGTATTATCTATAGGTACTGGGAGTAGTTTAGACTATTATGGGCTTGTATTTGCAATGTTGGAGTTATAGGGGAGTATAAAAGTTAAACTGTTTTATACAGGTATTGTTACAGTTAACTGGCACTATAGAAAAGATTTGGGGAATTCTAATTATCGTTTCATTAAAGCAGATATAGCAAATATATTTAGTTAAAAAGGAGGATAAAGGTGGCTAAAGAAAAGGTTGAACCTAGAGTGATAGATAGAATACATAAGATCATTGAAGAATTCGGAGATAAGTACCTTGCTAATGGGGGATTAAAACGCACTGCTTTAGTAAATGATTTACGAAACTATGATGAAGCACTTATAACTGCTTTGGTAACTGATGATTACATAAATAAATATTATTTTAAAAAGATTTCAGGTAAGGATATTTTCCTAATAGACCAGTTTGAAGAAATGCTTCAATTTCGTGACTATTGGGAAGGTAGCTATACCAAGTATGAAAATCAAATTGGTTTAACTGCTGCAGGAAAGTATTTATTTGAACAACAAGATGTTGTATTAGATTTTCCATTCAAGGATGGTGTACTTAATGCAGCAATGAGTAAGGAAGATAAAGGGTACGATGAATCGCTTTTCAATGAAGTAATTGAAAGAGATGAAATCGACGTAATGTTAGATGAGAAAGTATTAATAAATTCTACAAAATATGATGAACAAGGTGAGCAAGCAATTTCTGATTTTAATGATGAAAACTTAGTGATTAAGGGTAATAATTTACTAGCATTACATTCTTTGAAAGAAAAATATCGAGGTAGAGTAAAGCTCATATACATTGACCCACCATATTATTTTGAATCAAATAAGAAAGAAGATACCTTTAAATACAATAGTAATTTTAAACTCTCAACATGGTTAGTATTTATAAAAAATCGCTTAGAAGTTGCAAAAGAATTATTGAGTGAAGATGGCGCAATTTTTGCACAAATTAGTGATGATGGCGTCGCTGAGTTGCATCGGTTAATGAAAGATATTTTTAATGAACCAGGACAGAATAACTTTATAAATAAGATAACAGTAAAAACAAAGTCTCCTTCTGGATTTGCTAGTGTAAATGCAGGGGTATTTGAAACTGCGGAATACATTATTGGATTTGCAAAAGATAAGGCAAAATGGAAATACAATCCTCAATATGTTGAGGCGCCTTATGATACCAATTATAAATTCTATATAAAAAATAAAGACGATGATATTTCTAAATGGGAAATTGTAAGTCTTTCCGATCATCTTCCAGAAATGTATGGATACGAAAGTAAAAGGGCTTTTGTAAAAGAATTAGGGAAAGAAGTTTTTGAGAAAAAAATGGGCGATTTTGCTTTAGAAAATGCGGATTCGGTCTTTAGGTATACTGCTATTGGTAATGACGCTGGTCAAGAAGTTGTTAGAACTCGAGATATTTCAAAAATAAATAAGGATCAAATTTATAAAGTCAATAGAGAAAATCACTATGATGTATTAATTCGAAATGGTCAAGAAATTGCCTTCTATTCTAAAAAGGTAAGAGAAATTGATGGAGAAAGAGTTCCCAGCATTCAAGTTAGTAACATTTGGATGGATACTCCTTATGAAGGCATTGCCAAAGAAGGTGGAGTGACTCTTAAAGGTGGTAAGAAACCTGAAAAACTCATTAGAAGAATTATCGAAATGTCTACAAACAAAGGTGATATAGTGTTGGATTTCTTTGGAGGATCTGGTACAACAGCTGCTGTGGCACATAAACTAGAACGTAAGTATATAACAATTGAACAACTTGACTATGGCGAAAATAGTCCTTGGAATAGATTGAAAAGGGTGATTAGTGGTGAAGATCAATCAGGTATTTCAAAATTAATTAAATGGAAGGGCGGAGGAAGTTTTGTCTATACTGAGTTATTCCCTAAGAACTTAGGTTATTTAATAGACATCATTAATGCTGATTCAGTTAAAGGTTTGAGGTCAGTTTATGATCGTATGCTAAGTGGGATGGATACAATGGAGAAAGCTGATATTGATTTCCGTGCTGACCTGAACAAAATTGATTGGTCTCGAGGTATTGAGGATAATCGTCAATTACTTATTAAAATAATTGAAAAGAACCAATTGTACTTTAATTTAAGTGAAATTGACGACCCTAATGTAAAGGATTTAATTAGTGAGTCGGACTATAAATTTAATAAGAGCTTTTATGGGGAGGATGCGTAATTATGTCCTCAAAACCTATCAAAAAGGAAAATATTTCTTTGCCTCTCAGAGATGAGCTTGACCAACATGATGTATCGTTATTCAATGAAAATGTAGGGTTTAGGGTGCCTGAATATGTAAATAATAATCTGGTTCATAATCTTCGTGATTATCAAGAAAAAGCAATCAGGTACTTTCACTATACTCAAACATTTAATGATTCACGCAACATTAAGCATGTACTTTTTAACATGGCAACTGGTTCTGGTAAAACAGATTTGATGGCAGCTTTAATTCTTTTTATGTATAAAGAATACGGTTATCAGAATTTTCTGTTTACAGTAAATACTAAAAGTGTACTGAATAAGACGAAGGACAACCTTACCAACAAGTTATCTAACAAATATTTGTTTCAGCAAATAATTGAGGTAGATGGAGAGAGAATAAACATTTTACCTGTTTCGAAGTTTCCAGTTATTCAAGCTAAAAACACAATATACTTGAAGATGTCATCTGTTCAGTTATTATCGAATGATCTATTTATTCCATCTGAAAATGGAATGAGTGAAAGAGACTATGGTAGAAACAAAGTTGTCATTCTTGGTGACGAAGCGCACCACTACTCGGCTTCAACAAAAAAAGAAAAAGAGTTTGAACAAACTTGGGAAGCCGCTATTAATAAGATCCTTAGTGTAAGAGACGATAATAGACTTTTGGAGTTTACTGCTACAATTGATTTGGAAAATAAGAATATCTATGGGAAGTATAAAGATAAAGTTATTTATCGTTATGCATTAGATCAATTTATGTCGGATAGATTCTCAAAAAATGTTAAGCGAATTGAAGGATCAACAGATGATAGAGAGAAAATGCTGAACGTAGTGTTACTAAGTGAATATAGGAGGCAAATAGCCTTATCAAAGGGGATTCCAGATTTTAAACCCGTTGTTATGTTTAAGTCCCAAAATATCAAAGCATCAAACTACTCTAATCAAGTCTTTAACGATATGATTGAAGGTTTGACAGTTGAAGAAATAAAACAGTTTATAACACGTCAACAAAAAATAGATGATAATGAAAGTTCTACTCTACAGCTGGCTTACAATTATTATTTAGAGCATAGTGACGAACTCCCAAGAATTTTACGAACCATAAAACGAGAGTTTGAACCTAAACGTGTGTTAAATGCAAACGACTCTGATCGTGGTGCAGGCATGTTAGAAAAAGGGCAGTATAACGCACTAAATACCTTGGAAGACCCTGACAACTTATATCGAGTGATATTTGCAGTTGCAAAGCTAACTGAAGGTTGGGATGTGTTAAACCTATATGATATAGTCCGTATAAGTGAAAATGCCAAAGGTGATAAAAAGTCTACCATGTCTGAAGCGCAATTAATTGGACGTGGTGCTAGATACAATCCTTTCGTCCTAAAAGGGCAGTCTTCTTATAAAAGAAGATTTGAGGACGATTCTAACGATAGTTTATTACTTGAAACTCTACACTATCATACCATTAATGAGCCGCAATATTTAAAAAACCTGGTGAGTTCACTTGAATCAATGGATTTACCTACAGGAACGGATGAGAAAAATCCTCCGCTAGAAGTAAAGGTTAAATCTAACTTTAAGAAAACTAACGTTTGGAAATATGGAAAGATCTACTATAATCAGACAGTTACTGTTCCTGATTCTTATTACTCTAGCTTGTCACAATATGGGATTTCTAATACAAACGATCTGACACTTCCTTGGTCATATTCATCAAGAGAAGTAGACTATAAAGACGAAGCTACTAACATAAAGACACATTCAATAATAGTAAAACTGAATGATAGATATTTTAAAAAAGCTATGCAGAAATTATCATTTTATAGGTTTGATAAAATGAAGAAGTATTTGCCTGAGTTAAAATCAAAGAAGGACTTCCTTTATGGTGAAAATTGGTTGAATATCAATGAACTGACGTTGCGTATTGAAGTTCCACTTGATTTTGAGGAAAGCAATTTGACTAGCAATGATAAGCTAAACATTGTTTTATCTTATTTAAGTCATATTGAAGCTAAAATTAAAAAAGGATATTCAAATAAACGCGGGAGTAACAATTTCATTGGGTATCCAATTAAAGAATATCTTTCTGATTATAAAAAACGTGTTCCAAATTATGATACTGCGAATCGTAGTCAGATTGTTGAGCCTCGTAAAATGTCTGGTGAAAAAAATGACTGGTTTGTTTACAATATCGCAATTGTAAACGAGCTTGAATTTGATTTAATAAAAAAAATTGGGGAGCGTGTGGAAGAATTACGCGAAGATTATCCTGAAACCTACTTGTTTCGTATGGACGAACAGATGAACAGAGAAACAAGTAAGGGTGATGATCTTAAGTTACATCAATTTCAAAAAACTGAAGAAATTAAGTTCGAAGGTTTTCAACCAGACTTTATTTTGTACCTGAGAAATGCTGATTATTATATTCAAGTATTTATTGAACCTAAAGGTGGGGACTCTAAACGTATGGAAAGGGAACAATGGAAAGAAGACCTGTTGACATACATTAATGAACACGAAGCTGAAATTGCGTTTGAAGATGAAGTTTCAAATGTGAAAATAAAAGGTCTAAAGTTCTATACTGGTAACGATGGGCGTAATATGTTTAATCAACTAGCTCAGGTCGTATTAGAGAAAGAACAATTTAAAGGTCTATCTATTGAAGAAAATGATGATAGTATTTCTGAAATTAGCTTATTTGATGATGTATAAAACATTAAAAAGAAAACATCTCTAACATTGAGGAAGAAATCAATAAATCGAATGATAGTCATTTAAATATAAGTATTTTATAAATGCAGCTAGAAGATAGTTACAGTTGGAACTCCAGTGGCAAGTGGGGTGAACTTTTAAGGATAATGAAAAAATGTATAAACAAAACAATCATTGCTTATTATTTCTTAAATAGAACAGTATATAATATAATTGGCATAAGAAGAGGTTTCATATTTCACTTTAAGGAGTGATAAGATGAGCGGTAAAATAACAGGTGCAGATTATTTATTGCTTTTGTTTTATCTAAAAGGTAAAAGTAATGAAAAGGCTGAGCCGATTGAAGGAAGAACTAGGATTACAAAAATGATGTTTATTTTTAATAAAGAAATATTTAAAAAGCTAAAATTAAATGAGTTTTCCCTTGTGGAAGATTTGCCGTCATTTGAGGCGTATCATTATGGCCCTTTTTCATCTGATGTACACGAACAATTAGATCTATTTACTAATATTGAACTTCTTAAAGAAGAAACTAGAAATTTGGGAAAAACGAATGAATGGGATTATGATAACGATTTGAAGTCCTTAGAGGACATAGATGACTATGTACAAGAGGATAATAATGACTTACTTGAAGATAATGGTATGACGGTGTCGGTATATAGTTTAACTACAATGGGTATTGATTATGTTGAAAACGAGATACTCCCTAATATACCTAATAAAGAAAGTGTCATACCATTTCTTGAGCAGTTTAAAAAGCAGATTAACACAACGGACTTAAGCAACTTATTAAGTTATGTCTATAATAAGTATCCAGAATATGCATCAAAGTCAAAAATAAAAGGTAAGGTGAAGTAAAGTGAATTCCGCATTAAATACCTTATCCAATCTAACGGAATTACAACAGGTTGAACTTAGTATAAAAATATTAGCAGAAAGGAATCTTAAAGTATTTAAAGAGGTTCCTTTATTTTCTTCTTCAATTGATATGATAGCGATTAATAATAATAATGAATTATCAGCTATTGAATTTAAGTTAAGAAACTGGAAAAAAGCAATAGACCAAGTAAAGAAACACAGTATTGCCGTAGATTATATGTCCATTTGTATATTAAAACCTAAAAATAAAGTAACCAGAGAAAAAATTGAAGATGTGTGTAAACAAGAGAAGACCGGACTGTTATATTTTTATTTGGATGAAAAAGGTAATCCAGAAATATTTGAAGCTGTCAAACCTATAAAATCAGATTTTTATTGGGATGTACAAAAGGAAAGTTTACTAAACATGCTATTAGAATATTAAAGGTATAAGAGGGGAGAGAACTATGGAGCAAAAGTCTGCTTTAAAAATAATTCGATATGGTACATCGGCAGAACAGAAGTTTATTGATGAATTTAAAAATGAATTTGACCTATTGGTTATCAACGGAAATATGATATCACATGCTTCCAAGGCAATTTCTAAATTCGTTGCAACTCGCAGGTTTAGCTATATTATTGATCCACTAACCCACTCTCTTCAACATGATATCCAGTACATTAAAGGAAAGAATGGAAAAATAAAAAGTTCAATACAAAAGATGGTAGATAACTATTCTGATTTTGTAAAGGAGAAAATTGTTGATCAGGAAAGAGTTTTAGTACCTTCTGATTTCGAAGATGAATCAATTCTGCAGAACTTTACTTCTAAGGTTCTAGATTTTCAAAAAAACCACGTTATAGAGACCTCTAAGAAAAGGGACTACTACAAATATTTACAATATGCAAAAGTTACATTTGAACCTAAATGGTTAATCGTTCCTTATTTTATGATGAATACTAAGAATTATAATAAGTGGATAGAGATAAATGTTAGAATGATAGATTTTTCTCTTGAAGAATATGAGTTGGATAGAATAGCAGCGCAAATTGTTATCGAAAAAGATATTTTGGAAGATTCTTATTATATTGAAGATATTATAGACAAGTATTCATCATATGGTATTAGGAATTTGCTTTTATGGGTAGATGATTTTTCGGCATTTGAATCATCAAGATTACTACTAAACAATTTTTGCAAATTAATAAAAGGTTTTTCTGATAATGGAATTAATGTATATAACCTATACGGAGATTATTTTTCTGTGTTACTTTGTCATGAGAATTCCAAAGCCAAATTGCAAGGAGTATGCCATGGTATTGAGTATGGCGAAAAAAGAGCGATTGTCCCTGTGGGCGGTGGTATTCCAGTTAATAAATATTATTTGTATCCAATTCATCAAAGAATAGAATATGGTCGTGTAGCTACGTTATTAAGATTTTTGGAGATATTACCAGATAATTATGAAAGGTACTATCGTGATATATGTAATTGTGAACAATGTAAAGAAATTATAGATGATAACTTGGATAACTTTGCATTCTATGGTGATTCTAAACCGATTGAAATCAAACGAAAAACAGGGGCGACTATTTCAAGGCAATATCCAACCACGGAAGCAAAAGCATTATGCATTAATCACTTTTTATTTAATAAGTTAAAAGAGTGGGAGTCCATACAATCAAATGATTTATTAGATCTAGTAGATGAATCTATTAAATCAGCAGAAGAGTATTCTCCAATATTAGGCTATGATTTAGTGGGTACTTACGAGTTGTGGAAAGAAGTGTTATATACCCATGAGTAAAACAGTTTTTGTTCTTGGTGCTGGAGCTTCAATGATAGAAAACCTCCCTTCACAAGCAGACATATTAAAAAGTATATTCAAGAAAGAGGAATCAGATTTTGCAACTTTTAATCCAATCTTACTTAAAACTGGAGAAAGGTATCGTAAAGCACGTATAAACATAGCAGAGTTTATAATCAGGCTCTTTTCTAATAAAAATTATTTTGATTTTATTTCTGACGAATCAGCATTAGAAGAGATAAAAACACTTCCTAAGGAAGAAAAATATAAATTACTAGATGAGTTAAAAAAGGATAATAGTTTTTTAGAATCTATATATGAATATATTGCTGAAAGAAAAAGCCATATTACCTTAGAAGATATTTTTACAATACTGGATAAGGCAATTGCTTCAAATGAGCATATACAGGGGTATGATACTTC